>NZ_JFGT01000004.1 GCF_000599885.1 Pantoea sp. IMH | reverse complement strand
ATTACCACCAGATTTCCATCTGCGCACCGAAGGTGATCTCATCATCATCGCCCCGGCTGAAGGTTCTGGCGCTGGTGTCGTTCATCGCCAGACCATTGTTCACGCCAGCGTCGCTGTCATAGCCCCACTTCTCATCCCAGTTCGCATAGGTGGCGAAGACGCGGATAGCCGGACGGGACCAGATGCTGTCGCCTGCCTGCCACTGCTGCGCCAGCGTCACCTTATACTGGCCGTTGCGGTCGCCGGTACGCTGAGATTTCACGTTGTCATAACCGGCTTCCAGCAGGGTACTCATCGTCGGTGTCCATTTGTACATCGGACGGACGCCTACCGTATACCAGGTCGTGCCATTGTTGTTATCGCGATCGGTATCCTGATACATCGCCACATACATCAGGCTCCAGGTATCGTTGAAATCCATCGCACCGTGATCCAGGATGCGGATCATGCTGCCATTGTTATTGATGGACGCCCCGTTGGCGTGACCGTTCGCGGCACCGGTATTGGGTGAAGTCATTGAGTCTGCGGCGTACTGCACCACAAATTTGTTATAGCCATTGTAGATGCTCTGGGTGTGCTCTGCGGTCAGCAACCAGCCATCTTTGGTGGCATCATCCGCCAGCGAGTAGCCGTCACGGGCGTTGGCACGGCCATAATCGACACCCAGCTCCAGCACGCCGCCTGGGTTGGTTTGCAGCCCGGCGAGACGCACGTCGAACACGTCGTTGGAGGTGGCAATTTCGTCACGCTGATCGGCGATATAGCCAAATGAGCCGCCGCTTTCGGTGTTACGCGTGGCGGCGAAAGAGAGCTTACCAAAGCCCAGGTCAATGTCTTCCAGACCGGCACCGGGACCGGAGATATCCCAGTAGTAGAAGTCAATCATATGCACGTCATGACGCTGATAGAAGCGCTTACCGGCCCAGATGGTGGAGCCAGGCAGCGCTTCGATCAGGTTTTTCCCCTTCACGTTTGCTTCACGAAAAGCGGGTTCGGTATCTTCCCAGTCATTTTGCTGCGAAACGGAATAGGCGACGTTGGTGTCAAAATAGAAACTTTTGTCGCCCTCTTTCCAGACTTCCTGCCCCAGCTTTAATTCAGCATAGGTTTCACATTCGTTACCGAGGCGGTACTTGCTCTGCGCGCCGGTGGCGGTAAAACACTGTTGTTCGCCGCCGCTGCCGGACCAGCCGATACCGGAACGGGCGTAACCCGTAAAATCAACCGCCAGCGCCTGAGTGGACATTACGCCGGCAGCCACTGCGAGCGCGAGAGTGGAAAGTCGTTTAGTTATCATCATCTTCTCCTGTAGGGGACATGTGCTTTTAAACGCCTGGCTCGGGATGCAACCGGCGGCAGGCCGTCCCGTCTTCACGGAACAGATGACAGCGGTGTGGCGGCAAGCCGATAGCGAATGTGGCACCTTCTTCTACCAGCACCACGTCGTTCTGGCGGTAAACCAGGTTTTGACGAATTGCCGGAATCTGGATATGGATCTGCGTTTCGTTCCCCAGCTGCTCAACGACCTGCACCTCGCCGGAGAGCCTGATTTCAGCCTCTTCGCCCGGCAACAGATGCTCAGGACGGATACCCAGCGACAGGTTGCTGCCTGCGATGACAGCGTTGCCCTCCACGGGCAGCCAGACCCACTGGCGATCGGGCAGCTCGACCTGAACGCGTTCGGGTTCAGCGGCAATGACCTTGACCGGCAGGAAGTTCATTTTGGGGGAACCGATAAAACCGGCCACGAAGCGGTTGGCCGGATAGTGATAGAGCGCCAGCGGCTTGCCGGTCTGCACAATGCGTCCGGCGTTAAGCACCACGATTTTGTCGGCCAGGGTCATCGCCTCAACCTGATCGTGCGTAACGTAAATCATCGTGCGCTTCAGGCGCTTATGCAGGCGGGAAATCTCAATACGCATCTGAACGCGCAGGGCGGCATCAAGGTTAGAGAGCGGTTCGTCCAGCAGGAATACCTTCGGCTCGGCCACCAGCGTGCGGCCAATCGCCACGCGCTGGCGCTGTCCGCCGGAGAGCGCCTTGGGACGACGGTCCAGCAGATGGGCGAGCTGGAGCACTTCCGAAACCTGATTAACGCGATGGTCAATCTCCGCTTTCTTCGTCCGCGCCAGCTTAAGGCCGAAGGACATATTTTCTGCCACCGACAGATGCGGATAGAGCGCGTAGGACTGGAAGACCATACCGATGCCGCGATCCGCTGGCGGGACTTCATTCATCCGCCTGTCGCCAATTTTCAGCTCGCCGGAGGTAATCTCCTCCAGCCCGGCGATCATTCTAAGCAGAGTCGATTTACCACAGCCAGAAGGGCCGACAAAGACCACAAACTCGCCCTCCCCGATCGCCAGATTGATGTCGCTGGAAATCACCGTGTCGCCAAAGGCTTTACAGACGCCGCTAAGGGTAACGCTCGCCATCCTGAACTCCTGTCGGTACTGCGGAAAGATAAGTAATGGCAGGAAGAGTGCGGCTAATGCGGCAAAGCGTAATCATCCGTAACCGGGTTTTTCATGGGGGAGAGGCAGGGAGGATGGGACACAGGCGGCGCCGCCGGTAAGTTCCGTTTAAAAAGCGGTTTCGTGATCGCTGCTGCAAAAAACGATGGTGTTTTCTCTCTCCGGAGGCGTATTCGGGGTGAGTGTGTTAACGGGGTCACATTCTGACAGCTGGGGGCGTAGAGCGGGGGAGGATGAAGCCCGACCAGCTTGAACCCACACTGGCGCCGTACCCTCTCATTCCCTCCGTCACGCGAGCAATCGCCGGAAATAAAAGGACTGGATTATGGCTCTCAGCATACAAACTGTCGTTAAACGCACCCTCGCCCTTTCCGCACTGGCTTCGCTGGCGTTCTCTGCCGCCGCCGTCGCTAAAATAGAAGAAGGCAAGCTGGTTATCTGGATCAATGGCGATAAAGGCTATAACGGCTTGGCGGAAGTCGGGAAAAAGTTTGAACAGGACACCGGCATTAAGGTGACTGTTGAGCATCCGGATAAGCTTGAAGAGAAGTATCCTCAGGTTGCCGCGACCGGCGACGGACCGGACATCATCTTCTGGGCCCACGACCGTTTTGGCGGTTATGCCCAGTCTGGCCTGGTGGCGGAAGTGAGCCCGGATCAGGCGTTCAAAGATAAGCTCTTCCCCTTCACCTGGGATGCCGTGACGTTCAACGGCAAACTGATCGGTTATCCGGTAGCCGTCGAGTCACTCTCGCTGATTTACAATAAAGATCTGATCAAAGAAGCGCCTGAAACCTGGGAAGAGATCCCGGCGCTGGACAAAAAGCTGCGTGGCCAGGGCAAGAGCGCCATTATGTGGAACCTTCAGGAACCCTACTTCACCTGGCCCGTCATTGCGGCTGACGGTGGCTACGCCTTTAAATATGCGGAAGGCAAATACGATACCAAAGATACCGGCGTCAATAATGCCGGTTCGCAGGCTGGCCTGCAGTTCATCGTCGATCTGGTGAAAAATAAACATATCAGCGCCGACACGGACTACTCGATTGCCGAAGCGGCCTTTAACAAAGGCCAGACGGCGCTGACCATCGACGGCCCCTGGGCCTGGGCGAACCTCGACAAGAGCAAGATCAATTACGGCGTGGCGCTGCTGCCAACCTTCCACGGCAAGCCTTCCAAACCCTTTGTTGGCGTCCTGACAGCAGGCATCAACGCCGCCAGCCCGAACAAGGAGCTGGCGAAAGAGTTCCTGGAAAACTACCTGATTACCGATGAAGGCTTAAGCAAGGTTAACAGCGATAAGCCGCTCGGCGCCGTGGCGCTGAAGTCCTACCAGGCTCAGCTGGAAAAAGATCCGCGCATCGCCGCCACCATGGAAAACGCCAAAAATGGCGAAATCATGCCGAATATCCCGCAAATGAGCGCCTTCTGGTATGCCGAGCGCAGCGCAATCATTAACGCCGTCAATGGTCGTCAGACCGTGCCGCAGGCGTTGAAAGAAGCGGAAACCCGCATTAATAAATAACCGCCGCCACTGCTGAATAGCGGAATGGGTCATCGCTGGCCCATTTCGTGCCGAGAAGGATTGTTTTATGCCCTTAACCCAGACCGCTGACCGGAAAAACCGGCCGGTAAACAACGCGATCGCCTGGAGCTTCCTCGGCCTGTTTGCCCTGATAGCCGGTTATTTGATTGTGCTGATGTATGCGCAGGGAGAGATCCTCTTCGCCATACTGACGCTGATCCTCGCCAGCCTCGGTTTATTCATTTATGGCAACCGCCGCGCCTACTCCTGGCGCTACGTCTATCCTGGCCTGGCGGGAATTGGCCTGTTCGTCCTGTTTCCGCTGGTATGCACCATTGCCATCGCGTTTACCAATTACAGCAGCACCCACCAGCTCTCGCTGGAACGCGTCCAGAACGTGCTGATGGATCGCCAGTATCTTGAAGGTAAAACCTGGAGCTTCGCGCTCTATCCCGCAGATGAAAAATGGCAGCTGACGCTGACCTCGCCGGAGAATGGCGATCTGCTGGTCTCAAAACCCTTTGCCTTTACGCCCACCGAACCGCAAACGCTGGCGATGACGCCGCAGAGCGCACCGACCTCGGAGAAAGCGGGCCTGCGCGCAGTCACGCAAAACCGTCAGGCGCTGGGCCAGCTGACGGCGGAGCTTCCCGACGGCACGACGCTGCATATGAGTTCCCTGCGCCAGTTTTCCGCCACCAGACCGCTCTATCAGCAAAGCGAAGATGGCAGCCAGCTGACCAACAATCAGAATGGCAAAATCTACCGCCCGAATATGACTACCGGCTTTTATCAGCAGGTAGACAACCAGGGCGCATGGCAGACTGAGGTGCTCAGCCCCGGCTTTACGGTCAGCATTGGCTGGCAGAACTTCCTGCGCGTTTTCCAGGATGAGGGCATTCAGAAACCGTTCCTGGCGATTTTTGTCTGGACCCTGCTCTTTTCGCTGATCACCGTAATCCTGACCGTCGCCGTTGGCATGGTGCTGGCCTGCGTGGTGCAGTGGGATGCCCTGAAAGGGAAAGCGGCCTATCGTCTGCTGCTGATCCTGCCCTATGCGGTGCCCGCGTTTATTTCCATCCTGATTTTTAAAGGGTTATTTAACCAGAGCTTTGGCGAGATCAACCTGATGCTCTCCACGCTCTTTGGCATCAAGCCCGCCTGGTTCAGCGATCCGCTGACCGCGAAAACCATGCTGGTGATCGTCAATACCTGGCTCGGTTACCCCTATATGATGATCCTCTGTATGGGCCTGCTGAAGGCGATCCCCGACGATCTTTATGAAGCCTCCGCCATGGACGGCGCCACACCGCTGCAGAACTTCTTCCGCATTACGCTGCCGTTGCTGATAAAACCGCTGACGCCGCTGATGATCGCCAGCTTCGCCTTTAACTTTAATAACTTTGTGCTGATCCAGCTGCTGACCAACGGCGGGCCGGACAGGATTGGCACCACCACGCCGGCGGGCCATACCGATCTGCTGGTCAGCTATACCTATCGCATCGCCTTTGAAGGCGGCGGCGGACAGGACTTTGGGCTGGCGGCGGCCATTGCCACGCTGATTTTCCTGCTGGTTGGCGGACTTGCGGCCATCAACCTGAAAGCCTCACGCATGAAATTTGATTAAGGGTCCCTTATGGCGATGGTTCAACCGAAATCGCAGCGCGTCAGGCTGCTGATCACACATCTGTTACTGCTGGGCTTTATCGCCCTGATCCTGTTCCCGCTGCTGATGGTTTTCGCCATTTCGCTGCGGCCCGGCAACTTTGCCACCGGTAGCCTGATCCCCGACAGCATCTCCTGGGATCACTGGAAGCTGGCGTTAGGCATACCGGTTACGCATGCTGACGGCAGCGTCACGCCGCCGCCCTTCCCGGTGATGCTCTGGCTGTGGAATTCGATCAAGATTGCGGTCATCACCTCGATTGGCATTGTGGCGCTTTCAACCACCTGCGCCTATGCATTCGCCCGCATGAAGTTTCGCGGTAAAAGCACGCTGCTGAAAGGGATGCTGATCTTCCAGATGTTTCCCGCGGTGCTGTCGCTGGTGGCGCTGTACGCCCTGTTTGACCGGCTGGGCATCTACGTGCCTTTTCTGGGTCTGAACACCCACGGCGGCGTGATTTTCGCCTACCTGGGCGGCATTGCGCTGCACGTCTGGACGATCAAAGGCTACTTTGAAACTATCGATGGCTCGCTGGAGGAAGCCGCCTCGCTGGATGGCGCCACGCCGTGGCAGGCGTTCAGGCTGGTGCTGCTGCCGCTCTCCGTCCCGATTCTGGCAGTGGTGTTTATTCTCTCTTTTATCGCCGCGATCACCGAAGTGCCGGTCGCTTCACTTTTACTGCGGGACGTTAACAGCTATACGCTGGCGGTAGGCATGCAGCAGTATCTGAATCCCCAGAACTACCTGTGGGGTGATTTTGCGGCAGCGGCCATCCTCTCCGCCATTCCTATCACGGCAGTGTTTCTGATTGCGCAGCGCTGGCTGGTAGGGGGACTGACTTCAGGAGGCGTGAAGGGATGAGTTAAGCCGCAGAAAATCGCGTTTATTATTTGAGAAGTACTTTTAAGAACGTCTTTGCAGTTTGCGCCTGTGTCTCTGGTGGCCGTAAGGCCACCTTTTTTATGCAACTTTTTCTGCATCCGGCTTATTACTCAGCCCGCCTGCGTCAAAAATTCCACTACGCCCACTACTCAGCCCACATTATCTGCATAGCCACTGCCTGCCTCATTCGCGCCCACTTTACTCATCTTCCTGCCCGTTCCCCCTTTTCGTCAGGGTACGAATACTGGCAATCCTTCGTGATTGTCGCGCTCAGTTACCGCAGAAAAGGGAATAAGCCCCGGTTAACATGCAGCATAGTAATGAAATCAGAGTAAATAACGGCAGGCTTAAAGCGACACGCTGTAGATGAGATCAGAAATGCGTCATTCGGCATAAAACGTTTCAGAGGAAGAGGGCTAATCTGTACACAAGATGAAGAGGCAGCCAGTGAGGAACCCGACATTAACCTGATCGCAGCGCATTCAGGGTATCCAGAAAAGAGTCAGGCGGGATATGTTCTCCCGCCTGACGACGTACAATGTAACAGCAACGATAGCCACGCCAGTCACCTCATCAGTGACTGCTGAAGTTTAGGGTCAGTTCACCGAGACTTTCCGGCGGCGCTTATCCAGATCTTTAATCAGTTTATTGACCTCCGGGTCAGCAAACATCGCTTCAAGCGTGTGAGAAAGCTTGCGCCGCCAGTTAGGATATTCATCGCTGGTGCCGGGCACGTTGACCGGGGCTTGCATATCCAGCCAGTCTTCAGGCTGCAGCCCCAGCAGCGCGCAGGCGCTGTCGGCCACATAGCGCTGCATACCGCGTCGCAGTACGGGCGTCAGCGGCATAAACGCTGCCTGGCGCCCGGTGCTTTTCGGCACGCAGCCGTAATGGTGCAGGCTGTTGAGTAAACCCTGGCGTGCCCTGGCCCGCTCCGCGTAGAGCCCCTGCAACAGGGTTTCATCGCGATACAGGCCCAGTTTTTTTCCCAGCGTCAGGTCGTCGCTCTGCCAGTAGCCACGCAGCGTAGGCAGATCGTGCGTGGTTAGCGTCGCCATCGCCTGTACGGGGTAGGACTGTGGCGCGCGAAAGGTGCACTCCGCATCGCGTTCAAAGTAGAGCACTTTATAGGAGTAAACGCCGCTTTCGCGCAGTTTGCTGATGATTTCCACCGGTACGGTACCGAGATCTTCACCAATCACCATACAGCGATGACGCTGGCTTTCCAGCGCGAGTATGGCTAACAGATCGTCGATAGGGTACTGAACGTAAGCGCCTTTATCCGCCGTTCCGCCTGCCGGGATCCACCAGAGACGCAGCAGCGCCATCACATGGTCGATGCGCAACGCGCCGCAGTGGGTCATATTTGAACGCAGCATATCGATAAACGGCTGATAGGCGCGGCTGACCATCGCCCAGGGATCCATCGGCCGCAAATCCCAGTTCTGCCCCTGAGGGCCGAGAATATCCGGCGGCGCACCGACCGAGGCCTTCAGGCAGTAAAGTTCGCCATCGCCCCAGGTCTCTGCGCCGCCTTCCACCACGCCGACCGCGAGATCGCGGTAGAGCCCGATGGACATTCCCGCCTGCTGGCTCGTCTGGTAGCAGGCGGCAAACTGCGTTTCCGCCAGCCACTGTAGCCAGAGGTAAAATTCCACCTCCCCGGCATGCTGTTCACAAAAAGCCCGGACCTCTGGCCCGCGCGCGTGACGGTAGGCTTCCGGCCAGGCGTTCCAGCCCTGCGCCACGCCAGTAGTGGCCGCCAGATGCGCATAGAGCGCATCGTATGCAGCCTGCAGATAGAGGCTCTCGCCGCCCTCGCTGATGAAGCGGGCGAAGGCCTGCCGCTGCGTATCCTGCGCGTTACGGGCGTTGAAGTAACGATTTGCCAGCCGCAGCCCCTGCAGTTTCAGCGTCATCACGCGGCTGTAATCGACCCAGTCCGACTGACGCGCCGCGTTCAGCGCGCTCTGCGTATCGGGGTCCTGCCACCAGCGTTGCGCCGCCTCGCTGAGGCGAAAGTCTTCCACCGCGCCCACATCAATATAAATAACATTCAGCCAGCGGCGGGAGGAAGGGCTGTAAGGGCTGGCCGCTTCCGGATTGCCGGGATAAAGCGCGTGAATAGGATTAAGACCGACGTAAGCGCCGCCGCGGGACGCCACGTTGGTTAACAGCTGCTGCAAGTCACCAAAATCCCCAATGCCCCAGTTATGTTCTGACCGTAGCGTATAGAGCTGGACGCAGGCGCCCCACAGTTTTTTACCGGCCAGCAGGGCATCCGGCTCGTAGCAGCGCTGCGGCGCGACGATAACGCGGCACTCCCAGCTGCGATCGGCCTGGGTTAGCGTTAAGCGGTGATAGCCAGGCAGAATGCGGCCTGAAAGTACCAGCGTCATTCTGCCGTTCACCCGCCCCTGCTGCACCGCCCCGCCTTCCTGCTGGAAATGCCAGTGATATTCGCCCTCACCACTGACCGGCAGCGCATAGCGGCTGCCTTTAGTGAAGACCTTCACTGCCGGGACCGGACTGGCCAGCGGCTGGCGGCCAGCGGTCCAGCCCATCGCGTTCAGCAGCTCCCGCTTGGTTTCGCTGGCGATCGCCTGCTGTTTGCCGTGGGCATTGATAAAGCCGGAAGCAATCCCCGCCTCAAGGGCGGCCTGCTCCAGTGCCTGATTTTCCATAAGATCCCCTTAGCGCTTCGCCTGCCAGATCCGCTGCTGGTAGTCACGAATCGACCGGTCAGAGCTGAACATTCCCACTCTTGCCGTGTTCAGAATGGTGCTGCGCGTCCACTGCTGCGTATCACGGTAAAGCGCCTCGATCTTCTCCTGCGCCGCCAGATAGCTGGCGAAATCGGCCAGCACCAGCCAGTGATCTCCACCGGAAAGCAGACTGTCGAGCATGGGCCGGAACGCCGCTTTATCGCCATTGCTGAAGAAGCCGTTTTCCAGTTCTTTCAGTAATTTATCAAGGAGCTTATCTTTTTTACGCAGCTTCAGCGGATCGTAGCCTTTTTTCAGCAGCGCCTTCACGCCTTCAACCGTAAGGCCAAAGATAACGATATTTTCTTCACCAACCTGCTCAGCAATTTCCACATTCGCGCCGTCAAGCGTCCCGATGGTCATTGCGCCGTTCAGCGCCAGCTTCATATTGCCGGTGCCTGACGCCTCTTTCCCGGCGGTGGAGATCTGCTCAGAGACGTCCGCCGCAGGAATAATCAGCTCAGCAACGGAAACCTTATAATCCGGCAGGAACACCACTTTGAGACGATCGCCCACCAGCGGATCGTTGTTTATCTTCTCTGCCACTTTATTGATGGCGTAGATAATATTTTTGGCCAGGTAGTAACCCGGTGCGGCTTTTGCGCCAAACAGGAAAACGCGAGGCACACAATCTTTCTGCGGATTATCCCGAAGCTGACGGTAAAGCGAGAGGATATGCAGCAGGTTCAGGTGCTGGCGCTTATATTCATGCAGCCGTTTAATCTGCACATCAAAAATCGCGTCAGGGTTCAGCGTGATACCCATCGTTTGCTTAACGTAATGCGCCAGCTTGACCTTATTTTCCCGCTTAATGTGCTGGAACTGCTGCTGAAACGCCGCGTCGTCCACAAAATCTTCCAATCCCCTGAGCGCGTCCAGATCGGTGACCCAGCCGGTCGTGCCAAGCTTGTCGTCAATCAGCGCCGACAGGGCGGGATTACACTGCTTCAGCCAGCGGCGAGGCGTGATGCCGTTGGTGACGTTATGGAATTTCTCCGGCCAGAGCTGGTGATACTCCGTAAACAGATCTTTGACCACCAGATCGGAATGCAGCGCCGCCACGCCGTTAACGGCGAAGCCGCTGACCACGCACAGGTTAGCCATTCTGACCTGCTTATCATGATGAATGGCGAGCTTTTGCCATACGGCGCTGTCACCGGGCCAGCGTGCCTCAACCACTTTTTTAAAGCGGGCGTTCATGGCCTTGATCAGCGAGAAGTGGCGGGGCAGCAGGCTGCGAACCAGTTTTTCATCCCAGCACTCCAGCGCTTCCGGCATCAGCGTATGGTTGGTGTAGGCAAACGTCCCGCTGACGATTTTCCAGGCCGCATCCCATTCCAGCTGATGCTCATCCAGCAGGATCCGCAGCAGCTCCGGAATGGCGATGGTCGGATGCGTATCGTTAAGCTGGATCACTTCATACTGCGGCAGGGTTTCGATGCTGCGGCCCAGGAAATGGTGACGGCGCAGGATATCGCGCACCGAGCAGGCGCACTGGAAATATTGCTGCATCAGGCGCAGACGCTTGCCCGCCAGATGATTATCGTTCGGATAGAGCACTTTCGTCAGCTTCGCGGCATCAATGCCGTTCTGCTCGGCTTTCAGGAACTCGCCGTCGTTGAACAGGCCTAAGTCGAAAGGCTCAATGGCGGTGGCCTGCCACAGCCGCAGCGGCTGGGTGATGCCGTTCTGATAGCCGACCACGGGCAGATCCCAGGCCTCTCCGCGCAGCGTGAAGGCGGGCTGCCACTGCTCGCGGCCCGCCGCATCCTTGATCAGCTTGCCGCCGAAGCTGACATCCACCGCCAGGGCCGTATTGTGATTCGCCCAGGGATAGCTTTCGCGGTGCCAGATGTCGGGCGCCTCCTGCTGTTTCCCCTCCTCAAAAGACTGACGGAACAGGCCGTACTGATAGTTCAGGCCGTAGCCGGTTGCCGGCTGGCCGACCGTCGCCATCGAATCAAGAAAACAGGCCGCCAGCCTGCCCAGCCCACCGTTACCCAGCGCCGGATCGACTTCCTGCTCAAGCACATCAGCCAGATCCACGCCCTGCTCTTTTAACGCTTCGCAGACCGTGTCATACCAGCCGAGGTTGCTCAGATTATTGGCGGTCAGCCGCCCGATCAGAAATTCCATCGACAGGTAATTCACGTGACGCAGCGATGTTTTCTCCGCCATCGCCTGCGGCTGGGCGTTCAGCTGTTCAGAAAGCGCCGCGCTGGTCGCCTGCCACCACTGATGTGGCGTCATATCCTGCGCCTGTTGCAAACCGAAGCCCTGCCACTGGCGCTTTAGCGCGGCCAGAAACTGCGCTTTATCCAACGTAACCTGCTGCATCACATACCCTCACTGTCCGAAATATTGGGGGGAAATTTTTTGACTATGCTGCATCGGGGTCAGACGGGCGGCATCCTCCCGCCAGGGTTTAGTCAGGGAGGAGTCGCGGGGCGTAGCCGGAGGAAAAAGGCGGTGGGGGAACGTACCGGAAAGTCCTATTTTTAGAATTGTGACGAAGTACGACTAAACGAAACGCCAAAATGAAACTAGCTTGCAATCAACGCATTGAAGGCAGACTTTAAGAAACAGGATTAATTACGCCCTCTAAAATAAATAAAAATCCCTCTGGGCTCCGCCATAAGAACCAAAATTATGCTGATACCTTCGAAGCTGAGCCGCCCGGTGCGGTTACAAAATACGGTGGTGCGCGAGCGTTTGCTGACCAGGCTTTCTGCCGTGCCTCAATATCGTCTGACGCTGGTGACCAGCCCGGCGGGTTACGGTAAAACGACCCTGATGGCGCACTGGGCCTCGGGTAAAAATCACCTCGGCTGGTATTCGCTGGACGAAAGCGATAATCAGCCGGAACGTTTTGCCACCTATCTGATTGCCGCTATCCAGTTAGCGACCGGCGATCACTGCAAAAAAAGCGAGGCGCTGAGCCTTAATCACCAGTATGCCAGCCTCTCCGCGCTGTTCGCCCAGCTGTTTGTCGAGCTGTCTGAGTGGAACGCGCCGCTGCTGCTGGTGATCGATGATTATCACTTGATCCATAACGACGCGATCCATGAAGGAATGCGGTTTTTCCTGCGCCATCAGCCGGAAAACGTCTCGCTGCTGGTGCTTTCCCGCACCCTGCCGCCGCTGGGCATCGCCAATCTGCGCGTACGCGACCAGCTGCTGGAACTGAATGCTGACCAGCTCGCTTTTACCCATCATGAAACGCAGCAGTTTTTTGACTGCCGGCTGGCCGATCCGATCGATCAGGCTGACAGCAGCCGCCTGTGCGATGACGTGGCGGGATGGGCCACTGCGCTGCAGCTGATTGCGCTCTCTGCCCGGCAGTCCACCACGCCCGCGCAGCAGTCCACCCAGCAGTCGGCGCGCAAGCTTTCCGGGCTGAACGCCAGCCATCTTTCGCAGTATCTGGTGGAAGAAGTGCTGGACCGGGTGGATAAACCGACCCGCGACTTCCTGCTCCGCTGCTCCCTGCTGCGTTCAATGAATGATGCGCTGATTGTGCGCCTGACCGGCGGCGATAATGGTCAGGAGCGGCTGGAAGCGCTGGAGTGCCAGGGACTGTTTATCCACCGAATGGACGATACCGGGGAGTGGTTTAACTTCCATCCGCTGTTTGCCTCCTTCCTGCGGCAGCGCTGCCAGTGGGAGCTGGCGGGCGAACTGCCGGAAATCCACCGCGCGGCGGCGGAAGGCTGGCTGGCGCAGGGCTTTCCGGCCGAGGCGATCCACCATGCGCTCGGCGCAGAAGATATCACCCTGCTGCGGGACATTTTGCTCCAGCACGCCTGGTCCCTGTTCAATCAGAGCGAGCTGGCGCTGCTGGAATCCTGCCTGAGCGCCCTGCCTTACGATTGCCTGATCCAGAATCCGAAGCTGGTGCTGCTGCAGGCCTGGCTGGCGCAGAGCCAGCACCGCTATGCGGAAGTGGAAGCCCTGATCGCCCGCGCCAGCGATGAAATGCAGCGGTGCAATATTATTATGGATCGGGAGCTTACCGCAGAGTTCGACGCGCTGCGTGCCCAGGTCGCCATTAACGATGGCCGACAGGATGAAGCGGAGCGGCTGGCCAGCGAAGCGTTACGTTACCTTCCCTATGACAGTTATTACAGCCGCATCGTGGCGACCTCCGTCACCGGCGAAATTCTGCACTGCCGGGGAGATTTCGCCCGCGCCCTGCCGATGATGCAGCAAACGGAGCAGATCGCCCGTCGCTATCAGGTTTACCATTACGCGCTCTGGGCACTGCTACAGCAGAGCGAAATCCTGATTGCCCAGGGTTTTTTGCAGGCGGCCTACGAGATGCAGGATCGCGCCTTTGAGCTGGTGCGCGAGCAGCATCTGCAACAGCTGCCTATGCATGAATTTCTGCTGCGTCTGCGCTCGCAGCTGCTCTGGTCATGGTCCCGCTTCGACGAGGCTGAACAGGCGGCACGACAGGGGCTTGAAGTGCTGACCAACTTCCATCCTCAGCAGCAGCTACAGTGTCTGGCGATGCTGGCGAAATGCTCGCTGGCCCGGGGACAGCTCGACAACGCCCACCACTACCTCCAGCGCTGTGAAGCGCTGCTGAAAACCGGTCAGTATCACGTTGACTGGCTGACCAATACCGACAAGACCCGGGTGATTTACTGGCAGATCACCGGCGATAAGGCCGCCGCACGCCTCTGGCTTCAGCAGGCCGCCCGATCGGGCGAAGCGAGCAACCACTTTCAGCAGGGACAGTGGCGCAATATCGCCCGGATGCAGATCCTGCTGGATAAATTTGAGGAAGCGGAAGCGATTCTGGACGAGCTGAACGCTAACGCCCGGCAGTTTCGCCTCGCCAGCGATCTCAACCGCAACCTGCTGCTGCTCAATCTGCTTTACTGGCAGACCGGACGGAAAAGCGAGGCGCAGGTCGCGCTGATTGAGGCGCTGGAGCTGGCAAACCGCACCGGTTTTATCAGCCACTTCGTGATTGAGGGCGAGATTATGGCCCAGCAGTTGCGACAGTTAATGCAGCTTAACCTGCTGCCGGAGCTGGAGCGCCGTCGCGCTCAGCATGTGCTGCGTGAAATCAATCAGCATCATCGCCACAAATTTGCCCACTTTGATGAAGGGTTCGTCAGCAAGCTGCTTAACCATCCGCAGGTGCCTGAGCTGATCCGGACCAGCCCACTCACCCAGCGCGAATGGCAGGTGCTGGGGCTTATCTATTCCGGCTACAGTAATGACCAGATCGCCGGGGAGCTGGATGTGGCCGCCACCACCATCAAAACACATATCCGCAACCTGTATCAGAAAATGGGTATCGCGCATCGCCAGGATGCCGTCCAGCAGGCGCATCACCTACTCCAGGTGATGGGGTATGGCACCTGATGCATCGCCCGTTCAGCCGCCTCCAGGCTGAACGGACAGCGTCCACAGCGAGTTCAGTACTCAACTCACCAGATGCCTGGTATCCAGCCTGCGCAGCACCGTTGCCAGCAGCAGGCTGCCGCCCAGCGTCACCATAAAAATCAGCGGAATATCCAGCAGCGGCCGGTTCGTATAGTCCAGATCGTGGGTGCGCATATAGTGGATAAACAGCGCGTGAAAGCCGTAAATGGGCAGCGAATTGCGGGAAATTAACGCTAAAAACGGCAACGTGCGCTGATTGAGGCAGTTCTTAAACAGCAGCAGCAGGCTGACCGCCGCGATAAAGACTACCGGTCCGCAGTAGAGATACCAGGTGTCGGCAAAGGCGCCGTTGATGGCCATCTGTTTTTTGGTGCCCACCGCAATGCCTGCCACGCTGGCGATAAACGCCAGGCCTGCCAGCCAGCTGAGCCAGCGTCTGTCGGTGTTCATCATGCCGATTGCCCGGCCAAACAGGGCATAGAGCACGTAATAGAAGCTGTCTCCGCTGATGTAGAGGTTCAGCGGTAGCCACTGAAACGATCCGACAGATTGCTCAACGGTATTGGGGTTGGCGAGCACGGCCAGCACTACTGTCACTGCCGCGAGATAGCCCGCCGTCACCGGCTTGACCTGAATCAGCGGCGAGAGCAGATAGATAGTGATAATGGCGAAGAAAAACCATAAGTGGTAGAAGACGGGCTTCTGAAACAGGTTTCTGACCGAAAGCCCCTCGCTAATCGGCGTCAGCCAGGTGATGTAGGCCAGCGCGACCAGGCTGTAGAAAAGAAGGCAGAGCGCAATACGTAAAAAGTGACGGCCCTGAGCGCTGCGCTCGCCAAAAAACAGATAGCCCGAAATCATAAAAAAGATCGGCACGCAGACGCGCGAGGCGGAGTTAAGCAGGTTTGACAGATCCCAGGTCGTTTCGCTGACCGATCCGGCATTGGTCACATACCAGGTCGTCGTATGGATCATAATCACCATCAGGCAGGCGACAGCGCGTAAATTGTCTATCCAGTTAACCTTTTCCTTCATCTCATCCTCAATCCCCAGGCATCAGTGCGTACCAGAGCGTAGCCAGGTGGCTGATAATCAACAACCTGAGCGGACGAAAATCAGATCGGGCTGACTATCGCCCGGTCAAAGGGTATACTGGCGCCCACTTTTTATAACTACTGTCTCGCGTGCGAATCCAACATGCAAAAGTTTGATACCAAGACCTTTCAGGGACTGATCCTGACCTTACAGGATTACTGGGCACGCCAGGGCTGCACCATTGTTCAGCCACTGGACATGGAAGTGGGTGCGGGAACCTCTCACCCGATGACCTGCCTGCGGGCGCTCGGCCCGGAGCCGATTGCCGCCGCTTACGTGCAGCCTTCCCGCCGTCCGACCGACGGCCGCTATGGCGAAAACCCTAACCGTTTACAGCACTACTATCAGTTTCAGGTGATCATTAAGCCGTCGCCGGACAATATTCAGGAGCTTTATCTCGGCTCGCTGAACGAGCTGGGTCTGGATCCGACCATCCACGATATCCGCTTCGTCGAAGATAACTGGGAAAACCCGACGCTCGGCGCCTGGGGCCTGGGCTGGGAAGTCTGGCTGAACGGCATGGAAGTGACGCAGTTTACCTATTTCCAGCAGGTTGGCGGCCTTGAATGTAAGCCTGTGACCGGTGAGATCACCTACGGTCTGGAACGCCTCGCGATGTATATCCAGGGCGTGGACAGCGTTTACGATCTGGTCTGGAGCGACGGTCCGCTGGGGAAAACCACCTACGGTGACGTGTTCCATCAAAATGAAGTTGAGCAGTCGACTTATAACTTCGAGCACGCGGACGTCGATTTCCTGTTCACCTGCTTTGAACAGTATGAGAAAGAGGCGCAAAGCCTGCTGGCGCTGGAGAAACCGCTGCCGCTGCCTGCCTACGAACGTATTCTGAAAGCGGGCCACACCTTTAACCTGCTGGATGCCCGCAAGGCGATTTCCGTGACCGAACGTCAGCGCTATATCCTGCGCATCCGTACCCTGACCAAAGCCGTGGCTGAGGCCTACTATGCGTCTCGCGAGGCGCTGGGCTTCCCGATGTGCAAAACGAAATAAGAGGCAGCCATGACTGAAAAAACTTTTCTGGTGGAGATCGGCACCGAAGAGCTGCCGCCAAAGGCGCTGCGCAGCCTGGCCGAAGCTTTTGCCGCCCATTTTACCGCTGAACTGGACGCCGCTGGCCTGAGCCATGGCGAGGTATGCTGGTACGCCACGCCGCGTCGTCTGGCGCTGAAGGTGGCCAGCCTGAGCGCTGCCCAGCCAGATCGCGAAGTGGAAAAACGCGGCCCGGCGATTGCCGCTGCCTTTGACGCCAACGGCGTTGCCACCAAAGCCGCTGAAGGCTGGGCACGCGGCTGCGGCATTACTGTCGATCAGGCCGAGCGTCTGAGCACCGATAAAGGCGAATGGCTGCTGTACCGTGCGCACGTTAAGGGCGAAAGCGCCCAGTCGCTGCTGCCCGCGATGATCGCCACCTCGCTGGCGAAGCTGCCGATCCCGAAACTGATGCGCTGGGGCAACTCCGACGTCCAGTTCGTCCGTCCGGTGCATACCGTGACGCTGCTGCTGGGCGAAGAGAGTATTCCCGCCACCATTCTGGGTATCGACTCAGCCCGTACCCTGCGCGGCCACCGTTTTATGGGCGAGCCGGCATTCACTATCGACAATGCCGACCAGTATCCGCAGATCCTGCTGGAGCGTGGCAAGGTTCAGGCTGACTACGAAGCCCGTAAAGCCCAGATTAAAGCAGATGCCGAAGCGGCAGCACGCGAGATCGGTGGCGTCGCGGATCTGAGCGACAGCCTGCTGGAAGAAGTGACCTCGCTGGTAGAGTGGCCGGTCGTGCTGACGGCGAAGTTCGAAGAGAAGTTCCTCGCGGTGCCGGCCGAAGCGCTGGTTTACACCATGAAGGGCGACCAGAAGTACTTCCCGGTTTACGACAGTGCCGGCAAGCTGCTGCCAAACTTTATCTTCGTGACCAACATCGACTCGAAAGATCCCCAGCAGATTATTTCCGGTAACGAGAAAGTGGTGCGTCCACGCCTGGCCGATGCGGAATTTTTCTTCAACGCCGATCGTAAAAAGCGTCTGGAAGATAATCTGCCGCGTCTGGAAACCGTGCTGTTCCAGAAAGAGCTGGGCACGCTGCGCGATAAAACCGACCGCATTCAGGCGCTGGCGGGCTGGATTGCCAGCCAGACTGGTGCTGACGTCAATCACGCGACCCGCGCTGGCCTGCTCTCCAAATGCGACCTGATGACCAATATGGTGTTCGAGTTTACCGACACCCAGGGCGTTATGGGGATGCATTACGCACGTCACGACGGTGAAGCGGAAGACGTTGCCGTGGCGCTGAACGAACAGTATCAGCCGCGCTTCGCCGGTGACGATCTGCCCTCCAACCCGGTTGCCTGCGCACTGGCTATCGCGGACAAGATGGATACGCTTGCCGGTATCTTCGGTATCGGTCAGCATCCGAAAGGGGATAAAGACCCGTTCGCCCTGCGCCGCGCCGCGCTGGGCGTGCTGCGCATTATCGTGGAGAAGAACCTGCCGCTCGATCTGCAAACGCTGACCGAAGAAGCCGTTCGCCTTTACGGTACCAAGCTGAGCAACGCCAACGTCGTCGATGAGGTGATTGACTTTATGCTGGGCCGCTTCCGCACCTGGTATCAGGAGGAAGGTCATAGCGTCGATACTATTCAGGCAGTGCTGGCCCGTCGTCCAACCCGTCCGGCGGATTTCAATGCCCGCATGAGAGCGGTATCCCACTTCCGCACGCTGGACGATGCCGCCACGCTGGCCGCCGCCAACAAGCGCGTCTCCAACATTCTGGCGAAATCAACGGAGCCGCTTAATGAGCGCGTTCAGGCTTCGCTGCTGAAAGAGAATGAAGAGATCAAGCTGGCAACCTACGTTTCCGCCCTGAGCAGCAAGCTGCAGCCTTACTTTGCTGAAGGTCGCTATCAGGATGCGCTGGTCGAGCTGGCCCAGCTCCGCCCTGCCGTTGACGCCTTCTTTGAGAAGGTGATGGTCAATGCGGAAGATCGCGAGGTCCGCATCAACCGTCTGACGCTGCTGGCGAAGCTGCGCGAACTGTTCCTGCAGGTTGCTGATATCTCGCTGCTGCAGTAACTAACGTTTCGCTGCCTAAACAAACCCGCCTTTTGGCGGGTTTTTTTGGCTCTCCGTTCTGCCTTACCCCTTAACCCGAACGATAAATCCTTGCTGATGGGTTTCAGCGCACCTGATACGTGAAACCTCCGCCTGGTGCCTTTGTGCGGTGGACATCACCCCTGTTATTCCCTCAGCGGAACCATTCTCTTCATCGACAGCCCGCTTTACCCGAAATGCAGGCAGGCTGAACACTTCAAGCTTAAAGAAGGAGTAGTTATTTATATTCAGCAGAAAGGGGGTTTATCGGAAAGCGAAAAATACCGGTTGGGCAGGCGGGACGCGGCTGAAAGACAAAACCCGCCAACAGGCGGGTTTGCCGGCTACCCCAGCAGCTCACGGCTGAGGCAGGGATTCGACTGAATGAGCTGCATCAGTTTCTGGGCGCTGCGCGAAGGTTTGGTGCGCTTGGCTTCCCAACTTTTCACCGACGAAACGCTCACGCCCATTGCGAGGGCGAACTCATTAATTTCCATGCCAGTAATTTCACGGATACGCTTTGGTTCTGGCGTAGAAACTTCCCCCTTTAATGGGGGCGCCGCTTTAATAACTTCGCGCGTTAATACAATGTGTTCGAGACTGGACAGCAATTCAGTCATAGGATCTTTAGTTTCCATAAAGCACTCCTCATAAAAATCACAAAATGTGAACGACCAGAGGGAAGAACCTGAGACTCAGGCTCATAAAGCTGGCGGGCATTAGCCGCTGAGAAGCTCTTATCAGGAAAGCGAGAGGCAGCTCAAAGAAACGCCAGGAACATAATTATTAGATCAAAAACGCCAGTTTGCGTGATGTTTTTTTGACTATTTTTCGATCTTGCACACTGCCCTGGATTGCCCGGAGACAGCGGTATACGCTGCGATAAGGCATCCTGCCTGACCTGGTAACGGTTACAGTTTAAGAAAGCATTGCTTATCATTAAAAACACTTTAGGAATATTCTGGAGCCTGCTGGCGAAGGTCCGCACCGTTTTACCGGTTATCTGTCACAACGGGGAGATTTCTTCCCTCACCGATCCGCCTTTTCATATCCTCCTGAGGCGAGGTAGACTATTCTTTAGACGCGGCAAAAGCCTCGCTTATTCGAGCCAGATATAAGCCTTTTTTATTTACAGGAGTTACTCCCATGACCTCAGGAATTTCACGCGCCTGGACGCGTCTGCTGGTGCCTATGGCAACACTTATGCTGGTTTTCCAGCTGACCGGCTGTGGCGACAATGAAGCCGACCAGCGCAAAGCCTTTAATGACTTCCTGCAAAATACCGTTATGCGCAGCGGCGAACATTTGCCAAGCCTGAGCGAAGACCAGAAGCAAAAATTTGGTAAATACGTGACCGATTACGCCATTATTTACGGCTTTTCTCAGCAGGTTAATCGCGCGGTCGATACCGGTATGAAGCCCGTCGTTGATGAGCTTTCGGCTATCCGCACGCCGCAGGATTATCTGATCCGTCGTGACTCATTGCGTCAGGCAAGTGGCTCGCTTAACGTGATGACACAGCAGATCCAGTCAGCCAGAAGCCAGGCAGACAGCAGCAAAGCGGCCCTGAAGCAGCCTGACGACCTGAAGCCGACCTATGACAAGGTTTATGACAAGGTAGTAACGCAACCCTCTGATACGCTGATTACGCTGCTGCCTTCGCTGCAGGCGCTCAGTGAGAGTGCGGTGCAGGCCGGTGATTTCCTCCAGCAGCAGGGTGAGCAGGTTACCTTTAACGGTCCGGCTATCCAGTTCCCGACTCAGCAGCAGGCCACCCAGTACAACACGCTGATGAATAACCTCTCCGCGAATGCTCAGGCGCTGACCCAGGCGCAAAGCGCTCTGCAGCAGGATCTCCGTTAACCTGCCTTTCAGAGGCGTAACGGGATATAAAACATTTTGAAAAGCAGCCGGCTGAGGCTGCTTTTTTATATCCGGCTTGCGGATAAAGAGGGATAAATACAGTTATTTATGGTTTAAGCGCCCGCTGAAGATGATGCTCAATAAACCCAGCAATGCATATACCTGATAAGTACGCTGATCCCCGCCTTTAGTAAAATATCGTCGTTCAGAGATGCCGTTTTCATCTCGCGTTTTATACCCGATATGATGAATTTTCCCTATGACCTTGCCGGGCGTAGCCTTTAATAGCGCCCTTTCAGCTTAAAATAATGAAGGCCATCGCCGGGCGTAAGGCACAATTATTACTTTCCGCACAGATATCTGACCTTATTCAGCACGCCAAGTGATTTGCTATCTGGTAAAACTTTTCTACACCATCGGGACAGTTATACCAGGATTAAGGCTCTGCTTTTGACCATTTTCAACCGAAGATACCCTGGTGCCAAACAGTAAGATTAATTTAAGCCAGCCCATAATTCATCCATTCTTTGTGTGGGCATTTTAATTTCATGGAGCGAAGTAAAATCATGGCAATTCCAGCGTATCTCTGGCTGAAAGACGATGATCGTACGGCCTCCATTGGGTGTATTGTTGCCTTATCCGACGTAAGTAAGAAAAGGGCTGACAGGGAGTTAATCGTAAAGTTAAATCAACACCTCTTATTTTTTTATTATTTATCAGCGCCTGCTCTTCAGGCATCAGTGATAATGAAGAGCAGGTGCTATATTGGAAAGTAACATCGGCGATAAATCATCAAGACAGTAGTAATCTTTCAGAATCTGACTATGACCCTATCTCTGAGTATATTTCTGATGGGCGGACGCGCTGGATAACGTTATACCAAGAATTAAATAAGGAGCCATTTCTCGGGATGAATTCTTTTCAGGAGGGGTTAACGATATCAATGGCCTATACTTTGCCTGACCATCCATCAGAGGTGTTGAAATTTGTTGATGAAAATAACGTTAATTCAATATGTGGCATGCCATTTATTGAACCAACCGGGGATGAAATCAATAAGTACTATTTAAAAGCCAGAACCGCAATTATGGCTGTGAATCCAGGTATCCCCTGGAAAAAAAGATGTTTATCCATTATGGATAACATAATGAAAAAGGGCCTGTATCCGCTTACGAACAGAACCAGCGCTAATTCACCTGGCTGTATAAACCATACATCCGGGGGAAACTTATCAGGTGTGTTTCCAGGAGCTTTTCAGGGGATTGTTACCGCTTTTATCCCCTGCTCACCGGAAATACCGCAGCGCATTCTGGCGGTACTAATAACGGATATTATGATAATGCCGCTTTTTAATATGTTGCTCGCTCGTTCCATGAATCGCTATAGATGACATTACCTTCACAATGCTTCCATGTGATTTTCTCATAGCGCAAAAGAAGAGTTTCAAGGTGTGTCCCTGTGCTTGCACCAGGATACAAACCTGGTGTGATTGAAGTTACTTTTACGCCTTCCAAAATAATGTTAAAATATTCTTGCTCTAAACCTGAATCATTTGCTTGATACATTTTTATCGTTGCTGACTTTAGTGTCTTTCCAGAGCTCAATGCCCGAAATAAAAGAGGAGTCACACGGTCAAACTCCTTTTGAATCATAATCGGCATATGTATGCGTGTACCGGTTAATCTCCCTGTATTCCCATCCACAGGAATATTAACGTTATGAGTTAATGACTTTAGTTCAATTGCACCTTCACGCCCGAACACAAGGGAAGGTCCGACCATAGGTGAGCCATTTTCGTCTGTTAACCATAAATAAGCTGGGCTTGACATAAAACCTCCTTGTAAATCATTTGTCGTATTTATCGAATCTTGCGGTGAGCTTCGGTAATATTATTACCAGCGCGATAATTAAAATAATTGTTAATACCAGCCAGTATGTAGGAAAGAACTTCAGAAAGATCAATCCAAATCCAATAAGGCATACCAGAAGAAGCCCTTCATTCAAAATAAGAGACAGAATGGTCTTAAACATGATATTTATTCTTTACGAAGTCATAAATTTCATCGAAGTTACGATAAACCCCCATCTGAACATCTTTTATTACTCTGGATAAGAAAGGCTCGATGAAATAATAAAGCATTTCTAATTGTGCGGAATAGAGTATTGCGTAGTACTTTGGATCAAGCGTTTTTAGCCTACGAGCAGCAAGAGCACATTTCTGATCGGTTCCAAATATCTGGAACATCCAGACAATGTTAGGAATCCGCGCAGCAAGCCTCTCGATGACGGTATCAGATACTAAGTTTGACATATTCAATGCTTCTGATAGCGCAACCGCAAGTCCTATGCGCGTAGCCCTGGCTGTTGTAATACAGGCAGCAATTCCAGCGCTCTTTGTATCAACAGAACGCACCATGCCCTTATGGTCATCATTTCCCGCATCGTTGATGACCATTTGAAAATAGAGATAAAATATGTGGCCTATCACGTCACGGTATCGATAAATGGATATTATTGAATACAACATCCGTTCCTCTTCGGATTGTAATTCTCTACATACATCGTGATATGACGGGATAAGACAGGAGGAATACCAACTTGCTCGCTCAATACCAGAGTAAATATCAGAACCTATGCCCTTCATCGCTTTCCATGTTGATGTGACTCCTTGTTGCCCATAAATGGCCAGCTGCCGATCGCTCTGGAACTTCATTTTTAGATAATCAGATGCCTGCATAATGTATCCATACTCAATGCGTGGTTATGAAAGTGTACATTGAAAAAAGGGCAATTCAAAACGCCATTGGTGGGAGCATTAGGAGTAGAAAACAATGTTAACGCTTTAAAACCGCGCTTACGCGCTTCGTCTTTAATGGCGTTAATAATCTGGCTGCTAAAACCCCATCCGGTATACGCAGGCAGCGTAAAAACAGCCTCAACGCTGCCGGAAGTGAGATCGAGATAACCGGTCGCCGCGGGTCTGGCATCCGGGCCTTCAACAATGAAAAAGGGATTGGCGGCGATAACGGCCCGGTAACTTGCCGGCATAGCGTCAGGAGCCCAGGCATCGATCACCGCAGCAGCATAGCTGCGCTGACATCCATGGCGAATAGCCTGGTTTCTGATATTCCAGCACGCTTCTGCGTCAGCGGGTATCGCCAGCCTGATATTCATCGACTTTCATCTCCTGGTTTTAGCGCTGATAAACGCCTTTATTGTCCGAAGATACTTTACTCGCAGGGTACAGAGTAGCGGGACATGAAAACGCGTGATTTTCTTACGTACGGTGTTTAGCAAAATTGCGGCCAGGGGAAACTGTGAGCGGACGCATTCCAGCCTGAAAATATTTTGTGATATTTATCACATTTCAATCACAAACCTCCTACACCAAAAAGTGATGCAAATCACATTTCAAACCGTTTTTTGCGCGTTTTTACGCCAGCGTCTTTTTTTTACACTACATATTTGTGACATGAGTCACTAAAATACGCCCTAAAGTCCACATAACTTAGTGATTTACGTCACACTTTTCAGGGTCGCTACGCAGCGTCATATTCGCGTGCTAAAGTCCGCGTGCATACAGTAATCCTGACGGTTAACCCGTAATGTCCTCAACATAAATAGCGCGCTCTCTTATTTGTCGGCGCGTACCAATAAGGGGTGTGTTTTTATGTCCTCATCAGATATCAAGATCAGGGTTCAGAACTTTGGTCGCTTTCTGAGCAACATGGTGATGCCAAATATCGGGGCGTTTATCGCCTGGGGTATTATCACCGCACTGTTTATTCCTACCGGCTGGCTGCCAAATGAAACCATGGCCAAGCTGGTTGGTCCGATGATCACCTACCTCCTGCCGTTGCTGATTGGTTATACCGGTGGACGTCTGGTCGGCGGCGATCGCGGCGGCGTGGTAGGTGCGATCACCACCATGGGTGTGATTGTCGGTGCCGACATGCCGATGTTCCTCGGCTCAATGATTGCCGGTCCGCTGGGCGGCTGGGCGATCAAGAAATTCGACAGCGTTGTTGATGGCAAAATCAAAAGCGGCTTCGAAATGCTGGTCAACAACTTCTCTGCCGGTATCATCGGTATGCTGTTGGCGATCCTGGCGTTTCTGGCTATCGGTCCGCTGGTGCAGGGCCTTTCCCTTATTCTCGCCGCAGGCGTGAATATGATGGTGCAGAACAACCTGCTGCCGCTGACCTCCATCTTTGTTGAACCGGCGAAAATCCTCTTCCTGAATAACGCGATTAACCACGGCATCTTCTCGCCGCTGGGTATTCAGCAGGCCAGCGAAGCCGGAAAATCCATCTTCTTCCTGATAGAAGCAAACCCCGGTCCGGGTATGGGCGTACTGATGGCCTATATGTTCTTTGGTCGCGGTAATGCTAAGCAGTCTGCGGGCGGTGCGGCAATTATCCACTTCCTCGGCGGCATCCACGAAATCTACTTCCCGTACGTGCTGATGAACCCGCGTCTGATTATCGCCGTGATCCTGGGCGGTATGACCGGCGTGTTTACCCTGACGCTGCTGGACGGTGGCCTGGTCTCTCCGGCTTCCCCTGGCTCGATTCTGGCCGTGCTGGCCATGACGCCAAAAGGTGCTTACTTCGCCAATATCGCGGCGATTGTGGCAGCATTTGCCGTCTCCTTCGTAGTCTCCGCTATCCTGCTGAAAACCAGCAAGGTGAAAGAAGATGACGATATCGAAGCCGCTGCCCGTCGCGTTAACGAAATGAAAGCGCAGTCCAAAGGACAGAGCGCCACGCCGGTGACTGGCGGCGCGGACGGCATGAACAGCGATCTGAGCCTTGTCCGTAAAATTATCGTTGCCTGTGATGCCGGTATGGGTTCCAGCGCGATGGGTGCAGGCGTACTACGTAAAAAAGTGAACGATGCTGGCCTGACAAATGTCTCTGTCACCAACACCGCGATCAACAACCTGCCTGGCGATGTGGATCTGGTGATTACCCACCGCGATCTGACCGAGCGGGCGATGCGCCAGGCACCTCACGCGCAGCATATCTCCCTGACGAACTTCCTGGACAGCGGCCTTTATACCGACCTGACCTCCCGTCTGGTGGATGCCAACCGCAGCGCAGGACATCGCGAAAAAGTGACGGCCGCGCTGAGCGACAGCTATGACGACAGCAACGAACATCTGTTTAAACTGAGCGCCGCCAATATTTTCCTTGGCAATCAGGCGACGCAGAAAGAGCAGGCGATCCGCTTTGCCGGTGAGCAGCTGGTGAAAGGCGGTTACGTTGAGCCGGAGTATGTGGAAGCGATGCTGGATCGTGAGAAGCTGACCCCAACTTACCTCGGTGAGTCTATCGCCGTGCCGCACGGCACAATTGAAGCGAAAGATCGCGTGCTGAAAACGGGCGTGGTGTTCTGTCAGTATCCTGAAGGTGTGCGTTTCGGCGAAGACGAAGAGGACATCGCCCGTCTGGTAATAGGTATTGCTGCCCGTAATAACGAGCACATTCAGGTGATCACCAGCCTGACCAATGCACTGGACGATGAAACGGTTATCGCCCGTCTGGCCAGCACCACCGACGTTCAGGAAGTGCTGGACCTGCTGTCTGGTAAAAAGCCAGCGTAACGCAGCCGGACAAGTCAGATTCACCCCAGGGCCGGGCATGCCCGGCTCATTTTTCGGGTCGGGTTTGCCCGGCCCTCGATCGTTGAAACGGGAAAAATTATGAAAGCATTACATTTTGGTGCCGGAAATATTGGCCGCGGTTTTATTGGTAAATTGCTGGCTGATGCTGGCGTGCAGTTAACGTTCGCCGACGTCAACCAGGTCGTATTAGAGGCGTTAAACGCGCGGCACGAGTATCCGGTTCACGTTGTGGGCGAACAGGCGCAGGTAGAAATTGTTAAGGGCGTTAACGCCGTCAGCAGCGCCAGTGATGAGATCATCCCGCTGATTGCGGAAGTGGATATCGTTACCACGGCGGTGGGTCCGCAGATCCTTGAGCGCATCGCGGGCGGCATCGCAAAGGGCCTGACTAAGCGCTGCGATAACGGAAACACCCGTCCGCTGAATATCATCGCCTGTGAAAACATGGTGCGTGGCACCACGCAGCTGAAAGGGCATGTGATGAAGGCGCTGCCGGAACAGTACCACACCTGGGTTGAGGAAAACGTCGGTTTTGTGGACTCCGCCGTTGACCGCATCGTGCCGCCGTCCGCTGCAGGAACGACCGATCCGCTGGAAGTGACGGTGGAAACCTTCAGCGAGTGGATCGTGGATAAAACCCAGTTTAAGGGCGAGCTGCCTCTCATTCCCGGCATGGAGCTGACCGACAATCTGATGGCTTTTGTGGAGCGTAAACTTTTCACCCTCAATACTGGCCACGCCATTACCGCCTATCTGGGCCAGCTTGCCGGCCATAAAACCATTCGTGATGCGATCCAGGATGAGAAAGTACGCGCGGTAGTGAAAGGTGCGATGGAGGAGAGCGGCGCGGTGCTGATTAAGCGCTACGGCTTTGATGCAGATAAGCATGCGGCCTATATTCAGAAAATCCTTGGCCGTTTTGAAAACCCTTACCTGCAAGATGACGTTGAGCGTGTAGGACGCCAGCCGCTGCGAAAACTGAGCGCAGGCGACCGTCTGATCAAACCGACGCTGGGTACGCTGGAATATGGTCTGCCGCATGCCAACCTGGTTACCGGTATCGCCGCCGCGATGCGCTATCACAGCGATGAAGATCCTCAGGCCCGGGAGCTGGCAGAGCTGCTCTCCCGCCTCGGTCCGCAGGCGACGCTGGCACAGGTTTCCGGTCTTGATGCAGACAGCGAGGTCATAGCTGACGTGGTGAAAGCCTGGAATGCTATGGCATAATGCCCCCACTTCCGACGTCAAGGGATGAGCGGACAGGGCACGGCAACGTCGTGCCCGTTAGGGCGGCGTGCCGTCTGGCAATGAATGATATGCAGGCTCTTATGGAAAAACCACAGGCTTTTGAGAATCGGGTGCTGGAGCGCCTGAATGCCGGACGTACGGTCAGAAGCTTCCTGATCGCGGCTGTTGAGTTGCTGAGCGAAGCGGTCAACATGCTGGTTATTCAGGTGTTTCGCAAGGACGACTATGCCGTGAAGTACGCGGTTGAGCCACTGCTATTGGGTGACGGTCCGCTGGGTGAACTGTCGGTACGGCTGAAGCTGATTTACGGACTGGGCGTGATCAGCCGCAACGAGTATGAGGATGCCGAACTGCTGATGGCGCTGCGCGAAGCGCTGAACGACGACGGCACCGATTACCGCTTTACGGACGATGCGCTGCTGGGCCCGTTTGGCGAACTACACTGCGTAGCCGCGCTGCCGCCGTCGCCCGACCTTTCCGTTGAGGATGCAGAACTCCGTGCCATGCTGCAGCAGCGTTATCAGCAGGTGGTGCGATCGACGATGGTGCTTTCCCTGACCGAGCTGATTTCCCGCATCAGTCTCAAGCAGGCTTTCAAAAAGTAGCCAATGCCCTTTCCCTCTTCCTGTCGCTTTCGTGTATCCTTGCGGCAATGAATCACTTCACGGTTATTATCTATGAAAGAACAAGTCCAGGCAGAAATCAGAACTCTCAGCGATAAGCTGGATGCCCTGACGCACAAAGAACCGCTGCTGCTGGAATCTGGCGATGCGGAAAAACTCGGCGAACTGCTGAAAGAAAAAGACAAGCTTATTGCTGAGATCGAGCGTCTTCGCGGCGTGCGCGAAGAGAAGCTGAGTAAAGAAGCGCAGCAGCTGAAGCAGCTGCCGTTCAGCCGCGCCATCACTAAAAAAGAGCAGGCCAACCTGGGTGCGCTGAAAAAAAGCGTGCGCGGTATTGTGGTGGTGCATCCGATGACCGCGCTGGGCCGTGAAATGGGCCTGAGCGAAATGACCGGCTTCGCAAAAAAAGCGTTTTAACGCGCCGCCGTTTCTCTGCGCAAGGGTGCGATACACTCACTCTTGCGCGGCTTAGCTTCCCGGCAGCAGAAAGCTGAAGCATCCTCCTCTTTTCCGGCGCTCCCCCACACTAAGAAAATCTTACAAGATCCTTACTGCGCGCCTTTTGCGCTAGCCTATAGTCAAAACGATGAAGTTCGCGCTGGCGCCGAGGTACCCCCATAAATCAGCGCTAATATACCAGCACCCTATTCTGCCAGGTTCTGGCGAGATGATTAATGGAGGTTCTACCGTCAGGTTAAAACACTGAGCATCCGGGAAACCGCAGATGCCACAGGCTACAGCGTCACCCCTATACGCCGAACACAGGCACCTGTTCGTTCGACTGAGCATCAGACCCCAACATTCCACACCATCAGAACCCAAACAGAACGACCTGACGCTGGTCGCTCTGCCCTCGTGGTGTACCCAGCATCAGGTACCCTTTTGCCTGAGTGGTTGATTTTTCATCACCACAGCCATAATATCCCACTCCAGGCAAGGAATTAAGAAAAGTAAGGTGATGGCTATACCTGTTTATCTCTGGCTTACCGGCGATGCAGGAAACCTTGTAAAGGGTGCAGTAGATATACATGGACGTGAAGGAAGCATAAAAGTAACTGCGCTGGCTCACTGCGTATCACTCCCAACAGACAATCTCTCCGGCAAGATAACAGCTACCCGTGAACATGTGCCATTTGTATTCACAAAGGCTGTGGATCCCTCAAGTCCTTACCTTTAACAATTTTCCTGTACGGGAAAAAAATTAAAATCAGCCGAATTAAAATTCTATCGCATTAATCACACAGGTCAGGAAGAAGAATATTTTAATATTTTTCTGGAAAATGCCCGAATTACCTCTGCCGTACCCTGGATGGAGGATGTGAAAGATAGGGATTATGCGCATTACGATCACAAAGAATTGATCGAAATGTCGTATGAAAAAATCATCTGGAAATATCTGGATGGGAATATTGTTCATTCTGATAGCTGGAACGAGCGCAGTATTGCATAAGGAGATCTCACATGGCATGGATTTATTACCAGAGCACTGGCGAACTCAGGCATAAGGGCAAGTTGATCGGCACGGGTTACTCCGGCAACCTGTCCAATAAGAACAACCCCGACCGCCAACACGTTAAAAGCATGGGGCCGGTAGTACGCGGTAAAATTATTCATTCCAGTGATAACACGCCAGAGGTAATAAGATGATTCGGTGTGGTATCGTTCTTGCGATTTTCATTCTGTCGGCCTCCTGTATGGCCTCAGATAGCGACTGGAATGCTTACATCAGGCTAGTGGCCAGCGCTGATCCTACGACAATTCAGGCGTTACCGGAGAAGATCAAAAGCATTGGTGACAGCCTGGATGACGATCGCGCGGAACAACTGACGACCGCTATCAGCATGGCATTGATTAAAGAGCCAATAGCTGTGCTTGATGTCACAAATCAGTTTAAGACGAGTACAAACCGCCTACAACAGCGCTTTGGCACATTACTGATATGCAGCCTCCCACTAATGACGAATGCCACAAAGACACAAGTTGAAGCGTATTTCGTCAAGGCGGAACCGGCACTTGAACAAGCTGGGAAACCGGCAGCGGAATGCCTGAATAACATGCGTGACACGATTGATGAAATCAGGCAAGAAGCGGTTAAATCACCAAAGCAGTAACCTACAAAAGCCCTGCTGGGCTTTTTTCATTGGTGTCTGATGGCTATCCGGATTAAACATGACATCTCGATGCACGCCGCGCATAAAAAAGCCCACATAGCGGGCTTCAGTCGTAGACTTCACGTCGATGGCCGATGATGGCCGCTAGAATAACCAGCTCGTCGTCCCTGATCTCACACAGGATACGATAATCACCGACCCGATAACGCCAGAACTCGCCCAGCTCACCTTTGAGCGGCTTCCCTGACTGACGGGGATCGGCGGCAACGGCAATGCGTAAATCCATAAAATCCACAATCCGTCGCGCGTTTTGCTTGTCCATCTTACGTAACGATTTGAGCGCCCGGTCGGAATAGTTAATCGTCCAGACCAAGTGACTTCCTCACGTCTTCAGACGAATGCACAGGCTCATCACCACGGCGAACGCGTGTCACAGTTTCTGCTGAAAGGTAATAATCTTCCAAGTCTTCCAGATGCGCCAGTATCGCTTCCCGCGCATAGAACGTCTTTGTTCTGCCGGTTTTTTTTGCCAGCGAGTCCAGACGTGCCTCAATCTCATCAGATAATCTGATAGCCAGCATGCAGACCTCCTGAATTACAATCGCTATACGTGTATATCACACTATACAACAGCTCCAATCAAAGGACAAAAAACAATCTATCCATACCTATTGATAACCTGCTTACTGTTGAGATATACAGTTAGAGGGCTTTCCTCCTAAACGCTAAAAGGATATCTGTCATGGCTCTTAAACCTGGTCCTAAAAGAATTGCCGAATCAACAGGGCAACCTGATCAACGCCAACGCGATAATAAAAAAACCCCGGGAAATAATGATAAATTGAAACCCAGTAAATCCTCAGGAAAATAGGCCATTATCCCAAAGCCCCCCGGGGCTTTTTTTACCCGCCACCCGGGCGAATTTACTATAACATCTGTTGCGCGCCCCGCCAGAACAGCACTGACGGCGTTTCCGGTGTCTCCTGAGTAAAAGAGCAGCCTTAAAACCCGGGAAAACATCGGAAACGCACCTGATAAATTTTACCGGGCTGCATAGCTATGCAGCCCGGTGAATGACAGCCAGTGTTAAACAAAATAGCAGTGTCGGCCCTGTTTCTGGCCCTTTGGCGCTGATTGATGGGAATTCCTCAGCGCACTGGCGGGTTTTATACGCGACGTTGACAGGTGCAGTTACTTTTTCGCATATTTCTCATGCAGCGTGGCAAACCAGGGCGCGACAAAATCAGGAGACTCTCCCCATCCTGGAATGATTTTGTTCAGGCTGGCAACGTTGACCGCGCCCGCCTCACTGGCCAGCTGCGCCTGAGAGATCGCCGAAGCCTTAAACTGGTAAGTGGCAGGTGTGGTTTCGCCGCCAATTTTATTGGCAACCAGGCGCATATTGATGGCGCCAATCAGCTTGCTGTCCACCGCCACCGTCTGTTTCCAGGGGCTGTTTTCCTGGTGCATCAGCTGTAAATCCTGATTGGAAACGTCGATGCTGTAGAGCTTGATCTCGGTGCGGCCATTCTCCTGTAACGCTTTATAGGCACCCTGCGCAAACGCATCCCAGGAGGCCCAAATCGCGTCAATTTTGCCTTTCGGATATTTGGCCAGAATCGCGCCAATTTTGTTGGCCGTATCGCCCTGCACATCGGAAGATACAGCGCCGACGGACTCCAACTGATGAATGCCGGGATTGGCCTTCAGCACGTTTTCATAGACCACCTGGCGGCGCTCCATCGCCGGGAAACCCGCCACCCACAGCTTAACGATATTGGCCTTGCCGTTGGTGTCCTTCAGCAATTGATCGAGAGAAAGCTGCGCCAGAGAAGCATCGTCCTGCGCCGTGACGGTCACGCCTTCCACCGTCTGATTCACCGGCGTATCGAAGACGGCAACTTTGATGCCTGCCGCAGCGATGCGCTTCACCAGATCGGTGGCGTAAGGATCTTTGCCGTGGGAGAGGATGATGCCATCATATTTCTGGCTGATGGCCTGGTTCACAAAATCCTGAAAGCGGGCGTCGTCGCCATTGCTCAGAAAGGTGCTGACCTTAAAGCCCAGCTTGCGCCCTTCCTGGATCGCCCCCGCTACAAACTGCGTGGTGTTGTCGTCGGAGCCCAGATTGCGGATTACCGCGATGCGTACCGGGCCGTCGTGACTGGCGATAGCCGCCGGTATGGCAGCGGCAACGTCAGCAAAGGCAGGTGCCGCGATAAGCAGGCTGATAGCCAGCAGCGATGGTGTCAGTTTTTTCATTGTTATGGGTACCCTGTCAACGTAATAAGCGGCTCGCGCCGGTTGTCTGTTCTGTTTCTCTGCTCAGGCCTTTAGCGGCGCTGGATATAGGTAATCGCCAGCGCCAGCGCGAGGACTAAGCCTTTAATAATATCCATGGCGTAATAGGGAACGGAAAGCATGACCAGACCATTTTGCAGCACGCCAAGGATGACGGCACCCAGCAGCGTGCCCAGCGCGTTGGGCTTCCCGGCACCGGCCAGCGAAAGCCCGATCCAGGCGGCCGCCACGGCGTCCATCAGATAGCCGCCGCCGGCGTTAACCTGCGAAGAGCCGATGCGTGAGGCCAGCAGTATGCCGCCCAGCCCGGCCAGCAGAGACGCCAGCACATACGCGAGCACACGGTAGCGATTGGTGCGGATACCCGAAAGGCGCGCCGCTTCCGGATTGCCGCCGATGGCGTACATACGGCGTCCATGTTTAGTCAGCGACAGGCCAATCTGCACCACCACCGTCACCACCAGCATAATAATAACGATGGTCGGCACCTGGCCCAGCAGTGAGAATCCCGCCGGGATCGTCCCTTCCGCCATATCGCCACTTGGCAGCACCATATTCTCGGTAATAGAGCCGCCAAAGCTGTAGGTCATAGCCACACCCTGGACGACGAACAGGCTGGCTAAAGTGGCGAGCATGTCGGGAATTTTCAGGACAACGATCAGAAACGCGTTAAACAGCCCGACCAGCGTACAGAGCAGCAGCGTGATCACAATCGCCTGAGTAGAGCCGAAGCCGTACCAGACGAACAGCGAGATCACCAGCGAGTTGGCCAGCGAAGCCGTCGAGCCGACCGAGAGATCGAAACCGCCCACCGTCAGCGAAATCGAGACGCCCACGGCAATCACCGTGACGATGGCAATTGAGCGCAGGATATTCAGAATATTATTGGGATCGAGGAAGCTGTCAGACGCCAGGCCGAATGCCGCAATCAGCGCCACGACCGTCAGCAACATCCCCCATTTGTAGAGAAATTCAAACAGCTGGTGACGCATGGAAGGCGCCCCCTTAAGGGAAAGTTCTTTGCTGCTCACGCAGGGGTTCCTCCGGTGGAATAAAGTAAAAGCGTTTCTTCATCGATGTGTTGTGCATCCATTTCGGCCACAATGCGTCCGTCCCAGAGCACACAAATGCGATCGCACAGGCCAACCAGCTCGGCAAATTCGCCGGAGGCGTAGATCACGCCTTTCCCCTGCCGCGCCAGCCCATCGATCAGCACAAAAAGATCCGTTTTGGCTTTGATATCGACGCCTTTGGTCGGCTCGTCAAAAATAAGCACGTCTGCGTCGTTACGCAGCCATTTGCCAATCGCCACTTTCTGCTGGTTGCCGCCCGACAGGCGACGCAGCGTCTGCTGCGGGCCGGTGGTGCGGACGCCCAGCTTCTGGATAATCTGCTCTGCCCAGCGCCACGCCTGACGATGACCAAAGAGGCTCCAGCGTGAAAAACTGTTGTCCGCGGTCACGCTGAGGTTCATCGCCACCGACTCGTCGATAAATATGCCCTCTTTGCGCCGCTCTTCCGGGATCAGCGCCATGCGGTTTTCCACCGCCGCGTGCGGCGAAGTGGGTTTCCAGCTTTTTCCGTGCAGTTCGCCACGCGCAATCTGGCTACGGCTGACGCCAAACAGCGCCTTACACAGCTCGGTCTTGCCGGCACCGGCCAGCCCCGCAATGCCCAGAATTTCGCCTTTGCGTAGCGTTAAGGAGATATTTTGCAGCAGATGTTCATCGTACAGCCCCTCCACTTCCAGCAGCTTTTCGTGACTGAAAGCCGGACGGCGCGGCGGGTAGATATCCTCAAGCTGATGCCCCAGCATTTTCTCAACGATCTGTTCGCCGCTGAGCGCGGCCATGGGGCCGGTTTCAACCAGATATCCATCGCGAAGAACCGTCAGCCGATCGCAGATTTCCCGCAGTTCGTGAATACGGTGAGAAATAAATACCACGCCGATCCCGTTGCGCTGTAGCTGCCGTACCACGGTAAAGAGGCGTTCGCTTTCATGCTGATCGAGCGGCGCGGTGGGTTCATCCAGAATTAAAAAACGGCAATGGTGGGAAAGCGCGCGGGCCAGCAGGATCTGCTGTTTTTCGGCCAGCGTGCAGCGTTCGACGCGACGGCGGACATCCAGATTCACGTCCAGCTGCGCCAGCAGCGATCTGGCCTGCTGTCGCATCTCGCGCCAGTGGCAAATCTGCCCGCCCTCAGCCAGCCGATCCAGCATGATGTTTTCCGCCACGCTTAAGCCCGGTATCAGCGCCACATCCACTTCCTGCTGCACCAGATGAATGCCGAGCTGTTTTGCATCCCGGGGAGAACGAATGGCAACCGGCTGGTTATCAAGCAGGATATCGCCGCTGTAGTGATGATGCGCGCCGGACAGCACGGCCATCAGCGTCGATTTGCCCGCGCCGTTAGCGCCGGTCAGCGCATGAACGGAGCCGCCTTCAAGGCTGAAGTCCACGCCGTTAAGCGCGTTAAAACCGCCAAAAGCGATGGCGATTTGACGCATATCGAGGCGATTTATCGCGGTCATGGGCAAAATTCTCAGGTCAGTAAAGGAGTGTACGGCCATCTTTTCAGGCCCGGGCCAGGCTGACCACGAACGTAAGACGCTACGCTACCACAAAACGTTATTAGCCATCCAGACATCCAGACACTTAAGCGGTTATAACTGTCCTGAAGACGCCAGTTGGCAGAAACATCGGGAAGGATCGCGATAGCCAGCATTTCATACGGCATGACGACGAAAAGGCGGCGTTAAACGATGGGCTGGAGGGATAATGGCTGACGATAACGCATTGATAATTGCTGGCCGATCGCTGGTGGTTAGCGATTGATGGCTGATGTTGGCTGATGGTTGTTGTGAGCCAGTTCTCCGGCAATACTACGGTTCCGCGCATGCCAAAGCCTGTTAAAAACGGGAAGCCTGCGCGCATTACAGCAAACCCGCCTGCGGGATTGTGCATATGCAGATATAAAAAAAACCGGCGAACAGATCGCCGGCTTAGCATCGTGATATCACGCGGGAATTATTTCGCTGCGGAGAAAAGCTCTGCTGCTTTATCCCAGTTAACCACTTCCCAGAACGCTTTGATGTAGTCAGGGCGTTTGTTCTGGTACTTCAGGTAGTAGGCGTGTTCCCACACGTCCAGACCGATGATTGGCGTACCGGAAGCACCGGCGATCGCTTCACCCATCAGCGGGCTGTCCTGGTTTGCGGTAGAGACAACAGCCAGCTTGTCGCCTTTTTTAACCAGCCACGCCCAGCCTGAACCGAAACGGGTTGCTGCCGCTTTTTCAAATTCCGCTTTGAATGCGTCAACGCTGCCGAAATCTTTTTCGATGGCGGTTTTCAGATCGCCGCTCAGGGTGGTGCCGGTTTTCAGGCCTTCCCAGAAGAAGCTGTGGTTAGAGTGGCCACCAGCGTTGTTGCGCAGCACGGTTTTTTTGTCTGCAGGAACCTGATCCAGTTTAGCGATCAGTTCGTTAACCGGCAGGTCAGCGAATTCGGTGCCTTCCAGCGCGGCGTTCGCGTTGTTGACGTAGGTCTGGTGGTGTTTGGTGTGATGGATTTCCATCGTCTGCTTGTCGAAATGGGGTTCCAGTGCATCATATGCGTAAGGCAGGGATGGTAGTGAATAACTCATGTTCATCATCTCCATTGGTTTTTGGGCAGCACGTCCCGATGGAGTGCTGCGTAAGCAGTTGGATCATTATAGTTAAATTAATGATCTGGAAAAGGGTTATCAATGCCCCGGTGTTGATAAGGCTATTACTAACAATCTGATTGTACAGGCCTGAACGAAACAGAACAGGCCCTCCGGCCAGTTGACGGCGATAACTCTGCGGTTCGTTTTTCAGCCTTTTCCCGTGCTGGCACGGAGCGTCAGAGTGAACGGCAGTTCGTTCAAGGCGACGGGCTCTTCTCCCTGCAGGGCCGCCAGCAGGCGCCTGCCGGCCAGCCTGCCCATTTCGGCGTAGGGCAATATCACCGTCGTCAGCGGCGGTGAGCAGACGGCGGAAAGGTGACCGCCACCAATACTGGCAACTGCCAGCTGGCTCGGGACATCAATCCCCGCCGCATGGCAGGCCATTACCACCCCGCAGGCCACCTCATCCGTCGTGCAAATCAATACGTCGATTTCAGGCCAGGTCAGACGAATATCTGATAGCAGCGCATGACCGGTCGCAAAGCCGGACGGCTGCGGCGACGTCACTACCCGGTGCGGCGACAGATTGTGCGCCAGCATTCCGCTGTGCCAGCCTTTCAGCAGCTGGCTGAATATGGTGTTGCTGGTTTGCGTGCAGAGCAGAGCGGGATGGCGATAGCCTTTTTCCACCAGAGCCTGCACCAGCTGCCGAAGCGCTTTGGCATAGTCGATGCCGATACTGACGCCCGCTGAATCCTGATGCACGCCGCCAATAGTGATGACCGGCAGGCCGGAGTGACTCAGCAGCCGGTGCGCCGCCTCGGCATTATCAAAATTGAAATGCACCATGGCGGCAGGATTATAAGAGAGCAGCATCTCGATCAGCTCGCTCTCGCCCGCGGCAGAATGGTTGGCTTCCGCCAGCATCATGTTATACCCCTGCGGCCGCAGCATTTCCTGCAAGGCCTCCGACACGATGGCGCAGCCCGGCGTGGCAAAGGAGGGAACCACCATGGTAATCAGCCGCGATGACGCTGAAGCCAGATTGCTTGCCTGGAGGTTTGGCACGTAGCCCAGCTCGGCTACCGCCGCATCAATTTTTTCACGAATATCGGTAGAAACCTTTTCCGGCATCCGTAATGCGCGCGAGGCCGTCATTGCGCTGACGCCGACCAGACGTGCAACATCGGCCAGCGTACTTTTCCCGGTACTGCGCCGCCGTTTCTCTGCCATGAATTCTCCTGCAGACCGCTGTTTCAACTGGACGCAGCTTAAAACCAAATGCCCGGTCGCGCCATGTTAAATAGCCCCTTTATGCGGTTCTGCGAGGCGGCGCAGAAAGGTGTCCGGTAACGACGTCCGTAGCTATCGTCCGCTAACCTTCCTCCCGAGTCCGTTTTTAAACGCAATCTGCCAGATTTCTAGCGCCGTGCCACGATGGCGCGCTGAAAATGTTAGCGATAACACAGAATTTAACAATATCCATGTTAGCGCTAACTTTTGCGACAATAATCACGGAAAAGGGGTCAGAAAACCGCCTACAGTGCAGGGCATCGGGCAATCACCGGAGAGAGATTATGCTGTCAGACTGGCTTAAAGCTGGAAACATTCATGTCACCGAAAGCGTCGGCCACTGGCAGGATGCCGTTCGCCAGGCGGCCGCCCCGCTGCTGGCGCAGCAGGCTGTTACACCGCAATACGTTGAAGCCATTTTGCGCTCTCATGCCGAGCTTGGCCCCTATTACGTACTCGCGCCGGGCCTGGCCATGCCGCATGCCCGCCCCGAAGACGGGGCACAAAAGAATGCGCTGTCGCTGCTGAATATCCGTCAGGGCGTCAGTTTCGGCAGCGCGGAAAACGATCCTGTTTATACAGTGATCATGCTGTGCGCCGTCTCGGGAGAAGAACACATCAAAATGATTAGCGAGCTGGCTGAACTGTTCAGCGACGAAACACGCCTGCAACATTTGTTGACGGCAACCACTCTGCCAGCCATACAGGCTGCTATTAACGACGCCTCCCCGGAGAAAACCTGATGAAAAAAGTGCTGATTGTTTGTGGAAATGGTTTAGGTAGCAGTTTTATTGTCGAAATGAACGTTAAAAAAATTCTCACCGAGCTGGGTAAAACCGCAGAAGTCAGCCATACGGATCTGGCCACTGCCCGCTCAGAGTCAGCAGACCTGATATTAAGCGCGCAGGATATTGCCGATCTCCTTGCCGATCACAGTGCACAGGTATTTGGCCTGAGCAATCTGCTGGATAACGCCAGAATTAAAGCTATCCTGGCCGAACATTTATAAACACGCGGCGCTACGCACGGAGTCGTTTATGCTTCAGTTTATGATTAAAGACGTTCTCGGAACGCCTGCCATACTGGTCGGCCTTTTTTCACTTATCGGCTCATTACTACAGAAAAAATCGTTTTCAGAAGTGATATCCGGCACGCTGAAAACCATCATGGGGTTTTTAATTCTGATTGCCGGTGCCAATTTAATTGCCACGACGCTGACCATCTTCAGCCAGCTGTTTGAGCATTCATTTAATATCCAGGGCGTGGTGCCTAATACCGATGCGATGGCGGCGCTGGCGCAAAAAAACTACGGCACCGCCACCGCGATGATTATGGTATTCGGCATGGTGATTAATATTTTACTGGCAAGGATTACGCCACTGAAATATATCTTCCTGACCGGCCATCACACGCTTTATATGTCCGCGATGCTGGCTGTTATTCTCTCGGTTGGCGGCTTTAGCGGTTTCTGGCTGGTGGCCACCGGATCGCTGATTCTCGGCGCGATGATGGTGATCTCGCCAGCGATTCTGCAACCCTTTACGCGCAAAATTACCCATTCTGACGATCTGGCGCTGGGCCATTTTGGCTCTACCGGTTATCTGCTGGCAGCGCTGGTCGGTAAAATGGTGGGGAAAGGCAGCCCCTCGACCGAAGAGCTGAAAGTACCTAAATCGCTGAATTTCCTGCGTGACTCGTCCGTGGCCATTTCGCTGACGATGATGATCCTGTTTGTCGCGCTGGTGTTGATTGCCGGCAAAACATTTACCGAAAGCCAGGTAAGCGACGGGCAGAATTTTCTGGTGTTCGCCATTATTCAGGCCATCACCTTCGCGGCTGGCGTTTATATCATCCTGGCGGGCGTACGCATGGTCATCGCGGAAATTGTTCCCGCCTTTAAAGGTATTGCGGACAAGCTGGTGAAAGATGCCAAACCGGCGCTCGACTGTCCGACGGTGTTCCCTTTCGCGCCCAACGCGGTGATTATCGGCTTTTTATGCAGCTTTGCCGCTGGCCTGCTCAGCATGTTCCTCTGTCCGCTGTTTGGCCTGAGCGTCATCGTGCCGGGGCTGGTGCCGCACTTCTTCTGCGGTGCCACGGCCGGCGTCTACGGCAATATTACCGGCGGGCGGCGCGGCGCAATGATCGGGGCCTTTGTACAGGGATTGCTGATCTCTTTCCTGCCCGCCATTCTGCTGCCGCTGATGGGCGATCTGGGCTTTGCCGCCACCACCTTTGGCGATGCGGACTTTGGCGTTATCGGCATTATCCTCGGCAAGCTGATTGCGCTCTTTCACTAAGGCTGCCTGAGCACAGGAAAATCATATGAATGCAAAATTCTCACCTTCACTGATGTGTATGGATTTAACCCGCTTTCGTGAACAGATAGAGGCGATGAATAATAGAGCCGCGTTTTATCACGTGGATATTATGGACGGCAGCTATGTGAGAAATATTACACTGTCGCCCTTCTTTATTGAAAATCTGCGGAAAATAACTGATGTGCCCATTGATGTGCATCTGATGGTGAATCATCCGGAAGATATTATCCCGATGTGTATTGATGCCGGTGCCGATATTATCAGCTTTCATCCCGAGACGGCGAATAACAAAATATTTCGTCTGCTGATGCAAATTAAAGCGGCAGGAAGGCGGTGTGGCGTGGTGCTGAATCCGGCCACGCCAGCGGAAGCGATTAATGAATATGCTCATCTGCTGGATAAAGTGACGGTAATGTCTGTCGATCCCGGCTTTGCCGGTCAGCAATTTATTCCACAAACGCTGGATAAAATTCGTCAGCTAATCCGGATGCGCGAACAGCATGGCTGGCATTATCTGACCGAAATTGATGGCTCCTGTAACGCCCGCACCTTTAAACAGATTGCGGCGTCGGGCGTGGAAGTATTTATCGTCGGGACTTCCGGACTGTTCAGCCTTGCGGAAGAGATGAACGAGGCGTGGGCAAAAATGGAAGCTAACTTCAGTCGTGAAACGACCGCTGCATAGAAACAGGCTGGCCGGTTTTGTTGACTAACTATCTGTGCCGGAAAAAGAGATTGCCCGTAAAGGGGTAAAAGCATCACTCCCTGTCAAAGCGTCCCGCGTTCTCCTGCCGCGGGACGCTTTATTCCCCGTCCCTTGACGTTTGCCACCAATCTGGGGCTGGCGTGTTTTCCCGACACACTGGCTGTCAAAAATGTGATGCTTTAAACCAGCCGCTGCGGATGCGTATAGATCGTGGCGCGTCCGGGCTTGCTGAACCCGACCAGCGTCAGGTTGCTGCGCTCAGCCACCTCAACCGCCAGCCTGGTGGCGGCGGAAACGGCAAACAGGATCTCCACGCCGCACATGGCGGATTTCTGCACCATCTCATAGCTCGCCCGGCTGGAAACCAGCACCGCGCCCTGCTGCCACTCTGGCTGACCGCTTCTCAGGCCCAGCAGCTTATCCAGCGCCACGTGGCGGCCCACATCCTCGCAGCCACCGGCAAGCGTACCTTCAGGCGTTATCCATGCCGCGGCATGGGTGCAGCCGGTCAATTGTCCAACCGGCTGAAAACTTTTTAACTGGTTAAGCGCAATATCCAGCGTTGCCAGATCGAAGGTCTGGGTAAAGGGCAGCGGTACGATCGGTTTGCCGATTTCAGCAAGCTGCTCAACGCCGCAGACGCCGCAGCCGGTGCGTCCGGCCATGGCGCGTCGCTGCTCCTTCAGGCCCATAAAACGACGGCTGGAGAGCTCCACCTGCACTTCAATGCCGCCACAGGAGGAGTGAATATCAATGCCGTAGATATCGGCAGGCGACGCGATAATGCCTTCTGAGAGCGAAAAGCCGATGGCGAACGCCTCCAGATCTTTTGGCGTCGCCATCATTACTACGTGAGAAATACCGTTATAGACCAGCGCAACCGGCACCTCCTCCGCCAGCCAGTCATCCTGAGGTTCGCCCAGCGCCCCGCGCTGCGTTACCTGCGCCCGGCTTACTCCCGGTAATGCTTCTCTGTTCTCACTGCTTTTCATTACGTTTCACCATCCGTCATACCGCACCGGGATATCAGTCATCGTTTTTCAGCACGGCCAGTATACATGGCCGTAATTCTGAACCTCTGTCCGCCTCACCGCAAAAATAAATAGTGTCCTTAATGGCGGAATAAGCCCTTACTCCCGGCGGCCGGCAGCCTACGCACCGGGAATGTAATGTCATGTCTGATAAAAGCTACTCCGAAGTGGTTAAATTGTTAAAAATTTGCTGACTAACGTCCTGTTTATTGATGACTGTCAAATCAGGCCCGCCACAGGCTGCTATTTTGCGCGCTTCCAGGAAAGGAATGTGAGCAAAAAAATGCAAATGAACAGACGTAGCTTTTTTAAGATCTGTGCAGGCGGCATGGCAGGAACCTCTTTAGCTTTACTCGGTTTTACCCCGCTGACTGCTTCAGGATCGACCCGCGAATATAAACTACTCCGCAGCAAAGAAACCCGTAACAACTGTACCTATTGTTCTGTCGGCTGCGGCATGCTGATTTACAGCCTGGGCGATGGCGCAAAGAATGTGACCTCCTCGATTTACCATATCGAAGGCGATCCGGACCATCCGGTGAGCCGCGGTTCACTCTGTCCGAAAGGGGCTGGCGTGCTGGACTTTATCCACAGCGAGCAGCGGCTGAAGTATCCCGAATACCGCGCGCCCGGTTCAGATAAATGGCAACGCATCAGCTGGGATGACGCCTTTAACCGCATTGCGCGTCTGATGAAGGACGATCGCGATGCCAACTTTCAGCAGAAAAACGCGCAGGGCACCACGGTTAACCGCTGGTTAACTACCGGAATGCTCTGTTCCTCGGCGGCCAGCAACGAAACCGGCCTGCTCGATCAGAAATTTGCCCGCGCGCTGGGCATGCTGGCGCTTGAGAACCAGGCAAGGCTCTGTCACGGCTCCACCGTGGCGGGCCTGGCGCCCAGCTTTGGTCGTGGTGCCATGACCAATAACTGGACCGACATTAAAAATGCCGATGTGATCCTGATTATGGGCAGCAATCCGGCAGAGGCGCACCCGGTAGGTTTTAAGTGGGTGATGGAGGCGAAAAAGCACAACCGGGCGAAAATTCTGGTTGTCGATCCCCGCTTCAACCGCACGGCCTCTACGGCAGATTTCTATGCGCCGATCCGTGCCGGCAGCGATGCCGCCTTCCTGATGGGCATCGTAAACTATCTGCTTGAACACGATCGTGTGCAGCATGAGTATGTAAAGGCTTATACCAACGCCACGCTTATCGTCGGCGAAGGATACAGTTTCAGCGAAGGTCTGTTCAGCGGGTACGATAAAGAGACGCGCTCCTATGATAAGGCAGGCTGGCAGTATGAACGGGATGAACAGGGCTTTGCGCGCCGCGACGAGACGCTGACTCACCCCCGCTGCGTCTGGAATTTGCTGAAGGCGCACGCCAGCCGCTACACGCCGGAGATGGTAAGCCGGCTTTGCGGTACGGCAAAAGACGATTTCCTGAACGTTTGTCAGCATCTCGCCTCCACCAGCACGCCTGACCGGACCACGAGCATTCTTTATGCGCTGGGCTGGACGCATCATACTAACGGTGCACAGGTTATCCGCACTGCCGCCATGATACAGCTGCTTTTGGGCAACATCGGTATGATCGGCGGCGGTATCAACGCGCTGCGCGGCCACTCAAACGTGCAGGGCTTTACCGATCTCGGCCTGCTCTCACAGAGCCTGCCTGGGTATCTGACGCTGCCTTCAGAAAAGCAAACCACGCTGGAGAGCTGGCTGCAGCAGACAACACCTGTCTCCCTGCTGCCCGATCAGGTGAACTACTGGCAGAACACCTCAAAATTTGCCGTCAGCCTGCTGAAAAGCTTCTATGGCGACAAGGCGCAGAAGGAGAACAGCTGGGGCTTCGACTGGTTGCCGAAATGGGACAAGAATTATGACTGTCTGACCCAGGCCGACATGATGGTTGAGGGGAAATTTAACGGTTACCTCATCCAGGGCTTTAATCCGCTTGCCGCCTTCCCTGATAAAAACAAAGCGTTCCGCGCCTTTTCGCAGCTGAAATATATGGTGGTCATTGATCCCCTCAGCACCGAAACCGCCAGCTTCTGGCAGAATCATGGCGAATTCAACGACGTGGACCCGGCCAGCATCCAGACGGAGGTGTTCCGGCTGCCCTCCTCCTGTTTTGCTGAAGAGGAAGGATCGGTGGCGAACTCCGCCCGCTGTCTGCAGTGGCACTGGGCCGCGGCTAATCCGCCAGGCGAAGCCCTGCATGACGGTAAAATTCTGGGGAATATCTTTCTGCGCCTGCGCGAGCTTTACCGGCAGGAAGGCGGCGTTGCGCCGGAACCCCTGCTGGCGATGCAGTGGGACTACAGCGATCCCTCATCACCCGCGCCGGAAGAAGTTGCCCGCGAGAATAACGGCAGCGCGCTGACCGATATCTTTTATGAACAGGGCAAGCTTGTGCTGAAAAAAGGCGAGCAGCTCAGCTCATTCGCCCAGCTGCGCGATGATGGCAGCACCGCCAGCGCCTGCTGGATTTATTGCGGAAGCTGGACGGCAGCAGGTAACCAGATGGCGCGTCGCGATAATGCCGATCCATCAGGATTAGGTGCGATCAACAACTGGGCGTGGGCATGGCCGCTCAACCGCCGCATCATGTATAACCGCGCCTCCGCCGATCCGCAGGGGAAAGCCTGGGATGCGAAGCGCAAGCTGATTGAGTGGACCGGTCAGCGCTGGGAAGGTATCGACGTTCCGGACTACCCCATCACCGCAGCGCCAGAGAAAAACGCCGGGCCGTTTATCATGCTGCCTGACGGGCTGGGTCATCTCTACGCGCCGGATAAACTCGCCGATGGGCCATTCCCGGAGCACTACGAGCCCTCAGAGAGCCCGACCGGCACAAATCCGCTGCATCCGGAAACGATCTACAGTCCGGTGGCGCGGCTTTTCAAACGCGATGCGGCCGCGCTGGGACGCGCCGACGACTTCCCCTTTGTTGCCACAACGTACTCGATTACCGAGCTGTTCCGCCACTGGACCAAACACGCGCTGCTGAACGCCATCGCTCAGCCGGAGCAGTTTGTCGAAATCGGCAGCCAGCTGGCCGAAGAGAAAGGTATTCAGGCAGGCGACAGCGTGAAAGTCAGCTCAAAACGCGGCTACATCAAAGCGAAGGCGGTCGTGACTAAGCGACTGAAAAGGCTGACCATTGATGGCAAAGCGGTGGACACCATCGGTATTCCCTGCCACTGGGGCTTCGAAGGCGCAGCGCGTAAGGGCTTTTTAGCCAATACCCTCTCCCCGTCGGTGGGCGATGCCAATGCGCAGACGCCCGAGTTCAAGGCGTTTCTGGTTAACGTGGAAAAGGTGTAACGGAGACCGATTATGACTTATCAATCACAAGACATTATCCGTCGCTCCGCGACAAACGGCTTCACGCCCGCTCCGCAGGCCCGTAACCATCAGCAGGAGGTGGCGAAGCTTATCGACGTGACCACCTGCATCGGCTGCAAGGGCTGCCAGGTCGCCTGTTCAGAATGGAACGACATCAGGGATGAGGTGGGCTACAACGCCGGGGTTTACGACAATCCGCTCGATCTGACCGCGAAATCCTGGACGGTGATGCGTTTCTCTGAGGTGGAGGAGAACGGCAGGCTGGAGTGGCTTATCCGTAAGGATGGCTGTATGCACTGCGCCGATCCGGGCTGTCTGAAAGCCTGCCCGGCGGAAGGGGCCATTATTCAGTACGCCAACGGCATCGTGGACTTCCAGTCGGAGCACTGTATTGGCTGCGGCTACTGCATTGCGGGCTGCCCTTTTAACGTTCCCCGGCTGAATAAAGACGATAACCGCGCCTACAAATGTACGCTCTGTGTCGATCGCGTCAGCGTCGGCCAGGAACCGGCCTGCGTTAAAACCTGCCCGACCGGCGCTATCCACTTTGGCAGCAAAGCGGATATGAAGCAGCTGGCGGCGGAGCGCATCAGCGAACTGAAAAGCCGCGGCTACGACCATGCAGGGCTGTACGATCCACAAGGTGTGGGCGGGACGCACGTGATGTATGTTCTTCACCACGCGGACAAGCCGCAGCTTTACCACGGCCTGCCAGTGGATCCTCAGATCAGTCCGGCGGTCACTTTCTGGAAAGGGATCTGGAAACCGCTGGCCGCCGTAGGCTTTGCGGCAACCTTCGCCGCCAGTCTGTTCCATTATGTCGGCGTCGGACCAAACCGGGTGGAAGAGGAAGATGAGCAGCACGGCAAGGAGGAGGAAAAATGAAAAAGCGCGATCGTATTCAACGCTACAGCGCCCCGGAGCGCATTAATCACTGGATCGTGGCGCTCTGCTTTATCTTTGCCGCCTTCAGCGGACTGGGATTTTTCTTTCCCTCGCTGAACTGGCTGATGAACGTGCTGGGCACGCCGCAGCTGGCGCGCCTGCTGCATCCTTACGTGGGCGTGGTGATGTTTATCGCCTTCCTGTTGATGTTTTTCCGCTACTGGAAACATAACCTGGTCGACCGCGAAGACCTGATCTGGGCAAAGAATATCCATAAAATTGCCCTGAACGAGGAAGTGGGCGATACCGGGCGCTATAATTTCGGACAGAAGTGCGTATTCTGGGCAGCTATCTTCAGCTTATTGCTGTTGCTGGCTAGCGGCATTGTCATCTGGCGCCCCTGGTTTGCCGATGCCTTTGCCATCCCGGTTATTCGCCTTGCGCTGGTTGTGCACTCCGTTTCGGCGGTGGCTTTAATCATCGTTATTATGGTTCACGTCTACGCCGCACTCTGGGTGAAGGGAACCATTACCGCGATGGTGGAAGGCTGGGTGCCGGCCGCGTGGGCGGAAAAGCACCATCCGCGCTGGTATCGTGCCGTTCGCGAACAGCAGAGCCGCCCGAAACAACAGGAAAAACGTCCCTGATGACTATTCGCATAATCCCGCAGGAACAGCTGGAGAAAAGCGACAAAACAACGGCGGAGATGATTCCGCCGTTACTTTTCCCCAGGCTGAAAAATTTATACAGCCGCCGCGCCGCGCGACTACGGCAGCTGGCCGATAAAAATCCGCTGGGCGACTATCTGCGCTTTGCCGCCGTGGTCGCCAGCGCTCAGGAGATCGTGCTTTACGATCACCCGTTGCAGATGGATCTCTACGCCCGTCTGGTGGAGACCGCCCCTCTTGGCAAGCCGCCGCTGGATATCCATACGCTGCCGCGCGATCCGCACTGGCAGCGGCTGCTGCATTCCCTCATTGCTGAAATGAAGCCGGAGATGTCCGGCCAGGCGCTGGCGGTGCTGGAAAATCTGGAGAAGGCCTCCGCGCCGGAACTGGAGGCAATGGCGGAGGCGCTGTTTAATAATGATTTTGCCCAGGTCAGCAGCGATAAATCGCCCTTTATCTGGGCGGCGCTCTCCGTTTACTGGGCACAGATGGCGGCGCTGATCCCCGGTAAAGCCCGCGCTGAATACGGTGAACAGCGGCAGTTCTGCCCGGTTTGCGGCAGCGTACCGGTTTCCAGCACCATCCATATGGGCATGGAAAATGGCGGTTTACGCTATCTGCACTGTAATCTGTGCGAGAGCGAGTGGCACGTCGTGCGGTCCAAATGCAGTAACTGTGAACAGACGCGTGATTTACATTACTGGTCACTGGACAGCGAAACGGCGCCCATCAAGACTGAAAGCTGCGGCGACTGCGGCACCTATCTGAAAATGCTTTATCAGGAGAAAGATCCGGCGGTGGAGCCGGTCGCTGATGACCTTGCTTCGCTGGTGCTGGATGCCCGCATGGAGCAGGAAGGCTTTTCCCGCAGCAGCCTTAACCCTTTCCTGTTTCCGGGAGAGTAACAACAGGGCGGAGGCACCTCCGCCTTTACTATTGCAGCAGGCTGGACTGACCGGCCTTCAGGGGAGAATGTGGCATGAAGTTAGTGGGCAGTTATACCAGTCCTTTTGTACGCAAGATTTCGGTGATCCTGCTCGAAAAGGGCCAGACGTTTGAATTTATTAACGCCTCACCCTGGACCAGCGACAGCCCGGTTCCGCACTACAACCCGCTGGGTAAAATCCCGGCGCTGGAGATGGCGGATGGCACCTGGTATGAATCACACATTATTGCCGCCAGGCTTGAGCTGGAAGGCCTGACGCCGTCGCTGCTGCCGGAAGATAAACTGACCGCGTTAAAAGTGCTGCAGCTGGAGGCGCTGGCAGATGGGATTGGCGATGCCGCCGTCATTCTGGTGCGTGAAAGCATGCGTCCGCCGGAATTACAGATGGAAGAGCAGATTATTCGCCAGCGTGAGAAAATTCTGCGCGGTCTGGACGCGCTGGAAAAAGAGGCGGCGCAGGGCACGCTGCTGAACAGCGACACCCTTAATCTGGCCGATATCGCCACCGCCTGTCTGATCGGTTTCCTGAACTTTCGCCGCGTGGTGCCTAACTGGTGCGTCGGGCGTCCGGCGCTGGTCAAACTGGCGGATAAGATGTTTGCCCGCGAAAGTTTTGCCCGGACCGTTCCTCCACAGCCTGAGTCCTGATCCTGCCTTCCACCATCGTGGCCGCTGATTTACAGGCGGTCACGGCTGTCTGCAAAGCTGCCGCCCACCCTTTACGACGTTTAGAGAGGTCAGGCCCGGCATCGGCAGAAGTCATCAAAAGTGACAAAAACACGCAGTTCTGTTTTAAGCGCCGTTTCCGTTCATCCCCAACATCCCTGATGTCGCGCCGTGTCATGACAGGCATTATGCCGTCGCGCGATCGTTCCAGGTATCACGGTAGATAATATTCCCTTCCGTATACTTCCAGACGATCGCTTCATAACGCATTTCCAGCGTTTCCAGATGCGTGCTGCTTAGCCCGTTGGAGGCAAGATAGGGAGAAACCGTAGTGATTTTGACATTTTCGAGGATGATATTGAAATATTCAGCCTCAATGCCCGACTCAAGGATGCGATACATTTTGAGCGTGGCTTTTTTCATTGTACGACCTTCGCAAACGGCGCGGTACAGAACGGGCGAGGTCTGGTCAAACTCCTTAACTATCACCACAGGACGGTGGATACGCGTGCCGGTAAGTTTTCCCCAGTGAGGATCAACGGGAATGGTCACGCCGTGAGAGAATGACTTTAGCTCAATGGAGCCTAAACGCAGCGGCATCATACAACTACCGACAACTGGAGAACCGTTTTCATCTTCAAGCCATAAATGCGCGGGTGTGCACATACTATTATTTCCTTATAAATAAATTCCAGAGAACGTCATATTTCAGAATTTCACCATTTCACATAGCGACCAAATATAACCAGCATGAATAAGAGAAATATAGGTACAGGCCATAAAGGTCCATCAGGGAAAAATTGCACCAGGACGACTGCGAACACGAGCGTGAGTAATGCGGGGCCGTACATCGAAAATAATGATTTGAACATTCTCTTAAAGAATCTTTTGATTAAATTTATCATGGTTATCGAATCATCCTGGCGATGATGTCTGCAATATCACTATCTGATGCCCACTCTGCTTTAAGCGCCTTAGCCCGCTCAAAAAATGGCTCTAACAGGAAATACATCATTTCCAATTCTTGCGCATATAGTGCCGCGTAATAGGAGGGGTAAGTGACGTAAAGGCGATGGGCACTATCTGCTGCTTTCTGAACGACGCCATAGATGCCAGCCGTCGCGATTCCCCTTGCAGCCCATCCGCCTGCCAGTGCGCTGATTTCAAGATTCAGATTCATGCCGAGGGCGACGGACGATGCTGCTGCTAAAGTGAACCCGGCGTTTGTGAGGTAGTTTGCGGCAATATGGATATTTACAGCCATGAGTTTCTGTTTAATATGGTCTATTTGATCGGATGTCTTGTATTTAAATATTTCTTCAAAGTAGGTTTTAATGCTCCGTGCTAATGACTATTCCTTTTCGCTCATCATACCCGCTTAGTTTAAAATACGAAAGGTATATAAATCTGTTCTTTTTTTATTTTTAAAATTGATCGCACCATATTCGGTTTCTTCCAGCACAAGTGCATAGCTAATTATCCAATACGTTAAAAGCAGACATGGTGGCTACTGAAAAAGATTCTGTGTACGTATCAGGCAAAGGTGCTTTTCTCTTCTCATGAAGTCAGTTTAGAAGCGCGTTTAACGTCTTCGCGTTAATAAATGCAGTAATTCGATCAACGTCAATCTGTATGCATTTGCAAAGAATTCGGGTAATAAAAATCATCTGAATTTATTTTTAGCATGCGTTTCCGCCTCACTGTCATTGCCTTCCCTGAAAACATCCTCCCGCCCGACGCGCTTCGCATTTTTACTCCTTTAGTGGCAGGCATCACCTTCATATTGATTAACCACAAAAAAACCTCTCAGCTTGTGTGGGATAACGGGCTGCTTTTTATAAAAACGAGAAAAACGGGAATACAGGAGCAGTTATGGACTCACTCAGGAAAGGGGGCCGCTTCAGATGGCTCCGGGGATGGCGCGGGATAGCGCTGATTTTACTGGGAATAGTGATTGGGCTGCTCGCCGTGGCAGGCAGCGTCACTCTTCTGCATAAAACCAGTGATACTGCCTTTTGCGTCTCCTGCCACAGTATGGAAAGGCCGATGGCGGAGTATCAGGGGAGCATACACTATCAAAATCATGCCGGTATCCGTGCCGAATGCGCCGATTGCCATATACCCGGTCAGCCACTGGCGTATCTGACCACCAAAATAGGTGCAGTAAAAGATATTTACGGCGAACTTACCGGAAAGATCGCTACCGAAGAGCAATACAATGCGCACAAGCTGGCGATGGCGGAATCCGTCTGGAAGACCCTGAAGGCCAACGACTCAGCCACCTGCCGCAGCTGCCACAGCTACGACGCGATGGATATTCTGGCGCAGCGGCCAGAGGCGCGTAAGGCTCACCCTGTGGCGATCAAAGCGGGCGATACCTGCATCGACTGCCATCGTGGCGTGGCACATATTCTGCCGGATATGCGTGAGCGTAACGCTGCCGGAGCAGGCCAGCTGGCAACGCTTGCCGCCGCGACGACCGCAGCGTCAGGCACGCTTTATGCTATTCATACCCAACCTTTGAGGATATCCGGCCCGGCGTGGTGCGCATCAGCGAAGGGGCGTGGTACGACCCTGCCGATCCCACCCAGCCCGGCACGCTGTGCAAAAATGGCAATGTTAACTGCCTGACCTTTGATATCGGCTCCTCCCAGCTGGCGCAGGGAAATTGTGGCCATATGGCGCAGCTGGATATCGAACGGTTTCAGGGAGAGGCACCGGTCAACAGCGCGCATAGCGTTCCACACGGCGCAGCCTGATCCCGCCAGCCAGGCGCTTCAGGCTCAGTTAACGGCGGCATAAACCTCCCTTTTATGCCGCCGTGACGTAAAGAATACGGATTAAAATTGCGCGCTGATGCCGAGGTTATACATAAACTGCTCGCCGGAGCTCAGACCGCCCGTTTGTGAGGCTGACGCAAAAGCGGAGACCGTCTCTCCCAGCGGGACATGCGCACCGACCGAAACGTTCATCCAGTCGCTGTCCTGTCCGGCCACCTCCCGCGTAAAGGAGGTTTGCGTCGATTTCAGTCCGCCGCCAGCCCGCCAGACGTTATCGCCAAACTGGTGGTTATAGGTGACCTCTGCCCAGGGGTTGATCCAGCCGAAGCGGGAATCGACCCGCCAGCCCGCGGTACCGATCTGAGAATGAGCGTTCTGATCGTTAAAGCGCATCGCGGTACTGCTTTCGCCCTGCTCCTGATAGCCGTTTACCGAGCTGTAATCCAGCGCATACTGCACCACCGGCCCTGTCGTTACCCGCGATCCCACCGGGATATCCCAGCCCGCCGTCACGCGGCCGCCCACCTGGGTACCTTCCGTTTCACCTTTTTCGGTGCGCGTTGCCGGACCCAGCACGACGCTGCGTCTGATATCCTCATAATTTACCGAGGCGAACTGCACGTCTGCGTTTATCCAGCCCTGCTCAAAGAGCGTCAGTTCGCTGTAGGCTGACGCCAGCCAGCCGCGCATTTTATAGTCGTAGCGCGGTGTGGGATGCTGGTTGTCGTCAGAGCCGGAGATCAGGGCGCCGACCAGCCAGGCGTCGGTGAGCTGATAATCCACGCCCAGCGTCAGATTATGGGTGGTGGCGTTACCTTCGCCCGCCGTCCGGTTATCCGCATAGTCGTAGTGCTGTCCGGCATAGCCGCCGTACACGCTGAGCGATCCCTGTGGGTTATCCCCATGCCGCTGCTGCTGAAGCCGGCTGTCCAGCGTCGCTCTCGCATCCCGTGACATCGCAAGCGTGGCCTGATTAAGCGCCACCGCCTGTGCAGGCGCGTCCAGCACCGACTGGATATAGTCAGCAATCAGCAGATGCGTTGCCGGCCCCGGATGCAGGCGATCGGCAAACAAATAAGCCTGACTCCCGGAGAAGCCAGCCATATCCGAGGTGCAGTCAGCGGCGGAAACGCCGGGAGGACAGGCCATTCCCGCCGTATTGGTCAGTCCGTAACGGGCCGGATCGTTCAGCACCTCCCTGAACAGTCCATTGACGTCCACGCGCACAATATTACCGCGAAGCTGCGCCAGCCCGTTTTCCTGCTGCTGGTTATAGCTGTCGGTCAGCGCTGCCGCCTGCTCGCTGAGCGCCTCCCAGGCCTGATAAAGCTGCGCAGCGGCCAGCTGGCGGATCGCCTCCACGCTGCTGAGTTCGCCTGTCGCGGCATAAAGCGCCTCACGAATCGCGCTGTTTCGCGACTCCGGCGTGAGTGTGCTCTGCCCGCTCAGCGACTGAAAGGCGGCGGCCAGCGCCGGCGTTGCTACCGGCGCCAGTCCTATCTGTATCACCGCTTCCAGCAACGCTGGCGTCGCCCCCACGTTCGGGACGGTCGGCACAATCACCGTATCCGCCCCGGCCGCCAGCAGCGTTCTGACCTGACTGGCCGCCGCAAACGCGCTGCCGCTGACAATCTCATCCGCGTTCAGCGGATTGAGCGCCGCGGCAGCCAGGTCATTGCCGCCAATCCAGTGAATATACAGCCCATCAGCCTCCGCCTTTCCGCCGTTCGACCTGAGCCAGGCGGCCACCTGATCGGCACTGTTATCGACAGGATTGAGCTGCGGAACGGCCACCGCACTTCCGGCCGCATAGTTGGTCCCGCCAGCATCAGACGGGCGAAGAGACTGATTGATCCTCGCGGCCAGCACTTCATCATAGAGCGGCTGCCGGTCGCTATCCCAGGTGTAGCGACCGTTATTACCGCTGTCGCTCAGGCTGTCACCAAACACGTAGAGCCGTTCCCAGCCAGCGGCGGGCGCGACGGCACAGAGCGAACTGGCGATCCACACCGCCCCAAAGGCCACACGGTGCGTTATGCGTTTCTTTGACATGAAAGACTCCGGATAAGCGCGCAAATAAGGCAAGATGTTTGTATCGTTCATTTCGTAACAGATTAACTATTGCCTGGCGATCGCTAACGTCAAGCGCTGACCGGCTGTTTTTTCCACAATTTTGATGAGGATACGTTATGTTGCAACGCTGCGGCTGGGTGACACAGGATCCCCTTTATCTGGCTTACCATGATGAAGAGTGGGGCGTGCCGGTAACTGACACCCGCGCTCTGTTTGAAATGCTCTGCCTGGAAGGACAGATGGCGGGGCTGTCATGGCTTACCGTATTGAAGAAACGGGAAAATTATCGCCGGGCCTTCCACCAGTTTGCCCCACAGAGAGTGGCGCAAATGAGTGAGGCGGACGTGGAAAGGCTGATGCAGGACAGCGGTATCATTCGTCATCGCGGAAAAATTAATGCCATTATCGCCAACGCCCGCGCCCTGCAGGCGATGGAGAGAGAGGGAGAGTCCTTCAGTGATTTTGTCTGGGCATTTGTTGACCATTCGCCGCAGCGCCATTGCTTTGCAGATTACCGGGCCGCGCCGACCTTCAGCCCGGTATCTGACGCCCTGTCGAAGGCGCTGAAAAAGCGGGGTTTTAAATTCGTTGGTACGACCACCTGTTACTCATTTATGCAGGCTTGCGGTCTGATTATTGACCACACCACCGACTGTTTTTGTCATGCCGACAATCAGAAATAGCTTATCTTTACAATTTCAGACTTTTAGAACGTTATTTCCTCACAATCCACGGGCATAATTCAGCTTTCTACGGCATCTATGCCCACCGTTTTACTTGAGAGAAATAACCCATGAAAAAGCGCTCCGTTACCCTTGCTCTGATCCTGAGCGGTACTGTTGCCCTGGCAGGCTGTACAACTAATCCTTACACCGGCGAGCGCGAAGCCGGTAAATCTGGCATCGGCGCAGGCCTTGGTGCGGCTCTCGGCGCGGGTGTTGGCGTACTCTCTTCCTCTAAAAAGGATCGCGGCAAAGGTGCGCTGATCGGCGCAGCGGCTGGTGCGGCACTCGGCGGCGGCGCAGGTTACTATATGGATGTGCAGGAAGCGAAGCTGCGTGAGAAAATGCGCGGTACCGGCGTCAGCGTCACCCGTCAGGGCGATAACATCATTTTGAATATGCCTAACAACGTTACCTTCGACAGCAGCAGCAGCACCCTCAAGCCTGCCGGTGCCAACACCCTGAGCGGTGTGGCGATGGTGCTTAAAGAGTATCCAAAAACCGCTGTAAATATCACAGGTTATACGGACAGCACCGGTACGCGCCAGCTGAATATGACGCTTTCCCAGCAGCGTGCTGACAGCGTCGGCAGCGCGCTGATCACCCAGGGCGTGGCCGCTAACCGCATCCGTACCAGCGGCATGGGCCCGGATAATCCGATTGCGACTAACAGCACGGAAGCCGGCAAAGCGCAGAACCGTCGCGTGGAAATTACCCTCAGCCCGCTGTAAGCCTCTTTTTCTGCCGGACCTTCCTCCAGGTCCGGCTGCTTCTCTTTGCCCGAGCCGCTTTTTCACTGCTGTCAGCCAGCGTGACAGAGATGGGCGGAACGCCACTTATGTTTTATGATGGTTCCCGTCACGCACTGTCTCCGTGCTTTTCAGAAACAGGACCAGTGATAGCTGAGGCTCCACCTTCTTCTCCGTTACTATTCAAGGATCGCTATGAACCGCAAGGCCGCACGCGCCACCATCAGCGATGTTGCCAGAGCTGCAAATACCGGCAAAACCAGCGTATCGCGCTTTCTGAACGGTGAGCAGCATGTCCTTTCCGCCAGCCTCCGGCAGCGCATCGAGACGGCTATCGCCGAGCTGGACTATCGCCCCAGCCAGATGGCGCGCGGGCTGAAGCGTGGCCGTACCCGGCTGATAGGACTGATTATCGCCGATATCACCAATCCCTATTCGGTGGAAGTGATGAGCGGCATCGAGGCCGCCTGCCGGGCCCAGGGCTTTACCCTGCTGATGTGTAATACCAATAACGAAGTGGATCAGGAACAGCACTACCTTAATCTGCTGAGCAGTTATCAGGTTGAAGGGATTGTGGTTAACGCCGTGGGGATGCGTGAAGAGGCGCTGAGTCATCTCCAGCAGTCGCTGCTGCCGATGGTGCTGATTGACCGTAAAATCCCGGATTTTAGCTGTGACGTGGTGGGACTGGATAACCGGGAAGCCGGTATCCAGGTGACACAGCATCTTATCGATCGGGACTTTCAGTCGATCCTGTTCGTCACCGAGCCGCTGGGCCTGGTCAACACCCGCCATGAGAGACTGGAGGGTTTTCACACTGTCATGGCGCAGCATCCCGCACGCGAGGCTGCACAGGTTGAAGTGGCCATCAACGATCCGGCAGGGCTTGATGCCGTTTTGAAGGATTACACGCAGCGTAATGCCGGGCGACGCTGTGCTGTGCTGGTGGTTAACGGTGCGCTGACGCTGCAGGTTGCCCGCTCGCTGCGGCGACTGGGCCTGACCTGGGGAAGCGATCTCGGCCTGCTGGGCTTTGACGAGCTGGACTGGTCTGAACTGGCAGGCGTCGGTATCACCACGCTGAAACAGCCTACCCGGCAGATTGGCTATTCCGCGCTGGAGCAGGTCATCAAACGCATCGAAGGTGACGACACGCCGCCTCAGGAACAGGTCTTTTCCGGCGAACTGATCGTCAGAAAATCGACGATGGCGGTAGAGTAACGCTGCGGCCAGCATAACTCAGCCTGAAGGCGCCAGGCCGGTTAGCAGCCCGTCGTGCCGTTCGTCAGAATATCAACGAAGGCCGTAGCGTAAAGTGCGATCGGCCATCACTCTGTACAGAGGCAGCCGGGCCAGTCGCGGGTCCATTGCCTTTACGCTTTTCACTGTAGAGCATCCTTCCCCTTAATCGTTTCAACAGCGCCCTGATGTCGTCCTTCACCCGCCATTTTTCAGCCTTTGTCTTAAAACAAATTTTTTACATCGTGAACAGGATCATAAAAACAGCAGCTGCTCCTTTGCTTTGGAACCGGTTCCATCTACCGTTTTTAGCATGCAGTGGCGGAAAGCGCCGGGAGAAGCAGATGAAAAGAGATGTGATTGTGGTAACGGCGGCCTACGGGCGCGACCGGATTAACGCGCTGGGAGGGCAGCAGGCGGTGATACCGATTATCGCCGCTGCTGGCGCACAGGGTATTGAAATTCGCCGGGAACTGTTCAGTGACAAAGAGCTGCTATCCCTGACCGGACTGGGCCACACCATCGCTGACGCCAGTCTGGTGGCCTACTACTCCGTCCCCGAAGCGCTGTTTACCGACGAAGGGCAGCTTAATCCTGAACTGGATCGCCATCTTGAGGAAGCGGAGCAATTACAGGCCAGGTGTCTGAAGTATGCACTGGGAAACTATCCTCGTGGCTTTGGCTTTACCGGCCTGCGTAACAAGCTGGCTTCTCATGCTCTTCAGCTCGTAGTGGAAAACGACCAGACAGCGTGCGGCAAGCTCTCCGCGATGAAAGCTTTCCTTACAGAAGGCGGAGAAGCGCTGAGCCGCTGTGGCATCACCTTCGATATGGGGAACTGGCTCTGGGTAGGCGATGATCCGCTGGCCGCCGCCAGAGAACTCAGCGCCGCCGTCAGCTATATTCACGTTAAGGCGGCGGTGCCACAAGGTGAAGGATGGCGCGCCGTTGCGCTGGATGAGGCTGATAGCCTGTGGCGTGAAACCCTGAATCTTCTTCCGCCGGCGGTGCCTCGCGGAATTGAGTTTCCGCTGGAAGGTGACGATCTGGTCGCGGTCACCCGCCGCTACGTTGACCTGTTGCGAGAGGAGTAAACCATGACCATCACGGAAAACAGCGCACTGGATGCGGTCACAATTGGTGAAGCGATGGCGATGTTTGTCGCCAGCGAGACGGGCGATCTTGCCGCTGCCGGACATTTTGTTAAACGCATCGCGGGCGCCGAGCTGAATGTTGCTATCGGTCTAGCCAGACTTGGCCTGAAAGTAGGCTGGGTCAGCCGTGTCGGTGACGACTCATTTGGCCGCTACACCTGTCAGCAGCTTAAAAAAGAGGGTGTCGATCACCAGCAGGTAATCGTAGACCCGCGCTATCCGACCGGATTTCAGCTTAAGTCGAAGGTGGATGATGGCTCAGATCCACTGGTGGAATATTTCCGTAAAGGTTCGGCCGCCAGCCATCTTTCGCCGGATGACTTCAACCCTGACTATTTTGGCGCCGCCAGGCATCTCCATCTGAGCGGCGTCTCGGCGGCCATCTCCGCCTCTTCGCTGGCGCTGTCAAAATATGCGGCGCAGGAGATGAAGAAGATGGGAAAAAGCATCTCTTTCGATCCTAATCTGCGTCCGGTGCTCTGGCCCAGCGAGCGCGAAATGGTGGAGCAGCTCAATTATCTGGCCGGTTATGCTGACTGGGTGCTGCCCGGCATCAGCGAAGGAAAAATCCTGACCGGTCACGACCAGCCGGAGGCCATCGCAGACTTTTATCTTGATAAGGGCGTTAAGGCCGTCATTGTGAAAACGGGCTGTGACGGCGCCTGGTACAAGACCTCCGCAGGCGAAAAAGGCCAGGTCGCGGCGATCAAAACGGAAAATGTGGTCGATACCGTCGGCGCTGGCGACGGCTTTGCGGTAGGGATCATCAGCGCGCTGCTGGAAGGCAGAACGCTGCCGCAGGCGATAACGCGCGGTAATAAAATCGGCTCACTGGCCATTCAGGTTATTGGCGACAGCGAAGGGCTTCCGACGCGCGCTGAACTGGGTGAAGAGTAACAACACAACTCACACGTACCCTGACACTCTACCTCACTGCATCTGAGGCGCTTCGCTGTTGCAGCGGACGGCTCAGCGCAGTCTGTGGTGACCTCAAAACAGAGGATCGACTATGAAAAAGCAGACAATTGCGCCGAAACGCTGGTGGTACATCATGCCCATCGTGTTTATCACTTACAGCCTGGCGTATCTGGACAGGGCGAACTTCAGCTTCGCCTCGGCGGCAGGTATCAATGAAGATCTGGGGATCACAAAAGGCATGTCCTCGCTGCTGGGCGCCCTGTTCTTTCTCGGCTACTTCTTTTTTCAGATCCCAGGCGCGATTTACGCCGAACGCCGCAGCGTCAAAAAGCTGGTGTTCGTCTGTCTGATCCTCTGGGGGATCTGCGCCTCGCTGACCGGCGTCGTCTCCAATATTCCGATGCTGGCGGCGATTCGCTTTGTGCTGGGCGTGGTGGAAGCCGCCGTGATGCCGGCGATGCTGATCTACATCAGCAACTGGTTTACCAAATCTGAACGCTCGCGGGCGAACACCTTTCTGATCTTGGGGAATCCGGTCACCGTACTGTGGATGTCCGTCGTCTCTGGCTACCTGATCGAGGCTTACGGCTGGCGTGAAATGTTTATCATTGAGGGCGTGCCAGCGGTGATCTGGGCGGTGGCCTGGTGGTTCCTGGTCCAGGATAAGCCCGACCAGGCGAAATGGCTCAGCGACCAGGAGAAGGCAGATCTTCAGGCGCAGTTACAGAAAGAGCAGGAAGGCATTAAAGCCGTCCGCAACTATGGCGAAGCCTTTAAATCGCGCAACGTCATTTTGTTATGTATGCAGTATTTCACCTGGAGCATCGGGGTTTATGGGTTCGTGCTCTGGCTGCCTTCTATTCTGCGCAACGGGATGCAGATGGGCATGGTGGAAGCGGGCTGGCTCTCTGCGGTGCCTTATCTCGCGGCCACCGTGGCGATGCTTGTCGTCTCCTGGGCCTCGGATAAACTCCAGAACCGCAAACTGTTTGTCTGGCCGCTGCTGCTGGTGGGCGCCCTCGCCTTCCTGGGCTCCTGGCTGGTGGGCGCCGATAATTTCTGGCTCTCCTTTACCCTGCTGGTGATTGCTGGTGCCGCCATGTACGCCCCTTACGGGCCGTTCTTCGCCATCATCCCGGAAATGCTGCCCCGCAACGTCGCGGGCGGCGCGATGGCGCTGATCAACTCAATGGGCGCGCTGGGTTCATTCCTTGGCTCATGGGTGGTAGGTTATCTGAACGGCGCCACCGGCAACCCTTCCGCCTCTTACATCTTTATGGGCGCCTCGCTGCTGATTTCCGTCTGGCTGACGCTGATCGTCAAGCCGGCGGAGAACAAACAGCCTCCGGTGCCGAATGGCGCTAAGCACGCCTGACCCTACATAAACGGGCCCGCACGCCCGTTTCCTCAGTTTCAAAGGGAGAAAAGAATGAAACCCTCAGTAGTGCTCTATAAGTCATTACCGGACGATCTCCGCTCAAAACTGGACGAGCATTTTGACGTGACGGAAATCGCCGGGCTGACGCCGGAAACGCTCAGCCAGTACGCCGACGCCTTCCGTCAGGCGGAAGGCATCCTCGGCTCCGGCGGCAAAGTGGATGCAGAATTTCTGGAAAAAGCGCCAAAACTGCGCGCTGCCTCCACCGTTTCTGTGGGCTACGATAATTTTGACGTGGATGCGCTGAACGCTCGCGGCGTGGTGCTGATGCATACACCAACCGTGCTGACCGAAACCGTTGCCGATACCATGATGGCACTGGTGCTCTCATCGGCGCGGCGCGTGGTTGAGGTCGCCGAACGTGTGAAGCAGGGGGAATGGCAGGGAAGCATCGGTCCCGACTGGTTTGGCATCGACGTACATCACAAAAAGCTGGGCATTCTCGGCATGGGTCGCATCGGCCTGGCGCTGGCACAGCGTGCGCACCTTGGCTTCAGTATGCCGATACTCTACAACGCCCGTAAGCATCACGAAGAGGCTGAAGCGCGCTTTGCTGCACAGTACTGCGATCTGGATACGCTGCTCAAAGAGTCCGATTTTCTCTGCATCAGCCTGCCGCTAACCGAGCAGACGCACCATATGATAGGCCGCGAGCAGCTGGCAAAAATGAAGTCCAGCGCGGTGCTGATCAACGCCGGACGCGGACCAGTGATTGACGAACAGGCGCTGATTGAGGCGCTGAACGACGGAACGATCTTTGCGGCAGGTCTTGACGTTTTTGAGAAGGAGCCGTTACCGGTCGATTCGCCGCTGCTGAAGATGGCGAATGTAGTGGCGCTGCCGCATATCGGTTCCGCCACGCATGAAACCCGCTACGGGATGGCAAAAGACGCCGTCGATAACCTGATCGCGGCCCTGTCTGGCAACATAGAGAAAAACTGCGTGAATCCGCAGGTAGTGAAATAGTCCGCCACTCAGGCCGGACCATAAAAAAACCACCAGGCGATAAGGCTTCCCGTGAGGGAGACTTTATTACCTGGTGGCACATTCTACCTGAGGAAAGCCGGGATCCCGTTCAGGCTGCTTGCGGTGCTTAGCGTGCCAGCCAGCCGCCATCCACCGCCAGGGTATAGCCGTTGATATAGTCTGACGCCGGTGACGCCAGGAATACCGCCGGGCCCTTCAAATCTTCCGGTAAACCCCAGCGTCCCGCCGGAATACGCTCCAGAATAGCGGCACTGCGCGCTTCATCAGCCCGTAGCTGCTGGGTGTTATTGGTCGCCATATAGCCAGGCGCAATGGCGTTAACGTTGATGCCATGCTGCGCCCATTCGTTCGCCAGCAGACGGGTTACGCCCATCACCGCACTCTTCGACGCGGTATAAGAAGGCACGCGGATGCCGCCCTGATAAGAGAGCATAGAGGCGATATTAATGATTTTCCCGCCCGTGCCCTGTTTCAGGAACTGCTTCGCCACCGTCTGCGACATAAAGAAGACTGACTTGATGTTAAGGTTCATCACGTCGTCCCAGTCTTTTTCGCTGAAGGAGATCGCATCTTCACGACGAATGATACCGGCGTTATTTACCAGAATGTCGATCTTGCCATATTCCGCGACCGCTCTTTCCAGCAGGCCAGCAAAGCCGCTGATATCGCTCATGTCGGCGGTCAGGCTGAGAAAACGGCGGCCCAGCGCGGTAACTTTCTCAATGGTCTCTTTCGGTTCAACGATGTTGATACCAACGATGTCGCAGCCCGCTTCTGCAAGGCCAACGGCCATGCCCTGTCCCAGACCCGTATCGCAGCCGGTGACCAGCGCAATCTTACCTTCTAAATTGAAAGCTTGTGAAATCATAGAATTACTCCTGAAATGCCTTAGCGAATTTCGCTGACTTTGACATGATCCATATCGTCGAAGACCTGGTTCTCGCCCACCATGCCCCAGATAAAGGTGTAGTTTTTCGTGCCCACGCCGGAGTGAATTGACCAGCTTGGCGAAATCACTGCCTGCTCGTTGTGCACCAGCAGATGACGGGTTTCCTGCGGCTGACCCATCATGTGGAATACGGCGGTTTCTTCATCCATATTGAAATAGAAGTAAACTTCCATGCGGCGATCGTGCGTGTGGCAAGGCATGGTGTTCCACAGATTGCCTTCCGCCAGCTCGGTCAGACCCATCGTCAGCTGGCAGGTCGTCAGCACATCCGGCACCAGATATTTGTTAATGGTACGCAGGTTGCTGGTTTCAGCGCTGCCCAACGTCTGAGGCGAAACCTGATCTTTGGTGACAAGCTTGGTTGGGTAAGTGGTATGCGCCGGGGCGCTGTTGTAGTAGAACTTCGCCGGTTTCTGCGCATCGCTGCTGGCGAACACCACTTCTCTGGCACCTTTGCCGACGTAGAGCGCTTCTTTATTGCCCACTTCATAACAGTGACCGTCAACGGTGATAGTGCCCGGCCCGCCGATATTGATAACGCCCAGCTCACGACGCTCAAGGAAGTAGCTGACGCCAAAGGCTTTACCGACATCACCCGCCAGGGCAACGGTCTGGCTGACAGGCATTACGCCGCCGATAACGATGCGATCGATATGGCTGTAGGTCATGGTGTAACCGTCAGCTTCAAAAATCGTTTCAATCAGAAACTCGCGGCGCAGGCCTGCGGTATCGAGCTGTTTTGCGTGGTCGCTGTGAATGCTTTGACGAACTTGCATGGGATTACCTTTTGTTGTGAGGCGACGGCTGAGACACGTCGCCTGGTGAACAGTTAACCGGCAGTAAAGCCGCTTCAGGACGGTTTCACGTTGCCCAGTATGACGGGTTCTTTCTTCGTTTCTTCAACAGGGGCCTGAGGTGCAAAGCGTTTGGACCACATTGCGGTCAGCACAGGCACCAGTACGGAGGTGACAATCACTGAGGTGGCAACCAGTGCAGTGGCGGCCGGTGCCATTGGCTTGAAGGCCGGCACCATTTCCGCAATCAGCACGGGCGTCGCGACCGCTGCGCCGGCTGAGCTGGAAGCCGCGATCCCGGCCGTTCCGTTGCCGCCGCCAATCAGTTTATCGGCGATGATAAGCGGGATACCCGTGACCACGATGACGCTGAGGCCGAGCAGGCAACCGAGCAGGCCGGTTTCCAGGATAACGTTAAGATTGATGGTGTTGCCCAGCGCAAAGCCGAAGAAGGGGATCAGCGTATGCACCGCTTTACTGAAGAATTCACGCAGATCGGGATCCAGGTTACCCAGCGCAAAGCCCACCAGGAACGGCAGTACCGCGCCGAGGAAAACGTGAGGCTCAAAGGAGGCAATACCTGCCGTACCGAGGATCACCATGGTCATCAGCGGGCCTGACTCCACGGACATCAGCACAAAGGCGCCCGCTTCTTCTTTGGTGCCGTACTGCTGCATCAGTGATGCGTAAAGCCCACCGTTGGTCATATCCATCGCGGCAACCAGCGCCAGGGTAGAAAGGCCGGCAAAAAAGCCTACTTCAACGCCATGCTCCGGGATCACACGGGAAGCAATCGCGGCCACGACCCATGCGGTGGCGATTTTTGTGATCACCAGCGTACCAGATTTACGCAGGACAGTGCCGGTCGCTTTCAGCTGGATGGAAGCGCCCATGCAGAGGAACCAGACCGCCAGAATTGGCACCGTACCGGTCATCAGTCCGTTAGTGAATGAACCAAAATATTTTCCTGCGCCGGGTGCCACGGTATGAATAATTGCCCCGATAAAAAGCGGAACCAGCATCATCCCACCGGGGATTTTTTCGATAGACTGTTTGATTTTCATAAAAATAATCACTCATGTTAGTTTCAGGTGCGGGCGAATCGCACCGGAATCGGAATCATCACGAATTAATAACGTTACAGGGAGACTAATTAAGAAAATCCATTCTCACTTTCAGTACTGCTTTTTTAATTTGCTGCGGGGAATCCTTTACCGCACACAGGGGGCGATGTAATTCTTTTGGTAAGAAAACGACGAGATTACCCGGCTGAAAATGCAGAAATTGCTCATTCGGAATTGCGGTAAAGAAGGCGATATCTTTCTCTTTCAGATGATCCTGCTCTGGCGTGGCGTGGCACTGCGCCAGGCCATATCCCAGCACTTCTTCGCCCTCCAGCAGGATCTGCACATCAAGGTAACGATGGTGAAGCTCTGCAGGACGCTGCGCGTGCGGCTCGGTCTGCGGACGTGAGACGAGCACAAAGGCGGCGTCACCCTCAATATCATAACGACCTTCATCAGGATGGCGTTCAATAATGGCCAGCGCCTGCTCAATCAATGTCTTAAGCTGCGGTGACAGACCATACGTCTGCTGATAATCCTGAATAGTGGAAGCAATCATCTTTTATTCCATCAATATTAAGTTTTATATGCAGCAGGATCCCCGCTGCGGATGGCCTATCATAACGGAACTCAAACGGGCATAACTGTGATCGCAGTCTAAATAAAGATACTTTTGAACTGTTTTTTCCATAAAAACAAAACAGTGTTTCAGTTTTAATATTTCCTGTTTGTTAATAGAGGATTTCTTTATTGGCTTTTGTGTTTCTAATAAGGTTACTTAGCGTTAAAACATTATATTGCTAAGACTATTCTTATCCTCCAACGCCGTCGCCCGATCCGGTTAGCCCGGATGATAAGGTGTAGCCACTGACGCGCGTGGGGAGAAGATTGCATCGCTCACGGGGTGGCGTTAAGGTGAGGTTTCACTTGCCTCAGATAAGCAGTTAATACGTTATGAATTTTTCCGCCTTCGGAGATAAATTTACGCGCCACTCAGGTATCGCACGCCTGATGGAAGATATGGGTGAAGGCTTACGCACGCCGGGCACCGTAATGCTCGGCGGCGGCAACCCGGCCCAGATCCCCGCCATGAATGAGTATTTTGTTCAGCTTTTGCAGCAGATGCACAGCGAGGGCAAACTGGCTGAAGCGCTCTGCAACTACGATGGCCCCAGGGGTAAAACGACGCTGCTGGCATCGCTTGCGGCGCTGTTGCGCGATCAGTTTGGCTGGCAGATCGGGCCGGAGAATATCGCCCTGACCAACGGCAGTCAGAGCGCGTTCTTTTATCTCTTTAACCTTTATGCGGGCCGCCGGTCCGATGGCAGCAAAAAACATGTGCTTTTTCCGCTGGCGCCGGAATATCTGGGTTATGCCGATGCGGGGCTGGATGAAGAGTTGTTTGTTTCCGCCCGCCCGGATATCGAACTGCTTCCTGAAGGGCAATTCAAATACCATGTCGATTTCGCCCATTTGCCCGTTACCGACGAAACGGGGCTGATCTGTGTGTCGCGCCCGACCAATCCGACCGGCAACGTCATTACCGATGAAGAACTGTTAAAGCTGGATGCGCTGGCGCAGCAGCATGAGATCCCGCTGCTGATCGATAATGCTTACGGCGTTCCTTTCCCCGGCATTATTTTCAGCGAAGCGCGTCCGCTGTGGAATCCGAACATTATCTTGTGCATGAGCCTCTCCAAGCTGGGTCTGCCTGGCGCGCGCTGCGGCATTATTGTTGCCGACGAGAAAGTTATCTCTGCAATCAGTAACATGAACGGGATTATCAGCCTGGCCCCCGGCAGTATCGGTCCGGCGATAGCCGATGAGATGATTAAGCGTGGCGACTTGCTGCGGCTGTCGCAGGAGGTGATCGGGCCTTTCTATCTGGAGCGGGTAAAACAGACCATTGCGATAATTCGCCGTTATTTGCCTGAGGAGCGCTGTTTAATTCATAAACCGGAAGGGGCGATTTTTCTCTGGCTCTGGTTTAAAGATCTGCCGGTTTCCACCGAGGTGCTCTACCAGCGCCTGAAGCTTCGCGGCGTACTGATGGTGCCGGGACACTTTTTCTTTCCCGGTCTTGAGCACGACTGGCCGCATACGCATCAATGCATGCGCATGAACTATGTGCCGGAAGGGGAAATTATCGAGAAAGGCATTGTGATCCTGGCCGAAGAAATTGAGCGGGCGCACCGGGAAGGATAAAAAAAGGGCCGCGGATGGCGGCCCTTGTTTCGTCTGTTATTTGATAATTTCAATCCGGCGCGGCTTGTTCTCTTCAGGCACAATACGCTCCAGGTCGATGGACAACAGACCATTTTCCAGGCGGGCATCACGCACGTTCACATGATCGGCCAGCTGGAATTTACGTTCAAAGTTGCGTTCCGCGATACCCTGGTAGAGGTAAGTGCGTTCCTGCTGCTCTTCAGGATGGGAACCGCGAACGGTAAGCAGGTTGTCATGGGCGGTGATGTCCAGTTCGTCCTGGGCAAAGCCGGCCACGGCAATGGTAATCCGGTACTGGTTTTCCGCCACCAGCTCAACGTTATACGGAGGGTAGCCGCCGTTGCTCTGGCCCTGATTTGCTGATTCCAGCATATTAATCAGACGGTCAAAACCGATAGAAGAACGATAGAGAGGTGCAAGATCAAAGTTACGCATGTTACGACTCCTGATTATCAGCGAGATAAGTTTCAAAACCCTCCACGATGGACGGGCTTCCGGTCCCTCCGCGCTGCCCTGTCGGCACAGGCTTCGGTGAACCTGAGAATAAAATGGTGACGGCGCCGGGAGTTTCAAGGGGCCAAAACGCAAATTTCTTAACCCACGTGCTGTGAATGGCATAAACTCAGGGAAGAATTCGTCGTATCAGTGCATGAGTCGCCACAGAGTGACCGGGATCTTCCCTGCATATCGACGATCATAATCAGGGCGGCCTCGCCGCGACTGAAGGGATGATGAATATGATTATAAAGCCATACCGTTTCGCCGGTCTGCTGGCCTGTCTCGCCGTCGTCAGTACCACCGGTTGTTCCAGCATGATGTCTCACTCCGGGCCCGATCAGGGATACTATCCCGGCACCCGCGCCAGCTATGAAACCATCACCAATCCGGAAAGCGGCTGGGTGATGCGCCCGCTGGCCGCCGTTGATCTGCCTTTTTCCGCCCTGATGGATACGCTGCTGCTGCCCTGGGATTATTACCGTTCAGGAAGCGATAAAGCCGCCGACTCTCCGCGTGAAAGGATACTGCGTAGCGAAAAACAGAACGGGACAGCGGCCAGCCTTGCCAGCGCGGCTCCACTTACCACCGCCCATTAAGCCATCAGCCGCGCTGACGCCCCGTCTCCGTAACAAAGAGCTGCTGATAGCGCTGAACGTGGCGCATATAGGCCACATACCGGCCATCAGGGGAGCAGACAACCGCCTCCGCGCAGGGCGCTTCAGGCGTGCGGGCGGTCAGTCGCTGCATTTTCCCGGACGCGATGTCACACAGCATCACGCTGTTATCCTGAATCAGCGCTACCGCATCACCATCAGGGTGCCAGCTGAAGGCTGACTGGATATCGCTCTTCACCGACGTTATCTGTCGCGGCTCGCCGCCATTTGGCGAGATGCACCACAGCTGCACCACGCCCGCCTCATCCTTCATCAAAAAAGCGATGGTGCAGCCCGTGGGTGAACTTCGCAACCAGTGGCGTGGCGTGGTAGCCAGGCCGGGAAAAGTACGCGTATGGGTGAACGTCAGCCTTCGCTGCTTAACCGCTCGCGGCGGCGCGGGCAGCCGCGTTTCTGTTCCCTCCAGCGGGGCATCACCGGCCAGCGCATAGTCCGCCATCTTTTCCGGCAAATCGACGATAAACACTTCCGGCACCGTTTCACCACTGACGGCGCTGGTATCGCCAATAAATGCCAGCGCCCAGCGCTGACGCTGGCCGTCCGGCCGCAAATAGCCCGAGGTGCCGATCCAGCCCTCTTCATAAGCGCGGTTAATTTCATCGCTCCCTGGTCGGGGGGTGGACGTTGTCTGGGTGACCAGAACACAGAAGTGGCTGCCGTCATATTCGCGCGGATACTGCTTCGGCGGACAAACTGGGTGCAGGGGAACCGCCACGCCCACATTACGCAGATCCTCTTTGCTGTCCCGTTCGTGCATAACGTGATCGTTATAGGTAAAACTCAGCCGCGATCCGTCCGGGCTGAAAACATGAACATGAGATCCGCCACGCAGCGCGCCGGGCGTGTAGGGAGGCGTGATATCGCAGGCATCCAGATTTTCCGCCTGGCCATGCTGAATAATCACGCCGCGGCGGTGGTGAAAGTCATACTTCCAGCGGGCATCAGGGCGCTCTGGCCCATGGATACAGACATAGCGCGGCGGCAGATCGGGACTCGCGGTGACGACGCCAACGTGCGCGCCCTCCTTCGCCTGAAAAACAATCTCAGTTTGTCCGCTCAGATTAACCCGTTCAATGGTCAGGCTGGTAAACGAAGCCCCGGAGGGGCGGACGTCGTAAACCAGCCACTGACTGTCTCCGGTCCAGACATTGATATTAGTAAGCTGATGGTTCCGGTCATCAAAAGTCAGCTGCGTTTCCGTCATGTTACCCACCCTTAGACTTAACTGCTGCTAAGGGTAATGCATTCAGCGGGTTTCCGGTACTGGCGTTACCAGTGGCTGTCCGGCGAAAAAGGCGTTCACGTTATCCATCACCCGCTGAGACATCGCCCTGCGCGTGCTCCGGGTGGCGCTCGCCATATGCGGCGTGATAACCACGTTCGCACGATGCTGGAGCGCTTCGGGAACCTGCGGCTCGTGGCTGAATACATCCAGACCCGCGCCGCCAAGCGTACCCTCTTCCAGAGCGGCAATCAGCGCCTCTTCATCCACAACGCTGCCCCGTCCCACGTTAATCAGGATCCCTTCCCGGCCCAGCGCATCCATCACCTCACGGTTGATCAGATGCCGGTTGCTGGCCAAACCCGGTACGCAAATCAGCAGGTAATCACTCTCCTGAGCCAGCCTTAGCAGATCGGGCTGATAAGCGTAATCCACGCCTGGCAACGGCGAACGGTTGCAATAGGCGATGGTCATATCAAATGCCCGGGCACGCTTAGCCGCAGCCAGACCAATGCGGCCTAATCCTACGATGCCAAGGCGCGAGCCGGACATTTTTCGCGTCCAGGGATAGCTTCCCTGTGACCATTTCCCCTGCTGAATAAACGTCTGGGCGCCCACAATCTGGCGTGACGTGGCCAGCATCAGGCCAAGCGCCAGATCGGCAACATCCTCCGTCAGGACGTCGGGCGTGTGCGTTACCGCCACCTTCTGCTGTGCCGCCGCCTTAACGTCCACGCCGTCGTAGCCGACGCCAAATACCGCCACCAGTGCCAGATTCGGCAACGACGCCATAAACTCAGCCGTCACCACGGCTTCGCCATTGGTCAGTACCACCTGAAATTCACCGGCCAGTGCGGCAAAATCCTGGCCGGTCAGGTCAGCGTATTCCACCACGTCATAGCGCGCCCGGAGCGCGGCCAGCAGCGGTTCCGGCAGGCTCGCCTGCTTTAACACTTTCGCTTTCATCTCAGCTCTCCGTCACAGGGTGAGGTGGGGTTTTGGCAGGACGGGACGGGCGGGAAACGATAATGCCAATCACACCGCCGACAATCAGCGCGACCGCCACAATCAGCAGGCCGTACTGGTAGCTGTTCGTGACATCTTTGATTTTGCCGAGGATCGGCGGCAGACCGAGTCCCACAAAATTGGCGACCGTATTGATAAAGGCGATCGAGGCTGCCGCCGCAAGGCCCGCCAGTTTCTCCGTCGTCACCGCCCAGAAGATAGGCGTCAGCGCAAAGTTAAAGCCCACCGTCAGCATCAGCAACAGATAGGAGACCATCAGGTTATTGGCGTAAATAGCCAGGGTCAGGCAGAGGCCGGAGAGGATCAGCGGCAGTCCAAGGTGCCAGGAGCGCTCGTTGGTCCGGTCAGAGTGACGGCCATTCAGATACATAAACAGGCAGGCCATCACAAAAGGCACCGCCGAAAGCAGGCCTATCGCCAGGTTGCTCTGATCGGCCGCCATGCTTTTCACAATCAGCGGCATAAACAGCGTGATGCCGATAGAGCCAAACGCCTGTAAGAACCACACCAGGCTTAGCAGCAGTACGGTTTTATCCTTCAGGGCACGCAGACCATGACCTTTGCCGATCTCAACACCAGCGTTGTCCTGCTGGAGACGCTGGCGAAGCCAGGATTTCTGATCGCTGTTGAGCCAGGGCGCCTGTTCCGGTGTATCCGGCAGCCGCCACAGCACCAGACAGCCCAGGATAACCGCTGGCAAACCTTCTAACGCAAACAGCCAGCGCCAGCCGGCCACATCGGCAATACCGTGCAGGTTGAGTAGCGCGCCGGAGACAGGCAGGCCAATGATGGAGGCCGCTACCGATCCCATATAGAAGAAAGACATCGCACGGGCGCGATTGCTTTTTGGAAACCAGCAGGAAATATAGTAAATAATTCCCGGCGCGAAGCCCGCCTCGGCCATGCCCAGTAAAAAACGCATCACGTAAAGCTGATTGGCGCTCTGCACGAAAGCCATACCGGTACTGACGATCCCCCAGGTGATCATGATGCGGGCAATCCAGCGGCGGGCACCGACTTTGGTCATGATGATATTGCTGGGGATCTCAAAGAGGATATAAGAGATGTAAAACATGCCAACGCCCAGACCGTACATGCTGGCCGAAAGGCCAAGATCGGCGTTCATCTGCAGCGCGGCGATGGAAATATTGGTTTTATCGAGATTCGCCACGAAATAACAGATCATGATAAACGGGATAATTTTGGCGTTGAGCTGCCGGAGCGTGGAGGAGTACAGGTCAGTGTTCATGATAACAACCTCGTTAGCGCCGTCGTCGAATGCGGGCAGCAGGAAGCCAGCCCGCGACGAACAGCAGGTGTATATGAAGGTATTTTTTTAATTATGGATAACTGAAAATCCCGGTAAGGCTATATAAAAGGCCTTCGCGGTACGCTTACTTCAGTAGGGCGGTCGGCGCGCGTAACGCTACCCTGCTTCTCACCATTCGGCGACGGAGCCATCAGGAAAACGCCAGAGCGGATTGCGCCAGTCTGCCGTCTGCCGGCTGCGTTCGATCACCAGCTGTTCATCGATCTCAACGCCAAGCCCCGGTTTGGTCAGCGGTGCGAAGTGGCCGCCTTTGATGCTGAAGTCTTCTTTATTGATGACGTAATCCAGCAGTTCCGCGCCCTGGTTGTAGTGAATGCCCATGCTCTGCTCCTGGAATACAGCGTTGCGTGAGATGAAATCGACATGCAGGCAGGAGGCCAGCGCAATCGGGCCGAGCGGGCAGTGCGGCGCCAGCGCCACATCATAGGCTTCGGCCATCGCGGCGATTTTATGGCATTCGGTGATGCCGCCCGCGTGGGAGAGATCCGGCTGAAGAATGGCGATGCCGCCCGCTTCCAGCACGCGTTTAAATTCAAAACGGGAATACATGCGCTCGCCGGCGGCGATCGGCAGATGCGTCTGGGCGGCCAGTTTTGGATAGTATTCCGCCTGCTCGGCCAGCACGGGTTCTTCGATAAACAGCGGGCGGTACGGTTCCAGCTCTTTAATCAGCACTTTCGCCATTGGCGCACTGACGCGGCCGTGAAAATCCAGACCAAACTCGATATCGTTGCCGAAAACTTCACGAATTTGCGCCACGGTATTCACTGCCGCGTCGATTTTCTGCGAGCTGTCGATGATACCCATCTCCTCGCAGCCGTTCAGCTTAAAGGTGTCAAATCCGATCTCGCGCAGTTTCGCGATGCCATTAATCACTTCTGCCGGACGATCGCCACCGACCCAGCTGTACGCTTTCATTTTATTGCGCACCAGACCGCCGAGCAGCTGCCAGACTGGCGCGCCCAGCACCTTGCCTTTAATATCCCACAGCGCCTGATCGATACCGGCAATGGCGCTCATCAGCACCGGCCCACCACGGTAAAATCCGCCGCGGTACATCACCTGCCATAAGTCATTGATACGTGAAGGATCCTGACCTACCAGATAGTCTGAAAGCTCATGTACCGCTGCTTCCACGCTGCGGGCGCGGCCTTCAATAACTGGTTCACCCCAGCCCGTTACGCCCTCATCGGTTTCGATTTTGAGGAACATCCAGCGCGGCGGCAGGCGATACGTTGTCAGTTTGGTGATTTTCATTGTACGGCTTCCTTCCAGGCTTTAACGAATGCGTGCGCCTGCTCGCGGGTGCGGGAAACGGGCTGACCGGCGCGATAGAGATCGCTGCCAAGCCCGGCACCTGCACAACCAGCGGCAAGAAACGCGGAAAGATTGTCTGGCGTGACGCCGCCCACGGCAAAAACGGGGATTTCCGGCGGCAGCACCGCTTTCAGCGCACTGATATAAGCCGGGCCAAAGGCGGATGCGGGGAAAATCTTCAGCGCCTGAGCGCCCGCTTTGAGCGCGGTGAAAGCCTCAGAAGCCGTTGCACACCCCGCCGCCACAAGCATTCCTCTGGCGACAGCCCGCTGGATCACCGCCGTATCAACGTTGGGCGTAACCACCAGCCTGCTGTTTATCGCCGCCAGACTGTCGACCTGCTCTGGTTCCAGGACGGTGCCCGCACCAATCAGCGCGCGGTCGCCAAATGTCTTCACCATGCTGGCGATACTGAGATGCCACTCCGGCGAATTAAGCGGGATTTCAATGGCATCGAAACCTGCCTCAACCAGCACAGCAACGTGTTCTTCGGCCTCTTCTGGCCGGATGCCGCGTAAAATCGCGATCAGCGGCAGCTTAGTATTCCAGCTCATCTGCAATGCTCCTTATTCCATGCTGGAAAGCGGTATCCCCTTCCAGCAGTTGTGCCCTGAGGCCGGTAAAACGCAACGCCTTCAGGTAGCGTTCCGCCAGCGAACTGCCGGCGATAACCGTGAGCGGCTCTGCGTCACCGGCCAGGAATGTGGCGGACATCAGCGCCGCCTCATGGCCAATCAGCAGGCCTGACAGAAAATCACTGACTGATTCACGCCGCCGGACACCGAGCAGATGCGCGGCACGGACTTCAAACAGGCGCGCCAGCAGGCTCATATCGTTTGCGCCCGTTTCCAGCCCCTGCTGAAAGGCCGCCTCATCCTCCTGTTGAGCCGGTAAGCCCATACCGATCAGCGAATGATTCATCAGAATATGGTGAAGTTCGCCGGTCATCAGGGTACGAAAGTCGACAATTATGTCGCCTTCTGCTTTTACCCATTTAGCGTGGGTGCCGGGCATAACGTAATGATTTGCAGGCGCAAGTTCGACCGCGCCGATTAACTGCGTTTCTTCGCCACGCATGACGTTCTGATTACCGGCGCGATCCAGACTCAGGCCGGGCACGATCCAGGCTTTATCCTCAACCCGGACCAGCCGGGCAGCGATCGCCTTCAGCGAGACCGGGCAGGCCAGATAGGGAACGTTCAGCCAGCCGGCATTACTGCCAACCATGCCCGCCATCACCACGGGCAGCGCATCGACCGGCCAGCCTTCAGTGACGCTGGCGAAGACTTCCGCCGGCGTTTTTCCCTGCAGTCTCGTCACGCCCGCTTCAGAGCGGCGCGTTTCCTGGCATACACCGTTGGCGTAGTGCCAGGCACGAAGGTTGGTGGAACCCCAGTCGATAGCGATATAGCTGGTCACTTGATATCCTTCATCCGTCGGGTTGAGCTGGCGATCATCGTCAGGGCGGCCTGTTCCGCCTCATCCGGCTTCTGGTGGCGGATGGCGTCAAACAGCGCCTTATGTTCCTGTAACGTTTTCGGCATATTTTCGTTATCCGGCATATAAGTCCGTTCAAAAATGGCCCGTTGAAGCGAACTGATCGCCACGCCAAGCTGTTGCAGCACCGGGTTATGCACCGACTCAAGCACCGCCTTGTGGTATTCGATATCGGCCTGATTGAACGCATGCCGGTTATCATGGTTGGCGATCATGGCATTCAGGGCAGTTTCAATATTCGCCAGATCCCCCGAGGTAGCCCTTTCGGCCGACCACCGCGCGATCTGTGGCTCCACGAGATTACGCACTTCACTCATTGCGGCGATTAAGCCAGGGTCCCCGGCGTATTTCAGCGACCACTGCAGGACTTCGCTGTCGAGGAAATTCCACTCGCTGCGCTGGGTAACAAACGCGCCGCGATACCGCTTCATTTCCACCAGCCGTTTCGCCATCAGCGTGCGGAATACCTCCCGGATAATGTTGCGGGAGGTGGAGAACTGTTCGCACAGTTCGGCTTCAGCGGGTAGCGAGGCACCGGGCGCGTATTTGCCCGATACGATCTCCTCGCCAAGCGTCAGAATAATGCGATCCGTTTTACTGAGTTCGTCTTTCATAATGCTCCGTGCCTTCAGAGAATATTCCCTGCCACTTTACCGCCGTTGCGGGAAACCAGCACGACTTACGCCGGGAACTGCGTTCTGCTGAGGTTGGTATTGTAGTACCATAACTATTTATTGTACTACAATGTAGATCACAAAATGTGCAATCCAGCCCGGAAAGCGTGACCGGAAAAAGGGAAAGGGAATGGCGGGGAAAAAATAGTCCCGGCTTAACCGGGACGGGGAGCGTTACAGCACGAACTTCTCTATAGCGTGAGCGACGCCATCTTCCATATTGGTTTTAGTCACATACTGCGCAATCGCCTGCACCGACTCTATGGCGTTGCCCATCGCCACGCCGGTTCCGGCAAATTTCAGCATGGCGATATCATTCTCCTGATCGCCGATCGTCATCACCTGATCGCGCGAGAGGCCTAAACGCTCAGCAAGCGCCTTCACGCCAGCGCCTTTATCTACGCGCTTATCGAGAATCTCCAGATAGTAAGGCGAGCTTTTCATGATGGTATAGCGATCGAGAGCCTCCTGCGGCAGGCGGGCGATCGCCTCATCCAGCTTCTCGGGAGAATCGATCATCATAACTTTTGGAAAAGTGGTGGTGGGATCCATCTCTTCCACGGCACGATAGCGAAGCGGAATACCCGTCATCGCCGATTCGTGGACCGTATATTCACTGATATCTTTGTTCGCGGTATAGAGCAGGGATTTGGTCAGCGCCTGAAAATGGACGCCAAGTTCGCGCGCCAGTTGTTCAAAATAGCGGTAGTCATCAAAATTCAGGGCAACTTCAGCAACGCATTCACCGGTTGCCGCATGCTGAACCAGCGCGCCGTTATTGGTAATGCAGTACTGTCCCTCCTGCTGTAAATCCAGCTCCATCAGGTAGTTCTTTACGCCCACGTACGGCCTTCCGGTAGCCAGCACTATTGCCACACCTTTGTCGCGAGCGGCCTGAATCGCCTGCTTCACGCGAGGGCTGATTTCATGCTGTGGATTAAGCAAGGTCCCATCCATATCAATCGCAATCAGTTTTATTGCCATAACGTCCTCTTAAGCTATCGGATTTAGCTTCATGCTAGCGCGGTTCAGCGTCCAAAGGCCAGCGCGCGCCAGACATTAAATCGGTGGAAAGAGTAGCGTTAACCGCCACTCTGCGCGTAAAGTACCCGAAGTGACTATCACCTCACGAAACGACACGGATAACCGTCCATTTTGGTGATGTCACTGACGGATAGCGCGCTCTATTTCATCAGTGAAGCGCATCGGTGACAGGCAACACTGCCTGACGGGAACAGGTATCTGCCGCTGGCAGCCGTTACCGGATGGGATCTTCATCTCTTCCGACCGGACAAAGGAAAAGCCATTTTCAAGGAGGAAAGATTGATGAATATCCTGATCGTCAGCAAAGACAACTATTTCATTTCGGGCGCTGTCAGCCTGATCGCCCACGCCTGGCCGCGTAACAAAGAAGATTATCCCGTCTTTATCGTTTCCGGGTCAGATACGATCCCATTGCTACCGGACATCATTATCTGCGATGTTAACCGGCTCCTGCCCGGCATTTCTCATCCCCGCCTGGCCAACCGTGTTCCCCGACGGCATGTCACGGTGTTTCTCGCCTCAAGCTGCGAGTGCGGCCCTGGCAGCACCTGCCCGGTGCACAATTTCCGGATTGAGAAAGATAACGCGGCGGAAGCGCTGACGTTGCTGTTCTGCCATCAGCTTAGTGGCGTATTTATGCCCAGAAACCGACCCTGCCGCCAGGCCAGACATTGCCTCAGCAAGCAGCAGGCGATGGTGGTGAACTATACCCGCCAGGGGATGTCACTGACGGAAATCTCCCAGCTGACCCGACTGAGCGTCAAAACGATTAGCACGCATAAACGTGCGATCATGCGTAAGCTGGGGATGAAAAGTAACAGCGAGTTCTATCAGTACGCGCTGGAAAGCCCTCAGCAATCCTGAATTACCGGTGATAATTTAAAAAAAAAGGCAGATCGGATGATCTGCCTGAATGCGTTGAGAATATGTCTGTTACGGGCATCATGCCTTGCAAAAAGCCTGGATGCCCGCCGGCGGCGCGCAGCACTTTTGCTGCCGCTCCGCCACCTTACTGGCCGTCAGATATCGATATTGGCGGCTTTCAGCGCATTCTCTTCAATGAAGGCACGGCGTGGTTCAACCGCATCCCCCATCAGCGTGGTGAAAAGCTGATCGGCCGCGATGGCATCTTTCACCGTCACGCGCAGCATGCGGCGGCTGTCCGGGTCCATGGTGGTTTCCCACAGCTGCTCCGGGTTCATCTCGCCCAGCCCTTTATAGCGCTGTACGGAAAGGCCCCGGCGTGACTCCTTCACCAGCCAGTCCATCGCCTGCTCAAAGCTGTCGATCGGCTGGCGGCGCTCGCCGCGCTCAATAAAGGCATCTTCCTCGATCAGGCCGCGCAGTTTTTCACCGAGCGTACAGATTTTACGGTATTCACCGCCCGTCACGAACTCGCTATCCAGCGGATAATCGGTGTCCACGCCGTGGGTGCGGATACGTAAAACCGGCTCGTAAATACGCAGCTCCAGGTTTTCACGTACCAGCCCGGTGTAGGTGCTGCCGTGCTGTTCATTTTCATTCAGCCGCGTAACCAGACCATCCAGCCAGCTCTGCACGCCAGCTTCTGCGGAGAGATCGTTCAGCGTTTCATGATAGATAAGCGCATTCAGCAGCGCGCTTGGGTAGCGGCGCTCCATACGCTTGATCATCTTGCGCGTGCTGTTGAATTCAGCCACCAGGTTCTCCAGCTGGGCACCGCCCAGCGCAGGCGCGCTGGCATTGGCGTGCAGCGTGGCACCGTCAAGCGCAATGGCGATCTGATACTGATCCATCGCCTCATCATCCTTGATGTACTGCTCCTGCTTGCCTTTCTTCACTTTATACAGCGGCGGCTGGGCAATATAAACGTGGCCGCGCTCGATGATTTCCGGCATCTGACGATAGAAGAACGTCAGCAGCAGGGTACGGATGTGTGAGCCATCCACGTCCGCATCGGTCATGATGATAATGCTGTGATAGCGCAGCTTATCGGGGTTGTATTCGTCACGGCCAATGCCGCAGCCCAGCGCGGTGATAAGCGTCGCCACTTCCTGCGAGGCAAGCATCTTGTCGAAGCGGGCTTTCTCAACGTTGAGGATTTTACCTTTCAGCGGCAGAATCGCCTGGTTTTTACGGTTACGACCCTGCTTGGCGGAACCGCCCGCAGAGTCCCCTTCCACCAGGTAGATTTCAGAGAGTGCCGGATCGCGCTCCTGGCAATCCGCCAGCTTGCCCGGCAGACCAGCCAGATCCAGCGCGCCTTTACGACGGGTCATTTCACGGGCGCGACGTGCCGCTTCACGGGCACGCGCCGCGTCGATAATTTTGCCGACCACGATCTTCGCATCGCCCGGATGTTCCAGCAGATATTCCGCCAGCAGTTCGTTCATCTGCTGCTCAACCGCCGACTTCACTTCGGAGGAGACCAGCTTATCTTTGGTCTGCGAGGAGAACTTCGGATCCGGTACTTTCACCGACACTACGGCAATCAGGCCTTCACGCGCGTCGTCGCCGGTCGCGCTGACTTTGGCTTTCTTGCTGTAACCCTCTTTATCCATATAAGCATTCAGGGTACGGGTCATCGCGGCACGGAAGCCCGCCAGGTGCGTACCGCCGTCGCGCTGCGGAATGTTGTTGGTAAAGCAGTAAATGTTTTCCTGGAAGCCGTCGTTCCACTGCAGCGCCACTTCCACGCCAATGCCATCTTTCTCCGTGGAGAAATAGAAGACGTTGGGGTGAATAGGGGTTTTATTCTTGTTCAGATACTCCACAAAGGCTTTGATGCCGCCTTCATAGTGATAATGATCCTGCTTGCCGTCACGCTTGTCTTCCAGCCTGATGGAGACACCCGAGTTCAGGAAGGAGAGCTCGCGCAGACGCTTCGCCAGGATTTCATATTCGAAATCGGTGACGTTGGTAAAGGTTTGATGGCTTGGCCAGAAGCGCACATGGGTGCCGGTCTGATCCGTATCGCCTGACACGCTCAGCGGCGCCTGCGGCACGCCGTGAACGTAAACCTGCTGGTGAACTTTGCCTTCACGACGGATGGTCAGCTCAAGCTTCTCGGAAAGGGCATTCACCACCGAGACACCAACACCATGCAGACCGCCGGAAACCTTATAAGAGTTATCATCGAACTTACCGCCTGCGTGCAGCACGGTCATGATCACTTCCGCGGCGGAAACGCCCTCTTCTTCGTGGATACCGGTAGGAATACCACGCCCGTCATCCTGAACGGAGACGGAGTTATCCGCATGAATAGTGACCAGGATATCTTTACAGTGACCGGCGAGTGCTTCGTCAATGGCGTTATCCACAACCTCGAATACCATGTGATGCAGACCGGTGCCGTCATCCGTATCGCCGATATACATACCCGGGCGCTTGCGTACCGCATCCAGCCCTTTTAGAACTTTGATACTTGAGGAGTCATAAGAATTCGACATCGACGTTTCTCGCTCATTTAATCTTCAGGTTGAACCGTTATTTTACCTTGTTCCACGTGGAACATCTTGCCCTTTTCGTCAGCCATATCGAACACGTGCTCGGCGCCAATGGCGCTGACAAAAACCTGGGCATGCGTGGCTTTAAGTCGTGAAGCCAGCAGGTGGCGACGCGTCTCGTCCAGCTCGGAGGCAAAATCATCTATCAGATACAGGCAACGTCGCCCGCTCTGTCGGGTGAGAAACTCACCCTGCGCCAGTCTGAGGGCGCACATCAGCAGCTTTAACTGGCCGCGTGACAGTAAATCTTCCACCGGCGTCCCGTCGGCACGGATACGGAAATCCGCTTTGTGCGGGCCACTGGCGGTGTAGGTCAGCGCCCGATCGCGCTCAAACTGACGTTCAAGCAGTTCGAAATAATCCGTTTCTTTGTCCCAACCGCGCTGGAAGGAGAAGCTGAGCTGAAACTCAGGCAGAAACTGGGCGCAGGTGGCGCTGATATCTTCCGCGATCGCCTCGCTGTAGGCAGCCCGCCAGCGGCTAATCTGTTCGGCCAGCGGGGCCAGCTCCTGATCCCAGGCGCGGATTTGCTGGTAACGCGACACCTGACGAAGCGCGGCGTTGCGCTGCTTCAGCAGGCGACGCAGATTGCTCCAGGCGTTGAAAAAGCCCGGCTCATTGTGGAAACAGCCCCAGTCGACATAGGCGCGGCGGTATTTGGGTCCGCCGTTTAGCAGCGTGAAGCCCTCCGGCGTGATCAGCTGCATCGGTAACATCTGGGCAAGCTCAGCCACCTTGTGTCCGTCACTGCCGTCAATGCGTACCTTGCTCTCGCCCGCCCGGTTTTTGGTAAGGCCGATCGCCGTTTCCCGTTCCGTTCCGTCGAGGCGGCCATGCAGCACAAAAGCATCCTGCTCATGACGAATCACTCTTCCGGCCTGCAGGCTGCGAAACGCACGCCCGTGACCCAGCGTATAAATCGCCTCAAGCACGCTGGTTTTTCCGCTGCCGTTGGCCCCAACCAGAAAGTTGAAGCCGGGCGCCAGCGCCAGATCCGCGTTTTCTATATTGCGAAAGTCTTTGATAAGCAGGCGGGTTAAAGCCATGAATCAGTCCAGCGTGAAGGGCGGATAAAGTTATTTCGCCTGACCCTGCGATCCAGGGCGTCAACGGCGAAGCTGGTTCGCGCACGACCAGCGCGAAGACCCTGGGAGTATACTGAAGTATGTGACCAGGGACGGGCACTGCCCGGGCGCAAACCAGCGAGTAAGTTAGCCCGATATATTTTACAAGCGCATTGGCATCACAACATAGGCCGCCGACTGACTGGCCGCGTCTTCAATCTGTACGCTGGAAACGGAGTCGGTCAGCAGCAGCCGCACGTTTTCGCACTTCAGCGCATTGAGCACATCCAGCACGTAGCTGACGTTAAAGCCAATTTCCAAATCCGTGCCGCCGTAGCTGACGTCCAGGATCTCTTCCGCTTCTTCCTGTTCAGGGTTATTGGCGGTGATTTTCAGCTGATTTTCGCTGATATAAAGCCGGACCCCGCGGAATTTCTCGTTAGAGAGAATAGCCGCACGGGAAAACGCCTGCTTCAGCAGATCGCAGCCGGCATCCAGCGTTTTATCGGGGTTTTTGGGCAACACGCGGCGATAGTCCGGGAAGCGGCCATCCACCAGCTTGGAGGTAAAAATAAAATCCCCCACGTGCGCACGAATATTGTTGCTGCCGATTTGCACCTGCATCGGCGTGTCGCCCGCATCCAGCAGGCGAACCAGCTCGATCACGCCTTTACGCGGCACGATGACTGAATGATCCGGCAGCGGCTGGCCCACCGGCATGGCGCAGACCGCCAGGCGGTGCCCATCTGTTGCCACGGTACGCAGTTCTTCCCCTTCCGTCTCAAACAGCATGCCGTTGAGGTAGTAGCGGACATCCTGATGCGCCATGGAAAACTGCGTCGCCTCGATCAGCCGCTTCATGGTCGCCTGGGGAAGGGTGAACTCCACCTCGCTCTGCCAGTCATCCAGATTCGGGAAATCGCTGGCAGGCAGCGTGGAGAGCGAGAAACGGCTGCGTCCTGAACGCACCAGCATTCTCTCGCCGTCCAGGCTTACCGTAATTTCCGCCCCTTCGGGCAGGCCGCGGCAGATATCAAAAAATTTGCGCGCTGGCACGGTGGTCGCGCCCGGCTCGTGGGCCTGCGTCAGCGCGACGCGGGCGACCATCTCCATCTCCAGATCGGTACCGGTAAGCAGCAGAGTGCCTTCATTAACCTGTAACAGCAAATTGCCGAGGATAGGTAACGTTGGCCGGCCACCAAGGGGACTGCTGACCTGCTGTAAGGGCTTGAGTAAATGCTCGCGTTCTATAATAAATTTCATAGCGTCAGGAAGATAATGTTCTGATTAAATTGGAGAAATCTTCTTTAATATCGTGACTCTCTTCACGCAGCTGCTCGATTTTACGGCAGGCATGCAGCACCGTAGTATGGTCACGACCCCCGAAAGCATCACCGATTTCCGGCAAACTGTGGTTAGTCAGCTCTTTCGCCATCGCCATCGCCATCTGGCGCGGGCGGGCGACGGAGCGGGAGCGGCGCTTGGAAAGCAAGTCGGCCACTTTAATTTTATAGTACTCAGCCACCGTCTTCTGGATATTGTCGATGGTGACCAGCTTCTCCTGAAGCGCCAGCAGGTCGCGCAGCGCCTCACGGACGAAGTCGATGGTGATCGCCCGCCCGGTGAAATTGGCGTTGGCAATCACGCGGTTCAGCGCCCCTTCCAGCTCGCGGACGTTAGAACGCAGACGTTTGGCAATAAAGAACGCCACTTCACCCGGCAGGCGGATATCATTCTCATCCGCCTTTTTCATCAGGATCGCCACACGCGTTTCCAGCTCTGGCGGTTCGATCGCCACCGTCAGCCCCCAGCCAAAGCGTGATTTGAGACGATCTTCCACCCCGTTGATCTCTTTCGGGTAACGATCCGAGGTCAGAATGATCTGCTGATTGCCTTCCAGCAGTGCATTAAAGGTATGGAAAAACTCTTCCTGAGAACGCTCTTTATTGGCAAAGAACTGAATGTCATCGATAAGCAGCGCGTCAACGGAGCGGTAGTAACGCTTAAACTCTTCGATCGCGTTGTTCTGCAGGGCTTTAACCATATCCTGCACAAAACGCTCGGAGTGCATGTACACCACTTTCGCATTCGGCTTGCGGGCCATAATACCGTTGCCGACCGCATGCAGCAGGTGCGTTTTACCCAGTCCCGTTCCGCCATAGAGAAAGAGAGGGTTATAGGCGCCGCCAGGATTATCCGCCACCTGACGCGCCGCCGCGCGGGCCAGCTGGTTCGATTTACCTTCCACGAAGTTATCGAAATTGTGCTTGGTGTTGACGTTCGAGCGGTAGGAGAGCTCTGCCGGTGCCGGCATGCTGTCCCAGCTGGGACGCACGGGAGCCGGACGGGCGCCCGCTGGTGGCGCACTGGCCTGGGCGCTCGCCATCACGGGCTGGCTGATTTGACGGGTAACCGGTTTGCTGCCCACTTCGAAACGCAACAGCGGTGTATCACTGCCGCAAAAGTCATTCAACAATGCGTTGATATTATTGAGGTATTTATCCCTAACCCAGTCGAGCACAAAGCGATTTGGTGCATACAAGGCCAGCGTATTGTCGTTTAATTCGGCCTGCAATGGACGTATCCACATGCTGAATTCAGTGGCAGGTAGTTCATCCTGCAAACGGGCAAGGCACTGTTGCCAAAGCGTAAGTGACACGGCGGACTCCACTCGAAAAAATTCGATAAGAAAAAAGGCGCTGAAGCGATAAATTCATCATTGTTGACGCATGCAGATGACACACATACGAACCGCTGTCCGCGGTTGCTCCGCCGCTGATTGACCCGAAGGATCGCAAGCGGGAGGGCGGATCATAGCGTAAAGCGCGGCAGAGATCTTCACTTTCTACACAGTTTTGATCCAATTTATCCACAGGTCTGTGCAGCGGGATAAGTTTAGGCTACTTGCCTTAAAAGGCATTCAGGATCCTCTGCAATGGTGAAATTTTAACGGTGCCGTCACGTTATTATCGCAACGGCACTGCAACGGGATCGGCAGAAGATCCGGAACGATCCTTGCGCTTTATATCAGAGACCGTATAATTCTTGCCCCGGCGTGTTGCGCTCTGGCCCGAACCGGCTGGTTTTGCGGTCGAACGGGATATTCAGACGCGTGTTTAACGCGAAGTCAATTGACTCCGGACTGTACAATTATTACAATCCCGCCTCTTTATTAAAGACACACTGAGGCGTCGGTCGGTTTTCTGACCCTAAAAGCGCGTCACCAAGTGAAATTTTTCAAGTTTAGGTAGAAATCGCCATGAAACGCACTTTTCAACCGTCCGTACTGAAGCGCAACCGTTCACACGGTTTCCGTGCTCGTATGGCAACAAAAAATGGTCGTCAGGTTCTGGCACGTCGTCGTGCTAAAGGCCGTTCACGTCTGACCGTTTCTAAGTAATAAAAGCTAACCGCTGAGTGGTTAAGCTCGCATTTCCCAGGGAGTTACGTTTGTTAACTCCCACTCATTTCACTTTCGTCTTCCAGCAGCCACAAAGAGCTGGCACGCCGCAAATTACTATTCTCGGCCGCCTGAACTCGCTGGGGCATCCCCGCATCGGTCTTACCGTCGCCAAAAAACACGTTAAACGCGCGCATGAACGCAACCGGATCAAGCGATTGACCCGTGAGAGTTTTCGCCTGCGTCAACACGAACTCCCCGCAATGGATTTCGTCGTGGTGGCAAAAAAGGGCATTGCTGACCTGGATAACCAGGCGCTGGTGGAAGCGTTGGAGAAGATATGGCGTCGTCACTGTCGCCTGGCTCGCGGCTCCTGATTGCGCTGATACGCGTCTATCAACGCGTCATCAGCCCGCTCTTAGGACCCCACTGTCGTTTCCATCCGACCTGTTCTCAATACGGTATTGAGGCATTGCGCAGGTTTGGCGTGATAAAAGGCAGTTGGTTGACAATGAAACGCGTATTAAAATGCCACCCCTTAAACCCGGGTGGCGACGATCCAGTGCCGCCGAAAACCGAAGATAACAGAGAACATTAACGATGGATTCGCAACGCAATCTTTTTCTCATCGCTTTTCTGTTCGTGTCTTTTTTGATCTGGCAATCCTGGCAGACGGACCACGCTCCGCAGCCATTGCAGACCCAGACCACACAAAACACGACAGTATCCGGTGATGCCGCCAACCAGGATGTACCTGCCAGCGGCCAGGGCAAAACGATCACCGTTAAGACTGACGTTCTGTCTTTACATATCAACACCCGCGGTGGTGATATTGAGCAGGCGCAGCTGCTGACCTACCCGGATGAGCTGGGTTCCTCGCAGCCTTTCCAGCTGCTGGAAACCACCCCCGGTTTTCTGTATCAGGCACAGAGCGGTCTGACCGGCCGTAACGGTCCGGATAACCCGGCAAACGGCGAGCGTCCTCTGTTTGCTGCCTCTCAGGATACGTTTGAGATGGCCGAGGGACAGAATGAATTGCGCATCCCGCTGACCTTTACCGCTGAAAACGGCGCAACCTTCACCAAGACCTTCGTGCTGAAGCGCGGTGAATATGCGATCAACGTGGATTATCAGGTCAATAACACCACCCAGCAGCCGCTGGAAGTGGCGATGTTCGGCCAGCTGAAGCAGACGATCGATCTGCCGAAGCACCGTGATACCGGCAGCAATAACTTTGCGTTGCATACCTTCCGTGGTGCGGCTTACTCCAGCAGTGAGACCAACTACGAAAAATATAAATTCGATACCATCAGCGATAACGAGAACCTGAGCACCACGACCGCGAACGGTTGGGTTGCCATGCTCCAGCAATATTTTGCTACCGCCTGGGTTCCGCGCACTGCCGGTACGAATACGCTTTATACCAGCAATCTCGGTAACGGCATTGCGGCTGTCGGCTATAAGTCTTCTCCGGTAACCGTTGCGCCCGGTTCGCAGCAGAATCTGGCTGCCACACTCTGGGTAGGTCCGGAAATTCAGGACAAGATGGCGGCAGTGGCCCCGCATCTGGATCTGACCGTGGACTACGGCTGGCTGTGGTTTATCTCCCAGCCGCTGTTTAAGCTGCTGAAGTTCCTGCACAGCTTTATCGGCAACTGGGGCTTCTCGATCATTGTTATCACCTTTATCGTTCGTGGCATCATGTACCCGCTGACCAAAGCGCAGTACACCTCCATGGCGAAAATGCGCATGCTGCAGCCTAAAATTCAGGCGATGCGTGAGCGTTTGGGCGATGACAAGCAGCGCATGAGCCAGGAGATGATGGCGCTCTATAAAGCAGAGAAAGTGAACCCGCTGGGTGGCTGTCTCCCGCTGGTTATTCAGATGCCTATCTTCCTTGCGCTTTACTACATGCTGATGGGCTCGGTCGAGCTGCGCCATGCGCCGTTCGCCCTGTGGATCCATGACCTGTCAGCACAAGACCCGTACTACATCCTGCCGATCCTGATGGGTATAACGATGTTCTTCATTCAGAAGATGTCGCCAACCACCGTGACCGACCCGATGCAGCAGAAGATCATGACCTTTATGCCGGTCATCTTTACGGTGTTCTTCCTGTGGTTCCCATCAGGTCTGGTGCTGTACTACATCGTCAGCAACCTGGTAACGATTATCCAGCAGCAGGTGATTTACCGCGGTCTGGAAAAGCGTGGCCTGCACAGCCGCGATAAAAAGAAAGCATAATCCTCCCTCCTCCCGTTAAAAGGTGAAGGGTGTATGATAAGGCGGTCAGTTGACCGCCTTATTTTTTGCGTAAAAGAGAGTGAATGATGAGTCATAGCGAGACTATCGTCGCCCAGGCAACGCCGCCAGGGCGCGGTGGCGTGGGCATCCTGCGCGTTTCCGGAAACAAAGCCGCTGAGGTGGCGCAGACTCTGCTTGGCAAGCTGCCCAGGCCGCGCTACGCCGATTATCTGCCCTTCCGTGATGCGGACGGCAGCGCGCTGGATCAGGGGATCGCACTCTGGTTTCCCGGCCCGAACTCCTTCACCGGCGAAGATGTGCTGGAACTGCAGGGACACGGCGGCCCGGTTATCCTTGATCTGCTGCTGAAGCGGATTGTGGCCATACCCGGCGTACGCATCGCCCGGCCCGGCGAATTTTCCGAGCGGGCTTTCCTTAACGATAAGCTCGATTTGGCTCAGGCGGAGGCGATAGCCGATCTGATTGATGCCAGTTCCGAGCAGGCGGCACGCTCTGCGCTCAACTCGCTACAAGGGGCTTTTTCGCAGCGCGTTAATCATCTGGTGGAAGCACTCACTCACCTGCGGATTTATGTCGAAGCCGCAATCGACTTTCCGGATGAGGAGATCGATTTTCTCTCCGATGGCAGGATTGAGGCGATGCTGAATCAGGTGATCGGCGATCTGGATGACGTCAGGGCGGAAGCGCGTCAGGGCAGTCTGCTGCGTGAAGGCATGAAGGTCGTGATTGCCGGTCGGCCTAATGCTGGCAAATCGAGCCTGCTTAACGCGCTGGCCGGCCGCGAGGCCGCTATCGTCACCGATATCGCGGGCACCACGCGCGATGTGCTGCGTGAGCATATCCATATTGACGGTATGCCGCTGCATATCATTGATACCGCCGGGCTCAGGGAAGCCAGCGACGAAGTGGAGCGTATCGGCATTGAGCGCGCCTGGCATGAGATTGAGCAGGCAGACCGCGTGCTGTTTATGGTCGATGGCACGACCACGGACGCCACGGAACCTGGTGAAATCTGGCCGGACTTTATCGCACGTCTGCCCGCCAGCCTGCCGATCACCGTGGTACGTAATAAAGCGGACATTACCGGCGAGGGGCTGGGCCTGTCAGAAGTGAATAATCACTCACTTATTCGCCTTTCCGCCCGTACCGGCGAAGGCATTGAGGTATTACGCGATCATCTGAAGGCCAGTATGGGCTTTGCCGGTAATATGGAAGGCGGCTTCCTGGCGCGGCGTCGTCATCTTCAGGCGCTGGAGTTAGCGGCCACTTACTTACAACAGGGGAAAGCGCAGCTGCTGGGTGCCTGGGCAGGTGAATTACTGGCAGAAGAGCTGCGCATGGCGCAGCAGAGCCTGAGTGAAATCACCGGCGAGTTCACCTCAGACGATTTGCTGGGCCGGATTTTCTCCAGCTTCTGCATCGGGAAATAAAGGGACGAGATTATCCGTCCCCCTTCTTAAGTTACACGGCCTCTCTGCCCTGCGCATAAACTTGCAGCGGGCCAGACTGGCCTCCCGCCAGGCTTTTCCGGAGCGTTTGTTGGTGTAGTAAAGGCTGCCGTTTTGAGCGACGTAAACAGCCTGGAGAGATACGTAAAATGTTTTCTTAATATCAATAGATTAATAAAATCCAGGCTGACTACCACGCTTATACGCAGCCTTTACTGGCCGGGAAACCCCTTCTACGTGAAGAGGCGTGTTTATTATCCTGATATAACACCAGGACATCTGCGCCAGAGCTCCTCACCGACGGATAGCGAAGTGCCAGTTATACCGGTGGACAAGTGATAAGCCCACCGGCCTTTGCCTGTTTTCATGCGCCCTGAGACAGCGGCAGTTCCAGCACCTGCCCTCCCTCCTGTGCCAGACGCGCCAGATAGCGTGATGCATTCAGAATCTGCCAGGGAAAGTAGAGGCCTGGCGCGACCGGCGGCATGCCATCCAGCCCCACCAGTCGCTCGACAAGTAAGGCAATCCCCATTCCTGTCAGCGGCGCCGCGCCGCCCGGATGGACCACCGCATGTCGGGTACTGAGCGGCTCTCCTGTATGGTCCCGGCCAGTAAGCTCCAGAATAATCTCCGTTGAAAATGCCCCACCTTTGCGTCTGCTGGAACTGATGCCCGATCCCAGATTGAACTGAACACTTTGCGCGCCAGTAGCCGTTGCTAATCCGACCACATCAATCGATGAGAAGCCGGAAGCCTCTGTTTTGGTTCCATCCAGCGCTGAGAACAGGGTTTTCGCATCATTACCCTCACGCCAGAGATAGACGCCATCCCGGCGCGTCAGGGCCGCGGGTAACAGGTGGTTCAGATGTTCAAAATCAGCGGCCACCGCCGGGCCTCCGACATCTTCCTCATCAACCAGTGCACCGATACGGATTTCATGCACCTGACTGAACGACTTGCTTAATTCGAGCGCTGGAACCGTCGTGGCGCCGACCAGCCATTCATAGCCCAGGACCATCGCCGAGGCAGCAGGAGCCTGCATAAAGCTTGCAACTTCCGGTGCGATCTCGAACACGCCTGAGGAGATACTCAGATGCGGCACGCCGCGTGATTGCGCGAAGCGGAGCGTGGCAAGCGAATGATCTTTATAGAGCACGACCACAGCACTGACATTCTGCTCACCAACGCCCAGATCGGCCGAAGCCGTGTCGATGACGAAACCCTCTGCTCCTCCCATTTCTGCCGCAGCATTTTGCGCTCTGGCCAAATCCCGGCCGCCGATCAGCAGAGGGAGATCAGGATAAGTAGCGCGTAGCGCCCGCGCTGTCTGGCGACCGATGGCGCCGGAGCCGCCCAGAAGTAATACAGGATTGAATGACATAAGCATGTTTCCTTGTTTACGGGGTTTACGTACTAAGCTACCATTAGTAGGAATAGTAGCACGCCGTACAGGAATAGCTACCTTTAGTAGGTTAGGTAAATCAGGTATGATGAAAAACAACGACATCCCGGTATCCGTTTCCCCCTCCCGGCGTTTATCAAAGGCGGAACGGCGGCAACAGCTTCTCAACACCGCGCTTCTGATCGTGCGGGAGGAAGATGTGGATCGCCTGACGCTGGGCCGCCTGGCTGAACGCGCAGGCGTATCCAAACCCGTCGTTTACGATCACTTCGCAACGCGCTCAGCGTTGCTGATTGAGCTTTACAGATGGATCGATACGGAGCGTGTCAGGACATTTACTGACGCGATGGTCGCCTCCCCCGGCAGTACGTATGAAACCGTAGAGACACTTGCCAGTGCTTACATTCATTGCGCCTCAGACAAGACAGATGAGTTCCACTCGGTAGGAGCCGCACTGGTAGGAAGCGAAGAGAAGACTGCCGTTCTCCAGGAACTCCTGGATAACTGTGTTGCTATGTTCGTATCCGTTCTTACGCCTTGTACAAACAGAACGCCCCGATCGTTGCTTCAATGCTGTATTGGTCTGGTCGGTGCAGGAGAAGCGCTGTCCATTGCCCTTGTCCGTGGACGGCTGGAGAAGAAAGAAGCCGTTACTACTTTCACATCGCTGATCTGGGGAGCGCTACGGGTGGAGGATGACAGGCCGGATGAACTGGCCTGGGTATGTGCGGATCGGTCAAAGGCTTAAATCCGCTGAGCGGCAAAGCGAACGGCAGAACGCGCTGAACTGAGTGCGTAATAATGAAGATGTAACCGGCATGAGGCGCTAATCATGCCCTTGCAAGGTAATGTGCAGGGCATGGTTTCAGATTCACGGAAGCTACGTTTCAGTATCATTAAAGTTTAATGACAAGGAATAGAAAATTATCTTAGCATCAGCTTGCGGTTAATTAAAATCTGTCACCATTTTTCATTTTTCATTTTTCATTTTTCATTTTTCATTTTTCATTTTTCATTTTTCATTTTTCATTTTTCATTTTTCATCATTTAAAATAGTAACCTTTAGCTATATTAAAATTAAAGATATTCAAGCAAATTAATTGTATAAAAAATCCCACCTTACCCTGAGAGGGTTGAAATAGTTTGCGTAAAACCCTTCACCTGTGCCGCATCCATCTCTATCTTTTCAGCGTGGGACATACCCCCCACGGATTAATCTGAATAGCGCCGGCGATCTCCACTCAGAATTATAACCAGGATACCAAGGCAATAACGCACAACCTTTCCCTATTTTATTTGGTTTCTGCAGAATGCGTTTGTTTTAATCCCCACAAATGCTTTTTGGGCCGCTACTGTGAAGTCTCTGTGCACCCTGAAGCCATGCGACGCTGCAAAACGTAAGTAGTCCAGCAATGCTTACAAGTTTTCATTGTATATCCAGCGTCCGGTTAAGCTTATTATTGATACTGGGGAAAGGATACTCAGTAGCGTTGTCATATGAAACATTGAAGCCAGCAGACAACACAACCAAAATCCATGCAGAAACAAACACTACGCTGAAAAAAAATTTCAGTTCGCGCTTAACTTGACAGAATTAACCTCTTCTTTATGTCACTTCATTAGCACCTGATATTTATTGAGCGTCCATTCACCCGGCACGCTAATGTTACAGTGCCTGCTGTTATTTATTCAAATACATGTAAGCCGTCTTTAACTTTCTTCTGGCATCGGCAAAACAACCCCCTTACTGATAAAGCTTACCTTCAGGTTTAAACAACAGGCGTTCATTCTGAAAAAATTAAAAGGATGTAAAGGTGGATGAAAGTTGCTAAGAAAATTCTTACAATAACCGCTATGATTTTCTGACCATTTTCATGGAGCGACAGATGGCAAGTCATTTTGCACGGTGGATGATGACCCACGTCAGCGTGCCCGCACGGCATCTTCCCGACCCGGTGATTAATTTCGCCCACAGCCTGCCTGAGAAGCGCCGGGCCCGTTATCTTGCCTCAAGAGCCTTACTGGCCGAGCTGATGCTGCGGGTTTACGGCATATCCGTTCTGCCTGAACTTACCTCGGGTAAAAATGGACGCCCCTGCTTCGCCGATCCTGAGCTGCCCGACTTCAGTATCGCTTATGCAGGCAATATCGTTGGCGTTTTGCTGGCCGATGAAGAAAGTTATGGCGGACTGGGAATGGAATTCGTCCGGGCCCACAGCCGGCAGACAATTGAGCAACTTGCCAGTGGTCTTTCATCAGGTGAAAAAGCCTGGATACGTGCGCAGAACGAGCCTTATGAAGCCGCCACCCAGCTATGGACAATCCGGCAGAGCGTGCTGAAATTACCGGACGAAGCCAATCACGGCGTTCATACGCTGCGGCTGCTGCCCGCCTCTGGCCGTCTGCGATCGCTGGCCTTTCCTGACGCGCAGGCAATTTCGGATGAGGAAGATCTGATGGTCTGGTCCTGTGCTTTTTCACACGGCAGCGACCGGTTGCACCTCTGGGATTACGACGGAACGGTACTGGCGAGGCGGTATGAAATGCTGACGACGTCTCAACACGTTGGGCCACGTGTGCTGCGGCTGACCAGCCTGCCGCTGGAAAAATAAGGAAACTGGCTGAAAAGCGTTACAAACCCGCCTCATGAACACCTCACTATTTCCGCTTCCCCTCACGCCGGTCAGGACAGGTCACTATCAGACAGCCTTTCAGGCATATTTATCCTGACGTTCAGAACGTTCTGCGTGATTCAATTTCCGGCCAACGGCAGGAGAGGATGTGCCATGTGAAGGTTGGAGTAGCGTTGAGGAATTCGGAAGGCCTGACTAACCAGCTAACCAGCTAACCAGCTAACCAGCTAACCAGCTAACCAGCTAACCAGCTAACCAGCTATGTTACACATCTTTTATAAGCAGAAAAAAGCGGGAAAGCACTTCCCGCTTCAGAACATTAGTCAGAGAGTGACTGAAGGGTTATGCATCGATAAAGGCGATTTTTGCCACAAACAGCAGCGCCACCACGACCACACAGCCGCTGATTTCACGCCAGCGTCCCGTACCGGCCTTCATGACGCAGTAGGAGATAAAGCCCAGCGCAATCCCTTCCGTAATGGAAAAGCTGAAGGGCATCATTGCAGCGGTGACGAACGCCGGTACCGCTTCGGTCAGATCATCCCATTTCACGCGGGCCAGGCTTGAGGTCATCAGAACGCCGACGTAAATCAGCGCGCCCGCCGCGGCATACGGCGGCACCATGCCGGCCAGCGGAGAAAGGAACATCACCAGCAGGAACAAAACGCCTGTGACCACGGCCACCAGACCGGTACGCCCGCCGACAGACACCCCTGAAGAGCTCTCAATATAGGCCGTCACGGAGGAGGTACCAATGTAAGAGCCGGCAACGGAGCTGATGCTGTCCACGTAGAGCGCCTGCTTCATACGCGGAAAGGTGCCTTTTTCATCCGCCAGCCCCGCTTTATCCGTCACGCCAATCAGCGTGCCTGAGGAGTCAAACAGGTTAACCAGCATAAAGGAGAAGATGATCCCGGCCATACCGAGGTTCAGTGAACCTGCCAGATCGACCTCACCAACTACGGACGAAATACCGGTCGGTAGGGAGAAAACGCCGCCAAACTGCACGTCGCCGATTGCCAGAGCGATCAGCGTGGTCACCACAATCGAGACCAGAACGGCGATATGAATATTGCGCGAAGCAAGAATGGCGATAATAAAGAAGCCCAGCGCGCCCAGCAGCACGCTGTGAGAGCTGAGATCGCCAACGGCCACCAGCGTATCTTTGTTTGCCACCACGATGCCGGCATTTTTCAGGCCGATCATCGCAATCAGCAGGCCGATACCCGCTGAGATACCCACCCGCAGGCTGACCGGAATATTGGCTATCATCCAGTAGCGCACGCGGAAAATGGTCAGCAGCAGCAGACCTACGGCGCCCCAGAAGATGGCGCCCATGCCCACCTGCCAGGAGATGCCCATCGCGCCGACCACCACAAAAGCGAAGAACGCGTTCAGGCCCATCGCCGGTGCCAGCGCAACCGGCAGATTAGCGATCAGCCCCATAAGGATGCTGCCAAACGCGGCGATAAGACAGGTAGTGACAAACACCGCCTGAGTGTTCATGCCCGCCACGCCAAGAATTTGCGGGTTCACAAAAACGATGTAAACCATCGTCAGAAAAGTGGTGAAACCTGCAATCACTTCTGTACGGGCCGTCGTGCCATGTTCATGAAGTTTAAAGACCCGCTGCAACAGACCAGTGTTGTTCATTGTGTGTATCCAAAACGGAGAAAAGTTAACGAGCGCTATCCTAACCTAAAATTCTGTTTTTGCAGAGAGCGCCACGGAATTTTCGCAACCGATTGCCTGCCTGTTACCGGATAATCGCAACCGTTAACGTAAAATAACATTTGCCGATCGCATTTCCGTGGCAAAGCAGTAAAGTGGAGAGTCACAGCCAAAATGGAGAAGTGCTGAATGACGGTTGAATGTGTTTTTTTTGATTGTGACGGGACGCTGGTAGACAGTGAACTGCTCTGTACCCAGGCCTATGTAAACACTTTTGCGCAGTACGGTGCCGACCTCTCGCTTCAGGAGATGTTTGAAAAATATAAGGGCGTGAAGCTTTATGACATTATTGCCGACGTCTGCGACCAGCATCAGCTTACCGTTCCGGTCGACGTGATTGAACCGGCCTACCGCCAGGAAGTGGCCCGCCTGTTTGAGCTTGAACTGAAGCCCATTCAGGGTGCCAGAGATCTGCTCGATCGGATGCGCGTCCCGGTTTGCGTGGTGTCAAACGGTACCGTGGGAAAAATGCAGCATTCGCTGGGTCTGACCGGCATGCTGAGCTTTTTTGATGACCGGTTGTACAGCGGCTATGATATCAACAGCTGGAAGCCCGATCCGGCGCTGATGCAACATGCCGCCGGACAAATGAAGGTGCCGCTTGAGCGTTGCATTCTGGTCGATGACTCTGAAGCCGGCGCTAAGGCAGGCATCGCCGCAGGGATCCCGGTGTTTTACTACTGTGCCGACGCGCACAATAAACCGCTGGAACATCCTCTGGTGACAACCTTTGACGATCTGGCGCAGCTCCCTGCGCTGTGGCAGGCGAAAGGCTGGCAGCTCACCCGCTAAGGGGCTGCGGCACGGTTAGGGTGCGATGCCTGCGGCAGCAGGCATCGCGTCTCCCTGACGGCTGCCGCAAAAGAGGCCGTTTCAGCCGATAGCACCCAGCCGATCCTCATTACCTTCGGTTTTTGGCAGCAGAAAGAGGGTGGCGAAAATATCCAGCAGGTAAATCAGCGCCAGTAGGGTGATGGCCGCCACGAACGAAATTTTTGCCGCCAGCAGGCCAATCACCAGCGGACCGAAACCGCCCACGCCACGCCCCAGATTAAACAGGATATTTTGCGCCGTTGCGCGCACCTGAACCGGATAGGTATCGGAAATCAGCGCGCCATAGCCGCCAATCATCCCGTTGACGAACATGCCCATCAGCGCGCCGGTAAAGAGCATCACCGTGGGATCGCGTAACTGGGCATAAACGATCACCATCACTACTGCCCCAAACTGATAAAACAGGAAAATTTTCCAGCGGGCGAACCGATCCGCCAGTACGCCAAACAGCCAGATGCCAAAGGTCATACCGACCACCGTCACCGCCGTCCATAAGCCCGATTTGGTCAGCGAAAAGCCAAAGCTGGTGGAGAGGTAGCTCGGCATCCAGATCATCAGGCCGTAATAGCCGAAGTTCTGTACGGAACAGAGGATCAGGATACCCAGACTGGCTTTTGCAGTGGCGACATCATGAAACAGCAGTTTGAGCCGCGCGGTAAACGAGAGGCGCTGCTGTTTATTACTCTGCCGGGTAAACGCTTCGGGTTCACCCACTCCCCGGCGGATGGCAAAGGAGATCAGTGCAGGCAGCAGGCCCACCAGAAACATGCCGCGCCAGCCGATAACGTTCAGCAGCAGCGGCGTGATCAGTGCCGCCAGCAGTACACCCAGCTGCCAGCCAATACCGACCCAGGCCGAAGCGCGGTTGCGTTTGTTAGCAGGCCAGGACTCCGCAATCAGCGCCATCCCGATGCCGAACTCGCCGCCCAGCCCGACGCCTGCCAGCGTACGGTAGATCAGCAAATCCCAGTAACCCTGCGCGATAGCGCAAAGCCCGGTAAAAACGGAGAACATTAAAATGGTGAACGTCAGTACGCGAATGCGTCCGAAGCGGTCGCTGAGATGACCGAAGATAATCCCGCCGATAACCGCACCGATCAGCGTCCAGGTGACCAGTGAGCCTGCCTGGGAAGCGTCCAGCGCTAACGAGACGCTGATTGCCGGCAGCATAAAACCGAGGATAAGCAGATCGAAACCGTCCATCGCGTAGCCGCTGACGGCGGCCAGCATCGCCTTGCCCGGCGTGGCACCTTGTTGAGGCGTCTTGAGAGTCATGCGCGTTTCCTGTCGGGAAAAATGTGCGCCAAGTATAAATTTGCAGGCGGTCACATTCCAACCGAAAAACGCGGGGGGAAAAAGCAGGCCGGGATATCCCGGCCAGGAAGGGATCAGACGGGATTATTGTCGCCGCTATCACCAGTCAGTAGCTTATCTAACTGGTCGCCGCCAACGTGACGGAAGTCCTGCCCCTTCACGAAATAGAAGATGATTTCGCAAATGTTCTGACAACGATCGCCAATACGCTCAATGGCGCGGGCGCAGAAGAGCGCGGTCAGTACGCTGGGAATAGTACGTGGATCTTCCATCATATGGGTCATCAACTGACGAACGATGCCCTCATACTCCTGGTCGACCTTTTTATCTTCCCGGTAAATCTCAATGGCCGCAGTCAAATCCATGCGCGCAAACGCATCCAGCACATCATGCAGCATCTGAATGGTGTGGTGGCCCAGCGACTCCAGACTGACCAGCAGCGGCTGATGATGCTGACCAAATTTTTCCAGCGCGGTGCGGCTGATTTTCTCCGCCACGTCACCGATGCGTTCCAGTTCCGAGATAGTCTTGATGATCGCCATCACCAGCCGCAAATCGCTGGCGGTTGGCTGGCGTTTGGCGATGATACGGACGCAGGCTTCATCGATCGACACCTCCATCATATTCACCTTCTGGTCGCCGTCGATGACCAGTTTTGCCAGTTCGGCATCCTGGTTATGCATAGCGGTAATGGCGTCAGTCAGCTGCTGTTCCACCATTCCCCCCATCGTCATGACCTGGGTACGGATATGCTCCAGCTCGGCGTTGAACTGCCCGGAGATGTGTTTATTCAGATTCAGGTTATCCATGATGTTCTCCAGTCAGATCAACCGTAGCGGCCAGTAATATAGTCTTCGGTCTGTTTCTGGTGCGGCTTGGTAAACAGAGTGTCAGTATCGCTGAATTCGATCAGCTCGCCCAGATACATAAAGGCCGTATGATCGGAACAGCGGGCGGCCTGCTGCATATTGTGCGTTACGATCACCACGGTGTAATCCTGCTTCAGCTCGGTGATCAGCTCTTCAATGCGGCCGGTTGAGATCGGGTCCAGCGCTGAACAGGGTTCATCCAGCAGGAGGACTTCCGGGCGAATCGCAATGCCGCGGGCAATGCAGAGACGCTGCTGCTGTCCGCCAGAGAGGCTGTAACCGCTCTGGTGAAGCTTATCTTTGGTTTCGTTCCACAGTGCGGCTTTCGTCAGCGCCCACTGTACCCGCTCATCCATATCGGCACGGGACAGCCTTTCAAACAGGCGCACGCCAAAGGCGATATTGTCATAAATCGACATCGGGAACGGCGTGGGCTTCTGAAATACCATGCCGACGCGTGCGCGCAGCAGGGCGATGTCCTGGCTGGCGGTGAGAATATTTTCACCATCAAGCAGGATTTCGCCTTCGGCGCGCTGTTCCGGATAAAGAGAAAACATCTTGTTAAAGGTACGCAGCAGGGTGGATTTCCCACAGCCCGATGGACCGATAAATGCCGTTACCTGGTTTTTATTGATGTTCAGGTTAATGTTCTTCAGCGCATGAAACTTGCCATAGTAGAAGTTCAAATCACGAACCTGAATCATATTACCGGACATGTTGTCAGCCATTCTCTTTCTCACTTATTCGCGCCGCCGCAGCCGCGCTTCTCAATTAATGTTTACTCTTGGCAAAAATCACACGCGCCAGGATGTTCAACAGCAATACGCAGACGGTAATCAGCAGCACGCCCGCCCAGGCCAGGCTTTGCCACTCCGCAAACGGGCTCATGGCGAACTTAAAGATAGTGACCGGCAGGTTCGCCAGCGGCTGCATCATATCGGTACTCCAGAACTGATTGGAGAGCGACGTGAACAGCAGCGGGGCGGTTTCACCCGCAATACGCGCAATCGCCAGCAGTACGCCGGTGAGGATGCCTGATATCGATGCTTTCAGCGTGATTGCCGAAATCATCTTCCACTGCGGCGTACCCAGCGCATAGGCCGCTTCGCGCAGGCTGTCCGGCACCAGCCTCAGCATGTTTTCCGTGGTACGGATAACGATCGGGATCTGTAACAGTGCGAGGGCAATCACGCCCGCCAGCCCCGAAAAGTGCTTCATCTGGGCAACAATAATCGTGTAAACAAACAGCCCGACCACAATAGATGGCGCGGAGAGCAGGATATCGTTAATAAAGCGGATAACTTCAGCCAGCCAGGATTTACGCCCATACTCAGCCAGATAAATACCGGCCATAATGCCCAGTGGCGTACCCACAATCGTTGACCAGAGGATCAATAGCCCGCTGCCAGCAATGGCGTTGGCCAGACCACCGCCCGCCGTGTTCGGCGGCGGCGTGTTTTCGGTAAACAGCGACAGCGTCATGCCGTCGATACCACGGGTCACGGTGGTGAACAGGATCCATACCAGCCAGAAGAGGCCAAAAGCCATTGTCAGCAGGGAAAGCGTCAGCGCGATACGGTTTTTGGTCCGGCGCCACGCCTGCATTTTGCGACGGGAAGCGTCCAGTTCAGCGCGTGATTGCAGTTCCATCGCGGTCATGTGCGGGCTCCTTCACTTTTCGCCAGCTTCATCACCATCAGTTTTGAGCAGGCCAGGACAATAAAGGTAATCACAAACAGGATCAGCCCCAGCTCCATCAGCGCGGCGGTATGCACACCCGATTCGGCTTCGGCAAATTCGTTAGCCAGGGCGGACGTGATGCTGTTACCCGGCATAAACAGGGAAGGGCTGTCGAGCTGGTAAGTGTTGCCGATGATAAAAGTCACGGCCATCGTTTCACCCAACGCGCGTCCCAGGCCCAGCATTATCCCGCCGATAACGCCATTTTTCGTGAATGGCAGCACGATGCGCCAGATCACTTCCCAGGTCGTACAACCGATGCCGTAAGCCGATTCTTTCATCATGACCGGCGTCTGTTCAAACACGTCACGCATTACGGAAGCAATGTACGGAATGATCATAATCGCCAGGATAATCCCGGCAGCCAGAATGCCGATACCAAATGCCGGACCTGAAAACAGCGCACCAACGATAGGGATAGTTGACATCAGGTCGCCCAGCGGCGCCTGGAACCAGGTCGCAAACAGCGGCGCGAAGACAAACAGTCCCCACATGCCGTAAACGATGCTGGGGATGGCCGCCAGCAGTTCAATCGCCACCCCAAGCGGGCGACGCAGCCAGCTCGGTGCCAGTTCAGTCAGGAACAGGGCTATACCAAAACTGACCGGTACAGCGATAATCAGTGCAATGAGGGAGGTTACGATGGTGCCGTAAATCGGTACCAGCGCACCAAATTGTTCGTTGGGCGCATCCCAGGTCTTGGTCCACAGAAAGGAGAAGCCAAACTTCTGAATGCTGGGCCAGGAGGAGACGATGAGCGAGACGATAATGCCGCCCAGCAACAACAGCACAATCAGCGCAGCCAGTTTAACCAGCGCACCGAAAATGATATCACCTTGCTTACCGGGAGCCTTAAAAGTCGGCTTGGTTGCAGCCATAGAATTCTCGATGTCGAAAGTGTTAAGGCGGCCCGGTGGCCGCCTCATGGCACGGAGCGAATCATTTCGCTCCCGTGAACTGCTTAGTAGAGCGCTTTACCTGAGCTGTCTTTCACGTTGGTTTTCCAGGCGGCACGGATCTGCTCAACCACGGAGTCCGGCAGTGTCGCGTAATCCAGGCTGGTGGTTGTCTCATCACCGTTTTTATATGCCCAGTCAAAGAACTTCAGTACCGCAGCGCCTTTTTCAGCATTCGCCTGCTCTTTATGCATCAGAATGAAGGTTGTTGACGCGATTGGCCAGGCATTCTCACCTTTCTGGTAAGTCAGGTCCTGAGCAAAGGATTCGCTCCAGTTTGCACCTTTAGCGGCATCGCTGAAGCTCTGCTCGCTTGGCTCAACGGCTTTACCATCAGCATCAATCAGCTTGGTATAGGCCAGGTTATTCTGTTTGGCGTAGGCATATTCCACATAGCCGATCGATCCCGGCAGACGCTGAACAAACGCGGCGACGCCGTCATTGCCCTTACCGCCCAGCCCCGTTGGCCAGTTAACGGTGTTGCCTTTACCAACCTTGCTGTTCCAGTCGCTGCTGACTTTAGAAAGGTAGCTGGTAAACACGAAAGAGGTACCGGAACCGTCAGCACGACGCACTACGTTGATGTTGCTGTCAGGCAGCTGCACATCCGGGTTCAGCTTAACGATTGCCGGGTCGTTCCATTTTTTAATGTTGCCCAGATAAATATCACCCACGGTTTTGCCATCCAGCGTCAGCTGGCCAGACTTCACACCTGGGATATTAACCGCCAGCACCACGCCACCGATCACGGTAGGAAACTGGAACAGGCCGTTTTTCTGCAGGTCTTCTTCTTTCATTGGCGCATCGGATGCACCGAAATCGACGGTTTTAGCGATAATCTGCTTCACGCCGCCGGAAGAACCGATCCCCTGGTAGTTAACCTGTGCGCCTGTTTCTTTGTTGTATTCTGCTGCCCATTTATTATAAACCGGTGCCGGGAATGTCCCGCCTGCGCCCGTCAGATTAGTGGCGGCGAAAGCAGAAACGGCGCTCAACGAAAGGGTGACTGCTACACATTGAGCCAGAGTTTTTTGCATCAGTGTCATGTTCCCTCCAGGGGAAGTTGAAGTCAGGCTTGAAGCCATTTGTCTGAGTTATGATTGCTGCTGAAGGCAAAATAGGACAGTTTCGTGACAGTAAAATGTCGCCTATATGACAGTTTTATGACAGCGGTCAATAAATAACCCGTGATTACCAGACCGCCCAGCTTCTGGCGGAAAGCAGAATACGGCCTGTACGTAATCCGTCATGCGAAATACCAGACATCGAATCAGTCGGATTTTTTTGGCAAAATTCTCCTTTCGCCTACCCACAGGAAAATGACTTAACGGGGCTATGCTGCTTTCAGCATGCTGCATTGAGGAACGGCTTAAAAAGATCGAACGGAGAAAGAACGGGAAAGCGTTGTCGGTTTAACAGGAAGAGGAGGGAATCGGTGTTCAACCGCGTCAGGGTAAATGAAGGTCACTTTTAAAGCATGTGCGCTGCCGCTGAAAAAGAGGCGTCCTGCGCCAGCAAGAGCCAGTCAGTGATGACGCTTACGAATTTTTGCCTGCAACAGCAAAAACGCCCCCGAAGGGGCGTTTTTATTACTCCACGGTCACTGATTTGGCCAGATTACGCGGCTGGTCAACATCCGTGCCTTTAATCAGCGCCACATGATAGGAGAGCAGCTGAAGCGGCACGGTGTAGAAGATTGGCGCGATCACCTCTTCCACATGCGGCAGTGGGATAATCTTCATGCCTTCGCTATCGCTAAAACCGGCATCCTGATCGGCAAAAACATAGAGCAGGCCGCCACGTGCGCGCACTTCCTCTATATTCGACTTCAGCTTCTCCAGCAGATCGTTGTTCGGCGCGACCACGATAACCGGCATATCCGCATCAATCAGCGCCAGCGGTCCGTGCTTCAGTTCCCCGGCGGCATAAGCTTCAGCATGAATATAGGAGATCTCTTTCAGCTTCAGCGCCCCTTCCATCGCAATCGGATACTGATTACCACGGCCCAGGAACAAGGCATGATGCTTGTCAGAAAACTCTTCGGCCAGCGCCTCAATCAGCGTGTCCTGCGAGAGCATCTGCTCAATGCGGCTTGGCAGCGCCTGCAGACCGTGCACGATATCGTGCTCAATCTGCGCGTCCGCGCCCTTCAGACGGCCAATTTTCGCTACCAGCATCAGCAGCACGGTCAGCTGAGTGGTGAAGGCTTTCGTTGACGCAACGCCAATCTCGGTGCCGGCTTTGGTCATCAGCGCCAGATCGGATTCACGCACCAGTGAGGAGCCAGCCACGTTACAAATGGCCAGCGAACCAAGGTAGCCCAGCTCTTTAGAGAGGCGCAGCGCCGCCAGGGTATCCGCCGTCTCACCCGACTGGGAGAGGGTAATCAGCAGGCTGTTTTTACGCACTGCGGATTTGCGGTAGCGAAACTCGGACGCGATCTCCACGTCACACGGTACGTTAGCGAGGGCTTCAAACCAGTAGCGTGAAACCATACCGGAATTGTAAGACGTCCCGCAGGCCACGATCTGGATATGCTCAACCTGGCTCAGCAGATCGTTTGCCTTTGGTCCCAGCTCGGTCAGATCGACTTCACCGTGGCTGAAACGGCCGCTCAGGGTGTTCTTAATCGCCATCGGCTGTTCGTAGATCTCTTTCTGCATATAGTGACGATAGAGGCCTTTATCGCCCGCATCGTACTGTACGCTGGATTCAATCTCGCTGCGCTCAACGGTTTCACCGCGGCGATCGACAATGGTCACATCGCGACGGGTAATTTCGGCAATATCGCCCTCTTCAAGGTAAATGAAGCGGCGGGTCACCGGCAGCAGCGCCAGCTGGTCGGAGGCGATAAAGTTTTCGCCCACGCCGCGGCCAATCACCAGCGGGCTACCGGAACGCGCGGCCACCACCAGAGAGGGATCGCGGCTGTCCATGATGACCATGCCATAGGCGCCACGCAGCTGAGGAATGACACGCTGTACCACTTCACGCAGCGTACCGCCCTGCTTCTGCTCCCAGTGCACCAGGTGAGCCACCACTTCGGTATCGGTTTCGGAGGCAAACTGATAGCCACGGGCCTGCAGCTGCTCGCGCAGCGGCTCATGGTTCTCGATGATGCCGTTGTGAACGATAATGATATGTTCAGAGATATGAGGATGCGCATTGGCTTCAGAGGGTTCGCCGTGCGTTGCCCAGCGGGTATGGGCAATGCCGGTACCGCCCTCCAGCGGCGTGGTTGCTGCTGCTTCTGCCAGCTTCTGGACTTTCCCCAGCCGGCGAAGGCGGGTCACCTCTCCTTGTGCTGTCACCACAGCCAGTCCGGCTGAGTCATAACCCCGATATTCAAGACGGCGTAATCCTTCCAGCAGGATTTCGGCGATATCACGTTGCGCTACTGCACCTACAATTCCACACATAGTGTTTTTCCTGACGTCATGGCGCGATGGCCATTACTTTGTCTACCGATCTGATTAATCCGGTATATTCCGGGTTCCCCGAGCCTTGTAGAGAGTGGGGATTATTGTTTTATGACTGCCTGAACTACAGGCGGAATCGCTCCCGCCCTGAAAAAGAGGTTATGACTTCTTCACCGGTCGCTGCCAGCCGGTTTTCAGATTCTGATCTTTACGGTTATAGACCAGACCTTCGGCAGTAACATCCTGCATCACCGTCGTGCCTGCGGCGATTGTCGCGCCTGCGGCAACCGAAACGGGCGCCACCAGCTGCGTATCCGATCCGACAAAAACGTTGTCGCCGATAAGGGTTTTGGATTTGTTCACGCCGTCGTAGTTGCAGGTGATGGTGCCCGCACCGATATTGACGCTGGCGCCTATCTCCGCATCGCCGAGATAGCTGAGATGGCCCGCTTTAGAGCCTTTACCCAGCGTGGCTTTCTTCATTTCGACGAAGTTACCGACGTGCGCGCCTTCCGCCAGCTTGCTGCCCGGACGCAGCCGGGCAAACGGGCCGGCCGTGCTGGATGGCGCCAGCTCGGCCTCTTCCAGCACGCTGTAGGCGCTGATTTCGCAATCGTCGCCAATGATGCAGTTTTTCAGATGGCAGCCGCTGCCGATTTTAACGCGGTTACCCAGCGTCACCCGCCCTTCGATAATGACGTTGGTATCAATCACCACATCCCGTCCATGCTTCAGCTCGCCCCGTAAATCAAAACGGGCGGGGTCATTGAGCATTACGCCGGCCAGCAGCAGCCTTTCCGCCTGCTCCGCCTGGTAGATACGTTCAAGCGTGGCCAGCTGCAACCGGTTGTTGACGCCGTCGGTCTCCGTTGCCCTGTCCGGGTGAACCGCTTCGGTGATGCGGCCTTCCTGATGGGCCAGAGCGATAATGTCGGTGATGTAGTATTCGCCCTGCGCATTGTTATTGGTCAGTTTGCTGAGCCAGCGCTTCAGGTCAGCGCCGTTAGCCATCAGGATGCCGGTGTTCACCTCATTAATAGCAAGCTGCTCAGGTGAGGCATCTTTCTGTTCAACAATGCCCACAACCGAGCCATTGCGGCGAATGATGCGGCCATAGCCCGTCGGGTTTTCCAGCATTACCGTTAACAGCGCGATGCCGCCAGCGGGTTTAGCGCGCTGTAACCGCTGCAACGTAGGCACGGAAATCAGCGGAACGTCGCCGTACAGCATCAGGATGTCTTCATCATCAGCAAAATGCGGGGCGGCCTGCTGCATCGCATGACCCGTGCCCAGCTGCTCCGCCTGCAAAACCCAGTTCAGGGAAGGATCGGTCAGCGTGGACTGTAAGAGATCGCCGCCGTGCCCGTACACCAGGTGCACCTTTCTGGCACCGAGGCCGTTTGCGGCATCAATAACGTGCTGCACCATCGGTTTTCCGGCAAGCAAATGCAGCACTTTGGGCAGGTCGGAGTACATGCGGGTTCCCTTGCCAGCAGCAAGGATCACCACACTCATCGGGCTGTTAGACATAGTCATCCTGAACATTCTGTAATTAGACGGAAGTAAAACGGTTTGGCGCCGAAATTACTACATTTTTCTCGGTCCAAAATTAGGCGTACAGTCCCCGGAGCGCAAGCAAAAAAAATGCCAGTCAGTTTCCTGACTGGCATTCTTGCTTAAACCTGGGCTACATCGCTTTTTTGGTCAACTCGATCACGCGCAGTTTGGCGATCGCTTTAGCCAGTTCAGCCGATGCGGTTGCAAAATCCACATCGCCGTGAGAGTTGTTCATATGCTCTTCGGCTTTGCGCTTCGCTTCCACCGCACGGGCTTCGTCGAGGTCGGTGCCGCGAATCGCCGTATCAGCCAGCACGGTAACCGCGCCGGGCTGAACTTCCAGCAGGCCACCGGAGAGATAGATATACTCTTCGTCACCTTGCTGCTTCACGATACGAACCATACCCGGTTTAATGGCGGTCAGCAGCGGTGCGTGGCCGGGAAAAATACCCAGTTCGCCTTCGCTACCTGACACCTGGATTTTCTGTACCAGACCTTCGAACATCTTCTGTTCAGCGCTGACGACGTCCAGGTGATAAGTCATAGCCATAATTAACCTCCAGAGAAACTTCCCGGTAATACTTCAGGCTGCACAGGCGGTTTTCCCCTTGCCGCAGCCCGAAATAAGCAGGGATATGATTACAGTTTCTTCGCTTTTTCCACGGCTTCTTCGATCGAACCGACCATGTAGAAAGCCTGCTCAGGCATGTGGTCGAATTCGCCGTCCATGATGCCTTTAAAGCCACGGATGGTATCTTTCAGCGACACATACTTGCCTGGAGAACCGGTAAAGACTTCCGCCACGAAGAAAGGCTGAGAAAGGAAACGCTGCATCTTACGAGAGCGCGCTACCACCAGCTTGTCTTCTTCTGACAGTTCGTCCATACCCAGGATGGCGATGATGTCTTTCAGTTCCTGATAACGCTGCAGCAGTGACTGTACGCCACGTGCGACGTCGTAGTGCTCCTGACCAACGACCAGCGGATCCAGCTGACGGCTGGTGGAATCCAGCGGGTCAACGGCCGGGTAGATACCCAGAGACGCGATCTGACGGCTCAGTACCACGGTTGCATCAAGGTGAGCAAAGGTGGTGGCTGGAGATGGGTCAGTCAGGTCATCCGCAGGTACGTATACGGCCTGTACGGAGGTGATAGAACCGGTTTTGGTCGAGGTGATACGTTCCTGCAGAACGCCCATCTCTTCCGCCAGCGTTGGCTGATAGCCTACCGCTGAAGGCATACGGCCCAGCAGTGCGGATACTTCCGTACCGGCCAGGGTGTAACGATAGATGTTATCGATGAACAGCAGAACGTCACGGCCTTCGTCACGGAATTTTTCCGCCATGGTCAGGCCGGTCAGCGCAACGCGCAGACGGTTTCCTGGCGGCTCGTTCATCTGGCCATAGACCAGAGAAACTTTATCGATAACGTTGGAGTCGGTCATTTCGTGGTAGAAGTCGTTACCCTCACGAGTACGCTCACCCACACCGGCAAATACGGAGAAACCTGAGTGCTCAGCCGCAATGTTACGGATCAGCTCCATCATGTTTACGGTTTTACCGACACCCGCACCACCGAACAGACCAACTTTACCGCCCTTCGCAAACGGACACATCAGGTCGATTACCTTGATACCGGTTTCCAGCAGCTCCTGAGAGTTGGACTGGTCTTCGTATGAAGGTGCAGAACGGTGGATAGCCCAACGCTCTTCTTCGCCGATGTCGCCTTTCATGTCGATTGGCTCACCCAGCACGTTCATGATACGACCGAGCGTTGCGGTGCCGACCGGCACCTCAATTGGGTGCTCAAGGTCAACCACGTCCAGACTGCGCTTCAGGCCGTCTGAAGAACCCATGGCGATGGTACGAACCACGCCGCCGCCCAGCTGCTGCTGTACTTCCAGCACCAGACGCGTATCACCATTTTTGACCTCAAGCGCGCTGTACACTTGCGGTACGGCGTCCTGAGGGAACTCGACGTCCACCACGGCGCCGATTACCTGGACAATCTTTCCAGTAGCCATCTTGAATCCTCTACCTAATCATTTAACCTGGTTAAACCGCGGAGGCCCCACCGACAATCTCGGTAAGTTCCTGGGTGATGCTGGCCTGACGAGCTTTGTTGTATACCAACTGCAACTCTTTGATCAGGTTTCCGCCGTTGTCGGTCGCCGCTTTCATCGCCACCATACGCGCGGCCTGTTCGCTGGCCAGGTTTTCTACAACACCCTGGTAAACCTGAGACTCGACGTAGCGGCGCAGCAGGGTATCCATCAGCGCTTTCGGGTCCGGTTCGTACAGGTAATCCCAGGTACTTTTCTTCACAACGCCTTCGTCTTCATCCGCTGGCGGTAACGGCAGCAGCTGGACGATTTGTGGAGACTGAGACATGGTGTTGATAAATTTGTTGCTGACGATAAACAGCTTGTCGAGACGGCCTTCATCATAGGCCTGCAACATCACTTTCACCGGACCGATCAGATCGGACAGGGAAGGTTTGTCGCCCATGCCAGTGACCTGAGCCACCACGTTGCCGCCAACGGAGCTGAAGAACGAAAGCCCTTTGGAACCGATAATCGCCAGATCGCTCTCAACGCCTTTATCGGACCAGACTTTCATATCAGCCAGCAATTTTTTGAACAGGTTAATGTTCAAACCACCACAAAGCCCGCGGTCGGTAGATACGACCAGGTAGCCGACGCGCTTAACGTCACGCTCTTCCAGGTAAGGGTGCTTGTACTCCAGATTCCCTAACGCAATGTGACCAATCACTTTGCGCATGGTCTCTGCATAAGGACGGCTGGCCGCCATGCGTTCCTGCGATTTACGCATCTTGGAGGCGGCGACCATTTCCATCGCTTTGGTGATCTTCTGCGTGTTCTGCACGCTTCCGATCTTACTACGTATCTCTTTTGCGCCGGCCATAAGCTTCTCCTCAAAGCCTTGCGGCTTGCCCGTTAAGGAGCAAGCCGCCAGACATTACCAGGACTGGGTTTTCTTGAACGTTTCGAGGAGGCCTTTCAGCTTCTCTTCGATCTCGCCGTTGTAATTACCAGACTGGTTGATATCAGCCATCAGCTCAGCATGTTCGCGATCGGCAAAGGCCAGCAGTGCGGCTTCGAAGTCACCGATTTTCGCCAGTTCGACGTCATTCAGGTAACCACGCTCGGCCGCGAACAGCACCAGACCCTGCTGCGCAACGGACATCGGCGCATACTGTTTCTGTTTCAGAAGCTCGGTCACTTTCTGACCGTGGCTCAGCTGTTTACGGGTTGCTTCATCCAGATCGGAGGCGAACTGAGAGAACGCCGCCAGTTCACGATACTGTGCCAGCGCGGTACGAATACCACCGGACAGTTTCTTGATGATCTTGGTCTGAGCAGCACCACCAACACGCGATACCGAAATACCCGGGTTAACTGCCGGACGAATACCGGAGTTGAACAGGTTAGTTTCCAGGAAGATCTGACCATCGGTAATCGAGATTACGTTGGTTGGAACGAACGCAGAAACGTCACCCGCCTGGGTTTCGATGATCGGCAGTGCAGTCAGGGAGCCGGTTTTACCTTTCACTTCACCGTTGGTGAAACGCTCAACGTACTCAGCGCTGACGCGCGAAGCACGCTCCAGCAGACGGGAGTGGAGGTAGAACACGTCACCAGGGAAAGCTTCACGACCCGGTGGACGACGCAGCAGCAGGGAAACCTGACGGTAAGCAACGGCCTGTTTGGACAGATCGTCATAAACGATCAGTGCATCTTCACCGCGGTCACGGAAGTATTCGCCCATGGCGCAACCTGCATAGGGTGCCAGGTATTGCAGTGCAGCGGATTCAGAAGCGGTAGCCACAACCACGATGGTGTTAGCCAGCGCGTTGTGCTCTTCCAGCTTACGAACCACGTTAGCGATGGTAGAGGCTTTCTGACCGATAGCCACATACACACACTTGATGCCGGAATCGCGCTGGTTGATGATCGCATCGATCGCCATCGCGGTTTTACCGGTCTGACGGTCACCGATGATCAGCTCACGCTGGCCACGGCCGATTGGAATCATCGCATCGACTGACTTATAGCCAGTCTGTACAGGCTGATCTACGGACTGACGGTCGATAACGCCAGGTGCGATAACTTCGATCGGCGAGAAGCCGTCGTTGTCGATGGCGCCTTTACCGTCAATAGGTGCACCCAGGGTGTTCACCACGCGGCCCAGCAGGCCACGGCCAACCGGTACTTCCAGAATACGGCCAGTACACTTAACCTTCATGCCTTCGGCAAGGTCAGCGTAAGGACCCATCACGACTGCACCTACGGAGTCACGCTCCAGGTTCAGTGCGATGGCAAAACGGTTGCCCGGCAGTGCGATCATCTCACCCTGCATAACATCGGCCAGGCCGTTTACGCGGATGATACCGTCACTGACGGAAACGATAGTACCTTCATTGTGAGCTTCGCTCACTACATTGAACTGAGCAATGCGCTGCTTGATCAGTTCGCTGATTTCGGTGGAATTCAGTTGCATAAGCTCCAGTCCCCTTAAGACTGCAAGACGTCTGCAAGACGCTCAAGACGGCCGCGTACGCTGCCGTCAATGACCATATCACCCGCACGGATGATTACGCCTGCCATTACAGACTTATCAATTTTGCAATTCAGCTTAACTTTGCGTGACAGACGTTTTTCCATAGCGGCGCTGATTTTGGTCAGCTGTTCGTCACTCAGTGTAGTGGAAGAGATTACCTCAACATCGGCGGTCGCATCGTGTGCGGCACGCAGCTGGATAAACTGTGCCAATACAGCGGGTAGCGCTGGTAAACGTTTGTTTTCAGCCATTACCCTAATCAGGTTCTGACCGGCTTCGTCCAGTTGATCACCGCAGATAGCGATGAACTGTGCAGACAACGCTTCCGGCGCAAGCGCGCCGGAAAGGAGTTCTGCTACCTGTTCATTGCTGGCTACCTCAGTAGCGAACGCCAGCATCTGCTGCCAGCGATCGACACTTTGATGCTCAACAGCAAAGTCAAAAGCTGCTTTGGCGTAGGGGCGAGCTACAGTAGTAAATTCAGACATCAGCCCCTCCCTCCTTACAGTTCAGCGACCAGTTTATCAACGATGTCGCTGTTAGCAGCTTCATCCACGGAACGTTCAATGATTCTCTCGGCGCCGGCGACAGCCAGCATCGCGACTTGCTTACGCAACTCTTCACGTGCACGTTTGCGTTCGGCGTCAATTTCAGCCTGCGCCTGGGCGACGATCTTGTTACGTTCCTGCTCAGCCTCAGCTTTCGCTTCGTCCAGGATCTGCGAACGACGCTTATTAGCCTGTTCGATGATTACCTGAGCCTCTTCTTTCGCTTTCTTCAGCTGATCGGACGCATTACTCTGCGCGAGATCCAAATCTTTCCTGGCACGTTCAGCAGAAGCAAGGCCTTCGGCAACTTCTTTCTGGCGCTTTTCGATAGCGGCCATCAGCGGCGGCCATACGTACTTCATGCAGAACGCGACAAACAGGATGAACGCGATAGCCTGGCCGAGGATTGTTGCGTTAATGTTCACAGCACAATGCCTCTTGTTAAGTTAACTTTTTTCTGCAGTTGCCGGAGCAGACCGCAGAAGCCGTTCATCGCCGAACAGGAACGCCCAGCGATGAACAATCGGTTTACGCTACAGCAAACATCACGTACAGACCCAGACCTACAGCGATCATCGGGATTGCATCCACCAGACCCATTACAACAAAGAACTGCGTACGCAGCAGAGGAATCAGATCCGGTTGACGCGCGGCGCCTTCCAGGAATTTACCTCCGAGGATGCCGATACCGATCGCAGCACCGATTGCCGCTAAGCCCATCATCACAGCGGCAGCCATGTACAGCAGATCCATATTCAGGTTTTCCATGACAGTCTCCAGTTTGTTTCAGTTAAAACGCAGTTGTGTTGAGAAAAATATCAATGTTCTTCAGATGCCATCGACAGATAGACAATCGTTAAGACCATGAAAATGAAAGCCTGCAACGAAATGATCAGGATGTGGAAAATGGCCCATGGCACATTCAGAACCCACTGTGACCACCACGGCAACAGGCCGGCAATCAGGATAAAAATCAATTCACCCGCATACATGTTGCCGAACAGTCGCAAACCAAGCGAAACCGGTTTGGACAGCAGGCTCACCCCTTCAAGGATCAGGTTGATCGGGATGAAAAGAGGGTGATTGAAGGGTTGCAGAGTCAGCTCTTTAGTAAAGCCCCCAATGCCTTTCATCTTGATGCTGTAGAACAGAATCAAAATAAATACGCCAAGCGCCATCGAGAGCGTGATATTCACGTCTGCTGAAGGCACCACACGCAACGCTGGCAGCCCAAACACATGCTCACCGATGTACGGCAGCAGGTCGATAGGCAGCAGGTCCATGAAGTTCATCAGAAAGACCCAGACGAAAATCGTCAGAGCCAGCGGTGCAATAACTTTGCTTTTGCCGTGATACATGTCGCGCACGTTGCTATCGACAAAACCGACAACCAGCTCAATCGCGGCCTGAAGCTTGCCCGGTACGCCACTGGTCGCTGATTTCGCCACTTTGCGAAACAGCACCAGGAACACCAGTCCCAGCACCACAGAGAAAAACATGGAGTCGATATTTAATAACCAGAACGTCGCCGGAGCGTCGTGCGGATTCACTAGCTCGAAGGTACGCAGGTCGATCTGAAGATGTGTCAGATGGTGACCTATGTATTCCTGCGGCGTAGAGATTTCTCCTGCAGCCATGATGCCTCTTACCCTTTGTTGTTAATTACAGCCGGAGCGACGATTTGCACAATCACCACCGATAACCAGGCCAGTCCGAGCGGCATAAAAACCGCCCCAAACACCGCCAGCGCCACGATAAGCAGAAGAATGGTACTCAGCACCTTCAGCACTTCACCCAGTGCGAAACTCCACGCCATGCGCCCCTTAACCGGGTCTCCTGCCTGATGGCGCCAGGCAAAAATCATAAATAATACGTTCGGCAGCCAGGCTGCCATGCCACCCGCCAGCGCGGACAAGCCCCAGCTCAGCTCTTTAAGGGCAAACAGCGCGCCGATTACGACAAAGGTCACCAGCTGTAGAAGCAGCACGGTTCGGGCAAATTTCACTCTGTAAAGGGACACTGACATGACGCTGAAACTCTCCTGCCCCGATAGGGGTATGTCGCGTGTCGTATAAAACTGCCTTTGCTCTTTTGAGTCAAGCAGCAAAAAACGAGCAAATTATACGGTGCGCCCCTGCAATTTCAATGGATAAGTAGCGAAAAGGTGAACAATTATTTAAATTTCTTTCCGCCGCTCACTTTTTCTAATTTGTCAGGAATAGTAAATCACCTAAAATTCCGCGATATTGCGGTGAAACATTGCTCATAAAGCGTGCGGAAGATCACAGAACAGTAATATTAAGCGACCTGGACCAGTAAGAACATTCTTAGTAAATATAACGCTATACAAATAATATTCATATATATCAAGCGGTTGTATTATTTAATTTACAAAACCATCGTTTCCAGGAATTAGAGCCGCTTATTGACTTTAAGCGCCGCTATTTCATTGTTTCAAACGCGCCGTCTGGGGATGCGATAAAACCCTATATTTCCCGCTGTAATCAATTCTTTCTGCAGTCTGCCCTCTGCACGTCATATTTATGATGCCACTTTGTGAAATTAACGTTAAATGTGACAAGAAATTTCCATACAATTCAAGCTGCGTATTTAACGTTAACGAAACATCCTGTCAGGCAAATTTTTTTGCATAAAGCCACCTGAAAGCCTGTTTTTCAGACAACCTCCACGCCGTTATGCCAGGTCTGCATCCGGACCGGCGAAAAGCGTCCTGTGACTTAACTGAAATCCACCGTCGTAAAGCGCTTATTAACTGCAGGGCCTTTCAGGCTGTAGTGGTTTTTTCGCCACAATCTGCCATAAAAATCGCCTCTTTTCCCGTCAGAAAAGGGACAATCGCCACACTATTCTTGCGGGCTATTAATGATGATCAGATGACGTTCACCTTCCAGCTGAGGGACTGAGAGACGGACAACCCGCTCCAGGCTGAATCCCGCCGGCAATGCAGCGATCTCCTCCTCAGGGACTACTCCTTTAAGGGCATAAAAGCGCCCTTCCCTGCCTGGCAGATGATGACACCAGTTCAGCATATCGTTCAGAGAGGCGAAGGCACGACTGATAACGCCATCAAACGGCGGCTCGCCTGGCCAGTCTTCAACGCGACTCTGAACAGGTTCAATATTCTCGAGCTTCAGCTCGTGCTGAACCTGCTTCAGAAAGCGAATACGCTTGCCAAGGCTGTCCAGCAGCGTGAAATGGGCGTCCGGGCAGACAATGGCCAGAGGGACTCCCGGCAGGCCCGGGCCCGTGCCAACGTCAATAAAGCGGCTTCCCTGCAGGTGAGGTGCAACCACGATACTGTCCATGATATGACGAACCAGCATTTGCTCAGGATCGCGAATGGAAGTCAGATTATAGGCCTTATTCCATTTATGCAGCAGTTCAACATAGCCTACCAGCTGCTGTTTTTGTTGATCGGTGAGAATAATACCGGCGGCGTTGAGAAGTGATGAGAGTTTGTTTATCACAAGACGGTCCATAAAATGAGGGCGATAGCGTCGCCCCGGTTTAACGCGACAGGATTGGCAGGTGGGTTTCCCCACCTGCTATTGTCAGGCACTTTTACGCAGTAAACCCTGTTTTTTCAGGTAGATCAACAGAATGGATATCGCAGCCGGAGTAATACCGGAAATGCGTGAAGCCTGACCGATCGAGCCTGGTTTATGATCGTTCAGCTTGGCGATAGCCTCATTGGAGAGACCGCTAACCTGCTGATAATCGAGTCCGGCTGGCAACAGCGTGTTTTCATTGCGTAGCTGACGATCGATCTCTTCCTGCTGACGGGCAATATAGCCTTCGTATTTCACCTGTATTTCAACCTGCTCGGCAGCCTGAGGGTCGCTGAGTGCCGGGGCGAATGTGCTGAGCGTCATCAGCTGCGCATAGGTCATCTCGGGGCGGCGAAGCAGATCTTCACCGCTGGCTTCTTTGGTCAGGGCAGCGCTCAGCACGCTGTTCACCTCCGCGACCTTTTCTGATTTGGGATGCACCCAGATATCCCGGAGGCGCTGACGTTCCTGTTCGATGCTTTCCAGCTTCTCGTTGAAACGCGCCCAGCGGGCATCATCCACCAGCCCCAGTTCCCGTCCAGCTTCCGTCAGACGCAGATCGGCGTTATCTTCGCGAAGCATCAGCCGGTACTCTGCGCGCGAGGTGAACATCCGGTAAGGTTCTTTTGTACCAAGGGTGCACAGGTCGTCGACCAGAACGCCCAGGTAAGCCTGATCGCGGCGCGGCGCCCAGCTCTCTTTGTCCGCCGACTGGCGTCCGGCATTCAGGCCAGCCAGCAGCCCCTGAGCGGCGGCTTCTTCATAACCGGTGGTGCCGTTGATCTGCCCGGCAAAAAACAGTCCCTGGATAAATTTGCTTTCAAGTGTCGGCTTCAAATCACGCGGATCGAAGAAATCATACTCGATGGCGTAACCCGGACGGACAATCTTTGCATTCTCCAGCCCTTTCATGGAACGCACGATCTGCATCTGTACGTCAAACGGCAGGCTTGTCGAAATCCCGTTGGGATAGATCTCATTACTGGTCAGCCCTTCAGGCTCCAGGAAGATCTGATGAGCATTACGATCGGCAAAGCGCATTACCTTATCTTCGATCGACGGGCAGTAGCGGGGGCCGATCCCTTCGATCACGCCAGCGTACATCGGGCTGCGATCCAGGTTGTCTCGAATCACCTGGTGCGTCTGCTCGTTCGTGTAGGTGATATAGCAAGGCACCTGCTGAGGATGCTGCGATGCATTCCCCATAAACGAGAAGACAGGTGCTGGCGTGTCACCGTGCTGCGGTGCGAGCACGCTGAAATCGATGCTTCTGGCGTCAATACGCGGCGGCGTGCCGGTTTTCAGACGGCTGACGCGCAGCGGCAGTTCCCGCAGTCGTCGGGCTAACGGGATGGACGGCGGATCGCCGGCGCGTCCACCGCTGTAGTTATCCATGCCGATATGAATTTTGCCATCAAGGAAAGTACCGACTGTCAGAACCACGGCTTTAGCACGGAACTTAAGCCCCATCTGCGTCACTGCACCGACGACGCGATCGTTTTCCACAATCAGATCTTCCACCGCCTGTTGAAAGATCATCAAATTAGGCTGGTTCTCAAGGACGGTACGTACCGCCTGTCGGTAGAGCACGCGATCTGCCTGAGCACGGGTGGCCCGTACCGCAGGCCCTTTGCTGGCGTTTAGTATCCTAAACTGGATGCCAGCCTGATCGATCGCCTGCGCCATCAGCCCACCCAGTGCGTCCACTTCTTTAACCAGATGTCCTTTTCCGATACCACCGATCGCCGGATTACAGGACATTTGTCCAAGCGTATCAATGTTATGGGTTAATAACAGGGTTTGCTGACCCATTCGGGCAGCCGCCAGTGCGGCTTCGGTACCCGCATGACCACCACCGATTACGATGACGTCAAAAGGATCTGGATAAAACATGGTACTGCACCTCGCGCTTTTGCGGATGGGGGGATTGCTGTCCGGGCCGTGGATTCTACTCAACTTTCGTCGGGTGGGAAACCTCAGGTCCCGGTATGTATTAAAAAGAAGATCTTTTTATTTAGAGATCTCTTTACTAGATCTTCTATTAGGATCGACGATCGCTGTGGATAAGCCATTTTTACTGAACAGGATCATGCCGTTATCAGGGATCGTTTGCTGTGAAAGATCGGTGATCCTGTGGCGTATAAGCTGGGATCAAAATGGCATGTTATGCACAGGGGGCGATCGATGCCTAAGTTGTTCTTTGGATAACAACCGGTTATTACCGGGTATTGAGCGTAGTTATCCACAGTTGATCGCTAAAAAAACGCACGATTTGGGTCTTTATTTACAAAACTCAGTGCGTTTTTTTGATCCCAAAGGTCACCGGGAAGCGATCCAGAGACAGGATCGTCAGTTCAGCAACGTCTTCCAGCCCAGGATCCACTCTTCTGCGGGATCTTCAGGGATCTCATGTTCGAGGACATCGATATCCAGACGATCACCAAGTCGTTCTGCACCGCAGGCGGTCAGCAGCGCATCCATTTTCTCAATGGCACCGCAGAAAAGATCGTATTCACGGTTGCCAATACCTACCGCGCCATAGCGAACCTGGCTCAAATCAGGCTTTGTTTCCATTAAACCATCAAACAGCGGTTGCAGATTATCGGGCAGATCTCCCGCACCATGGGTGGAGGTGACGACTAGCCAGGTGCCTGCCAGCTGAAGGTCTTCCAGCACAGGACCGTGAAGTATCTCCGTGGTGAAGCCATCTTCTTCTAATTTCTCAGCCAGATGTTCAGCCACATATTCCGCGCTGCCTAAGGTACTGCCAGTAATAAAGGTTACATCAGCCATAGAGAGATCTCAGTCGTGCAAAGGCAGTTATTGTACGCTGTGATCAGGCTGGGATCTACCTGTGGAAAAGTGGGGTTTTTGATAAGAGGAGAGCTGCTTCCCGGCTATCAACCCGGACAGCATGGCCCGGTTCTGTGCAAAGAAAAGTGAGGAAAAACGCAGCGCTCCGGCCACCCAGAGTCTGTCTGCGTCAGGAATTGATCCCGGGTATTTATATCGGGCAGAAAAAGCGGCTGTGGATAATATTGTGCACAGATCAGGGCTTGATCGAGCGCATGATCGGGTTCTGAAGGGAGATCAGCGTTTCCGTTGACTGAATTTCATCAATCGTCTGGATCTTGTTGATCAGCACCTGCTGAAGCGCATCGATGGAACGGCACATGACTTTAATAAAGATGCTGTAGTGACCGGTGGTGTACCAGGCTTCCACCACTTCATCAAGGGCATCCAGCTTCGCCAGCGCGGAGGGGTAATCACGGGCGCTTTTCAGGATAATACCGATAAAACAGCAGACATCGTAGCCAAGCTGGCGCGGGTCCACTTCCACACGCGTGCCTTTAATGATCCCCGCCTGTTTCATTTTCTCAACCCTGACGTGAATGGTGCCGGGACTGACGTTAAACTGCTTGGCCAGCTCGGCATAGGCCGTACGGGCGTTTTCCATAAGGGCATTGAGGATACCGCGATCCAGGTTGTCAATTTGCTGATTGTCTGCCACAGAGGCTCCGGGGTTAAGGATTTGACAAAACATGTCCGGATAATGTGCAGGAAATGGCGGGAACTGGCAATAAATGCCTGGTGCAAAGAGCGGGCACAGAGGTGCCCGCCAGATAAGTAAATCTAGCGCTTACGCCAGACGGTCAGCTGAGCGACGGTATGCTGAAATTTGCGGGCCGTTTCACGAATAACGAAAGGGATGTCCTGCGGGGCGGCGGCTTCTTCAAAATCCACCGACAGCAGGCGCTGTAAAGCCTGACAGGTCGTCAACGCTTCGCCATTCTCTCGAATGCCGCCCAGCCAGTTCTCCTTCGGGGTGAATTCTTCCAGCCAGGTATACGGAGAAGAGATCAGCAAAATACCGCCGGGACGCAGCATTCGGGTCACATCCCGCAGGAAACGTTCAGGCTGACGCAGGCGATCGATAAGGTTTGAGGCCAGCACCAGGTCATAGCGCTCCGGTTGCGGTTTGAGATTACAGGCATCGCCCTGTAAGAACTGGATGCGGCTCGCCTGCGCCGGCAGAAGATCGAAGTCCTTCAGGCGGACCTGATGATAATCCACCAGATCGCCCTCTTCCTGCGTGACATACCGGAAGTCTTCTCCCCGGGCAAGCTGAAGCGCAACGTCAATGAAGCGGGCGGAGTAATCCATTCCCACCACCTCGTCAAAATGGCGTGCCAGTTCAAAGCTGGCCCGGCCCGTGGCGCAACCCAGATCCAGCGCCCTGCCGCGTGCAGGGGTCATCTGGCAGGCAATCTCCACCAGAGTCTTGGCATAGTTCGGCGTACCGAAATAGTCCGGGCCATACTGGAAATCGAGGTATTGCGACACCATGCTGTCGGTTTCATAAGGATTGATGCTCATCTCCTCTTTATGACGGGATACCACGTAGCGGAAGCCGGCGTGCTGGAAAAAGTGGCGACGGAAGGCGTAGCGGGCAGATTTGAGCGCCTCATTACCGGTGGAGATCCAGCTGCCGCCTTTTATCAGGGCATGCTTTCCGTCAAAGGTCGGCGTGGAGAAATCATCATATAAAGGATGCACTTTAAAGCCGTCGAGTCCGTTAATGGGCGTGGTTGTCCACTGCCAGACATTGCCAATCAGATCGTAAAACTCACCCTGGGCAAAGCGATCCACCGGACAGGAGGAGGCCCACCAGGCGAGATTGATATTTCCGGGCGTCACCTCCCATTCCGGCTGATCGCCTTCAACCTGTTCGCGGAGCAGAAGCCATTCCGCTTCGCTTGGGAGCTGGACGGACTGACCGGTACTCTCCGCCTTCCAGCGGCAGAACGCGGCGGCTTCAAGCTGATTAACTTCGACAGGCCAGTCCCATGGCATCGGCACTTCTTCCGTCATCAGGCGCAGCTTCAGCTCGTCAGGATTGCTTACCGGACCGCACCAGAAGGTTGGCATGGCAGCACGGGCAAAGTTCCGCCAGCCGAGGCCTTCTTCATCCCACCAGCGCTCATCCTGATAGCCCCCCGCCGCGACAAATTCGAAAAATTCCGCATTGCTGGCCAGCATCTGGCTGGCCCTGAAAGCGTCGACGTCGTGCCTGAGCGTACCGTATTCGTTATCCCAGCCGTAAGTATCATCTGTTTTGCCCTGCTTCAGACGAGCGCCTTCAACCGGAAGCAACTTGTTTTGCGGCGTGCCTGTGCGATCGTGACGCGCCTCCGGACAGGCCGGCCAGTGCGGCTGCGGCTTAACCCATTCCAGAGGCAGCTGGCGGATCAGCACGCTTGAGGTCTCAAGATGGATACGCTCGTGTTCGATCCCCATCAGGATCACCCAGGCCGGGCTGTCCCATTGAATGGGCAGAGTGAGCGGCATCTCCTGAATGAAGTTTTTGACCAGCGTGCGGACGCTGCCGCGATAATCACGCACTTCTGCCAGGCTGGGCCACGAGTAGTTGCTGTTATCCAGATCGTCCCAGCTCATCTCGTCGACGCCGATAGCCATCATCGCCTCAAGAGGGTCATTTACCCGCGCGTCGATCAGACCGCCCGCCATCAGTTTGTTGATATAAAAAGTGGCGGTATGGCCGAAATAGAAGATAAGGGGATGGCGGAGTGAGATCGCTTTGGTGTGGTAGGCCTGTTCATCAGCAATACAGTCGAACAGGCTTTCGTAAAGTATCCATGTCTTGGTGAAATAATCGAGGATTTCCTGGCGTTTCTGTTCTGTGCTACCGCCACTTAACAGTGGCATACGGGTTGGGGCAGGAAGTCCTGATGTCAGCGTTTGTTTTTGTAATGTCACGTGGTGTTCCCAATCTGCCTGGTGATAAAGCGTAAACGTGACTATAGCAAAGGCGTGTTACCGCGATGAGCGATTAGCGCTGCCAGCGCCGCAGCAGGCGGCTTTTCAGGCCGGTATCAAAGCGCCAGATAAAGTCAAAGATGCGCATGATGCCCGGTTTTCCGTGATCGGACAGCGCAACGGCATGAAAACGCTGCTGCTGCTGTTGCTGATGCTGTTTAATGCGCCTGAATAGCTCGTCAGGCAGCCTTTGCGCAATAAAATCGGAAATGATCACCGCATCGGCCTCTTTCCACACAGGCGTGGCAAGTTTGATGAGTACGGCATCCAGGCAGCCAGCCAGATCGGTGCCGCCGCGAAACCGCTGGCTGAGGAAACGGATAGCCTGAGCGATGCCGTCGCCTGCCGTCAGCTCATAGCTGATAATTTCATGCGCAAACAGCATGATATAGCAGCGGCGATTGTCAGCCAGCGCCACCTTCAGCAGCGCAAGGCAGAACGCTTTGGCGCAGCGCTCGTTGAAACCGCCCATCGAGCCGGAGGTATCCACACAGACGATAAATGGTCCCCGAGGCTGTTCATTCAGCTGCTGGTGAGCGACGGGGCGCTGCGTTATTTTGTCATGCCAGGCATCGCCCTGGAGACGATAAGTGAGCAGCCTCTTTTCAACCAGACGCCGGTAGAACTCCAGTTCCAGCTCGCTGATGCCAAGCGTCACCAGCTCCGGGGGCAGAAGACGCAGAATATCGTCGCTCTGGTGCAGGCCGCTCACCTCTTCGGGCACGCCCGCCGGTTCCCTGACCAGATGGTGAAACTCTTCCAGCGGCGCTTCCGCTGCGGGGATCGCCTTTGCCTCACGGCTGCGTCCGAGCTGTTCAGCCAGCTTCATCAGCGAAGGCTGCCCGGCCAGAAAGTTTCCATAGTCGACAATCAGCTGGTAATCGCCCCGCTGGAGAGGGCTGCGGGTGAGATCCCACAGGCGTCCGGCGGCGGCGTCATCACGCTCTGAGAGAACCGGCACCAGCTGGCCGCTCATCGCCATACGTTGTTGCAGTTCAGCCAGCAGCTTTTCCCGTTCTTCTTCCAGCAGTTGCTGATTCAGCGTCAGGGTTTGCAACGTCAGGCTGAGACGCCAGCGCTGGAGAAAAAGCGTTTGCTGCGGCGGGCTCACTACATCCGGCGCGCCTGCGTGGGCAACCAGCGCATGGGCTTTTTCGGCAAAGGGAGAGGCGTGTTGCTTAAGCCAGACGAGCAAAGCGGGGAGCTGTTGGCAGAAATGGGCGTGGCTGAGCAGCTGGAAATGCTGAAAGCGGGAAAACTCCTCTGCCAGATCGCCCGGTACGGCGCTATTCTTAAGCTGTTCCAGCACGCCTGCTTTCCATTTTGGCAGATCCCGCATTATGGCTTTTTTCAGACCGGGGAATTTTTCAAAAAAAAGCACCAGCTGCGGGCTGGCTAACAGGGCTATAGCGAGTTCCTCGATCAGATCATTTTCGCTGACGGCAAGGAACATGCTGAGCGTTTCAAGCGAGATCACCGCCGCGCCTGCTGTAATTCATCCGCAACCTGCTGCAAACTTTCCTCGATCTTTGCCAGCCAGTCGTCGCTGATAAACAGGCAGCGCTGATGCTGGCTGAACAGCATGCGCTGAGTACGCAGCTGATTTTCCACGTCGTCGAGCGCCAGAAGTATCTCCTCCGGCAGGTCGCTGACCTGCTGTTTGCCAGGCAACATCAGCCGGGACGTTTGCAGACTCGCATCGCGCAGCGTGAGACAGTCATTGCCGTCCACATGCAGATCCAGCGTCTGGGCAAAGCCGATACCATTAAGTTTGCCGCGGACGTCACCGCCTTTTTGCAGCCAGTGGTGCAAATCATCGCGGGCAACCACCACATGGGTAACCTGCAGTTCGTGAAGCATCAGCGGCTTTTGCAGCATCAGTGTCAGGGTACTTTCCGCCAGCGTTTCCGGCAGTTCATAATGCGGCTTACGGCTGAACATGCCGCCATGTTTCTCCAGCCTGATCGCCAGCTCAACGCTTTTTTCCTGCTGAAGCACCAGCCGGCGCGACGCCGCCTGCTGAAGTTTAAGAAGCATCGGCTGTTGCTGCCACGCCTGCTGGACAATCAGATTTTCAATTTCACGATCGAGCAGCGCCATGGAGGCCATGTCATGCCACAGGCAATCTTTTAGCAGGATCAGATCAACCGGGGCGATAACGCCACGTCCGCTGTAGAAAGCGCAGGCCTGTAACAGATGAAGGGCTTTTTTCCAGCGGCGATCGGAGATATAAGGGGCGTCCGGCTGGTTTTCCAGCTGCTGACGTAGCATAAAGATAAGCTCAAATACCTCATCCGGCAGCGTGACCTGAGCGATACCTTTTTGCCACGCGCTATACTCTTCATCACTGATGCAGAGGTTATCCGCAACCGGGTTGCTGTTTTCATCCTGCTGGTGGACCAGCATGCTGCGAAAGTTCTGTTTTTCATGCACATTATCCAGCCACAGGCGGATCAGCATGCGATCGTACAGGGCTTCCAGCCCGCTGTCGGCTTCGGGCAGTTCGTTGGAGGCGGTGATAAGCAGACGCATCGGGATCGTCTCTTCGCTGTCACCGTTACGAAAGCGCCGTTCATTAATTGCAGTAAGCAGTGTATTCAGAATCGCCGGGCCCGCTTTCCAGATCTCATCCAGAAAGACGATTTCAGCATCGGGCAGATAGCCTTTGGTCAGCCGCTGATAGCGCCCTTCATCTTTCAGGGCTTGTATAGAGAGTGGGCCGAAGACCTCTTCCGGCGTGGAGAAACGGGTCATCAGATATTCAAAAGCGCGGGCATGCTGAAAGGCATATTTGAGGCGACGGGCAATCAGGCTCTTCGCAATACCGGGCGGCCCGAGTAGAAAAACGCTCTCTCCGCTCAGCGCGGCCAGCAGGCAGAGACGGATGGCATGATGTCGCTCATACAGGCCTTTCTCTAACGCATTGCTGAGGCGGGCAATCCTTTCCGCAATTAAATGGGGCTGGGACATAATAAGGCATCTTCCTCTTCTACGGTCAGGCCAGCAGGCTAACTGGCGAGCGCAAACACTACTGGCTATCATGCTTGAAAGATTTGATAAACGTCAGCTTTTTTCTTTTCAAACATTGACGTGGCTCCTTGAACCCCCTCTCCACATGCTATTTAAGGTAGGCAACAGCGATGAATCATGCATACTGTGCGCTTTTTGATGGCCAGTTAGCCGGTACGCCGTTCAGTACCCCCGGCCCCCAGCAAAAGACGAATCTATGAGTTCTGAAAAGAAGCAGTCGCTCGGCACGGTGACCCTGGCGGCAATAGGCGTTGTGTATGGTGATATCGGCACCAGCCCGCTCTACACCCTGCGTGAATGCCTGTCCGGGCAGTTCGGCTTCGGTGTTGAACGTGATGCGGTATACGGATTTCTTTCGCTTATTTTCTGGTTGCTGATTCTGGTTGTTTCCCTTAAATACATCAGCTACGTAATGCGTGCCGACAACGCCGGCGAAGGGGGGATACTGACCCTGATGTCCCTGGCCGGCCGCAATACGGGATCGCGGGCAACGGCAATCCTGGTGATCATGGGGCTGACAGGCGGCAGCTTCTTTTACGGCGAGGTAGTCATTACGCCTGCCGTATCGGTACTTTCAGCCATCGAGGGGCTGGAAATCGCCGCACCTCACCTTGATGACTGGATCGTGCCGCTCGCAATTGCCGTTCTGACACTGCTGTTTATGATTCAGAAACATGGCACCGGCATTGTTGGCAAACTGTTCGCACCGGTGATGCTGGTGTGGTTTCTGGTGCTGGCGGTGCTGGGCCTGCGCAGCATTCTGGATAATCCCGACATTTTGCATGCTCTCAATCCTTACTGGGCAATGCATTTTTTCATGGAGTATAAGCAGGTCTCTTTCTTTGCCCTGGGGGCGGTGGTGCTGGCGATAACCGGCGTGGAAGCGCTCTACGCGGATATGGGCCACTTCGGTAAGCTCCCGATTCGGCTGGCGTGGTTTGCCGTGGTTTTGCCGTCCCTGGTGCTGAACTATTTCGGTCAGGGCGCGCTGCTGCTCAGGCACCCGGAAGCGATTAAAAACCCCTTCTTCTTACTGGCGCCGGAATGGGCGCTGATCCCGATGTTAATGCTGGCCACGCTGGCCACCGTTATCGCTTCGCAGGCCGTGATTTCAGGTGTTTTCTCACTGACCCGTCAGGCGGTCCGTCTCGGTTATCTGCCGCCGATGCGCATTGTACATACCTCTGAAGAGGAGTCTGGCCAGATTTATATTCCAATGATTAACTGGTTGCTCTATTTTTCGGTGGTGTTGGTCATTATCGCCTTTGAGCATTCCAGTAATCTGGCGGCCGCTTACGGCATTGCGGTGACCGGCACGATGGTACTGACAGCCGTGCTCTGCACCACGGTGGCGATAAAAAACTGGCACTGGAACCGCTATCTGGCGCTGACTGTCCTGGCGGTGATGCTGTGTATTGATGTGTCGCTTTTCTCCGCAAACCTGGTGAAGGTCTTCTCCGGCGGCTGGCTGCCGCTGTGTCTGGCGCTGATGATGTTTATCGTAATGACGACCTGGAAGAGCGAGCGTTTCCGCCTGCTGCGTCGTATGCATGAACACGGTAACTCGCTGGATGCGATGATCGCCTCGCTGGAAAAATCGCCGCCGGTCCGCGTTCCTGGCACGGCGGTTTATATGTCGCGTGCGCTTAACGTGATCCCCTTTGCGATGCTGCATAATTTGAAGCATAACAAGGTGCTGCACGAGCGCGTGGTGCTGCTGACGCTGCGTAACGAAGATGCGCCTTATGTGCATAACATCCGGCGGGTCACGATTGAGCAACTTTCGCCGACGTTCTGGCGCGTGGTGGCAAGCTATGGCTGGCGTGAGACGCCCAATATGGAAGAGATTTTCCATCGCTGCGGGCTGGAAGGCCTCAACTGCCGGATGATGGAAACCTCTTTCTTTATGTCGCATGAGTCGCTGATCATCGGTAAGCGGCCCTGGTATCTGCGACTGCGCGGCAAACTTTTCGTCACGCTGCAAAAGAACGCGCTGCGGGCGCCTGATCAGTTTGAAATCCCGCCTAACCGGGTTATTGAGCTGGGAACGCAGGTTGAGATCTGATAACGCATAAGGGCCTTGTGGGCCCTTATGCGTCGCCTGATGGCAGATTTATCCGCGTATTCTGACCAAAAAACCGCCATGGGATGGATTTTCAAAGCAGATGTCCAATCCGTGTAACCGGGCAATCTGTCTGACGATAGAAAGGCCAAGCCCGCTGCCTGATTTCTCCTGTCCCGGCGGGCGGTAGAAACGTTCTCCGATATGTTCCATCGCCTCCTTGCTGAGTTTTTCGCCGCTGTTCATTACCTGAAGCTGACACGGGTCAAGTGTTAGCACAACCTCACCGCCCGGCGGACTGTAGCGGATGGCGTTATCCACCAGATTACGCACCATCAGTGCCATCAGCAGGGGTTGGCCGTGCTTAATGACGGGGTCGTCAGGGGCTTTAAGAATCATGCTCACGCCGGCGGCCTGGGCTTTTGCATAATGATCCACTACCGACTGCTGAAGGAGTTGTTGCAGATTGACCGGCTGCATCTCCAGCGGGTTCTCTGCATCCAGCCTTGAGAGCGTCAGTAACTGATCCACCAGCCGGGTGGCGCGATCGATGCCGGCATCAAGATTGCCCAGCGCATGGTTACGCATCGCCTCATCGTCATGCGCCAGTTGTGTCACCTCAGTCTGTACTTTCAGCGCGGCAAGCGGGCTTCGCAGTTCATGAGCGGCGTCAGAGGTAAAGCGGCGTTCGCGACTGACCATCTCCCCGATACGGGCAAAAAGCGCATTCAGTTCGTCAACCAGTGGCCGAACCTCCTGCGGCAGCCGGCGTGCTGCCAGCGGTGTACCATCATCCGGCGATCGTCCGCGAAGCTGCTGCGCAATTCGTTTTAACGGCGCCAGCTCGTGAGTGACGAGCCAGAGCAGCAGTAGCAGCATCAGCGGCAGCGCTATCAGCCAGGGAAGCTGATTAGTCTGTACAATATCGCGGGTCATATCATCACGGTATTCCCACTCCTGGCCGACGACGATCACAAACCTTTTATCCGGCGTGGTGAGCCAGACCATTCTCCAGAGATCGTCATCATCCTTTAACATGCCGTCGGTAAAACCGTCACGCGTGGCGCTGAAAATAAAATCTTTGCCGTTATCGCCATCATTCATCACCATTTTGCCGTCACGGGTGAAAACGGCGAACGCCAGTGCGTCATCCTCCTGCTCACCCTGATGATGCCGGAGCAATTTTTTGGTTTTGGGTAGCGTAAGCGGGTCATGGCTTAACTGTTCGGGATTCATCGACACCAGGCGTTTGGCGAAGAGCATTTGCTGCGTATCAAACAGCTCATTAATTTTTTGCTTTGTCTGCCACCAGGAGCTGATGCTGGCGGCTCCCCAGCCCACCAGCGTCAGCAGAATAAATCCCAGCATCAGGCGCAGACGTAAACTCTGATGACTCAAGGCGTCTCTCCCAGCGTGTAGCCCACACCGTGTACCGTGCGGATAAAGGCGCTGCCCAGTTTTTTACGCAGATGATGAATATGTACCTCCACGGCGTTGCTGGAGACATCGTCATCCCAGCCGTAAAGCTTCTCTTCAAGCTGACTACGGGTCAGCACCCGGCCAGGATTCAGTAAAAACAGCGTCAGTAAAGCCAGTTCACGCGCCTTAAGTGGGACAACCTCGCCCTCCAGCGTGACCGTTTGCGAGGCGGTTTCCATCGTCAGCCTGCCGTGGCGCAGAGCCGGCTGTAGCTGTCCATGGCGGCGGCGGATCAGCGCCTGAAGCCGGGCAGCCACTTCACTCAGAGCGAAAGGTTTACAAAGATAGTCGTCGGCACCCAACTGAAGACCGGCTACCCGCTGTTCCAGCGCATCCCGTGCTGTCAGGATCAGTACCGGAATATCCTGCCCCTGTTGCCGCCAGTGACGTAAAATGTCCAGCCCGTCGATTTCAGGCAGGCTCAGGTCCAGTATGACTGCGTCATAGGCGGCGGCTGGCAGCGCATTCATTCCCTCGTTACCCTGAGTGAACCAGTCCACGCTAAATCCCATTTTGCTGAGGCCAGCTTTGATACCGTCGCCGATCAGCCTGTCGTCCTCAATGACTAAAATTCGCATGGCAATTTCCTTATGTGTTTCCGGTTTTATACGAAACAGCCAGCGGGTTTGTACAGTCTGATTAGCTGATTTTCCTGCTTTATCGACAATTCAGAGAAAAGTGGATCGCTGACGGGCACCTTTAAGATCCTCTTAAGTTAACTGTGCTGTAATAGCGTCTGAAAACCCCGAACTGTGCGGTAAATGATGCCGCCACCCCAAGGAATAAAGGTGAATGTGATGAAAAAGTATGCTGCTCTGTTAGCTGTTACTGCCCTGATATCCACGCCGGTTCTCGCTGCCCAGAACGGAGGCTTTGTTGACCCGAACGCCCCAACCACCTCCGTACAGCAAGGCGGATTCAGTGGCCCTAACGGTACTGTGGCAACCGTCAAACAGGCTCAGGATATGAAAGATGATGCCTGGGTGACGATGCGCGGCAAGATAGAAAAACGGGTAGGCGATGAAGAGTACATGTTCCGCGATGCGACCGGCACGATGACCGTGGAAATTGACGATAAGCGCTGGGATGGTCAGAACATTTCCCCTTCCGATAATGTGGAACTCCAGGGCAAGCTGGATAAAGATTTCAACTCTGTCGAACTTGATGTGAAGCAGATTAAAAAGGTTCAACACCAGGCCTGAATAAGCCTCTCATTATTCGCGCTCATTAACACGCCATGGGACAGAATTCCTTTTCTGCCGTGGCGTTTTTACAGGCTCTGTGGCCGTAACAATCCCTGTTCTGACGGCCTTACTCCCTCCCTAAGTCAAACCTGCGCTGGCATCAGGCGAAACGTTTCGATAGCGATCACATTTCCGGGATCAACTCATTGTCTTCGCATTAGCCACAGATACACTCCCCGATAGCGAAACGTTTCGCTCTGGAGTGAAAGATGAAAAAAGGCAGCTTACTGAATTCAGAAATTTCGGCCCTGGTTTCCCGCCTTGGGCATACCGACAGTCTGGTGATCGGCGATGCAGGCTTGCCTGTGCCTGCCGGACCACAGCGCATCGATCTGGCGTTGACGCAGGGTATTCCCAGCTTTATGCAGGTGGTGAAAACGGTAACGGAAGAGATGCAGGTAGAAAGCGCCATCATCGCGGAAGAGATCAAATCTCATAATCCACAACGCCATAGCGAGCTGTTAGCCCTGTTCGAATTACTGCAACAACACCAGGGAAACACCATCACTATCCAGTACGTCAGCCATAGTGAATTCAAACAGCAAACCCGCCACAGTCAGGGCGTGATTCGCAGCGGAGAATGCTCTCCTTATGCGAACGTTATCCTCTTTGCTGGCGTGACTTTTTGAGGCCCTATGCAACCTTTACTGCAACTGCAAGGTATTGAGAAAGCCTTTCCCGGCGTGAAGGCGCTCTCGGGCGCTGCGCTGAACGTTTATCCTGGCCGCGTGATGGCGCTGGTGGGCGAAAACGGTGCCGGGAAATCGACCATGATGAAGGTGATGACGGGCATTTATGCGCGTGATGCCGGCTCGGTGAAATGGCTGGGAAACGAAACCACGTTCAGTGGACCCAAAGCGTCACAGGAAGCCGGTATTGGGATCATTCATCAGGAGCTGAACCTGATCCCGCAGCTCACCATTGCGGAAAATATCTTTCTTGGACGGGAGTTCGTTAACGCGTTTGGCCGCATTCAGTGGAAAAAAATGCATGCCGAAGCCGATCTGTTGCTGAAACGGCTTAATCTGCGTTTTAACAGCCACCGGCTGGTTGGCGATCTTTCTATTGGCGATCAGCAGATGGTCGAAATTGCCAAGGTGCTGAGCTACGAGTCAAAAGTGATTGTGATGGATGAGCCGACCGATGCGTTGACCGACACCGAAACGGCATCCCTGTTTCGCGTGATCCGTGAACTGAAAGCCCAGGGATGCGGCATTGTCTATATTTCCCACCGTATGAAGGAAATTTTTGAGATCTGCGATGATGTGACCATTTTCCGGGACGGCCAGTTTATTGCCGAACGTGAAGTGGTCAGCCTCAGCGAGGACTCTCTGATTGAAATGATGGTGGGCCGTAAGCTGGAAGAGCAGTATCCGCGTCTGGATAAAGCACCCGGTGAGGTCCGCCTTGAGATTGAAAATCTCAGCGGGCCTGGCGTGGATAACGTCAGTTTCTCCCTGCGCAAAGGTGAAATCCTGGGCGTGGCCGGCCTGATGGGCGCTGGCCGTACCGAATTGATGAAGGTGATTTACGGTGCATTGCCGCGCAGCGCCGGACAGATCCACCTTGAAGGCCAAGCCATCACCAACCGTACCCCGGAAGAGGGGCTGGTAAACGGTATTGTTTATATCTCTGAAGACCGCAAGCGCGACGGGCTGGTCCTTGGAATGTCGGTGAAAGAGAATATGTCGCTTACCGCACTAGCCTATTTCAGCCACGGCGGCGGCAGGCTCAGGCATGCCGAAGAGCAGCTCGCCGTCAGCGACTTTATCAAACTGTTTAACGTGAAAACGCCATCAATGGATCAGCCTGTCGGCCTTCTCTCTGGCGGTAATCAGCAGAAGGTGGCGATCGCACGCGGTCTGATGACCCGGCCAAAAGTTCTGATTCTGGATGAGCCAACCCGCGGCGTTGATGTCGGGGCCAAGAAAGAGATTTATCAGCTAATTAATCAGTTTAAAGAAGAGGGGCTGAGCATCATTCTTGTCTCCTCAGAAATGCCGGAAGTGCTGGGCATGAGCGATCGCGTGCTGGTCATGCACGAAGGCCGCCTGAGCGGCGATTTCCCGATTGAACAGGCCACGCAGGAAGTCTTGATGGCGGCGGCAGTAGGTAAGCAACATAGCGTGGAGCTGGCATCATGATGAACACCCAATCCCTACAGGCCAACCGTATTTTCAGTAAGGCCTGGCTGCTGGAACAGAAATCGTTGATCGCGCTGATTGTGCTGATCGCGATTGTCTCCAGCCTGAGTCCCAATTTCTTCACCCTGAACAATATGTTCAATATTCTCCAGCAGACGTCGGTTAACGCCATTATGGCCGTCGGCATGACGCTGGTCATTCTGACTTCCGGCATCGATCTTTCCGTCGGTTCGCTGCTGGCGCTGACCGGCGCGGTGGGCGCTTCGCTGGTCGGCATGGAAGTGAACGCGCTGGTGGCGGTGGCCGCCTCGCTGGCGCTCGGCAGCTTCATCGGGGCGATCACCGGCACCATTGTGGCGATAGGAAAAGTTCAGGCCTTTATCGCCACGCTGGTGATGATGCTGCTACTGCGTGGCGTGACCATGGTGTATACCGACGGCAGCCCGATCAGCACCGGTTTCAGTGACAATGCCGATCTGTTTGGCTGGATTGGTATTGGCCGCCCGCTGGGTATCCCGACGCCAATCTGGCTGATGGCTATCGTGTTTCTGCTGGCTTGGTACATGCTGCATCATACCCGCCTGGGCCGTTACATCTATGCACTCGGCGGCAATGAAGCCGCAACCCGTCTCTCCGGGATTAGCGTTAACCGGGTCAAGATTATCGTTTACGCCCTCAGCGGCATGCTGGCGGCACTGGCCGGCACTATTGAAGTGGCGCGCCTCTCCTCCGCACAGCCAACGGCAGGCACAGGCTATGAGCTGGATGCTATCGCCGCTGTAGTACTGGGTGGCACCAGTCTGGCGGGCGGAAAAGGCAGAATTATGGGGACGCTGATTGGTGCGTTGATTCTCGGCTTTTTGAATAACGGCCTGAATCTGCTCGGCGTCTCGTCTTACTACCAGATGATCGTGAAAGCTGTCGTCATTTTGCTGGCGGTGCTGGTAGACAATAAAAGCAGTAAATAACGCTCTCCCTACAGGAATAAGAAGATGAAAATGAAAAAACTGACTGCACTTGCCGTTCTGCTCGGCGCAACCCTTAGCGCTAACGCACTGGCAAAAGAGACCATCGCGCTGGTGGTATCGACCCTGAATAATCCTTTTTTCGTGTCGTTAAAAGATGGCGCGCAGAAAGAAGCTGATAAGCTGGGCTACAACCTGGTGGTGCTGGACTCACAAAATAACCCGGCGAAAGAGCTGGCTAACGTACAGGATCTGACCGTGCGCGGCACCAAGCTGCTGCTGATCAACCCAACCGATTCCGATGCGGTAGGCAACGCGGTGAAGATGGCCAATCAGGCCGATATCCCGGTGATCACCCTTGACCGCGTGGCGGCTCAGGGCAAAGTAGTGAGCCATGTCGCCTCCGATAACCGCTTTGGCGGCAAAATGGCCGGTGATTTCATTGCGAAGAAAGTGGGCGATAACGCAAAAATCATTGAGCTTTCCGGTATCGCGGGAACTTCTGCTGCACGTGAGCGTGGTGAAGGGTTCAAATCTGCGGCAGATGCGCATAAATTTGCTATCCTGGCCAGTCAGCCAGCTGATTTTGACCGTACCAAAGGCCTGAACGTGATGCAGAATCTGCTGACTGCTCATCCTGACGTGCAGGCTGTCTTTGCACAGAATGATGAAATGGCGCTGGGCGCGATGCGCGCATTGCAAACCGCAGGTAAATCTGATGTGGTAGTAGTTGGTTTTGACGGCACCGCAGACGGCATGAAAGCCGTACAGGGCGGCAAACTGGCCGCCACTGTGGCGCAGCAGCCAGACCAGATCGGCGTTATTGGCGTGCAGACCGCTGATAAAGTGCTGAAGGGCCAGAAAGTTCAGGCTATCAATCCGGTTGACCTGAAGCTGGTCACCAAATAAATCAAAGAAAAGCATGGCATGCGCCACCCTCTCCGGGTGGCGCCTTTTTCTGGACGATCCCCTATGAATAAAACCGGTAAGCTGGCCGTTCTTGGCAGCATTAACGCAGACCATATCCTGAACATGGCGCAGTTTCCCCGGCCGGGTGAAACGGTGATCGGTAAGCAGTATCAGGTGGCTTTTGGCGGCAAAGGCGCGAATCAGGCCGTGGCTGCCGGACGCAGCGGTGCGGATATCGCTTTCATTGCCTGTGTGGGTGAAGATGATACCGGCCAGCGTATTCGCAATCGGCTGGCTGAGGATCGCATCGACGTTGCATCGGTTGAGGCTGTTCCGGACGAGTCGACCGGCGTGGCGCTGATTTTTGTTAATGGCGAAGGTGAAAACTGTATCGCTATCCACGCTGGTGCCAATGCGGCGTTAACACCTGCCAAAGTGGAAAAATATCAGCAGACTATTGCTGACGCGGATGCATTGCTGATGCAGCTGGAGTCTCCACTGGAAAGCGTGCTGGCGGCAGCAAAAATTGCTCGGCAGCATCAGACGCGGGTCATCCTTAATCCCGCCCCGGCTCTCGCGCTTTCCGATGAGTTGCTGGCGCTGGTCGATATGATCACACCTAACGAAACAGAAGCCGAAATTCTGACCGGCGTTCCGGTTGCTAATGATGATGATGCAGCCCGTGCCGCTGCCGTTTTGCATGCTAAAGGGATTGGCAGCGTGTTGATTACGCTTGGCAGCCGCGGAGTCTGGCTCAGTCAGGAAGGGAAAGGTGAACGTATAGCCGGTTTCCGCGTTGACGCCGTTGATACGATTGCGGCAGGCGATACTTTTAACGGCGCGCTGATTACTGCACTGCTTGAAGGTAAGGCGATGCCTGAAGCTATCCGCTTTGCCCATGCGGCCGCGGCGATTGCGGTGACGCGATACGGTGCCCAGCCTTCCGTGCCATGGCGTGAAGAGATCGATCTTTTCTTGCAGCAGCAGGGGTAGCGCTTGGCCACCATGAAAGATGTCGCCCGCCTCGCGGGCGTATCGACCTCTACCGTTTCACATGTCATTAATGACAATCGTTTTGTCAGCGAAGCGGTAAAAGCAAAAATCACTGCGGCCATCGCCGAGCTGAATTACGCGCCGTCAGCGCTGGCGCGCAGCCTGAAGATCAACCAGACAAGAACTATCGGTATGCTTCTGACGGCCAGCAGCAACCCCTTCTATTCAGAAGTGGTGCGGGGAGTAGAACGCAGCTGTTACGAACGGGGCTATAGCCTGGTGTTGTGCAATACCGAAGGTGATGAGCATCGTATGAACCGTAGCCTGGAGACGCTGCTGCAGAAACGGGTCGATGGTCTTCTGATCATGTGTACGGAAAGTCATCTTCCTTCAGCCGACATCCTTAATCGTTACCCGACGATCCCTTCCGTCATGATGGACTGGTCGCCTTTTGAAGGGGATAGCGACATCATCCAGGATAACTCCCTGTTGGGCGGCGAAATGGCCACGCGTTATCTGATTGAGCGTGGCTACCGGCGCATCGCCTGCATCGCCGGACCGCAGGATAAAACGCCGGCCCGCCTGCGTCTTGAAGGTTTTAAACAGGCCATGGCCCAGGCAGAGTTACCGTTGCCAGCGTCCTGTATCGTGAGTGGCGACTTCGAGTTTCAGGGCGGTTATAACGCCATGAACCAGCTGCTGACGCTGGATCCCCTACCTGAAGCGGTATTTACCAGCAATGACGCGATGGCGGTTGGCGTTTATCATGCGCTCTATCAGGCCGGTCTGTCGGTGCCGCAGGATATTGCCGTGGTGGGCTACGATGATATTGAACTGGCGCGCTATATGACGCCTCCGCTGACCACCGTTCATCAGCCCAAGGATGAACTGGGCGAGCTGGCTATCGATACGCTGCTTCACCGTCTGGCTAATCCCGGCGGCAGCCAGCAACTGCTGGTGCTGACGCCGGAACTGATTGAACGCGGCTCTGTTCGCGGCGGTTAAGCGCCTTTCTGCCGTTTCTCTCTGTTGCTTATCAGATGACGTCCATCTCCGGGCTTCAGCAGCAGGAACACCAGGCCTGAAATGACCGTGACCACTCCCATCGTCAGGAAGGTCGCGTGGAAATGCTCTACTGTTGTGCCATCAAAATTATTATAGAAACGCAAAACAGCTGCGCTGACGGCAACACCGAAGCTGATGGCTAACTGCTGCGTGACGGCCAGCATACTATTTCCGCTGCTGGCATTAGCATCGTTCAGGTCAGCCAGCGTGATGGTATTCATGGCGGTAAACTGCGTGGACATCGCCATACCGAGAATAAACAACGGCAGTATCAGCACCACCAGGCCCATCGCCGGTGATTGCAGCGCAAAGGTGGCAATAAGAACCCCAATGATGACGCTTATGCCTACCAATGTGTTCCGGTAGCCGAACCAGCGTAACACCTGGGTGACCGTTGACTTCGCGAGCAGCGATCCCAGTGCGGTTGGCGCCATCATGCAGCCTGCCAGTATGGCGGAATAGCCGAATCCGACCTGCAGCATCAACGGCATCAGAAAAGGTATGCAACCTGTACCGAGACGGGAAGCGATATTCCCTAAAATGCCGACGGAAAACGTGCGGGTTTTAAACATCGGCAGGGGGATAAGTGGCGTGGCTGCCCGGCGGGCATGCACTATATAGAGAAGAAGCATCACAATTCCCCCAAGCGTGACCGCCAGCGCCAGCGTGCTCGTCACGATCCTTTCGCCGAAGAGCTCAATGCCGCTTGAAAGGAAAACCAGTCCAAAACCAAATAAAATAAAGCCCAGCAGGTCAAACCGGCGTTTAGGCGTGGTGAAATCGGGCATATATTTTCTGGCATAGATAACGCCCAGGATACCCATCGGGATATTTATCAGGAAGATCCAGTGCCACGTTGCATAGGTTACCAGTACGCCGCCCAGCATGGGGCCCAGAACCGGACCGATCAAACCCGGCATGGTGACAAAATTCAGCACGGGCAACAGCTCGCTTCGCGGGTAAGCTCTCAGCAGCGCAAGCCTGGCGACAGGCATCATCATCGCGCCGCCCACGCCCTGTACGATTCTGAATACGACCAGCATCGTCAGCGTGCCTGATAACGCACAGGCCAGCGACCCTAAGGTAAAAAGAGAGACGGCGACGATAAACACTTTGCGCGTCCCGAAGCGATCCGCCAGCCAGCCGCTGACCGGAATAAGTAAGGCTACCGTCAGGGTGTAACTGATGACGGCTGACTGCATGGCTAACGGCGAGCGATTGAGACTTTGCGCAATAGCGGGAAGGGCGGTATTCAGTATCGTGGCATCCAGCGCCTGCATAAAGAAGGCCATAGCGGCAATCCACGGAAGTCCGGCCATACTGCGCGCGGATTTTATCATTGTGCATCCTTTTCAGTGCGTTGACGTCGATAAGCGCTTTGATGGGTAGAGAATAGCACTCAGAGACAGCGTCTTATGATATCAAAAGAGGCTTTAAATGAGGTTTTTGTATAAAATAGAGGCGCTGCTTGCAGCTATTTTCACCAGCTGATGAAAAAAAGAACGGTCAGCTATTTTTTTTTAAGAAAAGCTTGTCACCCGTCAGGAACTCCCTATAATGCGCCTCCACTGACACGGAACAACGACTCAACGGTCGCCGGGTCAGGAAGAGAAAAGTGAGAAATTCCTTGACTCTTCAGCGGGAAAGCGTAATATCTGCACCCCGCGCCACACGAGATATGTGGCACTGCTCTTTAACAATTTATCAGACAATCTGTGTGGGCACTCGCAGGATTGATATCAGCGTCTCCGGACGCAAAAAATATCAAGTCTTAAGAGTGAACACATAATGAAATTCATTATGAGTGTTTTACACTTGAGCATCGCTTAACGTGTTTAAGCAAATCAAGCTTTTAATTGAAGAGTTTGATCATGGCTCAGATTGAACGCTGGCGGCAGGCCTAACACATGCAAGTCGGACGGTAGCACAGAGGAGCTTGCTCCTTGGGTGACGAGTGGCGGACGGGTGAGTAATGTCTGGGAAACTGCCCGATAGAGGGGGATAACTACTGGAAACGGTAGCTAATACCGCATAACCTCGCAAGAGCAAAGTGGGGGACCTTCGGGCCTCACGCTATCGGATGTGCCCAGATGGGATTAGCTAGTAGGTGGGGTAATGGCTCACCTAGGCAACGATCCCTAGCTGGTCTGAGAGGATGACCAGCCACACTGGAACTGAGACACGGTCCAGACTCCTACGGGAGGCAGCAGTGGGGAATATTGCACAATGGGCGCAAGCCTGATGCAGCCATGCCGCGTGTATGAAGAAGGCCTTCGGGTTGTAAAGTACTTTCAGCGGGGAGGAAGGCGGTGAGGTTAATAACCTTACCGATTGACGTTACCCGCAGAAGAAGCACCGGCTAACTCCGTGCCAGCAGCCGCGGTAATACGGAGGGTGCAAGCGTTAATCGGAATTACTGGGCGTAAAGCGCACGCAGGCGGTCTGTCAAGTCAGATGTGAAATCCCCGGGCTTAACCTGGGAACTGCATTTGAAACTGGCAGGCTAGAGTCTTGTAGAGGGGGGTAGAATTCCAGGTGTAGCGGTGAAATGCGTAGAGATCTGGAGGAATACCGGTGGCGAAGGCGGCCCCCTGGACAAAGACTGACGCTCAGGTGCGAAAGCGTGGGGAGCAAACAGGATTAGATACCCTGGTAGTCCACGCCGTAAACGATGTCGACTTGGAGGCTGTTCCCCTGAGGAGTGGCTTCCGGAGCTAACGCGTTAAGTCGACCGCCTGGGGAGTACGGCCGCAAGGTTAAAACTCAAATGAATTGACGGGGGCCCGCACAAGCGGTGGAGCATGTGGTTTAATTCGATGCAACGCGAAGAACCTTACCTACTCTTGACATCCACGGAATTTAGCAGAGATGCTTTAGTGCCTTCGGGAACCGTGAGACAGGTGCTGCATGGCTGTCGTCAGCTCGTGTTGTGAAATGTTGGGTTAAGTCCCGCAACGAGCGCAACCCTTATCCTTTGTTGCCAGCGATTCGGTCGGGAACTCAAAGGAGACTGCCGGTGATAAACCGGAGGAAGGTGGGGATGACGTCAAGTCATCATGGCCCTTACGAGTAGGGCTACACACGTGCTACAATGGCGCATACAAAGAGAAGCGACCTCGCGAGAGCAAGCGGACCTCACAAAGTGCGTCGTAGTCCGGATCGGAGTCTGCAACTCGACTCCGTGAAGTCGGAATCGCTAGTAATCGTGGATCAGAATGCCACGGTGAATACGTTCCCGGGCCTTGTACACACCGCCCGTCACACCATGGGAGTGGGTTGCAAAAGAAGTAGGTAGCTTAACCTTCGGGAGGGCGCTTACCACTTTGTGATTCATGACTGGGGTGAAGTCGTAACAAGGTAACCGTAGGGGAACCTGCGGTTGGATCACCTCCTTACCTGAAGATACTTTCCCGCGTAGTGTCCACAACAGATTGTCTGATAGAAAAGTAACGAGCAGAAAAAACCTCTACAGGCTTGTAGCTCAGGTGGTTAGAGCGCACCCCTGATAAGGGTGAGGTCGGTGGTTCAAGTCCACTCAGGCCTACCAAATTTCTTCTCATGCTGCGTTATGCGCGCGGTCGTTTACCGAAGTAAACGTCCCTTCCGCATGCCTTGCCTGAGCAGAAATTACATTCGCGTGTCATCACGAAAATGTAACTCCTGGTAGTAGATGGTCTCTGCAGTAACTGTATGGGGCTATAGCTCAGCTGGGAGAGCGCCTGCCTTGCACGCAGGAGGTCAGCGGTTCGATCCCGCTTAGCTCCACCATGCAGTTTACCACCCTATCTCAAAACTGATTCAGCCGTAAGGCGAGTCACGTTTGAGATATTTGCTCTTTAACAATCCGGAACAAGCTGAAAATTGAAACGACATGTCGTTTTCATTCTCCGTAATAAGAATGAAATTAACGATATGGTCGAGTCTCTCAAATGCTTACAGCACACAGTATCCTGCGGGACGCTTGTGGGTTGTGAGGTTAAGTGACTAAGCGTACACGGTGGATGCCCTGGCAGTCAGAGGCGATGAAGGGCGTGCTAATCTGCGATAAGCGTCGGTAAGGTGATATGAACCGCAACAACCGACGATACCCGAATGGGGAAACCCGGTGCATTTATGCATCATCGCAACATGAATACATAGTGTTGCGAGGCGAACCTGGGGAACTGAAACATCTAAGTACCCAGAGGAAAAGAAATCAACCGAGATTCCCCCAGTAGCGGCGAGCGAACGGGGAACAGCCCAGAACCTGAATCAGTTTGTGCATCAGTGGAAGCGTCTGGAAAGTCGCAGGGTACAGGGTGATACTCCCGTACACGAAGATGTGCTTACTGTGAGTTCGATGAGTAGGGCGGGACACGTGATATCCTGTCTGAATATGGGGGGACCATCCTCCAAGGCTAAATACTCCTGACTGACCGATAGTGAACCAGTACCGTGAGGGAAAGGCGAAAAGAACCCCGGCGAGGGGAGTGAAACAGAACCTGAAACCGTGTACGTACAAGCAGTGGGAGCCTCTTTTATGGGGTGACTGCGTACCTTTTGTATAATGGGTCAGCGACTTATATTCTGTAGCAAGGTTAACCGTATAGGGGAGCCGCAGGGAAACCGAGTCTTAACTGGGCGTTAAGTTGCAGGGTATAGACCCGAAACCCGGTGATCTAGCCATGGGCAGGTTGAAGGTTGGGTAACACTAACTGGAGGACCGAACCGACTAATGTTGAAAAATTAGCGGATGACTTGTGGCTGGGGGTGAAAGGCCAATCAAACCGGGAGATAGCTGGTTCTCCCCGAAAGCTATTTAGGTAGCGCCTCGTGAACTCATCTCCGGGGGTAGAGCACTGTTTCGGCTAGGGGGCCATCCCGGCTTACCAACCCGATGCAAACTGCGAATACCGGAGAATGTTATCACGGGAGACACACGGCGGGTGCTAACGTCCGTCGTGAAGAGGGAAACAACCCAGACCGCCAGCTAAGGTCCCAAAGTCATGGTTAAGTGGGAAACGATGTGGGAAGGCACAGACAGCCAGGATGTTGGCTTAGAAGCAGCCATCATTTAAAGAAAGCGTAATAGCTCACTGGTCGAGTCGGCCTGCGCGGAAGATGTAACGGGGCTAAACCATGCACCGAAGCTGCGGCAGCGACACTTATGTGTTGTTGGGTAGGGGAGCGTTCTGTAAGCCGTCGAAGGTGGACTGTGAGGTCTGCTGGAGGTATCAGAAGTGCGAATGCTGACATGAGTAACGATAAAGCGGGTGAAAAGCCCGCTCGCCGGAAGACCAAGGGTTCCTGTCCAACGTTAATCGGGGCAGGGTGAGTCGACCCCTAAGGCGAGGCCGAAAGGCGTAGTCGATGGGAAACAGGTTAATATTCCTGTACTTGGTGTTACTGCGAAGGGGGGACGGAGAAGGCTATGTTGGCCGGGCGACGGTTGTCCCGGTTTAAGCGTGTAGGCTTGTGTTCCAGGCAAATCCGGAACACTTAAGGCTGAGGCGTGATGACGAGTCACCACGGTGATGAAGCAACAAATGCCCTGCTTCCAGGAAAAGCCTCTAAGCATCAGGTAACACGAAATCGTACCCCAAACCGACACAGGTGGTCAGGTAGAGAATACCAAGGCGCTTGAGAGAACTCGGGTGAAGGAACTAGGCAAAATGGTGCCGTAACTTCGGGAGAAGGCACGCTGGCGCGTAGGTGAAGGGACTTGCTCCCGGAGCTGAAGCCAGTCGAAGATACCAGCTGGCTGCAACTGTTTATTAAAAACACAGCACTGTGCAAACACGAAAGTGGACGTATACGGTGTGACGCCTGCCCGGTGCCGGAAGGTTAATTGATGGGGTTATCGCAAGAGAAGCTCCTGATCGAAGCCCCGGTAAACGGCGGCCGTAACTATAACGGTCCTAAGGTAGCGAAATTCCTTGTCGGGTAAGTTCCGACCTGCACGAATGGCGTAATGATGGCCAGGCTGTCTCCACCCGAGACTCAGTGAAATTGAACTCGCTGTGAAGATGCAGTGTACCCGCGGCAAGACGGAAAGACCCCGTGAACCTTTACTACAGCTTGACACTGAACATTGAGCCTTGATGTGTAGGATAGGTGGGAGGCTTTGAAGCGTGGACGCCAGTCTGCGTGGAGCCAACCTTGAAATACCACCCTTTAACGTTTGATGTTCTAACCTGGCGCCGTAATCCGGCGTGGGGACAGTGTCTGGTGGGTAGTTTGACTGGGGCGGTCTCCTCCTAAAGAGTAACGGAGGAGCACGAAGGTCAGCTAATCACGGTCGGACATCGTGAGGTTAGTGCAATGGCATAAGCTGGCTTGACTGCGAGAGTGACGGCTCGAGCAGGTGCGAAAGCAGGTCATAGTGATCCGGTGGTTCTGAATGGAAGGGCCATCGCTCAACGGATAAAAGGTACTCCGGGGATAACAGGCTGATACCGCCCAAGAGTTCATATCGACGGCGGTGTTTGGCACCTCGATGTCGGCTCATCACATCCTGGGGCTGAAGTAGGTCCCAAGGGTACGGCTGTTCGCCGTTTAAAGTGGTACGCGAGCTGGGTTTAGAACGTCGTGAGACAGTTCGGTCCCTATCTGCCGTGGGCGCTGGAAGATTGAGAGGGGTTGCTCCTAGTACGAGAGGACCGGAGTGAACGCACCACTGGTGTTCGGGTTGTCATGCCAATGGCATTGCCCGGTAGCTAAGTGCGGAAGAGATAAGCGCTGAAAGCATCTAAGCGCGAAACTTGCCTCGAGATGAATCTTCCCTGAGACTATAAGTCTCCTGAAGGGACGTTGAAGACGACGACGTTGATAGGCCGGGTGTGTAAGCGCAGCGATGCGTTGAGCTAACCGGTACTAATGACCCGTGAGGCTTAACCTTACAACACCAGAAGCGTTCTGGTGAGCGTTATGAGAGACGCAACAATTTTCAGCCTGTACCGGATAGAGAATTAGCGGAAACGAAAGATTTTGCGCTGAGGCAAGGCGGCAAGCGCCGGAAAGGAAGGAGCATACTCAGGTATGTGACTGACTTTGCAAGCGCAGGCAACGCGGCATCAGTGAAAAAGATTCGTTTCGTGCACCAAGATTTGCCTGGCGGCTGTAGCGCGGTGGTCCCACCTGACCCCATGCCGAACTCAGAAGTGAAACGCCGTAGCGCCGATGGTAGTGTGGGGTCTCCCCATGCGAGAGTAGGGAACTGCCAGGCATCAAATCGCGATAACCCTGACCTGACGGTCAGGGTTTTTTGCGTTTCAGGGGCCGGGAAAAGTGAGGGGATTGGGCGTACTCATACATCGCCCGGTGCCGGGCCGTTCACGTGATCAAGCCAGACAGTGATAAAATCAGCGATGCTAACAGGCTCATTAAGATTGAGATGAGGAATAGCAAGCTGCGTATCCGTATCGCTGGCAACCGCGATGACATAGTCATCCATAGGGGCCGGAAAAGGGTGCCCTGAGGCTTCACGATGCAGCATAATTCTGGCGACGTTTTCCGCTTTAAAGCCTTCTATCAGAATCAAGTCAAGCTGACTGTCATCCATCTGGCTTGCCAGATAAGTTAAATCCAGTTTTTCCGCTGTTGGCGTTTCGGTCATCAAAGCCCAGCGCTTCTGGCTGGCGACCATAACCTGACTGGCCCCCGCTTTTCGCAATTCATAACTGTCTTTGCCTGGCTTATCCACATCCATGTCGTGGTGGGTATGTTTAATCAGACCGCAGCGAATACCGCGATCCTGAAGAAGAGGAATCAACTGCTTCAGGAGAGTCGTTTTTCCTGTCCCGCTGAAGGCTGAAATTGCCAGTAAAGGAATCATGGAATGTTAACCTTATCGCGTAAGATCTTTCGGTGAGTTGATATTGATGAAAGCATCAGGCTGATCATTGAAAGTGACAGCATGTCCGCCGGCCTGCTTAAGAAAAAGCATGACTTTACGTTCTCCTGCCGCCAGAAAAGCGGCCAGTTCGTCAGCCAGACTGACATTAATCAGGGCGAGAGTTGGATGATCGCGCTCCGCACAGCGTGCCCAGACAACTGGCGCAATGTCTTTGCCATGCCAAAGTTGCGTAACCAGACTGGCTGGTAGCGCAGGTGTATCGCAGGGAGCAAAAACAACCCATTGATGCTGGGCCTGTCGTAGTGCGCTAAGCATTCCCGCCAGCGGGCCGGGAAAGCCACCCAGCGAATCCGTTATTACTCTGTGTCCGCTTTGCTGATAGACCTCAAGATTACGGTTAGCGCTAATACAGATCTCATCTACCTGAGGTTGCAGACGCGCAAGGACATGCTGATAAAGCGGCTTACCCTGCCATACAATCAGCCCCTTATCCTCTCCACCCATGCGGCTGCCTTTTCCACCAGCCAGTATCACACCTGATATGGCCATTTCAGGAACAACAGACATCCCGGACATAATACGTACACCCTCTTTTCTTGTGGGATTAACCCTGCTACCGTTACAGAAACTGACCCAAACAGGGATTAAATGATGAAATGTCATCGTCTGAATGAACTCATCGCGTTACTGCAGCCAGCCTGGCAACAGGAACCCGATCTTAATTTAATGCAATTTTTGCAAAAGCTCGCTGATGAAGCCGGTTTCAAACAGCCTCTGGACGAATTAACTGACGACGTGCTGATCTACCATCTTAAGATGCGTGGAACAGATAAGCATGAAGAAATCCCTGGCCTCAGGAAAGACTATGAGGATGATTTCAAGACTGCGTTGCTTCGTGCCCGCGGTGTGATTAAAGATTAAATTAACACCTTACATCCGTCAGACCCGGTAATGATGATATTCTTTATTACTGTTTCAATTGTCATTATCTACGAGTAGGCCGGATGAAAGAACCCGCTTTTACCTTTCAAAACTTAAATCCAGATACCATTCTCGACGCGCTATGGGAAACCGGCATCCGCGTCGAGTCTGGTTTAACGGCCCTCAACAGCTATGAGAACCGCGTTTACCAGTTTTCAGATGAAGACAAGAAGCGGTACGTCGTGAAATTCTATCGTCCCCAGCGCTGGACGCAGCAGCAGATAGAGGAAGAACATCAGTTTACGGCAGAGCTTTGGGCTGATGAAGTGCCGGTCGCTGCGCCGCTGAACTTACAGGGGCGGACGCTTCACCAGTGCAATGGTTACTGGTATACCGTTTTTCCCAGTATGGGAGGACGTCAGTACGAAACGGACAATTACGATCATCTGGAATGGGTTGGCCGTTTTCTGGGGCGTATACATCAGACAGGCCGTAAAAAAACCTTTACCGTAAGACCCACCTTTGGCCTTGAAGAATACATTACGGAACCGCTGCGTATACTTGAAGCGAGCGCGCTGATCCCTACCCGCCTGAAAGAGAATTTATTGACCAGCGTTCGCCTGATCGGCACAACTTTACAAAAATGTTGGCATACTCAGTGGCAGCCGCTTCGCCTGCATGGCGATTGCCATCCTGGTAATATCCTGTGGCGCGATGGGCCTATGTTTGTTGATCTGGATGACGCGCGAAATGGTCCCGCCGTGCAGGATTTGTGGATGCTGGTTAATGGCGATCTTCAGGAGCAGCGCATTCAGTGGGACATCCTGCTGGAGGCCTACGGTGAATTCAGTGATTTCGACACACATGAATTGACACTGATTGAACCTTTACGCGCCATGAGGATGGTTTATTATCTCGCATGGGTGGTTCGCCGCTGGGAAGATCCTGCGTTTCCTGCCTCTTTTCCGTGGATGACGGATGAAGATTTCTGGCGCAGGCAGATAGCTATTTTCAACGAGCAGGCGAAGCTGTTGCAGGAACCTCCTCTGCAGCTGTTGTCCGCATTCCAGGGCTGACCGTGTATTCTGGTTGGCTTTTTTTGCTGTTAGGAGAGCGTTTTAAATGAAAAAGATTTGGTTTGCGTTGGTCGGCATGGTGCTGGCATTCAGTGCGTCAGCTGCCCAATTCACCGAGGGGCAGCAGTACGTTGCCATGCAGAAAGCCGCAACGGGCCAGCCTCAGGTACTGGAGTTTTTCTCCTTTTATTGCCCTCACTGCTACGAATTTGAACGCGTATGGCACATCAGCGATGCCGTGAAAAAAGGCCTGCCTGATAATACGAAAATGACTAAGTATCACGTTGAGTTCCTCGGTGGCGAAATGGGTAAAACCGTCACGCAGGCCTGGGCGGTTGCCATGGCGCTGGGTGTTGAAGATAAGGTTACCGGACCCATTTTTGAAGGTATTCAGAAAACCCAGACCATCACCGATCCTGCCAGCCTGAAGGAAACCTTCGTTAAGGCAGCCGGTATTACTCCTGAAGAATATGATGGGGCGTGGAACAGTTTTGTGGTGAAGTCACTGGTCGCGCAGCAGGAAAAAGCGGCGGCGGACGTCAATCTTCGCGGTGTGCCAGCCATGTTTGTTAACGGCAAATATATGGTCAACAATGGCGGTCTGGACACCAGCTCACAGGACGCCTACGTGCAGCAGTATGCGAACCTGGTGAAATTCCTTCTGACTCAGAAATAAATTATTATTGCTGATAACGCCGGCTATTTGCCGGCGTTGTTGTTTCAGGCACCTGAACGACCACGTTAAGCGTTGATCGCTATTCACTGTAAAGGATCCTGTGCTGTTACAAGCACTAAGAATTAATATCCACAAATTTGATACTTTGCAAAATGTAAAGCCTGCACCGGTAAAATTTAATAAGCTAATGTATTAATTGAGTTTTTATATGATCCACAAGTTTATATTCTGTTTTTTAAGATAAAGCCAGAAATTTACGCACAAACTTATCCACAGCTTATTGTTCCGTGCCACGCCGCATTTTTCCCCCTTAAACACGGTAATTCCCAGACTTATTTCATCTTTTATACTGAGCTGTGGCATCCTTACCTTATCGATAATATCAACGACGAACGTGATGGAACTATGGCTAAAATCGCAGAAAACCCGCTTATTTTGGTAGATGGCTCATCTTACCTGTACCGCGCTTATCACGCCTTTCCTCCGCTGACTAACAGTAAAGGCGAACCGACCGGCGCGATGTATGGCGTGCTGAATATGCTGCGCAGCCTGCTGCTGCAATATAAACCGAGCCATGTCGCCGTCGTTTTCGACGCCAGGGGAAAAACGTTCCGCGATGAGCTGTTCGAACATTACAAATCCCATCGCCCTCCCATGCCGGACGATCTTCGTGCTCAGATTGACCCGCTGCACAGTATGGTAAAAGCGATGGGGCTGCCGCTGCTCGCCGTATCGGGCGTGGAGGCCGATGATGTAATAGGCACGCTGGCCCTGGAAGCTGGCAAAATCGGCAAACCGGTATTGATCAGCACGGGTGATAAAGATATGGCTCAGCTGGTCACATCAGATATCACGCTAATCAATACGATGAACAATGCCATCCTTGGTCCTGAAGAAGTCGTGGAAAAGTATGGTATCCCGCCTTCGCTGATGATTGATTTTCTGGCGCTGATGGGTGACTCCTCAGACAACATTCCCGGCGTGCCGGGCGTGGGTGAAAAAACCGCTCAGGCGCTGCTGCAAGGGTTAGGCGGCATCAAAGATATCTACGATAATCTGGATAAGGTGGCTGGCTTAACGTTTCGCGGCGCTAAAACCATGTCCGCCAAGCTTGAGCAAAATAAAGAGGTGGCCTTCCTCTCCTATCAGCTGGCCACCATCAAGACTGACGTTGAGCTGGCGCTGACCTGTGAACAACTGACGGTCAGTGAACCGGATGTGGAGACACTGCTTAGCCTGTTCCGCCATTATGAATTTAAGCGCTGGATCGAGGATCTGGAGCAAGGTAAATGGCTACAGGGTAAAAAAAGCAATCCGGCAGCGCAGAAAGCGCTGGTTGAAGAGATTGAGGAAAAGGTTGAAGCAACCAGCATCTTGTCCGCTGACGGTTATGTCACCATCCTTGATGAACAAACCTTCGATGAGTGGCTGACTAAACTGAAAAACAGTCCTCTGTTCGCGTTTGACCTGGAAACGGATTCGCTTGATACGCTCAGCGCAAACATTGTCGGCCTCTCTTTTGCCGTGGCGCCAGGTGAGGCAGCCTATCTACCGGTTGCTCACGACTATCTGGATGCACCTGCCCAGCTGGATCGCAGTAGCGTACTGGAGCGCCTTAAACCGTTGCTTGAAGATGCCAGCCTGCTTAAGGTCGGCCAGAACCTTAAATACGATCGCGGCGTGCTGAAGAACTACGACATTGAACTGCAGGGCATTAAGTTTGACACCATGCTGGAATCCTACGCGCTGAACAGCGTTTCCGGACGCCACGATATGGATTCCCTCGCTTCACGCTGGCTGAATCACAAAACGGTCTCTTTTGAAGAGATCGCCGGTAAGGGCAAAAAGCAGCTTACGTTTAACCAGATCGGCATGGAGCAGGCGGCCCATTATGCCGCTGAGGATGCGGACGTCACCTTACAGCTGCATCTTAAAATGTGGCCTGAGCTGGAAAAGGCGCAGGGACCAAAGCAGGTTTTTGAAAATATCGAAATGCCCCTGGTGTCCGTTATTTCACGCATTGAACGTAACGGCGTGCTGATCGACCAGGGCATACTGGCCACGCACTCTAAGGAGCTGACGGCGCGTCTCGCCGGACTGGAGCAGAAGGCACATGAACTGGCGGGCGAGCCATTTAATCTCTCTTCGACAAAGCAGCTACAGACAATTTTATTTGAAAAGCAGGGGATTAAACCGACCAAAAAAACGCCAGGCGGCGCACCCTCCACGTCGGAGGAAGTGCTGGCTGAACTTGCACTCGACTATCCTTTGCCCAAAGTTATTCTGGAGCACCGGGGGCTTTCCAAGCTGAAGTCGACCTATACCGATAAGCTCCCGCTGATGATTAATCCGGTTACCGGCAGAGTGCATACGTCTTATCATCAGGCGGTGACGGCCACCGGACGACTCTCTTCCACCGATCCAAACCTGCAAAATATCCCGGTGCGCAATGACGAAGGGCGTCGTATCCGCCAGGCATTTATCGCCTCTGATGAGTGCAAAATTGTCGCTGCGGACTACTCGCAAATCGAGCTGCGCATCATGGCACACCTTTCGCAGGATAAGGGACTGTTGAATGCCTTTGCTGAAGGCCAGGATATCCACCGCGCAACGGCCGCTGAAGTTTTCGGTATGGCGCTGGATAAGGTGACCGGCGAGCAGCGGCGCAGCGCGAAAGCAATTAACTTCGGTCTGATTTATGGCATGAGCGCATTTGGTCTCTCCCGGCAGCTCAATATCGGTGCCGGCGAAGCGAAAAAATATATGGATCTTTATTTTGAACGCTATCCGGGCGTCCTTGAGTATATGGAGCGCACGCGCCAGCTTGCCGCCGAAAAAGGCTATGTTTCAACGCTTGATGGCCGCCGGCTTTACCTGCCTGATATCAAAGCCAGCAATGCAATGCGTCGCAAGGCTGCTGAACGTGCGGCGATTAACGCGCCGATGCAGGGAACCGCTGCGGATATCATTAAAAAAGCGATGATCGCCGTGGATGCGTGGCTGACGCCGCAATCTTCTCCGGTCGTAAAAATGATCATGCAGGTTCACGATGAACTGGTATTTGAAGTGAAGGCTTCGGAGGTTGAAGCGGCGTCAGCGAAAATCCGCCAGCTGATGGAAAACAGCATGACGCTGGATGTTCCGTTGCGGGTGGATGTTGGCGTGGGAGATAACTGGGATCAGGCCCATTAATTTTTGATCTTGTTAGCAGGAAAAGGCTGAAACCCTGTGGTTTCAGCCTTTTTTATTATTTAAATACGTTCTGCTTTTTCCGCCATATGCACGGCCACAGGGCATTTCAGGGCGGATTATTTAAGCTTTTATCCTCAAAGCACTTTTTATGTAATTTTGCTACAGGAAGGGTCATTTTATGTGACACGAGTTAGATAACGCCGGGTGTTTTCTGAAAATTAACTACAGAAAAACCTTTTGAGCGCTCAAAAAATGATGTAGAGTTTCAGGCGTAGGGTACAGAGGTAAGATGTTCTATCTTTCAGACCTTTTACTTCACGTAATCGGATTTGGCTGAATTTAGCCGCCCCAGTCGTTATGACTGGGGCGTTTTTTATTGGGCGCTATTCTGCCCCAAAGCCCTATTCTGCGGGGATGTGCTCGTCGGTGGCTGGCGGGATTTCACTGAACCACTTATCGAGTTTCTGGCTTAGCTTATCGACGCCAATCTTTTTCAGTGAAGAGAACATCTCTACCTGAACATCACCGACGAATTCTTTGGCAGCTTCCCGCACCTTATTCAGCTGTGCTTTACGTGCCCCGGAGGCCAGCTTGTCGGCTTTCGTCAGCAATACCAGCACTTCAATGCCGCTTTGGGTGGCCCACAGGATCATCTGCTGATCGAGGTCCTTCAACGGGTGGCGAATATCCATCAAAATAACCAGCCCTTTCAGACACTCACGCATCTGCAGATACTCCGCCAGCGCGCGCTGCCATTTAAGCTTCATCTCTTCCGGGACTTCCGCATAGCCATAGCCGGGGAGATCCACCAGCCGGTAACCTTCGGCCACCTGGAACAGGTTGATCAACTGCGTACGGCCTGGGGTTTTACTGGTTCTCGCCAGCGCTTTCTGGTTGGTCAGCGTATTAAGCGCGCTGGATTTGCCCGCATTTGAACGACCGGCAAATGCCACCTCAATACCGGTGTCGGCAGGGAGATGGCGGATGTCAGGTGCGCTGGTGACAAAGTGAGTAACGTGATAATTCCAGCCAGACAAAATAAAAACTCCAGATAAAAAAGGGCAATTGCGCAGAGTATACCCTGTATAGAATAAAAGCGCTCAGTCGTCCGTTTGCCCGGCTGTATTTTGTAACAGACCAGCCCACCATTTTGGCGTTTTTCCGTTCTTTTTTTACGATATCCGTACAACAAAGCGCCCATGAAAACTTGCGTTAATGGTGGCCCTGATAAAATAAGTAAAAATCTTTCCTGTTTCACCTTGTGAGTCTGTGTCCATGGTCTACAGTATCTGTCATAACCCGGGAGGGGTTACTTCAGGATGAAGTGCTCAGGGAGATCAGGGTAGTGTGGAGCAGGGAAGGAGTGTGCTGTGGAAAAGAGCACGAAAAGGAAGGAGAGCGTCCAGGCAGGACGAAAAGGCAAAGGAAAACAGGGAGGTTGTGTGCTAAAAAGGATTCGGTACGAGTCAATCCTTCTGCGGAAGGTATGAAAAAAGGCGACAGGGTGACCTGCCGCCTTTTTTCTTTGTCTGCTTTCTGCTAGATTTCGCCGCAATTCTATACTGAATGATAAATCCCTGAGAGCAGAAACTATGAAGCAACCTGCACGCGCATCGCTGGACAAAAAACCAGCCGCGAAAACCAAACGCAAAACGCGCGATGACGTTAACGCCGAAGCACGCGATCGCAAACGTGATAAAAAGCATCGCGGCAACGCTTCCGGCAGCCGGGCTAATCCCGTTGTACAGAAACAGAAAGGCAGTGGCGCGGGTGACAGTAAAGATCCACGCATCGGCAGCAAAAAGCCCGTTCCGCTGGTGGCTGACGGCACCAGCAGCAAACCGTCCAAACCGGTGAAAGCCAGCCAGCCTGTAGCAAAAAAACCGCGCCTCTCGCCGCAGGAAGAGCTGACGGCGCTGGAAAACGACGAGCGTCTGGACACGCTGCTTGACCGGCTTGAAAATGGCGAAACCCTCTCTGCCGAAGAGCAGGCCTGGCTTGATGAGACGCTGGATCGTATTGATGTGCTGATGGAAGAGCTGGGTATAGCGCTTGACGATGGCGCAGAAGATGAAGAAGCCGAAGAAGATATGTATCGCCTGCTGAAAGGCGGCCAGTAACCTCCTCGGTCTGAGGGCATATACTGAGGCAGCGCAATCTGGCGCTGTCCTGTAAAAAGGTTTCTCCACTGATGAATTGGCCTGGATCAATTTTAGCGCTGATTCTGCTCTGCATGCTGGGCGGGTTATTTGTTAAACTTTGCCGCCTGTCGCGGCTGAAAACCCGGTTGCGCAGAATCACCTTCCGACCGCCTCTGAATCAGCACTCTCCCTTCATCCGACGGTCGGCTACCAGACGCAGACACCTGCGAAGGAGTGACTATCGTGACACAGATGATTGAATGGGATCAGGGCCTGATCCAGAAGTACAACATTTCTGGGCCACGCTACACTTCCTACCCGACCGCGCTGGAGTTTCATCAGGATTATGATGAAAACGCTTTTATCCAGGCGGCGCAGCGTTATCCCGATCGCCCGCTGTCGCTTTATATTCATATCCCTTTCTGTCATCGCCTCTGTTATTTCTGCGGCTGTAATAAAGTGGTTACCCGCCAGCAGCATAAGGCGGATGCTTATCTGGATGCGTTAGAGAAAGAAATCATCGCCCGTGCGCCACTCTTTGCCGATCGCACCGTCACGCAGATGCACTGGGGCGGCGGAACACCGACCTATCTCAGCAAGCCGCAAATTACCCGCCTTATTGAACTGCTCAAGTCACAGTTTCGATTTGATGCACGGGCTGAGCTTTCAATAGAAGTTGATCCCCGTGAGATTGAGCTTAATGTGCTCGATCACCTTCGTGCCGCCGGATTCAACCGGCTGAGCATGGGCGTACAGGACTTCAACAAAGTTGTGCAGGAGAAGGTTAACCGCGTACAGGATGAAGCGATGATTGTGGCGTTGATCGAGCGCGCGCGCAGTCTGGGCTTTACCTCAACAAATCTTGATCTGATTTATGGTCTGCCGATGCAGACGCCAGAAAGCTTCGCTTTTACGCTGAAAAAGGTCGCCAAGCTAAACCCGGACAGGCTGAGCGTCTTTAATTACGCCCATATGCCAGCACTGTTTGCCGCTCAGCGTAAAATCAAAGAGGCCGATTTGCCAGATGCCCAGCAGAAGCTCGACATACTCCAGCATGCCATCGCCATGCTGACGGCGGAAGGCTACCAGTTTATCGGTATGGATCACTTCGCCCGGCCCGATGATGAACTGGCGGTCGCGCAGCGGGAAGGGAAACTGCACCGTAACTTCCAGGGTTACACTACTCAGGGCGACAGCGATCTGCTGGGTATGGGTGTTTCCGCCATCAGTATGCTTGGCGACAGTTATGCCCAGAATCAAAAAGAGCTGAAAGCGTACTATGCCAGCGTCAGTGAACGGCAAACGGCGCTGTGGCGGGGCGTGGTTCTTTCAGAGGATGACTGCCTGCGGCGGGACGTGATTAAAACGCTGATTTGTCATTTTTCGCTCAATTTTGAGGATTTTGAGCTGCAAGGCCGTACCTTTACCGACTATTTTTCGGAGGACCTGGCGCTGCTGACGCCTTTTATTGAGGATGGGCTGGTGGTGCGTCACGATAAAGGGCTTCAGGTTACGCCTAAAGGGCGTTTACTGATCCGCAATATCTGTATGTGCTTTGACGTCTATATGCGCCAGAAAGCGCGTATGCAGCAGTTCTCACGGGTGATCTGAAAAGGATAAAGCTCCGGACACCGACACGTCATCTCAACTGCCTGAGGCGTTCGGTGTCCGGCTTTACGTTACCACGGTCTGGGTGAGCGCTAAGGCCGCACCCAGGCCGCTGTTACTCCATGCCCAGCTCTTTCAGTTTACGGGTCAGGGTATTTCGTCCCCAGCCCAGCAGCCGCGCCGCTTCCTGTTTATGCCCCTGCGTGTGCCGCAGTGCAGTCGTCAGCAACGTGCGCTCCATTTCAGGCTGTGCTTCTGAGAGCAGGTTTTGATGACCGGAACGCAGTGCGCGATCGGCCCACTGTGCCAGCAGCGTTGCCCAGCTGTCAGGCAGCGACTGTACCGGATTATCCGGCGTGGACGTCTCAAACAGTTCGGGAGGAAGATCCTGGATCAGCACTTCCTGGCCGGCTGCCATTACCGTCAGCCAGCGGCAGGTATTTTCCAGCTGACGTACGTTACCCGACCAGTGCAGCCGGGTCAGCGCCGTTTCGGTTTCCGGATGGAGGATTTTCGCCTCCACGCCCAGCTCCCGCGCCGCAACCTGTAAAAAATAGCGCGCCAGGCGGGGGATATCTTCACGACGCTCACGCAGCGGCGGCAGATGGACGCGGATCACATTCAGACGGTGAAACAAATCCTCCCTGAACGTGCCCTCATGAACGCGCTGTTCCAGGTTCTGGTGGGTGGCCGCAATGATGCGCACATCCACCTTCACCGGCGCATAGCCTCCAACGCGATAAAACTGCCCATCAGCCAGTACGCGAAGCAGGCGGGTCTGAACGTCCAGCGGCATATCGCCGATTTCATCCAGAAACAGCGTGCCGCCATCCGCCTGTTCAAAACGGCCCTGGCGGATCTGGTTTGCGCCGGTAAACGCCCCTTTCTCATGTCCAAAAAGTTCCGACTCAATCAGATCCTTAGGGATAGCGGCCATATTCAGCGCGATAAAAGGTGCTTTAGCCCGCGGACTGTGCCGGTGCAGGGCGTGCGCCACCAGCTCTTTACCGGTACCGGACTCGCCGTTAATCAGCACGCTGATAGAAGAGCGTGAAAGGCGGCCAATGATGCGAAAGACATCCTGCATTGCAGGCGCTTCACCGATGATATCGGTAGTCGGGCCACTTACCGGCTGGTTGCGCGGCTGCTGTTGCTCCTGATAATGGCTGATGGCGCGCTCGACCAGCGCGACCGCTTCATCGATATCAAAAGGTTTTGGCAGATAGTCGAATGCTCCTTGCTGGTAAGCGCTGACCGCCGCGTCCAGATCCGAATGAGCGGTCATTATGATGACCGGAAGCATCGGATGACGCTGTTTTATCTGCTTCAGCAGGGTCAGGCCATCCATACCGGGCATGCGGATATCTGAAAGTAAGACGTCTGGTGTCTTGGTGGCAAGGGCGGCCAGCACTTCATTACCGCTGTTGAAGGTGGCACAGCTTAAACCGGCTCCAGTGAGAGCGCGTTCAAGCACCCAGCGGATTGAGCTATCGTCATCGACGACCCAAACTATCCCTCGTTGCATAGAAACCTCACTGGCGAATAGGCAGGTAAACGGAAAATTCAGTATGTCCGGGCCAACTGTTGAACTCGATTTTTCCGGAATGTTGGTCGATCAGGCTACGGGCTATCGACAGCCCTAACCCCGTCCCGCCCTCACGTCCGCTGACCATGGGATAAAAGAGCGTATCCTGAAGCTGAGCCGGAATACCGGGACCGTCGTCTTCAATATCAATACGGGCGACCAGGCGATAACGCACACCGTGCAGCGTCAGCTGGAACGCCGTGCGGGTACGCAGCGTAATCGTGCCGCCTTCTTCACCCAGTGCCTGAAGCGCATTACGGACAACGTTTAAAAAAACCTGCTCAATTTGATCCGGATCGTGCGGCAGCTCTGGCAGGCTTGGATCGTAATCCCTGACCAGCTTGACGTTATCAGGCAGTTCCATCGAGACGAGGTTAACCACCCGTTCGGCTACCTGATGAATGCTTTGCGTGACATGCATGCCCGGCTGTTGCGGACCAAGCAGGCGATCGACCAGATTGCGCAGTCGGTCTGCCTGCTCAATAATCACACGGGTATATTCTGTTAACGCGGGGTCGGGCAGGGCTTTCGCCAGCAGCTGAGCTGCGCCACGCAATCCGCCCAGCGGGTTCTTTATTTCATGCGCCAGTCCACGGACTAAATCCCGTGCGGCGACCTGCTGCGCATGTTGAATCTGTTCCTGGCTGAGGCGGCGCTGATTATCCATCGGGGCCATTTCGAGCAGAATTAACCCTTCGGGAAGACGCTGAGCCGTCAGCGACATAATATGGGCGCGGCTGTCTACCACCAGCGTAACTTCGCTGTCTGTAAAACCCTGTCCTGCGTTGAGACTCTCATGCATGACGTCGATATTTAGCGAAAAATATCCCATCAGTTCCGGTAGCGGTGTGCCAAACAGCTTGCGGGAACTCTGCGCCAGTAGTTGCTGCGCCGCCGGGTTGGCGTAATGAACCACCAGCGCGCTATCCACCAGTAAGATGCTGTTAAGCAGAGAGTTGAGAATCTGCCCAGCATCGGGCGGCGTGCCTGTTGCCATACAGCGTTCTCCTGCACTCTTTTAGTGCATTATGGGGCGAGATCCGGGAATCGTCTTCCTGAACGATGAGCGCGTGGAGAAAAAAGCCCATCATGAGATGGGCTGACTATTTCCACGGCAACAAAATCCAGGCTGATTAACGCGACAGCACGCTTTGGGCCGGTTTTGCCATCCTGATTGGCGGATGGCACGCCTTCGGCGTAAATCTGCCGGAGACGACCTCATTAAACGCTGTAGTACAGTTCGAACTCGACCGGGTGTGGCGTCATGCGCACGCGATCCATCTCTTCTTTACGCAGCTCAATGTAGGCATCAATGGTGTCATCGGTGAACACGCCGCCACGGGTCAGGAACTCGCGGTCTTCGTTCAGGGCGTTCAGCGCTTCTTCCAGTGAACCCGCTACTTTTGGAATCTCAGCTTCTTCTTCCGGTGGCAGATCGTAGAGGTTTTTGTCCATCGCATCGCCAGGGTGGATTTTGTTGATGATGCCATCCAGGCCAGCCATCAGCAGGGCAGAGAACGCCAGGTACGGGTTCGCGGCTGGATCCGGGAAACGCGCTTCGATGCGGCGCGCTTTCGGGCTGGCAACAACGGGAATACGGATAGAAGCAGAACGGTTACGGGCAGAGTAGGCCAGCATTACAGGCGCTTCATAACCCGGAACCAGACGCTTGTAAGAGTTGGTGGTTGGGTTAGCCAGGGCGTTGATCGCTTTAGCATGTTTGATCACACCGCCGATGTAGAACAGTGCCATTTCAGACAGGCCGCCGTATTTGTCGCCCGCGAACAGGTTATTACCGTCTTTAGAAAGCGACATATGGCAGTGCATACCGGAACCGTTATCACCAAAAATCGGTTTTGGCATAAAAGTGGCCGTTTTGCCGTAGGCGTGGGCAACGTTGTGCACGACATATTTGTAGATCTGAATTTCGTCGGCTTTTTTCGTCATGGTGTTGAAGCGGGTTGCCACTTCGTTCTGACCTGCGGTAGCCACTTCATGGTGGTGAGCTTCAACAACCAGCCCCATCTGTTCCATGGTCAGACACATAGCAGAACGGATGTCCTGTGAAGAGTCGACCGGTGGCACCGGGAAGTAGCCGCCTTTCAGGCCTGGACGGTGACCTTTGTTACCGCCTTCATACTCTTTACCGGTGTTCCAGGCGGCTTCGATATCGTCGATAGCCACATGAGATCCGGACGTGGTGGCACCGAAACGGACGTCATCAAACAGGAAGAATTCAGGTTCAGGTCCAAACAGAACGGTGTCAGCGATCCCGGAAGAGCGCAGGAAGTCTTCAGCGCGTTTCGCGATAGAGCGCGGGTCACGGTCATAGCCCTGCATGGTGCCAGGCTCAAGGATGTCACAACGGATGATCAGGGTGGAGTCTTCAAAAAACGGATCAAGGACAGCCGTGGTGGCGTCCGGCATCAGCACCATGTCGGATTCGTTAATGCCTTTCCAGCCGCCGATTGAGGAGCCGTCAAACATTTTGCCTTCTTCGAAGAAGTCAGCGTTAACCTGGTGAGCAGGGATAGTGACGTGCTGTTCTTTGCCTTTGGTATCGGTGAAGCGCAGATCAACAAACTTGACTTCATGCTCGTTCATCATCGACAGAACGTGTTCAGCGGACATACTTAACTCTCCTGGATTTTGTCATTGTCGTCGTGGTTAGAGAACTTCACGGTGTACTTTGCTTATCTGGCTCAGCCATCCGATAATAAAGATCTCTGACAAGCTATCAACCGTCGTGAAAATGGCGTTTTTCGCTTAAGTGAAATAAAGCGAAATCTATGCCAACTTTTTAATTTGCGCTGAAAAGCGCTATAATACGCGCTCTCGTGAAACGCGAGCTGCACCACAATGGAAGTCGCGCACCATTATGGTGCTTTTGAGTGCCTGATGGGCACTAAATTGGTGCATTTTTTCGATGGAGTGCAATTCTTGCACTGTAAAAGGCTCTGAAAGCAATCCTGACAGTTATCTTTAATTGAAATTTGTGATCCTGTTCAGTCCTTCGATTAATCCGTGTACAATAGCGCGCTATTTCTAATGCCTGAGGCAAAGCTGTGATCGAAAATTTGCGTAACATCGCCATTATTGCCCACGTTGACCATGGTAAAACTACCCTGGTTGATAAATTGCTACAGCAGTCCGGTACTTTTGATGCCCGTACTGAAGCAACCGAGCGCGTAATGGACTCCAACGATTTGGAGAAAGAGCGTGGGATTACCATCCTCGCAAAAAACACCGCCATTAAATGGAACGACTACCGCATTAACATCGTGGATACCCCAGGACACGCCGACTTCGGCGGTGAGGTAGAGCGAGTAATGTCGATGGTTGACTCGGTGCTGCTGGTTGTGGATGCAACGGATGGCCCTATGCCGCAAACCCGCTTCGTGACCAAAAAAGCGTTTGCTAATGGTCTGAAGCCGATCGTGGTCATCAACAAAGTTGACCGCCCTGGCGCACGTCCGGACTGGGTTGTGGATCAGGTCTTCGACCTGTTCGTTAACCTGGACGCGACCGACGAACAGCTCGATTTCCCGGTTATTTATGCCTCCGCACTGAACGGCATCGCCGGTCTTGATCATGCCGAAATGGCCGATGACATGACCCCGCTGTACGAAGCGATCGTAGAGCATGTTTCTCCACCGCAGGTGGAAATGGATGCGCCGTTCCAGATGCAGATCTCCCAGCTGGACTATAACAACTACGTGGGTGTTATCGGCATCGGCCGCATCAAACGCGGTAAAGTGAAGCCAAACCAGCAGGTGACCATTATCGACAGCGAAGGGAAAACCCGTAACGCTAAAGTCGGTAAAGTTCTGACTCACCTGGGTCTGGAGCGTATCGACGCGACCGAAGCTGAAGCGGGTGACATCATCGCTATCACCGGTCTGGGCGAGCTGAACATCTCCGATACTATCTGTGATCCACAGAACGTAGCGGCGCTGCCAGCCCTGAGCGTTGATGAGCCGACCGTTACCATGTTCTTTAACGTCAACACTTCACCGTTCTGCGGAAAAGAAGGTAAGTTTGTGACGTCGCGTCAGATCCTTGACCGCCTGAACAAAGAGCTGGTGCACAACGTGGCGCTGCGTGTGGAAGAAACTGAAGATGCTGATGCGTTCCGCGTATCAGGTCGTGGTGAACTGCACCTGTCCGTACTGATTGAAAACATGCGTCGTGAAGGTTTCGAACTGGCGGTATCCCGTCCGAAAGTTATCTTCCGTGAGTTTGAAGGCCGCAAGCAAGAGCCATTCGAAAACGTGACGCTGGATATCGAAGAGCAGCATCAGGGTTCCGTGATGCAGGCGATGGGTGAGCGTAAAGCTGACCTGAAAAACATGGATCCGGATGGCAAAGGTCGCGTACGTCTCGACTACGTTATTCCAAGCCGTGGCCTGATTGGCTTCCGTAACGAATTCATGACCATGACTTCCGGTACTGGCCTGCTCTACTCCACCTTCAGCCACTACGACGATATCCGTCCGGGCGAAGTTGGCCAGCGTCAGAACGGCGTGCTGATCTCTAACGGTCAGGGTAAAGCGGTTGCCTTCGCCCTGTACAGCCTGCAGGATCGCGGCAAGCTGTTCCTGGGTCACGGTGCCGAAGTGTATGAAGGCCAGATCATCGGTATTCACTCACGCTCTAACGACCTGACCGTGAACTGCCTGACCGGTAAGAAGCTGACCAACATGCGTGCTTCCGGTACTGACGAAGCCACGACCCTGGTTCCGGCCATTAAAATGACCCTGGAGCAGGCTATCGAGTTTATCGATGATGATGAACTGGTAGAAGTGACGCCGCAGTCCGTACGTATTCGTAAACGTCACCTGACCGAAAACGATCGTAAACGCGCCAGCCGCGGTCCTAAAGAGAGCTAATTCTCTTCAGGTTCTGCTGTTTTTAAGGCCGGAGTCTCTCCGGCCTTACTATTTCCTTCCCGTTTTCAAATCCCCCTCCTGTTCAGTCTCCTCATTTACCGCTAGAGTGAATAGCTCACCGGCACAAAAGGAGATGACCATGCTGTATATCTTTGATTTAGGTAACGTCATTGTTGATATTGATTTCAACCGGGTTCTTGGCGTCTGGAGCGATCTTGGCCGGGTTCCTCTGGCAACGTTACAGAGTCGGTTCCAGATGGGAGAAGAGTTCGAACAGCACGAACGCGGTGAGATCAGCGACGAGGCATTCGCGGCCAGAATGTGTGAACAGCTGGATATCGCGCTCAGCTTTGAGCAATTTTCTGCCGGCTGGCAGGCGGTATTCGTGGGCGTCCGGCCGGAAGTGATCGAGATCATGCATAAACTGCGTGAGCAGGGCGATCGGGTTGTTATCCTCTCTAATACCAACAAGTTGCACTGTGCCTGGTGGCCGACCCAGTATCCTGAGGTACAACGTGCAGCAGATAAAATTTATCTGTCTCAGGAGATGGGGCTGCGTAAGCCGGAAGAAGCGATTTTCCGGCGTGTGCTGGAAGAAGAACAGGTCACGGCTGAGAACGCGGTTTTCCTCGATGATAATCTCGCCAACGTTGAGGCAGCCCGGGCGGCCGGTATTCACAGCGTTCATGTGACCGACGCGACAGTCGTACCGACGTTCTTCAGCAACCGTATCTGATGAGCAGGCTTAACCATTTCCGGCACTCGCTGCGGGCCTTCTGGGCATGGCTGAAACTGCTCTGGCAGCGTATTGATATGGATGGCATGACCACGCTGGCCGGGAACCTGACGTTTGTCTCGTTGCTTTCACTGGTGCCGCTGGTCGCTGTGGTGTTTGCGCTGTTTGCCGCTTTTCCGGCCTTTGCCGACATCAGTACCCAACTGAAAAGCTTTATCTTCAGCAATTTTGTACCGGCCTCAGGTAACATTATTCAGAACTACCTGGAGCAGTTCATCTCGAACGTCAATAAAATGACGGCGGTGGGGGCCTGTGGCCTGGTAGTTACCGCGCTGCTGTTGATGTACGCCATCGACAGCGCCCTGAATACTATCTGGCGCAGTAAAAGAAAAAGGCCGCTGGTCTACTCGTTTGCCGTGTACTGGATGATCCTGACCCTCGGGCCGCTGCTGGCCGGGGCCAGTCTGGCGATCAGCTCTTATCTCTTATCGTTGCGCTGGGCGTCTGTGACGGGCGTCAGCTGGCTGATCGACTACGGGTTGCGCATGTTCCCCCTGCTGCTCTCGTGGCTCTCATTCTGGCTGCTCTACAGTATCGTGCCCACCCGCCATGTTCCTGGCCGGGATGCTCTGGTCGGCGCGCTGGTGGCGGGGTTACTGTTTGAACTGGGTAAAAAGGGCTTTGGCCTCTATATAACGATGTTCCCTTCATACCAGTTGATTTACGGCGTGCTGGCAGTCATTCCTATCCTGTTTCTGTGGGTTTACTGGACATGGTGTATTGTCTTACTGGGCGCGGAAATCACCGCAACGCTGGATGATTTTCGTCACCTCAGAGAGCAAGAAGAAAAATTAGAAAAAGAGGAAGTATGATTGCTTTAATTCAACGGGCGCTGAATGCCAGCGTGACGGTGGCAGGAGAAACCATCGGTAAAATCGGACCAGGGTTGGTGATACTGCTCGGCGTGGAAAAGGGCGATGACGAGCAAAAAGCGCAGCGGCTGTGCGAACGCGTGCTGGGCTACCGTATTTTTAGTGATGAGCAGGGCAAAATGAATCTTAACGTACAGCAGGCTGGCGGCAGCGTGCTGGTGGTTTCTCAGTTTACTCTTGCCGCGGATACGCAGAAGGGGATGCGTCCCAGCTTTTCCGGCGGGGCGGAACCTGCCGGGGCAGAGCGCCTCTATGAGTATTTTATTGACTGCTGCCGTCAGAAAAATATCACCACCAAAACAGGCCAGTTCGCTGCCGATATGCAGGTCGCACTGGTGAATGATGGCCCCGCCACCTTCTGGCTCCAGGTTTGAGACTGTTGGGCGAACGGCAGGTCAGCGTAACGGGTTCAGAGAGAGAGAAGCATTTTATGTATCATCTTCGGGTACCTGAAACAGCGGAAGAGCTGGAGACTTACTACCAGTTCCGCTGGGAAATGCTGAGAAAGCCCCTGCATCAGCCGATGGGCTCCGAACGGGATGCCTGGGATGCGCTGGCGCACCATCAAATGGTGGTGGACGAACGCGGCGATCCGGTAGCGGTAGGCCGCTTGTACATCAATGCGGAAAATGAAGCGGCTATTCGCTTTCTGGCGGTGCATCCTTCCGTGCAGGGCAAAGGATTAGGGACGCTGGTGGCGATGACGCTGGAGTCCGTGGCGCGACAGGAAGGGGCGAAGCGCGTGGTCTGCAGTGCGCGTGAAGATGCGATGGAATTCTTTGCCAAGCTGGGATACCTCAACCAGGGCGAGATTACGGTGCCGCAGACGACGCCGGTGCGCCATTTTCTGATGATAAAACCGGTGATCACGCTTGATGATATTCTCCATCGCGCCGACTGGTGCGGACAGCTTCAGCAAGCCTGGTACGATCATATTCCGCTCAGTGAGAAAATGGGCGTGCGTATTCTTCAGTACACCGGCAAGAAATTTATCACCACGATGCCTGAAAACGGCAACCAGAACCCACATCACACGCTGTTTGCCGGCAGTCTTTTTTCGCTGGCTACCCTGACCGGTTGGGGGCTGATCTGGCTGCTACTGCGTGAACGTCACCTGGGCGGCACGATTATTCTGGCGGATGCGCATATTCGCTACAGCCATCCCATTACCGGCAAGCCGGGCGCCGTTGCAGACTTAGGTTCGCTCAGCGGCGATCTCGATCGTCTGGCGCAGGGACGCAAAGCCAGAGTGCAGCTTGAGGTTGAACTCTTTGGTAATGAGGTCTGCGGTGCGGTGTTTGAAGGTATTTATCTCGTACTGCCTGCCGATCCGGATGGCCCTCTTGAAGAGGGCGGATCCGGCGGATAGCGGCGCCTCAGCGCCCTTTCTTTTTACGGCCCGGCTGGGTGAAGCGTTTACGGCCAGCCGGCGCGGCGCTTTTTTCACTGCTTTTTGGCCCGCTGACGGCGGGCTTTTTCGCTGCCGCCGGTTTTTTGGCCTTCGCTTTTTGCGCCGGTTTTTCCTCGGATGAGGAATCTTCAATGAGCCGGAACAGTTCGATCAACTCGTCATCGGTCAGGTCGCGCCATTCTCCCGGTGGCAGCCCTTTCAGGCTGACGTTCATAATGCGGACACGCTCAAGTTTGGTGACTTCATAATCGAAGTGTTTACACATGCGGCGGATCTGCCGGTTAAGCCCCTGTACGAGCGTAATCCGGAAGGCGAACGGCGCTTCTCTCTTTACTTTGCATTTGCGCGTCACCGTTCCCAGCATGGGGACACCAGCGCCCAGGCCCTGGATAAACTCATCGGTCACCGGCTTGTTTACCGTGACGATATACTCTTTTTCATGGTCATTGCCGGCGCGGAGAATTTTGTTTACCAGATCGCCATGGTTAGTCAGAAAGATCAGTCCCTGGGAATCTTTGTCCAGTCGCCCTACCGGGAAGACGCGCTTACTGTGGTTGACGAAATCGACAATATTATCCCGCTCGCCTTCCTCCGTAGTACAGATGATGCCTACAGGTTTATGCAGTGCGATAAATACCAAATCCTCTTCATTACGCGGTTCAATAAGCTGTCCATTCACCTTCACCACATCCCCGGCAAATACCTGCGCGCCAACCCCGGCCCGTTTGCCGTTGATAAACACGTTACCCTGTTCGATGTAACGGTCGGCGTCGCGACGGGAGCAGATGCCGCTCTCGCCAATATATTTGTTCAGTCGAATGGATGAGTTGGTCAGCATAGTTCCTCCGTAAAGAAGCGGACTATACCTTAACTGCGGGGCATTGCGAATATCAGGGGACCACATTACATCCTGTAAGCAATCCCCCTTTAGTGTGACGCCTCAGGGTACAGCGATCGGCTGTCCTGCCTGCAACGTTTGCTGAAGCGTCCTTTCACCGGATGTTACAGACAGCCTGCCGTTCACCGTAGGTTTTAGCGGCTGGTCAGCGGCCAGATTCCCGGTAAGCGTTAACTGGAGATCGCCGTTGCCCTCCAGCGCCACCTCAGGCCAGCCCCAGCGCTGAAGCAGATTAACCGGGACTTCACGCCCGCGCAGGGTCAGCGAGAGCGCACGTTGAGGCTGCTGGGAAAGCGTCGCCAGGCCTTCTGCCATCCCTTCCTGAATAAATGCGCTCATTTCCGTCACTTTGATTGCCTCGTCGTTAGCGGAAAGGGCAATTGACGGATGGCGCATATCTACGCGGTTAAACGTGGCTTCAGCAGCATTAAAGCGCAGATCGCCGGACCAGATCCCCCACTGATGCTGACGTGCCAGCAGCAGATTTTTACCGCTGCCGTCCAGAGCAGTCATCTGGAAAGGGAAATCCGGGTTGATATCAATAATCAGGTTACGGTTCGCTTCGAATTTCGTGACTTCCACGGCGGAAAGCCAGCCGGGAAGCGTCGCCATCCAGCGCTCGCGCCAGTTTAGCGGCAGCGTATACTCGATGCCGGCGACGGCCAGCTCGTCCAGCGTCAGTTTTTTATCGCTGCGGCTCCACTTTCCTGAGGTGCGGATCAGGCCATTGACCCAGCGTGAACTGAGCTGATTAAGCGATACGCCTTCAGGCGAAAACGTCATATTAACAATAGGATCGTTCAACTGGAGGCTACCGTTTACAAAGGATCGGGCATTCATCGACAGTGAACCGTCATTGCTTTCCCAGTCACCGTTATGCAGCGTAATATCTTTCAACGCCAGATTAAGATCGGTGACAGCCCAGTCAGCGCCTTCCAGCCGCGCCCCGGTGACATCAATACGGTTAAAATGAACGTGAGAAAGCTTTTTGAGCGGAGAGAGAAAACCGGTAAGGGATTCTGAGCTTTGCAGGCGAATGCTGTTCAGACGCAGATTGGCCACCTGCCAGGCACCCTGCGCATCACGCTGCGCGCTGGTGGTGATCGAACCCAGCGCAACATCCGCGCCAATATTGCTCATGATCAGCTGCTGTTTGCTGATACGGCCCTGCAGCAGCACGTTTTTCGCCGGGATGCCGTTCAGCGACAGCGCGCCCGCACTCGCTTGGAAGCTGGCATCCGTGCCGATCAAATCACCCTCGACCGGCTTCCATGGAAGGATGCCGCCGTTGACCTGCTGCGCACTCAGAGGCCATTCTCCCCCGGCACGATTGACCGACATCTCAATAAGCTGAAGCCTGTCCGCTTCGAAGGGCAGAGGAGAACCACTATCGCTGATCCTGAGCATCCCTTCCTGCAGCGCAATGGCGGCAAAATGCCCGGGAGCAGTAAACTGTGCCCCACTCAGCGTCAGCGTGACATGGCGAGCCGTCAGCAGGGCAGGCGCTGCCTTTTGACCAAATGAAACATCGTTAAGGACGAACTGTGCAGGATCGGAAAAGTTATGCTCCAGCTTGCTGAAAGCCAGCTGATAGCTGGTATGCTGATTTACGGTACGGCTTATCCATCCCGCACCCCACTGGGTTTGCAGCAGCAGATAGAGCGCAACCAGGGCAAGCAGCAGTAGCAGCACCAGCGTGAGCAGAATTTTTCCAAGTAATTTCATTGCACCCTTTCCTGTGAGCATCCGTTCATGAGTGTGTTATGCCTCATTTAAAACTGAAGCTCAACCATCGATGATGGCGGGCAGTTCACAGACCGCCCGTCTTACGCACCCAGCATGACACAGGAGAGGCTTATTTCTCCTGTGGAAAAATAAGATTCAGAATGATGGCGGTAATACCCCCCGCGGCAATGCCGGAAGAGAACAGGGTTTTCAGCCATTCAGGCGCGAATTGCAGAATCAGCGGCTGCTGAGAAACCCCTAATCCTACCGCCAGTGAAATCGCCATAATCATGATCGCCCGGCGATTCAGCGGCTCGCGTGACACGATACGCACACCGGATGCGGCGATGGTACCAAACATAACCAGCGTTGCGCCGCCCAGCACGGGCTCAGGAATATGCTGCACAAAGCCACTCACTGCCGGGAAGAGGCCCAGCACAATCAGCATCAGCGCCACCACAAAACCGACGTAGCGGCTGGCCACGCCAGTCAGCTGGATCACGCCATTATTTTGCCCAAAGCAGGAGTTAGGGAAAGTATTAAACAGCGCTGAAACAAATGAGTTAAGGCCATTAGCCAGCACGCCGCCTTTCAGCCGCTTCATATAAAGCGGGCCACTGACCGGTTGTTCGGAAACGTCAGAAGTGGCGGTGATATCCCCAATGGTTTCCAGTGAGGTCACCATAAAGACCAGCATCAGCGGAATAAGAAGGTTCCAGTCAATGCTCAGGCCGTAATAGAAGGGCGCAGGGATGACGATCAGCGACTCATTTGCCGCTGCCGGACTCGCTGGCAGCATATCCATCGCCCAGGCCAGCAGATAACCAACGGCCATGGCAATCACCAGCGAGGCGACGCGGAGGTAAGGGTTGCGCTGACGGTTGAGCAGAATAATCACCAGCAAAACGGCGCCCGCCAGCAGCAGATTTTTTGGCGCGCCAAAACTGTGGTCGTTCATTGCCGCAAAACCGCCGCCTATAGACGTCAGCCCCACCTGGATCAGCGAAAGGCCGATGATCATCACCACAATGCCGGAAACCAGCGGAGTGATAATACGGCGGGCAAGATGCAGGACGCGGGAAAGCAGCATCTCAGTACAGGAAGCCAGCATCAGCGTACCAAACAGGGCTGCCATCATCGTGGGCACATCTGCACCGCCGTTTTTCAGCGCAAGTCCGCCCATAATTAACGGTGAGACGAAGTTAAAACTGGTTCCCTGAATCGATAACAGGCCTGAGCCTATAGGTCCCCAGGTTTTAATCTGTAAAACCGACGCCACGCCGGAGGCGAACAGCGACATGCTGATAATGTGCTGCGTATCCTGGGCGGGCAGCCCCAGCGCCTGACAAATCAGCAGTGCCGGCGTGATAACCGCCACAAACATGGCCAGCAGGTGCTGGCAGGCCGCAAACAGCGTCTGCGGCAGCGGCGGGCGATCTTCAAGACGGTAGATAAGCTCACTGCGGGGCGCAGTAGCAGGGCGGCGGGCAGCTTCGGCATCGGAAGTATTCACAGACATTCTCACGGTTCCCTGACGAACAAAGTGGCGATTTTAATCATCTTCCACGTAAAAGCAATCGTTTGCAGGGCGTGAACGTCAGACAAAATGACGGGGGAGGCTCAACGCAGGCAAAAAGAAGCCGCTACACTCGTCTGACTAACCTTCAGGAAAACGATGAAAAAAGCGAGGTACGAATGAGCCGGGTATTTCTTATTGGAGCAACAGGCGGCGTGGGACGACTACTCAGGAAACGCCTGACGACAGCGGGTCATCAAGTGAGCGGGTTGCATCGTCTTGATTCACAGGCGGACGATTTAGTGGCTGATGGTGTGACGCCGGTAAGTGGCGACCTGATGAATACCAGCAGTGAAAGGCTGGCTGAAGCAATGCGCGGATGCGATGTGGTGGTCTTCTCTGCAGGCGCAGGCGGCGCTGGTGTCGATCAGACTGACGGCATAGACGGACGTGGCGCGCGATTTGCTACCGAAGCGGCCAGGCTGGCAGGCATCAGCCGGTTCCTGATGGTATCTGCCTTTCCGGAGGCTGGGCGCGGTAAAACGGTTTCACCCACGTTCGAACACTACATGCAGGTAAAAAAGCAGTCTGACGCTATGCTGGCGGCAACGCCGCTGGACTGGGTCATTCTGCGGCCAGGCACGCTGGTTAATGAGTCCGGTAGCGGAAAAGTACGGACCGGGCTGGCTATCCCGTATGGCACGGTGCCGCGTGAGGATGTGGCGGCAGTGCTGCATGGCCTGATTGAACAGCCGCAGGTAAAACGAGTGATTATCGAACTGACTTCCGGAGAGCAGCCGGTCGAAACGGCGGTAGGTAATATGGCAGCCTTTAGCGGAGCGTCACCTCAGGCGTTGGTATAGCGCTCCGTTTCCGGCAACCAGCGCTCGATTAGCGCCTGAGCCTGCTGTGGATAATGCTGGTGGATATGGCGGGCTACCCGCTGAACTTCCGGGATCATGGCCTGATCGCGCAGCAGATCGGCAACTTTAAACTCGGCGTTGCCGGTTTGCCGGGTGCCAAGCAGCTCGCCCGGACCGCGAATTTCCAGGTCGCACTGGGCGATCACGAAGCCATCATTACTGTCCCGTAACACCCGCAGCCGCTTCTGGGCCGTTTTGCTCAGCGGCGACTTGTAGAGCAACACGCAGTGGGATGCGACGGAGCCACGTCCAACGCGGCCCCGCAGCTGGTGAAGCTGTGCCAGCCCCAGGCGCTCCGGATTCTCAATGATCATCAGGCTGGCATTGGGAACGTCCACACCGACTTCGATGACCGTGGTGGCCACCAGCAGATGGATATCGCCCTGTTTGAACGCCTGCATAACGGCCTGCTTTTCCGCAGGTTTCATGCGCCCATGCACCAGCCCAACCTGTAAATCAGGCAGCGCCAGCTTCAGCTCTTCCCAGGAGGCTTCTGCGGCCTGCGCCTCAAGCTGCTCAGACTCTTCGATCAGCGTACAGACCCAGTAGGCCTGGCGGCCTTCATCACGACAGGCCTTTTTCACGCGCTCAACAATCTCTGCCCGGCGCGTGTCAGGGATGGCGACGGTGGTGACCGGCGTTCTGCCCGGCGGCAGTTCATCAATGGTTGAGGTATCCAGATCGGCATAGGCCGTCATGGCCAGCGTTCGTGGGATTGGCGTGGCCGTCATAATCAACTGATGGGGATGGAACCCCTGCTCTTCGCCTTTCTCCCACAGCGCCAGGCGCTGGTGGACGCCAAACCGGTGCTGCTCATCAATGATGACCAGGGCCAGACCGTTAAACTGGACCTGCTCCTGAAAAATGGCATGTGTTCCCACGATCATCGAAACCTGCCCGGCGGCAATGGCATCCTGTTGTGCCTGACGCGCTTTCCCTTTTTGCTTGCCGGCCAGCCAGCCCACTTCAATGCCCAGCGGCGCAAACCACTGGCGGAAATTACTGGCATGCTGTTCGGCGAGCAGCTCGGTGGGTGCCATCAGCGCAACCTGTTTACCGTACGCGATGACGTTCAGCGCAGTTAGCGCGGCAACCAGCGTTTTCCCGGAACCCACGTCGCCCTGCACCAGCCGCATCATGGGATAATCGTGCGCCAGATCCTGCTCAATTTCACGCACCACGCGGGTTTGAGCAGCAGTAGGGCGAAAAGGTAACGAAGAGAGCAGCTTATCGCTTAAGTCATGTCGTGCGGGCATCGGCAGTGCGTGATAGCGCTGCGCACCCGCCCGAACGGCCAGCATACTGAGGTTATGTGCCAGCAACTCTTCCATAATCAGCCGGCGCTGGGCGGGATGCCTGCCGCTTTCCAGATCGGCCAGCGCCATATCCGGTGGCGGCCGGTGAAGCGTACGCAGCGCTTCAGGAAGGCTCATCATGCCCTGGCTCAGCTCCGGCGGCAGCAGTTCCGCGATGGCGCAGGTATCCAGCAGCGTCAGCGCCTGATCGGTGAGATTGCGCAGGGTCGCCTGGCGAATACCTTCAGTCGTGGAATAGACCGGCGTCAGCGTCTCCTGAAGCTCCACCACGCTGTTATCCCCCTGAACGCGATATTCAGGATGGATAATTTCAGCTCCGCGCTGGCCGCGCTTGATTTCGCCATAGGCGGTGACGCGACGGCCTGGCGCCAGGCTGTTTTTCATGCCCGCATTAAAGTTGAAAAAGCGCAGGGTGAGAATACCGGTACCGTCACTGATCTGGCAGGTCAGCATCCGGCGGCGGCCAAAGGTGATATCGCTGTGCAGAACTTCCCCTTCTACCGTGGCGTAGATATCCGGCAGCAGATCGTTAATGGCATAAAGCTGCGTGCGATCTTCGTAGCGAAGCGGAAGATGTAACAGCAGGTCCTGCACCGTTGCCAGACCCAGCTTTGCCAGCTTGCCCGCCTGGCTTGCGCCAACGCCGGAAAGTGAGTTCAGGGGGACGGCATCCAGCAGGCGGCCTTTCATCTTTTCCGCACCGACGCTTGCATGGTCGCCCACCACTCGGGATCGGCGATCACTTCCCCGCAGTCGTTAATTTCCGGATAGGGCAGCCCTTTATGTTTCGCCACCCTTGCCAGCACGGGATAGCCCCCTTCAAAAAGAAGACGCTGTTGTTCGCTATAGGGTAAGGCGCTGCTTTTACGCTGATACATGCCGGCGTTCTGCCGCTGACGCTGGGCTTCATACAAAATCAGCGCAGAGGCGACGGAAACGTTCAGGGACTGCACCATGCCCACCATCGGGATGATGATGTCCTGATCCGCCAGCGCCAGCGCTTCCTGGGTGATGCCGGTTTTTTCCTGCCCCATTAAAATGCAGGTCGGGCGGGTGTAGTCAATTTCACGGAAATCGACAGCGGTATCGGAAAGGTGAGTCGCCAGAATTTGCATATCCTGGCTTTTGAGATGGCTGACCGCCTCCACGATGGTGCGATGCGTTTTGACCTGTACCCAGCTGTTACTGCCCGCGGCGGAAGAGACCATGGTGCGCATCCGGCTACCGGGCCAGACGGCATGAACCTCATGGACGCCAACGGCATCCGCCGTACGGATCACGGCGGAAACGTTGTGCGGCTTATGAACCTGCTCCATGCAGACGGTCAGATCGTGCTGACGGGCGGCCAACATTTCACAGATGCGGGCATAGCGTTGGGCATTCATACGTCAGTTTCGGTTACGGTGAACTTTAATCACATCCGGCATTACGCGGATTTTACGCATAATATTGGCCAGATGAACGCGGTCGCGGGCCGTCAGACGGATAAAGGCACTGTATACACGGCCATCTTTTTCTTCCGTATTCAGGCTCTGGATATTGGATTTGGCGGTGTTAATCGCCGCCGTCAGGTTAGCCAGCGCGCCCTGATGGTTAAACATATCCACCTTGATTTCCGCCACAAACTCCTGCTCGGAGGTCACTTTATCCCATTCGACGGCCATAAACTTCTCTGGCTCTTTCTGGTAGCCACGGATGTTACGACAGGATTCATGGTGCACCACCAGTCCCTTGCCGGGGCTGACGTGCGCCACAATGGGATCGCCGGGAATCGGACGGCAGCATTTGGCGAACGTGATCAGTACGCCATCTGCGCCTTTGATCGGTAGCTTGCTGCGCGAGGTGGAAGGCGAAGAGATAGCGGCAGGCGTCGCCTGATCGCTCTGCTGAAGGTTTTTCGCCACCACCACGCTCATGGCGTTGCCGAGGCCGATTTCCGCCAGCAGGTCGTCAAGCGTTGCCAGCTTCATGCGGTCCAGTTCGCGCTGTACGTTTTCTGGCGGAATTTCTGCCAGTTTGCGACTGCCCCCCAGCGCGTGGTTGAGCAGGCGACGTCCCAGGCTGACAGAGTCGTCCCGTTTAAGATTTTTCAACAGCTGACGGATCTTGGCGCGCGCTTTGGAGCTGACCACGAAGTTGAGCCATGCGGCATTGGGACGCGCGCCCGGTGCCGTGATGATCTCGACCGTCTGTCCGCTGGTCAGCGGCTGCGACAGCGGATAGGGCTGTCTGTCGACGCGAGCGCCGACGCAGGCATGACCGATATCGGTATGCACGGCATAGGCGAAATCCACCGGTGTGGCACCCGCAGGCAGCTCAACGATACGGCCTTCAGGGGTGAAAACGTAAATCTCATCGGGGAAAAGATCGGATTTCACGCTTTCAATGAATTCGAAGGAACTCCCGGCGCTCTGCTGTAGCTCCAGCAGACTTTGCAGCCAGCGCTGAGCACGGATCTGCGCGGTTGTGCTGGTTTCCCCCTGCTCCTTATAGGCCCAGTGGGCGGCGACCCCCATCTCTGCCATTTGATCCATATCTTCGGTACGGATCTGCACCTCAACCGGCACGCCGTGCGGGCCAATCATTGAGGTGTGCAGAGACTGATAGCCGTTTGCCTTGGGAATGGCAATGTAGTCTTTTACGCGGCCAGGACGGGGCTTATAGAGGCTGTGCATCTGGCCCAGCACCCGGTAACAGGTATCGACATCCCGCACGATGACGCGGAAGGCGTAGATATCCATAATGGAATGGAAACGCTGCTCTTTCAGGTGCATTTTGCAGTAGATGGAATAGAGGTGCTTCTCTCTGCCGCTGACGCGACAGGCGATGTCAGCTTCCTGCAGACGGCCGTCGATTTCAGAAAGGATCTTCTGAATCATCTCCTTACGGTTGCCGCGGGCGGCTTTCACCACCTCTTTAATGACGCGGTAACGGTTAGGGTAGAGCGCCTCAAAGCCGAGCTCTTCCAGTTCGGTTTTAAGGTGATGAATCCCCAGACGGTGCGCCAGCGGGCTGTAGATTTCCAGCGTTTCGAGCGCGATGCGGCGACGTTTATCCGGACGAAGCGAACCAAGCGTACGCATGTTGTGCGTACGGTCAGCCAGTTTGATCAGAATGACGCGGATATCCTGCACCATCGCCATGATCATTTTGCGGAAGTTCTCCGCCTGGGCTTCTTTTTTATCGCGGAATTTCAGCTTATCAAGCTTGGAGACGCCCTCCACCAGTTCGGCAACGCTTTTACCAAACAGCTGTTCCATATCCTGATAGGTGGCGGGGGTATCTTCGATAACGTCATGCAGAAGCGCGGCCATGAGAGTTTCATAGTCGAGCTTCATTTCCGCCAGGATACAGGCGACCGCAACCGGATGGGTGATATAGGGCTCGCCGCTGGAGCGTGTCTGTCCCTCGTGGGCATCACGTGCAACGAGATAAGCTTGCTTGAGGCGCTTAATCTGGTCCTCAGGCAAGTATTTTTCAATCAGCTGATTGAGACTTTCGAACAGATACAAGGGCGAGCCTACCGGCTGGTGATTAACGACGACCTTCAGCGATGGCGGTCACAGCCTGGAGTTCAGCGGCTTCCTGCTCCTGCTGTTCCTGACGATCGCGCACGTCCAGAATCTGGTTAGTGATCAAACCTTCTTCGATCTCGCGCAGGGCGATCACGGTAGATTTGTCGTTTTCTTCCGGAACCAGCGGATCTTTACCGCCTACCTGCATCTGACGCGCACGACGTGCTGCGACCAGAACGAGGTCAAAACGGTTACCAATTTTTTCTACTGCGTCCTGTACGGTTACGCGTGCCATAATTGTGATACTCCACGGGTGAAGAAATGACTGGGCATCATACTGAGTTGTCCTCAGTCTGCCAATAGTTTGCTGATCAATGCATCGTGCCGGGCTTTTTGACGGCCCATGCGCAGTCGCTCAGCGCGAATGATGGTTTTCAAATCGGACAACGCCAGATCGAAATCATCATTCACAATAAGGTAATCGTACTCGGCATAGTGGCTCATTTCGGCGACGGCCTGGGCCATCCGGCGGGCGATAACCTCTTCGCTATCCTGACCACGTCCTCTGAGACGTCGGTCAAGCTCTTCCTTTGAAGGGGGAAGCACGAAAATTGTCCGCGCCTGAGGCATTTTTTCCCGAATCTGCTGGGCGCCCTGCCAGTCAATATCCAGAAAGACATCTACGCCAGTAGAAAGCACCTGCTCAATTGCCTTACGGGAAGTCCCGTAATAATTGCCAAATACCTCCGCATGTTCGAGGAAAGCCTCTTCCTTAATCATGTTGCGGAATTCGTCATGCTTAACGAAAAAGTAATGTTCGCCGTGCTGCTCGCCGGGACGCATTTCCCTTGTGGTATGGGAAATGGAAACCTGCGTATCGTACAGCGGCTGCGTTTTCAACAGTGCAGTAATCAGGCTGGATTTACCCGCGCCGCTGGGAGCAGAAACAATAAAAAGTGTGCCTTGAGCCATGATAATTCTTGATATGCCAATAAAGCGGAGTCTGATTCTTGCACAGTATACACGGCTGAGGCTCATCATGCAGCGTTTCAAACCGGCCACGCCATTATTTCTCACTGTTTGGGCTGCTTCTTCCGCTACTTACGTGGGATTGCAGCGCTGTCAGGTTCTTTTTTCGTAACGCTTTCCATTTTTCAATTTTGTCGCTCGCGGTAAGCGACGCTTGAGTTTTTAATGCCCCGGAGAAACAGAGGGAGAGGCAGGGATGCACTATATAGCACTACTTCTGGCATGTTTTTGCCTGAGCGTCGGGGCGCAGTGCCCTGTCTGGACACCCGCCCGCGCCAGTCAGGAGCTGGCGGCGCTGGAAAAACAACTACGCGACTGGGATGACGCCTACTATCGCAAAGGTGTGAGCGTGGTGGCCGATGAACGCTACGATGACCTCGAAAAAACCTTTCATACCTGGCAGCGCTGCTTCCGGCCAGAGGTGAAACTTCGCGAGCCGACCCTGCCTGAGGGAGGAAAGCGGCTACATCCTGTCGCGCATGCGGGCGTTCGTAAGCTTACTGATAAGCAAGCCGTCGCGCGCTGGATGGAAAACAAAAGCGACCTATGGGTACAGCCGAAGGTAGATGGTGTGGCGGTTACGCTCCATTACCAGAAGGGCAGACTTATCCGGCTGATCAGTCGTGGTAATGGTCTTCGCGGTGAGGACTGGACCGCGAAAGCGCCTCTGATTGCTGCCATCCCCCAATCCGTTCCGCTTGATGCCCCTTCTCTTGTGCTGCAGGGAGAGCTTTTCCTTAAGCTGCACGATCATCAGCAGTCACGTCAGGGAGGCAGCAACGCCCGGGCTGTCGTGGCAGGTGCCATGCGGCGTAACGACGATCTGGCGATACTCCGTCAACTGGGGCTCTTTATCTGGGCCTGGCCAGACGGGCCGCAATCCATGAAAGAAAGAAACCGGAGGCTCAGGACGGCAGGTTTTACGCTGGCGGCGGAGTGGAGTCAGCCAGTCAGCAGTGCTGATGAGGTTGAACGCTGGCGTGAACGCTGGTTCCATCAAAAACTGCCTTTCGCCACAGACGGTGTGGTGATCCACAGTGCGCCTGTTAAGGGCGAACACTGGATGCCGGGCAATGGAGACTGGGCCGTTGCCTGGAAATACCCGCCGGTAAAAGCGAGCACCAGCGTACGATCCGTCGCGTTCAGCGTTGGGCGTACAGGGAAAATCAGTGCGGTCCTCAATCTGGAACCTGTTCAGCTGGATGATAAAAAGGTCAGCCGTGTCAATGTGGGATCGCTGAAGCGCTGGCAACAGCAGGATATCCTGCCCGGCGATCGCGTTACGTTGAGCCTCGCAGGTCAGGGCATCCCGCGCCTGGATGAGGTTATCTGGCGAGTGGCGGAACGCATCCCCGTTCCGGTTCCTGATGTGTCCGCCATGAATGATCAGACCTGTTTTTACCTTACGCCCGGCTGCCGGGAGCAGTTTCTGGCACGGCTCACCTGGCTGAGCAGCCCACCGGTATTAAACATGCGGGGTATCAGTCGCGCTACCTGGCAGCGCCTGACGCAGGCGGGTCTGCTTGAGCATCTCTTTTCATGGTTATCACTTTCGCCGTCAGCGCTGGAAAAAGCGGCGGGTATATCCCCGCACCGGGCCAGGGCGCTTTATCATCAGTTTTCCCTCAGCCCTCAGCAGCCTTTTAAACGCTGGGTGAAAGCATTAGGTGTTCCGCTGCCTGAAGAGGCGCTGAATGCGCTTAGCGATGAAGGGTGGCAGAGGCTGCTTGTCAGAAAAGAGGCAGGCTGGCAGCAACTACCCGGCGTCGGACCGCGGCTGGCGCAGAAAATAACCGCCTTTCTGGCCGCTGAACAGGTCAGGGGACTGATTGACTGGCTGGAGAAAGTGCCTGTTCCCCGGCTCAGTGATCGTCGTGCGGGTAATTGAATACGGGCAGGCCGAGCTTGAAACGTAGCGCCAGCAGACGGCTGATAAAGCCAAACAGCAGGGTAATAATGATGACCGTTTCATGCGAAAACGGCGTTTTCAGTAGCAGGATGTACATCCAGCCTGAAGCAAAGGCGATGCCTGCGTAGAGCTCTTTCTGAAACACCAGCGGAATGCGGTTGCAGAACATATCTCGAAGCACACCGCCAAAGACGCCGGTGATGACGGCGCAGATGGCGGCGATCACGGAAGCATGGCCCATATCCAGCGCTACCTGAGCCCCAATAATGGAGAAGACAACCAGGCCCAATGCATCCAGCACCAGGAAAGCTTTGCGCAGGTGGGTCATCAGGGGCGTAAGCTGCGTGGTGATAACCGCCGCAGCGGCAACAATCATTATATAAACAGGGTGTTGCACCCAGGCAAGCGGATAATGACCCAGCACCATATCCCTCACCGTGCCGCCGCCGATAGCGGTAACAGAGGCGATAATGATAACGCCGAACATATCCATTTTACGCCGGCCAGCCGCCAGCGCGCCCGTCATGGCTTCCGCCGTGATGCCGATGATATAGAGAACGGTGAGTAACATAGCCAGCTCCTGAATAACCGGCGGCAAGCCTGAAGGATCTGCAAAAAATTGGCGACTGAAATTTTTTAAAGCCGCTCATTTGATTTAGTTTATCTAATGCGAAAGAGGGTAATTATTTACGAGTTATCTTCCCAAGTATATTTTTTTAAAAGATATTTTTTCATAATTTCTGAAATATAGGATTAGTTAATAAACAGATTTTTTAAAAAAATCATCATGTATATCAGGAAGGTCGCGCCTTCTCAGCGAAGGATGAGGACAAGGAGAAACAATGATGTCAGCTACGGAACTGTTCAGGCTTCTGGCCAGCGGAATTCATCCTGAAACGGGGGAGCCGCTGCCGCCTGACTCTCTGGTACACCGGCCTGAAGCAATAAGAGTGCTCTTTCTGCTGGCGGAAGAATTTGCCGGTATGCAATTCCGGCAGATGAAACGCCGGGAAAAAGTAAAGCTAACGGTCGAGGAGCGCCGGCAGAAGAACCGGCATACGGGCAGACCAGAGAATGCTTTTCTCCCCTGGCGTGAGGAGGAGAAGCGGCAGCTTGCTAATGAGGTTGCTTGCTACAGCATTCCGGAGTTGGGAAAGCGTCTCGGGCGCTCTCCCCGATCAATTGCCTTACAGCTTGTTAAAATGAAGCTGATAACCACCGACGAGGCTGCGCCCTATGACTGATCTGTGCCACGGGTTTTGACGTCGGCCAGGGTCACCGGGCTGTTGACGTCTGGCTGCGGGGCGGGAGCGATCGCCAGCCCCAGCGTAGAGAGCGTAGGGCGCTTCAGGGATCAGTTTTTCTTCACAAATTCTGATTTAAGCTTCATCGGACCAAAGCCGTCGATTTTACAGTCAATATTGTGGTCGCCCTCAACCAGACGAATACTTTTGACTCTTGTGCCTATCTTCAGCGGGGTGGAGCTGCCTTTCACCTTCAAATCTTTAATGACCGTCACGCTGTCGCCATCGGCCAGCAGATTGCCATTGGCATCCTTCACTACCAGCATGTCGTCTGATGCCGCTTCTGCACCTTCAGACCAGACGTGCCCGCACTCCGGACAGTTAAACAGTGCGCCATCCTGCCAGGTAAACGCAGAGTGGCATTCAGGACAGGGAGGAAGAGTTTGCATAATGAACCTCAAAATTAATCCATAAAAAAACAGGGGGCATTTTAGCCTGGTAAGGCTGGCAAACCTACAATAAAAAACCCGCTGTCAGGCGGGTTAATAGAGGAAGTTGCAGAGCTGGGTGGGGCTATTCAATATTCTGAATCTGCTCACGCATCTGTTCAATCAACACTTTCAGCTCGATAGCGGAGGTCGTGACGTCAGCATTAATCGATTTTGAGGCAAGGGTGTTCGACTCACGGTTGAACTCCTGCATCATAAAATCCAGCCGCCGGCCAACGGCCTCTTTCTTCTTCAGAATGTTATAGGTTTCTTTCACGTGGGCTTCCAGACGATCAAGCTCCTCCGCCACGTCAACGCGCTGTGCCAGCATGATCAACTCCTGCTCAACACGGTTGCTGTCCAGCTGAACCTGAGCTTCTTCCAGTTTGGTCACCAGGCGATCACGCTGCCACTTCAGGACATCCGGCATCTGCGCGCGAACCTTAGTGACTTCCGTGCTGACGCCCTCAAGGCGCTGTTCAATCAGTGATTTCAGCGCCGCGCCTTCCGTTTCACGGGCGATAATGAAATCGTCCAGTGCCGCGTCCAGGCTGCGCAGCAGCTCGGCGGAAATCGCGTCCAGATCCTGCTCTTCAGCAGACATCACGCCAGGCCAGCGCAGGATATCGACCGGGTTAATTTCACCTTCATCGCTCTGCATCTTGACCCAGTTAGCCGCTTTGACCAGCTGGATCGCCAGCTTCTCGTTCAGCACGAGCGCGCTTTGCGCATGAGGATCGGCGTCGAAGCGCAGGTTACATTCGATTTTTCCGCGCGTCAGGCGGCTGCGGATACGTTCACGGATCACCGGTTCCAGGCCACGAAACTGTTCTGGAAGCCGGATGTAGGTTTCCAGGTAGCGCTGATTGACGGAACGAAGTTCCCAGGCGGCGCTGCCCCAATCGCCTTTGGTTTCGCGCCGGGCGTAGGCGGTCATGCTGCGGATCATTTTGCGTACCCGTTTTAAGAGAAAGAAGGACAGATTATAGCGAGCTGGGCTACGGCTTAACAGGAATTCAGTTATAGCGGATAAAATCAGCGAACTTCAAAGCCTGTTTCCGCCGCTGGAGAGTTTGGCAACCTTGCAGCAGTTCATTCAGCAGCCGGTTTTCTTCCATGCTGTGCCAGGAGCGCAGCTGCTGGCTGTAGAGAAGGTCACCTCTCCGGCCTTAAGCCTTCCGGCGTTCTGGATAAATGCCGCAGCCGGAAGGTTTCCGCTGCGTTAGTGTCAGCCTGGCATAGGCATCCGCAGACGAAATCCGTATAATGCGCAGCCAATCATGTTTTGCTAGCCGGAGAGAAACCATGCGTCCAGCAGGCCGAAGCGCACAGCAGGTGCGTCCCGTCACACTGACCCGTCACTATACCAAGCACGCAGAAGGTTCTGTTCTGGTTGAGTTTGGCGATACGAAAGTACTCTGTACCGCCACGATCGAAGAGGGTGTCCCTCGTTTCCTGAAAGGTCAGGGGCAGGGCTGGGTGACGGCCGAATATGGCATGCTGCCGCGCGCTACGCACAGCCGTAATGCCCGCGAAGCGGCCAAAGGCAAACAGGGTGGCCGTACGCTGGAGATCCAGCGGCTTATCGCCCGCTCTCTGCGTGCCGCGCTGGATTTAAAAGCCCTGGGAGAATTCACCATCACACTGGATTGCGATGTGCTCCAGGCGGATGGCGGTACGCGTACGGCGTCAATTACAGGCGCCTGCGTGGCGCTGGCCGATGCGCTGAATCACCTGGTTTCCATCGGCAAACTGAAAGCGAATCCCATGAAAGGCATGGTCGCCGCTATTTCTGTTGGCATCGTCAACGGGGAAGCGCTGTGCGATTTAGAGTATGTCGAAGACTCTGCCGCAGAAACGGATATGAATGTGGTCATGACCGAAGATGGCCGCATGATCGAGGTGCAGGGTACCGCCGAAGGCGAGCCTTTCAGCCATGAAGAACTGCTTGAGCTACTCGCGCTTGCACGAGGGGGTATCGAATCCCTGATTCAGGCGCAGAAAGCAGCGCTGCAAGATTGATTTTTCCAGGCGACCGCAGAGTCGCCTTTTTTTATGACAAATTGAGGATCGAGACATGAAAGCCTGGCAGCGCCAATTTATCGAATTCGCCATCAACAAGCAGGTGCTGAAGTTTGGTGAGTTCACGCTGAAATCAGGACGCAAAAGTCCTTATTTCTTTAACGCCGGCCTGTTCAATACCGGCCGCGATCTGGCCTTGCTGGGCCGCTTCTACGCTCAGGCGCTGATTGATTCAGGTATCGATTTCGATCTGCTGTTCGGTCCGGCCTATAAGGGCATCCCTATCGCCACTACGACCGCTGTCGCCCTTGCCGATCATCACGATCGGGACGTGCCTTACTGTTTTAACCGTAAGGAAGCGAAAGATCATGGCGAAGGCGGGACGCTGGTAGGCAGTCCTTTACAGGGCCGGATTATGCTGGTGGATGATGTGATCACTGCGGGAACGGCCATCCGTGAATCGATGGAAATTATCGCCGCGAATCAGGCCAGTCTGGCAGGCGTGCTGATTTCACTGGACAGACAGGAGCGTGGTCGCGGTAAAGCGTCCGCGATTCAGGAAGTTGAACGAGATTATGGCTGCAAGGTGATTTCAATTATCACCCTTGATGAGCTGATTAGCTGGCTTGAGGAGCATCCTGAACAGGCTGACCACCTCGCGGCTGTACGCGCCTACCGCAAAGAATACGGTATCTGACCGGCTGCGGGCCAGCCAGGCTGGCCCGTACCCAACAGGCTAAACCAGCTGAGCGGCCAGCAGCGGCCAGCGGATCTCAAAATCAGCCGTAGGACGATAACGGAATCCGGAACGGACAAAGCGCGACAGCATTCCCTCACAAAATGAGAGCAGCTGACTTGCCAGCAGCGTTTCATCGGTTGAGTAGCCTTCACCCTCACGCATAACCCTCTCCCGCAGTACCTGACGCAGCTGCATCTCAATACGTTCAAAGAGCTGGTTAATACGGCCCTGCAGGCGATCCTGTTCAAACATCAACGCGTGGCCGGTAAGAATGCGCGTTAAACCGGGATTACGCTCACCAAATGCCAGTATCAGATGAACAATAAGGCGCAGCCGCGACAGCGTCTCTTTTTCATCCTTAAGGATCAGGTTGATGCGGGTAATCAGGCTGTCTTCTATGAATTCAATCAGGCTGTCAAACATCCGGGTCTTGCTGGGGAAATGCCGGTACAGAGCCGCTTCCGATACACCCACGCTGGCAGCCAGCTTGGCGGTAGTAATCCGCTGGCTACCGTCGCTGGACTCCAGCATCTGGGCCAGCGCCTGCAGTATTTCTTCGCGACGATTCCGTTTCGCACTCTTTTTTTCTGCCATGTCCTGTTAGACCTTTGAAATATCACCTTTAACGGCAAATTGCCACGCAACGTCCGTGAGCAAGGTGCTCACGGAGAAGAAAAGACAAATTAAATGCTGAAGCTGAAGACTACCTGCTACTGACGCCCTGAATGACCGAAGCCGCCTTCGCCGCGAATGCTGGTATCAAATTCATTCACCAGGTTAAATTCCGCCTGAACGACAGGGACAAATACCATCTGGGCAATACGTTCGCCGGGCTCAATGATAAAAGCTTCCTGGCTGCGGTTCCAGACGGAAACCATCAGCTGACCCTGGTAATCGGAATCAATCAGCCCGACCAGGTTGCCAAGCACCACACCGTGCTTATGGCCGAGTCCGGAGCGTGGGAGGAGTACGGCGGCCAGCGCAGGATCGCCGATGTGGATGGCCAGACCGGTCGGCACCAGCGTGGTGGCACCCGGTGCCAGCGGCAGCGCGTCATCCAGGCAGGCGCGAAGGTCAAGCCCGGCGGAACCCGTGGTGGCATAAGCAGGCAGCGGGAAATCTTTCCCCACGCGCGGGTCTAAAATCTTAACGTCGATTTTTTTCATCATAAAGGCTGACTATCTCGTCTAATAACTGTTGGCCAAGGAGTGACTTATCGCTAAGCGGTAAGACCTTCTCTCCCTCCTGCCAGAAAAGATGCAGGGCATTCGCATCGCTGTTGAAACCCTGCCCGGCTTTCGATACATCGTTGGCACAGATTAAATCCAGGTTCTTATTTACCCGTTTTTGCCTGGCGTATTCTTCCACATTCACAGTTTCGGCAGCAAATCCCACCACATAAGGACGATTTTCCTGCATGGCGGCGACACCGGCCACGATGTCGGGGTTTTTTACCATTTTGAAGGTAACTTCATCACCCTGTTTTTTGATTTTTTCAGCGGAGATCTCAGCGGCCCGGTAATCGGCTACCGCAGCCGTACCGATAAATATCTGCTGCTGCGCCGCCTGTACCATAACCGCCTGCTGCATATCGGCGGCGGTTACCACATTAATGCGGCTGACGCCTGGTGGCGTTTTCAGTTCAACCGGGCCCGCGACCAGGGTGACGTTCGCACCTCGTCTGGCGGCGGCGGCGGCAATAGCGAATCCCATTTTCCCCGAACTGTGATTGGTAATGAACCGTACCGGATCCAGCGGTTCACGCGTCGGGCCTGCGGTAATCATAATGTTCAGATGTTTCAGTTCCTGGCGCGGGGCGGCCCATTTTACGGCTTCATCCACAATGACCAGCGGGTCAAGCATGCGACCCGGCCCAACATCGCCACAGGCCTGATTGCCGCTGTCAGGCCCCCAAATCAACAAGCCGCGTTCTGAAAGGATCTGAAGGTTATGTTGAGTGGGCAGGGCACGGTACATCTGCTGGTTCATGGCGGGCACCACGGCAACCGGCGCGGCGGTGGCCAGGCAGAGGGTCGTCAGCAAATCATTGGCCATCCCTGCCGTCACGCGGGCAATCAGATCGGCCGTTGCTGGCGCAAGGATAACCAGATCGGCCCACTTGCCCAGCTCGATATGGCCCATGGCGGCCTCGGCAGCAGGGTCAAGCAGATCGTCAGAAACCGGATAGCCGGAGACGGCCTGCAGGCTGAGCGGCGTGATAAACGCCTTAGCAGCTTCGGTCATCACGACGCGTACATCGGCACCACGATCGCGCAGTCGCCTGACGAGTTCAGGTGTTTTATAGGCAGCAATACCGCCGCTTACGCCAAGAACGATTTTTTTGCCTGTTAATCCCATCATGCTGTGTCCGCCCCATAAAGTCAGCGTGATGCGCCCTGTGGCGCCACAATGCGGCTATTTTACCACAGTCGCCCCCTCAGTCCTGTTTTAGCCGCGCGCTGTCTTTGCGAAGCGGCTCAAGAAGTCATCCCAAAATGGTGGTGAAAGTACTGTATATAATGCCATGCTTTTGGGGGTTCAGGAAGGAGATATGCAGATGAGAAAACAGTGGCAGACCCTGCCGCCTCGCGAAAAGCTCTTGCAGGGCGGGGCCAGCACGTTAACCGACACGGAATTACTGGCGATCTTCCTGAGAACAGGCGACAGGGGCGTGCACGTCATGACGCTGGCGCAGCAGCTTCTTAATGAATTTGGATCGCTTTACCGGTTGATGACGGCAGATAAGAAAGCTTTTTCGACGATAAAAGGTGTTGGAACAGCGAAGTTCGCGCAGCTGAATGCCATTGCTGAGCTGGCAAGGCGTTTTTTCGCCTGCCGCGAAGCCCTGGAAGAAAACGTCGTGAACAGCTCGGGTGACATGGTGAATTACCTTTACGGCAGGCTCGCCCACCGCGAGCGGGAGATCTTTATGGTGATTTTTTTTGATAACCAGCACCGGGTGATTGAGGCGTGTGAAATGTTCGCCGGTACGCTCGCCAGCGTGGAAGTTCATCCGCGGGAAATCGTCCGGGAGGCGCTGAAACGTAATGCTGCCGCGCTGATTCTTGCGCACAATCATCCCTCCGGCTTGTCACGTCCCAGCAAGGCGGACCGGGATGTCACCGTGCAAATCATCGCCGCCTGTCAGCTGTTTAATATCCGGGTGCTCGACCATATGGTTATCGGGCGCGGCGAGTATGTTTCCTTTGCGGAAAAAGGGTGGCTTTAACCCGTTTTTAACCGCCGCCAGCCAGACGCAGCGGCGGAAAGGTGAGTCAAATGGAGCAATTTTGCACGATCTATTGGGATCTTTATCTGTTCGGGACTTGAGCACCAGCGCCGCAGGGCGTATACTACGCCACCTTTGAGAATCTCGGGTTTGGCATATGGGCCTGCTCAGCGGGTTCGCATTGAACTCGCCTGGATGGGCTAAAAGCCTGACGAGGCGGCCAAGACCTTATTTTTAAAGCTCGAGCTGATTTGATTTTTGGAGAATAGACATGTCACGAGTCTGCCAAGTAACTGGCAAGCGTCCGGTGACGGGTAACAACCGTTCCCACGCAATGAACGCGACGAAACGCCGTTTCCTGCCGAACCTGCACTCTCACCGTTTCTGGGTTGAGAGCGAAAAGCGCTTCGTTACACTGCGCGTATCTGCCAAAGGCATGCGCGTAATTGATAAAAAGGGTATTGAGACGGTTCTGGCCGATCTGCGTACCCGCGGTGAGAAGTACTAAGGTAAGGAACTGAAACATGGCTAAAGGTATTCGTGAGAAGATCAAGCTGGTTTCTTCTGCTGGTACAGGTCACTTCTATACCACCACGAAGAACAAACGTACTAAGCCGGAAAAACTGGAACTGAAGAAATTCGATCCTGTTGTCCGCCAGCACGTGATCTACAAAGAAGCTAAAATCAAGTAATTGGTTGAAGTGGATTGAGAAAAACCCGGCTCCGGCCGGGTTTTTTTATGTGAAAAACAAAATTTTATCGCTGAGGGAGAGGATATGCCTGAGTTACCAGAAGTGGAAACCAGCCGGCGCGGCATTGAGCCCCATCTTGTGGGCGCCAGAATCGTGCATGCCATTGTGCGCAACGAGCGTCTGCGCTGGCCCGTGTCACAGGAAATCATCAGCCTCAGCGATCAGCCCGTTCTCAGCGTACAGCGCCGGGCGAAGTATTTGCTGCTGGAGCTGCCTGCCGGCTGGATAATTATCCATCTGGGCATGTCTGGCAGCCTGCGCGTCCTGCCGGAAGCGTTGCCGCCGGCAAAGCATGACCATGTCGATCTGGTGATGAGTACCGGTAAGATACTGCGCTATACCGACCCCCGTCGCTTTGGCGCCTGGCTGTGGAGCCGCGATCTTACTGCCAGTAACGTGCTGGCTCACCTCGGACCTGAGCCACTCAGCGAGGCTTTCTCCGCCGATTATCTGTTTGCAAAATCACGCGGCAGACGCACGCCGGTAAAACCCTGGCTGATGGATAATAAGCTGGTGGTTGGGGTGGGCAATATCTACGCCAGCGAGTCGCTGTTTGTTGCCGGGATCCTGCCCGATCGGGCCGCTATGGCGCTCTCTTACGAGGAGGCCGCACTGCTGGTGAAAACGATAAAGGCCGTTCTGCTGCGCTCCATTGAGCAGGGCGGCACCACGCTGAGAGATTTTCTGCAAACTGATGGTAAGCCGGGGTATTTTGCCCAGGAGCTACAGGTTTATGGCCGCGGCGGTGAACCGTGCAGGGTATGTGGCGCGCCGATAGAAAGCGTGAAACACGCGCAGCGCAGCACATTCTTTTGTCCGGTCTGCCAGAAATAAGTGATTCAGCGTCCTCTGACTCAGAGTTTTGCCAGCAGCGCGGTCAGGACCGACGGAGGAAGAAAGGCGCTGACGTCACCGTTATGCCTTGCGACCTCTTTCACCAATGAAGAGGAGATAAAGGAGTAATTGCCGGAAGGCATCAGAAACACGCTCTCCAGTTCAGGCAGAAGGTGGCGATTCATGTTCGCCAGCTGCGTTTCATATTCAAAGTCGGACACCGCACGCAGACCCCTCACCAGCACATTCGCCTGCTGATCCCGCGCAAAGTTTGCCATCAGCTCGCTAAATCCCAGCACTTCTACATTGGGCAGATGCATCACCACCTCTTCCGCCAGCGCGACTCTCTCCTCCAGCGAAAACAGGGGCTTTTTACCGGGGCTGGCGGCAATCGCCAGCACGATGTGATCGAACATCCGCGCCGCGCGGGTAACAATATCAAGGTGTCCGTTAGTCAGCGGATCGAAGGTGCCGGGATAAATCGCTTTTGTACTCATAAGCCGCCCTTGCTGGCATGAGAAGAGTGGTTCAGCGCCCAGAGCGCCGTATATTTATTAAACGTATACTGCGCGTTGACCACCGCCAGCAGCCAGCCCTGCTTACCATCCAGAAAGCCAGCGCGCAGCACCAGCGTTTTGAAAAAAGCGGCCAGCGTATGGGAAAAAATAGCAAACATGGTGCATTTCTTTCCCTGGTGATGACGCTGCTTTGCCCAGGCCTCGGCATAGGTAAACTGTTTCCACTGAAAAGCGGAGAAGTCACGGCATGTCAGATGAAGCAAATCGCCTTTAAGCGGCGTCACCGGCGCGCCCCGAGTATCCAGTGATTCATGCACCAGATGATCGTTGTAGTGATAGCTGGCCGGATAAAGCCGGATCACGCGGTCGGGATACCAGCCGCTGTGGCGCATAAACCGCCCCAGGAAGAGATTGCGTCGCCCCAGGCTGTATATGGTTGCGGAGGGCTTCTGCAGAGCCTCTTCGATAGCATGGCGAAGCGGCGGCGTGACGCGCTCGTCGGCATCGATCATCAAAATCATCGGATGGCTGGCGTAGCTCTGTGCGAGCTGTCGCTGTTTGCCATAGCCATGCCACTCCTTCGAATGAAAAACGCTGGCACCGTGCCGGGCGGCGATTTGCGGCGTGCCGTCGCTGCTGCCGGAATCCAGGACGATTATCTCATCGGCCCAGTCGACGGAGGCAAGACATTCCGGCAGCAGGTCGGCAGCGTTTTTGACAATCAATACCACGGACAGGGGTTGGCGTGCAGACATTTAGTGATTCCGCTGTGGCAGATAAGGTTCGAGTAACTGTAGCAGACGCTGCAGCGCGCCCTGATTCTGATGAAGCACCTCTACGGCATGACGGCCATAGTAAAGACGGTAATCTTCGTCCGTCAGCAGCGTGCCAATTTCTTTATCCAGCGACGCGGCGTCCGTCACGGTAATCATCCCGTCCGCTTGCTGAAGTCTGGCGCAGATATCTTTGAAATTGAAGGTGTGCGGCCCCATCAGAACCGGCAGCGCATGGGCTGCGGCTTCCAGAGGATTATGCCCGCCTCGCTCAACCAGGCTTCCCCCGACGAAGGCCAGATCGGCAATCCCATAAAGCAGCATCAGTTCACCCATGGTATCGCCAATGACGACCTGGGTACTGCCTGAAGGGATCTCACCACTGCTGCGCAAAATAAAGCTGAATCCCGCTTTTTGCGTCAGTTCACGGGCGGTTGAAAAGCGTTCGGGATGGCGGGGCACCAGGATCAGCAGCAGATTAGGAAAGCGGCCCAGGAGGCGTCGGTGAGCGTCAAGGATGATGCTTTCTTCACCTTCGTGGGTGCTGGTGGCGATCCAGACCGGACGACGCGAGGCCCATTGCCGGCGCAGTGTGATCGCCCTGGCGGCCAGTTCTGGCGTGACGGAGATATCAAATTTCAGGCTACCGGTTACCGTCAGCTGTGAACGCCTCAGGCCAAGGCTGACAAAGCGTTCGCCATCTTCCTCGTTTTGCGCGGCGATCAGCGTGATGCGTTGCAGCAACCTCTGCATAAATTTACCCAGCCTGGCGTAACCTTTCGCAGAACGCTCAGAAAGACGGGCATTGGCGATGACCAGCGGAATTTTGCGGTTATGGAGCTGGGCGATCATATTCGGCCAGAGCTCGGTTTCCATAATGATGACCAGGCGTGGATTGACGTTATCCAGAAAGCGATTCATCGAACCAGGCAGATCGTAAGGCAGATAGACGTGATGCACGTCTTTACCGAAAGCGGAGGCGGCACGCTCAGAGCCGGTTGGCGTCATCGTCGTCACGGTAATGGGCATAGAGGGATAGCGATGACGAAGCGCCCTGACCAGCGGCACGGCCGCCAGGGTCTCTCCCACGGAGACGGAGTGCAGCAGAATACCGTCCGGCTTCACTTTGCCTTTGCAGAAACCATAGCGTTCGGCCCAGCGTTTACGGTAGGCCGGCGCTTTCCGGCCGCGCAGCCAGAGCCGGAGCCAGATCAGCGGCTGAATAAGATAGAGCAGAACGGTATAAAGTGTTGTCATCACAGTGTCTTACAAAATGCGGAGAGACTCACGCCGGAAAATACCAAAAAAAAGAACTAATACGGCATGTTAGCAGATAAGTTCCCGGCGCTCACACTACTTCATCAGGGCTGCCGTAAGACTTCTTGATACAGCGCATGAAGTTGGTTCGCCAGCGCCGCAGGGCTGCAGCCAAGCACGCGCTCACGCGCCGCGTCGCCCATGCTGCTGTCGGCGCTACGTTGAGGAATAGCCTGAACTGCTGAGATCAGCGCCGGCACATCGAGCGCATCGCACACATAACCCTGCTGACCATTCACGATAAATTCAGCACCACCGCAGGTAAAACTGGTAATAACCGGAAGGCCGCAGGCCATCGCTTCCAGAATGACGTTGGGAAAAGGATCGTACAGCGTCGGTAGAATCAGCCCGTCGGCAGCATGGTAAAAAGGGATAACGTTATTCTGGACGCCGCAAAAATGAAGGCGGTCTTCGCAGCCCAGCCGTTGGGCCAGTTGACGGTATCGGGACTGCTGCTTATCCTGGCCGACCACCAGAAGGTGAGCGGTGGTGACAGCAATCGCTTCAATGCTCGCTTTCAGTCCCTTACGTTCAAAGCCCGATCCCACATAGATAAAGACTTTGGCGTCGGCAGGCAGCCCCAGGTCGCTGCGGGACTGCTGACGTTGTGAAGCGGTCGCAGGCGTAAAACGCTGGGCGTCGATAGCATTATAAATTACTGCGAACTTCTCTTCCGGCACCTGAAAGCAGCGAATAATATCGTTTTTAACCATCAGCGAGTTACAGATGATTTTCTTCAGCGAGGGCGAGCGGAACATCGCCTCTTCGGCGGCCATAACATAGCGATGGTAGCCGCTGAGCTGGGTGAGCGTACGCTGAAGAGGAGAGATTATGCGCGCACGCTGTTCGAGCCACACGCGATGGACGCCGTCTCCAGCCCGGAAAATATCGCAGCCCACAATGCGCTCATGGCTCTGCACAATATCAAACTGCTCCCGCTGCCAGCACTCGCGTGCAGCGATGGCAAACCCACGTTCACGAGAGATGCGGCCCCACTTCTTTGGGTTGCAGATGTGGAGATGCCACGCCGGCTTGGGTTCTCCCTGCCAGCTACGGGTGATGATGTTCAGTTCAAGGCTGTCATCGTCCAGCGCTTCCAGGGCGCGGGAAATAAAGCGCTCTGCGCCACCATCAGGGCGATACTTTTGCCGGACTATTGCCAGCCGAACTTTACTCATCGAGAAATTTCCTTGCAGCGTTGACAACTTCTTCAAGCGGGATGGCCGAGAGATAGCGGGTTTGCGTTTTGGTATCAATGCTGTCAGGGGCGGGAAGCGGCGCATAGTCACCAGCCCAGATAACCTGATTTTTCTCTCCCCATGGACGCCACTGCGTCAGCTTGGTGGGTCCAAAAAGCGCGATACAGGGCGTATCCAGCGCGGCGGCCATATGCATCGGCGCCGAGTCGACACCAATAAACAGCCGGGCATGATCGATAAGCGCGGCCAGCTGTGGCAGCGTTAGCTGTCCCGCTAACGAGATCACTTGCTGGCTGTGGCAGAGAGAAAGAATATGATCGATCATCGCCTGCTCTTTTTTATCCGGCGCCGCAGTCAGCACAATGTGGGTACCGGCATCGGCGAGCGCATCAATCAGCCCGGCCATTTTGCTGTCTTCCCAGCACTTAAACACCCAGCGTGAAGTGGGCTGGATGACGATATAAGGCCCTGGTTCCGTCTGATGTTTCGCCAGCGCAGCCTGCGTGTTCAGCCAGTCTTCTTGATCGTAATGCATTGCGGCTGACCAGCCCGTGAGGGGAATGCCCAGCGGCGTCAGGGCAACAAGATTCTGTTCTGCGGTATGCAGCTGGCTGTGCTTCTCTGTCGAGACGAGATGAGTATGGGCCAGACGCCAGATTGCGCCGCGCCGCTTATGAAAACCGAAGCCAATTCTGACCTGAGCGCCGGTGAGCGCAGTAAGTATCGCGCTGCGCCACTGGTCTGCAAGGTTGATCACCAGATCGTAGCGGCCCTGGCGGAGGGTGTTGATTAACGCCAGTTCATAGTTGAGCCGTTTAACCCGTCCTTCCTTCTTCCAGTTCCGGTCAATACAGTGAAGATGGCGTATGGCCGGATGCGCCTGGAGCATTGGCCGGGTTTCCTGGTAGAGCAGCACGTCAATATTCGCCTGCGGGTAGCGGTGGCGAAGGGCGTGAATCACGGGAGTGGTAAGCAGCATATCACCGTGATGACGCAGCTTGATGAGCAGAATATTCTGTGGCGCAAACGAAGCAGGAATCGGTTGAGGCGTAGCCATACTCATTGTGTCTCAGTAAAAAGTGAACCGATTGTAAGGCAAACGCCGCGAGGGGAAAAGCCAGCGCGGCGCAACATTACCGTTTCCGCCAGCGCCAGATGCGGCCCAGCCACAACAGAAGCTGATACCACTGGCGAACGCCTCTGGCATTACGCACCATCCGGCCCGGCGTCCCGGTAGCAAAGAGATCGGCGATTATCGCCTGCCGCGCCTGCTCCTCTGGCTCCCGGCGGATAGCGTGACAGACGGTCAGCGCCTCTTTGGTTACCTGACGGTGTAACTCGGGGGAGATTTTAACTTTGTCGCGGTAACGCTGATTGATCTCATCCAGCATCCGGGCGATTTTCAGGTAGTGGCGCTGATAGGCGACGTTTTTCTCGCCGGTGCGTTTCCGGTTGCTGATCGACTGGTCATGAACGTAGTAGCTGTACAGAATCTCATCCGTATAGCGGACGCGTTTAACATTCATCATCAGCTCGGTTGTCCAGGGGATATCCTGATGATGCAGGCCCGGTTCAAACTGAAGATCCAGTTGACGGATAAGCGACAGACGGTAGATGCCCATCCAGACGACGTGCAGATACCGGTTGGTCGCCAGGGCTTTGCTCAGCCAAGCAGGACCATCAAGCACATCCGTTGAACGTAACCGATCGGTGGGAATAAGCGGCTTTGTCCGCCCCCCGGTGAATACGCGCTCCGCATTGCACTGCACGACATCAAGATCGTCCGCGTCAGCCATTGCAATCAGCGTGCTGTACATGGCGGAAGAGAGCGTATCGTCGGCGTCTGGGAAAGTCACGTAGCGGCCACGGGCGATGGCAAGGCCGGCATTTCGCGCTCTCGATACGCCGCCATTTGGCTGGTCGATGACCTGGATATGCGAATGGCTGGCGGCATAGCGGTGCGCCATCTCTGCCGATTCATCGGTAGAACCATCATTGACGATGATAATTTCGAGCGACTGCAGGCGTTGTGCCAGTAGGGATTCCATAAACGCACGGAAGCTTTTCCCGGCATTATACATCGGGACGATCACGCTCAGGCTGGGAAGCCCGTCTTCAGAATGCGGCATCATACTCAGGGTTATATCTTCTGTTCAGGCGTCAGGTCGGGATGACGCGCCATAATAAAGGCGTGAATAGCATCCAGTTTTTGCTGGTTGAGATCGTACAACTGTTCAACCGGATGCGTAAACTGATAAAGAGCATGGAAAACAAAGGATGAAGGGGCGATGTGATCCGGCCCGATCAATAAAACGTCACCCAGCGGACGCTGCTCTTCAACGCAGCAGGGACCATAAATTAAGATGACCGGGACATGTTGCGAATCCGCAATATAAACATTGCCGGAGTCTGATGCCACGTAGAAATCCATGTTACCGATAGCCCAAGGCAAGCCTTCCAGAGAGACTTTACCTATCAAATTCACAATGTTATCGGCCTGTCCGATCTCATTATAGAGCGCATCAAGTCGCGGAAGTTCATTAGGCGAACCGAAAACATAAAACAGGCAGGGCAGGTCGCTCAGGCGGTCAAACAGCCGCTTCCAGATAACGGGCGGGATCGTTTTTGCCTGATTTCCGGCGGAAATGCTGATGCCAATTTTGATTTTGTCCCGGCGGAACACCTCTTGCGGCGTCTCCTGCGGCTTCAGCAACGGCAACGTTGCGTGCTTTGGATAGCTCTCTTTAGTGAGTGAACGATCGGCGAGTTTGAGATAATTTTCCAGCGTCAGCGTGGTTTTCTCATGCTCAACCGTTCCCGTTGCGGTGAGATAAAAGAGCGCCTGGTAGGCTCTGCGCCGGTACATAGAGAGAAATTGCTTGTTGCTGGCATTGCAGCAGGCGGCAAAGAATAAGTTGATGTTATTAGGATGCAGCAGATAAATATTGTCGTATCTGTTCATCAACCGGAAGATGAGCCGGAGCTTCGTCAGCAAACTGTCTTTATGATCCTCAATATAAAAAATCTCATCCAGCGTGGCGTCGTGCCTGGCCAGGGGCGCAACTGAGCGGCTAAGCAGGGCATCGCTGTGCTGTAAATGGCTGAGTAGCGGCGTGATATTGAGAAAATCACCGATTTTCGCCGTCTGGATCACCAGATTGCGTCCGCTTTTTTTCTTTACCAGTTTAAACAGCATCTTGACCGGAAAAAGAAGACAAAATAAAAGAACATAACTCACGCTCTACTCTCCCTGAGCGAACTGAAAAAACCTCTGCAACTGAGAGGCGCTAAACTGTCTTGTACAGGATCGGTGATGAAGCCGTGTAGTTTCACAAAGCTCTGATATCCGTTCCTGTATGTGAGCGTTATCATGGGCTAAACCTTACAAGTAGCGTAAAAATAGGGTAACGGGTAAACCAATAAAGCCTGTCGCGCTGACGTCCGCGCCCGGTTAATCAGGTGTTATAAGATCAAGGTATTGCTGGCATACAGCCTCAATGCTGTAGACCGTTAAATCCAGATTCTCAAGAGCCGGAGGATGCTGATAAACCGCTCTCATGGTGGCGGCGAGCGACTCTTCATTCATCTCAGCAAGCCCCATCGCCAGATCGCCCGTCATGATGCTGGCTGGTCCACCGGGGCAGCGGGTACTGACAATGGGCGTACCGCAAATCAGCGCTTCAACCAGCACGTTGCCAAACCCCTCACTGTCCGAGCTGACGATCAGCGCTCTGGCGTGGCGGATCCAGGGATAGGGATTACAGGTGAACCCTTTGAAAATCACTCTGTCAGCGATATTCAGCGCTTCTGACAGACGCTTAAGCGCCGCGGTCGCTTCGCTGCTGCCCTGGCCAATCAGTACCAGGGGTACAGTTAACGCACTTTTCGCATAGGCACGGAGCAGACGATCGTGGCGTTTGGTCTGATGAAAACGCCCCACATGGATCAGATAGTCTTTTCCTTCCAGACTGCACGGCTCCCGTGAAAGCTGTTGGATTGCCTCAATATCGAAAGGGTTACAGATGACCCGGGCCTTGTCTGGCCTGACGTGAAATACCTCTTTCAGATCGTCGATAACATACTGTGACACACCCACCAGATTGCGATGCCGGTAAACGCTACGCGTTTTTAGCTTCTTAAACCATCGGGAAAATCCTTTACGGCGCGCCAGATAGGACGCAGAAAAAACGCCATGAATGCAAAACCACGTTTTTTCAGGCGGTAGCTGTTTACAGCGGCTGACGATACGGTCCGTTTTATGCAGATGTGATAACACAAGATCGAAGGGGCCTTCCGATGCCTCAGCCGCCTCAACGGCCTCATCAAGCAGCGCAGCACGGCGGTCCAGCTCGGTCAGTTTGCGCCAGGGCTTTTTGCAGCGATCGGCAACGACCTGATAGTCCACACCTTCAGGAATGCTGTATTCGCAAATTGTGCGCAATGAAAAGAGGGTGACCCGATGGCCCCGTTCGATCAGCCCTTTAGACAGAGTGAGTACGACTTTCTCTGCTCCCCCGCCGGGAAGGCCATCAATGATCATCAAGATGCGTCTGGACAATTTTTTACCCTTTCAATGAGGCGCTCACAGCAAAGCAGGGCGGTTGGCTTTCCCTGCACCAGTGAAGTTACCGCTCAGAAATATCCCTTTGTTTTGACAGCGGGATTTTATGCTGTGTTTTTCTCCCGGAAGGAGAAGTTTGTTTTATATGACCAAGGTTATCTTAGAAAATTAAAAAAGATAGCGCTACATTGATTCCCATTTCCCGTAAGGCTTCGGTAAAGCTTTCTGCCGCAACGCTGGCGGCGTAACATAGGCGAAAGGTTATTACGGAGTCTGAAACCGGCATGAACAAACCCGCATTTCTTATTACCATTGATACCGAAGGCGATAACCTTTGGCGTAATCGTTCCGGTGAAGTGACCACCCGAAACGCAGGCTATCTTGCCCGTTTCCAGCAACTTTGCGAAAAATACCGCTTTAAGCCGACCTGGCTGACCAATTATGAAATGGCGATCGATCCGGTTTATATCGAATTTGCCCGCGATGTGATTGCCCGACAGACCGGCGAAGTGGGTATGCACCTGCATGCGTGGAACAGCCCGCCTGCTTTTGATCTCACCGGCGACGACTGGCGTTTCCAGCCTTACCTGATCGAGTATCCCAGCGATGAAATGCATAAAAAGATCGCTTATATGACTCAGCTGCTGGAAGAAACTTTTGAGACAAAAATGCTCAGCCATCGCGCCGGACGCTGGGCTTTTAACGAAACCTATGCCCGGTTGCTGATTGAGTTTGGCTACCGGGTCGACTGCTCCGTGACGCCCCGGGTCAACTGGGCGTTTTCACCCGGTGCGCCGCAGGGTAAGGGAGGCAGTGATTACACGCATTTCCCCCGCCACGCTTATTATCTGGATCCTGAGGCGATTTCGCGGCCCGGTAACTCTCCGCTGCTGGAAGTCCCCATGAGCATTCAGTATAAGCACTCAGGCCTGATGAACGGGTTGAAGCAGGGTTATGATCGCCTGCGTGGTAAACAGCGGAGCCCGTCAGTTCACTGGCTGCGGCCTACCGGCGGTAACGTGCAGCAGATGATCGGCGTTGCGGAAAAAACGCTGGCTGAGGGGGCGGATTACGTCGAGTTTATGCTCCACTCCTCCGAATTTATGCCAGACGGCAGCCCGACCTTTAAGGATGCGGCCGATATCGACCGGCTTTACGACGACCTTGAGCAGCTCTTCAGCTGGCTGCATGCCCGTACCCAGGGAATGACGTTAGCGGAGTATGCGCTGACAAAACCGGCGCCCTGATCCCCTGTGAGCTACAGGCCGCGTCTGCGGACGTTAAGCATTTTGCGCTTGTAGCTCATCCTGATTTTTCCGTTCAGCAGGAATCCCAGCAGTCCGACCCCACGGATACGCTCCAGCAGCGCCCGGCCTTCGGGCGTCCCGCGCAGCTGGCTGTGATAACGGTTCGCCACATCGAGCCAGTGACAGGTAATCAGCGCGTTATAGCGGGCCGGCAGTACGCTATCCAGGTTCTGCGTGGCCGCGATCAGGCAGGCGATTTTTGCATCGTTAATCACCGAAGAAAGACTCTGTTGATGCTTACGATACAGATAAAAGCCCGCCCGGCAGAAGAGCGTTTTCTCGCTTTGCATCAGCATCTGCGGGAAAAGCCAGGTATCTTCGTAACAGATAAAATCGGGAAAGGTATAGTGTTCAAAAAGCCGGCGTGAGAAAAATTGTCCGATGAAATGGGCCTGATAGTCGCGGTGGATCAGGAAGCGCTCAATCGCCTGGTGCTGCGACAGCGTCTCCGGGCTGGTGGGCTGCCACTGAGGAACCGGCGTACCAGATCGCACCTCAATAATTTTGCTGAGCAGAATATCGGGTTTCGCCTGCGCCAACAGTGCCAGCCGGTCGTGTAACGCGCCGGGCAGCAGGGTGTCGTCGCCATCCACCATCAGAATATACTCACCTTTGGCGAGCTGAACCGCATGGTTGCGTACTTTACCGACATTACAAAAATCCGTTCTGCCGAAGCGGATTTGCGGCAGCCTTTCCGCATACGCCTCAATGATCGCCTTGGTACCGTCCGAAGAAGCATCGTTGATGATGATAATCTCCGTCTTCGCCAGCGAACTATCCAGAGAGGCGATAATACTGTCGAGCGTACCGGCGAGGTATTCCTCACAGTTATGCGCGGCGATTAAAACACTTAGCAGACAGGATGCGTTCATTAATACTTTGGGTCAGCCGTCAGATTGCCAATAAGAGGGAGTAGTTTCTCCATCACGTTTTGTGCAGAGATATCTGCCATGTTGCTTCCCTGAGCAGGGCGCAGCACCCACTGATTCTTGCCATAGCCACCAATCAGGCCGGGGTCCGTCGGCCCGTAGAGCGTGACGTTCGGGCGATCCAGGGCCGCAGTCAGATGGCTGAGGCCAGTATCCACGGAAACAACAGCCCGTGCGCCAGCCAGCGTGCGGGCGACCTGCTCCAGCGTCAGCTTAGGCAACACCATGACATGTTCAAATCCCTCTGCCAGCCGCTGGGCGCGCTGATGTTCATGTTCGGCGCCCCAGGGCAGCTTGATCGTCATGCCCGTCTCTTTCAGCAGGTCGATCAATTCACGCCAGTGGCTTTCCGGCCAGTGCTTGGCATCCCGGGTCGTGGCGTGCAGAAAGACCAGGTAACGGCCAGCATCGGCGGGCGGTTCAGCAAGAAAATGGGCGGAAATCGCGTAATCCCCGTCGCTTTCCGGCAGGGCATAGCCGAGGCTTTTGGCAAAGAGTTCGCGCGTGCGCTGAACGGCATGCTGCTGTTTATCTATCTCATGGCGTTTGTCATACCACCAGCTGGCGAAGGGCTCTCTGGCGCTGCGGCTGTCCTGGCCATGCTTAACGCCTTTTGCGATGCGGGTGACCAGCGCGGCGCTTTTGATCAAGCCCTGAGCATCAATCACCAGGTCGTAGTCGCGGGACTGAACCTCGCGCTTAAACAGAAAACGCTCTTCCCTGACCTGACTGCCAAACCAGTGCTTGCGCCAGCGCCGGATGGCGACCGGGATAACACGATCAACGGCAGGATGCCATGAAGGAATTTGCGCAAATCCCTCTTCCACAACCCAGTCGAAGCGGATCCCGGGAATGGCCTTCATGGCATCCGTCAGGGCAGGAAGCGTGTGAAGCACGTCCCCCATGGAGGACGTTTTAACAATCAGGACCTGCATTCAGTCTCCCGGTCTTTTTCCAGCAGGGAATCCAGTTCAGCGATGACGCGTTCTGGCGTGATATCGATCAGGCTCTGATGATACCCCTCTGCGGCATCCCCTTTACGGACTTTGTGGTAGCCGGTAATCAGGCGGATCACGCGGGCTTTAGCGGAAAGCGGCGGGGTGAAGTCCGGGCTGCTTGGCCCATACAGCGCGACCAGCGGACGATCCAGCGCGGCGGCGATATGCATCAGCCCGGAGTCATTACTGATCACTGCACGACAGTGCGCCAGCAGGATCACGGCCTGCTCAAGCTGGGTTTCCCCGGCCAGATTGCGGCAGTACGCGCGCGAGTGCGGCTGCAGGCTTTGCAGGATCTGCTCCCCGGTTTCTTTATCTTTCGCGGAGCCAAAGAGGACAATCTGCGAACCTTCATCGATCAGCTTCTGCGCAAGCGCCGCGTAGTGATAGTGCGGCCAGCGTTTGGCCGGGCCGAACTCGGCACCCGGACAGAACCCTACCAGCGGTCGCTCTGCCACCAGTCCAAATTCGCTGGCGGTGGCCATTTTCTCTGCCTCGCTCACCTGGAGTTTCGGCCAGAGCAGCGGCTGTGGCAGATCGGCAGCGCGGGCGATCTGTGCCTTGTCATAAGCCAGCGCCACATAGCGTTCCACCATCAGCGGAAAGGCTGCTTTATCCAGCACCCGCACATCATTCAGCAGACCGTAGCGCATTTCACCCCGCCAGCCTGTACGGTGCGGGATAGCGGCGAAAAAAGGGACCAGCGCTGACTTAAACGAATTGGGCAACACATAGGCGCGATCGTACCTCTGCGGACGCAGCGCTTTTCCCAGCCGCCGGCGTTCGCCCAGCGCCAGCGCGCCATGGCCGAGCGGCATCGACAGCGCTTCGTTAACCTCAGGCATCCGCGAAAGAAGCGGCCGGCACCACGCAGGCGCCATCACATCGATCACGGCCTCCGGGTGCATGGCCTTCAGCGTGCGATAGAGGCTTTGCGACATCATCATATCGCCGACCCAGGAGGGGCCAATTACCAGAATTTTCATCGCCGGTACCGTCCCGTTATGCCTTGCGGTTCAGCCAGGCCATATAGTCAGCGACCCCTTCAGCTACGGTTTTAAACGGCTTATCGTAGCCCGCCGCGCGGAGTTTTGTCAGATCGGCAAGCGTGTAAGCCTGATAGCGGCCTTTCAGCTTATCCGGGAAAGGGATGTACTCAATTTCACCTTTCTGATGATAATTCAGCGCGGCATCCGCCACTTCCTGGAACGATTCCGCCCGGCCTGTACCGCAGTTAAAGATGCCGGATACGCCATTTTCCCAGAACCACAGATTAACTGAAGCCACATCTTCCACGTAGATGAAGTCACGCTTAAAGCCGTCGCTGCCCTCAAACAATTTTGGATTTTCGCCGTTAGTCAGCTGAGTATTCAGATGGAAGGCGACGCTCGCCATGCTGCCTTTATGGCCTTCACGCGGGCCATAAACGTTAAAGTAGCGGAAGCCACAAATCTGCGACTGCGCTTCCGGCAGGATTTCACGCACATAGTGGTCAAACAGCATTTTGGAATAGCCGTAGACGTTCAGCGGCTCCTCGTACTGACGCTCTTCGATAAAGTTATCGTTGCGTCCGCCATAGGTGGCGGCGGAAGAGGCGTAGAGGAAGGGGATCTGATGATCAAGGCAGTAGTGAAGGAGCTCTTTGGAGTACTGATAGTTGTTATCCATCATATACTTGCCGTCCCATTCGGTGGTGGAAGAGCAGGCACCTTCATGGAAAACCGCCTCCACGTCGCCAAAATCTTCATCGGCGAGAATGGCGATCTGGAAATCTTCCTTATCCATATAATCGGCAATATCCAGATCGACCAGGTTGGCGAATTTGGTGCCATCTTTCAGGTTGTCCACCACCAGAATGTCTTTATGGCCTTTATCATTCAGGGCCTTAATGATGTTGCTGCCAATAAATCCCGCGCCGCCAGTGACGATAATCATGAGCTTTAACCTTAAAGAGTGAGGGTGAAACGGAACGTCTCACGCGCTAATGGCTATTATCATAACATCTCATCACGACGCAGACAGCCAGATGACGCCGTAACGGCCGGAGAATGCCATCCGCTGACGCTAATTATGCTGTGAAACTCACACATCCCGATCGGCTTCCTCGTTCCTTCACCTTACGTTCAGTAAGATGTTCCGCTATTCAGCCCCTTTCGGAGGATAAAAATGCCCTCATCTTTCTATCAACAGCTTTCAACCCAGCTAAATGCCCTGCATGACGAGGGATTGTTTAAGGTGGAACGGCCCATTACTTCCGCACAGCAGGCCGAACTGACCCTGGAGGATGGCGGAGAGGCGATAAACTTCTGCGCCAATAACTACCTCGGGCTGGCGAACCATCCCGCGCTGATTTCAGCGGCAAAAGAAGGGCTGGACAGTTACGGTTTCGGCATGGCGTCAGTGCGTTTTATCTGCGGTACGCAGGAGACGCATAAAACGCTGGAAAACCGGCTGGCGACCTTCCTGGGAATGGAGGACGCCATTCTCTACTCCTCCTGTTTTGATGCAAACGGCGGATTGTTTGAAACGCTGCTCGGCCCTGAGGACGCGGTGATCTCCGACGCGCTTAACCATGCATCGATCATTGATGGCGTCAGGCTGTGCAAGGCGAAGCGCTATCGCTATGCCAATAACGATATGACTGAGCTGGAAGCGCGGCTTACCGAAGCGAAAAGCGCGGGCGCGCGGCATATTATGATCGCCACCGATGGTGTGTTTTCCATGGATGGCGTTATCGCTAATCTGAAAGGCATCTGCGATCTGGCTGACCGCTTCGACGCGCTGGTGATGGTGGATGACTCACACGCCGTCGGCTTCGTCGGCGCGGGGGGCCGCGGTACGCATGAATACTGTGACGTGATGGGGCGCGTGGACATTATTACCGGCACGCTCGGTAAAGCGCTGGGCGGCGCTTCCGGTGGCTACACGGCGGCGCGCAAAGAGGTGGTGGAGTGGCTTCGCCAACGGTCACGGCCCTATCTTTTTTCTAACTCCCTGGCACCGGCCATCGTGACAGCCTCCTTGCAAGTGCTCGATATGCTGATGGAAGGGGATGGCCTTCGCCAGCGGCTGTGGGACAACGTGGCTTTCTTCAGGACGGAAATGACTAAAGCTGGCTTTACGCTGGCTGGCGCCGATCACGCCATTATCCCGGTGATGTTAGGCGATGCAAAGCTGGCTCAGGAATTTTCACGACGTTTGCAGGCTGAAGGCATTTATGTCACCGGCTTCTTTTACCCGGTCGTGCCGCAGGGTCAGGCGCGCATCCGGACGCAAATCTCCGCAAACCACAGCCAGCAGCAGCTGGTACGGGCGGTGGAGGCCTTTACCCGAATTGGTCAGCAACTTGGTGTTATTGCCGGAGAGGAGATGTGATGAAGGGCTTAGCAAAACTGCATGCGAAAGAAGGCATCTGGATGGTTAATGACGCGCCAGTGCCTGAGCCGGGACATAATGATCTGCTGATTAAAATCCGCAAAACCGCCATTTGTGGTACGGATGTGCATATCTATAACTGGGATGAATGGTCACAAAAAACCATACCCGTGCCGATGATCGTCGGTCATGAATATGTGGGCGAAGTGGTTGCTGTCGGGCAGGAGGTAAAAGGGTTCAGCATTGGCGATCGCGTTTCCGGTGAGGGTCATATCACCTGCGGACATTGCCGTAACTGCCGTGCAGGACGTACGCATCTTTGCCGTAACGCAATCGGCGTGGGGGTAAACCGTCAGGGCTGTTTCGCCGAATATCTGGTGATCCCGGCATTCAATGCCTTTCGTATTCCCGACAATATTTCCGATGAGCTGGCGGCTATCTTCGATCCATTCGGTAATGCCGTCCATACCGCGCTTTCCTTTGATCTTGTTGGAGAGGATGTGCTGATATGCGGCGCGGGGCCCATCGGGATTATGGCCGCCGCCGTCTGCCGTCATGTCGGCGCCCGTCATGTCGTTATCACGGACGTTAACGACTATCGTCTTGATCTGGCGCGCAAGATGGGCGTTACGCGTGCAGTGAACGTCAGCCATGAAAAGCTGGAAGATGTGATGCGTGAGTTAGGGATGAGCGAAGGGTTTGACGTCGGGCTTGAGATGTCAGGCGCGCCAGCCGGATTCCGCAGCCTGCTCAGCGTGATGAACCACGGCGGCCGCATTGCGCTGCTGGGGATCCCGCCTTCGGAGATGTCGATTGACTGGAATCAGGTTATTTTCAAGGGCCTGTTTATTAAAGGGATTTATGGCCGCGAGATGTTTGAAACCTGGTACAAAATGGCGGCGCTAATCCAGTCTGGCCTGGATCTCACGCCGATTATCACTCACCGCTTCGGGATTGACGATTTTCAGCAGGGATTCGATCAGATGCGGTCAGGGCAGTCCGGTAAAGTGATTCTGAACTGGGACTGAGTGCTGAAGGGCGATGACTGCCTGTCCGCAGCCATCGCTCACTTTATCCCGCTTACTTCTCTTTTTCCGCATCCGTCAGATAGCGAACTTTCCGGGTATAGTCCTGGCCTTTGAAGGTCAGCGGCGTATCGGGCGAGGTAAGGTATTTCTGCCACTCCGTCAGCGGGAAACCGCCGTGCGCGCCCACTACCTCTTTCGGGATAACGGCGGCGCTGCCACCGATTTTCTTCGACACCGGCCAGTTCATCCAGTCGCCGAGATTAACCGTTTTGATATCCAGCAAATCCAGCAGCGCAGCCAGCGGCAGCTGGTCGGTTGGCGGCTGGGAGTCGTCCATCAGCTCCCAGGTATCCTGAAACAGCGTCAGCCACAGCGGGCAGATACGCTGCCAGGTCTGGCGCGTCGCGGCCAGAAAGGCACCGTTAACGTGATCGACGATATAGGGTCGTACGCTGTTGCGGTAGTAGGCCGGACGATTCTGCTCTGGCGCCTTCATCAGCTTGGCGATCATTTTTCCCTGACGGAAGCTGGAGTAAATATGACCATCATGCATATGAATTTGCGGCATTTGCAGCAGATTCAGGTCGGAATCGATCATCAGAATTCCTTCCGTTTTCGCCTGCAACGGCGCCTGAAGCTTAATCAGGCGGCTGCGGTAAATCTGCTTATAGCGATAGCTCTCTTCACGCGACGGCACCGCCAGGTTGACGACGCGCGTTTTTGCCGGTAGCTCACCAAACTCGGCGGCAGGTCTGTCGCTGACAATCACAATTTCTTCCGCGTCGGGGGCAAAGCGGGCGGCAAACAGCGCGCTGAGCGTCGCTTCTTCAATAAAATCCACGCCGGTACAGGGGATCACAATGGACGTCACCGGCACATTCCCCTGAACTTCTCTGTTCTGGTAGGAAATATTATGGCGGGCGCGGATATGTCGGTACTGAGCATTCAGAAATTCAAACATGCGAAGGTTTTCCATGAGCCGCATTTTTTAAAATGAGTTCCACGCCAGCGACATAATGCTCAATGGCGTAGTGTTGTCTGACGCTGGCGTTGGCCTGCTGGAGAAGCTCGGTGCGTTTACCGGCATCAAGCCAGAGCGTTTTCATCTGTTCAAACAACGCCTGCGTATCACCATAGTCGAACAGCAGGCCGGTTTTGTTGTGTTCGATCAGCTCAGCCGTCCCGGTTACGCGGGAACCTATTACCGCCGTTTTCAGCAGCATCGCCTCCAGCACGACACGGGGTAAGCCTTCACTTTTTGAGGCCAGAATAAAGACGTCAAAAGCGGCAAGGTACTCCAGCGCATTGTTACGAAAACCGGTGAATATTACGCGATCCTCAATACCGGCTTGTTTCGCCTGGCGTTGCAGCGATGCGAGTTCAGGGCCTTCTCCCAGTATCACCATCTTCCAGCGGGCCGTCGGGAAAGCGTCGGCAAATTTTTCCAGCGCCGTCAAAATATGATGATTCGATTTGCGGGGACTGAGCGAACCAATACTGCCAAACACAAAGGTATCATCATCAATCCCCAATAGCTGGCGGCGCATCGCAAGGCGTTCAGGAAGAGGTTGCCAGATATCAATGGCGTTAAATACCGTAAAGCATTTTTCCGGCGCAACGCCGCTTTTCACCAGTTTATCCCGTACGCCGTTCGATACTGCGATCACCGCATCAATGCGCCGGTTCACCATCGACACCAGCTCACTGCTGAGAACCGGCTCAATGCGACAGTGCTGAATAAGCGTGACGGGCAGCGTTTCGGCGGCAAGGTAACCTTCCGCATTTGAGCCGGGCTGGTTATTCATATAGAGCACGTCAAACTGCTGTGATGCCAGGATCGCTTTAATCCTGCTGGCATTAGGGCGGATGCGCCAGAGCGCATCAATGCGCCGGGTAACGCTGAGACGCAGTGTACGGCTGAAAAAGACCAGCGACCGCAGCAGCTCTTTGGACACTTTAGCCCAGCGGGGCTGTTTGCGTTGCGGGATAAAGATGATGGGGAAGCCCAGCGCCTCCAGCACTTGTCCGATCGTGTCGCCTTCGCCACGGGTATAATTATGATAAAAACAGCAGTGGATATCGAACTGGCTCCGGTCGATGCGCTTCAGCAGCTCCAGCATGCTGTTGGTGCCACCGCCCCATTCGTTGCCGGTGTCGAGTAAGAGAATTTTTTTACGCTGTTGATCCATCACGCCGCATCCGTCGCCGTCAGCCCGGCCCTTCCCGAAAAGGACTCCGGAAAGGCGTCTGAGAAATTTAAGGTGTCTTTCCGGGCTCGAACGTTAATCCCGAAAAATAGGTTTTTATATACTGCATCCCCTGACTGTCGGCAATGCTTTCAGCAATCGCTGCCATCGCACGGCTGGTGGGAACAGGTTCCGGTTTGACCGGACAACTCTTCACGCCCCGGAAAGGATTACGCGGTGGAACGGGTTTTGTGACCGGCGCGGGCGGCCTGATGGTGCTGTTCTGCGGTTCGTTCAGCAACTCGCTCGGACGCACCAGGGTAATATCGGCGGGCAGCGTGGGCAGCATTTGTTGCAATACGCGCACCGTCGTGGGGTGAGGATGCCCGATAGCAATTGCCGAGCCATTCCGCTGCGCCAGGCGGACCGCGCGGCTGAACTGCTTGCGAATATCGGCTTCGTTCTGCGTATCGTCAAGAAAGACGCGGCGCTTAATCACTTTCACACTGGTACCCGCCGCCGCACGGGTGGACTGGCTGTTGCCAATTGTCATGCTGTCCAGAAAGTAAAAATTATAGTGGTTAAGAACCTGCATCACTTTTTGCATGCCGGGCAGGCTGGAAGTCATTGCGCTGCCCATATGGTTGTTCAGCCCGACCGCATAAGGCACGTCGGCGACCGCTTTCTGAATGATGCGGGTAATTTCGGCGCTGGACATATCCGGGAAGAGCGTGTCTTTCTCCAGCGGCTGTTTGCTGAGCGGCGCCATCGGTAAATGAATCAGCACCTCATGACCGCGCTGGTGAGCTTTTGTCGCCATTTCACGGGCGTGGGGCGCATTGGGCAGAACGGCGACAGAGATCGCGGTGGGCATTTGCAGAATCTGATTCTCCTGCGCCGGACGGTAACCAAAATCGTCAATGACAATGGCGAGTTTTCCCGCCCAGGCGGTGCTGGTCAGCAACAGGCCGGCAAGCGTAACGCTAAGTGTGCGAAGTAATGACAAAAGTTATTTTCCTAACCACGGGAGTGGGTTGACGGCCTGTCCCTGGCGTCGGATTTCAAAATAGAGTGAAGGAGCGCCCTGGCCGCCGCTGGTACCCACCAGCGCGACAGGCTCGCCTGCCTTAACCTGGGTTCCCACGCTCACCAGCGCACTTTGGTTATAGCCATAGAGGCTCATATCCCCTTTGCCGTGCTCGATGACCACGACCAGACCGTAGCCCTGTAGCCAGTCAGCCATCAACACGCGGCCGTCGGCAATCGCTTTAACTTCTCTGCCTTCAGGCGCGTCGATGACCAGTCCTTTCCAGCGAAGCTCGCCCTGCATTTTTTCACCGAAGCGGTGTGAGATGTTGCCACGTACTGGCCAGTACGCCTGGCCACCGGGACGCCCCAGACCACCGGTCCGGGACATAAGCGAACGCTCGCTTTCCGTTGGCTTATAGGTGGTGCCTTTGCTTTTCGCTTTCGCCTGGCGCTGACGAACCTGCTCGGCTTCACGTGCTTCCCGTTCCGCTCTGGCGCGCGCTTCCCGTTCCGCTTTAGCAATTTTATCGCGCAGGCGGCTCTCGTTCTGACGCATTTCAACCAGCTGCGCCTGTTCTTTCTCCAGCGCAGATTCCAGCGTGGTGAGGGTTTTCTTCCTTGCGACCCGCGCTCCTTCCAGTTTTTTCTGCTGGGTTTGCTGCTGAGCGACCAGCATTTTTTGCTGGGCCTGCTTATCCACCAGCGTCGCTTTTTGCTGGGTGAGATCGCTGCGGGTCTTTTTCAGGTCATCGATAGAGTGCTGGCGGGCGTCATTCAGATAACCAAAATAGGCGAGGATGCGTTCGCTGCGCTGGCTCTCTTCTCCGCTGAGAATAAGCTGGACGCCGCTATGCTGGCCCTGGCGGAACGCCGCATCGAGCTGTTCTGCCAGCATTTTTTCCTGCTGATCCTGCTGCGTTTGCAGTTTGCCGATCGAGGCGGTAAGGCTGGCGATATCGTTATTGAGGCTGCTGAGGGTACGTTGCGTTTCACGTAGCTGCCGGCTGGCCTGGGCGATGATCTTTTCCTGACTCTGAAGCTGGTCGAGCAGCTTGCTGCGCTGCTGCTTCTGTTGCAGGACACGCTTCTCTTTATCGGCAATATCCTGCTGAAGCGAGGTGAGCGCAGATTTATTATCATTCGCGGCACAGCTGACAGCGGGCAGCAGCAGCAGGCCTGCGCAAAGCATGCAGGCGGACAGGGTGAACGCACGGGAAGGGAACAGAACGCCTGTGGCCGATCCGTTACCCTGGGTTCGTTGATATGAAACTGTCGCTTTTTCCCTCATAGGAGAAGGATTATTCCACGATGAACAGCGGCTTACCAGCGATCTATGGGCGGTTTTGCGTTTCCAGCAGTGACAGCGCCCAGCGCCGCGGCTTTCTCCGCTCTGGCAGAATAGCGCAAAGGAGCGGCCTGTTGTGTAACAATTAACCACTCCAGCGGGCTGTTAACCGGCGGCGCAGAGACGAGGTGAACGTAAGGCCCATTTTTTTGAGGTTCAGCCCCAGAAAACGTTACTCTGAGGGCTTCACATCTGTACATGCCTGCACTGGCAGGTATACTCAGAAGCCTTGTTTTCGCTTATTAACCCTTTCGGGAGTTGTTACCCCTCATGCAAGATATTATGCAGTTCGCAGGCAACCATACCATTCTGAGTCTGGCGTGGGTTGTCCTGCTGGTTTTGGTGATCGTGACCACCGTTAAGGGCATGTTCTCCAAGGTAAAAACGGTCACTCGTGGCGAAGCCACACGCTTAATCAATAAAGAAGAAGCCGTTGTTGTCGACGTGCGTGGACGCGATGACTACCGTAAAGGCCACATTTCGAACGCTGTTAACGTGCTGGCTGCCGACATTAAAAAAGGCAGCTTTGGCGAGCTGGAAAAACATAAAGCGCAGCCGATCATCGTGGTGTGCGCTAACGGCACTTCCGCTACTGAGCCGGCGACGCAGTTAAACGCCGCCGGTTTCGAGAAGGTTTACGTGCTGAAAGATGGCGTAGCCGGCTGGAGTGGTGAAAACCTGCCGCTGGTACGCGGCAAATAATGACTGGAGCGGATTATGGCTAATGTTGAGATCTACACCAAAGCAACCTGTCCTTTTTGTCATCGCGCGATCGCGTTACTGAAAGAAAAAGGCGTCAACTATCAGCAGATCGCTATTGATGGCGATGCGGATAAGCGAGAAGAGATGATCAAACGCAGCGGCCGTACTACCGTTCCGCAGATTTTTATTGATGCGCAGCACATTGGTGGCTGTGACGACCTTTATGCGCTTGATGGCCGTCAAGGTCTCGACCCGCTGTTGAAATAAGACGGGTAAGTGGCGCGATAACGGATTATTAACCCATAGGATTACGTAACCATGTCAGAACAAAACAATACCGAGATGTCTTTCCAGATCCAGCGTATTTATACCAAAGATATCTCTTTCGAAGCGCCTAACGCCCCTCAGGTATTCCAGAAAGAGTGGGAACCGGAAGTGAAACTGGATCTGGATACCGCATCCAGCCAGCTGGCGGATGATGTGTACGAAGTGGTTTTACGCGTCACCGTGACGGCGAGCGTGGGCGAAGAAACGGCTTTCCTGTGTGAAGTTCAGCAGGCGGGCATCTTCTCTGTTTCAGGTATCGACGGCAACCAGATGGCGCACTGCCTGGGCGCTTACTGCCCGAATATCCTGTTCCCGTACGCGCGCGAATGCATCACCAGCCTGGTCTCCCGCGGTACCTTCCCGCAGCTTAACCTGGCCCCGGTCAACTTTGACGCGCTGTTCATGAACTACCTCCAGCAGTCAAATGAAGGTGCCGATCCGCAACAGGACGCATAATGCCTTTCAATCACGCTTCAATGAGCGTTATCGGTGCCGGATCCTACGGCACCGCTTTAGCGATTACGCTAGCCCGCAATGGCCATCAGGTGGTGTTGTGGGGCCATAACCCTCAGCATCAGGCCCAGCTTCAGGCCGATCGCTGTAATGCTGCTTTTCTTCCCGATGTGCCTTTTCCTGACTCACTGAGCCTGGAGAGCGATTTAGCCACCGCCATTGCGGCCAGCCGCGATCTGCTGGTCGTGGTACCGAGCCACGTCTTTGGTGATGTTTTGCAGCAAATCAAACCGCATCTGCGTTCCGACTCGCGTATCGTCTGGGCGACCAAAGGCCTGGAAAAAGAGACCGGACGGCTGCTACAGGACGTTGCCAGAGAAATTCTTGGCGACGCTATTCCGCTGGCGGTGATTTCAGGCCCCACCTTTGCGAAAGAGCTTGCTGCCGGCCTGCCCACGGCCATTGCGCTGGCCGCCACGGATGCAACCTTCGCGGATGATTTACAGGCCCTGCTGCACTGCGGGAAAAGCTTCCGCGTTTATAACAATCCGGATTTCATCGGCGTTCAGCTCGGCGGTGCGGTGAAAAATGTCATCGCCATCGGCGCGGGGATTTCTGATGGTATCGGTTTTGGTGCCAATGCGCGTACCGCGCTTATTACGCGTGGGCTGGCCGAAATGACCCGACTCGGCAACGCCCTCGGCGCCGATCCTACCACCTTTATGGGAATGGCGGGCCTGGGTGACCTGGTGCTGACCTGCACGGACAATCAGTCCCGTAACCGCCGCTTCGGCATGATGCTCGGCCAGGGCTCTGACGTGGAAAGCGCGCAAAAAACCATCGGTCAGGTAGTGGAAGGTTTCCGAAATACCAAAGAAGTGAAGGCGCTGGCCGCGCGTTGCGGCGTGGAGATGCCGATAACCGAACAAATTTATCAAATCCTGTATTGCGAAAAAAATGCCCGGGAGGCAGCATTGAGCCTGCTTGGACGAACAAGGAAGGATGAAAACAGTATCAGCTGAAAAGGAAGCTTAGCGTCGTAGCGTGTCGGCGTCCGCCGGACGCTATTTTTGATGGGGAGAGAGTAATGCCTTGCATAGAGCCTGAAAAAGTCTGGGATTATATTAAAGCGGAAGCGCGGGCGCTGGCCGACTGCGAACCGATGCTGGCCAGCTTTTATCATGCCACGCTGTTAAAGCATGACGATCTCGGCAGCGCGCTGAGCTACATGTTAGCCAACAAGCTGGCAAACCCCATCATGCCCGCCATCGCTATCCGGGAGATTGTGCAGGACGCTTACCGGCTCGATCCCTCAATGATTCAGTCGGCGGCCTGCGATATTCAGGCCGTACGTCTGCGCGATCCGGCTATCGACAAATATTCCACGCCCCTGCTCTATCTGAAAGGCTTCCATGCGCTACAGGCGCACCGTATCGGTCACTGGCTTTGGAACGAAGGCCGCCGCGCGCTGGCCGTCTATCTGCAAAATGAGGTTTCCGTGTCGTTCGCCGTGGATATTCATCCCGCCGCGAAAATCGGACGGGGGATCATGCTGGACCACGCGACCGGGATTGTGATCGGCGAAACGGCAGTCGTTGAGGATGACGTTTCAATCCTGCAGTCCGTCACGTTGGGCGGTACGGGCAAAACCAGCGGCGATCGCCATCCTAAAATCCGTGAAGGGGTGATGATTGGCGCTGGCGCTAAAATTCTCGGTAATATTGAAGTGGGGCGAGGTGCGAAAATCGGCGCCGGCTCTGTGGTGCTTCAGCCCATTCCGCCCCATACCACTGCCGCCGGGGTTCCCGCGCGGATAGTGGGTAAACCCGGCAGCGACAAACCTTCCATGGAAATGGATCAGCATTTCAACGGCACGGTGCCCGGCTTTGAGTTCGGCGATGGGATCTGAGCGCGGAAACTGATGGCGCCGCGCGCCGCGCCTGCACCACGATTTTCCTGCCCGTTTATTTTATCTGTGCGCCCGCATAACCCAGCTGGCGCCACGCTTCATACACTACCACCGAAACCGCGTTCGACAGGTTCATGCTGCGGCTGTCAGGCTGCATAGGAATACGGATCTTCTGCTGTGCCGGCAACGCATTCAGGATCTCCGGCGGCAAGCCTCTGGTCTCCGGGCCGAAAAGCAGGTAATCACCCGCCTGGTAGCTTACCGCGCTGTGAGCCGGTGTACCTTTGGTGGTCAGCGCGAAGAGGCGCTGTGGTGCTTCTGCGGCGAGAAAGGCGGCATAATCCGCATGCCGCTGAACGGCGGTAAATTCATGGTAATCCAGACCTGCCCGCCGCAGACGCTTATCGTCCCAGGCGAAACCCATAGGCTCTATCAGATGGAGCCGGAAGCCGGTATTGGCGCAAAGGCGGATAATGTTGCCGGTATTTGGCGGGATTTCAGGTTCAAATAAAACAATATTCAGCATCGGCTTCAGCCCTCTGTTTCGAGGGCCGAAGCATAGCAAATTTACCGGCAGGGATCAGGTCTTGCTGGAGTAGAGAGGAAGCCAGAGCGTCAGGCGCAGACCGCCCAGCGGGCTGTCGTCAGCTTTCACCCAGCCACGATGTTGCTGGATCGCCGTTTCAACAATAGCCAGACCCAGGCCTGTGCCACCAGATTCGCGATCGCGGGCCTCATCGGTACGGTAGAACGGGCGGAAAATCTGCTCGCGATCCTCAGCGCTGATGCCCGGACCATCGTCGTCAACGTGCACGGTGATGCCCAGCTTGTCGACAGAAAAACTTACGCAGATTTTTGAATATGAGTAACGCAACGCGTTACGCACAACGTTTTCGAGCGCGCTTTCCAGCGCGCTGGGGTTGCCGTATAACGGCCAGGGGCCAGGTGGATAAGGTACTTCCAGCGACTTACCCATCTGCTCAGCTTCGAACCTGGCATCTTCCAGCACGCCGGTCCAGAGCTGGTTCGCCTTCATCGCTTCACTGACCAGCGCATTTTTATGCTGTGTGCGGGAAAGCACCAGCAGGTCATTGATCATGCCGTCGAGACGCTGTGCTTCCATCTCAATACGCTGCAGCTCCTTCGCCTCACCGTGGCGACGACGCATCAGCGCGGTGGCCAGCTGAAGCCGCGTCAGGGGCGTACGCAGCTCGTGTGAGATATCGGAAAGCAAACGTTGCTGCGCCGTCATCATGCGCTCAAGCGCGCTGACCATCTGATTAAAGCTGGAGCCGGCGGCCAGAAACTCCTGTGGCCCCGCTTCCAGTTCCGGACGCTGGCGGAGATTACCGGCCGCCACGTCGTCGGCCGCGTGTTTCAGCTTACGGGCAGGTTTCGCCAGGCTCCAGGCCAGCCACAGCAGCAGGGGAGAACTGATGAGCATGGTAACAATCAGCAGCAGCAGCGGGCGGTCAAACAGCAGGTTGATAAAATCTAACTGCGAGCTGCCAGCGGGACGGATCATATAGAGCTGATAGTTATCCTCACCGTCGTGCACGGAAAAAGGCCCCACCATCTCCACACGGCCATATTTCTTCTTCTGGGGGAAATCGGCGTTATCGGACTGGCCGATAAAATTACGGACAACCTGCATTTCATTGTGCTGCGCGCCGATCACCCGTCCTTCGCTGGTGACCAGCAAAAGGCGCTGGCCGGGAGGTGCCCATTTGTCGATGGCGCGAAACAGCCTGCGCCACCACATTAAATCGTTCGGCGGGTCCTGGATAAGCTCCGCCTCGACGTGTTGTTCGATCATGGTACCCTGCCGCTGCTCACTGTCGAGCAGCGGCGTTAACTGGCGCGTATCCAGCTTGGGCACCATTAACACCAGCATCAGCACCAGCGCCAGGGTCAGCCAGAAAATGGCAAAGATGCGGGTGGTCAGACTGGAAATCATGTTGCTGAAACCATCAAATAACCCCGGCCGCGCAGGGTTTTAAACCACGGATGGCCATCCTTGCGTTCAGGCAGTTTGCGGCGAAGATTGGAAATATGCATATCAATAGCGCGGTCAAAAGGCGTCAGGCGTTTGCCCAGCACTTCCTGACTCAGGTGTTCACGTGAGACAACTTGCCCCAGATGCTGGGCAAGCAGGTAGAGCAGGGTAAATTCCGTTCCGGTCAAATCGAGCGTCACATCGTCAAAACTGGCTTCCTGACGTCCGGGATTGAGACGGAGATGATCCACCTCAAGCGTTGGCGAACTGGTATCGTGCTGCTGTTGCTGTTCACTCCAGTTTGAACGGCGCAAAATAGCGCGTATGCGGGCCACCAGCTCGCGATCGTTAAAGGGCTTGGGCAGATAGTCATCAGCACCCAGCTCCAGCCCCAGAACGCGATCAAGCTCGCTTCCGCGGGCCGTCAGCATAATGACGGGTGTCTGATGCTGCTGACGCAGCTCTTTCAGGGTATCAATGCCGTTTTTCTTCGGCATCATTACATCAAGCAATAATAAATCGATCGTGTTATCCAGTAAGGCCAGCGCCTGCTCACCGTCGCCGGCGACCACCACGTCAAACCCTTCCATTTCCAGTAATTCTTTTAGCAGCGAAGTTAATTCGCGATCGTCGTCAACCAGCAAGATCTTATTCATTTTTATCGCCCTCCGCAGGCAAAATACCGTGAACGAATGCTGTCAATCCATGACTTTACGTAGTTTTACACCCCCTGACGCATGTTTGCAGGGGTCCCCGTAGACTGGCTCTCGTTGAATCGAAATGTGGAAACCAACCTGGGAGTAAACGATGCGCAAAGTTACCGCCGTCGTTGTGGTTCCGGCGCTGATGCTAAGTCTCTCCGCCGCTTGGGCTACAGATGTGATGACGATTGACGGGGTGCATCATGATAACGCAGCGCCACGCATTATGACGCAATTTCCGCAGTCTCACATGTTTGATGGCATCAAACTTTCGGAAGAGCAGCGTCGACAGATGCGGGATTTGATGCAGCAGGCGCGTCATGACCGTTCTCCCATAAGCTTGAATGATTTTGAGCAACTGCATGAACTGATCGTTGCAGATGAATTTGATGAAGCGGCCTACAAAGCGCAGCTGAACAGGATTACCCAGGCAGAAATGGCTTATCACGTTGAGATTGCCCGGGTAAGAAACCAGATGTACCACCTGTTAACGCCAGCCCAGCAGGACGTGCTGAAAGAGAAACACCGGCAGCGCATGAATGAAATGCGCGAGCTGACAAACATGCAACGGGCTTCATCGTTGCAGGCAGTGAGTAGTACCGGCAGTAACCAGTAACATAGTATCCCTGTTTTTCCTTGCCATAGACACCATCCCTGTCTTCCCCGCCATGATGGCGGGGTTTTTTTTGTCTGAGATCCAGTATACTTACGCCACTAACCTGAACGGAGTGTGGCATGGATAAACACTACGCGCGCCTGGTCAATTCGGCGGCGCTGGCGGCGACTTGCCTTGCTTCGCTGTTGTTACTGGTAAAGATTTTCGCCTGGTGGTACACCGGCTCGGTCAGCCTGCTGGCGGGGCTGGTTGATTCGCTGGTCGATATTGCTGCCTCCCTGACCAATCTTTTTGTGGTTCGCTATTCCCTTCAGCCTGCTGACGACGAACATACTTTTGGACACGGCAAAGCCGAGTCTCTCGCCGCGCTGGCGCAGAGTATGTTTATTTCCGGTTCCGCGCTGTTTCTCTTCCTGACCGGGTTACAACATCTCGCCTCGCCCGCGGAAATGCGTGCGCCGCTGGTCGGCATTGTCGTTACGCTGATTGCTCTGTTCGCCACGCTGATTCTGGTCGCCTTCCAGCGCTGGGTTGTACGCAAAACCCACAGCCTGGCAATTCGTGCCGATATGCTTCACTATCAGTCCGACGTCATTATGAACGGCGCTATTTTGCTGGCGCTGGCGCTAAGCTGGTATGGTTTCAGGCGGGCGGATGCATTATTCGCGCTGGGTATCGGCGTCTGGATCCTCTACAACGCGCTGCGGATGGGTTATGAAGCCGTGCAGGCGCTGCTGGACCGGGCGCTGCCGGATGAAGAACAGCAGGCCATCGTGGCGATCGCATCGGGCTGGCCTGGCGTGTACGGCGCGCACGATATTCGTACCAGACAATCGGGTCCAACACGCTTTATTCAGCTGCATCTGGAGATGGACGATAATTTCCCGCTTTGTCAGGCGCACAGTCTCGCAGAGCAGGTCGAAAAAGCCCTGCTGAACAGGTTTCCGGGTTCCGATATCATCATTCACCTGGATCCCTGTGCTGCAACGATCTCTCAGCCTGAACAGAAGGCTGGGTTATAATGGTAAATGAATTAAAAGGTTAGCGTTTTCAGGAACGAAAACGGCATACTGAGCGGAAAAAATAGCCGAATGATGCCTGACCTGAATCAATTCAGCTCACAGGCTTTGATATACTATTGCCATCATTAGTCGGTAAGCTCGCCCTCATGCGTCGAACCTCCCCGGCGTCCAGAATTCATAATTTGCATCAACATGTTCAGAGGTTGTCATGATTAAAAAAATCGGTGTACTGACAAGTGGCGGCGACGCGCCGGGTATGAACGCAGCCATCAGAGGCGTGGTCCGGGCGGCGTTGAGCGAAGGGCTGGAAGTGTGTGGCATCTATGATGGCTACCTTGGCCTGTATGAAGATCGTATGGTCAACCTGGACCGCTACAGCGTATCCGACATGATTAATCGCGGCGGCACTTTCCTGGGTTCAGCGCGTTTTCCGGAGTTCCGTGAAGAGTCCGTGCGCGCCGCAGCGATTGAAAATATGAAAAAGCGCGGCATTGACGCGCTGGTGGTCATCGGTGGAGACGGTTCCTACATGGGGGCCAAGCGCCTGACCGAAATGGGCTTTCCGTGCATTGGCCTGCCGGGCACCATTGATAACGACGTGGCGGGTACCGACTACACCATCGGTTATTTTACCGCCCTGGAAACCGTGGTCGAAGCTATCGACCGGCTGCGCGATACTTCTTCATCCCATCAGCGTATTTCCATCGTTGAAGTGATGGGGCGCTACTGTGGTGATTTGACGCTGGCAGCGGCGATAGCGGGTGGTTGCGAATTCATCGTGCTGCCGGAAATCCCTTATACGCGTGAAGAGCTGGTCGCAGAGATTAAAGCGGGCATCGAAAAAGGGAAAAAACACGCGATTGTGGCCATCACCGAACATATCTGTGATATCGACGATCTGGCGAAGTACATTGAGTCTGAAACCCATCGTGAAACCCGCGCCACGGTGCTGGGCCATATCCAGCGTGGTGGCGCACCGGTTGCCTATGACCGTATCCTTGCTTCCCGCATGGGCGCTTACTCTATCGAACTGCTGCTCCAGGGCTACGGCGGTCGCTGTGTGGGTATCCAGAATGAGAAAATGGTTCATCACGATATCATTGACGCCATCGAAAATATGAAGCGCCCTTTCAAAGGCGACTGGCTGGAAACGGCGAAAAAGCTGTACTAACCATTTCGGGGCGCTGTTATCACAGCGCCTTTTTTCTGCCCTGTTATATTCCTGTAGGTTATTAAGGAATTTTTTTTATTCTTTAATTCGCTGTGCTCTTTGTGTCACGCTCCCTCCAACGCAATTTTTAAGGAGAGCAGGCGATGAAAAAGTGGCAGGCAGGATTGACGCTATTACTGGTTTCTACCAGCGTTCTGGCGAAGGACATTCAGCTACTGAATGTCTCTTACGACCCTACTCGTGAACTTTACGAGCAGTACAATAAAGCGTTCAGCACGCATTATAAGCAGGAAACCGGGGATAACGTGGTGATCCGCCAGTCACATGGCGGCTCCGGTAAGCAGGCCACTTCGGTGATTAACGGGATCCGTGCCGATGTGGTTACGCTGGCGCTGGCCTCAGATGTCGATGCCATTGCCGGGCGCGGACGTATCGATAAACAGTGGATAACGCGTCTTCCGCATAATTCGGCACCTTACACCTCCACCATCGTTTTCCTGGTCCGCAAAGGCAATCCGAAGCAGATCCATGACTGGCAGGACCTCATCAAGCCGGGTGTTTCCGTCATTACGCCGAATCCCAAAACATCCGGCGGTGCGCGCTGGAATTATCTGGCTGCCTGGGGCTGGGCGCTGGATCAAAATCAGGGCGATAACGCTAAGGCTCTCGCCTATATCAAAGCGTTATTCAAAAACGTCGAAGTCCAGGACTCCGGCGCGCGGGGCGCGACAAACACTTTTGTTGAACGTGGTATTGGCGATGTGCTGCTCGCCTGGGAAAACGAAGCCTATCTGGCGGTCAACAAGCTGGGGAAAGATCAGTTTGAAATCGTCACCCCAGGCGAATCTATCCTGGCTGAACCCACCGTTTCGCTGGTGGATAAAGTGGTGGACGATCGTGGCACCCGTCAAGTGGCCGATGAATATTTAAAATACCTTTACTCACCGGAAGGACAGGAAATTGCTGCCCAAAACTATTATCGTCCCCGCGATGCGGCCGTATTGAAAAAGTATGCGGATAAGTTTGCGCCGGTAAAACTCTTCTCCATTGACGATCCGAAGTTCGGCGGCTGGGCAGCGGCACAAAAAACCCATTTCGCCGATGGCGGCACCTACGACCAGGCAATGAAACGCTAGTCTCTCTGCGGGTCAGCTGAACCTGCAACAGGCCCTGCTGCCGGTTACAGTGTCGAAATTTGGGATAATTCATGAAAATGGCATGAGCAGAGGTAAAAAGGCGGGCTTCTGCGCTGATTTAGCATGATCTTCATCTTTGCTTCGTTTACATTATGCGCAAATGATGACCTGAGGTTGAGATTATGCAGGGACGAAGGCGGATCCTGATTACGGTAGCACTGGCGGGCCTTATTGTGACCGGTTGTGGCTCGGTGGCGCTCGATTATAAACAGCGATCTGACGCGTTATGGAATATCGTCAGTGAGAAGTGTGTGCCTAACCAGCTTCATCACAACGACCCCACGCCCTGTCGAATGGTGGATCTGCATAACGGCTATGTGGTGCTGAAAGATCGCAACGGCCCGCTACAGTACTTGCTGCTGCCGGTTGAGAAAATTACCGGTATTGAAAGCCCTGAGCTCCTCAATCCTTATACCTCTAACTTTGTCGCTGAAGCCTGGCGTGCCCGCCATTTCATGGCGCAGCGGTGGGGCAGAAAGATCAACGACAGCGCTGTTGCACTTAGCGTGAACTCGCAAACGGGCAGAACGCAAAATCAGCTGCATATTCATATCTCCTGCCTGAGGGCCGATATCCGTCAGCGGCTGGACGGTCTGGACAGCTCCTTGAGCGCCGAATGGCAGTCGGTAGAGTTAGGCGATAATGTCTATCAAGTCAGGGCGGTTACCCGTGACGAAATCAAACGCATGAGTCCTTTTGTGCGCATCGCTAACGAACTGCCAGGCGCGCGGGATGAGATGGGAAAATATAGCTTCGCCGTAGCGGCCCTATCTAATGACCGCCGCGCGTTGATGGTCGTAAAGCGCAATTTGCTCCTGCTTAACCCGGCGTCGGCAGAGGAGCTTCAGGATCACCGCTGTCAGTTACTCAACGCCGCCTCTTAACTTTTCCGACAATGCCCGCTGGCCGTGCTACGCCCCTTATCTGGCTGGGATAAAGCATGGGCTGTCTTAACAATCGACAATTTCTTCACCCTGGCGTCTCCCTCACTCACCGGGCAGGCAAAAAGTCTGCTGTCAGGAGGGGCAAACGCGCTGCCCCTCCTGAGATCAACGATCACGACCTTGTGTGACCCGCTTCGATAGGTTTATCGTCTTTATACTTCGCTGTCGCGATCCAGGCAGCACAAAACAGCGTCAGGCGGGCGAAGAAGTAGAAAAAGGCCATCAGCCCAAGCACTGAGCCGAAAGCGGCACCAGACGGTGAAGAAGCCAGCTTCGGCAGCGTCAGAGTCATAATAAACTTAATCACTTCAAAGCCGATCGCCGCCAGTAACGTACCGCGCAACAGCGCTTTTTTACGTGGCTTATGGCGCGGAAGTATCCAGAAAATCCACAAAAAAAGCAGATAGTTAGCAAAGATTGAGATCGAAAGGGCTATCAGCGTCATGGCGGGCCGCAGCCACTCGATTCCTTCCAGACCCAGCGCACGAACGATAGCCGCCTGTGCCGCGCCCGCAATGGAGGTCAGCGAAAGCGTCACGATCAGCGCCAGCACCAGACCCATCAGCGAGATAAGGTCACGGGTATATTTAAAGTAGATCTTCTCCTGATCCTGCTTGTTACGCTCCCAGACGTCGCGAAACTGGGCCCGTATCGCTTCCCGCAGGTTGCCCATCCAGCTTATGCCTGAATAGAGCGCAATAGCTAAACCGGTCAGGCCCACGGTGGTACGCTGCTCAATAGCTGTGTTAACAGTATTTTTCAGCGTGTTTGCCAGCGTCGGATCGCTGATGTTGTTGACGATCTTATTGATCAGTTCAGTCAGCAAATCCTGATTCGACGCCAGCAAAAAGCCTACACCTGCAAACGAAACCATCAGGATTGGGATCAGAGACAGAAACGAAAAATAGGTAATGGCCGCGCCAAACTGGCTTCCCAGGCGATCGGTGAAGCGTTCGCCGGCCCGGATAAAGTGAGCAACGGTATGGATAGACTGAAACCAGCTGATAAAACGTGACACTCGCGTGATCGATTTATCAACGGTAGCGTTTCCGGTCTTGAAATTAATCAGCGGTTTTTCTTCATCACGCTGGCTTTCTGCTGGTTGGTTTTCCTTCATGAACCCTTCTTGTCAGTTCCCTGGTGAATATTGGCATGGCTAAGATTATAGCCGCTGCTCAGGCAACGTAGCCTCTCAGTGCTTGCGTCAGCCATTCCATAAACACATGTACGCGGCGTGCCAGGTTACGGCGGTGGGGATAAAGTAACGATACCGGCAGCGGCCCGGCCCGGAAATGTGGCAGGATTTCGACCAGTTTTTTTTCGCTGAGGGCCGCCTTCACCCCGATTTCCGGCACCTGAATAATTCCCAGACCCGCCAGACAGGCCGCACGATAAGATGCCGTACTGTTAACCGTTAATGCGCCGCCGGTTTTGAGAGTATGGTATTTTTTCCCGTCAAAAAACGCAAAGCCAGGCGTTTGTGTGCCCAGTTGCTGACCATAATGCACCATCGCATGGTGAGAGAGATCGTCCAGCGATTGCGGCGTACCAAAACGTTCAATATAGCCGGGACTGGCGCAGTTAATCTGCCTCAGTTGCCCCAGCGGCCGCGCTATCAGTCCCGAATCTTCCAGTGCGCCTATGCGGACAACGCAGTCAAACCCTTCACGTATCACATCGACCCGCCTGTCGCTGCTGCTCAGTTCCAGTTCAATGCCGGGATACTGCTGAAGAAAAGCAGGGAGCTGGGGAATAATATAATCACTGGCAAGATTGACCGGCATATCCACACGCAGACGCCCGCTCAGCGTTGCCGGCTCATGCTGAAACAGCGATTCCATCTCCTCCAGCGTGGCCAGAACGTCACGACAGCGCTCAAAGTAGATTTGTCCGTCTTGAGTAAGCTGTACCCGGCGGGTGGTGCGCTGAAGTAGCCGGGTGCCTAATGCATTTTCCAGTGCCTGAATCTGACGGGAAAGGCTGCCTTTCGGCAGGCCCAGGTCATCGGCAGCCTGCGTAAAACTTGTCAGCTCAGCCACCCTGATAAAAACCCGCATCGCGTGAATTTTATCCATTAATTCGCCCATTGTTGTTAGTAATGAAACAGTGAAGCGTCTGCAAGGCAGTTTATAGCCCGGAGTGAAGGTAATATGCTTTTTTTGTCTACAGATAACCAGAGGCAAAGAAAAATGAACTCGAAAATTGCGGTGATCACCGGCGGTAGCAGAGGATTAGGTGAAAATGCGGCGTTAAAACTAGCAAAGGAAGGGGTTGGTATCATTCTGACATGGCGAAGCCAGCAGCAGGAAGCGCTGGCGGTTGTGAGGCGAATTGAGGCGACTGGCACCCGTGCCGTGGCGCTGCAACTGGATGTTGCTGACAGCAGTGGTTTTGCGGAATTTGCTGACGCGGTAAAAAAACAGCTCAGTACAATCTGGCAACGCGACACCTTTGATTATTTAGTAAACAATGCAGGCACGGCGCTTCACGCCAGTTTTATGGAGACAACGGAAGCGCAGTTTGATGAGATGGTCAATATCCATTTCAGGGGGCCGTTTTTTCTGACCCAAACGCTGCTGCCGCTGATGGCTGACGGCGGACGGATACTGAATATTTCCAGCGGCCTGGCCCGCTTCAGCCTGCCCGGTTCCAGTGCTTACGCAGCGGTAAAAGGGGCGATGGAAGTGCTGACCCGCTATCAGGCGAAAGAGCTTGGCGCACGGGGTATTAGCGTCAATATTCTGGCGCCGGGGGCAATTGAAACGGATTTCAGCGGCGGCAGGGTACGCGATAACCCGGAAATTAACGCTTTCATTGCTTCACAGACGGCACTGGGCCGGGCAGGCAAGCCGGATGACATTGGCGATGCGATCGCGCAGATCCTCAGCGATCGCAGCGGCTGGATCAACGGCCAGCGTATTGAAGCTTCTGGCGGAATGTTCCTGTAGCCTGACGCAAAGGGCACCTGGCCGGGTGCCCTTTAGGCTATCAGAGCCGCAGCGTGCCCTCAATCACCGTCAGCGTTTGGCCGCCGATCCAGAGGCCGTCAGCCGCGTAGGTGACGCTCAGCCGGCCCGCACGCGCAATTGCCGTTCCCTGACGAACGCGGTAGTCCAGCTCCACGCCCTGAGCCTGAAAATAGCGGGCAAGGCAGGCATTGGCGCTGCCGGTAACCGGATCTTCCACCAGCGAGCCCCGCTCAGTCAGCAGGCCGCGCACTTCGTAGCGTTCAGCAACACCATCCAGCGGGCCGAAGGGCATCACCCCATCCACTCTGGCCTTGCGCATCAGGCGTTCAAACTCCACCACGTCAGGGTTAATCGCCAGCACGGCGTCGGCTGACTTCATCGGCACCAGCAGCCAGCGGATTCCCATGTCAGCCACGGTGACCGGCAGTTGCGTTTCGATCGCTTCACTGTTCAGTGCGGCGCTGATCGGGGCATCGCTGAATTCGGTCAGTACGGCTTCCGGTGCCGCAAAAGCCAGTGCGCCATCGTCAAAGCGTTTTACCGTTACCAGACCAAGCCCACACTCCTGCACAATTTGCCCTGGTGTTTTAAGCGCGATGCCGCTTTCAAGCAGGGCGTGAGCCGTGCCGAGCGTCGGATGTCCCGCAAAAGGGAACTCGGTATCAGGCGTGAAGATCCTTACCCGATAGTCCGCCTGTGGGTTTTCGGGCGGCAGAACAAAGGTCGTTTCTGACAAGTTAGTCCAGCGGGCGATCGCCTTCATCTGCTCATCTGAGAGGCCTGCACCCTCCATAATCACGGCAAGTGGGTTGCCGCCGAGGGGGGAAGAGGTAAACACATCAACCTGTTTAAAAGCGCGTAACTGCGTCATAGTTAAAGCCCTTCTGAAAATATTTGTTTGAGGGTAACAATATCATGTTGAAAATACTGGGACGCGCCTCGTCAATTAACGTCAGAAAAGTGCTCTGGGCCTGCGATGAGCTGAATATCGCCTTTGAGCGCGAAGAGTGGGGCGAAGGGTTCCAGTCGCCTCAGGCGGCGGCGTTTAAAAAACTCAACCCCAACGCAATGATCCCTGTTATCCGGGAAGACGATTTTGTGCTGTGGGAATCCAACACCATTATTCGTTATCTGGCCAATGCTCATCAGGGAAACTGGCTCTATCCGTTCAATCCCCGTGAGCGGGCGCGTGTCGATCAGTGGATCGACTGGCAGGCGACCGAACTTAACACCGCCTGGCGCTATGCGTTTATGTCGCTGGTCCGGCATTCTCCGGCCCATCAGGATCCCCGCCTGCTGGCAGCAGCCTGTAAAGGCTGGTCGTATACGATGAGTATCCTTAACCGGCAGCTGGAAAGTACCGGGGCTTACGTTGCCGGCAGCGCATTTTCTCTGGCGGATATTCCCATTGGCCTGTCGGTAAACCGCTGGTATGAAACGCCGCTGGAGCATGCTGATCTGCCTGCCGTACGGGCCTACTATGAACGGCTGACCCTGCGTAAAGGCTATGCCGCCTGGGGAAGAAACGGCACGCCCTGACGCTTATGTCATGCCCGCGGCTATGCCACTCATTTCACAGGCCAGCGCGCCGGTGCGCTTCAGTGCATAGGTATAACGTTCGTCAAAGGGGTAGCAGCAGGAGAGCCGAAGCGCACTGCGGCAGCGATCGCTGAGCGTGTATAGCGCGCCCGGCGTCAGGCAGATCTTCTCCAGAAGCAAACGGTGAAACAGCGCAACGCTGTCAACGTCTCCCGGTAGCTCTACCCAGAAAACAAAGCCGCCGCTGGGCAGCGTGGCGCGGGTACCCCTGGGAAAATGGCGGGCAATAATGCCACGCGCTTCGTCAAGCTGTGCCGCATAGCGGCGGCGAAGCGAGCGAAGGTGATGATCGTAGCCGCCGGAAGCCAGAAAGTGGCCAATCGTTTCTGAAAGCAGCCGTGATTCGGCCAGAGAAGAGACCGCTTTCAGCCTCGCCAGGCTTTCACTAAAACGCCCCGCTGCCATCCAGCCGATGTGAAAGTCCGGCGTCAGGGTTTTGGTAAAGCTGGTGCAGTAAATTACCCATCCTTCCCGATCGAAAGCTTTAACGGCGGGGGAGAGCGGCCAGCAAAACTGGAGCTCGCCATACAGGCCATCCTCAAGCAGGGGGACCTGATAATGGTTAACCAGTTTCGCCAGCCGTTTTTTATCCTCCAGCTTCATACTGAAGCCCATCGGGTTCTGCACGGTTGGCATGGCGATGATGGCCTGTAGTCGCTGCTCCTGTAACAGCAGCTCCAGGGCGTCCAGCGACATGCCGTGCTCTGGATCGGTCGGGATTTCAATAATGCTCAGGCCCAGGCTGGCCAGCAGCGGGAAAAGATAAAAGTAAGTAGGCGTCTCCAGCCCGACGCAGTCGCCGGGACGGGTCACGGCGCGCAGGGCCAGCTGGAGCGCTTCCATACAGCCATGCGTCAGCGTGATCTCCTCAGCCCTCAGCGTCATTCCGAGATCCATTGCGCGCCGGGCCACCTCCCGGCGCAGACGCTCGCTGCCAGGCGGAAGCGCGTAACGGCCCGTCAGTGCGGGTTCTTTTCGCAGCAGAGACGCCATGATTCGGTTGATTTTTGCCGTCGGGAAAAAATCACTGTTCTGCGGGCAAGCCAGGGAGATATTGGTGTAGTCCGGATGATTCTGCGCAGCAAAAACGGCATCGATCAAATCCAGTTTCTCACTTCCTGGCGAGCGTACTTTCGCACCATGTTCCTTATGCGCCTTCACCGATGGCAGTACGCCCCGCACATAATACCCCGACTGGGGACGGGCTTCGATCAGGCCACGGTCTTCCAGTATGCGATAGGCTGACAGTACGGTATTCACGCTGACCTGGTGATTACTGGCACAGCGGCGGATGGCCGGCAGGCGACTGCCAGGCGGAAATGTGCCGCAGTGGATGGCGGCGGCCAGCGTTTCCGCCAACTGGTGGTAAAGCGTGTTTTCAGGAGCGTCAATGATGGACACAATGGCCTCGCCTGGTGATGGGTACAGTAGAGAAATAGTTATGATTGTACCCATAACAATAGCTTTCTTCTGAATCTGTTACCATCAGGTTTTCGCGCTTAGGATGGTGTTCTCTTTCAATGACAGGACATCTGACGATGCTTGACCCCTCATTTTTCAGTTATGTAACCGTAATGTCGATAACGCCAGGACCCAATAACTTAATGCTGGCCACGTCAGGCGTGAATTTTGGAATGCGCAGAACGCTGCCGATGTTAATGGGAATTATGGTGGGCTGTGCCATCCAGACAGCCATCGCCGGGATGTTGCTGGAGGTTCTGTTACAGTGGGTGAGTGCTGTCAGAATACCGCTTACCTTACTGGGCTGCGGCTACCTGATCTGGCTCTCCTGGAAAATCTTTCGCGCCGGCGCGCCGGAACTGCAGGAGAAAGCACGCCCTATGACCCTGGCAGGCGGGGCGCTGTTCCAGGCCGTCAACCCAAAGGCCTGGCTGATGGCGACGAACGTGGCGCTGATGTACACCGCTGATAGCGGCATTCTGGTGGTAATGGTAGGTTTTATGGTGCTTAATCTGCCCTGTATTCTGATATGGGCCGCGCTGGGTGACCGGCTGGGCCGGCATTTGCAGGAGGCATGGAAGCTGCGTTTATTCAATACAGTGATGGCGCTCTCTCTGGTCGTCACCACGCTCTGGATGCTGACTGAGGCATTAGGGTAAGGCTGAAACGGGCGGCCTCAGGCCGCCTGAGATCATTGTCAAAGTGCCGGGAACAAACCCTGCCACCTGAAGATGTAACGCATCGTCCCTTACAGAACCGCTCGCGCCCTTACCGGCGCGGGCGGTTTTACTTCCAGTTCCTGTCCGCTGGCTTTGCTGTCAGCGTTACTCCGGCGCGTCACCTTCGCTCGCCTGCGATGGCCACTTCCAGTTCTGCACTTCAGGCAGGTCTTCGCCGTTTTCCCGGACGTAGGCATGGTGAGCCGCCAGTTTTTCTTCCAGCACATCCAGCACGTCGGCTGCGGTTTCCTGCAGGCCGGGTACCCGCAAAATCGCTTCCTGAGCGAGATGGTAGCGATCCAGCTCATTTAGCACGGTCATATCAAACGGCGTGGTGGTGGTGCCTTCCTCATTGAAGCCGCGCACATGGAAATTTGCATGATTAGTGCGCTGATAGGTCAGCCGGTGGATCAGCGTTGGGTAGCCGTGGAAGGCAAAGATAACCGGCTTATCCTGCGTGAATATTGCGTCAAATTTCTCTTCACTCAGCCCGTGAGGATGCTGATCTGCAGTTTGCAACGCCAGCAGGTCAACAACGTTAACTACGCGGACGCTCAGCGCTGGCAGCAACTGATGCAGCAAATCTACCGCTGCGAGCGTCTCCATCGTGGGCACGTCTCCCGCACAGGCCATCACCACGTCGGGAGGCATTCCCGGTTGCTCATTACCGGCCCAGGGCCAGATACCCATCCCGGTTTCGCAGTGCTTAATGGCCTCATCCATACTCAGCCACTGCGGCTCGGGCTGCTTACCGGCGATAATCACATTGATACGGTTCCAGGTCCGCAAACAGTGATCGCCCACCCACAGCAGCGTATTCGCATCGGGGGGCAGATAAATGCGCACAATATCAGCTTTCTTATTGGCAACATGATCGATAAAGCCGGGATCCTGATGGCTGTACCCATTGTGATCCTGACGCCAGACATGGGAGGAAAGCAGATAGTTCAGTGATGAAATGGGCTCGCGCCATGGCAGATCGCGCGTCACCTTCAGCCATTTCGCATGCTGGTTAAACATGGAGTCGATAATGTGGATAAAAGCTTCATAGCAGGTAAAAAGGCCGTGTCTGCCGGTCAGCAGATAGCCTTCGAGCCAGCCCTGACACTGATGTTCGCTGAGGATTTCCATCACTCTGCCGTCGGGCGCCAGCTGTTCATCATAAGAACGGATCGCTTCCATCCAGGTACGGCTGGTAACGTCAAACACTTTACTCAGGCGGTTGGAGGCGGTTTCATCCGGACCGAACAGGCGGAAATTGTCAGGGTTCTGGCTGAAAATGGCGCTGAGATAGCTGGCAAGGACTGCCGTTGATTGCTCCTGCGTGTCGCCGGGGTTTTTCACCTCCACGGCAAACTGACGAATGTCCGGAACGTTCAGTTCCTTACGCAGTCGTCCGCCATTAGCATAAGGGCTGGCGCCCATCCGCTTATCGCCTTGTGGTGCCAGCGCCTTCAGCTCGGGTTGCAGCCTGCCCGCCTCATCAAAGAGATCTTCAGGACGATAGCTTTTCAGCCAGTTTTCGAGAATGCGGCGGTGTTCTTCGTTCTCGCGGCATGCGGATACCGGCACCTGATGCGCGCGCCAGAACCCCTCCACTTTTTTACCATCAACCGTTTTGGGACCGGTCCAGCCTTTCGGGCTGCGCAACACGATCATTGGCCAGCGCGGCACGCTGCTGTTCGCCTCACCACGCCTGGCTTCCTGCTGGAAATGACGGATGCGGTCAAAGGCTTTATCCAGCACTTCCGCCATCTGCCGGTGCATGAGCTGCGGATCTTCACCTTCCACAAATAAAGGTTCGTAACCGTACCCGCTAAAGAGCTGCTGCAAATCACTGTTGCTGGCACGACCGAGCAGCGTTGGATTGGCAATCTTATAGCCGTTGAGGTGCAGTATGGGCAGGACAGCGCCATCGCGTGCCGCATTCAGGAATTTTGTGCCGTGCCAGCTGGCGGCCAGCGGGCCGGTTTCAGCTTCGCCATCGCCGATCACGCAGGGTACGATCAGATCCGGATGATCGAAGGCGGCACCAAAAGCGTGCACCAGCGAGTAACCCAGTTCGCCGCCTTCATGGATAGAGCCCGGTGTTTCCGGAGCGGCATGGCTGGGAATGCCGCCGGGGAAAGAGAACTGCTTAAATAATTTCTGCATACCCTCCGCATCTTCGCTGATGGGGGGATAAATTTCACTGTAGCTACCTTCAAGCCAGGTATTCGCCACCATGCCCGGTCCGCCATGGCCTGGCCCACAGATATAGAGCAGATTCAGGTCGCGCTGGCGGATAATGCGGTTGAGATGGGCATAGATAAAATTCAGGCCGGGGGTGGTGCCCCAGTGGCCGAGCAGGCGCGGTTTGATATGTTCAGGCTGCAGAGGCTGACGCAGCAGAGGGTTATCCATTAGGTAGATTTGGCCAACGGAAAGGTAGTTGGCGGCACGCCAGTAGCGGTCAATCAGGGCGAGTTCCTGGTCGGAAAGTGGTGGTGACAAAGTCGTGTCCATCGTGCTCCTCCTCAGAAGTAAAGTCTGATAAAAGCATAGACGTCAGAGGGCGTTGTGCAGGAAAAGCGCGGCGAAGCTGTGGTATCGGGTGTGGAAAACCGGCAGGAGGAGTGAAATCCTGCCCCGGGACGGGGCAGGATAGGGCATCAGGCGTTTTTCGCCGCGGCGGCAGCTTTCACAATCACCGCGAAGGCATCTGCCTTCAGCGAGGCGCCGCCCACCAGCGCACCGTCGATGTCCGGCTGGGCGAACAGCTCAGCGGCATTTTTATCGTTCACGGAACCGCCGTACTGGATAATGACCTGTTCAGCCACGGCTGCATCCTGCTTCGCAATGTGGTCACGGATAAACTTGTGCACGGCCTGAGCCTGGGCTGGCGTGGCGGATTTACCGGTACCGATAGCCCAGACGGGCTCATAGGCGATAACCACATCCTTAAACGCTTCCGCACCCTGAGTGGTCAGCACCGCATCAATCTGACGTGCGCAGACTTCTTCGGTTTTACCGGCTTCATTTTCCGCTTCGGTTTCACCGATGCACAGCACCGGCACCAGGCCTGCATTTTTTACCACGGCGAATTTCTTCGCGATCAGCTCATCGCTCTCTTTGTGGTAAGTACGACGCTCTGAATGGCCGATAATGATGTACTTCGCGCCCAGATCTTTCAGCATCTCTGCTGAGACCTCGCCAGTGAACGCGCCGGACAGATTCACGTCCACGTTCTGCGCGCCCAGAGCGATGTGGCTGCCGGAAGCGGCGTGTTTTGCCAGATCCAGATACATCACCGGTGGGGCGATGGCTACGCCACAACCATCAACAGTGCTCAGCTCATCGCGCAGACCGGCAATCAGCTCTTTGACCAGAGTTTTACTGCCGTTCAGTTTCCAGTTACCCATGACTAACGGATGTCGCATCTTATCCTCCACGCTTAGCGCGATTCTGTTAAATTACCCTGCCGTAGCAGCGTTGTCTGCCAGACAGTATAGAGATCAAAACCCCGAAAGGCTTTGCTTTTCGTCATCTTTAGCGGCGGCTCAGTCGGCGGCGAGCGACAGTTTCACTGGCTCAACGGCAAAGGTCAGACCTTTATCACCGTTGTCTGCGACCACATAACGCAAGGCCCCGACCGTCTGGGTAAAATAACGCGCGCCTTTACCTTGCTTCAGCAGTTCATCAATGCGTTTCAGACTCTGCTCTTCATCAAGATCGGATTGAAAGAAACGCATCAGCGCGGCCATATAGGCGCGGGCTTTATCCCGTGCCGCCTTCGCCTCAGGTCCGGGAACCGGAAGCCAGGTAACCTGTAACGTTTTGATTTTACCGGTTCCATGTTCCAGTGCGGTGGATGTGTACAGATTTTCATTGATCTTGCTGGCGGCTCGGGTCAAATTACTTTTATCGCCGCGACTGTCGACAGCGCGATAATCAGCAATCTGTAATGCCGGATTCATGGCATTATATTTTTCGCGAAACTGACCGATTGTCATATCAAAAGTGGGCGATTCTGCCAGCAGATAGGGCGCAGTTGGCAATTGCTCAGCGCGGGACTGAGGTGAAGGTTCGCTGGCCCAGGCCGTCGCCTGTACCAGCAGCAACAGGCCTGTAAAGATCGTTTTTTTCATATAATTCGCCCTGATCGCTCCATTCAGCAGAAGATTAGAACGGACAATGACCGACAAAGTCAAAGCCTGCGGCTTTCCTGAGGGATAAAAAATGACCCTGCAAGCGTGGTGTTTCTCTTACCGTGGCAGACTGAAGCGACGCGATCTCTGGATCTGGCTGACGCTCTGGCTGTTACTGATGACGCTGCTTTTTACCCTGGCGGCAAACGGCTGGCTGAGTACGCAAAATGCCGCCTTTGGCGTGGTTTGCCTGCTGTGGCCGACCAGCGCCGTCGTGGTGAAACGGCTACATGACCGGAATAAAGCAGGTTACTGGGGCCTGTTACTTATCGTTGCCTGGATGCTGCTGGCCGGTAACTGGGATATGCTGCCCGCCAGCTGGCAGTGGGTACCGGGTCGCTTTATTCCGGCGCTGATTCTGGTCACGCTCTTTCTGGAGCTTGGCGTATTTCGCGGCACGGCGGGTGACAATCGTTTTGGGAAAGCGCCGCAGCCGGTGAACTATACCGGCCGCAGAGTCGCCTGAGATGTGACAGCCCTGCGGTGAAATGACCTGTTACCAGTAATGCTCGCTGGTCATATGGCCGGGTTTGCGCTTCAGGTGTTTACGCATCTCACGGGTATCCTTAAGCAACTGCTGCGTATCACGCACCATCTGAGGATTGCCGCACAGCATGATATGGCTACTCTCCGCGTCCATCGTTAACCCTACGGCGCGCTCCAGCTCTCCGCTGGCGATAAGCGCGGGCACCCGTCCCGTCAGCGATCCTGGTGCCTCTTCGCGGCTGACCACGGTCTGAATCCGCAACTGGCCATTAAAGCGCTGCTGAAGCGCCTGCATCAGCGGCAGATAGCTCAGATCCTGGGCGTAGCGTGCCGCATGCACCAGTACCACATTTTTAAACCGTTCCAGCCCTTTCCCCTCCTGAAGAATGGAAAGATAGGGGCCGATTGCCGTGCCGGTTGCCAGCATCCACAGCGTCTCGCATTCCGGGATCTCATCCAGTATGAAGAAGCCCGAGGCTTCTTTGGTGATCATCACTTCCTGGCCTGGCATTAACGCATGCAGGCGCGGGCTGAGTTTCCCTTCGGGAACTGTCACCAGATAGAACTCCAGATTTTCGTCGGATGGCGCATTCACATAGGAATAGGCACGTTGTACGCGCTCACCGTCGATCTCCAGCGCCAGTTTGGCAAACTGACCGGCGGTAAAAGGGGCGATGGGCGCGGTAACCGTCAGGCTGAACAAGCTCTCTGTCCAGTTATCCACTTTTTTGACTCTGGCATTTACCCATTCGGCCATAAACAACTCCTTAGTCGTTGTGGGGCGGGTAGCGTTGAAAGTGTATCTTCGCCACTGGGCGCCCTTTTTTCCAGTCTCTGGCGGGGACAAAGCTCGTATCGACAAATGCGCCAGGCGATCCTTCTACTATAACGTACAGTTTGATTTACGGCGTTGCCCGTAAACGCTGACACCTGCCGCCCGGCTATTTCAGGGCCAGCGCTCGCTTTGTCACAGGTTCCTGATATTTTTCACGCCAACAACTCTGGTTTACTGGTCAATTCAATTTCTGAATTGGATTCTGGCCGCTTATTGTGCTGAAGAAAATGAAAAAAATCGAAAACGGGTATCTGCTGATCCTGCTGATTGCGCTGGTCGCTGTCGGACAAATGGCACAAACCATTTATGTTCCCGCCATGACAACCATTGCCGAAGCGTTCAGCGTGCGCGACGGTGCGGTGCAGCGCGTCATGGCCGCTTATCTCATCACCTATGGCAGCTCTCAGCTACTCTATGGACCGCTCTCGGATACGATTGGCCGCCGTCCGGTAATTCTGGCGGGATTGAGCATTTTTATTATCGGTACGCTGATTGCGCTCTGTGCGCCGACTTTCGGCGGGCTGGTCGCAGGCAGCGCGGTTCAGGGCCTGGGCACCGGCGTAGCCGGCGTGATGGCCCGTACCATGCCGCGCGATCTCTATGCGGGCGGCGCGCTGCGTCAGGCGAATAGCCTGCTGAACATGGGCATTCTGGTCAGCCCGCTGGTGGCGCCGATCGTCGGCGCGGTGCTGACGCATCTGTTTGGCTGGCATGCCTGCTTCGCCTTTTTGCTGGTACTTTGCCTGGCCGTCAGCATCGCGATGCTAGTCTGGCTACCGGAAACCCGTCCTGCGCCAGTGGAAAAGCGGGCGCTTTTTTCACGCTACCGTCCACTGCTGGCGGACAGCACATTTATTCGTTACCTGATTATGCTGATGGGCGCGCTCGGCGGTATCGCGGTCTTTGAAGCAAGCTGCGGCGTCCTGATGGGCGGCGTACTTGGCCTGAACAGCCTTACCGTCAGCCTGCTGTTTATTCTGCCGGTGCCAGCGGCCTTCTTTGGCGCCTGGTTTGCCGGCCATGAAAACCGGCCTTTTCCCCAGCTGATGTGGTGGGCGGTGAACAGTTGCCTGCTGGCTGGTGCGTTGATGTGGATCCCCGCCTGGTTTGGCGTCATGTCTATCTGGACGCTGATTGTCCCCGCCGCGCTGTTTTTCTTTGGCGCCGGAATGCTGTTTCCGCTGGCGACAACGGGCGCGATGGAGCCCTGGCCCTACGTGGCGGGCTCGGCCGGCGCGCTGCTGGGAGGGTTGCAAAATCTGGGGTCGGGTCTTGCGGCGTGGCTGTCAGCGCTGCTGCCGCAGAACGGGCAGTTCAGCCTTGGCATGCTGATGTTCGGCATGGCGCTGCTGATACTACTCTGCTGGCTGCCGCTTTCCCGGCGCCCGGAGCCGCATGCGGTATAAGCGGTGCCTGCCGCTCATACTGTGCAGAGGCCAGCCAGAGGGCTGGCCTGAACGGTGCTTTACAAAATAAAAGGATGCAGGCTCTCATCCTTGCGATCCAGGTAATGTATGGACTGAATGCGGCGGATTGTGCGCGACTTGCCCCGGACCAGCAGCGTTTCGCTGGTGGCCATATTGCCCTGACGGGTTATCCCTTTCAGCAGGTCGCCGCTGGTAATGCCGGTTGCTGAGAAAATGACATTGTCGTTTTTCGCCATCTCGGCCAGCTGCAGCACTTTACCCGCTTCAATCCCCATTTGCTGACAGCGTGCCAGCTCCTGCTCGCCAATCTTGCGGTTTTCGGGTGAGTCACCTTTGACCAGATGGCGTGCCAGCAATCTGCCCTGCATATCGCCATCCATCGCGCGGATAACGGCAGCGGAAACCACACCCTCCGGCGCGCCGCCAATGCCATAGAGCACATCAACTTCACTGTCCGGCATGCAGGTCAGAATCGAGGCGGCAACGTCGCCATCCGGAATAGCGAAAATGCGAACGCCCAGTTGCTGAAGGGAGGCGATTACGGCATCGTGACGCGGTTTAGCCAGAATAGTGACGGTAAGGTCGCGCAGCGGCTTCTGCAGCGCCGCAGCGATATTTTTCAGGTTCTCTTCCAGCGGTAAAGCAAGGTCGATCGCGCCTTTCGCACCAGGCCCGACAATCAGCTTTTCCATATACATATCCGGCGCGTTCAGGAAGGTGCCCCGGTCGCCGACGGCCAGCACGGCCAGCGCATTGGCCTGGCCCATCGCGGTCATACGCGTGCCTTCGATGGGATCCACCGCGATATCCACCGCGTCTCCCTGGCCGCTACCGACCTTTTCACCGATATAAAGCATGGGAGCTTCATCGATCTCTCCCTCGCCAATCACGATTTTCCCGTCAATATCCACGTTGTTGAGCATAATACGCATGGCGTGCACCGCCGCGCCGTCTGCCGCGTTCTTGTCGCCGCGTCCCAGCCATTTATAGCCAGCCAGCGCCGCGGCTTCCGTTACGCGTGAAAATTCAATGGCGAGTTCTCGTTTCATAAGGGGCCCCCGAAAATTGTGAGGTGAGAAGTCTGGCATGGCAGGAAGGGAAAACGCCAGCATTCTTAATCATCGCATTGCAGCCGCTTATCGCTGAGCAACGCTGCCGTTTCGGTCAGGCGTAAAAATCCAGTGGTGAATTTATGGTGGATTTTTGAAAAGGGGGGCGCGCAAAGACTGATGTAGTGCAAAGGAGAACGCCCGCAATCATGGCGATTGCGGGCGAGGGGGTTACTCTTCGTGGTCTTCCCATGCCTGAGCACGGGCGACGGCTTTCTTCCAGCCTGCGTAACGGTAGTTACGTTCGCTGGTTTCGATGCCTGGACGGAATTCGCGTTCGATCACCGCCTTGGCGCGAACCTCATCCAGATCTTTCCAGAAGCCTACTGCAAGGCCAGCCAGGTAGGCGGAACCCAGTGCGGTCACTTCCAGCACTTCCGGGCGCTCCACGCGGGTGCCCAGAATGTCGGACTGGAACTGCATCAGGAAGTTGTTAGCTACTGCGCCGCCATCCACACGTAAAGATTGCAGACGAGTACCGGCGTCATTTTGCATCGCTTCCAGCACGTCGCGCGTCTGGTAAGCAATAGACTCCAGCGTGGCGCGAATAATGTGATTCGCGTTGGCACCGCGCGTCAGGCCGAAAATCGCGCCGCGTGCATAGGGGTCCCAGTATGGCGCGCCCAGTCCGGTAAAGGCAGGCACCATGTAAACGCCGTTGCTGTCTTTAACCTTGGTAGCGAAATATTCAGAGTCGGTCGCATCGCCAATCAGCTTCATCTCGTCACGCAGCCACTGAATGGAAGCGCCACCGATAAACACCGCCCCTTCCAGCGCATAGTTCACTTCACCGCGCGGACCGCAGGCGATGGTGGTCAACAGGCCGTGGGTTGAGGTAACCGCTTCGGTGCCGGTGTTCATCAGCATAAAGCAGCCGGTGCCGTAGGTATTTTTCGCCATGCCAGGCTGGACGCAGAGCTGACCATACAGTGCCGCCTGCTGGTCACCAGCAATTCCGGCGATAGGAATACGGGTACCGCCTTTACCACCGATGTTGGTCTGACCGTAAACTTCAGAAGATGATTTTACTTCCGGCAGCATTTCACGCGGGATATCCAGGATATCCAGCATGCGCTGATCCCACTCCAGCTTGTGAATGTTAAACATCATGGTTCGGGAGGCGTTGGTGTAATCGGTGATATGCACCCGACCCTGGGTCATTTTCCATACCAGCCAGGTATCGACGGTACCGAACAGCAGTTCACCGCGCTTCGCACGGTCACGGGCGCCTTCCACGTGGTCGAGGATCCACTTCACTTTGGTGCCGGAGAAGTAAGGGTTAATCACCAGGCCGGTGGTGTGCTGGATATACTCTTCCAGTCCCTCTTTTTTCAGTTTATGGCAGTAATCGGCGGTACGCGGATCCTGCCAGACTATGGCGTTATAGATCGGCTTGCCGGTCTCTTTATCCCAGACAATGGCCGTTTCACGCTGGTTGGTAATGCCGATAGCGGCGATTTCGTCAGAGTTGATATCCGCGTGAGCCAGCACTTCGACCAGTGTGGAGCTTTGTGATGCCCAGATATCCATCGGGTCATGCTCTACCCAGCCCGCTTTTGGGTAAATTTGCTGAAATTCGCGCTGGGAGACCGCCACGATATTGGAGTCATGATCGAGAACCACGGCACGAGAGCTGGTTGTACCCTGATCGAGCGCGACGATATATTTTTTTTCTGTGGTCATAATTCAGTTCCTGATGGTGTAAAGGGTTAGCGACTTACGCTTTACGCTGTTCAGCACGCGCTACCGACTTCTGTTCTTTCTCTTCCACGGTCGTCACCGGGAGGTTGCGGGCGATCAAATAGCGATAGCCAAATGCACCGACGCTGGCACCGACGATTGGGCCAAAGATCGGTACGAGGAAATAAGGAATATCACGGGCGCCGGTAAAGGCCACGTTACCCCAGCCTGCCAGCCATGCGAAGATCTTCGGTCCGAAATCACGCGCCGGGTTAAGGGCGAAGCCGGTCAGTGGTCCCATCGCGCCGCCAATAACAGCAATCAACAGGCCGATCAACAGCGGCGCCATCGGGCCACGCGGCAGGCCGTTGCCGTCATCGGTCAGCGCCATAATCAGACCCATCATTACTGCCGTAATCACGGCTTCGACCAGGAATGCCTGACCCACGCTGATTTGCGGATTCGGGTAGGTTGAGAAGATACCGGCCAGGTCGAGGCTTTCTACCGTGCCGCGAACCATCTGATGGGACTGCTCATAGTCGATAAACAGATTGTAGTAGAGACCGTACACCAGTGCCGCAGAGCAGAAGGCCCCTGCAATTTGCGCAATAATATAAGGTATAACCTTGCGGCGATCGAAACTGGCAAAGAGGCAAAGTGCAATGGTGACAGCTGGGTTAAGGTGTGCGCCGGAAATGGCCGCGCTGAGATAGACCGCCATAGCCACGGCGATACCCCAGATGATACTGATTTCCCACTGGCCAAAGCTGGCACCCGCCAGCTTCATGGCGGCAACGCAGCCAGCACCAAAGAAGATAATGGTGGCGACACCAAGGAATTCGGCGATGCACTGCCCTTTGAGCGTGCTTGTTGTTTGACTCATGATGGTGTTTCCTGAAGGCGAGGTTAAAGGGTGTACCACGTTTTTTTTCTCATTCCCTGAGTCGCCCTAATCTTTTGTAGGGCTGATGTGAATTTATCGTTAACGAGCATAAACGAGAAATAGCGAAATCAAAAGTTGTGCTCTGCGTCAAAAAAATGAGCGTTTTCGAGTATTTTCGCTTTCCTGAAACATCATTTCCCGTTTCCCTTTGCCGTTTTTTTCTCACCTTGTTAACTAAACACTTACTTTTTCTGCCAGTAATGTTGCCATTTCCAGGTCTGCGCTGAAAATTGTTACAGACTGCACCTCGTGCAGGTTCCCCGCTGGACTTGACGGGCTGGTCTACTTACAATCGAGATATCGTTGTTATCCGCGGAATGCCGGCTTACCCCTCATGATCTGCGGCTAGCATCATCAACGCCTTGCGATTAGGAGAGGTCATTTACAATGTCATTTGAAGTATTCGAGAAACTGGAAGCAAAGGTACAGCAGGCGATTGATACCATCACTCTGCTGCAGATGGAAATTGAAGAGCTGAAAGATCAGAACAATGCGCTGAACCAGCAGGTGCAGCAAGCGGCGGGAAACAGCGAATCGCTGGTGCGTGAAAACCAGCAGCTAAAGGAAGAGCAGCAGGTCTGGCAGGAACGTCTGCGTGCCCTGCTGGGTAAAATGGAAGAAGTCTGAATTTAGCGTATGCGAAAACGGGTGCCGCTGGCACCCGTTTTTGTTGGTGACTCAGCGTCACCAGGCTGTATAGCCGCGTGGCTATTCGATGTCGAGCGGATCTTCTGACAAAATGATGCCGGTATTATCAGCATAGAGATGGTCGCCGGAGAAAAAGGTGACGCCACCAAAGTTAACCCGTACGTCGCTCTCGCCAACGCCTTCTCCTGCTGCACCCACGGGGATCGCAGCGATGGCCTGAATACCGATATCCAGCTCTTCAAGATCGTCGACCTGACGCACTGAGCCGTAGACCACAATGCCTTCCCACTCATTCTGCACCGCCAGCTGCGCCAACGCCGCATCAACCAGTGCGCGACGAACGGAACCGCCGCCGTCCACCAGCAGTACGCGGCCACGGCCATTTTCCTCCAGCAAATCAAAAAGCAGCCCGTTGTCTTCGAAACATTTTACCGTGATGATTTGCCCGCCAAACGAGGTGCGCCCACCAAAGTTTGAAAAGAGCGGTTCAACGACGTTCACATCTTCATGATAGATGTCGCAGAGTTCAGAAGTGTCATATTTCATAAGGGGTTCGTCTGTTTGCAGCAGGAAGGCTAAGTATATCGCTTTCCCAAGGGTGTTGGCAAAATCATCAATTGTTAAAAATTGCGATGGGTCAATCACCTCGCAATTAAGGCAGGATCAGGCCGAGTGAAAAAAGGACGTTGACCAGCAGGGCGGCTTTCACGGTTCTTCCCAGCATTGGACACATCGCAGTAGCCGTGGTTTGCCGGAAGATAAAACGCACCTGGCTGAGCAGCAGCGGTACTGCCAGCATAAACAGCCAGCCGCTGATGCCCTGATGCGTCACCAGGGCAAACAGGCTCAGGCAGAGGAGCGAGCCGGCAAGCAGCACGGCATGGTAGCGGCGGGCGTTGAGCGCGCCGAGCCTGACCGCAAGCGTGTATTTACCGTGCTGCCGGTCGCTTTCAATATCACGCATATTATTGACGTTAAGCACGGCGACAGAGAGCAGACCACAGGCCGTAGCGGGTAAGAATAGCGCCGGAGGGAGGCTGTGAGCCTGCAGGTAATAGCTGCCAGCCACGCCCAGCCAGCCAAAAAACAGCAGCACGGAAATATCGCCGAGTCCCAGATAACCATAGGGCTTTTTACCCACCGTATAGGCGATCGCCGCCACGATGGCCAACGCACCCAGCACGATAAAACCCAGCATATCGCTGAGGGAACGACAGGCATAAAGCACCAGCATAATGCCCGACATCATCGTCAGCATGACGGTAATGCCCAGCGCTATGCGCATCTGTGGCGCCGTTATGACGCCTTTTTGCATACCGCGAAGCGGGCCGATACGGGCTGGCGTATCGCTGCCTTTCAGCGCGTCGCCATAATCATTCGCCAGGTTTGAGAGGATTTGCAGCAGGATCGTCGTCAGCAAGGCCAGTATGGCTATCGGGAAGCTGAAGCTGTTTTGCCACCAGGCCAGCGCCGACCCGGTCAGAATAGAGGCGCAGGCCAGCGGGAGCGTACGTAATCTTAAGCTTTCCAGCCAGGCTTTGGCTTGGGAGAGGGCAGGGATTGAATAGATGTTTTCCGTCATAGTCGCGTCGCCTCAGCGGGAAAACGGGCCTGAACCCGGATAATTTTCCGCCAGTTTACTGGCTGCCTGCGGCGTGAGAGTTAATCTTCATCAAGGATAGAGGTGGTCATGAGCTTTTTTGCTTACTGCGCCGGAGCGAACGGCGGGCGTAAAAAAGGAGGCCGTAGCCTCCTTTCCTTCAGCATGAACGGCTGATTAAAGAATAAAGCGGCTTAAATCTTCATCTGCAACCAGCTCATCCAGATGCTTACTCACGTATTCAGCATCAATCGTGATGGATTCACCATCCAGATCGCTGGCATCGTAAGAGATATCTTCCATCAGACGTTCCAGAACGGTATGCAGGCGGCGTGCGCCGATATTCTCAGCCGTTTCATTCACCTGCCATGCCGCTGCCGCGATGCGGGAGATACCGTCATCGGTAAAGTGAATATCCACGCCTTCCGTTTTCATCAGCGCCTTGTACTGCACGGTAACGGAAGCGCTCGGTTCGGTGAGAATGCGTTCGAAGTCGTGTGTGGTCAGCGCCTGAAGCTCAACGCGGATAGGCAGACGACCCTGTAATTCAGGGATCAGATCGGACGGGCTGGCCACCTGGAATGCGCCGGAAGCGATAAACAGAATGTGGTCAGTTTTCACCATGCCGTGCTTGGTGGAAACGGTACAGCCTTCCACCAGCGGCAGCAGGTCACGCTGCACGCCTTCGCGGGAAACGTCCGGACCAGAACTTTCGCCGCGCTTACAGACTTTGTCGATTTCATCGATAAACACGATCCCGTGCTGCTCAACCGCATCGATCGCTTCCTGCTTCAGCTCTTCAGGATTCACCAGCTTGGCGGCTTCTTCTTCCACCAGCATTTTCATCGCATCTTTAATCTTGAGCTTGCGCGGCTTCTGCTTCTGACCGCCCAGGTTCTGGAACATCGACTGAAGCTGGCTGGTCATCTCTTCCATGCCGGGCGGTGCCATAATCTCCACGCCCATTGGCGCCGCGGCCAGGTCGATTTCGATCTCTTTATCGTCCAGCTGGCCTTCCCGCAGCTTTTTGCGGAATGACTGACGCGCAGCAGAAGGTTCAGCCGCGCTTTCTGACTGACCCCAGTTATTTTTAGCGGGTGGGATCAGCACATCAAGGATGCGTTCTTCTGCCATCTCTTCAGCGCGGTAGCGGTTCCGCTCAATGGCCTGAGAACGCACCATCTTAATCGCTGAATCGGTCAGATCGCGGATAATGGAATCCACTTCTTTACCCACATAGCCCACTTCAGTGAACTTAGTGGCTTCTACTTTGATAAAAGGCGCGTTGGCAAGCTTGGCCAGGCGGCGGGCAATTTCCGTTTTACCTACGCCGGTCGGGCCGATCATCAGAATGTTTTTTGGCGTGACTTCGTGGCGAAGCTCTTCATCGAGCTGCATCCGGCGCCAGCGATTACGCAGCGCGATCGCAACGGCGCGTTTGGCACCCTCCTGGCCGATGATAAATCTGTTCAGTTCGCTGACGATCTCGCGCGGGGTCATTGCAGACATAGTTAGGATCCTTACGCTTTAGACGGTAATTCTTCGATAGTGAGGTTATTGTTGGTGTAAATGCAGATATCACCTGCAATACCCAGCGCTTTTTCCACGATGTCGCGTGCGCCGATTTCGGTATTTTCCAACAGCGCACGGGCCGCGGCCTGGGCGTAAGGACCACCGGAACCAATGGCAATCAGGTCGTTTTCGGGCTGAATAACGTCGCCATTACCGGTAATAATCAGAGAGGCATTCTCATCCGCTACCGCCAGCAGGGCTTCCAGTTTGCGCAGCATACGGTCGGTGCGCCAGTCTTTGGCCAGTTCTACGGCCGCCTTCACCAGATGACCCTGATGCAATTCCAGCTTGCGTTCAAAGAGTTCAAACAGGGTAAAGGCATCTGCGGTACCGCCAGCAAAACCGGCAATGACTTTGTCATTATAGAGACGACGCACTTTTTTGACGTTGCCTTTCATAACGGTATTGCCGAGGGTAGCCTGGCCATCACCGCCAATCACTACCTGGCCGTTGCGTCGAACACTTACAATTGTTGTCACGGGCAGACCCCTTGTTGCAGTAAGAAGATGTCCCCACATTTTTCATGTGGGGCATTGATGCAACCAGATATGGGGCGGGATTGAAGGGTTTCAACCCCCGATGGAGAGAGGAATACAATTTGTGTGGCCGGAGCCGCGCAGACGTTTCAACGTGCTGTCCGCGCCTGAACGGTTATTGTACGGCCCGATAACCACCCGATTCCAACCGCCGCCGGTCGTGATATGGCTTTCGAAGCCTTCAAAGGCCAGCTGAGCACGGATCGACTCAGCCTGATCGGTGCCTTTAAATGAGCCACACTGCACCATCCAGCGCTGGGAACTCTCTTTCTTCACCTCTTTTGGCTTCGGCTCCGCTTTTGGCTGTACGCGTGGCTCCGGCACCTGACGAACCGGTTCACGCGGCGCGGCAGGTTGGGTGCGGGCAGGCTGCTGTTGCTGCTGACGCGACTGTTGCTGAAGCTGCGTCTGCTGACGCTGAAGGGTCTGCTGCTGCTGCGCAGGCGTTTGCTCGTTCCACGGCACTTCGTTCAGCTGCGTCGGCTGCTGACGCATATCAGCCTGCATCTGCTCCAGCAGCTGGCGCTGTTCATCGGTAAGCTGCGTTTGAGAATGGACTTCGCCACCTGCTGAAGGTTCTTTTGGCGCCGGCACGGTGATCTGGCGATTTTCCAGTTCTTTTATATAGCGCCAGCGTTCTTCCGGCTTGGGGGGCAAGCCGTTACCCACCGCTTTATGATCGGGGACGGGCGTCTCTTCTTTCTTCTGATGCGCGATAAACCATAAACCGCCGATAAAGGAGACCAGTACCGCAACGGCAAGCACCATCATTATCTTCGATACCCCTGAACCACTACTGCGCTTTTTGCTGCGGCTGTTGCTCTTTTTGCGACGCGTCCCTGTCGAACGCCCGCGGCCTACATAATCTTTTTGTGCCACTATCGTTCCACTAATAATCAAGAGAAGGTGAGGCCGGGCAAAAAAGCGATGCCGCGCCCGGCTGTCAGCTCGCCATGTTACTCAAGGGCCGGAAGTTTGACCAGCAGCGATGCCATTAAGAATCTACTGATTCTGATTTTTGCCGCTCAGCCGCGCAGCGCTTTGCTGGCGTTAACGCTTTACGCGCAGGTGCGGCGCGGTGCTGCCACGAATCTTAAGTTCGAAGTCCAGCAGGCGCGAACCGCTGTTCACTTTCCTTCCCTGAAGCTGTTCCAGCAGCAAATTCATTGCTTCGCGGCCAATATTGAAACGCGGCTGGGCGACGGTGGTGAGCTGAGGATCGCTGTAGCGTGAGAGTTCGATATCATCAAAGCCTATCAGCGAGAGATCCTGCGGTATACGTAACCCCATAATTTTGGCCTGTGACATGGCACCCAGCGCCATAATGTCGCTATGACAGAACAGCGCATCAGGACGCTGAGGCAGCGCCATCAACTGTTTCATCGCGCGGCTTCCGGCATCAAACGTAAAATCGCCACGGACAATATAGTGAGGATCAACCGGCAGACCGTTACGCCTGAGTGCCTGAATATAACCCTGCAGACGATACTGACAGAGCGGCATCTCATGCGGCCCGGCAATGCAGGCGATGCGGCTGTGTCCCAGCTTTAGCAGATGATTAACGGCTTCGAAAGCCGCCGTCAGATTGTCGATATGCACGGTCGGCAGCTCCAGCTCCGGCGCAAATTCATTGGCCATCACCATCGGCGGCAAGTTACGCTGCTCTTCAAGACTGGTATCAAAAGGAACCTGTGAACCCAGCAGCACCATGCCGTCAATCTGCCGGGTAAGCATCAAATTAAGGAAGGATTTTTCCTGACGATTCTGATGGGCGCAGTCGCCAATCAGCACCAGATAATCCTGTTCGGCCGCCACCACTTCAATACCGCGGATCATTTCACTGAAAAAGGGATCGCAAATGTCCGGCACGATGACCAGGATGGTACGTGATTCACTGCGCTTACTGGCCCGCGACAAAGCGTGAGGAGAATAGCCGACGGCGCTTACCGCTTGTTCCACTTTCAGTCGTGTGGCAGCAGAGACCTTTTCCGGGTTCATCAGGGCGCGGGAAACGGTTGCCGTTGATACGCCTGCCTTTTCAGCCACGTCCTTCATGGTCGCGCCTGCTGTCTCTTGATTCTGCTCCAACGCTGCTCTCCTCGCCCGAGACGGCCTTTCTTCGGGGATAATTCTGGTTGATAAGGGAGGGATCTGCCAATTTGCTGACAACCGTCACATTTTTATCAGATGTCAGGTGGCGTCGTTACTCAATTTGCATAAAAAGTGTGACCTGTAACGCTTTTTTCGATGCAGTTCGCAATCTTACCGGCGATTACCCTTCCGTTGGGTCCACGTCCAGCGTCCATTTGACTTTGCGGGCCTGCGGTAGCGTACCGATAAGCGGAAGGGTACTTTTGATCAGTCGTTGCAGCAGACCACGCGAAGGATGCTGCACCAGCAGTTGCCAGCGATAGCGTCCGCCGCGTTTAGGTTGCAACGCCGGAACCGGACCCATTACCCAGAACGCGTCATCTTTCAGCGGGCTGGCCTCCAGCAAATTACGTAACTGCTGAAGGAATAGCGCCGATTGCTGATTATCGTGATCTTCCGATCTGAACAGGATATGGCTGGTGAAAGGTGGCAGGAATACCGCTTCCCGTTCGCTCAGCGCCTGCTGTGCAAAAGCGTCGTAGCCCTGATGCAGCAGCGTTTGCAGCAGCGGATGCTCAGGATGGTGAGTTTGCAGCATGACTTCCCCCTGTTTGCCGGCGCGTCCCGCTCGGCCCGCCACCTGGGTATAAAGCTGGGCGAACCGTTCGGCGGAGCGAAAGTCTGCGGAGAACAGCGCACCGTCCACGTCCAGCAGCGACACCAGGGTTACATCGGGAAAATGGTGCCCTTTTGCCAGCATTTGTGTGCCGACCAGTATCCGTGCGCCGCCACGATGTACGTCAGCAAGGTGCTGCTCAAGCGCTCCCTTACGACTGGTGGTATCACGATCGATGCGGGAAAGCGGAACGTCAGGAAACAGGCCGCTCAGGTTCTGCTCCAGCTGTTCGGTGCCCAGGCCGACCGGCACCAGGTGCGTTGAACCACACTGGGGGCATTGATGCGGAATGGGCCGCTGACTGTCGCAGTGATGGCAGCGAAGCTGCCGCTGATGCTGATGCAGTGTGTAATAGCGATCACAGCGCTGGCATTCGGCCAGCCAGCCGCACTCATGACACAGCATCGCTGGCGAAAAGCCGCGCCGGTTCAGAAACAGCAGAACCTGATTGTCCGCTTTAAGGTGCTGGCTGATTTTTGCGATCAGCGCGGGGGAAAGTCCACCCTGGAGCTTCACCCCTTTTAAGTCGATCAACTGCTGGGTGGCCTGACGGGCATTCCCGGCGCGCTTATTCAGGTTTAGCTGGCGATATTTTCCCATGCGCACATTGTGCAGCGTTTCCAGCGCAGGCGTGGCCGAGCCCATCACGATGGGGATATCCTCCTGGCGGGCGCGGAAAACGGCCAAATCACGCGCCTGATAGCGCCATCCTTCCTGCTGCTTATAGGAGCTGTCATGCTCTTCATCAATGATGATCACTCCCAGACGGGCGAATGGGGTAAACAATGCTGAGCGGGTACCAATGATAATTGCCGTCTCGCCGCTGCGCGCCCGCAGCCAGACCGCCAGTCGCTCGCTGTCGTTAAGGGCGGAATGCAGGACGTCCACCGGGGCATTAAAGCGCTCGCGGAAGCGGGCGATGGTTTGCGGCGTCAGGCCGATTTCGGGCACCAGCACCAGTGCCTGGCCGCCGCCCGCCAGCACGTTTTCCAGTACGCTGAGATAGACCTCGGTTTTACCCGATCCGGTAATGCCGGCGAGCAGCCAGGCGGCAAAGTGGTCGTCCTCGCTGCGAATGGCACCGACAGCCGTCGCCTGCTCGGTGTTCAGGCGGAGCCTTTCGCCGATGACGCGGTATTCAGTCCGCCAGTCCTGACGCGCGCGCGGCTGCGAGCGAAGTTCGCACAGTCCTTTCGCCTTCAGTGCCTGAAGCGTGGCGTCGGAAATATCATGCTGGCTGATTTCGTGGCGATAGAGACCGCGCTGGCGTAATGCGGCGAGCGCCTGTTGCTGTTTTGGTGCGCGCTTCAGGCTCTCCTGCGTCGTGGCTCGTCCCGTTTCACTGATCGTCCACTGATAAAGCGGTGCCTCTTCGGCAGGCTTGCCCTGGCGAAGCAGCACAGGCATGGCATGAAAAAGCACCTCACCCAGCGGATAATGGTAATAGTCCGCCGCCCAGAGCAGAATTCGCCAGAGCGAAGGGGGATAGAGTGACGTTTCGTCCAGAACTTCATGCACCGCTTTGAGCTGATCAATCGGGAAATCGCTGGTTTCACTCAGGCCGACCACCACGCCCACCGCTTTACGCTTGCCGAACGGGACGCTGACGCGTGCGCCAACCGCTGCCATCGGCAGATGAGGCGGTAGCAGATAGTCAAAGTTTCGGGCTAACGGGACCGGCAGGGCGACCTGAACAACGGGCATGAATGCATCCAGATGAAATTGTGAGCGGGATAGTGTACACTGTGTGTTCCTGAATGTGCGGATTCGATTGCAGCGAGCGGTTACTTTCTGTATAGTTCGCCGCCGTGATACGGCATTTTGGTATCATTACACCTGAAATATTAATCTTCGTGTGGTGCCGGTGCAGGGTCAACCCTGGCACGGGAGAGCGACACGGCCTTAACTGAGGTTTCCCATGAAAAAAGGTATTCACCCGAATTACGCTGAAGTTACTGCTAAATGTTCTTGCGGTAACGAAATCAAAACCCGCTCAACCGTGGGTCACGACCTGAACCTGGACGTGTGCGGCAAATGCCACCCGTTCTACACCGGCAAGCAGCGTGATGTTGCGAGCGGTGGTCGTGTTGATCGCTTCAACAAGCGTTTCAGCATCCCAGGCAGCAAATAAGCGACCTGTACGAGACGTAAGTTTCGGATGCAGCGAAAAAACCCAGCTTCGGCTGGGTTTTTTTATACCTGAAAATCAGTACACCCAGGTATCGGGATCGACGCCCATTTCACGCATGATCGCTTTCGCCGCTTCCGGGATTTCATCACTGCGCTCTTTACGCAGATCGACATCATCCGGTAATGGCTGGCCGGTAAAGGCGTGCAAAAACGCTTCACACAGCAGTTCACTGTTGGTCGCATGCCGCAAATTGTTCACCTGACGGCGGGTGCGCTCGTCGGTTAAAATTTTCAGCACTTTTAACGGGATCGATACCGTTATCTTTTTTACCTGCTCGCTCTTCTTACCGTGCTCGGCGTAAGGGCTGATATATTCGCCGTTCCATTCAGCCATGGGTTACCTTAATCATTATCAAATTATTGAAAAGCCGAAATTCGGCTAATTATGCCCGAAGTTAGTGCCCACCACACCGCATTGGCGCAAATTTCTGTTCGCTATAGCGTCATAATCTTAACGGTTATTGCCGGATTGCTCAATCTATACGCAAAGACATTTAGATGTCCAGATGTGTTGACGTCTATTCCTGCCCTGTTATGCTAAGCACTCTTCCTTAATCTGCTTCGGGAACAGAGACACCATGACGCGTAAACAGGCTACCATCGCAGTACGCAGCGGTTTGAATGATGATGAGCAATATGGCTGCGTTGTCCCGCCAATTCATCTCTCCAGCACCTATAACTTCACCGACTTTAACGAGCCCAGAGCACACGATTATTCCCGACGCGGCAATCCGACCCGCGATGTCGTTCAGCGTGCGCTGGCCGAACTGGAAGGCGGTGCTGGCGCGGTGATGACCAATACCGGCATGTCTGCGATCCATCTGGTGTGTACTGTTTTCCTGAAGCCGGGCGATCTGCTGGTGGCACCTCATGACTGCTACGGCGGCAGCTACCGGCTGTTTGACAGTCTCAGCAAGCGTGGCGCCTATCGCGTTAAGTTTGTCGATCAGGGCGATGAAGGCGCACTGCATGCAGCACTGGCAGAGAAACCCAAGCTGGTGCTGATTGAGAGCCCCAGTAACCCCCTGTTGCGGGTGGTGGATATTGCCGCTATCTGTCGGGCGGCGGCGGAAGCAGGCGCGGTCAGCGTGGTGGATAACACTTTCCTCAGCCCTGCGCTGCAAAATCCTCTGGCGCTGGGCGCTGACCTGGTGATTCACTCCTGCACCAAATACCTGAACGGGCATTCGGATGTGGTTGCGGGCGCGGTCATTGCGAAAGATCCGGCCCAGGTGACTGAACTGGCCTGGTGGGCCAATAATATTGGCGTAACGGGAGCCGCTTTCGACAGCTATCTCCTGCTGCGCGGTCTGCGTACGCTGGCCCCGCGCATGGCGGCTGCACAGCGTAACGCGCTGGCCATTGTGGAGTATCTGAAACAACAACCGCTGGTGAAAAAGTTGTATCATCCTTCCCTGCCGGACAATGCGGGTCATGAGTTTGCGGTTCGTCAGCAGAAAGGTTTCGGGGCCATGCTCAGTTTCGAGCTGGACGGCGACGAACAGACGCTGCGACGCTTTCTGAAAGCTCTTGAACTCTTTACCCTTGCAGAGTCGCTGGGCGGGGTTGAAAGCCTGATTTCCCATACGGCGACCATGACCCACGCCGGTATGTCGGCTGAGGCGCGGGCGGCGGCAGGCATTTCTGAAACGCTGCTTCGCGTTTCAACAGGTATTGAAGATCACGAAGATTTAATTGCCGATCTGGATAACGCATTCCGGATAGCGGCCGAGAGGTAAGCATGAGTCAGTCAGCAGTGGCAGCGGGCACACGTCAGCTGCATAAATTTGGCGGTAGCAGTCTCGCCGATGCTAAATGTTATCAGCGCGTCGCCGGCATTATGGCGGAGTACGGCTTGCCGGGAGATGTGATGGTGGTTTCCGCCGCCGGAAGCACCACCAATCAGCTGATTAACTGGCTGAAGCTGAGCCAGAGCGACCGTCTGTCGGCCCATCAGGTGCAGCAGGCGCTGCGTCGTTACCAGAGCGAGCTGATCGGCGGTCTGTTGCCGGCTGACCAGGCTGACGTACTGATTACCGAATTTATCCACGACCTTGAAAGACTCGCCACGCTGCTGGACGGCAAGATAACCGAAGCGGTCTACGCGGAAGTCGTGGGCCATGGGGAAATCTGGTCTGCCCGGCTGATGGCTGCGGTACTGAATCTACGCGATATGAAAGCTTGCTGGCTGGATGCGCGGGATTTCCTGCGCGCCGAGCGCGCCGCCCAGCCTCAGGTTGATGAGGGGAAATCCTGGCCTTTGCTGCAAGAGCTGATGGCGCAGCATCCTGGCGAGCGACTGGTGATCACCGGCTTTATCTCCCGTAATGAGGCGGGCGAAACCGTCCTGCTGGGCCGTAACGGCAGCGACTATTCGGCCACGCAGATAGGCGCGCTGGCCGGAGCGTCGCGAGTGACCATCTGGAGTGACGTTGCCGGTGTGTACAGCGCCGATCCCCGGAAGGTGAAAGATGCCTGCCTGCTGCCGCTGCTGCGGCTGGATGAAGCCAGCGAACTGGCGCGTCTTGCGGCGCCGGTGCTGCATACGCGCACGCTACAGCCCGTTTCCGGCAGCGATATCGATCTGCAATTGCGCTGTAGCTATCAGCCGGAGCAGGGCTCGACCCGCATCGAGCGCGTACTGGCCTCCGGCACCGGCGCACGCATCGTCACCAGCCATGACGATGTCTGCCTGATTGAATTTCAGGTTTCGCCACAGCATGACTTCGCCGCACAATATAAAGAGGCCGATCATCTGCTCAGGCGTGCGCAGCTTCGTCCGCTGGCGATCGGTATACATCCTGACCGCAATCTTCTCCAGCTTTGCTATACCACGGAAGTGGTTAACAGCGCGCTTGAGTTACTTCAGAGCGCCGCACTTCCCGGCAAGCTTCAGCTACGCGAAGGTATGGCGATGGTGGCGCTGGTGGGAGCAGGCGTCTGCCGTAACCCGCTGCACAGTCATCGCTTCTGGCAGCAGCTGAAAGATCAGCCCGTTGAGTTTATCTGGCAGTCTGAAGAAGGGATCAGCCTGGTGGCGGTGCTGCGCGTTGGCCCAACTGAGCATCTGATTCGTGGCCTGCATCAGTCGCTGTTCCGGGCTGAGAAACAGGTAGGGCTGGTGCTGTTTGGCAAAGGGAACATCGGTTCCCGCTGGCTTGAACTGTTTGGCCGCGAGCAGGAAACGCTGTCGGCGCGGACCGGCTTCGAATTCATCCTGGCGGGCGTGGTGGACAGCCGCCGCAGCCTGTTAAGTTATGACGGATTAGACGCGAGCCGTGCGCTGGCTTTCTTTGAAGATGAAGCGGTGGAGCAGGATGAGGAGTCGCTCTTTCTGTGGATGCGCGCGCATCCGTTTGATGACCTGGTAGTGCTTGACGTGACCGCCAGCGAACCGCTTGCCGGGCAGTATCTTGACTTCGCCAGCCACGGGTTCCACGTCATCAGCGCCAACAAGGTTGCAGGCGCGTCCAGCAGCGACCGCTACCGGCAAATCCGTGACGCTTTTGCCAAGACGGGACGACACTGGCTCTATAACGCCACCGTAGGCGCGGGATTACCGGTCAACTATACGGTGCGTGACCTGCGCGAGAGCGGCGACAGCATCCTTTCCATCAGCGGTATTTTCTCCGGCACGCTCTCCTGGCTGTTCCTGCAATATGACGGCACGGTTCCTTTTACCGAACTGGTCGATCAGGCCTGGCAGCAGGGTCTGACGGAGCCGGATCCACGCGTTGACCTCTCCGGCCAGGATGTGATGCGTAAGCTGGTGATCCTTGCCCGTGAAGCTGGCTACGATATCGAACCCGATCAGGTTCGCGTCGAGTCACTGGTGCCGAAAGGCTGTGAGAGCGAATCTGTCGATCATTTCTTTGAAAACGGCGACGCGCTGAATGAGCAGATGCAGCAGCGTTTTGAGGCGGCCTGCGAGATGGGCCTGGTGCTGCGCTATGTGGCGCGGTTTGATGCGAATGGCAAAGCCCGTGTTGGCGTTGAGGCCGTCAGAGAGGATCATCCGCTGGCGGCATTACTGCCTTGCGATAATGTCTTTGCCATTGAGAGCCGCTGGTACCGCGATAACCCACTGGTGATCCGCGGGCCAGGCGCCGGGCGGGACGTGACCGCAGGCGCCATTCAGTCCGATCTCAACCGGCTGGCGCAGCTGCTTTAGCAGAAAGACGTAAGCGTCCGTCGGGGATGCGTAAGATCCGCAGTCTCCGGGCGCCTGGTTCAGGATAAAACCTGAGGATAAGCATCATCCGTAAGGTGCCGAAGGAACAATAAACCCAGGGCAGGATAAGGCCGATGAGGCGCCCTCCGTAAAGTCCCAAGGCACCAGGAGTGCAGGCCGTGGGTAACGTCGTTTCAGATCTTATAACGCTTTATTTCTGCCTGGGCATCCTGCTTTTTACGGTTAGGGGGTTGATGCTCAGTCGAACGGAAACTTACCTTAAGCGAGAAAAGCTGTCTAAAAATCGATTAACAGCCAGGCATGGGTACTAAGTGCCGTTTTTCGATTCATCAGACGGTACTTTAGGTCCGTTTTTTACTGTATATAGTGTTTTGATTTATAAGAAAAAATATTTTTAACGTGTGAAACCATTCCTTTGAGCGTCAAACCCCTCTTCCCACGCCAGCGGGGCTAAATCGTTCGTTTTGCGTGAGGGTAATGTCTACTACTATTGTTCCCCGCCTCTGCGGGGTTTTTGCTTTTCACGCAACGGCGAGAACATTCAGAGCTAGCCTGTCCCCGCTCGCAGGGGGCGAACCCAGGAGGGGAGGAGTCCCCAGATTAACCAGATCTTGATCTCAATTAAGGTATCTTGCAAATTTGTTGATTTGATAAAATGTAAAATAGATACTAAGGATGCTATTCGTTTTTTAACAGGGAGTTAAATTATGACATGGGAATATGACCAAAGCACAGGCGAATTAAGACACAATGGGCAACTTTTCCAAAAAGGATATAGCGGAAATGGGGCGGGAATTAACAACCCTGCAATGGAGTCTGTACGTGGTCACGGTCCGATACCTAAAGGTTATTATAGGATATCAGGATCTCATGATACGATTACACCGGTAACTATTATTCTCGATCCAATTCTTGGAACAAATACATTTGGACGAAGTTTATTCAGGATACATGGGGGGAAAAGAAATGGGGAAAGAACCGCATCAGACGGATGCATTATTATCGATGGTGTAAGCAACAGGCAACATGTTTTAAATAGTGGTGACACAATACTGGTGGTAAGATGATTAAAATAACCACCTATATATTGCTGTTTTTTATTTCGTTCAAAACAATAGCTATAACACCAATAAACCCAGAACAGTTAACCAACAGAATAAAAACCGTTGGTGCTAAGATGGTCATCTCTGAACTATTCAAAGATGATGAATCTGAATGGGGGTTTGTTTTAAGCAAGATAAGTGGTGGCGAAAATAATTGGCTTGCCGTAGCCGCTCTGTTAGCCCCTGAGAGCGATGCTGCATCGGCAGAAACACTTACGGCTGCTGTTGCAAAAGCTATTCCTCATAACCCAGCGGGAGTACTTGCTGTATTGAATGATGATGCTCCACCGTTAAGCACTCAGCGCGTATGTAGCCTGCCATTCTATAGTATTACCGAACGGGACTATAATAAATATATAGTTGATTCAATCCAGAAACTTTATAAGGTTGCCAACAGCAAGGATTGCATCGATACGATGGTTAATACCATCGGGAAATCTGATGGGTTTATAGAGGGAAATTGATATGGCGATTCCAGTTTATATGTTTATGTATGATGATGGCGGTAATATTATTAAAGGTAGTGTTGATGTTAGTGGAAGAGAACACAGCGTAGAAGTTTTAGGGTTACACCATAGCGTCAGTATGCCGACTAATAACTTTAGCGGAAAAATCACAGGAAACAGAAATCACCTTCCCTTTCTCATAGAAAAAGAATTAGATTTTTCATCGGCGTATCTTTATAAAGCATTAACCACTGGCGAGACATTGAAAAGTGTTGAGTTAAAATATTACCGTATTAATGATGCTGGTTATGAGGAGGAATATTTTAATACGTTACTTGAAAATGCTCGTGTCGTTAATGTTATGCCAGTAATTTTTGATGTAAAAGATATTGCAAAGGAAGAATTTAACCATATGGAGGTTGTAGAATTTCGATATGAAAAAATAACCTGGCATTATCTCGACGGTAATATAAAGTACACTGATGTTTAAAAGTAAATCAGTGTAAAGGCGCCCGCGATTGTGCGGACGTCTTGCTGTTGTGTCCGGTCACATCTTCAACCGTGGTTCTTTTTATACTCAGCGAAAGCGTTTTCTAACAGCTCACGCATTGTCAGACCGTTTGCCAGGGCGAATGATTTGTAATCGATGGCGAATTCTGGCTGGCCTTATTTTAGTTGCTCAAATCGTGAAATAATCCCATGTCACCGGGCTTTTTTCCGGAAATGCCCTCACCAGCACACCACGCTTAACTCGCTACACCACAGCCTGTAATTAATCTCCCTCATCAGCAGCTCAGGAGGGCGTTTTGTCACATTACCCTCTGGTTTCTCAGGGAAAGAGCGTGAGCGCTGTTAACTGCGCTGACCATCGCGTCTTCCTTGCTTCTTAAGCAGAAGAAAAATATTCATCGCACCCTGAAAAAAAATCACGCCCGGCAACAATCGCCGCTGTTGACAATATAAGCGATTCAGGTCATTTTGAGTGTCTGGACGTCTAAACGTATGGATGTTCAATAAGGTGTTCTTCGACAAGCCGCGAGCGATGAGGTAAGCAGGTATGAGTTTTTTCCACGCCAATCAGCGTGAAGCGCTGAACCAGAGTCTGGCTGAAATTAGCGGGCGAATTAACGTCTCTTTTGAGTTTTTCCCGCCGCGCACCAGTGAAATGGAACAGACCCTGTGGAGCTCTATCGATCGCTTAAGCAGCCTGAAACCCAAATTCGTTTCCGTCACTTACGGGGCGAACTCCGGCGAGCGTGACCGTACGCACAGCATTATTAAAGGCATCAAGGATCGTACCGGCCTCGAAGCGGCACCGCATCTGACCTGCGTTGATGCCAGCCGGGACGAGCTGCGTGCTATCGCTCAGGACTACTGGAACAACGGTATCCGTCATATTGTCGCACTGCGCGGCGATCTGCCGCCGGGCAGTGGTAAACCTGAAATGTATGGAGCCGATCTGGTGGGCCTGCTGAAAGAGGTGGGGGATTTTGATATCTCCGTAGCGGCTTATCCTGAAGTGCATCCGGAGGCCAAAAGCGCGCAGGCCGATTTGATTAACCTGAAGCGTAAAATTGATGCGGGTGCCAGTCGCGCCATTACCCAGTTTTTCTTTGATGTGGAAAGCTACCTGCGCTTTCGCGATCGTTGTGTGGCGACCGGCATCGATGTGGAGATCGTACCGGGCATTCTGCCAGTTTCTAACTTTAAACAGCTTCAGCGCTTCGCTGCCCTGACTAACGTGCGCGTCCCGGGCTGGATGACCAGCATGTTTGCCGGGCTGGATGACGATCCCGAAACCCGTAAAATGGTCGGGGCCAACGTGGCGATGGATATGGTAAAAATCCTCAGCCGGGAAGGTGTAAAAGACTTCCATTTTTACACGCTTAACCGCGCCGAGATGAGCTATGCCATCTGTCATACGCTGGGCGTACGTCCCGCCAGCATTGCTGCCGCCTGACGTTATGCCATAAAAAGCCATCCTGTTTAACAGGATGGCTTTTTGCTGTCTGTGAACCCACTTTTTTAAGGCCAGGCTGCTACGGATCCGGAGCCAGCCTGGAGAGCGGCGGGCGCTTCTGCCATTCAGACAAAAACGCCCTGCCATCAGCCTGTATTACGCATCCCCGCTGCCACACCGGCAATCGTCACCATCAGCGCCTGTTCAACGCGGGCATCGGGTTCATTGCCTTGCGCTTCCTGCTGGCGTGAGCGGTGCAACAGCTCCGCCTGAAGCACGTTGAGCGGATCGGTGTAGACGTTGCGCAGCGCAATTGACTCCGCAATCCAGGGCTGATCGGCCATCAGATGAGCATCATTGGCAATCGTCAGGACGGCTTTGATGTCGCTGTCCAGCTGCTCGCGCAGCTGTTTACCCAGCGGCCACAATGCCGGTTCAACCAGACGCTGATCGTAATATTCGGCCAGCCACAGGTCAGCTTTCGAAAAGACCATTTCCAACATGCCCAGACGAGTTGAGAAAAACGGCCAGTCACGGCACATCGCTTCCAGCTGATCCTGATGGCCTGCTTCCATCGCGCTTTGCAGCGCGGCACCAGCCCCCAGCCAGGCGGGCAGCATCAGGCGGTTTTGCGTCCAGGCAAAAATCCACGGAATGGCGCGCAGCGATTCCACGCCGCCGGTCGGGCGACGCTTGGCCGGACGTGAGCCCAGAGGTAGTTTACCGAGTTCCTGCTCTGGCGTTGCTGAACGAAAGTAAGGCACGAAGTCGGCGTTTTCACGCACATAGCCGCGATACATCTTGCAGGAATCGGCGGAAAGCTGATCCATAATATCGCGCCATTTCGCTTCCGGCTCCGGCGGCGGCAGCAGGTTGGCTTCCAGAATAGCGCCGGTATAGAGCGAAAGGCTGCTGATGGTCACTTCCGGCAGACCGTACTTAAAGCGGATCATTTCGCCCTGTTCGGTCACGCGCAGACCCCCTTTCAGGCTGCCTGGCGGCTGGGAAAGCAGGGCTGCCTGGGCAGGCGCGCCGCCGCGTCCAATGGTGCCGCCGCGACCATGAAACAGCGTCAGGGCAATGCCAGCTTTTTCACAGGTTTTAATCAGCGCATCCTGAGCCTGATACTGCGCCCAGCTGGCGGCCATAACGCCCGCATCTTTTGCCGAATCGGAATAACCGATCATGACCATCTGCTTGCCCTGGATAAAGCCGCGATACCAGTCGATGTTCAGCAACTGACTCATCACATCGTTAGCGTTATTCAAATCATCGAGCGTTTCAAACAGCGGTGCGACCGGTAGCGCGAAGGTGATGCCCGCTTCCTTCAGCAGCAGGTGAACGGCCAGCACGTCAGACGGCGTTTTAGCCATTGAGATAACGTATGCCGCAATAGAGCCTTTTGGTACTTCCGCCGCAACACGGCAGGTTTCCAGCACTTCCAGCGTGTCGGCGCTCGGCTCCCACTGCCGCGGCAGCAGCGGCCGCTTGGAGTTGAGTTCGCGGATCAGGAAAGCCTGCTTGTCCGCTTCTGACCAGCTTTCGTAATCTCCCAGCCCGAGATAACGGGTGATTTCGGCAATCGCCTCGGTATGACGGGTGCTCTCCTGTCGGATATCAATCCGCACCAGCGGTACGCCAAAGCACTTCACGCGGCGCAGCGTATCCAGGAGCTGGCCGTTGGCAATAATGCCCATACCGCAGGCCTGCAGCGACTGATAGCAGGCATAAAGCGGATCCCACAGCTGATCGTTGGAGATAAGCAGATTCGCCGGACGTGGCAGACGTTCCCCTTTCAGCCGGCGTTCCAGATACGCCTGGGTGCTTAACAGCTGACCGCGAAGATTTTTCATAATCTCGCGGTAAGGCTCCAGCGCTTCCGGATTGCCACACAGCTCGCGCACTTCCGGCGTGCATTCAGACATCGACAGCTCGGACACCAGCACGGCGATATCACGCAGGAACAGATCGGTCGCCTTCCAGCGGCTCAGTTGCAGGACATGGCGGGTAATGTCTGCGGTGACGTTCGGGTTGCCGTCGCGGTCGCCCCCCATCCATGAGGTAAACTGGACGGGCACAAAATCGACCGGAAGCTTGACGCCAAAAGAGGCTTCAACCTGCTGGTTCAGCTCACGGAGAAAGCTGGGTACGCCTTCCCACAGGCTGTTTTCAACCACGGCAAAGCCCCATTTGGCTTCATCGATCGGCGAGGGACGATATTTACGGATCTCATCGGTATGCCAGGCCTGCGCCACCAGCTGACGCAGACGGCGCATAATCTGCGCACGGTCATAGTCTGACAGATCGTTATGATCGAGCTGCTTCAGGCAGCTGTTAACCTCGACCAGTTTATGGATCAGGGTGCGGCGGGTGATTTCAGTCGGGTGAGCGGTCAGCACCAGCTCCAGCGACAGCGATTCAATAGCGCTGCGGATCGCCGCTTCGGAGAGGTCAGGCTGCTGTTTCAGGCGGTCAAAAACGTTGGCCAGAATTTCCGGGTGTTTGGCAACGTCCCCTTTCGGCGAAATGGTGTGATACTGCTCGGCAACGTTGGTCAGATTAAGAAACTGACTAAAGGCGCGCGCCACGGGCAGCAGTTCATCATTGGAAAGATTTTGCAGCGTTGAGAGCAATTCTTTACGGTGGGCGTCATTTCCCGCACGTGATGACTTTGAGAGCTTACGGATGGTTTCTACCCGATCCAGGATGTTCTCTCCAAGCGCATCCTTGATTGTATCCCCGAGCAGTTTGCCGAGCATACTGACATTACTTCGCATTGCGGAATATTGTTCGTTCATATGACCCCTGACACCCTTCTTGTTTTTGTCACTTTATTTCACCGTCGCCGGCATAACCTTGCCTTTTATCTAGCCACGTTCGTTTCCATTCGTCAAATGACTTAAATTTGCCGCCTGCTGTCGCTAAATGTCGGGAAATTATGAAATTTAATTACAACGAAGCGCGATAAGTTATTCTTATCAGCAAACTCGGAATAATGCCGGGGCAATAGTCTGTTTTAACAGTCAAATGCCCCGGAGAACGCCGAAACGGCAACTAGCTTTCCAGCGCGGTTTCCTCATAGCAGAAATGGCGGACAACCTGAGCGATTAAATCACGCGTGGGCTGGATAAACGCGGTATCAAGATATTCGTCCGGCTGATGTGCCTGGTTAATTGAGCCTGGGCCAAGCACCAGCGTCGGGCAGAGCGTCTGGATAAACGGCGCTTCGGTACAGTAATTGACCACTTCGGTTTCCGTGCCCAGCAGTTTCTCAACGACCTGTACCAGCTGATGCTCGCGGGGACATTCATATCCCGGGATCGGCGGATGCAGTTCGCTTACCGTCAGACGACCCGGCCAGCGTTCACTGACCGGGGCCAGCGCTTCATTCAGCAGTCCGTCAAGTTCGCTCAGCGTCAGGCCTGGCAGCGGGCGGATATCCATATGCAGCTCACAACAGGCGCAGATACGGTTGGGCGCATCGCCGCCGATGATATGCCCAAAGTTCATGGTCGGATAAGGAATGGCGAAGCCATCATGGTGATAGCGTCTCTTCAGCGTGTTGCGCAGGGCCATCAGCTCAGTGATCGATTCATGCATCAGCTCAATGGCATTGACGCCGCGTGCCGGATCGCTGGAGTGGCCGGACTGGCCCTGAATGCGGATGGCATGAGAGAGGTGTCCTTTGTGCGCCCGCACCGGTTTCAGGGAAGTCGGTTCACCAATAATGGCGCAGTCGGGGCGAATCGAGGTGGTTTCAGAGAAAAATTTCGCCCCCGCCATCGTCGTTTCTTCATCAGCCGTCGCCAGAATATAGAGCGGTTTTTTAAGGGTCGTGACGTCCACGTCACGCAGCGTATCGAGAATAAAAGCGAAGAAGCCTTTCATATCGGCGGTACCGAGACCATAGAGCTTGTTGTCATGCTCGGTCAGGGTGAAGGGATCGCGACTCCAGCGGCCATCATCAAAAGGCACGGTGTCGGTATGACCGGCCAACAGCAGTCCGCCCGCGCCGCTGCCCGTTTTCGCCAGCATATTGAATTTATGCCGCGTGCCCGGTACCGGCTGTACCTCAACGCTGAAGCCTAAATCGCGGAACCAGCCCGCCAGCAAATTGATTAAAGTTTCATTGCTCTGATCGAGGGCGGCATCGGTCGCACTGATTGACGGTGTGGCGATCAACTCACGGTAAATCTCGATAAAAGGCGGTAATTTTATCTTCACTGTTGACAGTCCTTGCGTTAGGATAGTATCAATATTCATGCACTATTAGTGAATAAAAATACATTAATGGCGTGGGAATGGAAACCGGTAATTATGCCAAATTCCAGCGCCGAAAGCGTGGGAGCACAGCGGTTAACCGCTGCAACCCGGAATCTTGTGACCGAATAAAGGTGGTCAGTCTGATGTTGAATACGCTGATTGTTGGGGCCAGTGGCTATGCTGGCGTGGAACTTGCGACTTACCTGAATCGTCACCCAGAGGTGAACATAACCGCATTAGCGGTTTCAGCGCAAAGTCCTGACGCAGGAAAATTACTCTCCGCGCTTCATCCTCAGCTTAAAGGCATCCTGGATATGCCGCTGCAGCCGCTGAGCAGCGTGGCAGATTTTACCGAAAACCTGGATGTGGTGTTCCTGGCGACTGCCCATGAAGTCAGTCACGATCTTGCCCCTCAGTTCCTGGCGGCGGGCTGCGTCGTTTTCGATCTTTCTGGCGCCTTTCGGGTTAACGATACGGGCTTTTACAGCGACTACTACGGCTTTACGCATCAGCATCAGGACTGGCTGGATAAAGCCGTTTATGGACTGGCAGAGTGGCAGCACGCCCGCATCAAAGAAGCGCAGCTTGTTGCCGTTCCGGGATGTTATCCCACGGCGGCGCAGCTGGCGCTGAAACCTCTGCTGGAAGCGGGACTGCTGAACGGCGCGCAGTGGCCGGTCATCAATGCAACCAGCGGTGTGAGCGGTGCAGGGCGGAAAGCTTCGGTGAATACCAGCTTTTGCGAAGTCAGCCTGCAGCCTTACGGCATTTTTGGGCATCGCCATCATCCTGAAATCACCACGCATCTGGGCGTTCCGGTAGTTTTCACCCCGCATCTGGGCAATTTCCCTCGCGGTATCCTGGCCACCACCACCTGCCGCCTTAATGCGGGCGTGACGCAGGATGATGTGGCTGAAGCTTTCCATAACGCCTATCACGATAAGCCGCTGGTGCGCCTTTACGAAAAAGGTGTGCCGTCCATCAAAGGCGTGGCTGGCCTGCCGTTCTGTGATATCGGCTTCGCCGTGCAGGGCGAGCATGTCATCGTGGTGTCCGCAGAAGATAACCTGCTGAAAGGCGCTTCGTCACAGGCCGTACAGTGCCTGAATATTCGTTTCGGTTTTCCGGAAACGCAGTCTCTTATCTGAATCAGCGAGCGAACAATGACTCCCTTAATTATCAAACTTGGCGGTGTGCTGCTCGACAGCGAAGAAGCACTGGAAAAACTTTTTACCGCGTTGGTCTCCTGGCGCGAAACGCATCAGCGTCCGCTCCTGATCGTGCACGGCGGCGGCTGTCTGGTCGACGAGCTGATGAAGAAGCTTGAGCTGCCCGTGAAAAAGAAAAACGGCCTGCGCGTCACCCCGGCCGATCAGATCGACATCATCACCGGCGCACTGGCTGGCACGGCAAATAAAACGCTGCTGGCCTGGTCGAAAAAACATGGCATTGATGCCGTGGGCCTCTGCCTCGGCGACGGTGGTAGCGTCAACGTGGCGGCGTTTGATGACGAACTGGGTCATGTGGGACAGGCGACGCCGGGCAATCCCAGACTGATTAACACATTGCTGGATGCAGGCTATCTGCCGGTGATCAGCTCGATCGGCATCACTGAAGATGGTCAGTTGATGAACGTCAATGCTGATCAGGCCGCTACCGCGCTCGCCTCAACGCTGGGTGCCGATCTGGTACTGCTCTCCGATGTCAGCGGTATTCTGGACGGTAAAGGCCAGCGTATCGCTGAAATGACCGCGGAGAAGGCGGAACAACTTATCGCTCAGGGCATCATCACTGACGGTATGATCGTGAAGGTGAACGCCGCGCTTGATGCAGCCCGCACCTTAGGCCGCCCGGTCGATATCGCCAGCTGGCGCCATGCTGAACAGCTGCCAACCCTTTTTAACGGCGTGTCGATTGGCACCCGGATCCTCGCTTAACCGGTTCAAGGAAATGACAATGCAAGATAAAAACATCAAAAAAATCGTTCTGGCTTACTCTGGCGGTCTGGATACCTCCGCGATTATTCCCTGGCTGAAAGAGAACTACGGCGGCTGTGAAGTGGTCGCTTTTGTCGCTGACATTGGTCAGGAGCGTGGCGATCTTGAAGGCGTTGAGCAGAAAGCCCTGCAGTCCGGCGCTTCCGAATGCCACGTTGTGGATCTGCGTGAAGAGTTCATCAGCGATTATGTCTATCCCGTGCTGCAAACCGGCGCGCTGTATGAAGGGACCTATCTGCTGGGCACCTCAATGGCCCGTCCGATTATTGCCAAAGCGCAGGTTGAGCTGGCGCTTAAGGTTGGTGCGGATGCGCTGTGCCACGGTGCGACCGGTAAAGGTAACGATCAGGTGCGTTTCGAGACTACTTATACCGCGCTGGCACCGCAGCTGAAGGTCGTCGCGCCGTGGCGTGAATGGAACCTGCGCTCGCGTGAAGCGCTGCTCGACTACCTGAAAGAGCGCAACATTCCAACTACCGCATCGCTGGAAAAGATCTACAGCCGCGATGAAAACGCCTGGCATATCTCTACCGAAGGCGGCGTGCTGGAAAGCCCATGGAATGCGCCAAACAAAGATTGCTGGGTCTGGACCGTCGATCCGCTGGAAGCACCGGATCAGCCTGAGCAGGTGACTGTCTCCGTTGAGAAAGGACGTGTGGTAGCGGTGAATGGTGTAGCGCTAAGCCCGTATCAGTGTCTGGAAAAACTGAATGTGCTGGGCGCGAAGCATGGCGTGGGCCGTATCGATATTGTGGAAAACCGTCTGGTAGGGATTAAATCCCGCGGCTGCTACGAAACTCCCGGCGGCACCATTATGGTCAATGCGCTGCGGGCGGTAGAGCAACTGGTCCTGGATCGGGATAGCTTTAAGTGGCGCGAGCAGCTGGGCCATGAAATGTCCTACGTGGTTTATGACGGACGCTGGTTCGCTCCGCTGCGGAAATCCATTCAGGCCGCTGCCGAATCACTGGCGGAAGAAGTGAACGGCGAAGTTGTGCTCCAGCTCTATAAAGGCCAGGTCACTGCGATCCAGAAGAAGTCTGCTAACAGCCTTTACTCTGAAGAGTTTGCGACGTTTGGCGAAGATGAAGTCTATGACCACAGCCACGCGGGCGGCTTTATCCGCCTGTTCTCGCTCTCTTCACGCATTCGCGCACTGAACGAGAAGAAATAAAACCCGTTGGGGCGGGAGCAATCCTGCCCTTACCGGACTATTTACCTGCATTACTTAACTGAATTAAAGGGAGCACTGACATGGCACTTTGGGGTGGACGGTTTACTCAGGCAGCAGATCAACGGTTCAAACTGTTTAACGACTCGCTGCGCTTTGACTATCGTCTGGCAGAGCAGGATATCGTCGGCTCCGTTGCCTGGTCCAAAGCGCTGGTAACGGTCAATGTGCTGACCCCAGAAGAGCAGCAGCAGCTGGAAAGCGCGCTGAACGTGCTGCTGGAAGAGGTGCGGGCTAACCCGCAGCAAATTCTGGAAAGCGATGCGGAAGATATTCACAGTTATGTGGAAGGGCGTCTGATTGAGAAAGTTGGCGCACTGGGCAAAAAACTGCACACCGGCCGGAGCCGTAACGATCAGGTGGCTACTGACCTTAAGCTCTGGTGTAAGACACAGGTAAGCGAGCTTCTGAACGCCACCCGTCAGCTACAGCAGGCGCTGGTGATGACCGCAGAAGCGAATCAGGATGCGGTCATGCCGGGTTATACCCATTTGCAGCGGGCGCAGCCGGTGACTTTCGCGCACTGGTGTCTGGCTTACGTTGAGATGCTGGCTCGCGATGAAAGCCGCCTGCAGGATACATTGAAGCGTCTGGACGTCAGCCCGCTGGGCTGCGGTGCGCTGGCCGGAACCGCTTACGAGATTGACCGCGAGCAGCTGGCCGGCTGGCTGGGCTTCGCCTCCGCGACCCGTAACAGCCTGGATACCGTATCCGATCGCGACCATGTGCTGGAACTGCTTTCCGACGCCTCTATCGGTATGGTCCACCTCTCGCGTTTCGCCGAGGATCTGATTTTCTTCAATACCGGTGAGGCAGGCTTTGTTGAGCTCTCCGATAAAGTCACGTCAGGCTCATCTCTGATGCCGCAGAAGAAAAATCCGGATGCGCTGGAGCTGATCCGCGGCAAATGTGGCCGTGTTCAGGGCGCGCTTACCGCGATGACCATGACGCTGAAAGGCTTACCGCTGGCCTACAACAAAGATATGCAGGAAGACAAAGAAGGCCTGTTCGATGCGCTGGACACCTGGGCAGACTGCCTGCATATGGCGACGCTGGTGCTGGATGGCATTCAGGTGAAACGCCCCCGTTGTCAGGAGGCCGCCGAGCAGGGCTACGCCAATGCCACCGAACTGGCTGATTATCTTGTCGCGAAAGGAATACCTTTCCGGGAAGCGCATCATATCGTCGGTGAAGTTGTCGTCGCGGCGATTGGCAAAGGTGTGGCGCTGGAAGCGCTCAAGCTGGATGAGCTACAGAGTTTCAGCCAGGCGATCGACGGGGATGTCTATCCTGTGCTGTCGCTGCAATCCTGTCTGGATAAACGTAATGCGAAAGGCGGCGTTTCTCCGCATCAGGTTTCGCTTGCCATTACCGACGCAAAAAACCGGCTGGCATAAGCAAAAAAGGCGGGCCCCAGGCCCGCCAACGCAATTTCGACTTTATTTATCGTTATTGGCACACAAGAGGGCGGTCAATCGTGGTTTTGCCCGCCCTGCCTGTTTAGTTAAACTGCAAAAAACTGGGCCAGATCGTCGCTGCCGCCAATGTGACGCCCGCCAATAAATACCTGAGGGACGGTGGCGCGACCCGTTACGGCACGCAGGCTGACGGTTGTGGCATCCTGCCCCAGCACTATCTCTTCATACTGAATACCGCGATCCTGCAACATTTGCTTGGCTTTGGCACAGAATGAGCAGCCAGGCTTGGTGAACAGAGAGACTGATTCCTGCACCTTAAATTCCGGCGCAAGGTAGCGCAGCATGGTATCAGCATCAGAAACTTCAAACGGATCGCCTGGCTTGTTTGGTTCAACAAACATTTTTTCCACCACGCCGTTACGTACCAGCATCGAGTAACGCCATGAACGTGGGCCAAATCCCAGATCGGCTTTCTCAACCAGCATCTCCATGCCACGGGTAAAATCACCGTTGCCGTCCGGGATAAACGTAATGTTGTCGGCGTGCTGATCCGCTTTCCAGGCATTCATAACAAAAGTGTCATTCACCGATACGCAGAGAATATTATCCACGCCGTGCTTTTTAAAGACGTCAGATAACTCGTTATAGCGCGGCAAGTGGCTTGAGGAGCATGTCGGGGTAAACGCGCCCGGCAGTGAAAACACGATAACGGTTTTATCCTGAAACAGCTCATCAGTCGTGACGTCGACCCACCGGTCGCCCTGACGCGTGTGAAAAGTGACCTGTGGAACAGACTTACCTTCCTGACTTGCAAACATAAAAGCACTCCTGGTTAAGGATAAAAAGTGATGTATTTCCCGAATGGCGGACATTATTGCGTTTGGTGCTTGATAGGGATAATCGTTGATTGCTATCCTATCTATCGCCATGGACTATCGTGGTTCGGAGGATAAGATGAACATTCGTGATCTAGAGTATCTTGTGGCGCTGGCGGAACATCGCCATTTTCGGCGGGCGGCGGATTCCTGCCATGTCAGCCAGCCAACATTGAGCGGGCAAATCCGTAAGCTTGAGGATGAGCTGGGCGTTATGCTGCTGGAGCGTACCAGCCGCAAAGTATTGTTTACCCAGGCGGGGCTGCTGTTGGTGGACCAGGCCCGCACTGTGCTGCGCGAAGTAAAAGTTCTGAAGGAGATGGCCAGCCAGCAGGGCGAGGCGATGTCGGGACCGTTACATATTGGGCTCATCCCCACCGTCGGGCCTTATCTGCTTCCGCAGATTGTCCCTTCGCTGCATAAAACCTTCCCAAAACTGGAGATGTACCTGCACGAGGCGCAGACGCAGCAACTTCTTGCGCAGCTGGACAGCGGAAAGCTCGACTGTGCGATTCTGGCGCTGGTAAAAGAGTCTGAGGCTTTTATTGAAGTGCCGTTATTTGATGAACCTATGAAGCTGGCTATCTATCAGGATCATCCCTGGCATGACCGGGACCGCGTGCCAATGTCCGATCTGGCGGGTGAGAAGCTGTTAATGCTGGAAGATGGACACTGTCTGCGCGATCAGGCAATGGGCTTTTGCTTTCAGGCTGGCGCAGACGAAGATACCCATTTCCGTGCGACAAGTCTGGAGACGCTGCGAAACATGGTGGCGGCAGGAAGCGGCATTACGCTGCTGCCCGCGCTTGCTGTGCCGAAGGAGCGGGTACGCGACGGCGTCTGCTATCTTTCCTGCTACAAGCCGGAACCGCAGCGCACCATAGCGCTGGTCTATCGCCCGGGATCGCCTCTGCGCAGCCGCTATGAGCAGCTGGCAGAAGCCATTCGTACCCATATGCAGAGCTATATGGGCACGACGCTAAAACAGGCGGTTTAAGCCGTTCAGCGCAGCAACACGGTAGGCTTCGGCCATTGTCGGGTAGTTAAAAGTGGTATTCACGAAATATTCAATCGTATTACCACCGTTTTTCTGCTCCATAATGGCCTGGCCGATATGAATGATCTCCGCTGCACGTTCGCCAAAGCAGTGGATCCCCAGGATCTCTTTGGTTTCGCGATGGAAGAGGATCTTCAGACTGCCAACGTTCATACCAACAATCTGCGCACGCGCCAGGTGTTTAAACTGAGCGCGACCCACTTCATAAGGCACTTTAAGCGCCGTCAGCTGCTGCTCGGTTTTGCCAACGGAACTGATCTCAGGAATGGTATAAATCCCCGTAGGAATATCTTCGATCAGATGGGCTGTGGCCTCGCCTTTAATCAGCGCCTGAGCCGCGATGCGTCCCTGATCGTAGGCGGCTGAAGCCAGGCTTGGATAACCAATCACGTCGCCGACAGCATAGATGTGCGGCTGGGCAGTCTGATACATGCTGTTAACTTTCAGCAGGCCGCGTCCGTCCGCCTCCAGACCGACATTTCCCAGCGACAGGGAGTCGGTGTTCCCGGTACGTCCGTTGGCGTACAGCAGGCAGTCCGCTTTGACCTTCTTGCCTGATTTCAGGTGCATAATAACGCCGTCGCTTACGCCCTCAATCTTCTCGAACTCTTCGTTATGGCGGATCACTACGCCGTTGTTCCAGAAATGGTAAGAAAGAGAATCTGAAATTTCCTGATCGAGAAACGCCAGCAGATGATCGCGGGTGTTGATCAAATCCACTTTAACGTTCAAGCCACGGAAGATGGAGGCATATTCGCAGCCGATAACGCCCGCGCCATAAATGATAACGTGGCCAGGTTCGTGATGCAGGTTCAGGATGGAATCGCTGTCGTAGATGCGGGGATGCGAAAAATCGACATCGGCAGGATGATAAGGCCGTGAACCACAGGCGATAACAAATTTCTCTGCGGTAAGACGCTCAACCGTACCATCGGGGCCTTCCACCTCAAGCGTATTGGCATCGACAAAGCGTGCATCACCCTGATAAAGCTCGCAGCGGTTACGTTCATAGAAGCCCTGACGCATACGGGTTTGCTGGCTAACGACGTTTTCGGTGTGATTAAGGATATCCGCAAACGAGGAGCGCAGCAGGCGGGTATGGTCGCTATAGAGGGGGTTCTGATTGAATTCGATAATACGGCTAACGGCGTGACGAAGTGCTTTAGAGGGGATAGTGCCCCAATGCGTACAGCCGCCGCCGATACTGTGATAGCGCTCAATTACCGCGATTCGCGCGCCCTGTTTCACCAGACCCATCGCGGCCCCTTCGCCGCCAGGGCCGGAACCAATTACGATGGCGTCGTAATCATAAGACTGTTGCATACTGATACGTCCTATTTCTTATACAATTTTTCAACGATATTCTAACATCTCGCTGACCACTTCCCAATTCTAACTGCTGTTTTTGCCATCATTTACCAAAACGGGAGTGTTAACAGGGATTCACAAAGTTGATGCAACTGTACGCTGAAATTTTTGTTATAGTGCCGCTTTGGTCAGTCAAACAGGCAGTATCATGGCGAATATGGGCATCAGAGCGCAGCAAAAAGAGAGGACCAGGCGTACGCTGATTGAAGCAGCATTCAGCCAGCTGAGTGCCGAACGGAGTTTTGCCAGCCTCAGCCTGCGTGAAGTTGCCCGCGAAGCCGGCATCGCGCCGACCTCCTTCTACCGACATTTTCGGGATGTTGATGAACTGGGTCTGACAATGGTCGATGAGAGCGGACTGATGCTGCGGCAGTTAATGCGCCAGGCTCGCCAGCGTATTGCAAAAGGGGGCAGCGTTATCCGCACCTCTGTGTCGACCTTTATGGAATTTATCGGCAATAATCCTAACGCCTTCCGTCTGTTGTTGCGGGAGCGTTCCGGTACTTCAGCCGCGTTTCGTGCCGCTGTAGCCCGTGAGATCCAGCATTTTATCGCCGAGCTGGCTGACTATCTGGAAATCGAAAACCGCATGCCGCGAAGCTTTACCGAAGCGCAGGCGGAAGCGATGGTCATTATCGTGTTCAACGCCGGTGCGGAAGCGCTGGATATTGATGTTGATCAGCGTCGCCAGCTGGAAGAGCGGCTGGTGCTACAGCTGAGAATGATTTCTAAAGGTGCGTATTACTGGTATCGACGTGAACAGGAGAGGCTGGCGGTAACGCTGACTTCCCGTGACTAAAGGAGAGTGACATGAGTTTAGCCCCCGGCCGGGACAGAGGCACGCTGCTGCTGGCGTTTTTAACCGGTTTGTCGATCAACGGCTCTTTTGCCGTTTTATTCAGTTCGCTGGTGCCGTTCTCTGTTTTTCCTCTTATCGCGCTGGGTCTTTCCGCCTGGTGCCTGCATCAGCGTTACCTGAATCGTTCTATGCCTGATGGGATGCCCGGCCTTGCGGCGGCGTTCTTTTTACTGGGCATCCTGCTTTACAGCGCCATCGTGCGTGCCGAATACCCTGAGATCGGCTCCAATTTCGTGCCGACCATTCTGATGGTCGCGCTGGTGTTCTGGATTGGGTTGAAGCTGCGTTCCCGCAAAAAATCAAACGACTGAATACACGTTTGCAGGGGCGAGCCGGCGTCGCCCCTTTTCCCTGCTAGCGGCGCGTCAGCAGCACGCCGCACTCCATATGATGCGTATAGGGAAACTGGTCAAACAGCGCCAGCCGCGTCACGCTGTGCGTGTCTGACAGCGTCGCCAGATTCTGACAAAGCGTCTCCGGATTGCAGGAGATATACAGAATGCGTGGGTAGGCCTGCACCATTTTCACCGTCTCTTCATCCAGGCCGCTGCGCGGCGGATCGACAAAAATGGTTTCACACTGATAGCTGGTCAGATCAATCCCTTCAAGGCGATGGAAAGTACGCGTTCCCTTCATCGCCTGAGTGAACTCCTCCGCTGACATACGGATAATCTGCACGTTATCAATCTCATTAACGGCAATATTGTACTGGGCTGAAGCCACGGAAGGTTTGGCAATCTCTGTCGCCAGGACCTTACGGAAATTGCGGGCCAGCGCTAACGAAAAATTGCCGTTACCGCAGTAGAGTTCCAGCAAATCGCCGCAGGCATTCTGGGTAACGTCCAGCGCCCACTCCAGCATCTGAATGTTCATCGCCGCATTCGGCTGAGTAAAACTGTTCTCAACCTGACGGTAGACAATTTTTTTGCCCGCCACCGGCAGACATTCATCGACGAAATCGCGATCGAGGCAGATTTTCGTTTTGGTAGCGCGACCGATGAGATGCAGATCGTAGCCTTCTTCACGCAGCGCATCGCGCAGTACGGCGGCGGCCTGCTGCCACTCAGCCGTCAGCGGGCGGTGATAGAGCATCGACACCACAATCTGATTGCTCATCGTGGAGAGATAATCAATCTGGAAGAGTTTGTGTCGTAACACAGGATTGTCGCGCAGAGCCTCGATCAGTTTTGGCATCAGCTCATTGATTAAGCGGCTGGCTGCCGGGAAACTGTCGACGCGGATGCGCTGCCGCGTCTGCTGATCAAAAATGATATGGTAGAGGTCATCCCCGTCGTGCCAGATACGAAACTCCGCGCGCATCCGGTAGTGGCTGACCGGCGAACGAAATACCTCAACGTCCGGTGCGGAAAAAGGCGCCATCAGTGATGTCAGGCGGCTGACCTTTTCTTCAAGTTGGGCATCGTAGTGTTCTGTCGGCAGCTGTTCGGGCGTCATAGTATATCCTGGGTTGAAGGGCCTTTATTGCCCGGCGATTGTAGGGATTCGTCACTTAATGTCCAGCGTTGTCCGCCTTAAGGCGTTTTCGGATGTCTGGGCGTATAGATTTCTGTTTTCTTTGCGCATAAACTGCGCATCCGGCCTGATTGCAGTTAAAAGGGAATCCAGTGAAAAGCTGGAGCTGACGCGCAGCGGTAAGGAAGAGTGGGATGAGCGCCTCGTGCAGACACTGCTTGATATAAGTGGGAAGTCATCATCCGTCAGACACCTCCAAGCCCGAAGACCTGCCGGAATTACGTCGCACTTCATACGGTCATCGCGTGCTATCGATTGTATGCCTGCGGCATCCTGCATGATTTAGTGGATGCTAGTTACCATGAAAAATAATAAAACCTCGCTGTTGGCGTTTAGCGCAACGGCGATTTCCCTCTGGGCGCAAAACGGCTTCGCACAGGATGCGGAGCAGACGCTGGTGACCACCGCGAACCGTTTCGCCCAACCTGTCTCCTCTGTGCTGGCACCGACGACGGTGGTTACCCGCCAGGAGATCGACCGCTGGCAGGCAAAAAGCGTGGCGGACGTTATGCGGCGCCTGCCGGGTGTGGATATCGCGCAGAGTGGCGGCCTGGGGCAGCAGAGTTCCATGTTTATCCGGGGAACGGAATCGCGGCATATATTAGTGCTAATCGATGGTATCCGCCTTAATCAGGCGGGTATCAGTGGTTCTTCAGACCTCAGCCAGATCCCTCTCTCGCTTATTCAACGTATAGAGTATATCCGTGGCTCGCGCTCTGCCGTTTACGGTTCGGATGCGATTGGCGGCGTGGTCAATATCATTACCGGGCGGGAAAAACCGGGCACCACGCTGACTGCTGGCGTCGGCTCGAAAGGTTACCAGTCTTATGACGGTTCGACACAGCAAATGCTTAGTGAGAACACTCGCGTCACGCTGGCGGGCAACTATACCTATACCAAAGGGTACGATGTTGTGGCGAACTACCCTGACGTCTATGGTACGCCGGCGCAGAAAGATCGTGACGGTTTTATGAGTAAAACGATCTATGGTGCTTTAGAACATCAGATTAATGAAGAATTTAGCGGGTACATTCGCGGTTATGGTTACGATAACAGAACGGCTTATGACAGCAGCTTAACTTACGTCAGGCCAGATACCTTTGTTGATACACGCCAGCTTTATAGCCAGACCTGGGATAGCGGTCTGCGCTTCCACAGCGGGGTTTATTCGTCAGAACTGACGGCCAGCTACGGTCATACCAAAGACTATAATTACAGCCCGGATCTCGGACGGTACGGTGCTGCCTCAACCCTGGATGACTCTCAGCAATATAATCTGCAATGGGGAAATAATATTGCAGTAGGTAACGGTAGCGTAAGCGGAGGGATCGACTGGCAGAAGCAGACTATCGAGCCCGGCACCGGGTCCGTTAATGACAGCCGTGAAACAACCAATACCGGTATCTACGCCACCGCCCAGCAGATGGTGGGAACTGTCACGCTGGAAGGTGCGCTTCGCGGTGACGATCATTCAGAATATGGCTGGCATAACACCTGGCAGACCAGTGCCGCCTGGGAGTTTGTGGCGGGATATCGTTTGATTGCCAGTTACGGTACAGCCTTTAAGGCCCCCACACTTGGGCAGCTTTTCGGCAGTTTTGGCGGCAACAGCAACCTTGATCCCGAAGAGAGCAAGCAGTGGGAAGGCGGCGTTGAAGGGTTAACCGGACCGGTAACATGGCGTCTGTCCGGCTATCGTAACGATATCGACAATCTTATCGATTACAATATGGCAACCAGTGCCTATTACAATATTGGTAAGGCCAACATTAAAGGTGTGGAGGCAACGGCTTCTTTCGAGACTGGCGCAATCTCACATCGCATTTCTTACGATTATGTCGATCCCCGTAATGCAGAAACCAGTGAAATCCTGCTTCGTCGCGCTAAGCAGCAGGTGAAATATCAACTTGATACAGTTATTTATGATTTCGATTGGTCGCTAAGCTATCAGTATCTGGGCGAGCGTTACGATAAAGACTTCAATACAGCCCGTACCGTTAAGCTTGGCGGCGTAAGCTTATGGGATCTCGGCGTGTCGTACCCGGTCACATCAGCGCTCACCGTTCGTGGTAGAATAGCCAACCTGTTTGATAAAGATTATGAGACGGTCTATGGCTATCAAACCCCTGGAAGGGAATACTACCTCAGCGGCAGCTATACCTTCTGATGCACATCCTACTATCCTGGTGTTTGACTCTGGGGTAGGGGGGCTTTCTGTTTATGAGGAAATCCGGCAACTGCTGCCGGATCTTCACTACCTGTACGCCTTCGATAACGTTGCTTTTCCTTACGGTGAAAAGTCAGAGGAGTTTATCGTTGAGCGCGTACTCTCTATTGTTGAGGCTGTCAGCCGTCGCTATCCTCTGGCGCTGGTCGTAATCGCCTGTAACTCCGCCAGCACAGTTACGCTCCCCGCACTTCGTGAACGTTTTGATTTCCCCGTAGTGGGTGTGGTGCCCGCTATCAAACCTGCAGCAAGATTAACGCGTAACGGTATTGTCGGATTGCTTGCAACCCGCGGCACGGTCAGACGTTCTTACACCCATGAACTGGTTGCGCGATTTGCCAGCGAATGTAAAACGGAGATGTTAGGGTCGGCGGAGCTGGTGGAATTGGCCGAAGCTAAGCTACAGGGGCTGCCGGTCTCTCTGGACGATATCCGGCGTATCCTGCAACCCTGGTTGCGGATGAAAGAGCCGCCAGATACCGTCGTGCTCGGCTGTACGCATTTCCCCTTACTTAATGAAGAGCTGCAGCAGGTTTTGCCTGAGGGGACGCGGCTGGTGGATTCCGGTGCGGCAATTGCACGCAGAACGGTATGGCTACTTGAAAAGGCTTCACCTGATGCGCGCTCTGCTGATGATAATATCGCTTTTTGTCTGGAAACTACCGAGCAGGCTGTACAGTTAACGCCCGTTTTGCAACGTTATGGCTTCGCAAAGCTCGAAAAACTGGCGGTTTAAGGCTGTTGTGGGTAAAAAGTAGACGGTTGAAAAGTTTTTTGAAATTAGCACTTGTCACCCGTCAGGAACTCCCTATAATGCGCCTCCACTGACACGGAACAACGACTCAACGGTCGCCGGGTCAGGAAGAGAAAAGTGAGAAATTCCTTGACTCTTCAGCGGGAAAGCGTAATATCTGCACCCCGCGCCACACGAGATATGTGGCACTGCTCTTTAACAATTTATCAGACAATCTGTGTGGGCACTCGCAGGATTGATATCAGCGTCTCCGGACGCAAAAAATATCAAGTCTTAAGAGTGAACACATAATGAAATTCATTATGAGTGTTTTACACTTGAGCATCGCTTAACGTGTTTAAGCAAATCAAGCTTTTAATTGAAGAGTTTGATCATGGCTCAGATTGAACGCTGGCGGCAGGCCTAACACATGCAAGTCGGACGGTAGCACAGAGGAGCTTGCTCCTTGGGTGACGAGTGGCGGACGGGTGAGTAATGTCTGGGAAACTGCCCGATAGAGGGGGATAACTACTGGAAACGGTAGCTAATACCGCATAACCTCGCAAGAGCAAAGTGGGGGACCTTCGGGCCTCACGCTATCGGATGTGCCCAGATGGGATTAGCTAGTAGGTGGGGTAATGGCTCACCTAGGCAACGATCCCTAGCTGGTCTGAGAGGATGACCAGCCACACTGGAACTGAGACACGGTCCAGACTCCTACGGGAGGCAGCAGTGGGGAATATTGCACAATGGGCGCAAGCCTGATGCAGCCATGCCGCGTGTATGAAGAAGGCCTTCGGGTTGTAAAGTACTTTCAGCGGGGAGGAAGGCGGTGAGGTTAATAACCTTACCGATTGACGTTACCCGCAGAAGAAGCACCGGCTAACTCCGTGCCAGCAGCCGCGGTAATACGGAGGGTGCAAGCGTTAATCGGAATTACTGGGCGTAAAGCGCACGCAGGCGGTCTGTCAAGTCAGATGTGAAATCCCCGGGCTTAACCTGGGAACTGCATTTGAAACTGGCAGGCTAGAGTCTTGTAGAGGGGGGTAGAATTCCAGGTGTAGCGGTGAAATGCGTAGAGATCTGGAGGAATACCGGTGGCGAAGGCGGCCCCCTGGACAAAGACTGACGCTCAGGTGCGAAAGCGTGGGGAGCAAACAGGATTAGATACCCTGGTAGTCCACGCCGTAAACGATGTCGACTTGGAGGCTGTTCCCCTGAGGAGTGGCTTCCGGAGCTAACGCGTTAAGTCGACCGCCTGGGGAGTACGGCCGCAAGGTTAAAACTCAAATGAATTGACGGGGGCCCGCACAAGCGGTGGAGCATGTGGTTTAATTCGATGCAACGCGAAGAACCTTACCTACTCTTGACATCCACGGAATTTAGCAGAGATGCTTTAGTGCCTTCGGGAACCGTGAGACAGGTGCTGCATGGCTGTCGTCAGCTCGTGTTGTGAAATGTTGGGTTAAGTCCCGCAACGAGCGCAACCCTTATCCTTTGTTGCCAGCGATTCGGTCGGGAACTCAAAGGAGACTGCCGGTGATAAACCGGAGGAAGGTGGGGATGACGTCAAGTCATCATGGCCCTTACGAGTAGGGCTACACACGTGCTACAATGGCGCATACAAAGAGAAGCGACCTCGCGAGAGCAAGCGGACCTCACAAAGTGCGTCGTAGTCCGGATCGGAGTCTGCAACTCGACTCCGTGAAGTCGGAATCGCTAGTAATCGTGGATCAGAATGCCACGGTGAATACGTTCCCGGGCCTTGTACACACCGCCCGTCACACCATGGGAGTGGGTTGCAAAAGAAGTAGGTAGCTTAACCTTCGGGAGGGCGCTTACCACTTTGTGATTCATGACTGGGGTGAAGTCGTAACAAGGTAACCGTAGGGGAACCTGCGGTTGGATCACCTCCTTACCTGAAGATACTTTCCCGCGTAGTGTCCACAACAGATTGTCTGATAGAAACGTTAGAGCAAGACGGCTGCGAAGTCGTGACACTTCTGTGTCCCCTTCGTCTAGCGGTTAGGACTCCGCCCTTTCACGGCGGCAACAGGGGTTCGAATCCCCTAGGGGACGCCACTTGCTTGGTGACAGGTGAAAGGTGTCTCCACGAAATATCTCAAAACTGGCTTACGAGCCATGTCTGAGATATTTGCTCTTTAACAATCCGGAACAAGCTGAAAATTGAAACGACACACTGCGTTTATCCTCCGTAATAAGGATAAACAGACCGGTGTGTTCGAGTCTCTCAAATGCTTGCAGCACACAGTATCCTGCGGGACGCTTGTGGGTTGTGAGGTTAAGTGACTAAGCGTACACGGTGGATGCCCTGGCAGTCAGAGGCGATGAAGGGCGTGCTAATCTGCGATAAGCGTCGGTAAGGTGATATGAACCGCAACAACCGACGATACCCGAATGGGGAAACCCGGTGCATTTATGCATCATCGCAACATGAATACATAGTGTTGCGAGGCGAACCTGGGGAACTGAAACATCTAAGTACCCAGAGGAAAAGAAATCAACCGAGATTCCCCCAGTAGCGGCGAGCGAACGGGGAACAGCCCAGAACCTGAATCAGTTTGTGCATCAGTGGAAGCGTCTGGAAAGTCGCAGGGTACAGGGTGATACTCCCGTACACGAAGATGTGCTTACTGTGAGTTCGATGAGTAGGGCGGGACACGTGATATCCTGTCTGAATATGGGGGGACCATCCTCCAAGGCTAAATACTCCTGACTGACCGATAGTGAACCAGTACCGTGAGGGAAAGGCGAAAAGAACCCCGGCGAGGGGAGTGAAACAGAACCTGAAACCGTGTACGTACAAGCAGTGGGAGCCTCTTTTATGGGGTGACTGCGTACCTTTTGTATAATGGGTCAGCGACTTATATTCTGTAGCAAGGTTAACCGTATAGGGGAGCCGCAGGGAAACCGAGTCTTAACTGGGCGTTAAGTTGCAGGGTATAGACCCGAAACCCGGTGATCTAGCCATGGGCAGGTTGAAGGTTGGGTAACACTAACTGGAGGACCGAACCGACTAATGTTGAAAAATTAGCGGATGACTTGTGGCTGGGGGTGAAAGGCCAATCAAACCGGGAGATAGCTGGTTCTCCCCGAAAGCTATTTAGGTAGCGCCTCGTGAACTCATCTCCGGGGGTAGAGCACTGTTTCGGCTAGGGGGCCATCCCGGCTTACCAACCCGATGCAAACTGCGAATACCGGAGAATGTTATCACGGGAGACACACGGCGGGTGCTAACGTCCGTCGTGAAGAGGGAAACAACCCAGACCGCCAGCTAAGGTCCCAAAGTCATGGTTAAGTGGGAAACGATGTGGGAAGGCACAGACAGCCAGGATGTTGGCTTAGAAGCAGCCATCATTTAAAGAAAGCGTAATAGCTCACTGGTCGAGTCGGCCTGCGCGGAAGATGTAACGGGGCTAAACCATGCACCGAAGCTGCGGCAGCGACACTTATGTGTTGTTGGGTAGGGGAGCGTTCTGTAAGCCGTCGAAGGTGGACTGTGAGGTCTGCTGGAGGTATCAGAAGTGCGAATGCTGACATGAGTAACGATAAAGCGGGTGAAAAGCCCGCTCGCCGGAAGACCAAGGGTTCCTGTCCAACGTTAATCGGGGCAGGGTGAGTCGACCCCTAAGGCGAGGCCGAAAGGCGTAGTCGATGGGAAACAGGTTAATATTCCTGTACTTGGTGTTACTGCGAAGGGGGGACGGAGAAGGCTATGTTGGCCGGGCGACGGTTGTCCCGGTTTAAGCGTGTAGGCTTGTGTTCCAGGCAAATCCGGAACACTTAAGGCTGAGGCGTGATGACGAGTCACCACGGTGATGAAGCAACAAATGCCCTGCTTCCAGGAAAAGCCTCTAAGCATCAGGTAACACGAAATCGTACCCCAAACCGACACAGGTGGTCAGGTAGAGAATACCAAGGCGCTTGAGAGAACTCGGGTGAAGGAACTAGGCAAAATGGTGCCGTAACTTCGGGAGAAGGCACGCTGGCGCGTAGGTGAAGGGACTTGCTCCCGGAGCTGAAGCCAGTCGAAGATACCAGCTGGCTGCAACTGTTTATTAAAAACACAGCACTGTGCAAACACGAAAGTGGACGTATACGGTGTGACGCCTGCCCGGTGCCGGAAGGTTAATTGATGGGGTTATCGCAAGAGAAGCTCCTGATCGAAGCCCCGGTAAACGGCGGCCGTAACTATAACGGTCCTAAGGTAGCGAAATTCCTTGTCGGGTAAGTTCCGACCTGCACGAATGGCGTAATGATGGCCAGGCTGTCTCCACCCGAGACTCAGTGAAATTGAACTCGCTGTGAAGATGCAGTGTACCCGCGGCAAGACGGAAAGACCCCGTGAACCTTTACTACAGCTTGACACTGAACATTGAGCCTTGATGTGTAGGATAGGTGGGAGGCTTTGAAGCGTGGACGCCAGTCTGCGTGGAGCCAACCTTGAAATACCACCCTTTAACGTTTGATGTTCTAACCTGGCGCCGTAATCCGGCGTGGGGACAGTGTCTGGTGGGTAGTTTGACTGGGGCGGTCTCCTCCTAAAGAGTAACGGAGGAGCACGAAGGTCAGCTAATCACGGTCGGACATCGTGAGGTTAGTGCAATGGCATAAGCTGGCTTGACTGCGAGAGTGACGGCTCGAGCAGGTGCGAAAGCAGGTCATAGTGATCCGGTGGTTCTGAATGGAAGGGCCATCGCTCAACGGATAAAAGGTACTCCGGGGATAACAGGCTGATACCGCCCAAGAGTTCATATCGACGGCGGTGTTTGGCACCTCGATGTCGGCTCATCACATCCTGGGGCTGAAGTAGGTCCCAAGGGTACGGCTGTTCGCCGTTTAAAGTGGTACGCGAGCTGGGTTTAGAACGTCGTGAGACAGTTCGGTCCCTATCTGCCGTGGGCGCTGGAAGATTGAGAGGGGTTGCTCCTAGTACGAGAGGACCGGAGTGAACGCACCACTGGTGTTCGGGTTGTCATGCCAATGGCATTGCCCGGTAGCTAAGTGCGGAAGAGATAAGCGCTGAAAGCATCTAAGCGCGAAACTTGCCTCGAGATGAATCTTCCCTGAGACTATAAGTCTCCTGAAGGGACGTTGAAGACGACGACGTTGATAGGCCGGGTGTGTAAGCGCAGCGATGCGTTGAGCTAACCGGTACTAATGACCCGTGAGGCTTAACCTTACAACACCAGAAGCGTTCTGGTGAGCGTTATGAGAGACGCAACAATTTTCAGCCTGTACCGGATAGAGAATTAGCGGAAACGAAAGATTTTGCGCTGAGGCAAGGCGGCAAGCGCCGGAAAGGAAGGAGCATACTCAGGTATGTGACTGACTTTGCAAGCGCAGGCAACGCGGCATCAGTGAAAAAGATTCGTTTCGTGCACCAAGATTTGCCTGGCGGCTGTAGCGCGGTGGTCCCACCTGACCCCATGCCGAACTCAGAAGTGAAACGCCGTAGCGCCGATGGTAGTGTGGGGTCTCCCCATGCGAGAGTAGGGAACTGCCAGGCATCAATTTAAGACCTATAACAGGGTCGTGACCTTACCTCTGACAAGGTAAGGGCGAAATACCTGAAGTCAGACGCAGTCTGAAGTCAGTACAGAATCGGTGGAGCGGTAGTTCAGTTGGTTAGAATACCTGCCTGTCACGCAGGGGGTCGCGGGTTCGAGCCCCGTCCGTTCCGCCACCCTATTTAGGGGCGTAGTTCAATTGGTAGAGCACCGGTCTCCAAAACCGGGTGTTGGGGGTTCGAGTCCCTCCGCCCCTGCCAGAAAATAATCCTTTGCTTCGGCAAAGGATTTTTTTTGCCTGTAACAAACCTCCCCGCCCCGAATTTATTACGATCAACTTTATATCAACAAGGCCAGTTTCCCAGCCTCTCCGTTATAGCTGGATTAAGTTATATTTACCGGGAACTTGAGCAACTGGCGGATGTGTGCCTGCTGATCGCTGTTTTGTAACCAGACAGCATACATTGGTCTGTTTACTACAGGCGTATCTGGAATAACTGCCAAATCAGGGTATTCACGATGCCAGTCGTCTGGTAAAAAGGCGCAGGCACCTGTTGTATGCAGCAGCTGGCGCGTCAAATGTGCCGAGGTAGTCGTTAAAACGGGTACATCATCTGCGCCCGCCAGATAGCTTTCATGCTGATGAAAATCCGCCCCCCATTCCAGTTTGATGTAATCATATTTTTCACGTTTATCCGTCTTGCGTGACCGACACAGTGTTAGCGAGACATGACCGATTTGCTGACTGGTAAGCTCATCCATTTTGGGTGCCTCGGTCGTGATCAATAAATCCAGCTGACGCTCATGGAGCTGCTTTACCAGCAGATGGCGCTGTGCGACCCGGGCTTCAAGGTGGAGGCTTTCACGGTTCTCATAGAGCGTCTGTAGCCATGGTGTCAGATAAGCCTCCCAGAGCGATGCACTTGCCCCAATAGAGAGTTCGTGATGCTGCTGTGTATGTGATACTTCCTTTTTTGCCATCATCCATGTGCTCATCAGGCTTTCAGCATAAGGAAGGAGTCGCTCGCCGGCAGAAGTCAGCCGGATATTATTGCGGTGGCGGGTAAACAGGTTAACCCCCAACTGCGTTTCCAGCTGTCTGATACGAAAGCTGACCGCTGACTGAGTGAGATAGAGCGCTTCAGCGGCACGTCCAAAGTGGCGGGTTCTGCTCACTTCAAGAAAGGTTTTTAGTAATTCCGTATCCACATCCATCTCCAAAAAAACATTTGTCGTTATGATTTAAATGTTTTGTTTTACACTCTGTCAAGCGTATCTAATACTCCGCGCCATAAATAGCACGGCCATCAAAGAATCAGGAGCGTGTAAAATGGCGGAAAGCTTCGCAACAACTAATCGTTTTTTTGATAACAAACATTATCCTCGTGGGTTCTCCCGTCACGGTGACTTCACCATCAAAGAAGCCCAGCTACTTGAGCGTTATGGTTACGCTTTTAACGAGTTGGATCTGGCGAAACGTGATCCGGTAACGGAAGAAGAGCGCCTGTTCATTGAGGTCTGCCGCGGTATTCGCGAACCTCAAACTGAAGCTGAACGGGTGTGGTCAAAGTATATGACACGCATCAAGCGTCCCAAGCGTTTTCATACCCTGTCCGGCGGTAAACCGCAAATGGAAGGCGTCGAAGACTATTCGGACAGCGATGATTAAGATATAAAAAAGGGCCGAAAGGCCCTTTTTTATTCGAGGCTTTTATGAAGATGGAGAAGTAAGCGATCGATACCTCTGTAACTGAGTGCTTCGTTCAGGTGTACCCGCATCACCTGTTCTTCACCAGCCAGATCGGCTATCGTCCTGGCTACTTTCAGGATACGTTGCCAGGCACGTACCGAAAGGCCTAGCTGATTCAAAACGCCTTCCAGCCATATCGCATCTTCCTGTTTAACGTCGCAGGCATGCTGCATATCCTGCGGCTCCAGTTCCGCATTGATTTTTCCAGAACGTTTTAGCTGGCGTTTGCGGGCGGCCTGAACTCTCTGGCGTACAACCTCGCTTTTCTCTCCAGGCGGCTCTTTTCCACTCAGCGTCCCTGATGGCAGGAGCGGCACTTCCAGCGAGAGATCGAAACGGTCAAGAAAGGGGCCCGAAAGCTTACTAAGATAGCGTAACACCTGCTGAGGCGTAGACCGGTTGTGAGGACCATTATAGTGTCCGGTAGGACTAGGGTTCATTGCTGCGATCAGTTGAAAACGGGCAGGGAATGTCACTTTAGCGCGCGCACGCGAAATCGTTATCTCGCCAGACTCAAGCGGCTCTCTTAGCGCATCCAGCGTTTTACGCTCGAATTCCGGCAATTCATCGAGAAATAATACGCCATTGTGCGCCAGTGAAATTTCGCCAGGCTTAGGCAGTGAGCCACCACCGACCAAAGCGTAGCGCGATGAGGTGTGGTGAGGCGTCCGGAACGGCCTCTGACGCCATTGTCGCGTCATCTCCCTGGTACTCAACAGACTCGCGATTGCAGCGCTCTCCAGCGCTTCATGTTCGCTTAAGGGAGGAAGTAACCCGCTTAGACGCGTAGCCAGCATCGTTTTACCTGTACCCGGCGGGCCGATCAGCAGGAGATTATGTCCTCCCGCTGCGGTAATCTCTAATGCTCTTTTAGCCTGTGACTGTCCGATAATGTCGCTTAAATCTTCTTTCTGCCGGGAAATTGGCGGTAGTTCATACTGCGCGGTAGTTAATTCAGATTGCCCATGCAGAAACGCACATACTTCCAGCAGATGTTTGCCAGTCAGGCAATACCCTTCTTTGATTAGCCCCGCTTCCTGAAAATTATCCTGTGGCAGAATCGGCTGCCGCTGAGAAGCATGCGCGGCCATTGCTGCAGGAATAACACCTTCGACGCCGCGCAATGTTCCTGTCAGCGCCAGTTCCCCAAGAAACTCATATCGGTCCAGTTTTTCACCCGGAACCTGTTCAGAAGCGGCCAGGATAGCGACAGCAATTGGAAGATCATAGCGTCCCCCTTCTTTAGGCAGATCGGCTGGTGCCAGATTGACGGTCATGCGTTTTGCCGGAAAGGTAAATCCACAATTGATAATCGCGCTTCGCACCCGTTCCCGGGCTTCTTTGACCGTCGTTTCAGGTAGTCCCACCAGTGAGAGGGCCGGCAGACCGTTGCTAAGATGAACCTCTACCGAAACGAGTGGGGCCTGGATACCAATAGCGGCACGAGTAAAGACAACTGATAACGACATAAACGCTCCTTGTTTTTTCCCAGCTTGTATAAAAAAAGCGTGCTGGGCCAGAATCAGCGTTGCTGTTTTAGTGAGTGGCCGCAAAGATGTCAGCTGACATAACAAATTTGCAGAAATAACTCCCTACAGCCTCAGAAAAATAACGTCGCTGAAGAAGCTAAGTCGTTATATCAAGTCCGCTATGAATATTTTTCACCATTGTCACTATCCATTGATTAATTTTGCTTTTTTAGAAAAATCAGCTCCGGAACGTAAAATAAAGTCATGAAAAAAGTTGAAGTCTGATCGCTAACTGTGATAACTCTGTAGACATTACTTCGAACAAGCGAAACTATTGAATCCAAATGAAAGCCCTTCTACGAGTCCTAAGCCTGGTCATCATTAGCGTCGTCGTGATTATTATCACGCCGTGCGGGGCTACGCTCGGAGGAAGAAAGGCTTAAAAATCAAGCCTGATTTCGAAAGAACCCCCGCACCGAAAGGTCCGGGGGTTTTTTTTTGGCAGACTAGCAGTGACAGCGAGGCAGAAAATGAGCAGTAGAATAAAATTCTGTTTCTTCCGAAAAGAGACGAGGAAATAACTATGAATGGTGCTCAATGGGTGGTTCAAGCTTTGCGCGCGCAGGGTGTCGGAACAGTTTTCGGCTATCCGGGTGGTGCAATCATGCCGGTCTATGATGCCCTCTATGATGGCGGCGTGGATCACCTGCTGTGCCGTCATGAGCAGGGTGCAGCCATGGCAGCAATCGGCTATGCCCGTTCAACGGGAAAAGTGGGCGTCTGCATCGCTACATCTGGCCCCGGGGCGACCAACCTCATCACCGGACTTGCAGATGCGATGATGGATTCTGTTCCTGTTGTGGCGATCACCGGTCAGGTTTCTTCTGCGTTTATCGGTACCGATGCGTTTCAGGAAATTGACGTCCTCGGTTTGTCGCTGGCCTGTACCAAGCACAGCTTTATGGTGACTTCGCTGGATGAACTGCCCGAGATTATGGCCGAAGCCTTTGCCATCGCAACCTCTGGCCGTCCGGGGCCGGTGCTGATTGATATTCCAAAAGATATTCAGTTAGCCTGCGGTGATCTGACGGCGCATCTGTTGCCTGTTGTTGACGAAGAGGAACATCCTTCTCAAGCGCTTCAGCAAGCGCGAGCCATGCTGGCCGGGTCAAAAAAGCCGGTGTTGTACGTAGGCGGCGGTGTTGGAATGGCGGGTGCGGTGGACACATTCCGCGCGTTTGCCAGAGAGACAGGTATTCCCGTCGTTGCCACGTTAAAAGGACTCGGAACACCAGAGGCTGAAGATCCCTATTACCTGGGCATGCTAGGTATGCATGGCACCAAGGCCGCTAATTATGCCGTTCAGCAGTGCGATTTGCTGATTGCGGTAGGGGCACGTTTTGACGATCGTGTTACCGGCAAGCTGAACACTTTCGCCCCTCATGCCAACGTGATCCATATGGATATCGATCCCGCTGAGCTGAACAAACTGCGGCTGGCGCATATCGCGCTGCGTGGCAACCTCAACAAAATGCTGCCGGAACTTTATCATCCCATCGAAATAGACGCATGGCGTGAACATGTTCAGGCGCTCAAAGCCAACCACGGCTGGCGTTACGATCATCCCGGCGAGGCGATTTTCGCTCCTCTGTTTCTGAAGCAGCTCTCGGTGCGTAAACCTGACAATGCTGTCGTCACGACCGATGTGGGCCAGCATCAGATGTGGACTGCTCAGCATATGACCTTTACCCGCCCTGAAAATTTCATTACTTCCAGCGGACTGGGAACCATGGGCTTTGGTCTGCCTGCTGCGGTAGGTGCGCAGGTTGCCCGCCCCGAAGATACGGTTATCTGCGTATCCGGTGACGGTTCCTTCATGATGAATGTGCAGGAGCTGGGCACGATCAAACGTAAAAAACTGCCGGTAAAAATCGTACTGATGGATAACCAGCGCTTAGGCATGGTTCGTCAGTGGCAGCAGCTCTTTTTCTCTGAACGCTATAGCGAAACCAATCTGTCCGATAATCCCGACTTCCTCACGCTGGCCAGTGCTTTTGATATTCCGGGACAGCGTATCACCCGTAAAGACCAGGTCGACGCCGCATTAGACGCTTTGCTGCACAGTGAAGGGCCATACATGCTCCACGTTGCTATTGACGAAGATGAGAACGTCTGGCCACTGGTGCCGCCCGGCGCCAGCAATGAAAATATGATGGAGAAAATCTCATGATGCAGCATCAGTTATCTATCGAAGCCCGCTTCCGCCCTGAAATTCTGGAGCGCATCCTGCGCGTCGTCCGTCACCGTGGTTTCCAGATTTGTGCCATGAATATGGCGTCGGGAACGAACGCTGACAACATTAATATTGAAATGACCATTGCCAGCCCGCGCTCTGTCGATTTACTGTCAACGCAGTTAAGCAAGCTGATGGATGTTGCATACGTCCAGATTCAACAACAGACAACACAACAAATCCGCGCCTGAGCGCGAAAGGAAATAAGAATGACGAAGAAAGCTGACTTTATCTGGTTCAATGGCGAGATGGTTAAATGGGAAGATGCGAAAGTCAGCGTCATGTCTCATGCACTGCATTACGGTACGTCTGTCTTTGAAGGCGTCCGCTGCTACGACTCGCACAAAGGCCCGGTAGTCTTCCGCCATCGTGAACATATGCAGCGTCTGCACGATTCTGCAAAAATTTATCGCTTTCCCGTCACTCAGAGCGTTGATGAACTGATGGAAGCCTGCCGGGAAGTGCTTCGCGTCAATAAGCTGAAAAGCGCCTATATTCGTCCGCTGGTGTTTGTGGGTGATGTAGGGCTTGGTGTTAACCCGCCTGAAGGATTCAGCACTGATGTGATTATCGCCGCCTTCCCATGGGGTGCCTATCTGGGCCCGGAAGCACTGGAGCAGGGAATTGATGCCATGGTGTCCTCCTGGAACCGCGTTGCTCCGAATACCATTCCAACCGCAGCGAAAGCGGGCGGTAATTATCTTTCCTCCCTGCTGGTCGGCAGCGAAGCGCGCCGTCACGGCTATCAGGAAGGGATCGCGCTCGATACCCAGGGCTACGTCTCTGAAGGTGCCGGTGAGAACCTGTTTGAAATCAAAGACGGCATTCTGTTCACCCCACCATTCACTTCTTCTGCACTGCCAGGCATTACCCGTGATGCGATCATTAAGTTAGCCAAAGACCTGGGCATCGAAGTCCGCGAGCAGGTGCTGTCACGCGAATCGCTCTACCTGGCCGACGAAATCTTTATGTCCGGTACTGCTGCTGAAATCACGCCGGTGCGCAGCGTTGACGGCATAAAAGTTGGAGAAGGTAAGCGCGGCCCGGTTACCGCCCGCATTCAGGCAGCCTTCTTCGGCCTGTTTACTGGCGAAACGGAAGACAAATGGGGCTGGCTGGATTCGGTTAACCCATAATAAATCTATGAGCGGGCGTCATCTGACGCCCGCGCACTACCTGATTCTGGAGTAAGAGCATGCCTAAGTTACGTTCCGCTACCACCACCCATGGCCGCAATATGGCCGGCGCCCGTGCCCTTTGGCGCGCAACCGGAATGACCGATGGCGATTTCGGTAAGCCCATCATTGCGGTAGTTAACTCATTTACCCAGTTCGTGCCGGGCCACGTTCACCTGCGCGATATGGGAAAACTGGTTGCCGAACAGATTGAAGCATCCGGCGGCGTGGCAAAAGAGTTCAATACCATTGCGGTGGATGATGGGATCGCGATGGGGCATGGCGGCATGCTTTACTCCCTGCCGTCGCGTGAGCTGATTGCAGATTCCGTCGAGTACATGGTGAATGCGCACTGTGCTGACGCGATGGTCTGTATCTCCAACTGCGATAAAATTACCCCGGGAATGCTGATGGCTTCCCTGCGTCTGAATATTCCGGTGATTTTCGTTTCCGGCGGTCCTATGGAGGCCGGTAAAACCAAGCTCTCTGATAAAATCATCAAACTGGATCTGGTCGATGCGATGATTCAGGGAGCGAACCCGAACGTCAGCGATGCCGATAGTGAGCAAATTGAACGCTCTGCCTGTCCTACCTGTGGTTCCTGTTCAGGCATGTTCACCGCCAACTCAATGAACTGCCTGACTGAAGCGCTGGGCCTGTCCCAGCCGGGTAACGGCTCGTTGCTGGCGACGCACGCCGATCGTAAAGCGCTGTTCCTGAATGCCGGTAAACGCATTGTGGAGTTAGCCAAACGCTACTATCAGCAGGACGATGAGAGTGCGCTGCCGCGCCACATCGCCAGTAAAGCGGCGTTCGAGAATGCCATGACGCTGGATATCGCTATGGGTGGCTCCACCAATACCGTGCTGCACCTGCTGGCCGCTGCGCTGGAAGGCGATATCGATTTTAATATGTCTGATATTGACCGCCTGTCACGGAAAGTGCCTCACCTGTGCAAAGTGGCACCCAGTACGCCGAAATATCACATGGAAGATGTTCACCGCGCTGGCGGCGTCTTCGGTATCCTTGGTGAGCTGAGCCGGGCTGGTCTGATGAATCAAGACGTCCGTAACGTACTGGGCCTGACGCTTCAGGAGACGCTGGATCAGTACGACATCATGCTGACCAAAGACGAAGAAGTGAAAAAAATGTTCCGTGCGGGACCGGCAGGCATCCGTACCACTCAGGCATTCTCGCAGGACTGCCGCTGGGATACGCTGGATGACGATCGTCAGGAAGGCTGTATTCGTACCCGAGAATTTGCCTACAGTCAGGACGGTGGCCTGGCCGTGCTGTACGGTAACCTTGCGGAAGATGGCTGTATCGTTAAAACGGCTGGGGTGGAAAAAGAGAGTCACACCTTCCGCGGCCCGGCCAAAGTCTACGAAAGTCAGGACGATGCCGTAGAGGCCATTCTGGGCGGGAAAGTTGTGGCGGGCGATGTCGTTGTGATCCGTTATGAAGGGCCGAAAGGCGGACCGGGAATGCAGGAAATGCTTTATCCGACGACCTATCTGAAGTCGATGGGCCTGGGCAAAAGCTGCGCGTTGATCACTGACGGTCGCTTCTCTGGTGGGACTTCTGGCCTGTCCATCGGCCATGTTTCACCGGAAGCCGCCAGCGGCGGTACGATAGCCCTGGTGAAGGACGGTGACATTATTGATATCGATATTCCAAATCGCGGCATCAAGGTAGATGTGCCTGCTAATGAGCTGCACGCCCGCCGTGAAGAGGAAGAAGCACGAGGAGATGCGGCTTATACGCCTCACAATCGTGAGCGGGAAGTTTCCTTTGCTCTGCGTGCTTATGCCCTGCTGGCCACCAGCGCGGATAAAGGCGCCGTTCGCGACAAGAGCAAGCTGGGAGGCTGACGCATGGCTGAGTCTCAACCGCTATCTGACGAACCCTGCGGCGCAGAGTATCTGCGTGCGGTGTTGCGCGCGCCGGTGTATGAAGTGGCGCAGGTCACTCCATTGCAAAAGATGGAGAAAATCTCTTCCCGCCTGGGTAACACCATTCTGGTTAAGCGTGAGGATCGGCAACCGGTACACAGCTTTAAGCTGCGCGGTGCTTACGCCATGATTGCCACGCTTAATGAGGAACAGAAGGCTCATGGCGTCATTACCGCTTCAGCGGGAAACCATGCGCAAGGCGTGGCGCTGTCGGCAACGCGTCTGGGAATAAAATCGCTGATTGTGATGCCGGTAACCACTGCAGATATTAAAGTGGATGCGGTGCGGGCGTTTGGCGGTGAGGCTTATCTGTTCGGCGCTAACTTTGACGAAGCGAAAGCGAAAGCGATAGAGCTGGCGCAGCAGCAGGGTTACACCTTTGTTCCACCGTTCGATCACCCGATGGTTATTGCCGGTCAGGGAACGCTGGCGATGGAGCTGCTACAGCAGGATGCGCACATCGATCGCGTATTCGTGCCGGTGGGCGGCGGCGGTCTTGCCGCTGGCGTGGCCGTGCTGATCAAGCAACTGATGCCACAAATTAAGGTGATTGCTGTCGAAGCCGAAGACTCCGCCTGTCTGAAGGCCGCACTGGAAGCGGGCCAGCCGGTGGATCTGCCTCGTGTGGGCGGTTTTGCTGAGGGCGTGGCGGTAAAACGCATTGGCAATGAAACGTTCCGCCTGTGCCAGCAGTATCTGGATGACATCATCACTGTCGACAGCGATGCTATCTGCGCTGCCATGAAGGATCTGTTTGAGGATGTCAGGGCGGTAGCCGAGCCGTCAGGGGCGTTGGCGCTGGCCGGAATGAAAAAGTATATCCAGCAGCATCAGATTAAGGGAGAACGCCTTGCGCATGTGCTCTCTGGTGCAAACGTAAACTTCCACGGCTTACGTTATGTCTCGGAGCGTTGTGAGCTGGGTGAGCAGCGCGAAGCCCTGCTGGCCGTCACCATTCCGGAGCGGAAAGGCAGCTTCCTGACGTTTTGCCAGCTGTTGGGAGGCCGTTCGGTTACCGAGTTCAACTATCGCTATGCGAATGCCGATAGCGCCTGCATTTTTGTGGGCGTCCGGCTGACGCGTGGGCGGGAAGAGCGCGGTGAAATTTTGCAGCAGCTGGGCGAAGGGGGCTACAACGTCGTCGATCTTTCTGATGATGAAATGGCCAAACTACACGTGCGCTATATGGTTGGCGGACGACCTTCAAAACCGCTGCGCGAGCGTCTGTTCAGCTTCGAGTTTCCTGAATCGCCCGGGGCGCTGCTGCGCTTTCTGCAAACGCTGGGCACACACTGGAACATTTCCCTTTTCCACTATCGCAGCCATGGCACCGATTATGGACGGGTACTGGCCGGTTTTGAGCTGAGCGACAGCGAGCCGCAGTTTGAAGAGCACCTGGCCGAGCTGGGCTATGATTTTCATGACGAAAGTAATAACCCGGCCTTCAGCTTTTTTCTGGCAGGCTAGTTACATCAGTGACCAGAACGCATCGATAAGCGGCTCACTGAGCCGCTTTTTTTGTACACAAACGCCCAGTTCAAATGGCGCGACCATCTCCACGTTATCCAGCTCAAGAATACGGTTACGCACCGACTCCGGACTGTTCTCCAGCACAACGTCAGGCAGCAACGCAATACCACATCCCAGCGCAACCATAGAAACGATCGCTTCGTGGCCAGCTACGGTGGCGTAAATCAACGGATTGGGAATACGGCGGCGGCGAAACCATAAGTCGATGCGCTGCCTTGCGGGACCCTGGTCGGGCAGAATAAAGGGAACCTCAGCCCAGTCTGGCTCTGCGGCTGTCGCCTGGCTACGTACCGGACAGGGCAGCGCCGGTGCAATCAGCACTAGCGGGATAAGCCCAATCGGCGTAAAACCGATACTGGCCGGCAGCGTTTCAGGACGTCCGGCAATGGCAATATCCGCTTCTGTACTCTGTACTTTCTCCACGGCATCTGCGGCATCGCCGGTGGTTAGCTTAATTTCCACAAGGGGATGCTCAGCGCGAAAACGATCCAGGATCGGCGGCAAATGGCTATAGGCCGCAGTCACAGAGCAAAACAAGCGAAGCTCGCCGCTGAGCGACGGGCCATTCTGGCCGATAGCATGGAGCAGGTGCTGATATTGCAACAGCGTATGCTGGGCAAACTGACGAAGCTGCTCGCCAGCATCGGTCAGCGTGACGGTGCGATTATCCCGCAGAAACAGCGCCTGGCCGAGATCCTCTTCCAGCCGCTGGATTTGCCGTGACAATGTGGACGGGCTGACGTGTATAGCTCTGGCGCTGCGGCCAAAATGGCGGCTGTCAGCCAGATGGAGGAACAGTTTCAGGTCACGTAAATCCATGCGATGGCGGCCTCTTTTTTACGTTGCAGTTATTGCAATATCATCTTGTTAATATATCAATTTAAGCAATGCATTTCCTGTCATATGATAAGGTTTATACAGGGTGAGCAGACCGCAGCCTCCCTCTCTTATTAAAAGACCCACATAACCCTATACGGAGTATCCATGGCTAACTATTTCAACACGTTAAACCTGCGCAACCAGTTAGCGCAGTTAGGCAAATGTCGTTTTATGGCGCGTGAAGAATTTGCAGATGAAGCGAGCTACCTGAAAGGGAAAAAGGTCGTCATCGTTGGCTGTGGTGCTCAGGGTCTCAATCAGGGCCTTAACATGCGCGACTCTGGTCTGGACATTGCGTATGCGCTGCGTGAAGAGGCCATTGCTGAAAAACGTGCCTCATGGCGCAAGGCGACGGAAAACGGCTTTAAAGTCGGTACTTATGAAGAGCTGATCCCTGAGGCCGATCTGGTAGTCAACCTGACGCCAGACAAGCAGCACAGCGCCGTTGTCCAGGCTGTTCAGCCGCTGATGAAAGAGGGCGCGGCGCTGGGTTACTCGCACGGCTTTAACATTGTGGAAGTGGGCGAGCAGGTGCGTAAAGATATCACTGTGGTGATGGTTGCACCAAAATGTCCGGGCACGGAAGTGCGCGAAGAGTACAAACGGGGTTTTGGCGTGCCGACGCTGATCGCGGTTCACCCGGAAAACGATCCAAAAGGCGAAGGCATGGCCATTGCGAAAGCCTGGGCGGCGGCCACCGGTGGTCACCGTGCTGGCGTACTGGAATCCTCCTTCGTTGCTGAAGTAAAATCGGATCTGATGGGCGAGCAAACCATCCTGTGCGGTATGCTGCAGGCGGGCTCGCTGCTCTGCTTCGATAAGCTGGTGGCGGAAGGTACCGATCCGGCTTACGCTGAAAAACTGATTCAGTTTGGCTGGGAGACGATAACGGAAGCGCTGAAGCAGGGCGGCATCACGCTGATGATGGATCGCCTGTCTAATCCGGCAAAAGTGCGTGCGTTCGCGCTGTCAGAACAGCTGAAGACCATTATGGCGCCACTGTTCCAGAAACATATGGATGACATCATCTCCGGCGAGTTCTCTTCCGGCATGATGGCTGACTGGGCGAACGACGATAAAAAACTGCTAGGCTGGCGCGAAGAAACCGGAAAAACCGCCTTTGAAACCGCACCGCAGTATGAAGGTAAAATTGGCGAGCAGGACTATTTCGATCAGGGCGTGCTGATGATCGCCATGGTGAAAGCAGGCGTTGAACTGGCGTTCGAAACCATGGTGGATGCCGGCATCATTGAGGAGTCAGCCTATTATGAATCCCTGCACGAGCTGCCGCTGATTGCCAACACTATCGCCCGTAAGCGCCTGTATGAAATGAACGTGGTCATCTCCGATACGGCGGAATATGGCAACTACCTGTTCTCTTACGCCGCGGTACCGCTGCTGAAAGCGTTTATGACCACCTTGCAGCCAGGCGATCTGGGCAAAGCAGCCGCAGCTTCGGCGGCGGTGGATAATGCTCAGCTGCGCGATGTTAACGAAGCGATTCGTCACCATCCGATTGAATCAGTTGGCCGCAAGCTGCGTGGCTATATGACGGATATGAAGCGTATTGCCGTTGCTGGTTAACCGGTAATACATAAGGAGCCTGGCTACTGATGCCGGGCTTTTTTTTGCCTGTTTTCCGGATCTCCAGGCGCTCTTTCGCTGAAAAATGTAAGGCGGTAAAAATGCGCAGCTGTCAGTCTGGGACACAAAATGGCCGCGCTCAGCAAGCTTCAATACCGCCAGCGCACCGGAACAATTTGCAGCAAAAGGAGGAAGCTTCTGAGAGGAGAACCGGCCCTCCCGGAGGAAAGCCGGATCGGCAGTTCCATATCAGTTAATTGCGGTATAACACTTTGATGATATGGAAGCCAAACTGGGTGTGAAGCGGGCCGTAAGGCACAAGAAGCGGGCAGGAGAACACGACCTTATCAAAAGCCGGCACCATCGCGCCTTTTTTGAATTCGCCTAAATGGCCGCCTTTTTTACCTGACGGACAGGTGGAGTGTTTCTTTGCCAGTTTCTCGAAATCGGCGCCCTGTTCCAGCTCAGCCAAAAGATCCTGAGCCAGTTTTTCTTCTTTAACAAGGATATGCATTGCTGCTGCGGTTTTTGCCATGATCGTACCTTGAGTCGTATGGATGCTGCTGGCTATACTACCACGCTGTAATTTCACCTCTGTTATTTTCTTCGGGCTATTTCCCTATGCGTCTTAATCCAGGTCAGCAGCATGCTGTCGAATTTGTTACCGGCCCTTGTCTGGTACTGGCCGGTGCGGGCTCGGGCAAAACGCGCGTCATCACCAATAAAATTGCTCACCTGATCCGGGAATGCGGTTATCAGGCGAAACATATCGCGGCGGTGACCTTTACCAACAAAGCATCGCGGGAGATGAAGGAACGTGTGGCCCAGACGCTGGGCCGCAAAGAGGCGCGCGGCCTGATGATCTCCACGTTCCATACGCTGGGCCTGGAAATTATCAAGCGCGAATATGCCGCGCTGGGAATGAAATCTAACTTCTCCCTGTTTGACGATCAGGATCAGCTGGCGCTGCTGAAGGAACTGACTGAAGAGTGGCTGGAAAATGATAAAACGCTGCTCCAGCAGCTGATTAGCACGATCGGCAACTGGAAAAACGATCTGATGGATCCTGCACGGGCGGCCGCCTCGGTGAAATCGGAACGTGACCGGATTTTTGCCCACTGCTACGCGCTGTATGACAAGCATCTCAAGTCCTGCAACGTACTCGACTTTGACGATCTTATCCTTCTTCCTACGCTGCTGTTTCAGCGCAACAAAGAAGTACTGGAGCGCTGGCAGCAGCGCATCCGGTATCTGCTGGTGGATGAATATCAGGACACCAATACCAGCCAGTATGAGCTGGTAAAGCTGCTGGTTGGTGCCCGGGCGCGCTTTACCGTGGTGGGCGATGATGACCAGTCCATCTATTCCTGGCGTGGTGCCCGGCCGCAGAACCTTGTTCTGCTGAAGGAAGACTTCCCGGCGCTACAGGTAATCAAGCTGGAGCAGAATTACCGCTCATCGGGCCGCATTCTGAAAGCCGCCAACATTCTGATTGCCAATAATCCACATGTGTTTGAGAAACGGCTCTTTTCTGAGCTGGGCTACGGTGCTGAGCTGAAAGTGGTGACGGCGAATCACGAAGATCATGAAGCGGAACGTGTTACCGGAGAGTTGATAGCACACCACTTTATCAATAAGACCCAGTATAAGGATTATGCGATTCTCTATCGGGGTAATCATCAGTCGCGGGTCTTTGAAAAAATGCTGATGCAGAACCGCATTCCCTATCGTATTTCCGGCGGCACCTCTTTCTTTTCACGTCCGGAGATTAAAGATCTTCTGGCCTATCTGCGCGTACTGACGAACGCCAACGATGACAGCGCTTTTATGCGCATCGTCAATACGCCGAAACGTGAAATCGGCCCGGCCACGCTACAGAAACTGGGCGAATGGGCGATGCAGCGCAACAAGAGCCTGTTCAGCGCCAGCTTTGATATGGGGTTGGGGCAGACGCTGACCGGCAGGGGGCTTGAGTCCTTACAGCGCTTCACCTTCTGGTTGCAGGAGATCGCCCAGCTCGCCGAGCGTGAGCCGGTCAACGCCGTGCGCGATTTGATTCGGGGCATCGACTACGAGAGCTGGCTGTTTGAAACCTCCGCCAGCCCGAAAGCTGCCGAAATGCGGATGAAAAACGTTAATACGCTCTTTCAGTGGATGAGCGAAATGCTGGAAGGCAGCGATATTGATGAGCCGATGACCTTAACGCAGGTTGTCACCCGCTTTACGCTGCGTGACATGATGGAACGTGGCGAAAGTGATGAAGAGGCCGATCAGGTTCAGCTGATGACGCTGCACGCCTCGAAGGGACTGGAATTCCCATACGTTTTCCTGGTGGGAATGGAGGAGGGGCTGCTTCCACACCAGAGCAGCATTGATGAAAATAACGTCGAGGAAGAGCGTCGTCTTGCCTACGTAGGCATCACACGCGCCCAGAAAGAGCTGACTTTTACCCTTTGCCGTGAGCGCCGTCAGTACGGTGAGCTGCTCCGCCCTGAACCAAGCCGCTTCCTGCTGGAGCTGCCACAGGACGATCTTAACTGGGAAAGCGAACGTAAAGTGGTCAGCCCTGAACAGCGTATGCAGACGGGGCAAAGCCGCGTGGCAAGCCTGAAGGCGATGCTTGAAAAAGCAAAAGGTGGCACAGGCTGAGTGGCTGGCCAGTCAGTACAAAAGGGGCCAGTTGGCCCCTTTTAGATCAGTGAATGGTCAGCGGCCAGTGAACGTAACTCTGCCAGTGGCATTCCTGTTCCAGCAGCTCAGCCCTCAACGGATGCGCTTCCAGCCAGCCAGGCGGAAGCGTAATGGTCAGGCAGTCTTCATTAGCATGAAGCCGTACCGCAGGCAGGGTGTCGTCGCGGCGGCGGCTGGCAAAAATGATTGCCAGCCGAAGCAGGCGGCAGAGACGCTCAGCCTTGCGCGGCGCAATTGCATTTTGCTGGCTGAGCAGGGCCAGATCGATGCTGTTTCCCTGATTTTGCAGCAGTGTGGCCAGCAGTTTTTTCTGGGCAGGCGTGAAGCCGGGTAAATCGAGATGGCGAATCAGGTAGGCCGCGTGCTGTGAGGCCTGTTTGAAATCCACGCTCAGGCCAATCTCATGGATCTGACAGGCGCTGTCGAGCAGTTCACGACATCGCTCATCCAGCTTCCACTCGGGAGAAACCTGACGGATAAAGCTTTCTGCCAGCAGGCGAACGCGTTCTGCCTGTTCAGAGTCGATAGTGAAGCGGCGCTGGATATTATGCAGCGTACGGCTGCGGATATCGCGATCGACCGGCAGATGCAGCATGCCATAGACCAGCCCTTCACGCAGCGCGCCGCCAGCCAGCGTCATGCTGCTGATATTCAGCTCGTTAAAGATGGCGATAAGAATGGAGAGTCCGCTTGGAAAAACCAGCGCACGTTCCAGCGTCAGGCCTTCAATTTCCAGCTCTTCCAGCTTGCCGCACTGAATCGCCCGCTGTTTAAGCTGCATAAGCTTATTCAGCGTGATGCGCTCATCCATGCCCTGCGCCATCATAATTTCCTGGAGAGCCTGAACGGTGCCGGACGCGCCAACGCAAATCTGCCAGCCTTGTGTCCGGAGCTGTGCGGCAATGGGCGCGATCATCGTACGCGCAGCCTGCTCCGCCTGATCGAAGTTCGCCTGGCCCAGGTGACGGTCGCTGAAATAACGTTCCAGCCAGGTCACGCAGCCCATCGGCAGGCTGAACAGCAGAGTCGTTTGCGAGCCGCTGCCGGTAACCAGCTCCGTGCTGCCGCCACCAATATCAACAACCAGCCGTTTATCGGCACCGCCGGTGGTGTGAGCCACACCCTGATAAATCAGGCGCGCTTCCTCTTCACCGCTGATGACGTTAACCGTGCAGCCGAGGATCTGCTGCGCTTTTTGCAGGAAAGTGCCGGCATTGGCGGCAAGACGTAGGGTTGCTGTGGCCACAACGCGGATCTGATCGGGAGGGATATCCTGAAGCTGTTCTGAAAACAGCCGCAGGCATTGCCAGCCGCGCTCAAGGGCTTCATCAGAGAGGCGGTTCCCGGCGTCCAGACCGGCGGCAAGGCGCACTTTGCGCTTGATGCGCGCAACGGTCTGGATATTGCCAGCCACTTCGCGCACCACCAACATATGAAAGCTGTTCGATCCCAGATCGATCGCAGCATAAAGTGATGATGCGCTCAGCATGGCCGTTAACCTGAACGTTTGCGGTTATTGCTACGCGGTGCGCCGCTGCGGCGGTTGTTATTGCCTCCCCGACGCGGGCCGTTACCGGAACGGGTGCGGGTCAGACGCTTCGGCGGCGGCAGTTCCGTCATCAACGCGTCACTGTTGTAGCGGCTGACGGGAATGCTGTGTCCGATATAGTCTTCGATAGCGGGCAGATTCAGCGCGTACTCTTCACAGGCCAGACTGATGGAGTGTCCGTTAGCGCCGGCGCGACCGGTACGTCCGATACGGTGTACGTAATCTTCGCGATCGTCAGGCAGGTCATAGTTGAAGACATGCGTGACGGCAGGAATATGCAGCCCACGCGCGGCCACGTCGGTCGCGACCAGAATATCAACATCCCCTTTGGTGAAGTCGTCCAGGATACGCAGGCGTTTTTTCTGCGCCACGTCGCCGGTCAGCAGACCCACACGGTGACCATCGGCAGCCAGATGGCCCCAGATATCTTCACAGCGGTGCTTGGTATTGGCGAAAATAATCGCGCGATCGGGCCACTCTTCTTCCAGCAGCGTTTGCAGAAGACGCATTTTTTCTTCATTAGAAGGGTAAAAAAGCTCTTCTTTAATGCGGTGCCCGGTTTTCTGCTCCGGTTCGACTTCGACATATTCCGCATTGTTCATGTTTTCGAACGCCAGTTCGCGTACGCGGAATGAAAGGGTGGCGGAGAACAGCATATTCAGTCGCTGGTTAGCCGCAGGCATCCGGCGGAACAGCCAGCGGATATCTTTGATAAAACCAAGATCGAACATGCGATCGGCTTCATCCAGCACCACGACCTGAATCGCACCGAGATTCACATGATTCTGCTTGGCATAATCAATCAGACGGCCCGTCGTGCCAATCAGAATATCAACGCCGCTTTCCAGCACTTTAAGCTGTTTATCGTAGCCATCGCCGCCGTAGGCCAGCCCGAGCTTAAGTCCGGTGACCTGAGCCAGCGGTTCGGCATCGGCATGAATCTGCACGGCCAGTTCGCGTGTTGGCGCCAGAATTAATGCACGCGGCTGGTTAACCTGACGACCCTCCGGCGCGGGTTGAGAAAGAAGATGATGGAACGTTGACGTCAGAAACGCCATCGTTTTCCCGGTACCGGTTTGCGCCTGTCCCGCTACATCACGCCCTGAGAGCGTGAAAGGCAATGCCAACGCCTGAATCGGCGTGCAGTTATGAAAGCCTTTAGTTTCAAGGGCTTCAATGACCTGTGGGTGCAGGGCGAAGTCGGAAAACTTCTGTTCGGTTAAGTGTGTTTTGCTCATAGTGTGGTAGAATATCAGCTTACTATTGCTTTACGAAAGCGTATCCGGTGAAATAAAGTCAACCTAAGTTGGCAGATTTTACGCCAACCAGCCAGGCATAATCTTTTGGAGTAAGACATGAGCAGCGATAAAATTGTTCACCTGACCGATGACAGCTTCGAAACCGACGTACTGAAAGCAGAAGGTTTGACGCTGGTCGACTTCTGGGCAGAGTGGTGCGGCCCTTGTAAAATGATCGCCCCCATTCTCGATGAAGTGGCCGAAGAATACGACGGCAAGCTGACAATCGCAAAACTGAATATTGACGAAAACCCAGGCACCGCGCCTAAGTACGGTATTCGTGGTATTCCGACTCTGCTACTGTTTAAAAATGGCGAAGTAGCGGCGACGAAAGTGGGCGCCCTCTCTAAAGGCCAGCTCAAAGAGTTTCTGAACGCGAACCTGGGCTGATTCTTTGCCCACGTCAGGCGGAGGGCGAATTTTTAGCTCTCCGCTAGACGCCCGACAAGATGCGTGCTAACTTACTTTTACTGCACTACGCACTTACCTGTAGTTTGAATCTTAGATTTACTCCTTGTTGAATACTGTTTACTTCTGAACGTTACAAGTATTCAGCAATCTGACGGTTAGTTTTCATCAGCATTTCCGGCGTCTTGTCCTTACCGTCTTCACGTCTCAGATCTGCGTTTTCCTGCACGTGATCATCGAGCGGACCCTGACAAGAATGCCATTAACAGGCATGGATTTTTCGCCATACCACTTACGACAATCATTTCGAGATTTACCCCGAGTTTAAGAACCCACCATTATGAATCTTACCGAATTAAAAAATACGCCGGTTTCTGACCTGATTACACTCGGCGAAAACATGGGGCTGGAAAACCTGGCACGCATGCGTAAACAGGACATCATCTTCTCCATTCTTAAGCAGCATGCTAAAAGCGGAGAAGATATCTTCGGTGATGGCGTGCTGGAGATCCTGCAGGATGGCTTTGGTTTCCTCCGCTCTGGAGACAGCTCCTACCTCGCCGGTCCTGATGATATCTACGTTTCCCCCAGCCAGATTCGCCGTTTTAACCTTCGTACAGGTGATACCATCGCCGGTAAAATTCGTCCGCCGAAAGAAGGCGAACGCTATTTTGCCCTGCTGAAGGTTAACGAAGTCAACTACGACAAGCCGGAAAACGCCCGTAACAAGATCCTGTTTGAAAACTTAACGCCGCTGCATGCCAATTCCCGTCTCCGGATGGAACGTGGTAATGGCTCTACCGAAGATCTGACCGCCCGCGTCCTGGATTTGGCTTCGCCAATCGGTCGCGGCCAGCGTGGTCTGATCGTGGCGCCGCCAAAAGCGGGTAAAACCATGCTGCTGCAAAATATCGCGCAGAGCATCGCCTACAATCATCCAGACTGTGTCCTGATGGTACTGCTGATTGATGAGCGTCCTGAAGAAGTGACCGAGATGCAGCGCCTGGTTAAAGGTGAAGTTATCGCTTCTACCTTTGATGAACCGGCATCCCGTCACGTACAGGTTGCGGAAATGGTTATCGAAAAAGCCAAGCGTCTGGTTGAGCACAAGAAAGATGTGATCATCCTGCTGGACTCCATCACCCGTCTGGCACGTGCCTACAACACCGTCGTACCGGCTTCCGGTAAAGTCTTAACCGGTGGTGTGGACGCCAACGCCCTGCATCGTCCAAAACGCTTCTTCGGTGCCGCACGTAACGTTGAGGAAGGCGGAAGCCTGACCATCATCGCCACTGCGCTGGTAGATACCGGTTCGAAGATGGATGAAGTGATCTACGAAGAATTTAAAGGTACCGGCAACATGGAACTGCACCTCGCGCGTAAAATCGCCGAGAAGCGCGTGTTCCCTGCTATCGACTACAATCGTTCCGGTACGCGTAAAGAAGAGTTGCTCACTAGTTCTGAAGAGCTGCAAAAAATGTGGATCCTGCGCAAAATTATCCACCCGATGGGTGAAATTGACGCGATGGAATTCCTCATCAACAAGCTGGCTATGACGAAAACGAATGATGAGTTCTTCGACATGATGAAGCGCTCCTGAGGCGTTTATCTGCCCAGGTGAGTTGCTGAGACAGTACCGCGAATAGCTGTATTTGTGTCAACAACGTTGAAAAGACGCTGATAACGCCACGCTGAGACGTGGCGTTTTTTATTTTTGAGTTATACGATATTTCGTCACGGGTTAAATCAGATAGCTGATGGATACGGGGCGGAAGGAAGGTAACTTTGTCGGGATGTTCTTCCTGCTCAAAAAAAAACAGAATCTTATCGGCGTGTTTGGCACAATGTATGCCTTCAATACACCGGGATTCATAGCAGAGAGCTGGTTAATGTGAATTTACTCAATTTGAGTAGTGAGCTTGCGTTTATTTTCCTGTTTTCACTGGTTTTTTTATTTCTGGCCAGGAAGGTAGCCAAGAAAATTGGTTTAGTGGATAAACCCAATTACCGTAAGCGGCATCAGGGTGTCATCCCGTTAGTGGGCGGAATCTCCGTCTTTGCCGGAATTTGCTTCACTTTTTCTATTACGGATTATTATGTTCCTCACGCGCTGCTCTACATAGCTTGTGCCGGCGCGCTGGTGCTGGTGGGCGCACTGGATGACAGGTTTGATATCAGCGTCAAGTTTCGTGCGGCCGTACAGGCGGGCGTGGCCGTGGTGATGATGGCGGCGGCCAACCTTTATCTGTTAAGCCTGGGTTATATCTTCGGCCCCTGGGAACTGGTTGTCGGCCCCTTTGGCTATGTACTGACGCTGTTTGCCGTCTGGGCTGCGATTAACGCCTTTAATATGGTCGACGGCATCGACGGGCTGCTGGGCGGCCTTTCATGCGTCACCTTTCTGGCGATGGGGATCATCCTGTTAGCCGATGGGCAGCAGAGCCTCGCGATGTGGTGCTTTGCGATGATCGCGGCCATCGTGCCCTATATTTTGCTTAATATGGGCGTATTTGGTCCTCGCTACAAAGTGTTTATGGGCGATGCAGGCAGTACGCTTATCGGCTTTACCATTATCTGGATACTGCTTGAAGCCACTCAGGGACAAACGCACCCTATCACTCCCGTGACGGCATTATGGCTGATTGCTATCCCACTGATGGATATGGTGGCCATTATGTACCGCCGCCTGAGCAAAGGCATGAGCCCCTTTTCTGCCGACCGGCAGCACATTCATCATCTCATCATGCGGGCCGGGTTTACTTCCCGTCAGGCGTTCGTGCTGATTACCGGCGCGGCGGCACTGCTCGCGGCGATAGGCATCCTGGGGGAGTTTCTTACCTTTGTGCCTGAATGGATGATGCTGGTGCTGTTTTTACTGGCCTTTATGCTTTATGGCTATTGCATCAAGCGTGCATGGCGCGTGGCACGGTTTATCAAACGTATGAAACGCCGTATGCGCCGGAACTCTAAGCTCGATAAGCCTTTCACTGACTGAAAGACCTCAGTACTGCATAACAAGGAAAATGATGTATGACGCATCCTGACGTGGTTGATAACGAACTGGATATCCGTGGTCTCTGCTGCGCGCTCTGGCGTGGAAAAATATGGATCGCAGGCGGAGCGCTGATATGTGCCCTGCTGGCGTTCATCTGGTCCCAACTGGTTACGCCAAAGTGGAGCACAACTGCCGTCACCGATCGTCCTACTGTGAATATGCTCAGCAGTTACTATTCGCAGCAACAGTTTCTGAACAATCTCGATTCGCGGGCCAGTGAAGCCACAGAGACCCCGCCTTCCGTTGCCGGTGAAGCCTACCAGGAGTTCGTCATGCAGCTTTCCGCCTATGATACCCGGCGTGATTTCTGGCTGCAGACGGATTACTACAAGCAGCGTAAGAGCGGCAATGCGCACGAAGACGCCGCACTGCTGGTTGAGTTAATCGACAATATCCAGTTTCAGCCTGCCGATCCGGCACGGGGGCTTAATGATACGGTCAGGCTGGTTGCGGAAACTGCCTCCGAAGCGAATACCCTGTTAAGAAGCTATATTGCCTTCGCCAACCAGCGTGCCGCCACCCATCTGAATGAAGAGCTGACGGGGGCCTGGGCTGCCCGGACCATTCAGCTTAAAGCGCAGGTGAAAAGACAGGAAGCGGTCGCTAAAGCGATCTATGACCGTCAGATCAACAGCATTCAGCAGGCGCTCAAAATTGCACAGCAGCAGGGCCTGGAACGGGCCACGACCGATACGCCCTCCGGCGAGCTGCCCGATTCCGAGCTGTTCCTGTTAGGGCGCCCGCTGCTTCAGGCTCGTCTGGAAAATCTCCAGGCGTCCGGCCCGGCTTACGATCTGGAATACGATCAGAATAAAGCCATGCTTGCCACGCTGAACGTGGGGCCCGTACTGGTTGATACCTTCCAGACCTGGCGCTATTTGCGTACGCCGGAAGAGCCGGTAAAACGTGACAGTCCCCGTCGCCTGTTTCTGATGATTATGTGGGGCGCAGTTGGCGCTCTGGCGGGTGCTGGCGTTGCGCTGGTGCGCCGGCCACGTACCCGGATGACTAATAGTCAGTCGGTCAGTTAACAGATGAACGAAAGAGAGTAACAGTGAAAGTACTAACTGTTTTTGGCACGCGTCCGGAAGCGATCAAGATGGCGCCGCTGGTTCACGCACTCGCGCAGGATAGTGAGATAGAAGCGCGTTTATGCGTTACGGCCCAGCATCGCGAAATGCTGGATCAGGTGCTGCAGCTCTTTGCCATCACCCCCGACTACGATCTCAATATCATGCGCCCTGGTCAGGGGCTGACCGAAGTCACCAGCCGCATCCTTGAGGGCCTGAAGGGCGTTTTCGCCGAATTCACGCCGGATGTGGTATTGGTTCATGGCGATACCACCACCACCTTTGCTGCCAGTCTGGCCGCTTTTTACCATCGTATTCCGGTTGGGCATGTGGAAGCGGGTCTGCGCACGGGCGATCTTTATTCCCCCTGGCCTGAAGAGGCTAACCGGACCCTGACGGGGCATCTGGCGACCTATCATTTCCCGCCCACCGAAGCCGCCAGGCAAAACCTGCTGCGCGAGAACCTGAACGCTTCCCGCATGTTCGTGACCGGTAATACGGTCATTGATGCGCTGTTCTGGGTGCGCGATCGCGTACTGAAAGAGGAATCGCTGCACGCAAGTCTGGCAACGCGTTATCCTTTCTTAGATCCAAACAGGAAGATGATCCTGGTGACTGGCCATCGCCGTGAAAGCTTTGGCGACGGTTTCGAGCGCATCTGTAGCGCGCTGGCGGAGATTGCAAGGCTTCACCCGGATGTTCAGATTGTTTATCCGGTGCACCTGAATCCTAACGTCAGCGAGCCAGTTAACCGCATTCTGCGTGGCATTGAGAACATCGTGCTGATTGAGCCTCAGGAGTATCTGCCGTTCGTCTGGCTGATGGTTCATGCCTGGCTAATCCTGACAGATTCCGGGGGTATTCAGGAGGAGGCGCCTTCGCTGGGTAAACCTGTACTGGTGATGCGTGAGACAACAGAGCGTCCGGAGGCAGTTGAGGCTGGCACGGTGCGGCTGGTAGGAACTGATGTGCAGAAAATCGTCAGCGAAGCGACCCGCCTGCTGACCGATGAAGAAGCGTATCACTCTATGAGCCGCGCCCATAACCCTTACGGCGACGGACTGGCCTGCCAGCGTATCGTTGATGCCCTGAAAAATAACCGGATTTCTTTATGACTTTTAACACTATTTCTGTGATCGGCCTGGGCTATATCGGCCTGCCGACTGCCGCCGCCTTTGCTTCCCGCCAGAAAAAAGTGGTGGGCATCGATATTAATGCCCACGCCGTGGAAACCATCAACCGCGGTGAAATTCACATCGTCGAACCCGATCTGGACAGGGTCGTGAAAAAGGCGGTTGAGCAGGGCTTTCTGCGGGCGGCAACGCAGCCTGAACCTGCCGATGCCTTTCTGATTGCAGTTCCCACGCCGTTTAAAGACGATCACCAGCCGGACCTGACATGGGTTAAGGCGGCAGCGGGATCGATTGCGCCCGTATTGAAACGCGGCGACTTAGTGATCCTTGAGTCAACCTCGCCGGTAGGCGCCACCGAGCTGATGGCCGGATGGCTGGCGGCGGCAAGACCCGATCTGACGTTTCCCCAACAGGCAGGCGATGAGGCCGATATCCATATCGCCTACTGCCCGGAACGTGTCCTGCCGGGCAAGGTGATGGAAGAACTGGTGACCAATGATCGGGTCATTGGCGGCATGACATCCACCAGTGCTGCCCTGGCCTGCGATCTGTACAGGATTTTCCTGAAAGGCGAATGCGTCACCACTAACGCCCGCACGGCGGAGATGTGCAAGCTCACCGAGAACAGCTTTCGCGACGTCAACATCGCCTTCGCCAACGAATTGTCGCTTATCTGCGCCGATCAGGGGATTAATGTCTGGGAGCTGATAGCCCTCGCCAACCGTCATCCCCGCGTAAATATCCTGCAGCCTGGTCCTGGCGTTGGCGGCCACTGCATTGCCGTCGACCCCTGGTTTATCGTGGCGCAAAATCCGGTACAGGCCCGTCTGATCCGCACCGCGCGTGAAGTCAACGACGGCAAGCCTCACTGGGTGCTTGAGCAGGTGAAAAAAGCGCTGGCCGACTGTCTGGCGAACAGCGATAAACGCGCCAGCGAACTGAAAATCGCCTGTTTTGGGCTGGCGTTCAAACCTGATATTGATGATCTGCGCGAAAGTCCGGCAATGGATGTGACCAGCATGATTATCGGCTGGCATCCCGGCCAGACGCTGGTCGTTGAGCCGAATATTAATCAGCTTCCTCCCGCGCTGGCGGGTAAAGCGTCGCTGGTGCCACTGGAGACTGCATTACAGCAGGCTGATGTACTGGTCATGCTGGTGGATCATACCCCGTTCAAAGCGGTAGACGTAACGCACATAACGTCGCAGTGGATCGTTGATACCAAGGGAGTCTGGCGATGAAACGCGTTCTGGTCACGGGAGGCGCCGGTTTTATCGGTTCCGCCGTCGTGCGGCATATTCTCAACACCACTGATGATTCGGTGCTGGTGCTCGACAAACTGACCTATGCCGGCAACCTGACCTCTCTTGCCAGCGTGGCCGACAACCCCCGGTTTGCCTTTGAAAAAGTGGATATCTGCGATCGTGCCGCTGTCGATCGGGCGATAACGGGCTACCGGCCCGATCTCATCATGCATCTGGCTGCGGAAAGCCATGTTGATCGCTCCATCGACGGGCCGATAGCCTTTGTCGAGACGAATATCATCGGCACCTATATGATGCTGGAAGCCTCCCGCCATTACCGGGCAACCCTGCCGGAGGCAGAAAAAGCCGCGTTTCGCTTTCACCATATCTCGACGGATGAAGTCTTTGGCGATCTGGAAAACGACACTGACTTTTTCGTTGAAACCACACCTTACGCACCCAGCAGCCCCTATTCGGCGACCAAAGCCAGCAGCGACCACCTTGTCCGCGCCTGGCAACGCACCTATGGCCTGCCGGTTGTGGTGACAAATTGTTCAAACAACTATGGGCCTTACCATTTCCCGGAAAAACTGATCCCGCTGATGATTATCAACGCCCTGGCCGGGAAACCGCTGCCGGTGTATGGCGATGGCGCGCAGATCCGCGACTGGCTTTATGTTGAAGATCACGCCGCCGCCCTCTATCTGGTCGCCAGAGAAGGGAAACCGGGTGAAACCTATAATATCGGTGGGCATAACGAACGCCGTAATCTGGAGGTCGTGGAGACTATCTGCGATCTGCTTGATGAGCTGGCGGAGAGCAAACCGGCGGGCATCGCCCATTTTCGCGACCTTATTCAGTTCGTTGCCGACAGGCCCGGTCACGATCGCCGTTATGCGATTGATGCCGGAAAAATCGAACGTGAGCTGGGCTGGCGGCCACAGGAAACGTTTGAGTCAGGTATGCGCAAAACGGTCAGCTGGTATCTGGCCAACCGCCCCTGGTGGCAAGGCATACTCGACGGCAGCTATCAGGGTGAACGTTTAGGGTTATCGCTATGATCGACTGCGTATCCGGGAGCAAAAGATGAAAGGTATTATATTGGCCGGGGGATCGGGCACGCGCCTCTATCCCATCACGCGGGGAATCTCGAAACAGCTGCTGCCGGTTTACGATAAGCCGATGATTTACTATCCGCTGTCGGTACTGATGCTGGCGGGGATCCGCGATATCCTGATTATCACTACGCCGGAAGATAAGCCGCATTTCCAGCGCCTTCTGGGCAACGGTGACGAGTTTGGTATCCAGCTCACCTACGCCGTGCAGGAGCAGCCGGACGGCCTTGCCCAGGCTTTTATCATCGGTGAAGCTTTTCTTAACGGGGAAAGCTGCTGCCTGGTACTCGGCGATAACATCTTCTTTGGGCAGGGATTCAGTCCTAAGCTCAGGCAGGTTGCCGCGCAAAATCAGGGTGCAACGGTCTTTGGCTATCAGGTTATGGATCCCGAACGTTTCGGCGTGGTGGAATTTGACGATGCGTTCCGCGCCCTCTCTATTGAAGAAAAACCGGAAGCGCCAAAATCCCGCTGGGCGGTTACCGGACTCTATTTTTATGATAACCAGGTGGTGGATTTTGCAAAGCGCGTTCAGCCTTCTGTGCGCGGCGAGCTTGAGATCACCAGCATCAATCAGATGTACCTGGAAAAAGGCGAGCTGAACGTCCAGCTACTGGGGCGCGGATTTGCCTGGCTTGATACCGGTACTCACGACAGCCTGATTGAAGCCAGCACCTTTGTGCAAACCGTGGAAAAACGTCAGGGATTTAAAATTGCCTGTCTGGAAGAGATCGGCTGGCGTAATGGCTGGCTGTCGGATGAGGACGTGCGTCGTTCAGCCCAGGCGCTGGCCAAAACCGGCTACGGCCACTATCTGGTAGATCTGCTAAATGCCCGTCCACGCCAGTATTAACTCCCTGCAATGGGAGAGTGAATTTTTTAACCTGAAAGTCGGGCTGCTCGACTTTTCAGGCGATCGGCCTCTGCATCAGGCTGACTTTCACGCTTATGACATCGTGCAGGCCAAACTGCTCTCTCAGCAGACGGCGGAGCTGGATGAGCTTGGCGCGCTGGGCTTTCGCCTGGTGGAAGGCGAGGCGGATTTTGTCATGGGAATTGATGCCGCATCTCGTCCCGCAGGCATCCGCATCGCGCGGGCTGAACATATTCCCGCTCTGCGAAGCGCGGCGGGGGAAGCCTTTGCCTGGAGCCGGTTTCGTTCACCCTGGTATAAGCCGGGTGAAAGCAGCCGGTTTTACGCGCGCTGGATAGAGAATGCGGTTCTGGGCACGTTTGATCATCAATGCCTGCTCGCCGTGGATGACGCCGGTAATATGCAGGGATTTATTTCGTTGCGCGAGCTGTCCGACGGCAGCGCAAGGGTGGGGCTGCTGGCAACACTGCCCGCCTCGCAGGGGCTGGGTGTGGGACAGCGATTACTGGCGGCGGCTTCCGACTGGTGCCGTGCGCGCCGGCTTACACGCCTCCATGTTGCCACGCAGCTGAGTAACCTGCCGGCACTCCGACTTTATCAACGCTGCGGCGGTGTGATAGAACGCACCGCCTGGTGGCTTTACAGGTGACATTATGATCCCGTTTAACGCCCCACCGATCGTGGGAACCGAACTTGAATACATGCAGTCGGCAATGGGCAGCGGCAAACTCTGCGGCGACGGCGGATTTACCCGGCGCTGCCAGCAGTGGATGGAAAACCGCTTCGGTAGCCAGAAAGTGCTGCTGACACCATCCTGCACCGCCTCGCTGGAAATGGCGGCGATACTGATCGACATTCAGCCCGGCGATGAAGTGATAATGCCGAGCTACACCTTTGTCTCTACGGCAAATGCTTTTGTGCTGCGCGGCGCCACCATTGTTTTTGTCGATATCCGTCCCGATACGCTCAATATGGATGAAAGCCTGATTGAGGCGGCGATCACGGACAAAACCAGAGCCATCGTGCCTGTACACTACGCCGGCGTCGCCTGTGATATGGATAGCATTATGGCTATCGCGGATAAGCATAAATTATATGTTATTGAGGATGCCGCACAGGGCGTGATGTCGGGCTACAAAGGCAGGGCGCTGGGCACCATCGGACATATCGGCTGCTTCAGCTTTCACGAAACGAAAAACTACACGGCAGGCGGGGAAGGTGGAGCCACGCTGATTAACGATCCGGCGCTGGTGGAGCGGGCGGAGATCATTCGTGAGAAAGGCACCAATCGCAGCCAGTTCTTTCGCGGGCAGGTGGATAAATATACCTGGCGGGATATCGGTTCAAGCTATCTGATGTCAGATCTGCAAGCCGCCTATCTCTGGGCACAGCTGGAAGCGGCGGAGGTTATTAACGGGCGCCGTCTTCAGCTATGGCAGCGCTACTACGATGCCTTAAAGCCTGTTGCTGCCAGCGGCAGGATCACACTGCCTTCCTTCCCGCCTGACTGTCAGCATAATGCGCATATGTTTTATATTAAGCTGCGAGACAATGAAGATCGCAGCAGCTTGATAGAGTGGCTGAAGGAAGCGGAGATCCTTGCCGTTTTCCACTATATTCCGCTGCACTCTTCACCGGCTGGCGAGCGCTTTGGGCGCTTCCACGGTGAGGATCGCTATACCCAGGCGGAAAGCGAGCGACTGCTGCGGCTGCCCCTGTTTTACAATCTTTCTGATGATGATCAGACGACGATAATCCATTCGTTGCTGAGCTATTTCTCCTGATATGTCGCTGGCTAAAGCTTCAGTGTGGACGGCTGCGTCCACACTGGTCAAAATCGTTGCCGGGCTGCTGGTGGTTAAAATGCTGGCGGTGGCGTTCGGGCCGACCGGCGTCGGTCAGGCAGGTAATTTCCGGCAGTTAGTTACCGTGCTGGGGGTGCTGGCAGGCGCCGGTATCTTCAACGGCGTGACGAAATACGTTGCGGAGTTTCAGCAGCAGCCTCAGTCCCTGAGGGCAGTAACCGGGACCGCTTCCGCGATGGTGCTGGGGTGTTCAGCGCTGCTCGCCGTGATTTTTTTGCTGTTTGCCGGACCCATCAGCATTGGGTTATTCGGCCACGACCGCTATCAGAACGTGGTCAGAATAGTGGCGTTTTTGCAGATCGGTATCGCGCTGGCTAACTTTTCGCTGGCGATTATCAAAGGCTTTCGCGATGCGCGCGGAAACGCGCTGGCGCTGATTATCGGCAGTCTGGCGGGGGTAGCCGCATGGTTTATCTGCTACTGGCTGGGTGGCTACAGCGGTGCGCTGGTCGGGCTGGCGATGGTGCCCGCGCTGGTCGTGGTACCGGCGTTTCTTATGCTGGCGAAGCGTGAGCATCTGCCGCTGCATTATCTTAAGCCCGCCTGGGATGGCGAGATCGCGCGTAACCTGAGCAAATTCACCCTGATGGCGCTGATCACCTCGGTGACTTTACCCATCGCGTGGATCATGATGCGTAACCTGCTGGCAGAACATGATGGCTGGGAGCAGGTCGGCCTGTGGCAGGGGGTGACCAGCATTTCCGATGCCTATCTGCAATTCATCACCGCCTCCTTCAGCGTTTATCTACTGCCGACGCTTTCCCGCCTCACCAGCAAACAGGCGATCTCCCGGGAAATCTTCCGTTCGCTGAGCTTTGTACTGCCCGCCGTCGCGGCCGTCAGTTTCACCGTATGGCTGCTGAGGGATCTGGCCATCTGGCTGCTGTTCTCCAGCCAGTTTTACGGGATGCGCGATCTGTTTGTCTGGCAGCTGACCGGCGACGTGTTCAAAGTGGGCGCCTATGTGTTCGGCTATCTGGTGATTGCCAAAGCCTCGCTGCGCTTCTACATCCTGACGGAGGTGAGCCAGTTCATCCTGTTGACGGCGTTCGCCCACTGGCTGATCCCGCTGCACGGCGCGACCGGGGCGGCGCAGGCCTATATGGCGACATACATGGTTTATTTCACGCTCTGTACCGGCGTATTTCTTCTCTATCGTAGAAAAAAATGATCACATTGATTCACGTTCTGGGTTCGCCCATTCCACACCATAATCAGACCGTACTGCGCTTTTTTAACGAAGTACTCTCTGAAGCGATCCCCACTCAGGTGCCGCGTCAGTTCTGGATTGTTGGCGAGATGCCAGCAGACACCGAATTTGATGCGCTGGCTATCCGCCATTTTTCGGACAAGCGTGACATCGCCCGGGCGGTAACGGCACGCGCAAAGCAGGACCGGCAAACCCGTTTCTTTTTTCACGGGCAGTTCAATCCCGCCCTGTGGCTGGCGGTGTTGACCGGAAAAATCCTTCCAACACAGTTTTACTGGCACATATGGGGCGCCGATCTCTATGAAGCGGGCAGCGGCCTGCGTTTCCGGCTGTTCTATCTGATGCGTCGCCTGGCGCAAAAGCGTGTGGGGCACGTATTCGCCACCCTTGGCGATATTGTCCATCTGCATCGGCGGCATCCGGATCTACCGGCATCATTACTCTATTTTCCTACCCGTATGGCAAAGACGGCGCTGCCGCCGAGGCAGAAAAGCACCGGACTGACGATTCTTGTAGGGAACTCAGGGGATGCCAGTAATCGCCATATTCAGGCGCTGAAGGATATTCATCTGCAGTTTGGCGATACAGTCTCTGTAATTGTGCCGATGGGCTACCCGCCGGGTAATGAGGCTTATATTCAGCAGGTACGGGAAATGGGCGAAAAGCTTTTTCCCACCGGTCAGCTGCATATCCTCAGTGATAAACTTGAATTTACGGACTACTTAGCGCTGCTCGTCCGCTGCGATTTAGGCTATTTTATCTTCGAGCGGCAGCAGGGCATCGGCACGCTTTGCCTGCTGATTCAGGCTAATATCCCCTTTGTGGTGAACCGCAAAAATCCATTCTGGCACGATTTGGCCGGGCAGAATGTCCCGGTGCTGTTTGCCGGTGATGAACTGAACCCCCAGCTTGTGGAAGAGACCCGCCGGCAAATGACGTTGCTGGATAAAACAGCGATTGCGTTTTTCGATCCCGCCTATGTTGACGGCTGGAAGCAGGCGCTCGAGCTGGCTGAAGGAGAGAGGCGATGACAATGGCCGATTTTGCTGGTTTGCTGGTGGTCTATCTTGTTTCGCTGGGGATTATCCTGACGCTGACCTGGCGCGAATTTCGCCGGGTAAAATTTAATTTTAACGTCTTCTTTTCGCTGCTTTTTTTACTGACGTTTTACTTTGGTTTTCCGCTGACCTGTACGCTGGTATTTGGCTTTGATGTGCAGGTTGTGCCGCCGGAATACCTCCTTCAGGCGTTGCTGTCCGCCACCGGCTTCTACGTCATTTATTATGTGAGTTATAAAACCCGTCTCAGGGCTTCGTCAGCGGCGCCGACGCGTCCGGTTTTCACCATAAACCGGGTGGAGTTGCATCTGACATGGGGAATATTGATGCTGATCGCGCTGGGAACTGTGCTGGTGTTTTTTCTGCATAATGGTTTCCTGCTGTTTAAGCTGCACAGCTACAGTCAGATCTTCTCCGCAGAGGTGTCTGGCGTCGCGCTTAAGCGCTTTTTCTATTTCTTTATTCCCGCCATGCTGGTGGTCTACTTCCTCAACCAAAGCTTCCGCAACTGGCTGTTATTTCTGGTCGCTACCGTAAGTTTCGGCCTGTTAACCTATATGATCGTGGGCGGGACGCGGGCCAATATTATTATCGCTTTTGCCCTGTTTCTGTTCATTGGCATCATCCGTGGCTGGATAACGTTGTGGATGCTGGCGTCGGCAGGCGTGGCGGGCGTTATCGGGATGTTCTGGCTGGCGCTGAGGCGCTATAACCTGGATGTCAGCGGCGCAGAGGCCTTTTATACTTTTCTCTATCTGACGCGCGATACTTTCTCGCCCTGGGAGAACCTTGGCCTGCTGTTGCAAAACTATGACAAAATTGATTTTCAGGGACTGGCGCCGATAGTGCGTGACTTCTACGTATTTATTCCCAGCTGGCTCTGGCCGGAGCGGCCTTCTCTGGTGCTGAACAGCGCAAATTATTTTACCTGGGAAGTGCTGAATAACCATTCGGGGCTGGCTATTTCGCCAACGATTATCGGCTCGCTGGTGGTGATGGGCGGCGTCTGGTTTATTCCGCTGGGCGCGGTGGCAGTCGGGCTGATTATTAAATGGTTCGACTGGCTGTACCAAAAAGGCCAGCAGGAAAGTAACCGCTATAAGGCGGCTATTCTGCAAAGCTTCTGCTTCGGTGCGGTGTTCAATATGATTGTGCTCGCCAGGGAAGGGGTGGACGCTTTTGCTTCCCGCGTGGTGTTCTTCTGCCTGATCTTTGCTGTAACGGTCATTATCGCCAAGCTGCTTTACTGGCTTTTTGATCGGGCAGGATTAGTACGTGTCAGAAAATCAGCGCAGGCTCTGCCGGTAAAACATCCCACTTATCAGGGCTGACTGATGGCCCACATTGTTCCATTTGAACCGAAGGAAAAGATCATGGATGCCCCATCCACAGTACCGCAGTATCAGATCCGTGGTATCACGCTGCTGGGTTTTCGCGATATGGCCGGGTTCCTTGACTACCTCTATCAGGGAGAAACCCTCAAAACCGGTACGCTGGTCGCTATTAATGCAGAAAAAGTGCTCAAGACTGAAAGCCAGCCCGAAATTAAGCAGCTTATTAACGCGGCGGAATATAAATATGCGGATGGCATCAGTATTGTTCGCGCCATCCGGAAAAAGTATCCACAGGCGGAGGTTAGCCGGATAGCTGGAGCCGATCTCTGGGAGGCGCTGATGGCGCGAGCCGGGCGTGAAGGTACACCCGTTTTCCTCATCGGTGGCCAGCCAGCGATTCTGGAGCAGACCACAGATAAGCTTCGCCGTCAGTGGAACGTCAATATCGTTGGTGCGCAGGACGGTTACTTTCCCCCTGGCGAACGTGAGGCGCTATTTGCCCAGATTGCCGCCAGCGGAGCCAGAATTGTCACTGTTGCGATGGGGTCGCCGCGGCAGGAGATTCTTATGCAGGATTGCAAGGCGGCGTATCCCGATGCGCTTTATATGGGCGTAGGCGGCACCTACGACGTGTTTACCGGTCACGTTAAGCGCGCCCCCAAGATCTGGCAGAATATGGGCCTTGAATGGCTCTACCGGCTTATTGTGCAGCCTTCGCGTCTGAGTCGTCAGCTCAGTTTGCTGAAATTTCTCAATTATTACCTGCGCGGCGATCTTTAATTTCATCAACAGACAAAGTAATAGTGGCTGACTGGTGAGGGTTTTTCGGCCAGATTTTGTGCAAAATGTACGTGATTCAGACAGAACGCACAAAGCGTAAGCAAACAGGTGTATTTGTGAAAAAAGCACTGGACAGGATCGGCTCAAATCCGTAGTATGCCCATCCGCAACGGCGCTATGCGCCCGTAGCTCAGCTGGATAGAGCGCTGCCCTCCGGAGGCAGAGGTCTCAGGTTCGAATCCTGTCGGGCGCACCATTAAGTTGTGTGCAAGAGCTGCGGTGGTAATAACCGCGTTAGTAAAGAAGTAAGCAGTAAAGTAGTAGGGGTGGTGGCTATAGCTCAGTTGGTAGAGCCCTGGATTGTGATTCCAGTTGTCGTGGGTTCGAGTCCCATTAGCCACCCCAGATTTTGTCAGGTATGCGAAGGTGGCGGAATTGGTAGACGCGCTAGCTTCAGGTGTTAGTGTCTTAACGGACGTGAGGGTTCAAGTCCCTCTCTTCGCACCACAAAATCAGCAGTAAGAGATGTACTCGTCGGCGAGTAGCGCAGCTTGGTAGCGCAACTGGTTTGGGACCAGTGGGTCGGAGGTTCGAATCCTCTCTCGCCGACCACTTTTTCAAAACCTTGCTGAGGCAGGGTTTTCTGCTTAAGGTCTGCGGATCTGAGCAACAGCAGTAGCAGTACGATTTCGGCGAGTAGCGCAGCTTGGTAGCGCAACTGGTTTGGGACCAGTGGGTCGGAGGTTCGAATCCTCTCTCGCCGACCATTTTAGAAAAGGCCAGCTTCCGAGCTGGCCTTTTTGTCTCTGTTGCTCACAGAGGATGAGAACCTCCGAAGGAGGTTTGAGCCGAGCGCAGCGAGACAACGTTGCTTCAGCAACGGCCCGAAGGGGAATCATCCTCTCTCGCCGACCATTTTAGAAAAGGCCAGCTTCCGAGCTGGCCTTTTTGTCTCTGTTGCTCACAGAGGATGAGAACCTCCGAAGGAGGTTTGAGCCGGGCGCAGCGAGACAACGTTGCTTCAGCAACGGCCCGAAGGGGAATCATCCTCTCTCGCCGACCATTTTAGAAAAGGCCAGCTTCCGAGCTGGCCTTTTTGTCTCTGTTGCTCACAGAGGATGAGAACCTCCGAAGGAGGTTTGAGCCGGGCGCAGCGAGACAACGTTGCTTCGATTCTCCCTTTTCCTCTCATGACAACGTTATCAACGTATTCATTGATGTCACGTGACCATTCGATCGCTCCATATGCTCACTGCTGTCTGTCCGCATTCGCCGTTCTGCCTGACAGCCTCAACACTTTCCTTCGTCTTATACTGCAACGGCGCGTATGTCACCGTAGATGTCATTTTAAATAACGCATAAACACCCGATGGCTATATAGCGCAGCGGCTCCTCTCTGTGGCATGCGCTGTGCTATATTAGTGGGGTAGATGCTCATTCCACTTCTTATGCTTGCTTAGGCTTCATAAACCCGGGAATGATGCAGAGCCCTTTAGGGTACCTGTTGTCCACCCACCCATATCGTCGCAAGACCTTACGGGAGTCCGGATACTACGTTGAGTCAGGTACCAGCCAATTTGTTTTACCGATCTGAATTTTGCACCTGCCTTCTGGCAGGTGTTTTTTTTGGTTTGTGCCGGGGTAATTCAGCTCGGCGGGCAAAAAAAAGCCGGGCGGATGCCCGGCATTGCAGTAACTCGTTAATCAGTTACTCTTCAGCGTCAGTAACAGGCCGTCACGTCGCATTTCAGCCGCTTCCTCAGGCTTATGCAGGCGATCCAGCGTATCCGCCAGCCAGGCATAATCAAAGGCATCAGGACGCTGCTTGAGCGCCTCTCTGAATGCTTCGCTTGCGCGCTCCCATTCGCCGTGTTTCATCAGTAGCTGACCGAGTGTGCTTTGCAGTAGCGGCGTTGCGCCATGCTGCTTAATCTGCTGACGCAGGGCTTTCTCCAGCTGCTCGGGATTGCCTGCGTTGAGGCGAGGCATCAGCAGGATCAGGCGCTCGTCATAGCCACGCTTAAGGCCATCGAGCACGATTTCCTGCGCCGTATCATGATCGTTGCAGACAATTAAGTGATCTGCCATCGCCACCTGCAGTGCGGGCTCATGACGGGTCTTCCGGCTCTGGGCCTGCCACCAGCTTTTCAGGCCTTCGCTGCCCTGTTCCGCCATCGCCTGATTCATCAGACCCAGCCAGGCATCCTGCTTCAGCGCCACGCGATGCGCTTCATCGCCTACCTGGGCTTTTTCCATTGAAGGCAGGATGTCCAGCAGGGCGTTCCACGCACCGGTACGGACATAGGCCTGTTCGGCCAGGCGTAGCACCTCTGGATGACGGGGAGCCACTTCAAGCAGCCGGTCGATGCCGTGGCGGGCGGCATGATCTTCATTGCGTGCCAGCTGAATACGGACACGAGTAATTTCAACCGGCAACTGATCGCCGCCTGCCAGTTCTGCTGCGCGTTCAAGGTGCTGATTCGCACGGATTTCATCGCCACGCTGCTGAGCCGCTTCCGCCGCCAGCAGATAGTTCACCACCGGCTGTTCAGCATGATCGGCATTGCGGGAAAGCAGCTTCTCAACCTGGCGGTAATCCCCCTCCGCCAGCTTAATCAGTGCGGCGTTAGTTTGCTTACGGGCGCGTTTGCCTTTGCGGCCCCGGAACCAGCCACGGGTACGGGCGCCGGTTCTGAGCAGACGACGCAGCACCCACTCGACAATCAGAATGGCGATAAGCGTCAGGATCAGGATAATCGCCAGACCGGTTACGCTGGTTTCGATATTCCAGCCGTCAGTCTGGATCAGCACATAACCCTGATGCCCGGCCAGCAAAGGCCCAAGGACCACGCCCGCCATCAATAACAGAAAAAGTATCAGAACTTTTAGCATGCTTATTCTCCCTGCTGCTGTTGTCCTGCGCCGGGCTGAGCCAGCAGGCTGCGTACGCGCGTTTGCATCAGTTTATCCAGCATCGGCTGGCTTTGCAGCGCTTCAGGTAGATCCATCGACACGCTTTGCTGACTCAGTTCATCCAGCTGGCTCAGGAAGGTTTTTGTCGCCGGGTCCCGGCTGTCAAACCAGGCGCGAACCCAGGCTGAAACCGTATCAATTGACTGTCGGTAGATTTCATCCTGATGACGAGGTACCGCCTGTGCGGCGATCAGCAGACGTGAACGGATATTTTCACGCAGATAAACATCCTGATTCGGGGCAAGAAGCGGTTCAGCGGTGGTGTCACGACGGCGGATGGTAATGAAATCATCCATAAAGTTGTGCCAGCTTTTCACCAGATTCTGGCGCCATTCGCGCAGCGAAGAAGAGAGCTCACCACTGTCAGCGTCCATAGGCGCGTCATCACTGTCGCTGTCAGCGAGCCGCAGATTATCCACGCCGTTAGCGAGCTGATTCAGTTTGAGAATGGTTCCGTCATAGTCAACCTGACTGAGCGCCGCCAGGGTACTGATATCATTATTCAGCGCGCGGCGGGCTTCGATCAGGCTGGGATCGTTCATATCCGCCAGGCTGGCGTCCGCGCTTTTCAGCAGGGCGACCGCGGTGGTGACATCCTGATCGCTCCACAGTTTACGTCCGGCAAGCTTCACCAGGTAATCTGCCTGAGCCAGCAGCCAGGTCTGAGCATCGTTACCGGAAATGGTGGCGACTTTCTGTTTCAGCTCATCAAGCTGCTGGCTGGTGGCAGCCTGCTGCTGGCGTACCCTGTCCAGCTCGCCGGTTGTCGTTGTGAGCTGCTGTTCCAGCGTTTTTTTGTCGCCGTTGGCTTGCTGCTGCAAATCAGCAATCTGCTCAGACAGCGCCTCATTGCTGGCGGCCTGCTGCTGCGCCAGACGTTGACCGTAAAAGTAGAGGCCAGCACCTGAGGCCAGCGCGATAGCGATAGCCAGTATGGCCAGCTTCGTGCCGGTGTTGTTAGCTTTGCGGCGTGGCTTTTGCTCCGGAGTTGAAGGATTGACCGCCGGAGTGGTCTCCTCAACTATGGCAGAGGAATCTTTTTGTTCCGTCATTGTCGCTCTTCCCATCTTTAAGTTTGTTGTAACGCTCGTAACAACGCGTCGTTATCGGCACCATCGGCTACCCGGATATTTTGCCAACGCAGTTCCTTTGCACGGATTGCCAGGCGTTCACTGACGACAATCAGCCGGCAGCGCAAAAGCCACTCCTCACGATCTATCTCAAGGAACAGCGAATAGAGCTGTTGCAGCATTTCGCCGCTGGTCACGACCAGCGTATCAATTCCGCGATCCCGCCAGCGACGGCCTTCCGCCGCGCCCTGATAGATCTTCGCACAGCGTTGATAGCATTCGACAAACTGTACATCAGCGCCGCGCTGTTGCAAGGTTTCCGCCAGTAATTCACGGCCACCGTTGCCACGCAATATCAGCGCACGTTTGCCGGCGACCTGTTGCAGCGCCGGGAGCTGAATCAGGACTTCGCTGGTCTCACGTTCGTGCGGCCAGATAACGTTCAGGCCGCTGGCGGCGTGAAACGTCATGGCGGTGGTGCGCCCTATAGCATAGTAGTTCAGGCTGGAGGGCCATGTGGCACCCGCCCTGGCCATTGCTGGCTGGGCATAATGAATAGCATGCTGCGACAAAATAAAGACTAAATCGCCGGACTGCAGTGCATTCAGTTCGCCGGGCAGGCTGTCTAACGCTGTGCCGGGGGTGAACTCGATAAGCGGCATCGCCCACGCTTCCCTGCCTGCGTTACGCAACCGGCTGACCAGCTCCTGCGCAGCCGGTTCGGGACGCGTGACGAGGATGGTCATACGGGAGGATTTCCCTGATAAACGTCCCTGAGAATTTCACGTGCGCCGTGGTCCAGCAGCTCTTCCGCCAGGGAGATCCCCATTTTCTCGGCATCCTCGCGCGGGCCGCGCCGCTCGCCACGGATCATTTTCGTGCCGTCCGGTGAACCCACCAGTCCGCGCAGCCACAGCGTTTCGTCCTCCAGCACGGCGTAACTGCCGATGGGAACCTGGCAGCCACCTTCGAGACGGGTATTCATGGCGCGTTCCGCTTTTACGCGCGTGGCGGTATCCTCATCGTTAAGCGCGGCGAGCAGCGTAATGGTCTGGGCATCATCCAGACGACACTCAATCCCGACGGCGCCCTGACCTACCGCCGGCAACGACTCTTCGGCAGGCATGGCGTGGCGAATACGCTCACCCAGGCCCAGGCGTTTCAGACCGGCCACGGCCAGGATAATGGCATCATATTCGCCCGCATCGAGCTTACCGAGGCGCGTACCGACATTGCCGCGCAGGGAATGAATGCGCAGATCCGGGCGCCGTGCGCTCAGCTGGCACTGTCGACGCAGGCTTGAGGTACCGACCACCGCACCCTCAGGCAGCGCATCAACCGAGTCGTAGTGGTTAGAAACGAAAGCATCAAGCGGATCTTCACGTTCACAGATCGTCACCAGTCCCAGACCTTCCGGGAAATCAATCGGCACGTCTTTCATGGAATGAACGGCGATATCCGCGCGATCGGAAAGCATCGCCAGCTCCAGTTCTTTGACAAAAAGCCCCTTGCCGCCAACCTTCGCCAGCGGGGTGTCGAGGATCACATCCCCTTTGGTCACCATAGGGACCAGCTCAACGCGAAGCCCCGGATGGCAAGCCATCAGGCGCTGTTGAACATAATGGGCCTGCCACAGGGCAAGCGGACTTTGTCGGGTGGCAATTCTTAAAATTTTGTCTAACATGCTTCTTACCGTTTTGATCGTTCATTGATTATCCTATCATTGATACTGGAATGCTGTCAGTTTCCACGGTTTTAAACGGCAGGAAAGGGACGGATTCTGGGTTCTTCGGCCAGGCTGAACGTAAAACGTGCTAAACTGTTCTGTAGCGCAACTTTCTTTACGGTCAATCTGTCTGGTGTTAGATTGATCACGTTTCCAGCAATAATTTGCACGACTATATCTAAACCAAGCGGCAAATTTCGGAAACAGGGTTTTTTGTAAGCACTGGGATAATCAGGCGAGACGTCTTGTACCTCTACATAGAGACACTGAAACAGAGACTGGATGCCATTAACCAGCTGCGCGTCGATCGCGCTCTGGCTGCCATGGGGCCTTCGTTCCAACAGGTCTACAGTCTGCTGCCAACCTTATTACATTATCATCACCCTCTGATGCCGGGTTACCTTGAAGGTAACGTTCCACATGGCATCAGTTTCTACACGCCTGATGAAAGCCAGATTTCCTATCTGGATGATTTAATAGAAAAATCAGGTTCAGAAGCCCGAATCCCCGCTCAGGGAGAGATGCCGATTACCGGCGTTTATTCGATGGGCAGTACTTCTTCTGTCGGGCAGAACAGCACCTCCGATCTGGATATCTGGGTTTGCCACCAATCGTGGCTGGATAATGAAGAGCGCCTGCGCCTGCAGAAAAAATGCACGCTGCTACAAAAATGGTGTGCGTCGATGGGGGTAGAAGTGAGCTTCTTCCTGATCGATGAAAACCGTTTTCGCCATAATGAAAGCGGTAGCCTGGGCGGCGAAGATTGTGGTTCAACTCAGCATATCCTGTTGCTGGATGAGTTTTACCGGACCGCCGTACGCATGGCCGGCAAGCGTATTCTGTGGAATATGGTGCCGGGAGAAGAAGAAGAGCATTACGACGACTACGTTATGTCGCTGTATCAGAAAGGGGTACTGACCCCTAACGAATGGCTCGATCTTGGCGGACTGAATCAGCTCTCTGCCGAAGAATATTTCGGTGCCAGCCTGTGGCAACTCTATAAAAGTATCGACTCACCGTATAAAGCCGTCCTGAAAACCCTGCTGCTTGAAGCCTATTCCTGGGAGTATCCGAACACCCAACTGCTGGCGCGGGATATCAAGCAGCGTTTGCACGATGGGGAAATCGTCTCTTACGGGCTCGACGCCTACTGCATGATGCTGGAAAGAGTGACGCACTATCTCACCAGTATTGATGACACTGCGCGTCTCGATTTGGTTCGCCGCTGCTTCTATCTGAAGGTCTGTGAGAAGCTGTCGGTTGAGGGCGGTAAACCTGGCTGGCGGCGGGAGATCCTCAGTCAGCTGGTGAAAGAGTGGGGCTGGGATGCACAGCGCCTGGCGATCCTTGACAGCCGTGCCGACTGGAAAATCGGTCGCGTGCGCGAGGCGCACAATGAACTGCTGGATGCGATGATGCAAAGCTATCGCAACCTGATCCGCTTCGCCCGGCGCAACAATCTGAGCGTCAGCGCCAGCCCGCAGGATATCGGCGTACTCACCCGTAAGCTTTATGCCGCTTTTGAGGCGCTGCCCGGTAAAGTCACGCTGGTCAATCCGCAGATCTCGCCTGACCTTTCAGAGCCGCATCTGACGTTTATCCATGTGCCAAACGGACGCGCGAACCGTGCCGGCTGGTACCTTTATAATCAGTCACCGGATATGCAGTCCATCATCAGTCATCAGCCGCTGGAATATAACCGCTACCTGAATAAGCTGGTCGCCTGGGCCTGGTTTAACGGACTGCTCACCAGCAAAACGCAGCTGCATATGAAGGGTAACGAGCTTTGCGATTTGGCACGGCTTCAGGAGCTGGTCGCCGATGTTTCGCACCATTTTCCGCTGCGCCTGCCTGCGCCGACCGCGAAAGCGCTCTACAGTCCCTGCGAAATCCGCCATCTGGCGATCATTGTCAATCTTGAATATGACCCGACGGCGGCCTTCCGTAACCAGGTGGTGCATTTTGACTTCCGCAAGCTGGATGTGTTCAGCTTCGGGCAGCAGCAGCAGTGTCTGATCGGCAGTATCGATCTGCTTTACCGCAACTCCTGGAATGAGGTGCGTACGCTGCACTTTAATGGCGAACAGGCGATGATCGAGGCGCTGAAAACTATCCTGGGCAAAATGCATCAGGATGCCGCGCCGCCGGATGCGGTCGAGGTCTTCTGCTACAGCCAGCATCTGCGTGGTCTGATTCGTACCCGCGTTCAGCAACTGGTTTCCGAATGTATCGAGTTACGTCTTTCCAGCACGCGACAGGAACCGGGCCGGTTTAAGGCGGTTCGCGTGGCAGGCCAGACCTGGGGGCTGTTCTTTGAACGCCTGAGCGTATCCGTACAGAAGCTGGAAAATGCGGTCGAGTTCTACGGAGCGATATCAAATAATAAGCTTCACGGTCTTTCTATCAAGGTTGAGACGGATCAGACGCGGCTTCCTGCCGTGGTGAACGGCTACGCCAGTGAAGGGATCATTCAGTTCTTCTTTGAAGATACAAAAGACGATCGCGGGTTTAATATTTACATTCTGGATGAGACAAACCGGGTGGAAATTTATCATCACTGTGAAGGCAGCAAAGAGGAGCTGGTGCGTGATGTGAGCCGCTTTTACTCCTCTTCGCACGATCGTTTCACCTATGGTTCCAGCTTTATCAACTTTAACCTGCCGCAGTTTTACCAGATCGTGCAGGTCGAGGGGCGTTTCCAGGTGATCCCGTTCCGCAGCCAGACGCTGGCGCAGCTCTGCGCCGTGGCGTCGGACAACGATGCCAGCGGCGATTACGCCAAGCGCTACCAGATTCACTGAGGCAGGGTCGGCCGGTTTTCTCCTGAAAAAAGCGAGACTTCCAGGCCGCTGCTGCGCCTTCTCCGGCGGCAGCGCTTTACCTTTTCCTGTTGCTTTTAGCCCTTCACCTGCGATGATAGACGACCAACAGGCACCTATAACGAGCAGAATAAGCATGAACAAACTGATTTGTCGGATGGCGCTGGCGCTGGCCGTGGCCAGCCTGGTGGGTTGTGGGCTGAAAGGGCCGCTCTATTTTCCGCCAGAGAAAAAGCCGGAACAGCAAACTTCCCCTGTGGCGAAGCCAACCCGCGCAGACGCCCAGGCTGAATCAACGACCACCGATGCCTCACAAACGGATACCCAGGCGGCCCCGGCGACCAGCGATGCGCCGTTAAACGACGGACTGGTTCCCTCGGCGACCACCGAAGCGGATGCGCAATCGGCTCAGTAAACAATGACGCACTCGTCGGAGCAGAAAATGCAGTTCTCCAAAATGCACGGTCTGGGCAATGACTTTATGGTGGTCGATGCCGTGACGCAAAACGTCTATTTCTCTCCTGAGTTGATCCGTCGCCTGGCGGATCGCCATCTGGGGATCGGGTTTGATCAGCTCCTGATCGTTGAACCCCCTTACGATCCCGACCTGGATTTCCACTACCGTATTTTCAACGCCGATGGCAGTGAAGTGGCGCAGTGTGGTAATGGCGCCCGCTGCTTTGCCCGCTTTGTGCGGCTTAAAGGACTCACCAATAAAAGCGATATCCGCGTCAGTACGCAAAATGGCCGTATGGTGCTTAGCGTCACGCAGGATGAACAGGTGTGCGTTAATATGGGCGAGCCTGACTTCGAGCCGCAAAAGGTGCCTTTCCGCGCCAACAAAGCTGAAAACCTTTATCTGATGCGTACCGCCGAACAGACGGTGATGTGTGGCGTGGTGTCGATGGGTAATCCCCACTGCGTCCTGCAGGTCGATAGCGTAATCACGGCGCAGGTTGAACTGCTGGGCCCGGTGCTGGAAAGCCATGAGCGTTTTCCGGAACGGGTTAACGTTGGTTTTATGGAAGTTGCCAGCCGTGAGCATATCCGTCTGCGCGTTTACGAACGCGGTGCCGGTGAAACGCAGGCCTGCGGCAGCGGTGCCTGTGCTGCCGTTGCGGTAGGCATTCAACAAGGCCTGCTGGCTGAGAAAGTGCGGGTCGATCTGCCCGGTGGCGCGCTGAACATTGCCTGGAAAGGGCCGGGTCATCCGCTCTATATGACCGGTCCTGCCACTCACGTTTATGACGGATTTATCCATTTATGAAAAATGTCGGGGAACAACAGCCAGCCAGCGATCTCCTGCTGGACGATCGCGCAGTCAGCGATTACCTGCTGCAAAATCCAGACTTCTTTATCCGTAATGCGCGCCAGGTTGAACAGATGCTGGTGCCGCATCCGGTGCGCGGGACCGTTTCCCTGGTGGAATGGCAACTGGCCCGCCAGCGTAACCATATCACTCAGCTGGAAGAAGAAATTACCCTGCTGATGGAACAGGCAAGCGCCAATCAGCAACTGTTTGACCGGCTGCTGAGCCTTCAGGCTCGTCTGGCTTCTGCGCCAAACCTGCATGATATGCTGAACCGGCTGCACCGCTGGGCCAGGGAGCTGGGACTCGCCGGGGCGAACGTGCGGCTGTTCAGTGAAAAATGGCGCATCGGGGCACCTTCCGGTTTTACCCAACTGGCGCTCTCCCGACAGGCCTTTGAACCGGTCCGCATCCAGCGTCTCGGTAAGCAGCATCATTATCTGGGCAGCCTGAACGGCCCTGAACTGCTGCTGCTGCTGCCACAGGCGAAGGCCATCGGCTCGGTCGCGATGTCGCTGATGGGTGAAGAAGGTGAACTCGGTGTGCTGATTTTCAGCAGCCGTGATACTCAGCACTATCAGTCCGGTATGGGAACGGTTTTACTCCAGCACCTGTCTCAGATGCTGCCTGAGTTGCTGCAACGTTGGGTTGAACGCGTATGAGCACCGCGTCGCTTCTGCAAGCAGACGTGGAGGGATTCCTGCGTTATCTGAAGGTTGAGCGCCAGCTCAGCCCGCTAACGCAAATCAATTATCAGCGCCAGCTTGCGGCCTGCATTCCGCTGCTGGAAGAGATGAAACTGACCGGCTGGGATAAGCTGGATGCCGCGCAGGTGCGCTCGCTGGCGGCGCGCAGCCGCCGGGCCGGGCTCAAGCCCGCCAGTCTGGCGCTTCGTCTCTCCGCGCTGCGCAGCTTTCTTGACTGGCAAATTGCCCAGGGACGGCTGAAAGCCAATCCGGCCAAAGGCGTTGCCACACCCAGGGCACCGCGCCATCTGCCGAAGAATATTGATGTCGATGAAGTCAACCGCCTGCTGGAGATCGATGTGAACGATCCGCTGGCCGTGCGCGACCGGGCGATGCTGGAAATCATGTACGGCGCGGGCCTGCGTCTTTCCGAACTGGTTGGCATTGATACCGGCCATCTCGATCTCGCCTCCGGCGAAGTATGGGTGATGGGGAAGGGTAGCAAAGAGCGTCGTCTGCCTGTTGGCCGTACTGCGGTACAGTGGATGGAGCACTGGCTGGAGATGCGGGAGCTGTTTGCGCCGGAAGATAATGCCGTTTTCCTCTCGATGCAGGGAAAACGGATCTCCGCCCGCAATGTGCAAAAACGGTTTGCGGAGTGGGGCGTCAGGCAGGGTATCACCAGTCATATCCATCCCCACAAATTGCGGCATTCGTTTGCCACGCATATGCTGGAATCGAGCGGGGATTTGCGCGCCGTGCAGGAGCTGCTGGGCCACGCCAACCTGACGACCACCCAGATCTATACCCATCTTGACTTCCAACATCTGGCGTCGGTTTACGATGCCGCCCATCCCCGCGCGAAACGAGGCAAATCCTGATGCATTTCTACCGCCCGCTGCGTCCCGTCGCGGCGATGACCTTCGATCTGGACGATACGCTCTACGACAATCATCCCGTCATTCTGCGCACGACGCAGGAATCCCATTCGTTTTTACAGAACTACCATCCAGCCCTCAGCAAGTTCAGTGTTGAGCAATACCAGCAGCTGCGCGACAGTTTGCGCGAGCAGGAGCCGGATATCTATCATGACGTCAGCGAATGGCGGCGACGCGCGGTGGAGCTGGCGATGCTTAACGCCGGCCTGAGCGGGCCGGAAGCGCAGGAAGGGGCAAGCGCTGTGATGGCGAACTTTGCCTCGTGGCGCAGCCAGATCACGGTGCCCGAAGAAACCCACACGACGCTTGCCGCGCTGGCACAGAAGCTGCCGCTGGTGGCAATCACCAACGGTAATGCAGAGCCGCATCTGTTTGGTCTGGATAAGTACTTTCAGTTTGTTCTGCGGGCGGGGCCACACGGACGGGCGAAGCCCTGGCAGGATATGTATCATCTGGCGGCGGAAAAGCTGAATCTGCCGCTCTCCAGCATTCTGCATGTGGGCGATGACCTCACGACGGATGTGGCGGGTGCCGTGCGCTGCGGTATGCAGGCGTGCTGGATTAATCTGCGGGAAGGTAATCTGCTGCATATCCGCGACAGCCGGCTGCTGCCCACGCTGGAAATTTCGCAGTTGGCTTCGCTGACCGCGCTGATATAATAAGCTGGTTAAATATCCAGTGAGCGGTGCGCCGCTTCTTTTCCTCTTTTCTGGCGGTGCCTATGGACGTTTCTGAATTACTGGACGGCTTAAACGATAAACAACGCGAGGCTGTTGCCGCGCCGCGCAGCAATTTGCTGGTGCTGGCGGGAGCGGGCAGCGGCAAAACGCGCGTGCTGGTTCACCGGATCGCCTGGCTGCTGTCCGTCGAAAACTGCTCACCTTACTCGATTATGGCGGTGACCTTTACCAACAAGGCGGCGGCTGAAATGCGCCACCGCATTGAGCAGCTTATCGGCACCAGCCAGGGCGGAATGTGGATCGGCACCTTTCATGGACTGGCACACCGTCTGCTGCGCGCCCACCACCTGGATGCAAATCTGCCGCAGGACTTTCAGATCCTGGACAGCGAAGATCAGATGCGGTTGCTGAAGCGTCTGATCAAAGCGATGAACCTGGACGAGAAGCAGTGGCCCGCCCGGCAGGCGATGTGGTACATCAACGGCAAAAAAGATGAAGGGCTGCGGCCAAAGCATATCGAAAGCTACGGCAATCCGGTTGAACAAACCTGGCTGCGCATTTATCAGGCCTATCAGGAAGCGTGCGATCGCGCCGGCCTGGTCGACTTTGCCGAACTGCTGCTGCGTGCGCATGAGCTGTGGCTCAACAAACCGCATATTCTCAATCACTACCGCGAACGCTTTACCAACATCCTCGTTGACGAGTTCCAGGATACCAACAACATCCAGTACGCCTGGATCCGCATGCTGGCGGGCGATAGCGGTAAAGTAATCATCGTGGGTGATGACGATCAGTCGATTTACGGCTGGCGCGGCGCCCAGGTTGAGAACATCCAGCGGTTTCTCAACGATTTTCACGGTGCACAGACCATCCGTCTTGAGCAGAACTACCGCTCGACCAACAATATTCTGAAGGCAGCCAATGCCCTGATCGCCAACAATAACGGGCGCCTGGGGAAAGAACTCTGGACGGACGGCAGCGATGGCGAGCCGATCGCCATCTATTGTGCGTTCAATGAGCTGGATGAAGCGCGCTTCGTGGTTAACCGCATTAAGGTCTGGATGGAAAACGGCGGCGCGCTGAGCGACTGCGCCATCCTTTACCGCAGTAACGCCCAGTCGCGCGTGCTGGAAGAGGCGCTGCTGCAAACCAGTATGCCTTACCGTATCTACGGTGGGATGCGCTTCTTTGAACGTCAGGAAATCAAAGATGCGCTGGCCTATCTGCGCCTGATTGCTAACCGTAACGACGACGCGGCCTTTGAGCGGGTGGTGAATACGCCTACGCGCGGCATCGGCGATCGTACGCTGGATGTGGTACGCCAGACGGCCCGGGAACGGCAGCTGACCTTATGGCAGAGCACCCGGGCCTTATTGCAGGAGAAAGCGCTGGCGGGCCGCGCGGCATCCGCACTTCAGCGTTTTAGCGAGCTGGTGGATTCCCTCGCGCAGGAAACCAGCGAGCTGCCGCTGCACGTACAGACGGATCGCGTCATCAAGGATTCCGGCCTGTGGCTGATGTATGAGCAGGAAAAGGGCGAAAAAGGCCAGGCGCGCATCGAAAACCTTGAGGAGCTGGTTAACGCAACGCGTCAGTACAGCTATCAGGATGAGGATGAAGATTTGATGCCGCTACAGGCTTTTCTGTCACACGCGGCTTTAGAAGCGGGTGAGGGACAGGCCGATAAATGGCAGGATGCGGTGCAGCTAATGACGATGCATGCGGCTAAGGGCCTGGAGTTTAAGCAGGTGTTCATCGTCGGTATGGAAGAGGGCATGTTTCCAAGCCAGATGTCGCTGGAAGAGGGCGGCAGGCTGGAAGAGGAGCGCCGGCTGGCCTACGTCGGCGTAACGCGCGCGATGCAGAAGCTCACCCTGACTTACGCTGAAACCCGGCGCCTCTATGGCAAAGAAGTTTATCACCGGCCTTCCCGCTTTGTAGGCGAATTACCGGAGGAGTGTGTGGAGGAAGTACGGCTGCGCGCCAGCGTCAGCCGGCCTGTCAGCCACCAGCGTATGGGCACGCCGGTAATGCAAAATGACAGCGGTTTCGCGCTTGGTCAGCGGGTACGTCACGCCAAATTCGGCGAAGGCACCATCGTCAATCTGGAAGGCAGCGGCGATCACAGCCGTTTACAGGTCGCTTTTCAGGGGCAGGGCATCAAATGGCTGGTGGCCGCCTACGCTAAGCTGGAAACGGTATAACGCCACCGGGCAGCCCCGCTGCCCGCGCGTTTCTGTCTGCGGGCTGGCCTGTTCCGCCTGACGCTGGATATTCGCCCCGCTGACCGGGCTACAGGTTGACGCCATTTTCGGCACAGCGTAACATGCGCCCACCATAACCCTGAGAGGACATTCGCCTTGGACACACCCAGTAGATACTGGCTCATTGACCTGGACACCAGGTACAACTCCTAAGGCTATCCTCCTCTGCCGATAGCCTTCGTGGTTGTTGGCGACCCGCCATACTGTCGCTCTGAGTCAGACCCATCGCTGACTGAAACGCTCGTTTCCCGTGTTCAAGCGCAAGTCCCATGTTACTGCAATTGGGAGTACAGCTATGCTGAGCGCATTTAAACTGGATCATTGCCGCTTAACCCGACTTGAGCTGGACGAGCCCGTTGATGAACTTTCCAGCTCGGTCTGGGTGGATCTGATCGAGCCGGAAGAAAATGAACGCGATCGCGTTCAGAATGAACTGGGCCAGAGCCTGGCCACCCGACCCGAACTGGAAGACATTGAGGCCTCGGCGCGTTTTTTTGAAGACGAGGATGGCCTGCATATCCACTCCTTCTTCTTTTATGAGGATGCCGAGGATCACGCGGGCAACTCAACGGTCGCTTTTACTATCCGTGAAGGACGCCTTTACACGCTCCGCGAGCGCGAACTGCCTGCGTTTCGCCTGTACCGCATGCGAGCGCGTAACCAGATTCTGACCGACGGTAACGCCTACGAGCTGCTGCTCGATCTGTTCGAAACTAAAATTGAACAACTGGCGGATGAAATCGAGAATATCTACAGCGATCTGGAAAAGCTGAGCCGGGTCATTATGGAAGGGCATCAGGGCGATGAATTTGATGCGGCGCTCTCCACGCTGGCGGAACTGGAAGATATCGGCTGGAAGGTACGTCTCTGTCTGATGGACACCCAACGCGCACTGAATTTCCTGGTACGTAAAGCCCGTCTGCCTGCCAATCAGCTGGAGCAGGCGCGTGAAATTCTGCGTGATATCGAGTCGCTGTTGCCCCATAACGAATCCCTGTTCCAGAAAGTTAACTTCCTGATGCAGGCGGCGATGGGCTTTATCAATATTGAACAGAACCGCATTATCAAAATCTTCTCGGTGGTGTCCGTGGTCTTCCTGCCACCCACGCTGGTTGCCTCCAGCTACGGGATGAACTTTGAGTTTATGCCTGAATTAAGCTGGAGCTTCGGCTATCCTGCGGCGATAGGCCTGATGATCCTCGCCGGACTGGCACCTTACGCCTACTTTAAGCGTAAGAACTGGCTGTAACCGGTGATGTTAAGAGAGCGTCTGACGACGCTCTCCCTCCATCAGGCAAACTTAATCAGCACCATACCGACCAGCAGCACGGCGATGCCGAGCCAGCCGCGACGGTTCAGACGTTGGCCGAACAAAATCCAGCCCGCCGCCGCGGTAGCCACAATACCGAAACCGCCCCACAACGCATAAGCGACGGAAAGGTCGATCCCTTTGACGGCCTGCGCCAGCGCGCTGAAAGCGGCCAGTACGGCGATAATTGATGAGAGACCGTACAGCGGACGGCGAAAACCGTTAGAGTACTTAAGTAAAATATTGGCAAGGATCTCCAGTACGACCGCCAGCGCCAGCCAGGCGATATGCGTTCCGTTAAGCGGTAGCATGGCTGGCCTCCTTGCCGCTTATCGTTCCGGATTTCATTAACGCGATCCCTGTTACCAGCGTGACGAGACCTGCAACTTTCAGCAGAGATAAAGATTCTTCAAATAAGATCACGCTGAACAGGGTAATAAACAGTATGCCGATGCCTTCCCATATGGCATAGGCCACGCCTAAGGCAATTTTTTTAACGGCGAAACATAATGTGATATAAGAAAAAGCGATCATTGCCAGCATGAAAAAATAGCCTGTGGCGTGATCGTTAAGGCTGGCCCATTTCATTGCCAGCGTGCCGGTAATTTCAAATACTATGGCAAGCGCCAATAATAACCAGTACAGCATAGTGACTCTCCGGAAATTGAGATAATTAAAGGCGTTAATTAACGCGGAAGAAAAATCCGTAGAGAAGACGCTACAGCGCGAAGCGCCAGTGCTGGTCAGAAACAGGGCAGCAGGAAACCGGCCTGAAGGGAAAAGCAGGAAGGATCAGGGAAAAACTGTCCATAGATTTACAACTCATCCACGTTATTGCTTCAGCCTGTGGAGTGAAAATTGTCCTCTGTAGTAAAACACGTGACGATTCTGACATTAATTGGATTGAATAAGCCAAACTCTTTGCACTGATTTACGATGAGTGTATCAGGTTATAGTTATTTTATGGGTTTGTTACTTTTCACCGGGTAATTGTTTCCCGGTGAAAAGTAATAACAGTCAAACCCCGCTGGGCCGTCCACGTTTTAAGGTCATCAGCGCATCGAAAATAAATATCGCCAGTGCAGCCCAGATAAAACTGAAGGTAACCATTTTGTCCGGTGTCAGCGCTTCATCATAAAAAACGACCGCCAGGAGAAACATCAGCGTCGGGCCGAGATACTGGAAAAACCCCACGGTGGAGAGCCGCAGTCGCGTACAGGCAGCGGTAAACAGCATCAGCGGGACGGTCGTTACTACGCCAGCGGCCACCAGCAACAGGTTCAGCGGGAGCGGGTTTTGCGTCAGGTGGCTGGTAGGGCTGTCTGCCACGCCAAAGAGATAGATTGCCGCCACGGGCAGTAGCCAGCTGGTTTCGACCAGCATACCGGTCTGGGCATCCACGCTAATTTTTTTGCGCAGCAGACCGTAAAAGGAAAAGGAAACCGCTAATCCCAGCGCAATGACCGGCACCGAGCCGAATTTCCATAGCTGGATAAGCACGCCGCAGGCCGCAAGGCCCACCGCCAGCCACTGCATCCGGCGAAAGCGTTCTCCCAGGAACAGCATGCCGACCAGCACGTTAAGCAGCGGGTTAATAAAATAACCCAGGCTGGCCTCAAGCAGATGGTGATTATTCACGGACCAGATGAACAGCAGCCAGTTGCCACAAATGACCGTGGCGGAGAGCGCCAGCAGCAGCACTCTCTTCGGCTGCCTGAGCGTCAGTTTAACGTTGTCCCAGTTACGGGTAAGGCTCACCAGCAGCAGCATAAAGAAGAAGGACCAGATAACCCGGTGCGTCATAATTTCGCCGGGGGCTACTTGATCAATCAGCTTGAAATAGGCGGGTGCCACGCCCCAGATAAAGTAGGCGCCCAGAGCATAAAAAACACCCTGTCGCGTTTGTTGCGCATCCATGAAACATAACTCCAGGGCGGACGGACCGCCGTTATAGGGTGAAACGCTGCAGGCAGTTTAGCCAATCAGATAGGTTGCCGTGGCGCTGGCAATATAAACACCGGCATCATTATGGAGCTCTACGCGGGCCACGGCGACTTTGTTTCCGCCGCGTAGCAGACTACTGCTGGCGATGAAGCGCTCGCCGCGGCCAGGACGGAGATAATCCACGCGCAGATCGATCGTGCCCATACGCGACAGGCGCTGGCGCAGTTCCTCCTCGGTGATACTCTCCTGACGGGTCAGGGCGCTGCTGACGCAAACCAGGCCGGCCGCCACGTCCAGCACCGAGGCAATAACGCCACCGTGCAGAATTTTCTGCGCCACGTTGCCGACGAGCTGCGTCTGATGGCTAAAGCTGAGTTCGGCATAATCGGGCTCAAGTCGATCCAGCGTCAGGCCCAGCGCACGGTTGAACGGCATATCGTAAACAAAAATCTCTCCGATCAGGCCGCGGGCGGCTTCCTGATTCAGCGGGACGGCAGCAGTCATGTAGACATCCTTGCAGCAAATGGTGGGAGTACAGCTTATCAGAATGGCTATTTTAAGCGGATGGGAAAGGGCTTTCCACTTTACAAAATCAGCGCTAATCCCCGGCGACATTTGCGTGTAGAATGGCGTGCTTTTTACACACATTGCGTTTTTATCCAGGAGAAGTTTATGTCTATGCTGAAAGGGTTGCTTGCTGCAGCAATCCTGTTTCCTTCGTTAGTGCTGGCACAGGAAGCCACGGTTAAGGAAGTTCATGACCGCCCTGCCGTTCGCGGTAGCATTATCGCTAACCTGCTGGAAAAGCATGACAATCCTTTCGTCCTTTTTCCTTATGAAAGCAACTATTTACTTTATTCCGTTACCAGCAATATTAATCAAAGCGCTCTCGAATCCTACAGCTGGGCGGACAATGTAAAACGTGATGAGGTGAAGTTTCAGCTCAGCCTGGCGTTTCCACTCTGGCGCGGCATTTTAGGTGATAACTCGGTGCTGGCAGCTTCTTATACTCAGGGGTCCTGGTGGCAGCTCTCTAACCGGGCTGAGTCATCTCCCTTCCGGGAAACCAACTATGAGCCACAGGTGTTTCTGGGCTGGGCGACCGATTACTCGTTCGCTGGCTGGACGCTGCGTGATGTTGAGGTGGGACTGAATCACCAGTCAAATGGGCGTTCCGATCCGACTTCCCGCAGCTGGAACCGCGTCTATGCCCGTCTGATGGCGCAAAACGGCAACTGGATGGTGGAAGCTAAGCCCTGGTTCCGCATCGCGGAAAGCGAAAATAATGATGATAACCCGGATATCACTAAGTACATGGGGTATTATCGCCTGACGGTCGGCTATCAGTGGGGCGAAAGCATTTTCAGCGTGAAGGGCCGCTATAACTGGAATACCGGTTACGGCAGCGCCGAAATGGGCTGGAGCTACCCTATCACCGAGCATGTTCGTTTCTACACCCAGGTATTCAGCGGCTACGGTGAATCCCTGATCGATTACGATCACCGCCAGACGCGTCTTGGCGTCGGCGTGACGCTGAACGACCTGTTTTAATGTTACCGGCGTGGGCTGCTTTCCTGCGGCCCGCCCACCATCAGATTTGAGGAATATGTGTCTACGGCTCCAGTCATAAATCAGGAAGCGCTGGCGGAACAGGTTCTGCAAGAAACCTTCGGCTACCAGCAGTTCCGTCCGGGGCAGCAAACCATCATTCAGGCTTCGCTGAAAGGGCGGGACTGTCTTGTCGTCATGCCAACCGGCGGCGGTAAATCCCTGTGTTATCAGGTCCCGGCCCTGGTCAGGGAAGGGCTGACGCTGGTCGTTTCGCCGCTGATTTCACTGATGAAAGATCAGGTCGATCAGCTCCTGGCTAACGGTGTGGCGGCAGGCTGCCTTAACTCCTCCCAGACACGGGAAGAGCAGCAGGAAGTGATGGCCGGCTGCCGTACCGGACGCATCAGGCTGCTCTATATCGCCCCTGAACGGCTGATGATGGACAACTTCCTCGAAAATCTGCTGCACTGGAACCCGGCGATGCTGGCAGTGGATGAAGCACACTGTATCTCTCAGTGGGGCCATGATTTCCGTCCGGAATATGGTGCGCTCGGGCAGCTCCGGCAGCGTCTGCCCGACGTGCCGGTGATGGCGCTGACCGCGACCGCCGATGAAACCACGCGTAACGATATCGTGCGTCTGTTGCAGATGAGCGATCCGCTGATTCAGGTCAGCAGCTTTGACCGCCCTAATATTCGCTATACGCTGGTGGAAAAATTCAAACCTACCGAGCAGCTTATTCGCTATGTGCAGGATCAGCGTGGCAAATGCGGCATCATCTACTGCAACAGCCGGGCGAAGGTGGAAGATACCGCCGCGCGGCTGCAAAGTAAGGGACTCAGCGTGGGGGCTTACCATGCCGGGATGGATAATGCCCATCGCGGCCAGGTGCAGGAGGCTTTCCAGCGCGACGATCTGCAAATCGTGGTGGCGACGGTTGCGTTTGGCATGGGCATTAACAAGCCCAACGTCCGCTTTGTGGTGCACTTCGATATCCCCCGCAATATTGAATCTTACTATCAGGAAACGGGGCGTGCCGGACGTGACGGCCTGCCTGCTGAAGCCCTGATGCTTTACGATCCGGCTGATATGGCCTGGCTGCGCCGCTGCCTTGAAGAGAAAGCGCCGGGGCCGCTACAGGACATTGAGCGTCACAAGCTGAACGCGATGGGCGCCTTTGCGGAGGCGCAGACCTGCCGGCGTCTGGTGCTGCTTAACTATTTTGGTGAAGGACGCCAGCAGCCCTGCGGCAACTGCGATATCTGTCTGGATCCGCCGCGTCGCTACGACGGACTGGTTGAGGCACAAAAGGCGCTGTCGAGTATTTACCGGGTCGGCCAGCGCTTTGGTATGGGCTATATCGTTGAGGTGCTGCGCGGCGCCAATAATCAGCGCATACGTGACATGCAGCACGACAAGCTGCCGGTCTATGGTATCGGGCGCGACCAAACCCACGAACACTGGATTAGCGTTCTGCGCCAGCTCATTCACCTGGGCCTGGTCACGCAGAATATCGCCATGCATTCAGCGCTACAGCTGACCGAGGCTGCCCGGCCTGTGCTGCGTGGTGAAGCGTCACTGATGCTGGCCGTGCCGCGGATGGTCAGCGTCAAACCCCGCAGCGCAGGACAAAAGTCGTTCGGCGGCAATTACGATCGCAAGCTGTTTGCCAAGCTGCGTAAGTTGCGCAAAGCTATCGCCGATGAAGAGAATATTCCGCCTTACGTGGTATTTAACGATGCAACCCTGATTGAAATGGCGGAGCAGATGCCGGTGACAGCCTCAGAAATGCTGAGCGTAAACGGCGTGGGGCAACGTAAGCTGGAACGCTTTGGCAAACCCTTCCTGATGATGATCAAAGCGCATATTGATGGTGAAGAGTAACGCTTACTTTTAAGGATCAAAACGATGCTGATATTGTTTCTGACGGTTGCGCTGGTGCACTTTATTGCGCTGATGAGTCCCGGACCCGATTTCTTTTTTGTTTCGCAGACGGCGGCCAGCCGTTCCCGCAAAGAAGCGATGTATGGCGTACTGGGCATTACGCTCGGGATCGTTATCTGGGCCGGCGTGGCGCTGATGGGGCTGCATCTGATCCTGCAAAAAATGGCCTGGCTGCATCAGATTATTATGGTTGGCGGGGGCCTCTATCTGCTGTGGATGGGCTGGCAGATGCTGCGTTCAGCGCGTCGCCAGCATTTGCAGCCGTCAGGGCAAACGGAAGAGCAGGGGTTACTGCCGGGAAACCGTCGCAGCTTCCTGAGAGGTTTCCTTACCAACCTTTCCAACCCTAAGGCCGTTATCTACTTTGGCAGCGTCTTTTCGCTGTTCGTCGGCGATGACGTCGGCGCGGGAGAACGCTGGGGACTGTTTCTGCTGATCGTGGCGGAAACCTTTATCTGGTTCAGCCTTGTCGCCAGCATTTTCGCCCTTCCGGTGATGCGTCGCGGCTACCAGCGTCTGGCAAAATGGATCGACGGCGTGGCTGGTGTCCTGTTTGCCGGCTTTGGTATCCATCTGATTCTGTCACGCTGATATCACCGCGTTGCCCGTCATTTTCAGGCGATGCGGCGGGCTGACGCCAGCAGGGCGCCAACGGCAATAAACATCGCGCCAAAGATCCTGTTAAGCAGCTTCATCTGCCGTGGCCCTTTAATCCAGACGGCGATGCGCGTGGCCAGCGTGGCATAGCCGATCATTACAATGATATCGACCACGACGGTGGTCACGCCCAGAACCAGATACTGCATCGCCTGTGGCTGATGAGGAAGGATAAATTGGGGAAACAGCGCCGCCAGGAACACAATACTTTTTGGGTTGGTCAGGTTGACCAGCACCGCCCGCCTGAAGAGTTTCCGTCGCGGCATTGCCATCGCCACCGCCTGAAGATCCAGCGCACCGCCTGAGCGCCATTGCTGAATACCCAGCCAGATCAGGTAGGCGGCACCTGCCCATTTCAGCACCTCAAACGCCATTACGGACTGCGAAAAGATCGCCCCCAGACCAATGCCGACCAGCATGATATGCAGCGAAAGCCCAACCTGAAGCCCGGCAATGGAGGCGGCAGCGCCGCGATAGCCGTGGCTGATGCCGGTGCTCATGGTATTAATGGCGCCGGAGCCGGGAGAAAGGCTGAGAATGCAGGTCGTAAAAAGGTAGGCCAGCCACCATTCGATGGTCATGGGTAAGGCTCCCTGAGAAGGCAGAAGTATGACACAATACGTTATTGTTGAACGTGGCGCTACGGGATCTCCCTGCGCCGCCAGGAGGAGCAAAAGCCGATGAAAAAGCATAAAAGCGGCTGGCCAACGCGGGAAAAGGCGTTTGCGGCTTTTGCTACCGGCCCGCTGCTGGATTTCTGGCAGCAGCGTGAAGAAAACGAGTTTGTGGGGGCGGAAAATGTCACTATCCGCTACGTCCGCTTTGTCTCTCCACAGCACGATAAAGTCATTCTGCTCTGCCCCGGACGCATCGAAAGTTATGTGAAATATCCCGAGCTGGCTTACGATCTTTATCACTGTGGCTATGATGTGGTGATTATCGATCATCGGGGTCAGGGGCGGTCCGGCAGGCTGCTGCAGGATTCCCACCGCGGGCATGTCGAAGCGTTCGATCACTATGTTGCGGATCTCGAAACGCTTTATCAGAAAGAGATTACTGCTTCTCACTATCGTCACCGTTATGCGCTGGCCCATTCGATGGGTGCGGCCATCCTGACGTTGATGCTGGTCCGGCAGCCGGGGGCGTTTGACGCCGTCGCGCTGGCGTCGCCCATGTTTGGCATTTTCCTGCCGATGCCGCTCTGGATGGCGCACCGCATTCTGGAATGGGCGGAAAAACGGCCCGCCCTGCGCGATGGCTATGCCCTCGGCACGGGCAGATGGCAGGCCCGGCCGTTCGGGATTAATGTGTTAACACACAGCCGCGAACGCTATCGCCGTAATCTGCGCTTTTACGCTGACGAACCCGGTTTACGGGTTGGCGGACCGACCTATCACTGGGTTCGTGAAGGCGTTCAGGCTGGCGTCAGCATCGTCAGCCAGGCAAAAAATGTTTCAACACCGCTGCTGCTGTTGCAGGCCGGTGAAGATAAGGTGGTGGATAACCGTGCCCAGGATCTGTTTTGCCAGGCCATGACCGCCGCGGGTCAGCCCTGTGAAGGCGGAAAACCCTATGTTATCGCTGGCGCGCGTCATGAGATCTTATTTGAAAAAGACAGTATGCGGGCCGAAGCGCTGGATGCCATTGTGGATTTTTTCTCACGGCATCCCTGATTTGCATCACTCAGACTTAGCTTATCAGCGGGCGGCGTAAGCCAGCCCGACAACAGATTAACCAGAGGTTTTATGTACCCTATTGTTGCTTCCGATCTTGATGGCACCCTGCTGTCGCCCGACCATCGTTTATCGCCCTTTGCGCGGGAAACGCTACAGTTGCTCACGCAAAAAGGCGTGCATTTCATCTTCGCAACCGGACGTCATTACATTGATGTGGCACAGATGCGCGACAGCCTGGGCATTGACGCCTTTATGATTACTTCAAATGGCGCACGTGTGCATAACACGGCGGGTGAACTGGTATTCAGCCACAATCTGGATGAAGATATCGCGCATGAGCTGTTTGCGCTGCATCACGATCATGAAGACATCTTCACGAATATTTACCGGGATGAAGAGTGGTTCCTCAATCGTCACCGTCCTGAAGAGATGGATTTCTTCCGTGAATCTGACTTCAACTATCAGATCTATCAGCCTGGCGCGTTGCCGACTGACGGCATCAGTAAAGTCTTTTTCACCTGCGGCAAACCGGAGCTGTTGATCCCGCTGGAAGAGGCGCTGGTGGCCCGCTGGGGCGATCGGGTTAACGTCAGTTTCTCTCTGCCGGGCTGTCTTGAAGTGATGGCGGGCGGCGTGTCGAAAGGCCATGCGCTGGATGCCGTCTCCCGCACGCTGGGCTATTCGCTGAAAGAGTGCATCTCTTTTGGCGACGGGATGAATGATAAAGAGATGCTGAGCATGGCGGGTAAGGGCTGCATCATGAGCAATTCGCATCAGCGCCTGAAAGATTTGCTGCCGGAGCTGGAAGTGATAGGTAGCAATGCTGATAACGCGGTCCCGGCCTATTTACGTAAGCTGTATAACGTCTGACCAGCGACATCCCCGCCCGTGACCCAAGAGCGGGGGAGTTGCAGAGAATGAAAAGCGGCCGCGCATTTTGTCGCTAACGATCTGCGCGGCTGGCTTTTCGTTTAGTGCAGCTGGCGCTGTAAAAAACGCACGCCTTTATCCGGGAAGTCGGTAAACACGCCATCCACTCCCGCCTGGTTATAGAGAACATCAAACAGACCGTCGACATTGCCGGCCCAGTCCGGTAGCTGATCTGCACGTACGGTGTAAGGATGCACCACCAGTTTGTTTTGATGTGCTTCCTCTACCATTTTCGTCAGATGAATGGCCTGTTTCGTTGAGCCTTCCGCCACCAGCATATGGTAGTCCGGCCCGATCCCATCGGCATAGCGTGCGATAGTTTTCATCGCGCCAGGTTCAAACATCCAGTCATAGCTGTAGTTGACCCATGTGCCGTTTTTCTGCTCCTGCGTTTCTTCCCAGTCGGTATAGGCCACTAACTGCACCAGCTTGAGGTTCATGTCACGGCTGGGTTCCAGCTCGGTTTTTATCCGCTTCACTTCATTGTAATCAAAGCATTGCAGATAAACGTTGTCGCTTTTACTGCTGTAGCCGTACTGCTTAAGCACATTGAGCACCTGTGCAGAGATATCTTTCCCTTCCTTACGGTGGAACCAGGGCGCTTTAATCTCGGTATAAAGCCCAATATCCCTGCCGGTAGAGTGGTTCAGTCCCTGAATAAACTCAATCTCCTCCTCAAAGGTGTGGATGCGAAAGTCGGATTTCTCCATCGGGAAACGACCAGGGAAAGTTTGTACTTTTTTTCCGTTGCTGAGCGTAAAGCCTTCGGTAAATTTCAGCCCTTTGATTTCAGCCAGCGTAAAGTCGATCGCATAATAGCGGCCATCTTTACGCGCACGCGTCGGGTAGCGTGTTGCCACGTCCGTGACGCGATCGAGATAATGGTCATGAAGGACAATCAGACGATCGTCTTTGGTCATCACCAAATCCTGCTCCAGAAAATCAGCGCCCTGCGCATAAGCCATCGCCTTCGCCGAAAGAGTGTGTTCCGGCAGATAACCACTGGCACCGCGATGGGCGATAACCAGTTTTTCCTGGGCGATCTGCGCCCAGCAGGCGCTGCTTAATAACAGCAGCGCGACACCTGTTTTTACTCTCATATCCTGTTCCTTCTGCCATTACTCATGACGAGCGAGCTGCTGTTTATGCTTTTTCTCACTGAGCATGGTCAGCAGCAGCAGGATAACGGCCATTACGCTGCCGCCCACCATAATGATGAAACCGCCGTCCCAGCCGAAGTAATCAACGGTATAGCCGACGATGGCGCTGGCCGCGACGGAACCACCCAGATAACCGAACAGTCCGGTAAACCCGGCGGCGGTACCCGCTGCTTTTTTCGGTGCCAGCTCAAGAGCATGTAACCCGATCAACATGACAGGACCATAAATCAGGAACCCGATAACGATCATACAGGCCATATCCACGCCGGGATTACCGGGCGGGTTCAGCCAGTAGACGACGGTGGCAATGGTCACCAGCACCATAAAGAAGACGCCGGTCGCACCACGGTTACCTTTGAACACCTTATCGGACATCCAGCCGCACAGCAGCGTGCCGGGGATACCGGCGTACTCATAAAGGAAATAGGCCCAGGAGGATTTATCCAGGGTGAAGTGTTTGACCTCTCTCAGATAGGTTGGCGACCAGTCAAGAATGCCGTAGCGCAGCAGGTAAACAAAGACGTTCGCCAGCGCGATGTACCACAGAAGCTTATTTGGCAACACATACTGCATAAAGATCTGTTTAGCGGTCAGCTCTTCTTCATGTTTTTCATCGTAATCGGGCGGGTAGTCATTTTTATACTCTTCGATCGGTGGCAGCCCGCAGGATTGTGGGGTATCACGCATCAGCGCGAAGGCGAACAGCGCTACGATAATCGCGCCAAAGGCGGGCATATAAAGCGCGGATTTCCAGTCGCTGAACCAGGCCATACCCAGCAGAAACAGCAGCGGAGGCAATCCGCCACCGACGTTATGCGCGCAGTTCCAGACGGAAACGACGCCACCACGCTCTTTCTGTGACCACCAGTGAACCATCGTACGTCCACAGGGCGGCCAGCCCATTCCCTGAAACCAGCCGCAGATAAACAGCAGCCCGAACATCACCATGATGCTGGAGGTTGCCCAGGGCACAAAGCCCATAAACAGCATGACGGAAGCGGCGAGAATCAGCCCGGCGGGAAGGAAAACGCGCGGATTAGAACGATCGGAAACGGAACCCATAATAAATTTTGAGAAGCCGTAAGCGATGGAAATACCGGAAAGCGCGAAGCCCAGATCGCCTCGTGAGAATCCCTGTTCAACCAGGTAAGGCATCGCCAGCGCAAAGTTCTTACGGACCAGATAATAGGCCGCGTAACCAAAAAAGATCCCCAGAAAAATTTGCCAGCGTAGTTTGCGATAAAGCGGATCGATCTGTTTCTCATCGACACGCGCTTTATGTGCGGCTGGCTTAAAAATACTAATCATATCGCCTCCAGTGGCACGATTTTTTTGCAGTTTTACGCCCATGGGCGCCCAGTGAACGAGACAGAACAAAGGGTGAGACTTATGTTCATTTTCGCGCACAGAATAGGCGAAAACGCGCAGGCGAACCGTGAAGGACAACACAAATGTTACAGTTTTATGACAATAAAACACGTCAAATGCATATTTGTAACGTCGGTAAAGTGAGGGGGACACTTTCATAACGGCGCAATTGCGTAAACGAAACGTCTTTCGTTTTTGCGCACATATGCGCATTAAGTGGTGTGTTTTTATTAAGCAGATGTCAACGAAATACTTTCCTGCTCTTTGCGCTGTTTCGCTACACTGTTCGCCCTTTTCACTACCGAGTTTTCTATTGTGACGTTATTGATTGTCACCACCGTTTTATGGGCTTTTTCCTTCAGCCTGATTGGGGAATATCTCGCCGGGCAGGTGGACAGCGTTTTTTCCGTACTGATGCGGCTGCTGCTGGCCACCGCCGTTTTCCTGCCTTTCCTGCGCTGGCGCGGGTATCAGGCCTCTACAATATTGCTCTATATGGCCGTCGGCGCGTTACAGCTGGGGGTGATGTATTTATTGAGCTTTGAGGCTTATCTCTATCTCAGCGTGTCGGAATTTTTGCTGTTTACGGTGATGACGCCGCTCTATATCACGCTGATCTACGATCTGCTCAAAGGGAAAGGTGTGCGTCCCGGCTATGCGCTCAGTGCGCTGCTGGCCGTTGCGGGCGCGGCCATCATTCGCTACGACAAAGTGAGTGAAAGTTTCTGGACCGGGCTGTTGCTGGTGCAGCTGGCCAACCTCTGCTTCGCCGTCGGTATGGTGGGCTATAAGCGCCTTCAGGAAACCCGGCCAATGCCGCAGCATACTGCCTTCTCCTGGTTTTATCTGGGCGCGGCCATCATTGCGGTCATCGCCTGGATGATGTGGGGAAATCCGGAGAAGTTGCCGACAACGTCGCTCCAATGGGGCATTCTGATTTGGTTGGGCGTGGTGGCCTCAGGGCTGGGCTATTTTATGTGGAACTACGGCGCTACCCAAGTGGATGCGGGTACGCTGGGCATTATGAACAATATGCATGTGCCTGCGGGTCTGCTGGTGAACCTGGCCATCTGGCAGGAACAGCCGCACTGGCCGAGTTTTATTATTGGCGCAACGGTGATTTTTGCATCGCTGTGGGTGCATAAGAAATGGATTGCCGGCAGGTAGAACTGCAGCGAGAGGGCCGGACAGACCGGCCCGGCCAGGATCAAGCTTTGGCTTTGACGGGGCGAATCTTTTGCGTCAGGCCTTTCAGGAAGTTACGCAGGATCTGGTCGCCGCATTCACGGTAGTTTTTATGGCCCGGCTTGCGGAAAATGGCGCCGATTTCCGACTGGCCTACGGCAAAATCGGCCAGCTTCAGGATCTCAAGAATGTCGGTCGTTTTCAGGTCGAACGCCACGCGAAGCTTCTTCATGATGATGTTGTTTGTCATCTTGCGCTCAATGGAAGGCGCAGGCGCGTCTTCACTTTTCCCACGGCGCTGAAAAATCAGGCCATTCAGAAAATAGCCCATCACAACATCAGGACAGGCACGAAAGCCCGGCTCATCATCTTTTTTCAGGAAGCTGTTCACTTCCGCTTCGGTTACTTCACTTTCTGCCAGCGCAAGGATACTTACCATCTGTGCATCGCTCAGGTTGAGCATGTAGCGCACGCTGCGCAGAACGTCGTTATTTGTCATAGTTTCTCATCAGGAATAAAAGCCATTACGCGCATTATAAAGATAAACGATCGCAGAAACAGGAAAACTCGCCGACATTAATGCGGATAACGGTTTATGCCTGGCCAATCGATGCCGGTAAAGGCGTACCGGGTACGGAAGCATCCCTGACCCTTGGCAGGTGATCGCAGGCGTGCTGGCGGGCCGAGCGAATAAAGGCTTCAACCACCGGCTGGCGCTGTTCACCATCGCGGACGGCGGCATACAGGCGGCTCCATAATCCTTCCCCCAGCGTTTTAGTCACCACTAATCCCTGATGTTCGAAGCTCTCCACTACCCAGTGCGGCAGTGCGGCGATCCCCATGCCGGCAGAAACCATCTGAATCAGCAGCAGCGTATTATCGACGCTTTTCAGCGCCGGGCTGACGCCCGCAGGCTGTAAGAAATGGCGCCAGATGTCGAGACGCTGCCGCTGGACGGGATAAATCATCAGCACCTCCTGCGCCAGGTCTTCCGGCGTAATGCGATCAACCCGCGCCAGCGGATGATCCGGTGCCAGCACCAGGCGCACTTCAAAATCAAACATTGGCGAGTAGAAAAGGCCGCTGCGGGGAAGAATATCGGAGGTAAGCACGACATCCAGCTCGCCCTGCTGAAGTGCGGGCTGCGGATCGAAAGTGACACCAGATTTAAAATCCATCACCACCTGCGGCCAGCTTTGACGGAAGTTGTTCAGGGCGGGCGTCAGCCACTGGATGCAGCTATGACACTCAATAGCGATGCGCAGCGTCGTCTGATGAGGTTCGTGGCATGCCTGTAGCGCCTGCTGTATCTGCGGCAGGATCTGCTCAGCCAGCTGTAACAGGATCTCTCCCTGCGGCGTGAAGCGCAGCGGCTGGGTCTTACGCACGAAGAGACGGAAGCCCAGCCGCTGCTCCAGATCGCTGAACTGGTGGGATAACGCCGATTGCGTTTGATGGAGCTGCGCTGCGGCGGCAGCCAGTGAACCGGTATTCCGCAGCGCCTGTAGCGTCCGCAGGTGTTTGAGTTCGATCATGAGAGTCCTTCACATCGACAATGAACAATTTGCGCTTGTGATGTCTACAGTACCTGCTGATTATAGATGTGTAAACATCTGGACGTCTAAAAGCCCGAAGCAGCGAGAGCGGGCATCACTTGAGGAAAGTACTGATGACCATTTTGAACCATACACTCGGATTTCCCCGCGTTGGCCTGCGCCGCGAACTGAAAAAAGCGCAGGAGAGCTACTGGGCGGGTAACAGCACTCAGGAAGAATTGCTGGCAGTCGGACGTGAGCTGCGTGCCCGCCACTGGCAGCAGCAAAAGCAGGCTGGCGTGGATCTGCTGCCCGTAGGCGACTTTGCCTGGTACGATCACGTACTGACCACCAGCCTGCTGCTGGGCAACGTACCTGCCCGCCATCAAAACAAAGATGGCTCTGTCGATCTGGATACGTTATTCCGTCTGGGTCGTGGCCGTGCGCCGACCGGCGAGCCTGCAGCAGCGGCCGAGATGACCAAATGGTTCAATACCAACTATCACTACATGGTGCCGGAGTTTACCCAGGGCCAGCAGTTTACGCTGAGCTGGACACAGATCCTGGATGAGGTGGACGAAGCGCTGGCGCTTGGTCATAAAGTGAAGCCGGTGTTGCTCGGCCCGGTAACTTATCTCTGGCTGGGCAAAGTAAAAGGCGAGCAGTTCGACCGCCTGAGCCTGTTAAATGACATTCTGCCGGTTTATCAGCAGGTGCTGGCCGAACTGGCGAAGCGCGGCATCGAATGGGTACAGATTGACGAGCCGGCGCTGGTGCTGGAGCTGCCCCAAGCGTGGCTGAATGCGTTCAAACCCGCTTATGACGCGCTGCAGGGATCAACTAAGTTGCTGCTGACGACCTATTTTGAACGCGTCAGCACCAATCTGGAAACCATCCGTACCCTTCCTGTGCAGGGTTTGCATGTCGATCTGGTACACGGTAAGGATGATATTGCCGAACTGAATGAGAAAATACCTGCTGACTGGCTGCTCTCTGTCGGCGTGATTAATGGCCGTAACGTCTGGCGGGCCGATCTCAGCAGCTGGTTTGAGCGTCTGCAGCCATTAGCCGGTAAACGCCAGCAGCTGTGGATTGGGACGTCATGTTCGCTGCTGCACAGCCCGATCGATCTGAGTACCGAAACGCGTCTGGATGAGGAAGTGAAAAGCTGGTTCGCCTTCGCGCTGCAAAAATGTGAAGAACTGGCGCTGCTGAGCCGTGCGCTGAATCATAACGATCCGCAGTCGCTCGAAGCCTGGAGCGCGCCAATCCGTGCCCGCCGTCAGTCCGCGCGTGTCCATAATCCTGCGGTTGGCAAACGTCTCGCGGGCATTACCGCCCGGGAGAGCCAGCGCGCCAGCAGCTACCAAAGTCGGGCAGAAGCCCAGCGTAAACGCTTCCAGCTTCCCGCCTGGCCAACGACCACTATTGGCTCTTTCCCACAAACGACGGAAATTCGCGGCCTGCGTCTGGATTTCAAACAGGGCCGCCTGGACCGCAACCATTACCGTACCGGCATCGCGGAACATATCAGGCAGGCGATTGTGGAGCAGGAACGTCTGGGCCTCGACGTTCTGGTACACGGCGAAGCCGAGCGTAATGACATGGTGGAATATTTTGGTGAAAACCTGGATGGTTTCGCCTTTACGCAGAACGGCTGGGTACAGAGCTATGGATCGCGCTGCGTGAAGCCGCCGGTGATAATTGGTGATATCAGCCGTCCGGAACCGATCACCGTCGAATGGGCGAAATATGCGCAGTCGCTGACCAACAAGCCGGTAAAAGGCATGCTGACCGGGCCGGTCACAATTTTATGCTGGTCGTTCCCACGTGAAGATGTTTCGCGGGAAACCATCGCCAGACAAATCGCCCTGGCGCTGCGTGACGAGGTGGAGGATCTGGAGAAAGCGGGCATTGGCATCATTCAGATTGATGAGCCCGCGCTGCGCGAAGGGTTGCCGCTGCGTCAGTCTGACTGGGCTGCCTATCTGGAATGGGCCGTGGATGCCTTCCGTCTGAATGCCGCCGTGGCGAAGGACGATACCCAAATCCATACCCACATGTGCTACTGCGAATTTAACGACATTATGGATGCTATCGCTGCGCTGGATGCGGATGTGATCACCATCGAAACGTCACGCTCTGATATGGAACTGCTGGAGTCGTTTGAAGAATTTGACTATCCAAATGAGATTGGTCCGGGCGTTTACGATATTCACTCGCCGAACGTGCCCAGCGTGGAATGGATGGAAGCGCTGCTGCGCAAAGCCGCAAAACGTATCCCGACTGAACGCCTGTGGGTCAATCCGGATTGTGGACTGAAAACGCGCGGCTGGACGGAAACGCGGGAAGCGCTGACGAATATGGTGAAAGCGGCGCAAAACCTGCGTAAAGCCGGAGCCTGATATCTGTGTTGTGTTGTATGACTTTGGGGCGCATCGCGCCCCTTTTTTAAGCTATTTCACGCCATTTTCCCGGAACCACGTCAACATCCTCTGCCAGCCATCTTTCGCCGAAGCTTCATGGTAGCTCGGGCGATAATCGGCGTTAAAAGCATGACCCGCGTCGGGATACACCACAATTTCCGACTTAGCGTTAGCCGCACGCAGAGCCTGACGCATGGTTTCCACGCTCTCCTGAGGAATACTCTCGTCCAGCGCGCCATATAATCCCAGCACTGGTGCGGTGAGATCGACAGCCACATCGACAGGCTGTTTTTGCTGCTTCATCGTTTTTTCCCCAACCAGTTTGCCATACCAGGCAACACCTGCTTTGAGCTGAGGATTATGTGCGGCATAAAGCCAGGTAATGCGACCCCCCCAGCAGAACCCGGTGATCGCCATATTGCGCATATCGCCGCCGTTGCGTGAGGCCCAGTTGGCGACATGGTCCAGATCGGCCAGCACCTGGGTATCCGGCACCTTGCTGACCAGCTCGTTGAACAGGGTGGGGATATCACCATATTCAGAGGGGTCGCCCTGGCGGAAATAGAGTTCCGGTGCCACGGCGAGATAGCCTTCCATGGCGAGACGGCGGCAAATATCACGAATATGCTCATGGACGCCGAAAATTTCCTGAATCACCAGCACGACGGGCAGTGAACCGCTGGCATCTCGCGGTTTGGCCTGAAACGCGGGCATATTCTCGCCCTGGGTCGGAATGGACGTTTCGCCCGACACAATCGCTTCGCTGTGGGTGGTAATAGCGGTGGTTGCGGCAGGCGATACCGCAGGAGCGAACCCATTGTTGCTGATTTTGTGCGACAGATTATCTTCGGTTTTCATTGTCCTCTCCATGCATGCATTAGCGCAATCCGCTAACTATAGCCAGGATTACGTGGGGGCCGGGGGCTTACCTTTTTCCTATCATTAACATTGTTGCCAGCAGGGCTACAGAACATGTTGTGGGAACGACCATCACAGGAATGCTCAATCGTGATTTGTATCACAATTTATTGTTGAGTTAATGTAACCTTCAGTAATCAAAGTGAGATTGCTCACACAAATTCAGGCGGCTTTCCCTTACTCTGGAGGCCTATCCTCTATGCCACCTTCCCGTTACAGGAGTTTGAAATGGCTAAGTCAGATGTTTTCCACCTTGGTTTAACTAAGGAAGACCTTCAGGGCGCAACGCTTGCCATCGTGCCTGGCGACCCTGAGCGCGTGAAGAAAATCGCCGCGCTAATGGATAACCCCGTTCACCTGGCTTCACACCGTGAATTCACCACCTGGCGCGCGGAACTGGAAGGGAAAGCGGTTATCGTCTGTTCTACCGGCATTGGCGGCCCTTCAACCTCCATTGCGGTGGAAGAGCTGGCGCAGCTGGGCGTACGGACTTTCCTGCGTGTCGGTACTACCGGCGCGATCCAGCCCAATATCAACGTCGGAGACGTGCTGGTCACCACCGGCTCAGTACGCCTGGACGGCGCCAGCCTGCACTTTGCTCCGCTGGAATTCCCGGCCGTAGCTGATTTCACCTGTACTACGGCGCTGGTGGAAGCCGCAAAAGCCGCTGGCGCGACGACTCATATCGGCGTCACCGCGTCGTCTGATACCTTTTATCCGGGCCAGGAGCGTTATGACACCTACTCCGGACGCGTGGTCAGCCGTTTCCAGGACTCCATGAAAGAGTGGCAGCAGATGGGCGTGCTGAACTACGAAATGGAATCCGCCACGCTGTTAACCATGTGCGCCAGTCAGGGACTGCGCGCCGGTATGGTGGCGGGCGTCATCGTTAACCGTACGCAGCAGGAAATTCCTGATGCAGAAACGATGAAAAGAACCGAAAGCGATGCTGTCCGCATTGTGGTGGACGCGGCGCGTCGCCTGATGTGATCTTCCTGGCTGGGAACCTCTTTCCCGGCCTGCCTGCTTCCTTTTGCGGAGGCGCTCCAGAATCTGAATGAAATTCAGCCTGGCGGCGTGACACCGCCTGTTTTATCTGGACATTCATACAGTGCGCCTCTACCTTTTCCGTAGTTAAGATCGGGCAGGAGAGCGCGTGTGGATGTGACTATCGGATATGGGATCTGTTTTGGCCTGGCAGGTTTACTGGCAGGCTGGCTTGTCGCCTGGTTTTTCGGCCAGCAGAACGCGGCCAGACAGGAGACAGAACGGCAGCTGCTGATGCAGAGTGCCGATCAGCTGCGTCAGGAACGCGAACGACTCCAGCAGCAGCTCGACACCTCTCAACAGCAACAGAAACAGAATGAAGCGGAGCTACGCCAGCTGCACGGCGCGCTTTCGGCTGCGCAGGAAAAGCTGCATCACCTCGATCACTGGCGTAATGAGAGCGAACAGCTTAACCGGGAGTTGCGTAATCAGCTGGAGATTAACAGCGCTCAGGAAGCTGAACTGCGTGAGGTGTCGATCCGCCTTGAAGAGACGAAGATGGCGGCGGATGAGAAGCAGCGACTGCTGGTTAACAGCGAACAGCGCCTCAACGCCCAGTTCGAAAACCTGGCGAACCGCATATTCGAAAATAGCGGTCGCCGCGTTGACGAACAGAACCGTCAGAGCCTCAACGGCCTCATCTCTCCGTTGCGTGAACAGCTGGAGGGCTTCCGCCGCCAGGTTCAGGAGAGCTTCGGCCAGGAGGCCCGCGAGCGGCACACGCTGTCGCATGAAATCCGCAATCTTCAGCAGTTGAATGCACAAATGGCTCAGGAGGCGATTAACCTGACCAAAGCCCTGAAGGGCGATAATAAAACGCAGGGCAACTGGGGCGAAGTGGTGCTCAGCCGGGTGCTGGAGGCCTCCGGGCTGCGTGAGGGCCATGAGTACGAAACCCAGGTCAATATTCAGCTGGAGCAAAATGCGCGGATGCAGCCGGACGTGATTGTCCGTTTGCCGCAGGGCAAGGATGTCGTGGTTGACGCAAAAATGACGCTTGTCGCCTATGAGCGCTACTTTAACAGTGAAGATGACGCGGCGCGTGAGCTGGCCATCAGTGAACATATTGCTGCGATCCGCGGGCACCTGCGGCAGCTCAGCAGAAAAGATTATCAACAATTGCCCGGTTTACGCTCGCTGGATTATGTGTTGATGTTTATCCCGGTTGAACCAGCCTTTCTGCTGGCGATCGATCGTCAGCCGGAGCTGATCAACGAAGCGCTCAATCAGAACATCATGCTGGTCAGCCCGACCACGCTGCTGGTTGCACTGCGGACGATCAGCAATCTCTGGCGCTATGAACATCAGAGCCGCCACGCGCAGCGCATTGCTGACCGCGCAGGCCGGTTGTATGACAAGATGCGCCTGTTCGTGGATGACATGTCCGCGATGGGACAGAGTCTGGATAAGGCGCAGGAGAGCTATCGGCAGGCGATGAAAAAGCTGTCCGAAGGGCGGGGTAACCTGATCGCTCAGGCGGAAAGTTTCCGGCATATGGGCGTTGAGGTGAAACGGCCCATCAATCCGCGGCTGGCAGAACAGGCGATGCCCGACTTTTCCGATGCTTCAGGCGAGCCAGAAGAGAGTGAGTACAGCGCGTTCAGCCCTGAAGAGGCGTTCCCCCCGGCACGCGTGAGTGAATAAAACGCCAGGCAGTGCCTGCTGTCCGGGACTCTGATACACTTGACGCATTATTGATTGTAGAGCAGGCAAAATAAATGGCAGATGAATCAAAGGACACCACCCATTTTGGCTTTCGCACCGTAGCGAAGAGCGACAAGGCCGATATGGTTGCTGATGTTTTCCACTCCGTGGCGGCCAAATATGATCTGATGAACGATCTGATGTCATTTGGTATACACCGCATCTGGAAGCGTTTCACCATCGACTGTAGCGGCGTGCGCCGTGGACAGCGCGTGCTGGATCTGGCGGGGGGAACGGGTGATCTCACCGCGAAGTTTTCCCGGCTGGTTGGCGAGACGGGTGAAGTGGTGCTGGCCGATATCAACAGTTCTATGCTGAAGGTTGGCCGTGAGAAACTGCGGAACACAGGCATCATCGGTAACGTTAGCTATGTGCAGGCGAATGCCGAAGCGCTGCCTTTTCCCGATAACCATTTTGACTGCATCACCATCGCTTTTGGTCTGCGCAACGTCACTGACAAGGACAAGGCGATCGCCTCGATGTTTCGCGTGCTGAAGCCGGGCGGCCGCCTGCTGGTGCTGGAGTTCTCCAAACCGCTGCTCGAGCCGCTCAATAAAGCCTATGATGCTTACTCTTTCCATATCCTGCCGCGCATTGGTGAACTGGTAGCTAAAGATTCTGAAAGCTATCGTTACCTGGCTGAATCGATCCGCATGCATCCGGATCAGGAAACGCTTAAGCAGATGATGGTGGATGTCGGTTTTGAAAATACCACTTACTACAATCTTACCGGTGGCATTGTTGCGCTACACCGTGGGTTCAAGTTTTAAACAGGAAAGCGAATGACCATTACGCCGCTGTTAACTGCGGGGCTGGAAACGGCGCTGAATCAGATTCTTTATCGCGATCGCAGCCTGAAGGCCGCGCGCCAGCGCCTGAATGGAAAAAGCCTGTCGATCGTGCTGTCGGAGCTGAAACAGCCGCTCACCCTGATATTTAGCGACAGGCAGGTGGACGTGCTCGCGGAGTGGAGCGACGTGCCGGACTGTACGGTGAAAACCCGTCTGGCAACGCTGCCGGCGTTACGCGATCGTCAGCGGCTGACCGGTCTGATCCGCAGCGGAGAGCTGGAGGTGGACGGCAACCTGCAGGTTGTAACGCAGTTTTCGGCGTTGATCGACCTTGCCGAGCTGGATCCGGCCGAGTATCTGGCGCCCTGGACGGGAGATATTATCGCGCATGGGGTCAGCCAGTTTGCCCGGCGTGGTTTCAGCTTCCTTCAAGGTGACCTTGAACGCAAACAGCAGTATCTCGGTCAGGTACTGACCGAAGAGTGGCGTGTAGCACCGGGTGCGCTTGAGCTTGCCTGGTTTGCTGAAGAAGTGGATGCCACGGAGCGAGATGTTGCTGCACTTGAAGCCCGCCTGAATAAGCTGGAGGCCAAATGAGCCCTGGAGAGCTACGCCGCCTCTATTTTATCATCCGCGTATTCCTGAGTTACGGTCTTGATGAACTCATTCCCAAAACGCGACTCACCCTGCTGCCGCGTCTGTGGCGGAAGTGCCTGTTCTGGATGCCGAACCGCCATAAGAATCTGCCTTTTGGCGAGCGGCTGCGTCTGGCGTTAGAACAGCTTGGACCGGTCTGGATTAAGTTCGGGCAGATGATGTCAACGCGGCGCGATCTGTTCCCGCCGCAGATTGCCGATCAGCTGGCGATGCTTCAGGATCGCGTACCGCCATTTGATGGCGTTCTGGCGAAGCAGCAGATTGAGTTGTCGCTTGGCTGCCCGGTGGAGACGCTGTTTGATCACTTTGATATCAAGCCGCTGGCCTCCGCTTCCATCGCTCAGGTGCATACCGCCACGCTGAAGGAGAATGGCCGGGAAGTCGTGATCAAAGTGATCCGCCCTGATATTTTGCCGGTGATCAAAGCGGACATGATGCTGATTAACCGTATGGCGCGCTGGGTGCCACGCCTGCTGCCAGACGGGCGACGGCTGCGGCCGCAGGAAGTGGTTGCGGACTACGAAAAGACGCTGATAGATGAGCTGAATCTGCTGCGTGAAGCCGCCAATGCTATTCAGCTGCGCCGCAATTTTGATAACAGCAAGATGCTCTACGTACCGGAAATTTTCTCCGATTACTGTAGCGAGACGATGCTGGTGATGGAGCGGATCTACGGCATTCCTATCTCCGATGTGGTGGCGCTTGAGCAGCATGGTGTGAACATGAAACTGCTTGCCGAACGCGGCGTGCAGGTCTTTTTCACTCAGGTTTTCCGCGACAGTTTCTTCCATGCGGATATGCATCCGGGCAATATCTTTGTCAGCTACGAGCATCCGGAAGATCCTCAGTATATTGGCATTGACTGCGGTATCGTCGGCTCGCTTAACAAAGAAGATAAGCGCTATCTGGCGGAAAACTTTATCGCCTTTTTCAACCGTGACTACCGTAAGGTCGCCGAGCTGCATGTCGATTCCGGTTGGGTTCCGCCGGACACTAACGTAGAAGATTTCGAGTTTGCTATCCGCACCGTATGTGAGCCTATCTTTGAAAAACCGCTGGCGGAGATCTCGTTCGGGCATGTGCTGCTCAACCTGTTCAACACGGCGCGCCGCTTTAATATGGAAGTGCAGCCGCAGCTGGTTCTTCTGCAAAAAACGCTGCTGTATGTGGAAGGCGTGGGGCGTCAGCTTTATCCGCAGCTGGATCTCTGGAAAACGGCCAAGCCGTTTTTAGAAGAGTGGATCAAAGATCAGATTGGTATCCCGGCGATTGTCCGGGCGCTGAAAGAGAAAGCGCCGTTCTGGGCCGAAAAGCTGCCGGAACTGCCGGAACTTTTTTACGACAGCCTGCGTCAGCACAAGCATTTGCAACATAGCGTAGATAAGCTAACCACGGACCTGAAAAATGAGCGCGTTCGCCATCATCAGTCCCGCTATCTGTTTGGCGTTGGGGCCACCTTGATGCTGGCAGGGACAGCGGTTCTGCTAACCCGCCCGGAATGGGACCTCTTTTCAGCCGTGATGATTGCCGGTGGGGTGGTGACCTGGCTGATTGGCTGGCGCAAAACGGACTGAATGTCATCAAGCGTAAAAGGCCCGTCTGGTTAGCTTTTGTTCATCGTAGCGCACCCCGGGCTGTTATATAATACAAACTGGTTTTTCAACTTTTTAGAGGCATAAAATGGGCGGCATCAGTATCTGGCAATTATTAATCATTGCCGTAATCGTTGTTCTTCTGTTCGGTACCAACAAGTTACGTACGTTGGGTTCTGATTTAGGGTCGTCGATCAAAGGCTTCAAAAAAGCCATGGGCGATGAGAACGAAAAAGAGAAAGATCACGCGAAAGATGCGGATTTCAGTGCAAGTCTGACTGACGAACAGCAGGCGCAGGCAAAGAAAGAAGACGTTAAAAAAGACAAGGTGTAAACCGTGTTCGACATTGGTTTTAGTGAACTGATATTGGTGTTCGTGATCGGGCTGGTTGTGCTTGGCCCTCAGCGGTTGCCGGTGGCGGTAAGAACTGTTGTCGGCTGGATCCGCGCCATGCGTTCGCTGGCATCCAGCGTGCAGAACGAGCTGGCTCAGGAGCTGAAGCTTCAGGAACTCCAGGATAGCCTGAAAAAAGTGGAGGAGGCCAGCAAGAATAGCCTTTCTCCCGAACTTCAGGCCTCCATGGAGGAGCTGAAGGAGTCGGCACAGGCGATGAAGCGCTCTTATCTGGGCGACAATGAAAAAGCCGATGACGAGGCCTGGACGATCCATAATCCGCTGGTGAAAAACCCGGAGGATTCTCATGAGGGCGTCACGCCTGCCGAAGCGGATCATCAGGCCAGCGCGGCGGCGCACTCCCCGGCGATCCCGGATAAAGGGCAGGCCAGGGCGACCTCCTCCGTTCCTCCCGAACCGCAGATGCCAGCAAAGGCCTCAGTAGCCACGGTCAATGCATCTGAAATAACCAATGCTGCGTCATCACCCGCGAGCGCTGAATCGGCTGATTTACCCCAGCAGTCAGAGGGGCAACCGGCAACGGCAAAACCGGCTGTCAGCGTGCCGCCTGCAAGCCCGGCCCATACCGCAGCCACGCCTTCAGCAACCGCAAACAGCGATGCGCCTGTGCTGTCAAGCCGTGCGCCAGCTTCCACCACCCAACCGAGCGATGAACGATAATCATGGCTGTTGAAGATACCCAACCGCTTATCAGTCATTTGATTGAACTCCGTAAGCGGTTGTTAAACTGTATTATCGCCGTTATAGCGATCTTTTTATGTCTGGCTTACTTCTCCAACGATATCTACCAGTTGGTGTCAGCGCCGCTTATCCGCCAGCTTCCGGCCGGTGCCAGCATGATCGCGACCGACGTGGCGTCGCCATTTTTTACGCCGATCAAGCTAACGATGATTGTGTCGGTGTTTCTGGCCGTCCCGCTTATTCTCTATCAGGTCTGGGCATTTGTGGCGCCCGCGCTTTACCAGCATGAACGTAAGCTGGTTATGCCGCTGCTCTTTTCCAGTTCATTCCTATTTTATACAGGCATGGCTTTCGCCTACTTTATTGTCTTCCCGCTGGCGTTTGGTTTCTTTGCTAAAACGGCACCGCAGGGCGTATTGATAGCGACGGATATCAATAACTACCTCGATTTCGTGATGGCGCTGTTTATGGCGTTTGGCGTGTCGTTTGAGGTGCCAATTGCCATCGTACTGCTTTGCTGGACAGGCGTCACGTCTCCGGAAGACCTGAAGAAAAAACGTCCTTATGTGCTGGTGGGCGCCTTTGTGGTCGGCATGGTGTTAACACCACCCGACGTGTTGTCGCAAACGCTTCTGGCGATCCCCATGTACTGTCTGTTTGAGGTTGGGGTGTTCTTCTCCCGCTTTTACGTGGGCAAACGGCGAAGGGATGATGTGAGCGAAGAAGCCGGATCGGAATAGATTTGTCGCCTCGCGTTCGTCTGAAGTAAAAATAACCGCCCGTCAGGGCGGTTACTGTCTGGAAAATCCTATGTTTGATATTGGCGTTAATCTGACGAGTACGCAGTTTGCGAAAGATCGCGATCAGGTCGTGAAACGGGCCAGAGAGGCGGGGATTACCGGGCTGCTGATCACCGGCACTAACGCACTGGAAAGCCAGCAGGCACAAAGCCTGGCCGCGCGCCGCCCCGGCTACTGCTGGTCAACGGCGGGCGTGCATCCTCACCACGCAAGCGAATGGTCTGCTGATACGGCCGCGACGCTAAAACGCCTGGCTGAAAGCGAGCAGGTTGTGGCGATAGGCGAGTGCGGCCTGGACTTTAACCGTAATGTCTCAGAACCTGAACAGCAGGCCTATGCTTTCAATGCCCAGCTGGAGCTGGCAGCCGGACTGGGGCTTCCTGTATTCCTGCACTGCCGCGAAGCGCATGCGCGTTTTCTTTCCATTCTGACCCCCTGGCTACCGAAGCTGCCTGGTGCAGTGATTCACTGCTTTACCGGTAGCAAAGAGGAGCTGGAAGCCTGCCTGGCAGCGGGATTGTATGTGGGGATCACGGGTTGGGTATGTGATGAACGTCGTGGCGGAGAATTGCGTGAGCTGATGCCGCTGATTCCTGCCGGACGCCTGCTGCTGGAAACCGACGCGCCTTATCTGCTACCCCGCGATATGCGACCCCGGCCCGCTACCCGGCGTAATGAACCCTGTTTCCTGCCACATATTGTGCAACAGGTGGCTGCGCTACGTGGCGTAGATGCTAATGAGCTCGGCGAACAGTGCGATCGCAACGCACGGGAATTGTTCAGACTTTCTACCCGGGAGTGAGGGTGCGCCAGCACCGGTAAATCAGAGTTTCTGGAACTGCTTGTTATCCACGCTACGCACGATCTGTTTGTTAAGCATGTTCAGCAGGAGCATGGATCGCGCTTCGCCATCCGGTTCGCTAAAGATGGCGTTCAGGCCTTCGAATGCCCCTTCGGTAATAATCACTTTGTCGCCCGGTTTTGGCAGATCGGGATCGCACAGCGTTTCGGTCGGCTGAGTCTGTAGTGCGGCGATCACATCCAGCGGAACGGTAGCCGGCTGCGCGCCAAAGCGAACAAAATGGCTGACGCCGCGCGTTGCGCTGATGGTGGTGGTATGGATGGATTCAGGATCGAACTCAATAAACAGATAATTCGGGAAAAGCGGTTCGCTAACCTGAGTGCGCTTGCCGCGTACCAGTTTCTCTAATGCAATCATCGGGCTGAGGCAGTGCACCGTCTGGCGCTCAAGATGTTCTTTCGCGCGAAGCAGCTGACCACGTTTGCAATAAAGTAAATACCAGGATTCCATAACGTCACTTTTCGATTATCAGGTCGATAAGAATAACAAAATCGTCGTCAGAGTTATAGCGGCATCAGGGCGAGATACCCTTTCTGCAGGCATTGACGTTTGTGTCTGATGACAGGCTGTAACTTCATATACTCCAGTAATACGCGGCCGGATTTCTGAGATGAAGTCGGTATCAGGTTACCCACTTTACCTTCTTTAAAACCGCAGAAAAAGGGCTGCTGAAAACCGCACTTTTTAGGTGTTATCAACCGGCCGATTGCTGAGAACAGGGCTTTCTTTCAGGAAATCCAGCAGGGCTCGTGTAATGTCGCTGCGCTGCCGGTGCTGCGGATACACGGCGCTGAGTGGCAGGCTTTCAGGATGATACTCATTCATTACGCTGACAAGCTTGCCCTGTGCAACAGCAGCTCCCACGATGAATTCCGGCAGCAGCACCAGTCCCAGCCCCGCCATGGCCGCATCCGCCAGCACTTCGCCGTTATTCGATATCACCGGGCCCTCCACGCTGATAATTTTACGCTTCCCGTTCACGTTAAGCTCCCAGCCCAACTGCCCCTCACGGCCAAAACGCAGGCAGTCGTGTTGATGCAGATCGTCAGGATGAAGCGGGCGGCCTTTACGTTCAAGGTAGGCTGGGCTGGCACAGACGATCCGCCTGATTGTGCCGAGGCTCCGTACGATCAGGCTCGAATCGCTGAGGCTGCCGATGCGGATAGCCATATCAAACCCTTCACCGATAACATCCACATAGCGGTCTGCCAGCTCCAGCTGGAGTTGCACCGCCGGATGTCGCGTCAGGAAAGCGGCAATAAGAGGAGAAAGTGGGTTCATGCCAAATGACATTGGCATACTGAGACGAAATTTTCCCTGAAGCGCCGAGCGCCGTCCGGTCACGGCCTGTTCAGCCTCAAAAACGTCATCCAGAATACGCTGGGCGTGCTGCGCGAAAGTCTGACCAGCATCGGTCACCGACAGTTTTCGGGTGTTACGGATAAGCAATTGTGCCCCCAGCGACGCTTCAAGAGCGGCCATGCGGCGGCTCACATACTGCTTTGAAAGCATCAGCTTCTCAGCCGCAGCGGTAAAACTTCCGGCGCTGACGACGGCCGTGTAAATCCTCAAATCTTCAAGCTGCATATTGTCCACCAGAATGAGACAGTGATTGCCTTTTCAGGGCATTGTGGCGCAACAGAGTTTACTTGTAATCTTTGTTCACCGGAAGGGCAAACGCACTTCACCTTACTGAACTGACCTAATCCAGGAGCGCATCATGATCGAACAAAGACTCTCTCAGGAACGTGGACTTGGGGATCACGGCTGGCTGCATTCACGCCACACCTTTTCGTTTGGTGGATACTGGGATCCAAAGCAGACAGGGTTCTCCGATTTACTGGTCATCAATGATGATCGGGTGGTGGCCTCCCGCGGTTTTGGCGCACATCCGCACAGTAATATGGAAATCATCTCCTACGTGCTCGAAGGTGAACTGGCGCATAAAGATTCCATGGGAACCGGTTCAGCCATTATTCCGGGCGACGTCCAGCTGATGAGCGCGGGCAGCGGCGTGACCCATAGCGAATTCAACAACTCGACAACTGAAGGCGTCCATTTTCTGCAAATCTGGATTGTGCCTTCAGAGAAAGGCACGCCGCCGGGCTATCAGCAGGTGTCGGTGCCGGATGATGAGAAACGCGGCCAGTTTCGGCTTATCGTCTCGCCACAGGGCGAAAACAATGCGCTCAGCGTCCGGCAGGACGTGCGTATCTACGCGGGCCTGTTTGATGGAGAGGAGCAGCAAACCTTTACGCTTGATGAGGACCGGTATGCTTATATCCATGTCGCTCGCGGTGAAGTCACGGTGAACGGACTGGCCTTTAAAGCTGGCGATGGCGCGCGGGTACGCCATGAGCGGGAGCTGAGCTTCACGGCCGGTAAAGAAGCAGAAGTCCTGCTGTTCGATCTGCGTCCGGTTGAAGTTAATCGTTCAATCCGCTGAAAATAAGGGGTCAGGCGCTGGCATTTGTCGGCGCTTTTTTTTAAGAAAAAAATGGCGTTCTCTTTCCGCTCAGTCAGAAAATGTAGGAGATCCCTCTCCTCTGTCTGCTACTTTTCCAGACGAACCTGTTCCTGTTAGCGTACTTTCAGGGCACTATCCGTAACAGAGCATGCACTTAAAGCGATTTCAGGAAGGTCAGCAGGTCTTCATTCAGCTGATCCTGATGCGTCACGGCAAAACCGTGTGGCGCGTTGTCATATACTTTCAGCTCAGCACCGGCGATCATCTCCGCAGCCACTTTACCTGTCGTTTCGAACGGCACGATCTGGTCGTTACTGCCGTGAATGACCAGCGTTGGCACATCAATCTTCGCCATGTCTGGCCGGAAATCCGTCTGCGAGAATGCGGTAACGCAGTCCAGCGTGGATTTCAGCGACGCCAGCAGCGCGATGTTGAGCGTCTGGGTCAGCACGCCTTCGGATACCGTCTGGCCCGCATTGGTGCCATAAAAAGGCGCGGCGAAATCGCTGATAAACTGTGCGCGATCTTTACGCAATCCTTCTTTGATACCGTCAAATACTGAGTGATCAACGCCCTGAGGATAGTCTTCCGCCTGTCCGAAGATTGGCGTAACGGCACCCAGCAAAACGAGGCCTGCCACACGGGAACTGCCATAGCGACCAATGTAACGCGCCACATCGCCGCCGCCCATTGAGAAGCCCACCAGCGTGACATCCTGCAGGTCAAGCGAGGTGATCAGATCGTTGATATCCGACGCGAAGGTGTCGTAATCATAGCCCGTCCACGGCTGATCGGAACGGCCAAATCCGCGGCGGTCAAAGGCGATAACGCGATAGCCGCGCTCAGCCAGGAAGTTCAGCTGACTGTCCCACATGTCGCCATCCAGCGGCCAGCCGTGGCTGAAAAGCACCGGCTTACCCGTGCCCCAGTCTTTAAAATAGAGCGTAGTGCCGTCAGCGGTTTTTAGTGTGCTCATGAGCTTTACCTTACAGTGATAGGTGGAAGTGAGTGTTGTGATTCAAACGGGTGCGACCAGATAGCGTACCTGTGGCAAACGTTCGTCCTGATGAAAGGCATAAATACGGTTCTGGATCTTCTGATCGTTCATGGTGTAGCGTTCCAGCTGGCGCATATATTCCATCCATGAGCCCACGACGAACGCCTCAACGAAAATACCCGGCTGCAGAATATCTTCGTAAACTGACCAGTTTATGGCACCACCGCGTCGGCGCACGCGGCGCATATCCTGCATACAGAGGGCAAAGGCGTGTGCATCTTCCTGGCGAATAAGGTATTCGTAGCTCACCATCACCGGACCGCGATCGTGATGGATATCCAAAGCCGGAATGGGCGTGCCGATATTACTGACGTCCAGATTGAGGTCTGGATCTTTATCCAGCTGCCAGCGCCGGACAGTCAGCAGGCTGGCCAGAATCATGCCGATGGTGGCCACGCACAGCGAAACGGCGATGCCATAATGGGAAGCAAGCTGTCCCCAGACGGCGCTGCCGACGGTCATTGAACCGAAGAACACCGTCAGATAAACCGCCAGCGCACGCGCCTTCACCCATTTCGCCGCGCTGCGCTGTGCACCGAGGTTCAGGGTGGAGAGCACCGCAATCCAGGCGAAGCCGGTAAAGAACTCAAAGGCGTTAAGCAGCCAGACGTTGCGGACAAACGCCAGCGCAAGCATGGTCAGCGCAAACATCAGGCTTGCCAGCACCAGCAGGCGATCGGGATTGAACCGCTTACGCAGACCAGGCAGCATGACGGCGCCGCAGATAGCGCCGACGCCAATAAAGGCCAGCATAATGCCATAGCCGCCCGGTCCTAAGCCAAGCTCGCGGCGTGCCACCAGCGGCAGAAGCGCCCACCCGGCGCTGCCGAACAAAAAGAAAGCGACGGTGCGGACCAGCACATTACGCAGCACCGGCGCCGCATGTACGTAGCGCAAACCCGCCCGTACGGCAGAGAAAAAGTGCTCTGGCGGCAGACGCTGCACGTTGGGTTCTGCCTTCCAGCGGTAGAGCACCCAGGCGACGCCCAGTACCGAAATCGCATTCAGCAGGAAGACCATCCAGGGACCGACAAACGAAAGAATCAGTCCCCCTAGTGCCGGACCGATCGCCCGGCTGATATTGATGCCCAGCGAGTTGAGCGCAATCGCCGGTCCGAGTTCTTCCTTACTGACCAGATCGGGCACGATGGCCTGAAAGGGCGGGGAACTCATCGCCATGCCGGCGCTGAGCAGGAACGCGGCGATCAGCAATATCACTGGCGTGACGTGGCCAGTAAAAGAGAGCACGGTCAGCCCCGTCGCGGCGATAAAGACCCATAGCTGAGAAAACAGCAGATATTTGCGGCGATCGATGATATCGGCCATCACGCCAGAAGGCAGCGCGAACAGAAACATCGGCAGGCTGCTGGCCGCCTGCACCAGCGCCACGCTCAGCGGATCGGCACTGAGCGTCAGCATAGTCCAGTTAACGCCAACATCGTTCATCCATGAACCAATATTAGACACAACCGTCGCGATCCACAGCATGCGGAATATCGGCTGGCGCAGCGGTTGCCACGGCGAAGCGCCGGTAACCGGTACCACCGCGGCGGCATCCTGTGTGACCTGCTGAATATCATTAACCTGCGCCATAACGCACCTCGCGACGGCGTGCCGATCCGATTCGCCAGTTTCCCGGCCCGGTAATGGCTAAGGTACCGAAGACAATCAGCAGCAGCCAGCCAAACTGACCTTCGGCGATACTCCAACCCGGATGGACAAAGACCATCGCCACCAGCAGAACGCCGATAATAGGCAGGCAGGCGAGTCGGGCACCGACACCGGCAATAATAAAAAGTGGACAGATAACTTCGGCAAAAATGGCCGGAAGCAGGCTCATATAGGGACCGAGGCCAAAGGGATCCTCGATACGCGTCAGTTCTTCGCTGAAATGAAATACCTTGGGCAGGCCATGCACGTGAAGCAAAAGCAGGCTGCCGGTCAGGCGCAGGAAGAACAGCCCCGCATTGATACGGGGCGGCTGAGAGATAAGGTTCTTCATCTTATCAGAAGGCAAAGCAACTGCAGCCGAGCGCGCCCCAGAAGGCGTTATCTTCGGATACAGGAACGTTTGAGCCGCGGGCAACATCGTGCGAATGATTATGTACGCCGCACGGGCCACTACAATGGTGAGCCTGGGGCATCATTCCGACGCGGCTTGCCGTTGGCGGGGCGCTGCGGTAATGGCCCGGGAATTTAACGACCGGTGACCAGTCCGGCAGCACCGGAATAGACGGCGGCGCTTCAGCGCTGAACGATCCTGCCGCATAGACAATGTCGCCATTCACGATCGTCAGCACAGACTCAATGCCCTTGATCTCTTCCTCTGGCACGCTAAAAAAGTCTTTGCTCAGGATGGCGAGGTCGGCCAGCTGGCCGGTTTTAATCTGGCCCTTTTTCCCCTGCTCGCTGGAGAACCAGGCGCTGCCCTGTGTCCAGAGCATCAGGGCCGTTTCGCGATCCAGGCGCGCGTTCACGTCGTACATCTGCATCCCGCCAACGGTACGGCCAGAGACCAGCCAGTAAAGCGCCGTCCAGGGGTTGTAGCTGGCAACGCGGGTGGCGTCCGTTCCCAAACCGACCGGGACGCCAGTTTCCAGCATACGGGCAACCGGTGGCGTATGGCGGGTGGCTTCAATGCCGTAGCGCTCGGCAAAATATTCACCCTGGAACGCCATGCGGTGCTGTACAGCGATGCCGCCGCCCAGCTCCTTGATACGGTCGATGTTACGCTGCGTCACGGTTTCGGCGTGGTCAAAGAACCAGTGCAGACCGTTAAACGGAATATCGCGGTTTACCTTTTCGAAGACGTCCAGCATGCGGCTGATCGATTCATCATAGGTTGCGTGCAGACGGAACGGCCAGCGATGTTCGACGAGATGACGCACCACGCGCTCAAGCTCATCCTCCATGCCCGGCGCCAGATCGGGACGCGGCTCCAGGAAGTCTTCAAAGTCTGCTGCCGAGAAGACCAGCATTTCACCTGCGCCATTGTGGCGGAAGTAATCGCTTCCCTGGCCTGGCGTCAGCATATCGGTCCATTTCTCGAAATCTTCCAGTTCATGTCCCGGACGCTGGGTAAAGAGGTTGTAGGCGATACGGAGGGTCATCTGCTTCTTCTCATGCAGTTCAGCGATGACCTCGTAATCTTCCGGGTAATTCTGGAAGCCGCCGCCCGCATCAATCGCGCTGGTCAGGCCCAGCCGGTTCAGCTCGCGCATAAACTGGCGCGTCGAGTTAACCTGTTGCTCAAGCGGCAGTTTCGGGCCTTTTGCCAGCGTAGAGTAAAGGATCATCGCATTGGGCCGGGCGATAAGCAGGCCGGTTGGATTACCGTTGCTGTCTCGCTGAATCTCACCGCCTGGCGGGTTCGGGGTATCTTTGGTATAGCCCACCACTTTCAGCGCGGCGCGGTTCAGCAGGGCGCGATCGTAAAGATGCAGAACGAACACCGGCGTATCCGGGGCCGCTTCGTTGATTTCATCCAGCGTCGGCATACGGCGCTCGGCAAACTGGAATTCCGTCCAGCCGCCCACCACGCGCACCCACTGAGGCGAAGGCGTGCGCATCGCCTGCTCTTTCAGCATACGCAGCGCGTCCGCTACGGAAGGCACACCTTCCCAGCGCAGTTCAAGGTTATAGTTCAGACCACCACGGATGAGGTGAAGGTGAGAGTCATTCAGGCCAGGAACAGCGGTATGGCCTTTCAGGTCGATAACTTTGGTGCCTTCACAATGGTGCTGCATCACCTCAGCAAGCGTGCCAACTTCAAGGAATTTTCCGTCGCGAATGGCCACGGCGTCCGCCACCGGTTGTTCGCGATCGACAGTATGAATTCTGCCATTGATTAAAATGACGTCAGCTTTACCAAGGATAACCATAGAACCTCCTGAAGAGAGATGCCCGCATCGGGCTCGCTGGCCGCGGACAAAGAACACCCCTGCTGGAAGCGCAGGGTGTGGAAATGGCGAGATTATGGTCAGGTGGGCTGAAGAGCGTCTAGTTATACATACGGATAGGTATACGTTCGTATACCTATACACAGAGATAATAGCCGGGCAAAAAAAAGCCTCATACACTGCGCTCAGACAGTGACCGCTGGTCTGACGAACACATATCTTCTGCGTCAGTTGCCCGGCTGCTGTCTTTTAATTTCCGGCGTGATAACACACGGAACTCAGCAACATAACCTCAATGGGCACAATCATGACCAACAAAAAACTTGAAGTACTGACGCCAGACAACTGCCAGATCATCTTCATTGACCAGCAGCCACAGATGGCGTTTGGCGTACAGTCGATTGACCGCCAGGTGCTGAAAAACAACGTCGTGGCGCTGGCTAAAGCCGCTAAAGTCTTCAATATCCCTACCGTGCTGACGACCGTGGAAACGGAAAGCTTTTCTGGCAACACCTTCCCGGAACTGCTGGATGTGTTCCCAGGCCAGGACATTCTTGAGCGTACCTCAATGAACTCCTGGGATGACCAGAAAGTCCGTGATGCGCTGGCGGCCAACGGTAAGAAAAAAGTTGTTGTGTCCGGTCTGTGGACGGAAGTGTGTAATAACAGCTTCGCACTGTGCGCCATGCTGGAAGGCGATTACGAAATTTACATGGTTGCCGACGCGTCAGGCGGCACCACGAAAGAAGCCCATGATTATGCGATGCAGCGTATGGTTCAGGCCGGCGTAATCCCGGTGACCTGGCAGCAAGTAATGCTGGAATGGCAGCGTGACTGGGCGCATAAAGATACCTACAACGCGGTGATGGATATCGCCAAAGAGCATTCAGGTGCTTACGGCATTGGCGTTGATTATGCCTATACCATGGTGCACAAAGCGCCTTCACGCCAGAAGAGCGAGCACAAGACTCTGGCACCGGTTTCGGCACGCTGATTGTCTTGCAGGCCAGCGTTTAGCTGGCCTGCACTGACTTCTCACAGGAGGGCCTTGATGAGTCCTTTACTGATTTCTCTGGGTGCTGGGGTAGCGATCGGTCTGCTGTACGCCCTGCTCAACGTACGTTCGCCTGCGCCGCCCGCCATTGCGCTGGTGGGGTTGCTGGGCATGATTATCGGCAGCCAGCTTAGCGCGCAGTTTACGCAAGTCACCACGGCGGGCCTGCACATAAAGCCCGCTGAGCTGAGTGCTGGTGCAACAACGCCATCCCGGCTGCCACTGACTGCTGGCAGGGTGGGCTGACGATGCTGAAATCCTACATTATCGCGCTGGCAACCGGCATTCTGGCCGGCGTGGTGTACGCCATAATAGACGTCAATTCTCCCGCGCCGCCCATCATCGCGCTGCTTGGCCTGTTTGGGATGTTAATTGGCGAACAGATTATTCCGCTGTGTAAGAGACTGATCAACCGCCAGCCTGTTACGATGGCCTGGTTTCGCCACGAGTGCGTCCCTAAAATTAGCGGTACGCCCCCGCCTTCAGGTGATAAGCCTTCCTAAGGAAGCCTCTCACGTCAGCGTGAGTATGATCAAAGGATAACAGCATGACGTTGCCGAGGCGTATTGTCGTCGTTGATGACGAACGTTCCGTTCGTAATGGGCTCAGTAACTTAATTCAGTCAGAAGGTTACACAACGCTGGTTTTCGAATCGGGGGAAGCGCTGCTCGGTGACGACAGCGCGATGGCTGACGCTGCCCTGTTTATCATCGATGTGCATCTGAAAGGCATGAGCGGCTTTGAGCTTTTTACCGAACTGACCCGGCGGCTTATAAACCCACCGGGGATTATCATTTCCGGTAACGGTGATGAAGCCATGCTTCACTACGCCATCAGCCTGGGCGCGATCGCTTTTTTGCGAAAACCGATCGAAATTGATACGTTGTTTGACCATATCCGACTGGAACTTTCCTCGGGAGAGGCCCACCCATGAGCGCGATTCCCCTGACGCTACTGTCTGCTGAAACTGAGGGTTTTTTGCTGTCAGAGGAGGTCATCATGACGCCACTGGCACAGGAAGGAAGTATTGAGTGGCTACTTTGCCGGGATACTTCTACCGGTGAAACCTTTACCCTGGCGACGGCCTCCAGCGAGGAGGCCGTTTTTCAGGTCACGCAGTTGCTGAAAAATGAACTTTCGCTGCGGGATAAGCTGTCAGCGCAGTGGGCGGTAAAGCCGGGCGGGCACACCTACTATCACGGGCGATACGCGCTGATTTATCCGGCCTTTAACTACAAAACGCTGGCTGACTCCCCGTTTTTGCCGCCGGAAACTCTGCTGGATTTTCTTAACAGAGCGGTGATGCTCTGTACTGCGCTCGGCCTGATGCATCAGCAGGGAATAGTGCACGGCGACATTAAGCCTGCGAATTTTTTTATCGCGGATGAGGGGGCGTTTCGTCTGGGAGGGTTTGGCCTGGCGAGGATTGCCTCCGATACGCAGCAGAGCCAGCTGCCCGTTACCGGCGGTACGCTGGCTTATATGTCTCCTGAGCACACCTCACGTACGCCTCACCGGGTCAGCAGCCAGAGCGACCTCTACAGCCTCGGGATTGTCTTATATGAGCTGCTTACCGGCAGGCTGCCTTTTGGTCATGTGGAAGAAGGGCACGCGGAATGGGTACATCACCACATCGCCTCAGAGCCGCAGCCGCCCCATCTGCTGCGCAAGGATATTCCAGTCGTTCTCTCCGCCATTATCCTGCGTCTGTTAGCTAAATCGCCGGAAGCCCGCTATCAGACGGCGGAAGGCCTGCTGGCCGATCTCTGCCGCTGCCAGTCGACTCTGATGCCGGATGGGATGCTCGATGCTTTTGCGCTGGGGCTGCAGGATAGCCAGCCTGCCGGAACGATCTCCGATGCGCTTTATGCCGATCATCCGCAGGTTGCCGATGTGCTGGCTGCCTACGAGGATGTTCACAGCAGCGGCAAGCATTCGCTGGTGGCGATCAGCGGCGCACAGGGGACGGGAAAATCGTCGCTTATCGCCTCCGCGGTAAAAATCCTTCAGCAGAAAAAAGCGTTACTGAGCGTTGTTAAAGCGGATCAGCATTCCCCCGTTCTTCCCTATGCGGTCTTTACCTCAGCCTTTCGTTCCCTGACGCTTCACCTGCTTGGTTTGCCTGCCGCAGAGATGGCGCGATGGAAGCTGCAGATTACCCGGATTCTGGGAGATCATGCGGGCTTTGCCGTGAGTCTGATACCTGAGCTGGGCGTGCTTCTCGACCAGAAAGCGAAGCTGCCTCCAGAGGCTCACGTGCTCGACATCCGGGACAAATTCAACGTGATGGCCTGTCGTCTGGTAAAAGCGTTCACAGCGCCGGGCAGGCCGCTGGTGATGTTAATAGATGATCTACATTGGGCCGATCAGGCAACGCTGCAACTGCTGCAAAACTTGCTCAATCAGAGTGAAGATCTTCCTTTACTGTTAGTTATTTCCCATCGGGATACTCTCTCTTTACCCAGCACGGCAGTCGCGGCCAATCTGGTGAAGATTTGCTCGGCAGCGACGCGTGTGACCACGATTATTCCCGAGCCGCTTTCCGTTAAACATATTGCCCGATGGCTGGCCGGTCTGTTCCATACCCGTTCGTCGGCTACCACGGAACTTGCGCAGCTGATTCATGAAAAGACGGAGGGGAATCCCTTATTTACCCATGAATTTTACCGGCAGGCTGTCCGGGACGGGCTGATAACGCACCATATGACGAAGTGGGTGTATGACCGTCATGCCATTAAAGGATCTCATTACGCCGAAAACGTGGCCGCTGGCGTGTTACAGCAGATAGAGACTTTGCCCCTCTCCGTCCGCACGTTACTGGGGCAGGTAGCCTGTCTTGGCGGGTCGGGAGATCTGCTGCTGCTCAGTAAGATCCTCACTGTGCCGGTCAGCGATCTCAAAGCCAGGCTGACGCCCGCCGTGACGGCCCGCCTGATTACGTTCTCCGGCGATGATTACGCTTTTATGCATGACAGAATGCATGAAGCGGCACGGGATCTTATCTCCTCCGGGGAGAAAGATACGTTGCACTATCAGGCGGCTCAGACCCTTGCCAGCATAACGAAGGAAACGGTAAATCACGATCCTCTGTTCAGGGCCGTACACCATATCGCCGCCGTAAAAAATGTCTCACTGATCCTGCCGGATGCAGAGCGATTTTGTGCGCTTATTCTTCAGGCAACGAAGCGGGCAAAGATTACCGGCGACTTTGTTTCCTCGCTACGCTTTCTACAAACCGCCCATGCGCTGAACGCGCAGATCAATGCCAGAGATAATGTCGAGCTGCTGCTGGAAGAGGCGGAATGTGAATTTCTGAACGGTAACCTGACTACAGCCCTGGAACGCTGTACGGCCTTGCTCACGGCGCCCGGCGAGCTGACGGATAAAGCCGTGGCAGCCTGTCTGATCGCCGAGATCCATATGCGGCAGTCGGACAGCCAGCTGGCGCTTGAAACCATTATCGCCTGGCTTGCGGTATTCGGGATCCGGCTCAGTCGCCATCCTGATAAAGCAGAGTGTGACGCCGCCAGAATTGCCCTGAAGGAAGATGTCGGGAAGAATCCCTATACCCGCTTCAGATCGCTGCCGCGGGTTACCTGCCGCCAGACGGAAGCCGTGATGAACCTGATGGCCAGCGCCAGCACGTTCGCGGCCTTCGTCAATCCGCGCCTGCAGTTTATGATTATCTGTAAGCTGCTTCACCTGACGATGGCCAGAGGGATGACCGGAGCGTCAACATTTGCGCTCTCCTGGTATGGTGTTCTGTGCGGCGACCATTACGACGAATACAGCCGGGGATTTGCCAGCGCCTTGCTGGCCCGGCAGCTCGTCTATAAACATGATTTTGCCAGCTACAAAGCACGCACGCTTCTGCCGCTGGATCAGGTCAGTATCTGGACGATGCCGGTGACCTACGCGATTGAACGCGCTAAGGCTACTTTCGATGTTGCCGTGGAAAATGGCGATCGCACCTCAGCCTGCCTGGCGCTCCGGCATCTCACCATGAATTATCTGGCGCGGGGAGACCATCTTGACGCCGTACAGACCTCCATTGAGCGAGGACTGACCTATGTTCGTAAAGCGCAATATCACGATGTGGAAGTCATTATGCAGATGCAGCGTGACTTCGTTTTATACCTGAGGCGTCCGGGCATTGGGGCCTTTACGGGAGAGGACTTTATGCCGCCCGCGGCGGGTCACTCTGTGCCGATAAAAGCGATGCAACCCCTGTTTTTGATGCAGTTCTGGACGCTGCTCTATAAGGGCATGGCGCATTTTTTTGCGGGCGAACATTCCGCCGCCAGCCGTTATTTCGCCGATGCGGCTCCGCTGGCCGAACTTATTCCGGGGCATATTCATATGCTCGATTTCCACTTATACAGCGCCCTCTCTTTATCCATCCCCCTGACGGAGAGGGAGTTCAGTGAGGAAATCCGGGGGCGTTTTATCAAGCATCTGGATAAAATCACGGTATGGTGCATCGAAAACGCGAAGACATTTTCTGATAAAGAGGCACTTCTGCAGGCGGAGCTTTCACGACTGGAAGGGCATAAGTTTCAGGCTGCAGAGCAGTATGAAGCCGCCATGACGCTCTCGCGGGAAGGACAGTTTCACCATATCAATGCGCTGGCCTGTGAGCTGGCTGCCCGGTTTTCGGCCTCCAGCGGGCTGAAGGTTGCCGCTGAGGCCTATATCAGGGGAGCGATGACCGCCTGGGAACTCTGGGGCGCCGGGGCCAGGCTGCGTCAGCTTGAGACCTTGTATCCTCATCTGGTTACGCAGCGTAAGGAAACGGCGCTGAACACCATCAGCTTTAAACAGAATGCACTGATCAGCGATTTACAGAGTATGGTGACGGCTATCCGTGCCCTGACGGAAGAGATCAATCTGGATCGGCTGATCAATATTTTGATGATAATGCTTGTTGAGCGTGCAGGCGCGCAGCACTGCCTGTTGATCCGTTTAACCGAAGGCAATATCCCTGAAATTCAGGCCCGGGCGACCACCACCGCTGAAGGCATTAAGGTCAAAATTGTCAAAGAAACGCCGCTGGCGACCGATCTGCCGCTCTCGGTGCTGACGGCCGTTATCCGCACCGGGCAGGAAATCCGCACCGGCAAACCGGAGCTATTCAGTCCGTTCAGCCAGGACCACTACCTTGTCGCATCGGGGGCGGCCGTGATGTGTGTGCCTATGTTCAAACAGGCGCAGATGGTTGGCGTTCTCTATCTGGAAAACCGCCTGATACCGGACGTCTTTACCGCCGAGCATTCCAGGATCGTCTCAATGCTGGGCGCGCAGGCGGCCGTCTCGCTTGAGACCGCGCGGCTTTACGCCGAACTGATGGATGAAAACATTCAGCGGCGGCGGGTGGAGAAACAGCTTCGCGCCAGCCAGACCTCGCTGATGTTGGGCGAAAAAATCAGTAATACGGGCACGTGGCACTGGCATCTGGAACCCGACATTCAGCTGATATCGGATGAGTACAAGCGCATTATGGGGCTGCCGGCGGAACAGGCCAGCACATCAATGGCGGAATTTCAGAGTCGTGTTCATCCTGATGACATTCCCTCGCTCAGAGAGCTGATTGAAACAAGCGTGCGCAAAGGCACCATAATGCAGGCGGAGTTTCGTATCATCCGTTCAGACGGCGAGTGCCGTTATATTAAAGGGATTGGCGAACCGGTGGACAGCTGGCCGGAGACGCAGGAATACTTCGGTACGCTGACGGATATCACCCACCAGCGTATGGCGGAAGACGCCGTCCGTATCGCCCAGGCCGATCTGGCACGGGTATCACGCGCCACGACGGTAGGGCAGCTTACCTCTTCCATTGCGCATGAAATCAATCAGCCGTTGATGTCTATCGTCACCAATGCGGGCGCCAGTCTGCGCTGGCTGAAACGGGAGCCGCCGCAGCTCGAAAAAGCGCGTGAGAGCATAGAAGAGATCATCCAGGAAGGCAGTCGTGCGGGAGATATTATCCGTGGATTGCAGTCGCTTACCCGAAATCAGGTGTCGGAGTTCGCCCCCGCCAGGCTTCATACGCTGGCGCTGGATATTCTTTCTCTTTCCCGGCTGGAATTTGAACGCAGATATGTTTCGCTTGAGTTGGATCTGCGGGCTGACAACGATCATATTTTTTGTGAACGCGTGCAAATTCAGCAGGTTTTACTGAATCTGGTGATGAATGGCATTGATGCTATGGCTGAAAATACCGGCTCCCGTGTGCTGCGGCTAACCTCTTTCCATCCTTCTGCCGATGTGGTGCGGTTTGAAGTAGCGGACAACGGTGTTGGCCTGAGTGATGACGTGATTGGCAAAATATTTGACTCTTTTTACACCACAAAGGCGGAAGGGATGGGCATGGGCCTCACCATCAGTGATGACATCATCAAGCGCCACGGAGGTAAGCTGAACGCCTGTAACAGGGAAAGCGGGGGAAGCCTGTTCTGGTTTACGCTGCCAGTCGAATCAGTATAAGTCCTCCGGTGGCTCGGGTGTTTTTTTAAAGCATAGCGCCACGTGGTGCGCAGGAAAGCTGCCTGGTGAAGCAGTGGATTGCCGAGGTATTTAGTGATTACGGGGAGGTTTTTCTTTTTCAGGCGGCATGCTGGCGCTGCCTGAGATAATGCAGTGGTATAAACCGGTGTCTGAACTAAACGTTCGGCTGTTTAAATAAGTTCAGTCGTTCAGTCGCTCTGACTAAATCGGAGATGGAGCGTACCTTCATTTTTTCCATCACCCGGCGCTTATGTACCTTCGCCGTGATCTCGCTAACGCCCATTTCCGCCGCAATTTGTTTATTCAGCAGGCCGCTTACGGCCAGCAGCAATACCTCATGTTCCCGTGGCGTCAGTGAGCGCAGGCGCTCTGTGAGATCCAGGTTCTCAAGCGATGTCGCCATCGTCTCTTCGGCACTTCGCAGGGCTTCAGAGACCGCCTGCAACAGAGGCTCCGGCATGACTGGCTTGGTCAGAAATTCACAAGCGCCCGCTTTCATCGCCTTAACGGTGATAGGGATCGTGCCAAAACCGGTCAGGAATATGGTGGGAATGGAATAGCCCCGTTCATGAAGAATACGTGAGACATCAAAGCCATCTGTGCCGGGCATATTGATATCAACAATCAGACAGCTGGGCATCTCATACCCTGGCTGCGCCAGAAATGACTGAGGGGAGGTAAAAGACGCAATAGTATAACCTTCCGAATTCAGAAGATTACGTAGCGCAGCGATTACCGATTCATCATCATCAACGACATAAACCGTAGAATTCATTTGAATGGCTCTTTTAGTAGGCTCATGGAAGCGTCACTGGCTGACAAATAATTATATGGTGTTATGTAATCGCTACCATTCGCGATGGGCTTTCAGATAGTATAAAAAAAACCTCAACATATCAAATTATATAATCCTTTGATTTTTCAGAAATATAAAATATACACACAGTAAATTAAGGGTATTTATTCAGTTTTATCTTAATTTTTTATGGGTTAAGCGAGTGCTTATTGCCATGCCGTTTCTGTAATAAACCCACACACTTTTAAGGTGTTTGACTGGCCGTCTGATATTCGTCTTAAATCATTCTGTGAATGGGGATGTAATAATTCAATACGGACAACGCCATTATTATTCCTGGCGATTGCGGCTGTTTAAAGCAGAACATTATCCGGCTTTTGTTTAAAATTTATGGCAAGTCAGCGTACAGTTATATGAGCTAGTTACTCGTTTTTATCAGGGGTTAACGTTCAGTTTGGGAGTCCGGTGCTGGTGATGGAAACAGGCATCGCGCCGCCCTTTCAGCATCGTCACCGCAGGATGCTTTCCGACAGGTGTATCAGGAAAAATCTGCCGCTACGTCCGATTGGCTTTGTAACCCCCCTCGAAAAACTAAGCATACGTGCGTAATCATCCCTATAATGGCCGATTCACTGACCCTATTGATGAGAAGTCATGAAATACCACGACTTACGTGATTTCCTCGCGCTGCTTGAACAGCGGGGAGAGCTGAAACGCATTAAGCATTCGATCGATCCCGATCTGGAAATGACCGAAATCGCTGACCGTACCCTACGGGCGGGCGGGCCGGCGCTGCTGTTCGAAAACCCAAAGGGCTACAGTATGCCAGTGCTCTGCAACCTCTTCGGTACGCCCAGGCGCGTCGCCATGGGGATGGGCCAGGAAGATGTCAGTGCGCTGCGCGATGTGGGACGGCTGCTGGCCTTCCTGAAAGAGCCGGAGCCACCGCGCGGCTTTCGTGATTTCTTCGATAAAATTCCGCAGTGGAAACAGGTCCTCAATATGCCGACCAAACGGCTGCGGGATGCCCCCTGCCAGCAGCAGATCTGGCAGGGCGAAGAGGTGGATCTGCATAAAATCCCGGTGATGAAATGCTGGCCTGAAGATGCGGCACCGCTGATCACCTGGGGCCTGACGGTCACACGTGGTCCGCATAAAGAGCGGCAAAACCTGGGGATTTATCGGCAGCAGGTGATTGGCAAAAACCGCCTGATTATGCGCTGGTTGTCCCACCGCGGCGGTGCGCTGGATTATCAGGAATGGTGTCAGCAGCATCCCGGCGAGCGCTTCCCGGTTGCCGTCGCGCTGGGGGCCGATCCGGCCACTATTCTGGGCGCGGTTACGCCGGTGCCGGACACCCTTTCTGAATACGCCTTCGCTGGCCTGCTGCGCGGCACGAAATCGGAGGTCGTCAAATGCATCTCAAACGATCTCGAAGTGCCCGCCAGCGCGGAAATCGTGCTTGAAGGCTATATTGAACCGGGTGATATGGCCCCGGAAGGACCTTACGGCGATCATACGGGTTACTATAATGAAGTAGACGATTTCCCGGTGTTCACCGTGACGCACATTACGCAACGTCGCGATGCCATTTATCATTCAACCTACACTGGCCGTCCGCCCGATGAACCTGCCGTGCTCGGCGTGGCGCTCAATGAGGTTTTCATCCCGATCCTGCAAAAGCAGTTTCCTGAAATTGTCGATTTTTATCTTCCTCCGGAGGGCTGTTCCTATCGCCTGGCGGTGGTGACAATGAAGAAACAGTACGCGGGCCATGCTAAACGCGTGATGATGGGCGTCTGGTCTTTCCTGCGACAGTTTATGTATACCAAATTTGTTATTGTGTGTGACGACGATGTAAACGCGCGCGACTGGAATGATGTTATCTGGGCCATTACCACGAGAATGGACCCGGCGCGGGATACCGTACTGGTTGAGAATACGCCGATCGATTACCTGGATTTCGCCTCGCCGGTGTCAGGCCTGGGTTCGAAAATGGGCCTGGACGCCACCAATAAGTGGCCGGGTGAAACCGATCGTGAATGGGGGCGCCCGATCCGCAAAGATCCTGCCGTCACGGCGCGCATTGATGCGATCTGGGATGAACTGGGTATCCTGACTGAGACCACCGGACGCAGTGCCGCCTCCGGTAAATGAATTCGACCCGACAGAGGGAACGCATGACAACGTTAAGCTGTAAAGTGACCTCGGTAGAGGCGATTACCGATACCGTTTACCGGGTCCGCATGGTGCCTGAAGCAGAATTCAGCTTCAAAGCGGGCCAGTACCTGATGGTGGTGATGGACGAGCGTGATAAGCGCCCGTTCTCACTGGCCTCCACGCCGATGGAAAAAGAGATCATTGAGCTGCATATCGGCGCGTCCGATCTGAATCTCTATGCGATGGCGGTGATGGAGCGGATCCAGCAGCAGCGCAAAATCACCGTGGATATTCCGCACGGCGATGCCTGGCTGCGCGAAGAGAGTGAGCGCCCTTTGGTCCTGATCGCGGGTGGCACCGGCTTCTCCTATGCCCGTTCCATCCTGCTGACCGCGCTGTCAAAACAGCCCGATCGCCATATCGCGCTCTACTGGGGCGGACGGGAGCTGAAACACCTCTACGATCTGGAGGAACTGGACGCACTGGCCGTGAAGCATCCTAATCTTAAGATCATTCCTGTCGTTGAACAGCCTGAAGCGGGCTGGGAAGGACGTAGCGGCACCGTGCTGACGGCGGTGATGCATGACTTTGGCACGCTTGCCGGCCATGATATCTATATTGCAGGACGCTTTGAGATGGCCAAAATTGCCCGTGAACGTTTCTGCGCAGAACGTGAGGCAAAAGAAGAGCAGATGTTCGGCGATGCCTTCGCTTTCATCTGAATGGCGCTTTGATAAAAAAAACCCGCCTCAATGGGCGGGAAGAAGAGCAGTAAACTTTCCAGATCAACGTATTATGCGCGTTCAAAGACGGTGGCGATGCCCTGGCCCAGCCCGATACACATGGTGGCCAGGCCAAACTGGGCATCCCGCCGTTCCATCAGATTCAGCAGCGTGGTGCTGATCCTTGCCCCGGAGCAGCCGAGGGGGTGGCCCAGCGCAATGGCGCCGCCGTTGAGGTTCACCTTTTCATCCATCACTTCCAGCAGACCGAGATCCTTAATGCAGGGCAGTGTCTGGGCAGCAAAGGCTTCGTTCAGCTCAAAGACGCCAATATCGCTGATGCTTAAGCCCGCCCTTTTCAGCGCCAGCGTCGATGCAGGAACCGGACCATAGCCCATGATGGAGGGATCGCAGCCGACGACGGCCATTGATTTTACATAAGCGCGCGGCGTCAGCCCCCGCGAGCGGGCAGCAGATTCACTCATTACCAGCATGGCGGCCGCACCGTCTGAAAGCGCTGATGAACTGCCTGCGGTCACCGTGCCGTTGACGGGATCAAAGGCCGGACGCAGGGCGGCCAGGCCAGACGCTGTCGTTTCGGCACGGATCACTTCATCGTAGTCATAGCATTTAAGCACGCCGTCGGCATCATGGCCGCTGGTGGGGACGATCTCATTTTTGAAATGGCCCGCCTGAGTGGCCTCCCAGGCACGCTGATGCGAACGGGCGGCAAAGGCATCCTGCATTTCACGGCTGATATGGTGCATTCGCGCCAGCATTTCTGCCGTCAGCCCCATCATGCCTGCCGCTTTGGCTACCGTTTTGCTCAATCCCGGATGGAAATCCACGCCGTGACTCATCGGCACATGTCCCATATGTTCAACGCCGCCGATCAGGCAGGCTTCGGCATCGCCCACCATAATGGCGCGGGCGGCATCATGCAGAGCCTGCATCGAAGAGCCGCACAGCCGGTTGACGGTCGTTGCCGGCACGCGATGGGGGATTTCCGCCAGCAGAGCCGCATTCCGCGCGATATTAAATCCCTGTTCCAGCGTTTGCTGTACGCAGCCCCAGTAAATATCATCAAGTTCATCCGCCGCCAGCGACGGATTACGGCTTAACAGGCTACGCATCAGATGCGCTGATAAATCTTCTGCCCGGACATGGCGATACGCACCGCCTTTCGAACGGCCCATCGGCGTGCGGACCGCATCAACAATCACTACTTTTTCCATTTCGCTCTCCTCACGCCGTTTGGGGAATGACATCGCCGATGGGCGCTGCCTGGGGATACCACTTTTCATCACGCCCGGCTTTATCCAGTAAGCCCGCTGGCGGCAGATATAGCGCGCCAAGCTGGCTGTATGCCGCGGCCTGGTCAACAAAATGCGCGTTGCCTGTTGTATCGAGATAGCGGAAGGCACCGCCGTGGAACGGTGGGAAACCCAGACCGTAGACCAGGGCCATATCCGCTTCCGCTGGCGTGGCGATAATGCCTTCCTCCAGACAGCGGGCCACTTCATTAATCATGGGGATCATCATTCTCAGCAAGATTTCTTCATCACTGAAAACGCGACCGGGCTGGCAAACGGTTTGCAGCAGCTCATCCACCGCCGGATCCACTATTTTCTTCTGCTTACCTTTGCTGTCTGTTTCCCAGCGATAAAAGCCTGCCTGATTTTTCTGACCAAATCGCTTCGCCTCAAACAACACATCTATCGCATCCCGGTAATCTTTTTTCATTCGCGAAGGGAAGCCTTCCGCCATCACGCTTTGCGCATGATGCGCCGTATCAATACCTACCACATCCAGCAGCCAGGCCGGACCCATTGGCCAGCCGAACTGTTTTTCCATCACTTTATCGATCTGGCGGTAATCCGCGCCGTCGCGCAGCAGCAGGCTGAAACCAGCAAAATAGGGAAACAAAACGCGGTTAACAAAAAAGCCGGGGCAGTCTTTCACCACGATGGGCGTTTTGCCCATTTTGCTGGCCCAGGCTACGACTTTTGCCAGCGTGGCCTCTGCGGTTTTTTCGCCGCGTACCACTTCGACCAGCGGCATCCGCGGCACCGGGTTAAAAAAGTGCATACCGCAGAAATTTTCTGGCCGCTGAAGGGCCTGCGCCAGCTGGCTCACCGGAATGGTGGAAGTATTAGTGGTGAGAATGGTGTTATCGCCGACGTGACGCTCGGTTTCCGCCAGCACCGCCGCTTTGATTTGCGGGTTCTCAACCACGGCCTCAACCACGATATCGGCCCGGCCAAAATCGGCATAGCTGAGGGTAGGCTGAATGGTCCCAAGAATGCTGGCCATCTTCATGCCGTCGATTTTGCCCCGCTCAAGCTGTTTGTTCAGCAGCCTGGCGGTTTCCTTCATACCAAGTTCCAGAGATGCGGGGCTGATATCTTTCAGCATCACCGGAACGCCGGTGGTGGCGGACTGCCAGGCGATACCGCCGCCCATGATGCCTGCGCCCAGCACCGCTGCCTGCTCAGGTACTTCCACGTCACGGGTCAGTTTTTTAGCTTTGCTCTTAACAGCCTGGTCGTTAAGGAATATGCCTACCAGCGCACGAGCCTCTTTCGATCCTGCCAGAGATACGAAAGCTTTCGTTTCAAGTTTTAATGCATCATCGCGCCCCAGCCTTGCGGCGGCCTCGATGGTTTTTACCGCGGTTAACGGAGCAGGGTAATGTTTACCTGCCGTTTGCTGCACCATGCTTTTCGCCAGGGTAAAACTCATGGCGGCTTCGATATTGCTCAGCTTCAGCGGATCAAGCTTAGGCTGCCGGCGCGCGCGCCAGTCTTGCTTACCGGCAATCGCTTCCCGCAGGATAGCCAGCGCCGCCTCATGCAATTTATCCGCCTCAACCACAGCATCGACCAGGCCCAGCGCAAGTGCCCGTCCGGCATTAACATCTTTCCCGGCGGCGATAATTTCCAGCGCGCTGTCTGCGCCCAGTAAGCGTGGCAGGCGTACCGATCCCCCAAAGCCCGGCATAATGCCCAGTTTGGTTTCGGGCAGGCCAATACGGGCGTCTGGCGTAGCGATGCGAAAATCGGTGGCCAGCACGCATTCACATCCACCGCCCAGCGCATAGCCCTGTATCGCCGAAAGCGTAGGCACCGGCAGATCTTCCAGACGGTTAAAAATACCATTAGCAAAATGCAGCCATTCAGCCAGTTTTTCAGCTGGAGCGGCAAATAGCGAAAGAAATTCGGTGATATCTGCGCCCACAATGAAGGCGGGCTTACGCGAGCTGAGCAGGAGTGCGCGTAGTCCGGATTGCTTTTCCAGAACCGCAATGGCCTCACTCAGGCTGGCGACGGTTCGGGTATCCAGCTTATTGACGGAGCCGGGCGCATCGAAGGCCAGTTCAGCGATGCCATCGTCCAGCCAGTTCAGGGTCAGGGTTTCGCCTTGGTAGAGCATGTGTATCTCCTGATGCAGCGATGAGGGGATCTGGTCATACCAGATGAGCGAGAGTGTGGGATGTATGTTAATTATTTGCAAACGACTGTTTGCTAATTTGCAAACAAGATCACAGCAGCGGCAGAACGGCATCGCGGCAATGCCTGTGGTAATATGCGGGCAATTTCGCGATAACGGAGGCAGAGTTATGGAATCGTTGGTGACGCTTTATCAGGGCCATCTGAAGACGCTACAAGAGCGGGCTCAGCAGGTTCTGGCACGTTTTGAGCTGGATGCAATGCTGATTCACTCCGGAGAACTGATGACGGTTTTCCTCGATGATCATCACTATCCTTTCAAGGTGAATCCTCAGTTTAAAGCCTGGGTTCCGGTGACGTCCGTTCCCAACTGCTGGCTATGGATAGATGGCGTTAATAAACCCAAACTTTGGTTCTATTCGCCGGTTGATTACTGGCATAAGGTCGAACCGCTGCCGCAAAGCTTCTGGACGGACGAAGTGGAGCTTATTGCGCTGACAAATGCGGAGGATATCGACCAATTACTGCCTGCCCAGCGCCAGAACGTGGCGTATATCGGGCCGGTGCCTCAGCGCGCAGCCCAGCTTGGCATGAAATCCGACCTGATCAATCCACAGGGCGCGATCGATTTCATGCATTACCATCGTTCTTATAAAACTGATTATGAGCTTTATTGCCTGCGCGAAGCGCAAAAAAGCGCGGTGGTCGGACATAAAGCGGCGAAAGAAGCTTTTCTGTCTGGTATGAGCGAATTTGATATTAATAACGCCTATCTCAGCGCAACAGGACACCGGGATACCGATGTGCCTTACGGTAATATTATTGCGCTTAATGAGCATGCGGCTGTATTGCACTATACCCAGCTTGATCTTCTGCCGCCGGAACACTCGCGCAGCTTTCTGATTGATGCCGGGACGGAATATAATGGCTATGCGGCAGATTTAACGCGTACTTATGCCGCGCATGACGACAGCGAATACGCGCAGCTGATCAAAGCGATGAATGCCGAAGAGCTGGCGCTGATTGCTACACTGAAAGCGGGCGTCCGCTACAGTGAATACCATCAGCAGATGCATCAGCGTCTGGCGAAACTTCTGCTGAAATTTCAGCTGGTCAAAGGTATCAGTGAGGAAGCGATGATTGCTGACGATCTGACCGGGCCATTTATGCCACATGGGCTGGGCCATCCGCTGGGACTTCAGGTACATGATGTGGCCGGATTTATGCAGGATGATAAGGGTACCCATCTCCCTGCTCCGGCACAGTATCCGTTCCTGCGCTGTACAAGGGTACTTGAACCCGGCATGGTGCTGACGATTGAACCCGGTATCTATTTTATCGACTCCCTGCTGGCGCCCTGGCGCGAAGGTAAATTCAGCCACCATTTTGACTGGGACCGTATTGATGCGCTGAAGCCTTACGGTGGGATTCGTATTGAAGATAATGTGGTGATCCAGCGAAACGGTGTGGAAAACATGACGCGGGATCTGAAACTCGATTAATGAACGCCTACGATATTCCTGCTGGTGAATTCAGCTTCAGCGAGGAAATAAAGAAAAGTCGTTTTATCACGCTGATTGATCATACTGAGGGCATCGAAGCCGCCCGCGCCTTTGTTCAGCGGGTGAAAAAAGCGCATCCAACGGCCCGGCATCACTGCTGGGCCTGGGTGGCTGGCGCGCCTTCGGATTCACAGCAGTTAGGCTTTTCAGATGACGGTGAACCATCAGGTACCGCAGGGAAACCGATGCTCGCTCAGCTTATGGGAAGTCATATTGGTGAAATCACCGCGGTAGTGGTTCGCTACTACGGCGGGATACAGCTGGGCACGGGCGGCCTGGTGAAAGCCTATGGCGGCGGCGTGCAGCAGGCGCTGAAGTTATTACCCCGTCAGCAAAAAATACCAATGCGCCATTTTTCCTTAACCTGCGACTATGCTCAGTTGGCTGAGGTTGAAAGAATGATTCAGCGGTTTAACGGACAGCTTCTTGATAACACGTTCGGGGAGCAGGTTGCTTTGTCGCTGGCACTCCCGCATGGTCAGATTGACGGGTTCACGCAAAACCTGACTGATTTTAGCCGCGGAGCGCTCGCTCTGGTGCCACACAACTAACACTATTATTGGCAGGAAAGGAACAGCTGAATGCACTTTCGCACCATTACCCGCATAGTGGGTTTGCTGGTCATTTTGTTTTCAGGGACGATGATCGTGCCTGGGCTGGTGGCCTTGATCTACCGTGACGGTGCAGGACGCGCATTCACCCAGACATTTCTTATGGCGCTCCTGATTGGCTCAGCGCTTTGGTGGCCTAACCGGAAGCAAAAAAGCGAACTGAAGCCGCGCGAAGGTTTTCTGATCGTGGTGCTGTTCTGGACAGTGCTGGGCAGCGTTGGGGCAATGCCCTTTATCTTTTCCGAGCATCCGGATTTGTCGCTGACGGATGCCTTTTTTGAATCCTTCTCGGGATTAACCACCACCGGTGCCACCACGCTGGTGGGGCTGGATTCTCTACCCAAGGCAATCCTTTTCTACCGGCAGATGCTGCAATGGCTTGGCGGTATGGGAATTATTGTGCTGGCCGTCGCTATCCTGCCTATTCTGGGGGTCGGGGGAATGCAGCTCTACCGGGCTGAGATGCCCGGCCCGCTAAAAGATAATAAAATGCGGCCCCGTATTGCTGAAACGGCAAAGACCCTGTGGCTGATTTACGTCCTGCTGACGGTTATCTGTGCCCTGGCGCTCTGGCTGGCGGGCATGTCGCTGTTTGACGCTATCAGTCATAGCTTTTCAACCATCGCGATAGGTGGCTTCTCCACCCATGATGCCAGTATTGGCTATTTTGACAACGCAACGATCAATAACATCATTGCTATTTTCCTGCTGATTTCGGGATGTAACTACGGCCTGCACTTTACCTTGCTTAGCGGGCGTAGCCTTCGTGTTTACTGGCGAGACCCGGAATTTCGTATGTTCATTGGCGTTCAGCTGACGCTGGTTATCATCTGTACACTGGTGCTCTATTTTCATGACGTCTATGACAGCGGCCTGCAAACCCTTAATCAGGCTTTTTTCCAGGTTGTCTCAATGGCGACTACCGCAGGCTTTACGACGGACAGTATCGCCCGCTGGCCGCTTTTCCTGCCGGTGCTGTTGCTCTGTTCTGCTTTTATCGGTGGCTGTGCGGGGTCGACCGGCGGCGGGCTGAAGGTCATCCGTATCCTGTTGCTGTTTAAGCAAGGCTCCCGTGAGCTTAAACGACTGGTACACCCGAACGCGGTATATACAATTAAGCTTGGGCATCGCGCGCTGCCGGAGCGTATCCTCGAAGCCGTATGGGGCTTCTTCTCAGCCTATGCGCTGGTTTTCCTGCTGAGTATGCTGGCCATTATCGCGACGGGAGTAGATGATTTTTCTGCTTTTGCGGCGGTGGCGGCAACGCTAAACAATCTGGGGCCGGGATTGGGGGTAGTGGCAGACAACTTCACCACCATGAACGATACGGCGAAATGGATTTTGATTCTGACCATGCTTTTTGGTCGCCTTGAGGTCTTTACACTATTAGTCCTGTTCACGCCGACTTTCTGGCGTGAATAACCGAGTTGAGTATTTCTATGAAAGCGCTAATCCTTTTTTCCAGCCGTGATGGTCAGACTCGCGAAATCGCGTCTTATATCGCTAACCAGCTAAAGGAGCATCAGGAGTGCGAGCTGATGAATATCCTTCATGCTTCGACGATCAACTGGTCGCAGTACGATCGGGTACTTATCGGCGCCTCTATCCGTTATGGACATTTCCATCCGCAGCTGAATAAGTTCGTAAAGCAGAATCTCGCAGAACTGCAGCAGCGTCCCAGCGGTTTCTTCTCCGTTAACCTGACCGCCCGCAAAGCTGAGAAGCGTTCGCCACAGACGAATGCTTATACGCGTAAATTCTTACTTCAGTCTCCCTGGGCACCCGATTGCTGTGCCGTCTTTGCGGGCGCGTTGCGCTATCCGCGCTATGGCTTTTTTGACCGCATGATGATTCAGCTGATTATGCGTATGACCGGAGGGGAAACCGATACCCGTAAGGAAGTGGAATATACAGATTGGGATCAGGTGAGCCGTTTTACCCATGAATTTGCTGGATTAAACAGCAAATCGCGTTAAAAAAAGACGTGTTGTTGAAAATTGAGGCTGTCAGTCATTAATTTGTAATAAATACTTGTCAGCCGTCGGGAACTCCCTATAATGCGCAACCACTGAGACGGCACAACGGCTTACAGGCCGGCGGCTCAGGAGGTTCAGGAAGCTGAGCCGCCGGAGAAAAACTTCTGAAAAAGAGGTTGACTCTGAAGGAGGAAAGCGTATTATACGCCACCTCGCAGTAAGTCGCCAAGGCGCTTACCGCAACGCTCTTTAACAATTTATCAGACAATCTGTGTGGGCACTCGCAGGATTGATATCAGCGTCTCCGGACGCAAAAAATATCAAGTCTTAAGAGTGAACACATAATGAAATTCATTATGAGTGTTTTACACTTGAGCATCGCTTAACGTGTTTAAGCAAATCAAGCTTTTAATTGAAGAGTTTGATCATGGCTCAGATTGAACGCTGGCGGCAGGCCTAACACATGCAAGTCGGACGGTAGCACAGAGGAGCTTGCTCCTTGGGTGACGAGTGGCGGACGGGTGAGTAATGTCTGGGAAACTGCCCGATAGAGGGGGATAACTACTGGAAACGGTAGCTAATACCGCATAACCTCGCAAGAGCAAAGTGGGGGACCTTCGGGCCTCACGCTATCGGATGTGCCCAGATGGGATTAGCTAGTAGGTGGGGTAATGGCTCACCTAGGCAACGATCCCTAGCTGGTCTGAGAGGATGACCAGCCACACTGGAACTGAGACACGGTCCAGACTCCTACGGGAGGCAGCAGTGGGGAATATTGCACAATGGGCGCAAGCCTGATGCAGCCATGCCGCGTGTATGAAGAAGGCCTTCGGGTTGTAAAGTACTTTCAGCGGGGAGGAAGGCGGTGAGGTTAATAACCTTACCGATTGACGTTACCCGCAGAAGAAGCACCGGCTAACTCCGTGCCAGCAGCCGCGGTAATACGGAGGGTGCAAGCGTTAATCGGAATTACTGGGCGTAAAGCGCACGCAGGCGGTCTGTCAAGTCAGATGTGAAATCCCCGGGCTTAACCTGGGAACTGCATTTGAAACTGGCAGGCTAGAGTCTTGTAGAGGGGGGTAGAATTCCAGGTGTAGCGGTGAAATGCGTAGAGATCTGGAGGAATACCGGTGGCGAAGGCGGCCCCCTGGACAAAGACTGACGCTCAGGTGCGAAAGCGTGGGGAGCAAACAGGATTAGATACCCTGGTAGTCCACGCCGTAAACGATGTCGACTTGGAGGCTGTTCCCCTGAGGAGTGGCTTCCGGAGCTAACGCGTTAAGTCGACCGCCTGGGGAGTACGGCCGCAAGGTTAAAACTCAAATGAATTGACGGGGGCCCGCACAAGCGGTGGAGCATGTGGTTTAATTCGATGCAACGCGAAGAACCTTACCTACTCTTGACATCCACGGAATTTAGCAGAGATGCTTTAGTGCCTTCGGGAACCGTGAGACAGGTGCTGCATGGCTGTCGTCAGCTCGTGTTGTGAAATGTTGGGTTAAGTCCCGCAACGAGCGCAACCCTTATCCTTTGTTGCCAGCGATTCGGTCGGGAACTCAAAGGAGACTGCCGGTGATAAACCGGAGGAAGGTGGGGATGACGTCAAGTCATCATGGCCCTTACGAGTAGGGCTACACACGTGCTACAATGGCGCATACAAAGAGAAGCGACCTCGCGAGAGCAAGCGGACCTCACAAAGTGCGTCGTAGTCCGGATCGGAGTCTGCAACTCGACTCCGTGAAGTCGGAATCGCTAGTAATCGTGGATCAGAATGCCACGGTGAATACGTTCCCGGGCCTTGTACACACCGCCCGTCACACCATGGGAGTGGGTTGCAAAAGAAGTAGGTAGCTTAACCTTCGGGAGGGCGCTTACCACTTTGTGATTCATGACTGGGGTGAAGTCGTAACAAGGTAACCGTAGGGGAACCTGCGGTTGGATCACCTCCTTACCTGAAGATACTTTCCCGCGTAGTGTCCACAACAGATTGTCTGATAGAAAAGTAACGAGCAGAAAAAACCTCTACAGGCTTGTAGCTCAGGTGGTTAGAGCGCACCCCTGATAAGGGTGAGGTCGGTGGTTCAAGTCCACTCAGGCCTACCAAATTTCTTCTCATGCTGCGTTATGCGCGCGGTCGTTTACCGAAGTAAACGTCCCTTCCGCATGCCTTGCCTGAGCAGAAATTACATTCGCGTGTCATCACGAAAATGTAACTCCTGGTAGTAGATGGTCTCTGCAGTAACTGTATGGGGCTATAGCTCAGCTGGGAGAGCGCCTGCCTTGCACGCAGGAGGTCAGCGGTTCGATCCCGCTTAGCTCCACCATGCAGTTTACCACCCTATCTCAAAACTGATTCAGCCGTAAGGCGAGTCACGTTTGAGATATTTGCTCTTTAACAATCCGGAACAAGCTGAAAATTGAAACGACATGTCGTTTTCATTCTCCGTAATAAGAATGAAATTAACGATATGGTCGAGTCTCTCAAATGCTTACAGCACACAGTATCCTGCGGGACGCTTGTGGGTTGTGAGGTTAAGTGACTAAGCGTACACGGTGGATGCCCTGGCAGTCAGAGGCGATGAAGGGCGTGCTAATCTGCGATAAGCGTCGGTAAGGTGATATGAACCGCAACAACCGACGATACCCGAATGGGGAAACCCGGTGCATTTATGCATCATCGCAACATGAATACATAGTGTTGCGAGGCGAACCTGGGGAACTGAAACATCTAAGTACCCAGAGGAAAAGAAATCAACCGAGATTCCCCCAGTAGCGGCGAGCGAACGGGGAACAGCCCAGAACCTGAATCAGTTTGTGCATCAGTGGAAGCGTCTGGAAAGTCGCAGGGTACAGGGTGATACTCCCGTACACGAAGATGTGCTTACTGTGAGTTCGATGAGTAGGGCGGGACACGTGATATCCTGTCTGAATATGGGGGGACCATCCTCCAAGGCTAAATACTCCTGACTGACCGATAGTGAACCAGTACCGTGAGGGAAAGGCGAAAAGAACCCCGGCGAGGGGAGTGAAACAGAACCTGAAACCGTGTACGTACAAGCAGTGGGAGCCTCTTTTATGGGGTGACTGCGTACCTTTTGTATAATGGGTCAGCGACTTATATTCTGTAGCAAGGTTAACCGTATAGGGGAGCCGCAGGGAAACCGAGTCTTAACTGGGCGTTAAGTTGCAGGGTATAGACCCGAAACCCGGTGATCTAGCCATGGGCAGGTTGAAGGTTGGGTAACACTAACTGGAGGACCGAACCGACTAATGTTGAAAAATTAGCGGATGACTTGTGGCTGGGGGTGAAAGGCCAATCAAACCGGGAGATAGCTGGTTCTCCCCGAAAGCTATTTAGGTAGCGCCTCGTGAACTCATCTCCGGGGGTAGAGCACTGTTTCGGCTAGGGGGCCATCCCGGCTTACCAACCCGATGCAAACTGCGAATACCGGAGAATGTTATCACGGGAGACACACGGCGGGTGCTAACGTCCGTCGTGAAGAGGGAAACAACCCAGACCGCCAGCTAAGGTCCCAAAGTCATGGTTAAGTGGGAAACGATGTGGGAAGGCACAGACAGCCAGGATGTTGGCTTAGAAGCAGCCATCATTTAAAGAAAGCGTAATAGCTCACTGGTCGAGTCGGCCTGCGCGGAAGATGTAACGGGGCTAAACCATGCACCGAAGCTGCGGCAGCGACACTTATGTGTTGTTGGGTAGGGGAGCGTTCTGTAAGCCGTCGAAGGTGGACTGTGAGGTCTGCTGGAGGTATCAGAAGTGCGAATGCTGACATGAGTAACGATAAAGCGGGTGAAAAGCCCGCTCGCCGGAAGACCAAGGGTTCCTGTCCAACGTTAATCGGGGCAGGGTGAGTCGACCCCTAAGGCGAGGCCGAAAGGCGTAGTCGATGGGAAACAGGTTAATATTCCTGTACTTGGTGTTACTGCGAAGGGGGGACGGAGAAGGCTATGTTGGCCGGGCGACGGTTGTCCCGGTTTAAGCGTGTAGGCTTGTGTTCCAGGCAAATCCGGAACACTTAAGGCTGAGGCGTGATGACGAGTCACCACGGTGATGAAGCAACAAATGCCCTGCTTCCAGGAAAAGCCTCTAAGCATCAGGTAACACGAAATCGTACCCCAAACCGACACAGGTGGTCAGGTAGAGAATACCAAGGCGCTTGAGAGAACTCGGGTGAAGGAACTAGGCAAAATGGTGCCGTAACTTCGGGAGAAGGCACGCTGGCGCGTAGGTGAAGGGACTTGCTCCCGGAGCTGAAGCCAGTCGAAGATACCAGCTGGCTGCAACTGTTTATTAAAAACACAGCACTGTGCAAACACGAAAGTGGACGTATACGGTGTGACGCCTGCCCGGTGCCGGAAGGTTAATTGATGGGGTTATCGCAAGAGAAGCTCCTGATCGAAGCCCCGGTAAACGGCGGCCGTAACTATAACGGTCCTAAGGTAGCGAAATTCCTTGTCGGGTAAGTTCCGACCTGCACGAATGGCGTAATGATGGCCAGGCTGTCTCCACCCGAGACTCAGTGAAATTGAACTCGCTGTGAAGATGCAGTGTACCCGCGGCAAGACGGAAAGACCCCGTGAACCTTTACTACAGCTTGACACTGAACATTGAGCCTTGATGTGTAGGATAGGTGGGAGGCTTTGAAGCGTGGACGCCAGTCTGCGTGGAGCCAACCTTGAAATACCACCCTTTAACGTTTGATGTTCTAACCTGGCGCCGTAATCCGGCGTGGGGACAGTGTCTGGTGGGTAGTTTGACTGGGGCGGTCTCCTCCTAAAGAGTAACGGAGGAGCACGAAGGTCAGCTAATCACGGTCGGACATCGTGAGGTTAGTGCAATGGCATAAGCTGGCTTGACTGCGAGAGTGACGGCTCGAGCAGGTGCGAAAGCAGGTCATAGTGATCCGGTGGTTCTGAATGGAAGGGCCATCGCTCAACGGATAAAAGGTACTCCGGGGATAACAGGCTGATACCGCCCAAGAGTTCATATCGACGGCGGTGTTTGGCACCTCGATGTCGGCTCATCACATCCTGGGGCTGAAGTAGGTCCCAAGGGTACGGCTGTTCGCCGTTTAAAGTGGTACGCGAGCTGGGTTTAGAACGTCGTGAGACAGTTCGGTCCCTATCTGCCGTGGGCGCTGGAAGATTGAGAGGGGTTGCTCCTAGTACGAGAGGACCGGAGTGAACGCACCACTGGTGTTCGGGTTGTCATGCCAATGGCATTGCCCGGTAGCTAAGTGCGGAAGAGATAAGCGCTGAAAGCATCTAAGCGCGAAACTTGCCTCGAGATGAATCTTCCCTGAGACTATAAGTCTCCTGAAGGGACGTTGAAGACGACGACGTTGATAGGCCGGGTGTGTAAGCGCAGCGATGCGTTGAGCTAACCGGTACTAATGACCCGTGAGGCTTAACCTTACAACACCAGAAGCGTTCTGGTGAGCGTTATGAGAGACGCA
>NZ_JFGT01000003.1 GCF_000599885.1 Pantoea sp. IMH | reverse complement strand
AGACAATTTTCAGCCTGTACCGGATAAAGAATAAAGTGACGTTCTGCGGACTGAGGTCCGTGGGATTTTGTTTTGTGGCAACGCGGCCAGAAAGCAAAAGACACAGGACGGCACGAAAAGAATTTGCCTGGCGGCTGTAGCGCGGTGGTCCCACCTGACCCCATGCCGAACTCAGAAGTGAAACGCCGTAGCGCCGATGGTAGTGTGGGGTCTCCCCATGCGAGAGTAGGGAACTGCCAGGCATCAAATCGCGATAACCCTGACCTGACGGTCAGGGTTTTTTGCGTTTCAGGGCCGGAAAAAAGCGGCTGCGCCAGGTCTCCGGTCTGACGCCGCCCCTGCGTTATTCCAAATGCCCTTGCGTCACGGTTATCTTCATGTGTCATGCCGGATGAGCATGGCCCTCTCCGGACGACACCGGCTGATGCCCGCCGTTGCCTGAAGCGTTTTCCCTGCCCCGTATGCGGGCTGCAGGGGCTCACCTGTACCCTCAGTCGTTCCGTTTCCACATCTGTCGAAGAAGGCGGAATTGCTGTGTGTACCCGCAGTGACTTACCGGAGCGAACGGTGACATGCATATCGTTCCCTGATGTATTATATTCTCAAGAGTATCAGTCGGTTCTGTACTGAACCCGGAATATTGCTTCTGCTGGCAGGTATTTCGTCCTTCCACGTAACCGGTTGTGTGCCCGCAAGCACTGTCACTAATCCCGTTCCGTCAATCATCCAGCTTACTATCCCTGCTGAGTGGTAATGCCTGTACGCCATCTCCCTCCACGGTGGGCAAATCCTTAGGCGTCATATCGTCTTATCGGGTAAACTACCGGCAGTTAAATTTTTGAAGGCCTTCCCATGTCCACCCAGCTTCACTCTCTGAAACCATTTAATACCTTTAACCTAAACGCCATGGCTGCAAATATTGTGATTGCAGAAACGGCAGAGGAAATGGTTTTTGTCTGGCAGAAAAGCCTGGCAGATCGCCAACCTGTTTTACTGCTCGGTGAAGGTAGCAATGTGCTTTTTCTGGAGGATTACCAGGGGACAGTGCTGGTTAACCGGATCAGGGGTATCGCGGTTCGTGAAAGTGATGATGACTGGCATCTGCACGTGGGAGCCGGAGAAAACTGGCATAATCTTGTAGAGTACACGCTTGAGAAAGGTCTGGCCGGACTGGAAAATTTGGCAATGATACCGGGTTGCGTGGGGTCATCACCAATTCAAAATATTGGCGCATATGGTGTGGAGCTGAAGCATGTATGTGAATACGTCGATATCCTGGACCTTTCATCCGGTAAAATTCAGCGTCTGACTGCGCAGGAGTGTCAGTTCGGTTACCGTGACAGTATTTTTAAGCATAAGTATCAGACAGGCTATGCCATTATCGCCGTGGGTTTAGCGCTTAAAAAAGCGTGGATTCCGGTGATCACCTACGGTGATTTGATCCGGCTGGATGCTGAAAAAGTAACACCTCAACAAATATTTGATGCTGTCTGCTATATGCGCACCAGTAAATTACCCAATCCTAAAATAACGGGTAATGCTGGTAGCTTCTTCAAAAATCCCGTAGTTAGCGCTGAACAGGCAGCCTTACTCAAGGCCCGCTTTCCGGATGCACCTTTTTATCCGCAGCGTGACGGGCAGGTCAAACTCGCCGCTGGCTGGCTTATCGATCGCTGCGATCTGAAGGGATTTACGATTGGCGGTGCAGCAGTTCATCGTCAACAGGCGCTGGTGCTTATCAATCAGCAAGAAGCAACAGGCGCGGATATTGTGGCCCTGGCCCATGAAGTTCGTCAGCGAGTGGGAACAAAGTTTAACGTGTGGCTTGAACCGGAGGTGCGTTTTATTGGCGCACTGGGAGAAAAGGATGCTGTTGGAGTCATCGCATGAAAGGTAATACTGTCCCTTTAACACTGATAAATATACTGGCTGACGGTGAATTTCATTCTGGCGAACAGTTGGGTGAAATGCTGGGCATGAGCCGCGCAGCAATCAATAAACACATTCATACACTCAAAGACTGGGGGATTGATGTGTTTACCGTAACAGGTAAAGGATACAGCCTGCCGGCACCCGTTCAGCTACTTGATGAGGCCGTCATCACTTCTCAGCTGGAGGAGGGACGGCTGGCGGTGGTTCCTGTCATTGACTCAACGAATCAGTATCTGCTTGAGCGCATGGATTCATTGCAATCTGGCGATGCCTGCGTGGCGGAATATCAGCAGGCAGGCAGAGGACGCCGTGGCAGGCAATGGTTTTCACCTTTTGGCTCCAATCTCTATCTGTCAATGTACTGGAAACTGGAGCAGGGACCTGTAGCCGCGATGGGACTTAGCCTGGTGATTGGCATTGTCACGGCTGAAGTGCTTCAGGGGCTTGGCGCCAGTGATGTTCGCGTTAAATGGCCAAACGATCTTTATCTCAACGACAGAAAGCTGGCGGGGATTCTGGTCGAGCTGACGGGCAAAACCGGTGATGCCGCTCAGATTGTTATGGGAACCGGTATCAACCTGGCAATGCGTTCACCGGATACCACTATCGTGAATCAAGGCTGGATTAATCTTCAGGAAGCAGGTGTGACGATCGACAGAAACAAGCTGGCGGCAAGTCTGGTGAATAATATGAGAAGTTCACTTCAGGTTTTTGAAAAGGAAGGGCTGGCTCCCTTTATTGATCGCTGGAGTAAACTGGACAACTTTATCAACAGGCCAGTCAAATTGCTTATTGGCGACAGGGAAATTCTGGGAATAGCGCGTGGAATCGATCAGCAGGGTGGACTGATTCTGGAACAGAATGGAATAAGGAAATCCTGGGTAGGCGGCGAGATTTCACTACGCCCGCAAAATTAATAAAGAGGGGAGTCCCCCTCATTATCACTTTCTGAGCCTGACTAAATCGACCGCATGATCGACACTTTTGGTCATAATCAGGCTGGCCCGCTCGCGTGTTGGTAGTATATTTTCTTTTAAATTCAGTAGGTTAATCTCTTCCCACAACTGGGTGGCAACGCCTACCGCCTCTTCTTCGGTAAGCCTGGCGTAATTGTGGAAATAAGAATCTGGATCGGTAAAAGCACCCTGGCGGAATTTCAGGAAGCGGTTGATATACCAGTGCTGTAAAAGATCTTCCGGTGCATCTACATAGATTGAGAAATCAACGAAATCGGAAACAAATACATGATGCGGATCGTGAGGATAATCCATCCCGCTTTGCAAAACGTTCAGGCCTTCAAGAATTAAAATATCAGGCTGTTGAACGATTTTGTCCCCGTCAGGAATAACGTCATAAATCAGATGTGAGTAAACCGGCGCGGTCACCTGAGCGGCGCCCGATTTAAGATCAGAAACAAAGTTGACCAGCCGGTGCATATCATAAGATTGAGGAAAGCCTTTTTTCTTCATCAATCCGCGTTCTTTCAACACCTCATTCGGATGTAAAAAACCATCGGTAGTGATCAATTCAACACGACGATGCTCAGGCCAGCGGCTGAGAAGCGCCTGCAGTACACGAGCTGTAGTGCTCTTACCTACGGCTACGCTGCCAGCAATGCTAATGATATAGGGGATCTTTTGTCCGTTAGTGCCGAGAAACTGTTCCAGAACAGCCTGCCGACGCAAATTTGAACTGATATAAAAATTGAGCAAGCGCGAAAGCGGCAGGTAGATTTCTGCCACTTCTTTCAGAGACAAATCTTCATTTATCCCCTCCAGTTGTTCAATTTCCTCTTCACTCAGGGTCATCGGCACCGAATCACGCAGCGTAGCCCATTGAGCACGGTTAAATTGCAAATACGGTGTAGTTAACAATGATTCTTTTTTGTTCATATGCATGCTTCTGTCAGCAAGAATTTGCCTGTCGTGATGCTAAAGCTCGCTTGATGAAGTGCCCCGGGGACGCTTCTCATTCACGGACTAAGGGAAATTTCAGAAAACAATGGGCAGGAGGTTAACACCAGAGAGGCGGTAATCAGAAGGAAAAATACGCTCTGCGGGCGCAAACGTAACGGCGTCCACACTTATTAACAGAAATGAATGCAACACGTTTAGGGACTCAAGCGACGGCGTGGCGCTGTCTGCGGTAGTTCTGCTCCCTACAGGTTTAAGCACGGCGCCGTGCAAAAGTCAGAAAGTTCCACCCCGTATTTTATCAAGGAATCGAGGGAGGCATTATCAGCCTGCTGATTAAGCGTAAAAAGAGGTCAGGTCATGCCTTTACCAGAACTCATAGATAACTAACGCACAACTTCGTATAAGTGAGCACTGCAGGTGAGAGCGGTGCCGCTACCTAAAAGAGAAGGCGGTTTATCAACCGTTGCTCTTTTAAGCTTCTCTCTTTAACAGGAGGAGAATATGGAAGATGAAAGAATCTTACTTCTATTAACCAGTAAGGACAGCTAGTGACGGAGTCCAGGGGGCTTTCAGGGCGATAATCAACTCTTGGGAGAAGACAGCGAGCATTAAAAACCGATTTTGTGAAAAAGGTATTACTAACAAAGCGTACAAAGAAGATTCCGTGTCGCCAAAGCAGTGGTGAAAAAATCGCTAGTCTGGCGTTTATTTGTGCGGATTTATCGGGTTGAGGTAATAAATTGCGAAGAATCGCACAAATAGTAAGCATTAGAACAATTATCGCAATTTTTTTGTTGCATCCCACGGCCGCTCTACCTAGAATGCGCGTCACTTGATGCCGGCTTAGCTCAGTTGGTAGAGCAACTGACTTGTAATCAGTAGGTCACCAGTTCGATTCCGGTAGCCGGCACCATCAAGTAAAAAGTAGTATAAGCAAGACGAGGTGGGATTCCCGAGCGGCCAAAGGGAGCAGACTGTAAATCTGCCGTCATCGACTTCGAAGGTTCGAATCCTTCTCCCACCACCATTTCAGCCCTGAGGTCTAAGGCTGCAAATGCAGATTTCAGACTGAGCACAAGCACAGTCAGAGTCATCAAGCGTTAGCGGGTTGACTCGAATAGCAAGGGGGCATCTTCTTGTTGTTCAAAAGCTACAGACAGAACAGGTAGCCGAGTTCCAGGATGCGGGCATCGTATAATGGCTATTACCTCAGCCTTCCAAGCTGATGATGCGGGTTCGATTCCCGCTGCCCGCTCCAAGCCGTGCTGATATGGCTCAGTTGGTAGAGCGCACCCTTGGTAAGGGTGAGGTCCCCAGTTCGACTCTGGGTATCAGCACCACTTCTAAATCTCCCTCCCTGATTCTTCTCTGTACGTTAAAATTCAACTGTTCAGGCACTGCCTGGTTGATGTGGTGATATCACCGATTTATCCGTGTCTTAGAGGGACAAGCGATGTCTAAAGAAAAATTTGAACGTTCCAAACCGCACGTCAACGTTGGTACTATCGGCCACGTTGACCACGGTAAAACTACCCTGACTGCTGCTATCACTTCCGTACTGGCTAAAACCTACGGTGGTTCTGCTCGTGCATTTGACCAGATCGATAACGCGCCTGAAGAAAAAGCTCGTGGTATCACCATCAACACCTCTCACGTTGAATATGACACCCCGACCCGTCACTACGCGCACGTTGACTGCCCAGGCCACGCCGACTATGTGAAAAACATGATCACCGGTGCTGCCCAGATGGACGGCGCTATCCTGGTTGTTGCTGCGACTGACGGCCCTATGCCTCAGACCCGTGAGCACATCCTTCTGGGCCGCCAGGTAGGCGTTCCTTATATCATCGTGTTCCTGAACAAGTGCGACATGGTTGATGATGAAGAGCTGCTGGAACTGGTTGAGATGGAAGTGCGTGACCTGCTGTCACAGTACGACTTCCCGGGCGACGATACCCCAATCGTTCACGGTTCTGCGCTGAAAGCGCTGGAAGGCGACGCTGAGTGGGAAGCAAAAATCATCGAACTGGCCGGTCACCTGGATAACTACATCCCAGAACCAGAGCGTGCGATCGACAAGCCGTTCCTGCTGCCAATCGAAGATGTGTTCTCCATCTCTGGTCGTGGTACCGTTGTTACCGGTCGTGTTGAGCGCGGTATCGTTAAAGTTGGTGAAGAAGTTGAAATCGTTGGTATCAAAGATACCGTGAAATCAACCTGTACCGGCGTTGAGATGTTCCGTAAGCTGCTGGACGAAGGCCGTGCGGGTGAGAACTGTGGTATCCTGCTGCGCGGTATCAAGCGTGAAGAGATCCAGCGTGGTCAGGTTCTGGCTAAGCCAGGCACCATCAAGCCACACACTCAGTTCGAGTCTGAGGTTTACATCCTGTCCAAAGACGAAGGCGGCCGTCATACTCCGTTCTTCAAAGGCTACCGTCCACAGTTCTACTTCCGTACAACTGACGTGACCGGTACCATCGAACTGCCAGAAGGCGTTGAGATGGTAATGCCAGGCGACAACATCAAAATGGTTGTTACCCTGATCCACCCAATCGCAATGGATGACGGCCTGCGTTTCGCCATCCGTGAAGGTGGTCGTACCGTTGGTGCGGGCGTTGTTGCTAAAGTTATCGCTTAATCGCGGATAATATTTGACGCAACGTACACGAAGAGGGCATCATTTGATGCCCTTTTTGCACGCTGTAACATAGAACCTGGCTCATCAGTGATTTTCAACCATAATCATTGCTGAGACAGGCTCTGTAGCACGGCGTTATATACCGAGTTTCGCCTGACAGCTTCATTCGGTTCGGTTGCCTCGTTCTACGGGGCAAAATAGTTTCTGATTTATTGTGGCAGGTTGGTTTATGAGTGCTAATACCGAAGCTCAAGGGAGCGGGCGCGGCCTGGAAGCGATAAAGTGGTTAGTGGTGGCATTGCTGCTTATCGTGGCTATCGTCGGTAACTACTATTATCGTGAGATCACATTGCCGCTGCGTGCGCTGGCCGTTGTTATCCTGATTGCTGTAGCTGGCGGCATTGCGCTGCTGACGACAAAAGGTAAGGCAACGCTGGCATTTGCCCGTGAAGCGCGTACCGAAGTCCGCAAAGTTATTTGGCCGACCCGTCAGGAAACGTTGCACACCACGTTAATCGTCGCCGCGGTAACTGCCGTGATGTCACTGATTTTGTGGGGGCTGGATGGTATTCTGGTCCGTCTGGTATCGTTTATCACTGGCCTGAGGTTCTGAGATGTCTGAAGCACCAAAAAAGCGCTGGTACGTCGTTCAGGCGTTTTCCGGTTTTGAAGGCCGCGTAGCCCAGTCGCTGCGTGAGCATATCAAGTTGCACAACATGGAAGAGCTGTTTGGCGACGTTATGGTTCCAACCGAAGAAGTGGTTGAGATCCGCGGCGGTCAGCGTCGTAAAAGCGAGCGCAAGTTCTTCCCTGGCTATGTGCTGGTTCAAATGGTCATGAACGATGCAAGCTGGCACTTAGTGCGCAGCGTGCCGCGCGTGATGGGTTTTATCGGCGGTACATCCGATCGTCCGGCACCTATTAGCGATAAAGAAGTCGACGCGATCATGAACCGCCTGCAGTCTGCAGGTGACAAGCCGCGGCCGAAAACGCTGTTTGAGCCGGGTGAGATGGTCCGCGTCAACGACGGTCCGTTTGCCGACTTCAACGGCGTTGTGGAAGAAGTGGACTACGAAAAAAGCCGCCTGAAAGTGTCCGTCTCTATCTTTGGCCGTGCAACACCGGTTGAGCTGGACTTTGGGCAGGTTGAAAAAGGCTGATAACGAAGGTGTCTCTGGATCGACTGCATGCCCTGGCGCTGCATAAAAAGTGATTCATGAGCCTGATTATTGGTTGCGAGAGGCGCGAAATTGCAATACAATTTCGCGCCTTTTGTTTTTATGCGCTCAGTGAGCGTGTGAAATATTAATCACGGGGAGCTCTTCTGGAGCGTTTGAACCCAATAGAGGAAATATCATGGCTAAGAAAGTACAAGCCTACGTCAAGCTGCAGGTTGCAGCAGGTATGGCAAACCCGAGTCCACCAGTTGGTCCGGCTCTGGGTCAGCAGGGCGTTAACATCATGGAATTCTGTAAAGCGTTTAACGCCAAAACAGAATCCCTGGAAAAAGGCCTGCCTACACCGGTTGTTATTACCGTTTATTCTGACCGTTCTTTCACCTTCGTTACCAAAACGCCTCCGGCAGCAGTTCTGCTGAAGAAAGCGGCTGGTATCAAGTCTGGTTCCGGCAAGCCGAACAAAGACAAAGTAGGTAAAGTATCTGTTGCTCAGATTCGTGAAATCGCAGAAACCAAAGCTGCGGACATGACTGGTGCTGACATTGAAGCGATGACTCGCTCAATTGAAGGTACTGCTCGTTCCATGGGCCTGGTAGTAGAGGACTAAGAAATGGCTAAGCTGACCAAGCGCATGCGCGTGATCCGTGACAAAGTTGATTCAACTAAACAGTATGACATCAACGAAGCTGTTGCTCTGCTGAAGGAACTGGCGACGGCTAAGTTCGTAGAAAGCGTTGACGTAGCTGTGAACCTGGGCATTGATGCCCGTAAATCTGACCAGAACGTGCGCGGTGCAACCGTACTGCCACACGGTACCGGTCGTTCAGTACGCGTTGCCGTATTTACCCAGGGTGCAAATGCTGAAGCGGCTAAAGCTGCTGGCGCTGAACTGGTAGGTATGGAAGATCTGGCTGACCAGATCAAAAAAGGCGAAATGAACTTTGACGTTGTTATCGCATCTCCAGATGCAATGCGCGTTGTTGGCCAGCTGGGCCAGGTTCTGGGTCCACGCGGTCTGATGCCAAACCCGAAAGTGGGTACCGTAACCCCTAACGTTGCTGAAGCGGTTAAGAACGCTAAAGCGGGTCAGGTTCGTTACCGTAACGACAAAAACGGCATCATCCATACCACAATCGGTAAGGTTGATTTCGACGCAGATAAACTGAAAGAAAACCTGGAATCCCTGCTGGTTGCGCTGAAAAAAGCGAAACCTTCTCAGGCGAAAGGCGTTTTCATCAAGAAAGTTAGCCTCTCCACCACTATGGGTGCAGGCGTTGCTGTTGATCAGGCTGGCCTGAACGCAACTGCTAACTAATCTGCTTTACGCGGGCGAAAGTTTCGACTAGAATCTTACGCCCGTTGTTCTGTTAATATACAGAACCCCTATTCAAGTCAGTCGGACTGAGACAAGGCGGCAAAGGCATAAATCGCCAGGAGCAGCCAACGCAGTATCAGCTCGAATGACGCAGAATAGACAGAATTTTCGGTTGGAGCCTGGCCTTATCCAGGCCTCCGTCCAAGACCGCAGGTGTCTCGTAAGAGGCTTAATCTCCTGCGTAGACGGTGACAGAACCTGAAGAATATTTTTATAGTCTTTGCTGGATTCTGCTCACCGTGTTTGAGCGCCTGGCCTCGGCCAGGTGAAGTGAGTTCCGGAGAAATTCATCTCCGGCAAAATCCAGGAGCACAAGCTAATGGCCTTAAATCTTCAAGACAAACAAGCGATTGTTGCTGAAGTCAGCGAAGTAGCCAAAGGCGCGCTGTCTGCGGTAGTTGCGGATTCTCGTGGCGTCACCGTAGACAAAATGACTGAACTGCGTAAAGCAGGTCGTGAAGCTGGCGTTTACATGCGTGTTGTTCGTAACACCCTGCTGCGCCGCGTCGTTGAAGGAACTCAGTTTGAGGTCCTGAAAGACACGTTCGTCGGTCCGACCTTGATTGCATACTCTATGGAACACCCGGGCGCTGCTGCTCGTCTGTTCAAAGAGTTCGCGAAAGCGAATGCAAAATTTGAGGTCAAAGCTGCGGCCTTTGAAGGTGAGTTAATCAGTGCGGCTCAGATCGACCGCCTGGCAACTCTGCCTACTTACGATGAAGCAATCGCACGCCTGATGGCAACCATGAAAGAAGCCGCTGCCGGCAAACTGGTTCGCACTCTGGCTGCAGTCCGCGATCAGAAAGAAGCTGAAGCTGCTTAAGCTTACGCCTTTCTTTTCCGACTCTTGCTTACGTAACCTTTATCTACACTGAATTCAGGAACATTTTAAAATGTCTATCACTAAAGAACAAATCATCGAAGGCGTTGCCGCCCTGTCTGTAATGGAAATCGTTGAACTGATCTCCGCTATGGAAGAAAAATTCGGCGTTTCAGCTGCTGCCGCTGTTGCAGGTCCTGCTGCTGCTGCTGAAGCTGTAGAAGAAAAAACCGAGTTTGACGTTGTACTGAAAGCTATCGGCGCTAACAAAGTTGCCGTGATCAAAGCAGTACGTGGCGCAACTGGTCTGGGCCTGAAAGAAGCTAAAGACCTGGTTGAGTCTGCACCTGCTGCCCTGAAAGAAGGCATCAGCAAAGACGACGCAGAAGCTCTGAAGAAAGCACTGGAAGAAGCTGGCGCAGAAGTTGAAGTTAAATAAGCCAACCTTTCAGGTTGCAGCCTGAGTTTTCAGGCTGATGGCTGGTGACTTTTTGGTCACCAGCCTTTTTGCGCTCTAAAGCGTCAATGACGTTTCACACTATTTAGTCATTGATTTGCTTAATATCTTTCTCTATCGACGACTTAATATATTGCTCTTCTGCTGAGGTTCCCTGCCTCGCTGCGGCAACGAAATGATTTAAGAGTGATAGAAAGAGGTATTACGGAAGGGGAGTCTTCTTTCCGCGTCACAAAATAGTGTTGCATGAACTGTCCCCCCTGGACGGACAGAGAGGTTCTACTTTTCAGCGAGCTGAGGAACCCTATGGTTTACTCCTATACCGAGAAAAAACGCATTCGTAAGGATTTTGGAAAACGTCCACAAGTTCTGGATATTCCTTATCTCCTTTCTATCCAGCTTGACTCGTTCCAGAAGTTCATCGAGCAAGATCCTGAAGGTCAATATGGTCTGGAAGCGGCATTTCGTTCCGTATTCCCTATCCAAAGCTATAGCGGTAACTCTGAGCTGCAGTATGTCAGCTACCGTTTAGGCGAGCCTGTATTTGATGTGAAAGAGTGTCAGATTCGTGGTATCACGTACTCTGCACCCCTGCGCGTAAAACTGCGCCTGGTGATCTACGAGCGCGAAGCGCCGGAAGGCACCGTTAAAGACATCAAAGAACAAGAAGTTTACATGGGCGAAATTCCGCTCATGACCGATAACGGTACCTTTGTCATCAACGGTACAGAACGCGTTATCGTTTCTCAGCTGCATCGTAGTCCTGGTGTCTTCTTCGACAGCGATAAGGGTAAAACCCACTCATCGGGTAAAGTGCTGTATAACGCACGTATCATCCCTTACCGTGGTTCGTGGCTGGACTTTGAGTTCGACCCGAAAGACAACCTGTTCGTTCGTATCGACCGTCGTCGTAAGCTGCCCGCAACCATTATCCTGCGCGCGCTGAGCTACACCACTGAGCAGATCCTCGATCTGTTCTTCGACAAAGTGGTTTATGACATTCGCGACAATAAGCTGCAGATGGAACTCGTTCCTGAGCGCCTGCGCGGTGAAACGGCCTCTTTTGATATCGAATCCAACGGTACTGTGTACGTCGAGAAAGGTCGTCGTATTACGGCACGTCATATTCGTCAGCTGGAAAAAGATGGCATCGAGCATATCGAAGTTCCGGTTGAATATATCGCGGGCAAAGTGGTCTCTAAAGATTACATCGATGAGAGCACCGGTGAGCTGATCATTGCTGCCAACATGGAGCTGTCGCTGGATCTGCTGGCTAAGCTGAGCCAGGCGGGTCACAAGCGCATCGAAACGCTGTTCACCAACGATCTGGACCACGGCCCGTATATTTCAGAAACCATCCGCGTCGACCCAACCAGCGATCGCCTGAGCGCGCTGGTTGAGATCTATCGCATGATGCGTCCTGGTGAGCCACCAACGCGTGAAGCGGCTGAAAATCTGTTCGAGAACCTGTTCTTCTCTGAAGACCGCTACGATCTTTCTGCGGTAGGTCGTATGAAGTTCAACCGTTCGCTGCTGCGTGACGAGATTGAAGGTTCCGGTATCCTGAGCAAAGACGACATCATTGAAGTGATGAAGAAGCTCATTGGTATCCGTAACGGCATTGGCGAAGTGGATGACATCGACCACCTCGGCAACCGTCGTATTCGTTCCGTTGGCGAAATGGCTGAAAACCAGTTCCGTGTTGGTCTGGTACGTGTTGAGCGTGCGGTGAAAGAGCGTCTTTCCCTGGGCGATCTCGATACCCTGATGCCTCAGGATATGATCAACGCCAAGCCGATTTCTGCAGCCGTGAAAGAGTTCTTTGGTTCCAGCCAGCTGTCACAGTTTATGGACCAGAACAACCCGCTGTCTGAGATTACGCACAAGCGTCGTATCTCTGCACTTGGCCCGGGCGGTCTGACGCGTGAGCGTGCAGGCTTTGAAGTTCGAGACGTTCACCCGACTCACTACGGTCGCGTGTGCCCAATCGAAACGCCTGAAGGTCCAAACATCGGTCTGATCAACTCCTTGTCTGTCTATGCACAGACCAACGAGTACGGTTTCCTGGAAACCCCATACCGTCGCGTTCGCGAAGGCGTGGTGACCGACGAAATTCATTACCTCTCTGCAATTGAAGAGGGTAACTACGTTATCGCTCAGGCAAACACCAACCTCGACGACGAAGGTCACTTCGTGGACGATCTGGTGACCTGCCGTAGCAAAGGCGAATCGAGCCTGTTCAGCCGCGATCAGGTTGACTACATGGACGTTTCCACCCAGCAGGTGGTTTCCGTCGGTGCGTCACTGATCCCGTTCCTGGAACACGATGACGCCAACCGCGCATTGATGGGTGCAAACATGCAACGTCAGGCGGTTCCGACGCTGCGCGCTGACAAGCCGCTGGTTGGTACCGGTATGGAACGCGCGGTAGCGGTAGACTCCGGTGTTACCGCCGTAGCGAAACGTGGTGGTACCGTTCAGTACGTGGATGCCTCCCGTATCGTTATCAAAGTTAACGAAGACGAGATGTACCCGGGCGAAGCCGGTATCGATATTTACAACCTGACCAAGTACACCCGTTCTAACCAGAACACCTGCATCAACCAGATGCCGTGTGTCAACCTGGGCGAGCCAATTGAACGTGGTGACGTGCTGGCCGATGGTCCTTCAACGGATCTGGGTGAGCTGGCGCTGGGTCAGAACATGCGCGTCGCGTTCATGCCGTGGAACGGCTACAACTTCGAAGACTCCATTCTGGTCTCCGAGCGCGTGGTACAGGAAGATCGCTTCACCACTATCCACATTCAGGAACTGGCCTGTGTGTCTCGTGACACCAAGCTGGGGCCAGAAGAGATTACTGCTGATATCCCTAACGTGGGTGAAGCGGCGCTCTCCAAGCTGGATGAATCCGGTATCGTTTATATCGGTGCTGAAGTGACCGGCGGTGACATTCTGGTTGGTAAGGTAACGCCTAAAGGTGAAACCCAGCTGACGCCAGAAGAGAAACTGCTGCGCGCCATCTTCGGCGAGAAAGCGTCTGACGTTAAAGACTCTTCTCTGCGTGTACCGAACGGCGTATCAGGTACCGTAATAGATGTGCAGGTCTTCACCCGCGATGGTGTGGAAAAAGACAAGCGCGCGCTGGAAATCGAAGAGATGCAGCTGAAGCAGGCGAAAAAAGACCTGTCTGAAGAACTGCAGATCCTCGAAGCTGGCCTGTTCAGCCGTATCAATTACCTGCTGGTTTCCGGCGGTGTTGAAGCGGAAAAACTGGACAAGCTGCCACGCGAGCGCTGGCTGGAACTGGGCCTGACCGACGAAGATAAGCAAAACCAGCTGGAGCAGCTGGCGGAGCAGTACGACGAGCTGAAGCATGAGTTTGAGAAAAAACTTGATGCTAAACGCCGCAAAATCACTCAGGGCGATGATCTGGCACCAGGCGTGCTGAAAATCGTGAAAGTGTACCTGGCCGTTAAACGTCAGATTCAGCCTGGTGATAAAATGGCAGGCCGTCACGGGAACAAAGGTGTTATCTCCAAGATCAACCCGATCGAAGATATGCCTTACGATGAAAACGGCACGCCGGTTGATATCGTACTGAACCCGCTGGGCGTACCTTCACGTATGAACATTGGTCAGATTCTTGAAACCCACCTGGGTATGGCTGCAAAAGGCATCGGCGAGAAAATTAACGCTATGCTGAAAAAGCAGGAAGAAGTCTCCAAACTGCGTGAGTTTATTCAGCGTGCTTACGATCTGGGCACGGACGTGCGTCAGAAAGTTGACCTGAATACCTTCAGCGATGACGAAGTACTGCGTCTGGCAGAGAACCTGAAAAAAGGGATGCCAATCGCCACGCCAGTGTTTGATGGTGCGAAAGAGAGCGAAATCAAAGAGCTGTTACAGCTTGGCGGCCTGCCTTCTTCCGGTCAGATCACACTGTTTGATGGCCGTACCGGCGAGCAGTTCGAGCGTCAGGTTACCGTTGGCTACATGTACATGCTGAAACTGAACCACCTGGTTGATGACAAGATGCATGCGCGTTCTACCGGTTCCTACAGCCTCGTTACGCAGCAGCCGCTGGGTGGTAAGGCGCAGTTCGGCGGACAGCGCTTCGGTGAGATGGAAGTATGGGCGCTGGAAGCATACGGTGCCGCTTATACCCTGCAGGAAATGCTGACCGTGAAATCTGATGACGTTAATGGCCGTACCAAGATGTATAAAAACATCGTTGACGGTAACCATCAGATGGAGCCGGGCATGCCGGAATCCTTCAACGTACTGTTGAAAGAAATCCGCTCGCTGGGTATCAACATCGAACTGGAAGACGAGTAACACCTCAGCAGATTTCGAGTTGCGGCAAGACGGCAACTGAACGAATCCCCGATCGATTGCCTCAGGCAGGCGATCGGGTGAGGGAAGGCAGCGACAGCGTTGCAGCTTGAAAGATGTTCGGGGATGCCTCGAATTCGTACTGGTTACAGGATGGCCCGGGTCACTCTGGGCTCTCCTGAGAAGTCTCACTCCGACGGGAGCTAATCCGTGAAAGACTTACTTAAGTTTCTGAAAGCGCAAACTAAGACCGAAGAGTTTGATGCGATCAAAATTGCGCTGGCCTCGCCAGACATGATCCGTTCCTGGTCTTTTGGTGAAGTTAAAAAGCCGGAAACCATTAACTACCGTACGTTCAAACCAGAACGTGACGGGCTTTTCTGCGCGCGTATTTTCGGGCCGGTAAAAGATTACGAATGCCTGTGCGGTAAGTACAAGCGTTTAAAACATCGCGGTGTGATCTGTGAGAAGTGTGGCGTTGAAGTTACACAGACCAAAGTTCGCCGTGAGCGTATGGGCCACATTGAACTGGCTTCACCAACTGCGCACATCTGGTTCCTGAAATCGCTGCCATCACGCATCGGTTTGCTGCTGGACATGCCGCTGCGTGATATCGAACGCGTGCTGTACTTCGAATCTTATGTGGTTGTTGAAGGCGGGATGACCAACCTTGAACGCCGTCAGATCCTGACTGAAGAGCAGTATCTGGACGCGCTGGAAGAGTTCGGTGACGAATTTGACGCCAAAATGGGTGCGGAAGCGGTTCAGGCCCTGTTGAAAAACATGGACCTGGAGCAGGAATGCGAACAGCTGCGTGAAGAGCTGAACGAAACCAACTCCGAAACCAAGCGTAAAAAGCTGACCAAGCGCATCAAGCTGCTGGAAGCCTTTGTCCAGTCTGGCAACAAGCCGGAGTGGATGATCCTGACCGTACTGCCAGTATTACCACCGGATCTGCGTCCGCTGGTACCGCTGGACGGCGGTCGTTTCGCGACTTCAGATCTGAACGATCTTTATCGTCGCGTAATCAACCGTAACAACCGTCTGAAGCGCCTGCTGGATCTGGCTGCGCCTGACATCATCGTACGTAACGAAAAACGTATGCTGCAGGAAGCGGTCGATGCGCTGCTGGATAACGGCCGTCGTGGTCGTGCCATCACCGGTTCGAACAAGCGTCCTCTGAAATCTTTGGCCGATATGATCAAAGGTAAGCAGGGTCGTTTCCGTCAGAACCTGCTGGGTAAACGTGTTGACTACTCTGGTCGTTCCGTTATCACCGTTGGTCCATACCTGCGTCTGCATCAGTGTGGCCTGCCGAAGAAAATGGCACTTGAGTTGTTCAAACCGTTCATCTACGGCAAGCTGGAACTGCGTGGTCTTGCTACCACCATCAAAGCCGCCAAGAAAATGGTTGAGCGCGAAGAAGCGGTTGTCTGGGATATCCTGGACGAAGTGATCCGTGAACACCCAGTGCTGCTGAACCGTGCACCAACCCTGCACCGTCTTGGCATCCAGGCGTTTGAACCTGTGCTGATCGAAGGTAAAGCGATCCAGCTGCACCCGCTGGTTTGTGCGGCCTATAACGCCGACTTCGATGGTGACCAGATGGCTGTTCACGTACCGCTGACGCTGGAAGCCCAGCTGGAAGCGCGTGCGCTGATGATGTCTACCAACAACATCCTGTCACCTGCGAACGGCGAGCCAATCATCGTTCCTTCTCAGGACGTTGTACTGGGTCTCTATTACATGACCCGTGACTGTGTTAACGCCAAAGGCGAAGGCATGGTGCTGACTGGCCCGAAAGAAGCTGAGCGTGTTTATCGCGCTGGCCTGGCGTCGCTGCACGCTCGCGTTAAGGTGCGTATCACCGAACACGAGAAGAACGAGCAGGACGAGTGGGTTGCTAAAACCAGCATCATCGACACGACCATTGGTCGCGCTATTCTGTGGATGATCGTGCCAAAAGGTCTGCCTTACTCTATCGTCAACCAGGCGCTGGGTAAGAAAGCGATCTCCAAGATGCTGAACACTTGTTACCGCATCCTGGGCCTGAAGCCAACGGTCATCTTTGCTGACCAGACTATGTACACCGGTTTCGCCTATGCGGCGCGTTCTGGTGCATCCGTCGGTATTGACGATATGGTCATTCCGGCGAAGAAAGTGGAAATCATCACCGAAGCGGAAGCTGAAGTTGCTGAAATCCAGGAGCAGTTCCAGTCAGGTCTGGTTACCGCTGGCGAACGCTATAACAAAGTGATCGATATCTGGGCTGCGGCCAACGAACGCGTTGCTAAAGCGATGATGGAAAACCTCTCAACCGAAGTTGTCATTAACCGTGACGGTGAAGAAGAGCGCCAGGTTTCCTTCAACAGCATCTTTATGATGGCCGACTCCGGTGCGCGTGGTTCTGCTGCGCAGATCCGTCAGCTGGCCGGTATGCGTGGTCTGATGGCGAAGCCAGATGGCTCCATCATCGAGACGCCAATTACCGCGAACTTCCGTGAAGGTCTGAACGTACTCCAGTACTTCATCTCCACACACGGTGCGCGTAAAGGTCTTGCGGATACCGCACTGAAAACCGCGAACTCCGGTTACCTGACTCGTCGTCTGGTCGACGTGGCGCAGGATCTGGTGGTGACCGAGGATGACTGTGGTACGCACGAAGGCATCATGATGACCCCGGTTATCGAGGGTGGTGATGTTAAAGAGCCGCTGCGTGAGCGCGTTCTGGGTCGTGTGACCGCAGAAGATGTGCTGAAGCCGGGTACTGCCGACATTCTGCTGCCACGCAACACCCTGCTGCACGAACAGCAGTGTGACCTGCTGGAAGAGCACTCTGTTGACAGCCTGAAAGTCCGTTCCGTCGTAAGCTGCGAAACTGACTTTGGCGTCTGTGCGCACTGTTATGGACGCGATCTGGCGCGTGGTCACATCATCAATAAAGGTGAGGCCATCGGCGTTATCGCAGCACAGTCCATCGGTGAGCCGGGTACACAGCTGACGATGCGTACGTTCCACATCGGTGGTGCGGCATCTCGTGCGGCTGCTGAATCCAGCATCCAGGTGAAGAACAAAGGTACGCTGAAGCTGATCAACGCCAAGTCGGTAACCAACTCCGCTGGCAAGCTGGTGGTGACCTCGCGTAACACCGAACTGAAAATGATCGACGAATTTGGTCGTACCAAAGAGAGCTATAAAGTTCCTTACGGTTCTACCATGGCGAAAGGCGACGGCGAGCAGGTTGCAGCGGGCGAAACCGTAGCAAACTGGGATCCGCACACCATGCCGGTTATCACCGAAGTGAGCGGTTTCATTCGCTTCACTGACATGATTGACGGTCAGACCATTACCCGCCAGACGGATGACCTGACCGGTCTTTCTTCTCTGGTGATCCTGGACAGTGCAGAACGTACTGCCGGCGGTAAAGATCTGCGTCCTGCGCTGAAAATCGTTGATGCCAACGGTAACGATGTGCTGATCCCTGGCTCAGATATGCCAGCGCAGTACTTCCTGCCAGGTAAAGCGATCGTTCAGCTGGAAGATGGCGTGAAGATCAGTTCAGGTGACACCCTGGCCCGTGTTCCTCAGGAATCTGGCGGTACCAAGGATATCACCGGTGGTCTGCCACGCGTTGCGGATCTGTTTGAAGCACGTCGTCCGAAAGAGCCGGCAATTCTGGCAGAGATCAGCGGCATTATCTCCTTCGGTAAAGAGACCAAAGGTAAGCGCCGTCTGGTGATCACGCCGATCGATGGCAGCGATCACTACGAAGAGATGATCCCGAAATGGCGTCAGCTGAACGTGTTCGAAGGTGAGCGCGTGGAGCGTGGTGACGTGGTTTCCGATGGCCCAGAGTCTCCACATGACATTCTGCGTCTGCGCGGCGTGCATGCGGTGACCCGTTACATCACTAACGAAGTGCAGGAAGTTTACCGCCTGCAGGGCGTTAAGATTAACGATAAGCACATCGAGGTTATCGTTCGTCAGATGCTGCGTAAAGCGACCATCGAAAGCGCAGGCAGCACCGACTTCCTGGATGGCGAGCAGGTTGAAGTATCACGCGTTAAGATCTCTAACCGTGAGCTGGAAGCCAACGGCAAAATCGCGGCAACTTATATGCGCGATCTGCTGGGTATCACCAAAGCATCACTGGCGACCGAATCCTTCATCTCTGCGGCCTCGTTCCAGGAAACGACGCGCGTACTGACCGAAGCAGCCGTTGCGGGCAAACGTGACGAACTGCGCGGCCTGAAAGAGAACGTTATCGTGGGCCGTCTGATCCCAGCCGGTACCGGTTACGCTTATCACCAGGATCGTATGCGCCGTAAGGCTGCAGGCGAAGCGCCAGTTGTGCCACAGGTTACGGCTGACGAAGCGTCTGCCAGCCTGGCGGAACTGCTGAACGCAGGTCTGGGCGGTAACGACGATTAATCGTCGCTGACTTAGCCTTAAAAACCGCTCTCCGGAGCGGTTTTTTTATGCCTGTTAGTTAAGGCGACGTGGGAAATTTCAGATATTACGGCGGGAAATAGTGCTCTGCTAACAAGTTGGCTATATTTTGCTAGCAATTAACCCAAGGAGAGAAAAAATGCATTTCACCCGTAAAACACTTCTGGCCACGCTGGTTCTGGCTTCTTTCACTACCGGTGCCGCTGTGGCTGCCGAAGCAAAAAACCCGTTGAGCGTGCACGTGCTTAACCTGCAAACCGGCGTGCCGACGGCGGGCGTTGCGGTAGAGCTTGAGCAATATAAAGATCAGAAATGGGTCAAGCTCGCCTCAGGTACCACGGACAGCAATGGTCGTATCACTGCCCTGTTCCCGTCGGGAAAAACCATGAGCGCTGGTGATTACAAAGTGGTTTTCAAAACGGGCGATTATTATGACAGCGTGAAGCAACCCAGCTTCTTTCCAGAGATCCCGGTGATCTTCCATGCCGAAGACAAGGGCGGCCACTACCATATTCCATTACTGCTGAGTCAGTATGGCTATTCGACTTACCGCGGCAATTAATCGCCTTTACCGCTGAGGCTGACAGGGCATGCACGCGTGGAGCTGTTACTGGTGGCAGGCGGTTCCGATTGGTGGACTCCTTTCAGGACATCAAGGACGAGTGTGGTACAGCATCACGAAATATGAGAAGGCAGGGTCAGCGGGAAGGTGGGTAAGCTGACCCTGGTCAACAACCGGATGATCGTTAACGAAGCCACTATAGCGCGGCGGCCCGCTGGTACCAGCAGGCTCAGGCGGATATGCGTAGCGGCTTCAAATCATTCTGAACCGCTTTCACTCTATCCCCAGCTCACTGTAATGTCCGCCCCAGATAGCGATCCCAGTCTTTCCATACCGGCTGCATACCTGCCTGAATTAAGGCTTCTGCAACCTGCTGAGGATGGCGATTATCATGAGGGGAAAATTGCTCAAGCTCTGGCTGTGCTGCTGCATATCCGCCAGGCTGTGTTTTCGAAAAGGCGCTGAGAGTATTGATCGCCAGCGGTACCACTTTGTCACGGAACTGAGGGGACTCTCGTGTTGAAAGAGACTGCTCTACCTCTGGCGCAAATAACCGGAAAGCACAGATAACCTGCACCAGCTGGGCCTCACTCATCACTGACGCTGGTTCAATTCCACCAGCGCAAGGCCGTAAGCGTGGAAAGGCGACCGAATAGCGGCTCTGCCAGTACGTTTTTTGCAGCCATCGCAGATGTTCCGCCATCATAAAGCAGTCGGTTCGCCAGCTGTCTGACAAACCGGTCAGCGTACCCAGCCCGATCTTGTCGATCCCGGCACGACCGAGCCGATCTGGTGTTTCCAGACGGAAATAAAAATCCTGCTTATTTCCCTTCAGGTGATGTTGGGCATAAACCGCCGGATGATAAGTTTCCTGATAAACCAGAACGCCGTCCAGGCCAAGTGTTTTAAGTTCGGCATACTCTTCTTCCTTTAGCGGCTGAACTTCCATCAGCAGCGAACTGAAGTGCTGGCGTATGGCAGGCAGGTGCTGGCGGAAATAGGCCATGCCAACTTTGGTCTGATGTTCACCAGTCACCAGCAGCAGCTGATCAAACCCCATAGCTCTTATCGCTGCACATTCTCGCGCGATCTCCTGGGCGTTCAGCGTCTTACGTTTAATGCGGTTGCTCATTGAGAATCCGCAATAGGTGCAGTCATTGGCGCACAGGTTGGAGAGATAAAGCGGGACAAAGAGGTTAACCGCATAACCGAACCGTTGCCGGGTCAGGTGCTGAGCTTTTTGCGCCAGTGGCTCAAGATAGGCTGCGGCGGCGGGAGAAAGCAGCGCCATGAGCTCTTCGCCTCCCACCTGAGGCGCATTCAGTGCGCGCTCCACATCCACTGCCCTTTTGCTGTTTATCCGCAGGCGAATATCATCCCAATCCAGTTTTTCCCACTGATCGGCGAAGCATTTCATCATGGGGTACTCTCCTGCAAAAAGGCTGTCAGCGGGCTGGTGGCCTGCGCCCGCAGACTCCGCTCGCCCAGCCCGCTTTCACAGGCCAGCGAACCCGCCTCAGCGGCCAGCCTGAAGGCACGAGCCATCATCACCGGATTGCGGGAGGAGGCGATGGCCGTATTCACCAGGACCGCATCTGCGCCCATTTCCAGCGCCTCGCTGGCGTGGCTTGGGGCGCCAATACCGGCATCCACAATTACAGGAATGCTGGCTTGTTCGATAATAATGGCCAGAAGATCGCGCGTTTTCAGCCCCTGATTGCTGCCAATTGGCGCGCCAAGCGGCATGACGGCTGCACAGCCTGCTTCTTCCAGCCGGCGGCATAATACCGGGTCCGCATGACAGTAAGGCAGGACGGTAAACCCCTCTTTTACTAATGCTTCAGCGGCTTTCAGTGTTTCAATCGGATCGGGAAGCAGGTAACGCACATCGGGATGGATCTCCAGCTTCAGCCAGTGCGTTCCCAGCGCCTCACGGGCCAGACGCGCGGCAAAAATCGCTTCTTCAGCGGTCTTTGCTCCTGAGGTATTGGGCAGCAGCTGGATGCCTGAAGCCTGCAGCGGTAGCAGGATCCCGTCGTCGACGCCGCGCAGGTCAATCCGTTTCATTGCCAGCGTTACCAGCTGAGATCCCGACTCACGCAGTGCCTCCAGCATAATGGCAGGGCTGGAGAACTTGCCGCTACCGGTCAGCAGGCGCGAAGAAAAAGTTTTATCAGCAATCCTGAGCATATTAACCTCCGGCGATGGCCTGGAAAATCACCAGCTCATCGCCCTCCTGTAATAAATAAGAACACCAGCGATCGCGGGGAATAATGCACTGATTAACGGCGAGTGCGGTCCCAGGTTGATGGCGTGCAAGGTGTTCCAGAAGTTCTGACAGCCGTAGTGGCGCGGGAAAGATCATGGCTTCATCGTTAATGAGGATCTTCATGACTGCCTCCACATACCGGGCAGTTTTCGCTACGTGCCAGATTCAGCGTACGCCAGGTCTGCTGACGTCCATCAAACAGGCGAAGCTTGCCCGTAAGCGGAGAGGGCTGGCCGGCGAGCAATTTCAGCGCTTCCAGTGCCTGAAGCGTGCCCATAACGCCGACAACCGGACCCAGCACGCCCGCCGTGCGGCAGTTTCGCTGTGGCTCAGCGTCATCGGGCCAGAGGCAGCGGTAACATCCCTGGCTGAACGGTGGCGTGAGGACCAGCAGCTGACCGCCAAAGCCGACTGCACTGGCGCTGATAAGTGGCGTACCGCTCTGAACACAGGCCGCATTGATAACATGACGGGTCTGCATATTGTCGCAGCAGTCCAGTACAAGGTCCGCCTGCTGAATAATGGCGGCCAGGCTGGTTTCATCAATACGCTGTTCAAAGGCGATATATTCACCCTGAGGATTAAGAGCCTGGAGGTGTTTTTTTGCCAGGCGCGCTTTAGACTGGCCGGTCTCGCTATGCCGGAAAAGGATTTGCCGCTGCAGGTTGCTGATATGTACCTTATCGTCGTCAGCCAGCAGCAGTTTACCCACGCCGGCGGCAGCAAGGTAAAGGGCCGCCGGGGAACCCAGCCCGCCCAGCCCAATAATCAGTACGCTGGCCGCCTGTAATTTTTGCTGTCCTTCCAGACCAAACTCGTCGAGCAACAGCTGGCGGCTGTAGCGCAGGAAATCGCTGTCACTGAACATCATCCGTTCCTCCTGTGCCGGCAAGAGAAAGTAACTGACGTGTCGCTTCCTGCCAGTCAGGCGCCCGGGTGATCGCACTGACCATCGCAATACTGCCCACGCCGGTAGCCAGCACGGCGGGCGCACGATCCAGGCTGATGCCGCCAATGGCAACGGTAGAAATTCCCTGAAGACGATCAACATGCCGCTTCAGCTCCTCCAGACCTTGCGGCGAAGATGGCATCACTTTTGTCTGCGTAGGGAATATATGCCCCAGAGCGATATAAGAAGGCTGCTCCGCCAGGGCGCGCCGGATTTCTGCATCATCATGTGTCGACAGGCCAAGGCGGAGACCGGCGCGATGAATGGCATCAAGATCTGCAATCTCCAGGTCTTCCTGCCCGAGATGAACGCCGTAAGCCTGATGTTTAACCGCCAGACGCCAGTAATCATTGATAAACAGTCGGGCCTGATATCGCTGCGCCAGCGCAATGGCCGCAGCAATATCATCCTCAACTTCTGCCTCTGGCAACGCTTTGATACGGAGCTGTAGTGTCCGCACGCCAACGTCCAGCAGACGTGCAATCCATTCAACTGTATCGACGACCGGATAGAGACCGAGGCGTGCCGCGGTTGGGGGAAAAGGCCCGCGGCTCATGATTTCTCCTCCGGCAAAGCGGCATCTGCCGGATGATAAAGCTCACCGCCACGACTGCGGAAAGCGCCGGACATTTGGGCCATGCCGATTTCGACAGGCTGAGCCTCCTGCTTTGCAGCGTAGTCCCGCACCTCCTGAGAAATTTTCATGGAGCAAAATTTTGGCCCACACATAGAACAGAAATGCGCGACCTTACCCGACTCCTGCGGCAGCGTTTCATCATGCCAGGCCCGGGCGGTGTGAGGATCGAGCGCCAGATTAAACTGATCCTCCCAGCGAAACTCGAAACGGGCTTTGGACATTGCATTATCGCGGATTTGCGCACCCGGATGCCCCTTTGCCAGATCGGCAGCATGCGCGGCAATTTTGTAGGTTATCAGACCCTGTTTCACATCCTCTTTATTCGGCAGGCCCAGATGCTCTTTTGGTGTGACATAGCAAAGCATGGCGCAGCCGAACCAGCCAATCATGGCGGCGCCGATGCCAGAGGTGAAATGATCGTAGCCTGGTGCGATGTCGGTGGTGAGGGGGCCAAGCGTGTAAAAAGGCGCCTCATGGCAATGTTCCAGCTGCTCGGTCATATTGCGGCGGATCATATGCATCGGCACATGACCCGGACCTTCGATCATCACCTGAACGTCATATTCCCAGGCAATCCTGGTCAGTTCGCCCAGCGTACGCAGTTCGGCAAACTGCGCCTCATCGTTAGCGTCCTGAATCGATCCCGGACGCAGGCCGTCGCCCAGTGAAAGCGAAACGTCATAGGCAGCGCAGATTTCACAGATCTCGCGGAAGTGCTCATACAGAAAGCTCTCTTTATGGTGTGAAAGGCACCACTTCGCCATGATTGAACCGCCGCGTGAAACGATGCCGGTCAGGCGTTTCGCCGTCATCGGGACGTAGCGCAGCAGCACCCCAGCGTGAATGGTAAAATAGTCCACGCCCTGTTCGGCCTGCTCCAGCAGCGTATCGCGGAACACTTCCCAGTTGAGGTTTTCCGCGACGCCGTTGACTTTCTCCAGCGCCTGGTAAATGGGAACCGTGCCGACAGGCACCGGGCTGTTGCGCAGTATCCATTCCCGGGTTTCATGGATATTCCGGCCTGTTGAGAGGTCCATTATCGTATCCGCCCCCCAGCGGGCAGACCAGACCAGCTTTTCAACCTCTTCTTCAATGGAGGAGCTGACGGCGGAATTGCCGATGTTGGCGTTAATTTTCACCAGAAAATTTCGCCCGATAATCATCGGCTCCGATTCCGGATGATTAATATTGGCCGGAATAATAGCGCGGCCCGCAGCGACCTCATCGCGGACGAACCCGGGAGTAATATTTTCCGGCAGGCTCGCCCCGAAGCTGTTGCCTGGGTGCTGTTGCAGCAAGACTTCACTGCGGATCCGCTCACGGCCCATATTCTCACGCAGCGCGATGAACTCCATTTCCGGGGTGATGATGCCCTGCCGGGCATAATGCAACTGCGTGACACAGCGCCCTGGCAAGGCACGGCGGGGATGCGGCAACCGATCAAAGCGCAGATGATCAAGCCCCTCATCGGCGAGACGCTGCTGGGTAAAAACGGAACTGAGATGCTCCACGGGCTGGGTATCATCGCGATCGATAATCCAGACTGTCCGCACTCTTTCCAGCCCGGCATGAAGATCGATACTCGCTTCGGGATCGCCATAAGGCCCGGCGGTATCGTAAACCGGAATGGGTTCATTTTGCTCAAAAAGAGGCGCTTCTTTGCTGCCGCCGATTCTGGTCGGGCTGAGCTGAATTTCACGCATGGGAACGCGGATATCCGGCGTTGACCCGGTCAGCCAGATGCGTTTCGAATTGGGAAAAGCGGCGCCCTTCAGAGAGGCGATAAACTGCTGCGCTTCGGCACGTTGTTCACGTCGGGTCAGTTTTTTGGGAGGGGTAGACATAGCTCGTTCCTGTATAAAAAGGGAAGTTGCTTGTCTGGAGCTCGGATGAGTAAGCGCAGGATGTGAGGACTCACACCGTCACTGAATGTTTACTCTTGTTCCCTTCGCAGGTTCTAACCTGATCAGGTTCCGCGGATCCCGAATTAACGGTCTCAGCCCCTAAGGGCACTCCGACAAGAAGAATTTTGGTCCACCTTATGAGGTGTCACCAAAACGAGTAACGGATGAAAAGCGTCCGTTACCTTATTGCCTCTTCAGCATAAAGGGGCAATTTTAAAACCACAAGCGGTTTACAAACAGATAACGTATCAGGCCGGACGAGCCATCGCCGGATCGTTAGCCGCCGGGATGGTTTCTGCCGTTTTTTCTAACGCCAGCTGAATAAATTTATCTTCCAGCGTAAAGCGCGCTTCCAGCGCTTCGCCAACCTCCGAGAGCGCCTGCTGAAACTCAAGACAGTTATCGTGGTCGATGGCGGTTTCCAGATGGTTGTCGTAAACCTGCATAATCTGCTCGGTATTTGCCTGCAGCGAAGGATAGATCAGCGCCGCTTTGGCTAATTGCTGGCTGCCTTCCATTTCTTCGATAAAACGTTCGTAAACGGTAAAATGACCGGTAGAGAGATAATCGACCAGGTTTTGACAGAAAGTATCCAGTGCGTTTTCGTCGAGCGTGGTCAGCGATTCCTTGTTAGGCTTGATGCCAACTAACTGATAATAAGCAACCAGTAACTCTCTACGGGCACGCAGACAAAAGTCCACAAGGTCGCTACAACCGCCTACGCGCGCGGTCAGGTCTTCTAACTGGTTAAGCATGAGTGGCTCCGTGAGTGTTATATAAAGTCTGATCCCAATCCAGTAATGCAGAAAGCCCTGTAAAGCTGAGGAAAGCAATTTATGGAACGTGAGATTTCTAGCGTAGACGCTGGCTGGTGGGTTGTCAGCCACCAACATAAACTTTGGTTACCGAAAGGTCAATTACCGTTCGGCACAGCTTGTGAGGTCGGACTTGTTGGATCGCAAGGATCCCTGATTGGGGAGTGGCTTGGCGACCCTGTCTGGCTGATCCGTGAAAGCCGCCAGGAAGAGATGGGATCGCTCCGGCAGCTGCTCGATCAGGATGCAGGCCTGTTCCAGCTTGTCGGGCGAGGGATTCAGCTGGCTGAGTTCTACCGCTCGCATAAGTGGTGTGGCTATTGCGGGCATGAAATGCATCAGAGCCGCACGGAGTGGGCCTGCCTTTGCCGTCACTGCCGGCAACGTTACTATCCGCAGATCGCGCCCTGCATCATTGTCGCTATCCGCCGTGACGATCATATTCTGCTGGCCCAGCATACCCGTCATCGTAACGGTATCTATACGGTGCTGGCTGGCTTTGTGGAAGTAGGGGAGACGCTGGAGCAAACCGTTGCCCGTGAAGTGATGGAAGAGAGCGGCATCAAAGTGAAAAATCTTCGCTACGTCACGTCGCAACCCTGGCCTTTCCCGCAGTCGCTCATGGTGGCTTTTATGGCAGACTATGACAGCGGCGAGATTCAAATCGACCCGAAAGAGTTACTGGATGCCGGATGGTATCGCTACGATGCGCTGCCCCAGCTTCCCCCGGCTGGTACGGTAGCGCGCCGGCTGATCGAAGATACCGTCGCCTGCTGCCGTGCTGATGCAGAATAAGATACGGAATAATGTGCGTCCGGCCCGAAAATGGCCGGTTTTTATTGTGCTGGCGGGTTGTTTAAAGGTAATTTAAGCCGTTCCCATCGGGGGAGATATCCTATCGGGTTCTATCCCGTCATATTCAGAATTCCAGAAATTGAGCGTGGACAGCATGTCTGAAACCAATACGCATTATTATCTGTGGGGAATATGGATGTTCTGGGGCAGTAGCCTTATTGCATTTGTCCTTTCACGAAGAATACCCATGTTAATTGCGCTTGGCGGTATGGGATGTCTATTTCTGCTGCTGATAATACGAAAACGACATAACGAAAAGAGGATAACCGGCGTGTTCAATCTCAAGAAAAAAGAAGAACATCTGTCAGCAAAAGAGGCCCTGGCGCCCGCCAGCCCTGAAAAGCGCCCTGCGGCTGCCCCGCTGCCAGTTGAAGATAGCAGCTTCAAAGAAACGACCATCTCCTCAGGCACCCTGTTACGGGGTGAAATAACGAATGAAAATAATATTACGATAAACGGAATTATTGAGGGGGATATTACCAGCCAGAAAGTGACTCAGGTAGGTAAAGAGGGTCAAATTATTGGCAAAGTAAAATCGCAAAAGCTTATTGTAAATGGGCTGTTGAAAGGAAGTTGTTATGCTCAAGTGGTGATCATTATGTCACGTGGTCGAATTGAAGGTGAGGTTCATGCTGGCGAATTCTCAATAGAGAAAGGCGGGGTATTTATTGGCAGCGCTCATCAGCTTAGTGAAAATAGCGCGCCGGGCGTAAAGAAAGAGAAAAAACAGGATGGTACCGTCAGTGAGCTCTCCGCTACGCCAGCCCCCGAAGTTAACCGCCTGCTGAAAAAAGCCTGATACAGCGCCTTAGCTCTGCCCAAGGCTGCGGGTCTTCTCGTTCTCCTGTCCCTGTGTCCGGTTTACGCGGCGGGGACGGAATATTCCCTTTCGCCTCTTCAATATTTCATGCGGCCAATCACCGACATTTCCATTAAATGTTACACTACAGGCCTGTATGGAGAGAGAGTCCTGTGATGAATGAACTGAAGAACGATCGTTATTTGCGTGCGCTGCTGCGCCAGCCCGTTGATGTGACACCGGTATGGATGATGCGCCAGGCCGGACGTTATTTGCCAGAGTACAAGGCGACCCGTGCCGTTGCTGGCGATTTTATGTCGCTGTGTAAAAACGCGGAGCTGGCCTGTGAAGTCACGCTGCAACCGCTGCGGCGCTATGCGCTTGATGCGGCGATCCTGTTCTCCGATATTTTGACCATTCCCGATGCAATGGGGCTTGGGCTCTATTTTGAAACCGGGGAAGGTCCGCGTTTCTCCTCACCGGTCACCTGTCGTGCTGACGTCGAAAAGCTGCCCATACCCGATCCCGAACAGGAGCTGGGCTACGTGATGAATGCGGTACGCACCATCCGCAAGAATCTTAACGGTGATGTGCCGTTGATTGGATTCTCTGGCAGTCCGTGGACGCTGGCGACCTATATGGTTGAGGGCGGCAGCAGCAAAACTTTTACCAAGCTTAAAAAAATGATGTACGCGGAACCGGAAACCCTGCATCTGATGCTGGATAAGCTGGCCGATAGCGTCATCCTGTATCTTAATGCTCAGATCCGTGCCGGTGCTCAGTCGGTAATGATTTTTGACACCTGGGGTGGCGTCCTGACCGGCCGCGATTATCTGACGTTTTCGCTACACTACATGCATAAGATTGTCGATGGCCTCCAGCGGGAAAGCGAAGGGCGTCGGGTGCCAGTAACCTTATTCACGAAAGGTGGCGGCCAGTGGCTTGAGGCGATGGCGGCGACCGGCTGCGACGCGCTGGGGCTGGACTGGACGACAGATATTGCGGATGCGCGTCGCCGCGTGGGAGATAAGGTTGCCCTGCAGGGGAATATGGACCCGTCCATGCTCTATGCTTCTCCAGCCCGCATTGAAGAGGAAGTTGCCACTATTTTGCAAGGGTATGGCAAAGGCACCGGTCACGTATTCAATCTGGGCCACGGCATTCATCAGGACGTACCGCCAGAACATGCAGGCGCCTTTATTGAGGCGGTACATAAACTTTCTAAGCCTTATCATCAGGATTAAACATGGACATGCAGGTGTTACGACAGGAACAGCTAACTCGTGCGACAGAAGTCCTACGGGAAGATGACTTTGACGTAATGCCGCCGCGCTATATCGGCGGTGCCGACGTAGGGTTTGAACAGGGCGGCGACGTGACGCGCGCGGCGCTGGTCATTCTCGAATACCCCTCGCTGAAAATGGTTGAGCATCGCGTGGCGCGTATTGCCACGACCATGCCTTACATTCCCGGCTTTCTCTCCTTCCGGGAATACCCGGCGCTGCTGGCCGCGTGGCAGATGCTGGAACAACAGCCCGACCTGCTCTTTGTGGATGGTCAGGGGATAGCCCATCCCCGTCGCCTTGGCGTTGCCAGCCACTTTGGTTTGCTGGTTGATGTGCCGACCATTGGCGTGGCCAAACGCCGCCTGTGCGGCAAATTTGAACCGCTGGCGGATGAGCCCGGTTCACGTCAGCCGCTGCTCGACAAAGGGGAGCAGATTGGCTGGGTACTGCGCAGTAAGAAGCGCTGCAACCCGCTGTTCATCTCATCCGGCCATCGTGTGAGTGCTGATACAGCCCTGCAGTGGGTCGAAACCTGCCTGCAGGGATATCGTCTGCCGGAACCGACCCGATGGGCCGACGCCGTGGCGTCAAACCGGCCCGCTTTCGCCCGGCTTGGCATCCCGCTATAACGGTGTGAGGCGCCCGCTTTTCGGTTACACTGCGGGCCGCGCACTTTTGTTTAAGAGATCCCAACATGTTACGTAATCCGATTCACCTGCGGCTGGAAAAGCTGGAAAGCTGGCAGCACGTTACTTTTATGGCCTGCCTGTGCGAACGCATGTACCCCAATTATTGGGCATTCTGCCAGCAGACCGGCTTTGGCGACGGCCAGCTTTATCGCCGCATTCTCGATCTGGTGTGGGAAACGCTGGTGGTGAAGGATGCCAAAGTCAACTTTGACTCGCAGCTGGAAAAGCTGGAGGAAGCGATCCCGGCGGCAGAAGATTACGATCTGTACGGCGTCTACCCTGCTATTGACGCCTGCGTGGCGCTGAGCGAGCTGCTGCATTCGCGTCTGAGTGGCGAAACGCTGGCCCATGCGATTGCCGTCAGCGAAGCGTCAATCACTTCCGTGGCGATGCTGGAAATGACTCAGGCAGAACGGGAAATGACCGAGGAAGAGCTTAAAGCGAATCCCGCGGTTGAAGAGGAATGGGACATCCAGTGGGAGATTTTTCGCCTGCTCAGCGCCTGTGAGGAAAGGGATCTTGAGCTGATAAAAGGACTGCGTTCTGACCTGCGGGAATCGGGGATAAGCAACATCGGTATAAATTTTCAGCAATAAGGCGATAAAACGTGACTTCAGGCCTGATTTGTAGCGCCTGGAGGCTTCACATCCGCCCCCAGTCTGGTCTACATTTGGGGGGCTGAAAAATGTGGCTATCGGTGTGTGTATGCAGGAGAGTGCCAGAAACTGGTTTTTCCCTCGCACTCGATGCTTAGCAAGCGATAAATACACTGTAAGGATAACTTATGAACAAGACTCAACTGATTGATGTAATTGCGGACAAAGCGGACCTGTCTAAGACCCAGGCTAAAGCTGCTCTGGAATCCACCCTGGCTGCGATTACTGAGTCTCTGAAAGAAGGTGATGCTGTACAACTGGTTGGTTTTGGTACTTTTAAAGTTAATCACCGCGCTGAGCGTACTGGCCGCAACCCGCAGACTGGTAAAGAAATCAAAATTGCCGCTGCTAACGTACCGGCATTTGTTTCTGGTAAAGCACTGAAAGACGCTGTTAAGTAATCGTCTAACGGTGAAAGTTTTAAACAGGGGGGCGTTAAGCCCCTTTTGTTACTCTCCTTTCCGGGTGCCGCAGGAACGGCTTAATGTCTTCTGCGCTATCAGTGTGGTGAACACACCATGAGGCATTCCCCTCTTCGTCTCCTTTCCACCTTCTCACTGCTGCTGTTACTGGCAGGCTGTAGCGTCAGACCTGAACTTCCGGCCTTTACCGCGAGTGGTTATCTTGCCGATCGTGGCGTTGTCCGCATCTGGCGCAAAGAGGTTCCACCCGACACGCGCCATATGATGACGGTCTATACGCCCTTTACCGGTTCAGGTAAGCAAACCACGCGCTATTTGTGGCAGGAAGGAAAGCTGGTTTCCATTGAGCGTCAGAGCATCGGTGAGCAGCCGGATAGCATTACGCTGCGATTTGATCAGAACGGCAAGGTGAGCTTTATGCAGCGTCAGTTGCAAAGCCATCGTGAAGCGCTTTCCGCCGATGCCGTCGCGCTTTATCAGTTCGATGCGGGACGGATGTTAAGAATCAGCGATGACCTGCTCACAGGAAGGGTTCTGCTCAGACAGGGACACTGGGCTGCCTCTGGCGCTATTACCAGCTGCCAGGGAAGTGAGAGCCGTCCCGATTTTGATGGCTATTCGCTGAACACCATCACCCAACACCAGCGTGAGTCAGGTAAGCCCGTGAGCGTCGCCTGGCTTGAGGCTCCCGAAGGTACACAGCTTCTGCTGGTGACACCGGAAGATCTTTGCGCAACAGAACCCAAAGAAGCTGACTTGTAAGCACGACTACACCGGGTGGTTTACGCCGCTTTCTCGCGACTTTACGCAACGATGTACCTTCTCAGGTGCAGAAAAAGATAACGTTGCTGTAAGGATGGCAAAAACAGGCAGCAGAGAAACGAGCTGCTCTGGCAGGAGCCTCAAAGGTGGGGTAAGTCAGAATGGGACTTGTGGTCAACTCAACAGGTCGGGAATACCCGCCCTGATGAGTCTGCCGCTATATATACCGCCTTGTGTGGCGGCATATAACTACATGATCAAGGTTGCTTACGGGAAATGGCCCTGTAGCCGATATCTTGCCGGCAGAAGCTGCCGTTCCACGAGATATCTTCAGCCAGCTTATAAGCGTGTTTCTGCGCAGCGGCAATATCTTCACCCAGCGCCGTCACGCAAAGCACGCGTCCGCCATTGGTCACTACCAGTTCGCCCTGCATCTTCGTGCCGGCATGAAAGACCTTGCCATCCGGTAACGCTTCCAGCGGAAGACCATGAATCTGATCGCCAGTAGTGTAATCGCCAGGATAGCCGCCTGCGGCCAGAACAACACCCAGTGATGGACGGGGATCCCAGAGGGAATCTTTCGTATCCAGCTTACCTTCAACGGCTGCAAGACAGAGCTCTACCAGATCCGACTGCATGCGCATCATGATCGGTTGCGTTTCCGGATCGCCAAAACGGCAGTTGAACTCAATGACTTTTGGTTGACCGCGCTTGTCAATCATCAGTCCTGCATACAGAAAGCCGGTATAGGTATTCCCTTCTGCCGCCATGCCGTGCACAGTCGGCCAGATAACCTCATCCATTACCCGCTGGTGGATTTCATCCGTCACTACCGGAGCAGGGGAGTAGGCGCCCATCCCGCCCGTGTTTGGTCCGGTATCGCCATTACCGACGCGTTTATGATCCTGACTGGTGGCCATCGGCAGCACATTTTTACCATCAACCATTACGATAAAACTGGCTTCTTCACCATCCAGAAACTCCTCCACCACGATGCGGTGACCTGCATCGCCAAAGGCGTTTCCGGCCAGCATATCTTTAATGGCGGCTTCTGCTTCCTCCAGCGTCATCGCCACAATGACACCTTTACCTGCCGCCAGGCCATCAGCCTTGATAACGATAGGCGCGCCTTTGCTGCGCGTATAAGCCAGTGCGGCCTCAACGTCAGTAAAGTTCTGATACTCTGCCGTAGGAATTTTATGGCGGGCAAGGAAATCCTTGGTGAACGCTTTAGAGCCTTCCAGTTGCGCAGCGGCCTGAGTGGGGCCAAAAATTTTCAGTCCTGCCGCGCGGAAGGCATCCACCACGCCAATCACCAGAGGCGCTTCCGGGCCTACTATAGTCAGATCGATCTTCTCATTCTGCGCAAAACTCAGCAGCGCCGGAATATCAGTCGCGCTGATATCCACGTTTTGCAGTGCCGGCTCAAGCGCAGTGCCGGCATTGCCCGGCGCAACGAAGACGGTCTCTGTCAGCGGCGAAAGCGACGCTTTCCAGGCGAGCGCATGCTCGCGGCCGCCGTTACCAATTACCAGAATTTTCATTAAGTTGCTCCGTTTTTAATGGCGGAAATGGCGCATGTCGGTGAAGATCATCGCAATGTTATGCTCGTCGGCGGCGGCAATCACTTCTTCATCACGAATAGATCCTCCGGGCTGAATCACACAGCTCACGCCAACGGCGGCGGCGGCATCAATACCGTCGCGGAAGGGGAAGAAGGCATCGGAAGCCATCGCCGAACCGCGCACTTCCAGCCCTTCATCCGCCGCTTTTATCCCGGCTATTTTCGCTGAGTAGACGCGGCTCATCTGTCCTGCGCCTATACCGATTGTCATATTGTCGCGCGCATAGACAATGGCGTTGGATTTGACGAATTTCGCTACTTTCCAGCAAAACAGCGCGTCGCGCAGCTCTTTTTCGTCAGGCTGTCGTTTGCTTACCACGCGCAGCTGGTCGGCTGTCACCATGCCATTATCGCGATCCTGTACCAGCAGGCCGCCGTTGACGCGTTTAAAGTCCAGACCGGTCTCACGCTGTTGCCACTGACCGCAGGTCAACACGCGAACGTTTTGCTTAGTTGCCGTCACCTTCAGCGCGGCTTCGCTGGCCGAAGGCGCGATAATGACTTCGACAAACTGACGGCTGACGATAGCCTGGGCGGTGGCTTCATCCAGTTCGCGGTTAAATGCGATAATTCCACCAAAAGCTGAAGTCGGATCGGTTTTAAAAGCAAGCTCGTAAGCGTTCAGAAGAGTGCTTGCTGTAGCTACGCCGCAGGGATTGGCATGCTTGACGATCACGCAGGCTGGTTCACTAAACTCCTTCACACATTCCAACGCCGCATCGGTATCTGCAATGTTGTTATAGGAAAGCGCTTTACCCTGTAGCTGCTGTGCTGTGGCAACAGAAGCTTCGGTAATATGCTCTTCTATATAGAAGGCAGCGTCCTGGTGGCTGTTCTCGCCGTAACGCATATCTTGCTTCTTGATGAAATTCAGGTTTAGCGTGCGCGGGAAACGACCGGCTGGCTGGTTGCGCTCACTGTGATAGGCGGGTACCAGGGAGCCAAAATAGTTAGCGATCATGCTGTCGTAAGCGGCAGTGTGCTCAAAGGCTTTAATGGCGAGGTCAAAGCGGGTTTCAAGGGTCAGGGCATTCTGGTTGGCATCCATCTCGGCCACGATAGCCTCGTAGTCACTGCTCTTTACCACGATCGCCACATCTTTATGGTTCTTCGCCGCGGAGCGCACCATGGTCGGGCCGCCAATATCAATGTTCTCAACGGCATCTTCCAGTGAGCAACCTTCCCGGGCGACGGTCTGAGCGAAGGGATAAAGGTTTACCACTACCATGTCGATTGGGCTGATGTCGTGCTGCGCCATGATTGCATCGTCCTGCCCGCGACGGCCAAGAATACCGCCGTGCACTTTAGGGTGCAGGGTTTTGACGCGTCCATCCATCATTTCCGGGAAACCGGTATAGTCAGACACTTCCGTGACAGACAGGCCCGCATCCGCCAGCAGACGCGCGGTGCCACCGGTAGAGAGCAGTTCGACGCCGCGTTGGGAGAGCGCCTGAGCAAATTCGAGGATACCGGCTTTATCAGACACGCTGAGCAAGGCGCGGCGTACAGGACGAGGTTGTTGCATGGTAAATGATCCCTTGGCTTTAGTTCGCATAGAGTAAGAGCGTTACATCAACCTTAGCCATTTTCACTCTTATAAAGAGAAAAGGAGATTAAGGTTCAGGTAACGCCCCAAAATGGGGGCCAGGTTTTCGCCCGGCATTGTAGCGAAAACGTTTGCGTGATGCTCGTCTAAATTATCACTTCTCACCCAGTGTGGATAAGTTAGTGGATAAGTGGGTATAAACCCCCGTTTTGCTGTGGAATGCAGCGAACGCGCTATTTTCCACAAATTAAGGGTTGTCAGCTGACGGAAACTCCCTATAATGCGCAACCACTGAGACGGCACAACGGCTTACAGGCCAGCGGCTCAGGAGGTTCAGGAAGCTGAGCCGCCGGAGAAAAACTTCTGAAAAAGAGGTTGACTCTGAAGGAGGAAAGCGTATTATACGCCACCTCGCAGTAAGTCGCCAAGGCGCTTACCGCAACGCTCTTTAACAATTTATCAGACAATCTGTGTGGGCACTCGCAGGATTGATATCAGCGTCTCCGGACGCAAAAAATATCAAGTCTTAAGAGTGAACACATAATGAAATTCATTATGAGTGTTTTACACTTGAGCATCGCTTAACGTGTTTAAGCAAATCAAGCTTTTAATTGAAGAGTTTGATCATGGCTCAGATTGAACGCTGGCGGCAGGCCTAACACATGCAAGTCGGACGGTAGCACAGAGGAGCTTGCTCCTTGGGTGACGAGTGGCGGACGGGTGAGTAATGTCTGGGAAACTGCCCGATAGAGGGGGATAACTACTGGAAACGGTAGCTAATACCGCATAACCTCGCAAGAGCAAAGTGGGGGACCTTCGGGCCTCACGCTATCGGATGTGCCCAGATGGGATTAGCTAGTAGGTGGGGTAATGGCTCACCTAGGCAACGATCCCTAGCTGGTCTGAGAGGATGACCAGCCACACTGGAACTGAGACACGGTCCAGACTCCTACGGGAGGCAGCAGTGGGGAATATTGCACAATGGGCGCAAGCCTGATGCAGCCATGCCGCGTGTATGAAGAAGGCCTTCGGGTTGTAAAGTACTTTCAGCGGGGAGGAAGGCGGTGAGGTTAATAACCTTACCGATTGACGTTACCCGCAGAAGAAGCACCGGCTAACTCCGTGCCAGCAGCCGCGGTAATACGGAGGGTGCAAGCGTTAATCGGAATTACTGGGCGTAAAGCGCACGCAGGCGGTCTGTCAAGTCAGATGTGAAATCCCCGGGCTTAACCTGGGAACTGCATTTGAAACTGGCAGGCTAGAGTCTTGTAGAGGGGGGTAGAATTCCAGGTGTAGCGGTGAAATGCGTAGAGATCTGGAGGAATACCGGTGGCGAAGGCGGCCCCCTGGACAAAGACTGACGCTCAGGTGCGAAAGCGTGGGGAGCAAACAGGATTAGATACCCTGGTAGTCCACGCCGTAAACGATGTCGACTTGGAGGCTGTTCCCCTGAGGAGTGGCTTCCGGAGCTAACGCGTTAAGTCGACCGCCTGGGGAGTACGGCCGCAAGGTTAAAACTCAAATGAATTGACGGGGGCCCGCACAAGCGGTGGAGCATGTGGTTTAATTCGATGCAACGCGAAGAACCTTACCTACTCTTGACATCCACGGAATTTAGCAGAGATGCTTTAGTGCCTTCGGGAACCGTGAGACAGGTGCTGCATGGCTGTCGTCAGCTCGTGTTGTGAAATGTTGGGTTAAGTCCCGCAACGAGCGCAACCCTTATCCTTTGTTGCCAGCGATTCGGTCGGGAACTCAAAGGAGACTGCCGGTGATAAACCGGAGGAAGGTGGGGATGACGTCAAGTCATCATGGCCCTTACGAGTAGGGCTACACACGTGCTACAATGGCGCATACAAAGAGAAGCGACCTCGCGAGAGCAAGCGGACCTCACAAAGTGCGTCGTAGTCCGGATCGGAGTCTGCAACTCGACTCCGTGAAGTCGGAATCGCTAGTAATCGTGGATCAGAATGCCACGGTGAATACGTTCCCGGGCCTTGTACACACCGCCCGTCACACCATGGGAGTGGGTTGCAAAAGAAGTAGGTAGCTTAACCTTCGGGAGGGCGCTTACCACTTTGTGATTCATGACTGGGGTGAAGTCGTAACAAGGTAACCGTAGGGGAACCTGCGGTTGGATCACCTCCTTACCTGAAGATACTTTCCCGCGTAGTGTCCACAACAGATTGTCTGATAGAAACGTTAGAGCAAGACGGCTGCGAAGTCGTGACACTTCTGTGTCCCCTTCGTCTAGCGGTTAGGACTCCGCCCTTTCACGGCGGCAACAGGGGTTCGAATCCCCTAGGGGACGCCACTTGCTTGGTGACAGGTGAAAGGTGTCTCCACGAAATATCTCAAAACTGGCTTACGAGCCATGTCTGAGATATTTGCTCTTTAACAATCCGGAACAAGCTGAAAATTGAAACGACACACTGCGTTTATCCTCCGTAATAAGGATAAACAGACCGGTGTGTTCGAGTCTCTCAAATGCTTACAGCACACAGTATCCTGCGGGACGCTTGTGGGTTGTGAGGTTAAGTGACTAAGCGTACACGGTGGATGCCCTGGCAGTCAGAGGCGATGAAGGGCGTGCTAATCTGCGATAAGCGTCGGTAAGGTGATATGAACCGCAACAACCGACGATACCCGAATGGGGAAACCCGGTGCATTTATGCATCATCGCAACATGAATACATAGTGTTGCGAGGCGAACCTGGGGAACTGAAACATCTAAGTACCCAGAGGAAAAGAAATCAACCGAGATTCCCCCAGTAGCGGCGAGCGAACGGGGAACAGCCCAGAACCTGAATCAGTTTGTGCATCAGTGGAAGCGTCTGGAAAGTCGCAGGGTACAGGGTGATACTCCCGTACACGAAGATGTGCTTACTGTGAGTTCGATGAGTAGGGCGGGACACGTGATATCCTGTCTGAATATGGGGGGACCATCCTCCAAGGCTAAATACTCCTGACTGACCGATAGTGAACCAGTACCGTGAGGGAAAGGCGAAAAGAACCCCGGCGAGGGGAGTGAAACAGAACCTGAAACCGTGTACGTACAAGCAGTGGGAGCCTCTTTTATGGGGTGACTGCGTACCTTTTGTATAATGGGTCAGCGACTTATATTCTGTAGCAAGGTTAACCGTATAGGGGAGCCGCAGGGAAACCGAGTCTTAACTGGGCGTTAAGTTGCAGGGTATAGACCCGAAACCCGGTGATCTAGCCATGGGCAGGTTGAAGGTTGGGTAACACTAACTGGAGGACCGAACCGACTAATGTTGAAAAATTAGCGGATGACTTGTGGCTGGGGGTGAAAGGCCAATCAAACCGGGAGATAGCTGGTTCTCCCCGAAAGCTATTTAGGTAGCGCCTCGTGAACTCATCTCCGGGGGTAGAGCACTGTTTCGGCTAGGGGGCCATCCCGGCTTACCAACCCGATGCAAACTGCGAATACCGGAGAATGTTATCACGGGAGACACACGGCGGGTGCTAACGTCCGTCGTGAAGAGGGAAACAACCCAGACCGCCAGCTAAGGTCCCAAAGTCATGGTTAAGTGGGAAACGATGTGGGAAGGCACAGACAGCCAGGATGTTGGCTTAGAAGCAGCCATCATTTAAAGAAAGCGTAATAGCTCACTGGTCGAGTCGGCCTGCGCGGAAGATGTAACGGGGCTAAACCATGCACCGAAGCTGCGGCAGCGACACTTATGTGTTGTTGGGTAGGGGAGCGTTCTGTAAGCCGTCGAAGGTGGACTGTGAGGTCTGCTGGAGGTATCAGAAGTGCGAATGCTGACATGAGTAACGATAAAGCGGGTGAAAAGCCCGCTCGCCGGAAGACCAAGGGTTCCTGTCCAACGTTAATCGGGGCAGGGTGAGTCGACCCCTAAGGCGAGGCCGAAAGGCGTAGTCGATGGGAAACAGGTTAATATTCCTGTACTTGGTGTTACTGCGAAGGGGGGACGGAGAAGGCTATGTTGGCCGGGCGACGGTTGTCCCGGTTTAAGCGTGTAGGCTTGTGTTCCAGGCAAATCCGGAACACTTAAGGCTGAGGCGTGATGACGAGTCACCACGGTGATGAAGCAACAAATGCCCTGCTTCCAGGAAAAGCCTCTAAGCATCAGGTAACACGAAATCGTACCCCAAACCGACACAGGTGGTCAGGTAGAGAATACCAAGGCGCTTGAGAGAACTCGGGTGAAGGAACTAGGCAAAATGGTGCCGTAACTTCGGGAGAAGGCACGCTGGCGCGTAGGTGAAGGGACTTGCTCCCGGAGCTGAAGCCAGTCGAAGATACCAGCTGGCTGCAACTGTTTATTAAAAACACAGCACTGTGCAAACACGAAAGTGGACGTATACGGTGTGACGCCTGCCCGGTGCCGGAAGGTTAATTGATGGGGTTATCGCAAGAGAAGCTCCTGATCGAAGCCCCGGTAAACGGCGGCCGTAACTATAACGGTCCTAAGGTAGCGAAATTCCTTGTCGGGTAAGTTCCGACCTGCACGAATGGCGTAATGATGGCCAGGCTGTCTCCACCCGAGACTCAGTGAAATTGAACTCGCTGTGAAGATGCAGTGTACCCGCGGCAAGACGGAAAGACCCCGTGAACCTTTACTACAGCTTGACACTGAACATTGAGCCTTGATGTGTAGGATAGGTGGGAGGCTTTGAAGCGTGGACGCCAGTCTGCGTGGAGCCAACCTTGAAATACCACCCTTTAACGTTTGATGTTCTAACCTGGCGCCGTAATCCGGCGTGGGGACAGTGTCTGGTGGGTAGTTTGACTGGGGCGGTCTCCTCCTAAAGAGTAACGGAGGAGCACGAAGGTCAGCTAATCACGGTCGGACATCGTGAGGTTAGTGCAATGGCATAAGCTGGCTTGACTGCGAGAGTGACGGCTCGAGCAGGTGCGAAAGCAGGTCATAGTGATCCGGTGGTTCTGAATGGAAGGGCCATCGCTCAACGGATAAAAGGTACTCCGGGGATAACAGGCTGATACCGCCCAAGAGTTCATATCGACGGCGGTGTTTGGCACCTCGATGTCGGCTCATCACATCCTGGGGCTGAAGTAGGTCCCAAGGGTACGGCTGTTCGCCGTTTAAAGTGGTACGCGAGCTGGGTTTAGAACGTCGTGAGACAGTTCGGTCCCTATCTGCCGTGGGCGCTGGAAGATTGAGAGGGGTTGCTCCTAGTACGAGAGGACCGGAGTGAACGCACCACTGGTGTTCGGGTTGTCATGCCAATGGCATTGCCCGGTAGCTAAGTGCGGAAGAGATAAGCGCTGAAAGCATCTAAGCGCGAAACTTGCCTCGAGATGAATCTTCCCTGAGACTATAAGTCTCCTGAAGGGACGTTGAAGACGACGACGTTGATAGGCCGGGTGTGTAAGCGCAGCGATGCGTTGAGCTAACCGGTACTAATGACCCGTGAGGCTTAACCTTACAACACCAGAAGCGTTCTGGTGAGCGTTATGAGAGACGCAACAATTTTCAGCCTGTACCGGATAGAGAATTAGCGGAAACGAAAGATTTTGCGCTGAGGCAAGGCGGCAAGCGCCGGAAAGGAAGGAGCATACTCAGGTATGTGACTGACTTTGCAAGCGCAGGCAACGCGGCATCAGTGAAAAAGATTCGTTTCGTGCACCAAGATTTGCCTGGCGGCTGTAGCGCGGTGGTCCCACCTGACCCCATGCCGAACTCAGAAGTGAAACGCCGTAGCGCCGATGGTAGTGTGGGGTCTCCCCATGCGAGAGTAGGGAACTGCCAGGCATCAAATTATAAGCAGTAAACTGGTATTGCGGGGCAGTTCGCTGCTCTCAGAGAGTGGGACAGACAAGCCGTGAGGCGCGGTCTGAACGTTGCAACGCAACGGCCCGCAGGGTGAACGTAAGTTCATCAACTGCCAGGCATCAAATCGCGATAACCCTGACCTGACGGTCAGGGTTTTTTGCGTTTCAGGGCCGGGAAAAAGCGGCAGCTTCCCCCGTCACCGCACGGCCTGAAACAGCCCTTTCAGTTCACGTGCTCCATCCCGAAACATCAAAGTTAGCTTCACATCTGGCTCCGTCCTGGATCGGTTGTGCATTTCCACCAGGACTCTCTCAACCTCTCGGCTGTACGCCCTTATCCATATGAAACTTTTTCAACAACCGGATGAAACCTCGACATTTGCTCTGCATAGCGTTATCTTTGGCTGTCTGGATGTCTAAACGTATAAATGGTGAGTTGAGGAAGCAGGTTATGCCGATCAGGGTACCCGATGAATTACCAGCCGTGAGTTTTCTGCGTAACGAAAATGTCTTTGTAATGACTTCTTCTCGCGCCAGTACTCAGGAGATCCGTCCCTTAAAGGTGCTGGTACTCAATCTGATGCCAAAGAAAATTGAAACTGAAAATCAGTTTTTGCGCCTGCTCTCCAATTCTCCTCTGCAAATTGATGTTCAGTTGCTGCGTATTGACAGCCGGGAGTCACGTAACACGCCGATGGAGCATCTGAACAACTTCTACTGCAATTTTGATGAGATACAGCATCAGAACTTTGATGGACTGATTGTGACAGGCGCGCCGCTGGGGCTGGTCGATTTTAATGATGTGGCTTACTGGCCGCAGATACAGCGCGTGCTGCACTGGGCGAAAGAGCACGTGACTTCAACACTCTTTGTCTGCTGGGCCGTTCAGGCGGCGTTGAATATTCTGTATGGCATTCCTAAGCAAACGCGTGAAGTGAAGCTTTCCGGCGTTTATGAGCACCAGATACTGCATCCGCATGCGTTACTTACGCGTGGTTTCGACGATACGTTTCTTGCGCCTCATTCACGCTATGCCGATTTTCCTACTCACTTGCTGCGTGATTATACGGATCTGGAAATCTTTGCCGAATCAGAGCAAACCGGTGCTTATCTGTTTGCCAGTAAGGACAAACGACTGGCTTTCGTGACGGGACATCCAGAATATGATGCATTAACGCTGTCGGCCGAATACCATCGTGATTATGAGGCCGGTTTGCATCCAGAGATCCCCTGCAATTATTTTCCGCAGGATAATCCCGAGTTGCCGCCACGAGCCAGTTGGCGCAGCCACGGTAATTTGTTGTTTACTAACTGGTTAAACTATTATGTTTACCAGATTACGCCATTTGATCTGCGTAATATGAATCCCACGCTTGATTAAGTATCTTCGAAAACAGGGCTATTTTCCGCTATAAAATGGCCCTGATTTAACGCCTTTTTTACTGCCTTCCTCTGTATTACCTCTTCGGTTTTAACCTGACATCAGCCTGTGTCTGACTTCAGGCCTTTGTCTTCCCCTGCCAGATATACGCTCCTTACCGTCTGTCTGCCACTTAGCCTGTGGCGGGTTCTGACTGATTACTTTAAGAGGCTTTTTGCATAACCCATCCAAAGCAAGTGCTTATGAAAATTACTTTCTTCTTTGGCGGGTTTTTAAATCCATATATATCAATTAGTAAAAAATATTTATCCATAAAATGGAAATAGTTTTTGATTTTAGATATCGATTGATTATATTTTGATCGGGCTGAGCGGAAAGTAGCCAGCAGCGAAAGCGATCCTGAAAGTGATCTCTTCACAGCGTTTTGACGGCAGGAGCAAAACAATGACAGAGCAGGTAATTAACAGCGAACTGGCGTTCCAGCGCCCCTTTGGTCTGACAGAGAAGCAGATCTTCACGGAGCCCGCCGTGGATTTCCTGACCGATCTGGTTAGTCGTTTTACGCCGCGGCGTAACGAACTGCTTCGCGATCGGCAACGTAATCAAGAAAAGTTTGATAACGGTGAACTGCCCGGTTTCATTTTGGAAACGAGTTCCATAAAAAGTTCAGACTGGAAGATCCGCGGTATCCCGACCGATCTTCAGCGGCGACGCGTGGAGATCACTGGCCCGGTCGAACGCAAGATGGTGATCAACGCGCTTAACGCCAATGTCGATGTTTTTATGGCTGATTTTGAAGACTCACTGGCGCCCAGCTGGGAAAAAGTGGTTGAGGGACAGATCAATCTGCGTGATGCGGTAAATGGCACGATCGATTACCGCAACGAAGCAGGAAAGATCTATCAACTCAAGCCCGATCCCGCTGTGTTGATCTGCCGGGTTCGCGGACTTCATCTGCCAGAAAAACATGTAACGTGGCGTGATGAAGCGATCCCAGGCAGCCTGTTCGATTTTGCCCTCTACTTTTTTCACAACGTGGATGCGCTACTGGCAAAAGGCAGCGGCCCTTATTTTTACCTGCCGAAAACGCAAAGCTGGCAGGAAGCGGCCTGGTGGAGTGAGATCTTCAGCTATACCGAGGATCGTTTCGATCTGCCACGTGGCACGATCAAAGCCACTCTGCTGATCGAAACGCTGCCTGCGGTCTTCCAGATGGATGAGATCCTCTATCACCTGCGCGATCATATCGTCGGACTCAATTGCGGCCGTTGGGACTATATTTTCAGCTATATCAAAACGTTGAAAAATCACCCCGGTCGTGTTTTGCCGGATCGTCAGTCGGTTACGATGGATAAAGGCTTTCTGGATGCTTACTCCCGTTTACTGATCAAAACCTGTCATCGCCGGGGTGCCTTTGCCATGGGCGGGATGGCCGCGTTTATTCCCAGTAAAGAGCGTGAGCGCAACGAGTGGGTGCTTAACCGGGTCAGGGCGGATAAAGAGCGAGAGGCGGCTAATGGTCATGATGGCACCTGGATTGCGCATCCGGGATTAGCAGATACGGTAATGACTCTGTTCAGTCAGGCACTAGGTGACCGGCAAAACCAACTGGAGGTGCTGCGGGAAGATGATGCGCCGGTAACCGCCGCTGAGCTGCTCGAACCCTGCGCTGGAGAAAGAACAGAAGCCGGGATGCGTGCCAATATCCGCGTGGCGGTGCAGTACATCGAGGCATGGATCTCAGGTAACGGCTGCGTACCCGTTTATGGCCTGATGGAAGATGCCGCCACGGCAGAAATCGCCCGCACCTCTATCTGGCAGTGGATCCGCCATGGAAAAACGCTGCAAAGCGGCGAAGTGGTCACCGAAGCGTTGTTCCGTCAGATGCTGGCAGAGGAGATGCAGGTTATCCAGCAGGAGTTGGGTGACCAGCGCTTTTGCCAGGGACGCTTTAGCGAAGCCGCCGATCTGATGGAGCGCATCACAACCGAACCGGAGCTGGTTGAATTCCTGACCCTGCCTGGTTACCAGCTGCTGCATTAATTATCGATCCCTGACTCTGAGAGGCTCTCTATGACAACGCGTATCCAACAGATTGAGAAAACGGAACAGCAATGGCGCAGCGCCCGCTGGGAGGGAATTACCCGTCCTTACAGTGCTGAAGAAGTTGTCCGGCTCCGCGGTTCGGTCAATCCGGCCTGCACGCTGGCCAGTCTTGGTGCTGAAAAACTCTGGCGATTGCTGAATGGGGAAGCGAAAAAAGGCTATATCAACAGCCTTGGCGCATTGAGTGGTGGTCAGGCGCTTCAGCAGGCGAAAGCGGGTATTGAGGCGATTTATCTCTCCGGCTGGCAGGTGGCTGCCGATGCCAACCTTGCCGGAAGCATGTATCCCGATCAGTCGCTCTATCCAGCCAACTCGGTGCCGTCAGTGGTGGAACGTATCAACAATACCTTCCAGCGAGCCGATCAGATCCAGTGGGCCAGCCAGATTGAGCCAGGCGATCCGCGTCACACGGATTATTATCTGCCCATCGTCGCCGATGCGGAAGCGGGCTTTGGCGGCGTGCTGAACGCGTTTGAACTGATGAAGGCGATGATTCAGGCTGGTGCTGGTGGCGTACATTTTGAAGATCAGCTCGCGTCGGCGAAGAAATGTGGTCATATGGGCGGTAAGGTGCTTGTCCCTACCCAGGAGGCCATCCAGAAGCTGGTTGCCGCACGGCTTGCGGCAGACGTAATGGATGTGCCGACGGTTTTAATCGCGAGAACCGATGCTGACGCTGCCGATCTGATTACCTCCGACTGTGACGACTACGATCGTGAATTCATTACGGGAGAACGCACGACCGAAGGCTTTTTCCGCACGCGCGCCGGGATAGAACAGGCGATCGCCCGGGGGCTGGCCTATGCGCCTTATGCTGATGTGTTATGGTGCGAAACCTCAACGCCTGACCTTGCGCTGGCCCGGCGCTTTGCCGACGCTATCCATGCCCGTTTTCCCGGCAAGCTGCTGGCCTATAACTGTTCTCCTTCGTTTAACTGGAAAAAGAATCTTGATGACGCCGCCATCGCCCGTTTTCAGGACGCCCTGGCGGAAATGGGTTACCGCTTCCAGTTTATTACGCTGGCTGGCATCCACAGCATGTGGTTCAACATGTTCGATCTGGCAAAAGCCTATGCTGAGGGTGAAGGGATGCGTCATTACGTGGAAAAAGTGCAGCAGCCTGAGTTTGCTGCCCGCGAGCAGGGTTATACCTTCTCTTCGCACCAGCAGGAAGTAGGCACCGGCTACTTTGACAATGTGACCACCATTATTCAGGGTGGCGCATCTTCGGTAACGGCGCTGACCGGTTCCACCGAAGAGCAGCAGTTCTGAGCAAAGCCGGAGGGTCTATGCCGCAGCTGGAAATGCTTATCGCCCGCACCATACTGCAGGGATTTGACGCGCAGTATGGTCGCTTTTTAGAGGTGACGGCCGGGGCCCAGCAGCGCTTTGAGCAGGCTGACTGGCTGGCCGTGCAGGACGCGATGAAGGCGCGCATTCATCTCTATGACCGGCACGTGGCGCTGGTCGTGGAGCAACTGAAATGCATCACTCCCCTCACCGACTTTGAAGGCGATTTCCTGCTGCGCGTGAAGGCGCTCTATAGTGAGCTGCTGGCGGACTATCCGCGTTTTGAAATTGCTGAAAGCTTTTTTAACTCCGTTTATTGCCGCCTGTGCGGCCATCAGCGGCTCTCTCCGGAACGCCTGTTTATCACCAGCTCCCAGCCTGAACGCCGCTTCCGGTCTATTCCCCGGCCGTTGTCCAGAACGTTCAGCGCCTCGCAGGGTTGGGGGGCGCTGCTGCACACTATGCTAAGCGATCTTCCCCTGCGGCTGCCCTGGCAGGATCTCGGCAGGGATGTTGCCTGTACGCTGGCTCATTTGCGCGAAAATTTCAGTGATTCGGATCTGCACGCAGGCCAGCTTGAGATCGCCAATGAACTGTTTTATCGCAACAAAGCCGCCTGGCTGGTGGGGAAATTACACCTGCCTTCAGGAATATATGCTTTCCTGCTGCCGCTGCACCGCAGTGAAAATGGCGAGCTGTTCATTGATACCTGCCTGACACGCCGCCGGGAAGCCAGCATCGTGTTTGGCTTCGCCCGGGCCTATTTCATGGTCTATGCCCCTTTGCCTGCCGCGCTGGTGGAATGGCTGCGGGAGATTTTACCCGAAAAAACCACTGCCGATCTCTATATGGCGATCGGCTGCCAGAAGCACGGTAAAACGGAATGCTACCGGGAATATCTTCAGGTGATGTCGGCCACCGCAAACCGGTTTGACATTGCGCCAGGCGTACGGGGCTTAGTGATGCTGGTGTTTATGCTGCCCGGCTACGATCGGGTGTTTAAAGTGATCAAAGATCGCTTCGCCCCGCAAAAGGATGTTACGCCGGAGCGGGTCCGGGAGTGTTATCTACTGGTAAAAGAGCATGACCGGGTTGGCCGCATGGCGGATACCCAGGAATTTGAGCAGTTTGCTGTCGAACGTGCACGCATCAGCGACCATCTGCTGGCGGCAATGTGGCAGGAAATCCCCGATAAGCTGCGGCAGGAGGGCGATAAAATCATTATAAGCCATCTTTATCTGGAGCGCCGGATGACGCCACTCAACCTCTGGCTGGAACAGGCAGACGAACAACAAAGACGTGACGCGATTGAAGAGTACGGCAACGCCATCAGGCAGCTGGCCGCCGCCAATATTTTCCCTGGCGATCTGCTTTATAAGAATTTCGGCGTGACGCGTCACGGCAGAGTGGTGTTCTACGATTACGACGAGATCTGTTACATGACGGAAGTGAATTTTCGCGACATCCCGCAGCCCCGCTTCCCGGAAGATGAACTTGCCGCTACGCCCTGGTACAGCACCTCGCCGGAAGATGTGTTCCCTGAAGAGTTCCGCCACTACCTCTGTGTGGATCCGGCGATAGCGGCACTGTTCGGCGAGATGCACGAAGATCTGTTTAACGCCGCATGGTGGCGTGGACTACAGCAGCGTATTCGTGAAGGCCATATTGAGGATGTTTATGCTTATCGCCGGCGTCAGCGATTTTGCCAGCGCTATCGCGATCCTCACACTGAGTCGTCTGCAAACCTCTTAAGGGGGGTCGGAAACGTAGGTTCCTGATGGCGTGTCCGGACAGCGGGTTTTAAACTGGCTATCTGCGGGCAGCGTAAAGAGCCTGCTTGCTATCGCACACCACCATACTGACGGGTAATTTCCTTCGCGGCTTTGATGACCAGCGCGCCCAGTTCGGTCACGCGATCGTCCGTGACGCGCGATACCGGCCCCGAAATCGAAATCGCGGCAAAGGGCTCACGGTGCTCATCGTAGATGCAGGCCGCCACGCAGCGCAGCCCCAGCGCATGCTCTTCATCATCAAAGGCGAAGCCAATTTTGCGTATCTGCGCAAGGTTCTCTTTCAGGCTGTGCGGCGACATCAAAGTATGCGGCGTGTAATGATGCAGCCCCTGGCGGTGCAGCAGTTCACTGACCTGAGCATCATCGAGATTGGCCAGGAATGCTTTGCCTGCGCCTGACGCGTGCATCGGCAGCTTGCCGCCAATCGGCGCGGACATGCGCATCAGTTGCGTGCACTGCACCTGATCGATAATGACCGCCTGGCGATCGCTGATATCCAGCACCGCAAGGTTGACCGTTTCGCCGGAATCCTCCATCAGCTGACGCAGCATCGGATGCACCAGCGCCAGCAGGTTGCGGCTCTGCAGAAAGCTGCTGCCGACAACAAAAGCATGAGAGCCGATGGTCCAGAGGCCCAAATCACCGACCTGGCGGACAAAGCCCTGCTGCTGCATGGTGGTCAGGAGACGATGCGTGGTGGAATTGGGTAAACCTGCCTGCTGTGCCAGCTCGGTCAGCGCAACGCTGCCGTGAGAATCGGCGATGAATTCCAGCAGTTTCAATCCCCGCGTCAGCGACTGCACCTGTCCGGCAGGCTGTGCGGGCTGGGCGGAGGCCACGCGCGGTTTCTTGCCGCGTTTCACAACTTCAGAATTAGCCATTCCGGACTCCTTAATTTCACTCTGTGGAAACCATTTTCGTTTTATTGCTCAGGAATGCAACGTCACACTTTCTGGTCGGATCAGTGCCTGTCACAGACTGAAAATGTCTCAAGGTCCTTTGCTTTGTCCTGCTCAGAAGTTATGCCAGTATGGCTCACAGGCATTTTGCCGCTGGGTGACGTTGAAGAGGCGAGAGTGGGTAACAGAACAGAAGCGCTGCATCAGCAGCTGGCGAAGCGCATCATGGTGCTGGATGGCGGCATGGGCACAATGATCCAGAGCTACCGTCTGCAAGAAGCGGATTTTCGTGGTGAGCGCTTTGCCGACTGGCAGAGCGATCTGAAAGGCAACAATGATCTGCTGGTGCTGACACGTCCGGATGTGATCGCGGCGATCCATAACGGTTATCTGGAGGCGGGCGCCGACATCCTCGAAACCAACACCTTCAACGCCACCTCCATTGCGATGGCGGACTACCAGATGTCATCACTTTCTGCGGAAATTAACTACGAGGCGGCCAGGCTGGCCCGCGCCTGCGCCGACGAGTGGACGGCGCGCAGGCCAGAGAAGCCGCGCTATGTGGCGGGTGTCCTTGGGCCAACTAACCGTACCTGTTCCATTTCACCGGATGTGAACGATCCCGCTTTCCGTAACGTGACCTTTAACCAGCTGGTGGAAGCCTATCGTGAGTCTACCCGCGCGCTGGTAGAGGGCGGGGCGGATATCATCATGATTGAGACGGTATTCGATACGCTTAACGCCAAAGCGGCCATCTTCGCTGTTGAGAGCGAATTCGATGCGCTCGGCATCACCCTGCCGTTGATGATCTCCGGCACGATTACCGATGCGTCTGGCCGGACATTATCAGGCCAGACAACGGAAGCCTTCTACAATTCGCTGCGCCATGCCCGGCCGCTCTCTTTCGGCCTCAACTGCGCGCTTGGCCCGGACGAGCTGCGTCAGTATGTGGCGGAGCTGTCGCGTATTGCTGAAGGCTACGTCACCGCGCACCCGAATGCGGGTCTGCCAAACGCGTTCGGCGAGTACGATCTTGATGCGGCAGTCATGGCTCAACAGATTGGCGAATGGGCGCAATCGGGCTTTCTGAATATTGTCGGCGGCTGCTGTGGCACCACGCCAGCGCATATCGCAGCCATGGTGAACGCGGTAGAGGGCGTCCCGCCGCGCGCGCTGCCGGTGCTGCCGGTGGCCTGTCGCCTTTCTGGGCTGGAACCGCTGAACATCAGCGCCGGCTCACTGTTTGTTAACGTAGGCGAGCGGACTAACGTCACCGGTTCGGCAAAGTTTAAACGGCTGATTAAAGAAGAAAAGTATAACGAGGCGCTGGAAGTTGCTCTCCAGCAGGTCGAGAGTGGCGCACAGATCATCGATATCAATATGGATGAGGGAATGCTCGATGCCGAAGCGGCAATGGTGCGTTTCCTCAACCTGATTGCGGGCGAACCGGATATCGCACGCGTGCCGATCATGATCGACTCTTCAAAATGGGACGTTATCGAAAAAGGGCTGCAGTGCATCCAGGGGAAAGGGATTGTTAACTCCATCTCGATGAAAGAGGGCGTGGAAGCTTTCATCGCTCACGCCCGCCTGGTACGGCGTTACGGAGCGGCGATGGTGGTCATGGCCTTTGATGAAGAAGGCCAGGCTGATACGCGTGAGCGCAAAATCGCCATCTGTCGGCGGGCTTACAAAATCCTCACGGAAGAGGTCGGTTTCCCGCCGGAAGACATTATTTTCGATCCCAATATCTTTGCCATTGCTACCGGCATTGAAGAGCATAACAACTACGCCATGGACTTTATTGGCGCCTGTGAAGACATCAAGCGTGAACTGCCCCACGCGATGATTTCGGGCGGCGTCTCGAATGTATCCTTCTCATTTCGCGGCAACGATCCGGTGCGCGAGGCGATTCACGCCGTCTTTCTCTATTACGCCATCCGTAACGGCATGGATATGGGCATTGTCAACGCCGGGCAGCTGGCGATCTACGACGACCTTGACCCGGAACTGAAGGCGGCGGTAGAAGACGTCATTCTGAACCGGCGGGAAGATGGCACCGAGCGGATGCTGGCGCTGGCAGAAAAATTTCGTGGCAGCAAGCCAGAGGATGAAAGCACCCGTCCTCAGGCCGAGTGGCGTAGCTGGACGGTGGAAAAACGGCTGGAATATTCGCTGGTAAAAGGGATCACGGAATTTATTGAGGAAGATACCGAAGCCGCGCGTCAGAACGTCAGCCGGCCAATAGAGGTCATTGAAGGACCGCTGATGGCGGGTATGAACGTAGTCGGCGATCTTTTTGGCGAAGGCAAAATGTTCCTGCCACAGGTCGTAAAATCTGCCCGCGTGATGAAACAGGCGGTTGCCTGGCTGGAACCCTATATTGAAGCGAGTAAGGAAAAGGGCAGTACGAATGGCAAAATCGTGCTGGCGACGGTCAAAGGCGACGTTCACGACATCGGCAAAAATATTGTGGGTGTGGTGCTTCAATGTAATAACTACGAAATTATCGATCTGGGTGTAATGGTGCCCAGCGAAAAAATACTGAAAACGGCCAGGGAGCAGAACGCCGATATGATCGGCCTCTCGGGGCTGATTACGCCTTCGCTGGATGAGATGGTCAATGTGGCAAAAGAGATGGAGCGACAGAGGTTTACGCTGCCGCTGCTGATTGGCGGCGCGACCACCTCAAAAGCGCATACGGCAGTGAAAATCGAACAAAATTACAGTGGCCCGACGGTGTATGTCCAGAACGCCTCACGAACCGTTGGCGTCGTTTCAGCGCTGTTGTCGGCAACGCAGCATGATGATTTTGTCGCCCGCACCCGCAAAGAGTACGAAACGGTACGCATACAGCATGGCCGTAAAAAACCGCGTACGCCGCCGGTGACGCTGGCCGCCGCCCGCGAGAATGCCCTTAACCTTGACTGGCAGACCTACACGCCACCACCAGTACACAGGCTGGGCATAAGCGAAGTAAGTGCTGACATCGAAACGCTGCGCAACTACATCGACTGGACGCCTTTTTTTATGACCTGGTCGCTCGCGGGGAAATATCCGCGGATCCTGGAAGATGAAATCGTCGGCGAGGAAGCCCGTCGCCTGCTGGCGGATGCCAATGCGATGCTGGACGATCTGAGCAGAGAAAAATCGTTAAATCCGCGTGGCGTGGTCGGTCTTTTTCCCGCTAACCGCGTGGGAGACGATATTGAGATTTACCAGGATGAATCCCGAAGCCAGGTTTTGCAAGTGAGTCATCACTTACGTCAGCAGACAGATAAAAAGGAGTTTGCTAACTATTGCCTCGCCGATTTCGTGGCCCCTAAAAGCAGCGGCAAAGCGGACTATCTGGGGGCGTTTGCGGTGACCGGTGGGCTGGAAGAGGACGCGCTGGCTGAGGCTTTTGACGCAAGGCATGATGACTACAATAAAATCATGGTGAAAGCACTCGCCGATCGTCTGGCGGAAGCCTTTGCTGAATACCTGCATGAGCGGGTACGGAAGGTCATCTGGGGCTACGCTGCGACGGAAAATCTGGGTAATGAAGAGCTTATTCGCGAAAACTACCAGGGCATCAGGCCGGCGCCGGGTTACCCCGCCTGTCCGGAACATACTGAAAAAGAAACCATCTGGAAACTGCTGGACGTGGAAACCCATACCGGCATGAAGCTGACGGAATCTTATGCCATGTGGCCTGGCGCCGCCGTTTCTGGCTGGTATTTCAGCCATCCGGAAAGCAAATATTTTGCCGTGGCGCAACTCCAGCGTGACCAGGTGGAGGATTATGCCCGCCGTAAGGGGATGTCCGTCAGCGAAGTGGAGCGCTGGCTGGCCGCCAATCTGGGCTACGACGCAGAGTAACACCCCGCCAGGTAAGTAAGGACAGACTTACCCGGCCAGGTTTATCTTTTCAACCCTGCCATCATCCGCTGTTGAGATCTGCGGGAAACGCCAAATATATCCATCTGATTAGCAAGATTATTCCATATTCCAACTAAACTTAATGCTTTCCAGGGGCTGGGAAAAGCGGCTCCAGGTACGTTCAGTTTAAGCTGTTGTGAGGTCGATCGCGTTGTTAACTCTGCTAAATTTACTTTCTGCCGTGGCGCTGCTGGTCTGGGGAACGCATATCGTCAGGACCGGCATAATGCGCGTCTATGGCGCCGACTTACGTCGCGTGCTCAGCCACAGCGTCTCGAAAAAGCCGATGGCTTTTACCGCCGGGATCGGGGTGACCGCGCTGGTACAAAGCAGTAATGCGACCACGCTACTGGTCACCTCGTTTGTGGCGCAGCAGCTGGTGGGACTGACGCCAGCGCTGGTCATTATTCTGGGTGCAGACGTCGGAACGGCGCTGATGGCGCGTATCCTGACGTTTGATCTTTCCTGGCTTTCGCCGCTGTTTATCTTATTTGGTGTGATCTTCTTTCTGGGCCGGAAACAGTCGCGGGCGGGCCAGCTGGGCCGCACCAGTATCGGGCTGGGGCTGATTCTGCTGGCGCTGGAGCTGATTGTGACCGCCGCCACGCCGGTCACCCAGGCTGCCGGGGTAAAGGTCCTTTTCTCCTCGCTAACCGGGGATATCTTACTGGATGCGCTGATTGGGGCTGTCTTTGCGATTATCAGCTACTCCAGCCTTGCTGCTGTTCTGATTACTGCCACGCTGACGGCCACGGGCGTTATCTCATTTAAGGTGGCCCTCTGCCTGGTTATCGGCGCTAATCTGGGCAGCGGCCTGCTGGCGATGCTCAATAACAGCGCTTCCAACGCGGCAGGCAAACGGGTTGCGCTCGGCAGCCTGCTGTTTAAATTTATCGGTTCGCTGATGGTGCTGCCCTTCATCGATCCGCTGGCTGACTGGATGGATAACCTGGCGGTAAACGATGAAGAGCTGGTGATATATTTCCACGTTTTCTACAACCTGATCCGCTGCCTGATCATGGTGCCGTTTACCGGACCGATGGCCAGCCTGTGCCAGCGCCTGATTCAGGATGAGCCCGAGACCGATCTGCGGCTTAAAGCGAAACATCTCGACAGTAGTGCGCTGGACACGCCGGCACTCGCTCTTGCCAATGCCGCCCGCGAAACGCTCAGAATGGGGGATGTCATTGAGCAGATGCTGATCACCTTCAGCAAAGTTGTGCATGGTGAACTCCGGCAGGAGCGTGAAATCCGTAAGCTGGACGATGATGTCGATACGCTTTACACCGCGATCAAACTCTATCTGGCACGCATGCCGAAAGATGATTTGCCCGAAGCGGATTCCCGACGCTGGGCTGAAACCATTGAAATGGCGGTAAACCTGGAAATGGCTGGCGATATTCTTGAGCGCATGAGCGGTGAGGTTGCTGACAAATCGCTGACGGCTGGCCGGGCATTCTCCGAAGATGGCATGCGCGAACTGGATGCGTTGCTGGAGCAGTTAACGGCTAACCTGCGCCTGAGCCTGTCGGTGTTTTTATCGCGGGATGTGACCAGTGCCAAACGGCTACGCCGGGCCAAGCACCGCTTCCGCATCACCAACCGTCGCTACTCACATAAACATGTTGAGCGTCTGCATCAGCAAAACGTGCTAAGCATTGAAACCAGCTCGCTGCATCTTGGCCTGTTAGGTGATATGAAGCGCCTGAGTTCGCTGTTCTGTGCGGTTGCCTACAGCGTACTGGAGCAGCCTGAGGAGCACCGGGAAGAGGAGTAAAAGGATAACGTTCAGACAGCATCTCCGCCCACAGTATCAGATTTGTGGGCGGAGCGAGTGCTTACTTTTTATTTACAGGCTTGCCGGACCAGTAGCCTGCCAGCAGGGAGCCGGAAAGGTTATGCCATACCGAGAACAGCGCGCCGGGTAACGCCGCCAGCGGCGAGAAGTAAAGCTTGCCTAAGGTCGCCGCAAGACCGGAGTTTTGCATACCGACTTCCAGCGCCAGCGTGCGGCAGGTGGACTCATCAAAGCCAAACAGCTTACCGCCCCAGTAGCCGCCAAGCAGACCAATGGCGTTATGCAGCATCACCGCCGCTATCACCATCAGGCCCACCGAACCGATAAAGCCCTGACTACCGGCCACAACCGCGCTGATAATCAGCAGGATCGCGATCATGGAAAACGCAGGCAGATAAGGCTCTACCCGCTTCACTAACTTGTTCATGGTGTGGTGCACAATCAGGCCTGCGCCGATCGGTATCACTACGATCTTCACAATACTGAACAGCATGCCCATCACATCAACCTGGATGTGGGTATCAACATAAAATTTCGTCAGCAGGGGCGTGGCAAACACGCCAATCAGCGCCGAGACGGAGGAAATTGTGACGGAAAGCGCCACGTCGCCCTTCGCCAGATAGATCATCACGTTCGAGGCTGTACCGCTGGCAACGCTGCCCACCAGGATCATACCAGCGGCGAGATCGGGCGGCATCTTGAAGAGTCTGGCCAGTGCCCATGCAGCCAGCGGCATCACCAGATAGTGCAGGAAGGTGCCAGCAAAGACCGGCGCAGGGCGGATCAGGACGCGTTTGAAATCATTGATATTCAGCGTCACGCCCATGCCGAACATAATCAGCATCAGCAGCCAGGGCACCCAGGGACCGATACTCAGAAAGGGCGTGGGAACATAATAGGCGGCGACGGAGAGCAGGAGTGCCCAGAGCGGGAACAGCCGGGTAACGGTGGCGAGCATAGCCAGACTTCCTTTTGTTTGTTGTGTTTATCTTGTACAGATTTTGCCATAGAAGATCGCTTATCCCGGAACGAGGGAAAAGTGACTGCGGGAGCATAGCATCAACCGGGAAGAGAAAAGAATGTGTCGCGGGGAGAAGATGCTGGCGGGCCACAGCGGGCACGCCAGCCGGCGTTACTTAATCCTTACTGGCGAGCAGGAGACGATAAATCAGGCCGCCTGCCACGCCGCCAGCCAGCGGCATCAGCCAGAACATCCACAGCTGCTCTACTGCCCAGCCGCCCTGGAACAGCGCAACGGCGGTGCTACGTGCCGGGTTAACGGAGGTATTCGTCACCGGAATAGAGATAAGGTGGAGCAGCGTCAGCGCAAGGCCAATCGCGATGGGTGCGAAGCCTGTAGGCGCACGTTTATCGGTCGCGCCGTGGATAATAATCAGGAAGATCGCCGTCAAAACGACTTCCGTTACCATGCCTGCCAGAAGCGAGTAGCCGCCCGGTGAATGTGCGCCGTAGCCGTTCGAGGCAAAGCCGCCTGCGGTTGCATCGAACGCTGTATTACCGTTGGCAATCACATACAGAACGGCTGCTGCTGCCAGACCGCCGATAACCTGAGCTGCCATATACCCCACAATCTGGCGTCCCGGGAAGCGTCCACCAGCCCAGAGGCCCAGCGTCACCGCCGGGTTAAAGTGTCCGCCGGAGATATGACCTACCGCATAAGCCATGGTCAGCACCGCCAGGCCGAACGCCAGCGCCACGCCGGCAAAGCCGATACCCAGGCCCGGAAAACCTGCGGCCAGGACCGCGCTACCACACCCGCCAAAAACCAGAACAAAGGTTCCCAAAAACTCAGCCGTTAACTTTTTCATCATCCTGCGTTGTCACTCTGGAGGTTAAAAAAAGAGAATTATCTCCTTGCTGAATCGTTTCACAAGCCTGCAGTGTCATTTGAGAATAGAAACCGTTGAAAAAATGATTTTCAGATTCTGCGGCGGTGTAGGGAAAAAATTTTTTGAGAGAAGGGGGTAAACGGCATGTTATCGCGATGCAAAAAAAACCGGGCCAGGCCCGGTTCACTCATTATTCAAAAAGATTATGGTGCAGTCGCTGTACCACGCGCTCGGCATCATCGCCAGGCACCAGGAAACAGAGATTATAGCTGCTGGCGCCGTAGCAGATCAGCCGCAGGTTAAAAGGTTCGAGCACGCCGAAGACCTCTTTTCCCACGCCGCACGCCTGAGAAAGTTTGTTGCCGATCAGCGCCACCAGCGCCAGATTTTCCTCCACTTCGACCCGACACAGCGAGGAGAGCTCGGTCAGCAGTCCCTGAGTCAGCAGGCTTTCACCCGTGGAGGTGGAACCGGTGGTGTCCAGCGTCAGCGCGACGCTGACTTCGGAGGTTGTGATCAGGTCAACGGAGATATTGTGACGCGCCAGAATGTTGAATACCTCCGCCAGAAAGCCACGGGCGTGAAGCATATTCAGGCTGTGCAGCGTCAGCAGCGTCTGCCTGCGACGCAGCGCCAGCGCACGGAACAGCGGTGGATTCTGCGAGGCCTTGCAGACGCGCGTGCCGCCAGCAGAAGGATCTTTGCTTGAGCCAACGAAGACAGGAATATCGCTGCGCACCGCAGGCATCAGGGTCGCCGGATGCAGCACCTTAGCGCCAAAGGTTGCCATTTCGGCGGCTTCTTCGAAGGTGATTTCATCGATGCGTTTCGCCCCAGGCACGACGCGGGGATCGGTGGTGTAAATCCCCGGTACGTCTGTCCAGATATCGATGCGGCTGGCATGAAGCGCTTCACCCAGCAGCGCCGCGGTATAGTCGCTGCCGCCCCGTCCCAGCGTGGTAGTGCGGCCCTTCGCCTCGCTGCCGATAAATCCCTGGGTGACGATTAACGTCTCGCTGAGGCGGGGAGCAAGCTGCGCCCGGCTCAGCTCAGCCAACTGGGCAACATCCGGCTCGGCGCGGCCGAAACGGTCGCTGGTGCGCATGATTTTGCGTACGTCGAACCACTGCGCGGTGAGGCCCCGCTGTCGCAGAATTTCGACAAAAAGCAGGGTAGACATCAACTCGCCGTGGCTGACCAGCTCATCGGTGAGGGCGGTTGAGTTGGCCAGCGCGGCGGCCTCGGAGAGCATAGTGATATTTTCCAGCATCCGATCGATCTCGTCACGGATCACATCTGGCTGGGTTAGCTGTTCGACAATCGCGTACTGAATACGGCGGATCTCATCCAGCAGGTAAGCACGCTGCGCCTGCTCCTGCCCTTCAGCCAGTGAAACCAGCAGGTTCGTTACGCCAGCGGAAGCCGAGAGCACCACCAGGCGGGTATCGGGATTTGACAGCACCACATCGGCGCTGCGGCTCATCGCGCTAAAGTCGGCAACGCTGGTGCCGCCGAATTTTGCCACGATCAGTGAAGAGTGGGACATGATTTGGTATACCTCGTGTCAGGTTAAATTCCATCAGCCTTGGCACAAGGGAAGAGCAGAAACGGGTCAGACGTAGAAAAGGGATTGACTACGAGTCACCCAGAAGCGCTCCACCTTGTCTACCTGCGTAACCTGACGTCAGCATGACCCTGTGGCTGAACTCAGCCGATCTACTGCCAGGCGTCACTCCATTGGAGGATTAGCCTGCGCCTTACGGCAACGCCCGCTAACACGGGTAGGGTTCGTCCGACTGCCGAACGAACCTGGTGACAACCCAGAGGATTCAGCCCCTGTGGTCGATGCGCACCCTACCGAAGGGATTACACCTCGGCGTCGCTCCCCCTGATGTGTTTTCTGTGGATCCGGCTCCTCCAACACACTGCCTGGGCGACGCGCCTCTTCTGGCTTGCGCATCAGATGCGCAACTAGCCGCCTAGAAATATCGGGTTCTGCCTTCGCTGTCAATCTCTGCCGTTTGAGTAATTTTCATTTTGTACCAGCGCAATCAGCGTGCAGGGCAGCGGCAGCGGCTGGTCGCCCTTCACCACGCTCAGCTTCCCTTCTTCATTCTGAACAAACAGGGGGATCACACCCTGGTTTTTCTCCAGGTAATCCACCCAGCCAAAGTTCTCGTTCAGACGAGTGGTTTTCAACGTGGCCCCTTTGGATAACAGGCTGCTGAGCCGGCCATAGGTCTGTTCCTGCCCGAACAGCACCTCATGGCGACGAAAGCGGGGGCTTTCACTGTCACGGCGGTTTTTCAGCGCCGGACCGGAACGGATGGCCGCCACTTTTCCTTCGCCAAAAATATGACTGAAATGGTAGACCGCCAGCGCATTCTGATGACGATTAGGTGACAGCGCCAGAACATGTGCAGTTTCGCTTAAATCGAGGAAGTTCTCTGCATGTTCCGACCATGCATTACCATAATAGGCCGCGATGCCTTCCATCCTGGCCTGCCGGTAATATTCCCAGCTGCTGTCGGTAACCAGCACCGGAATATCCAGTTTTTTCAGGGCGGCGGCCACCGATCTGGCGACGCTGTTGGCCCCGACAATTAGCACGCCACGTGGTTCCTGCTGCTGCACGCGCAACGATCGCGCCAGCATCGAACTGGTCAGGCTTTGCAGCACCACCGTGCCGATGATCACCGCAAACACGACTGTAACCAGCTTATCCGCACCAGGATAACCGGTTCGTTCCAGGGTCAGGGCAAACAGGGAACTGACTGCGGCAGCAACGATGCCACGAGGTGAAACCCAGCTCAGCATCACTTTTTCACGCCAGTGCAGGGAGGAACCTGCGGTGGAAGCGGCGATACACAAAGGACGCGCAATAAACTGCACGATCAGCAGCAGCGCCAGCAAAGGCCAGCCCATCGCCAGTAACGCGCTCAGATCCAGACGGGCGGCCAGAATAATAAAAAGTCCGGAAATCAGCAGCGCGGAAAGCTCTTCCTTGAAGGCGATAATATCGGTCAAATCCACATCACGCATATTCGCCAGCCAGATGCCCATAATTGTCACCGTCAGCAGGCCAGACTCATCCGCGACGGCATTAGAAAGGCCAAAAGCGGAAAGCATAACGGCCAGCACGGCGAAGTTTTGCAAATAGGCCGGCAGCCAGACGCGTTTCAGGGCGATACCCAACAGCCAGCCAAAGAGCGCGCCGCCAGCCATACCGACCGCCGCCGTTACGCCCAGCGTCCAGAAGAGGTGCATTAACGATTCAGCTTTCTGACTCAGCACAATGAATTCAAACACCAGAAGCGTGAAAATGGCGCCAACCGGATCGATGATAATGCCTTCCCAGCGCAGCACCTGATTGATGGCGCGGTTAGGCCGGACGACGCGCATCAGGGGCGCGATAACCGTCGGACCGGTGACCACGGTAACGGCGCCTACCAGCGCGGCCAGCTCGGGCGGGAAATCCAGTAACGCCCAGCAGCTGACGCTGATTACCAGGAAGGTGATCAGCATGCCGATGGTCACCAGATTGCGTACTACTTTGCCTAACCCCTGGATCTCATCGAAGCGCAGGGTCAAGGCGCCTTCAAACAGAATAATGGCGACCGAGAGCGAAACGAGGGGGAACAGCAGGCTGCCAAACAGGGCGTCAGGCTGCAAAACATGGCCAACAGGCCCCAGGAGAATGCCGAAAACCAGCAGGGGTAAAATGGCGGGTAAACGCAGTAACCAGGCGACCCACTGGGCTGCCAGTGAGCTGATTCCGATGATGACCAACAGTAGTGGGGCAGACATCGCCATAAAATTTTTCCTTTCGACAACAAGAGTGGTCATACTGAAACGCTGTGCGGTGAAGATCTCCCGCAGCCTGAATTATAAATAGCCCCGGATAAAAAGGCGGAAAAATCCTGCCTGATGATAGATTTAGCCTGTTACAGGAAGAGGAGAGCGAAGCAAGCGGCTTCCTGTAACATGACGTCCGGTCTGATTTACGGTTCTTACTTAAAAAAGAGTGTGTTGCTATGAAAAATATCAATCCGACACAAACCGCTGCCTGGCAAGCGCTGGAACAGCATTACGAAGAGATGAAAGACGTCGAGATCGCCGCGTTGTTTGCGCAAGACGGTCAGCGCTTCGAAAAATTCTCCGCAACCTTTGACGACTTGATGCTGGTGGATTATTCCAAAAACCGCATCACCACCGACACCCTGAACAAGCTTCAGGCGCTGGCGAAAGAGACCGATCTGCAGGGCGCCATCAAATCGATGTTCGCCGGTGAAAAAATTAACCGCACCGAAGACCGCGCTGTTCTGCATACCGCGCTGCGCAACCGCAGCAACAAGCCGGTAATGGTGGACGGAAAAGATGTGATGCCGGAAGTGAATGCGGTGCTTGAGAAGATGAAATCCTTCTCAGAACGCATTATCAGCGGCGAGTGGAAAGGTTATACCGGTCAGCCAATTACCGACGTGGTAAATATCGGTATCGGCGGCTCCGATCTCGGCCCCTTTATGGTGACCGAAGCGCTGCGTCCTTACAAAAACCATCTGAACATGCATTTTGTGTCGAACGTTGACGGCACCCACATTGCGGAAACGGTGAAGTCGCTGAATCCGGAAACAACGCTGTTTTTAGTCGCCTCCAAAACCTTTACCACTCAGGAAACCATGACTAATGCCCACAGCGCGCGTGAGTGGTTCCTGAAAGCCGCAGGCGATGAACAGCATATCGCGAAGCACTTCGCCGCGCTGTCCACTAACGCAAAAGCGGTCGGTGAGTTCGGTATCGATACCGACAACATGTTCGAATTCTGGGACTGGGTTGGTGGACGTTACTCTCTCTGGTCCGCCATCGGCCTCTCTATCGTGCTCTCCATCGGTTTCGATAACTTCGAAAAACTGCTGAGCGGCGCTCATGCAATGGATCAGCACTTCGCCACCACGCCGCTGGAGGAGAACCTGCCGGTCATCCTGGCGCTGATTGGCATCTGGTATAACAATTTCTTCGGCGCGGAAACCGAAGCAATTCTGCCATACGATCAGTATATGCACCGCTTTGCGGCCTATTTCCAGCAGGGGAATATGGAGTCCAACGGTAAGTGTGTCGATCGCAACGGTAACCCGGTCTCTTATGAAACCGGACCGATCATCTGGGGCGAGCCGGGCACCAATGGCCAGCATGCGTTTTATCAGCTGATCCACCAGGGGACCAAACTGGTACCTTGCGACTTTATTGCGCCAGCGGTTACTCATAACAAACTGGGCGATCATCACGCCAAATTGCTGTCTAACTTCTTTGCCCAGACTGAAGCGCTGGCGTTTGGCAAATCACGCGACGTGGTGGAAAAAGAGTTTGCCGATGCGGGTAAAGAGGCGGCATCCGTTGAGCATATCGTTCCTTTTAAAGTGTTTGAAGGCAACCGCCCGACGAACTCTATCCTGCTGCGTGATATCACCCCGTTCAGCCTTGGGGCGCTGATTGCGCTCTACGAGCACAAAATCTTTACACAGGGTGCCATTTTGAACATCTTCACGTTCGATCAGTGGGGCGTTGAGCTGGGTAAACAACTGGCTAACCGCATCCTCCCGGAACTGTCAGGAAGCGAAGCGGTGAGTTCACATGACAGCTCTACCAATGGGCTGATCAACCGCTATAAAAACTGGCGAGGCTAAACCGGCCGCTGGCAGTCACAACGCGTTCTGCCAGCGCGGTTATTTTCCTCTGAGCGCGCAGTCAAAAAGGCTGGGCGCCCGCTGTAATCAGGGCTGCTGGCACTCGCCACAGCCCTTTTTAGTGCCCGTGATTCGGTGAATCATTAAATCCGATCCAGTTCAGCCTGCTATGGTCCTGTTTGACAGGATGCTTTGTGCTTTTTCCCTTACCTGGCGGTGGTGACTCGTCAGATTTGAGCGCGCAGAGAGCTTAAAGTCACACCAGTTATTACTAAAAATGGCGTTTAGCTGCTGAGGAAATTCTTAAAATTCGGCAACTTAAGCCAATTCCCTGCCAGATAAATCTGAAATCTTTTTGCGCTTTTTTCAGTAAATAATGCCGGTAGTTACCGTTAACCAACTGAAAAAAATGCAATTATTTGCTTTTACTCTCTCTCGCTTCGGCTTTCAGACTGAAGCGCTCACTTAACGCTTATTGTTAGTTTATGGCACTGACTTGCGCGTTCTTTACAGACATAAATACCAACATTTTGAATTATTCAGTTAAAAGAAGCTTAAATGCGCAGAATAAAACCGCTAGCGGCGTGCCGGTAACGGCCTATTTGGCGGGCTGGCGCGCCCGTCAATTCGGGCAAGCCGATGCCTTATACTGGGCGCGCCTGAAACCCTTCAGGCGAACTATCCATTCATCTGATGAAGGGAAATGTAATGAAAAAAGTCTTATGTGCGGCTGTTGCCGTAGCCTGTTTATCGGTCTCTTCTGTTGCGTTTGCCGCACCAGCCGAAGCCGGTGCGGCTGCCGGTAGCGCGGCGGGAACGCTCTCCGCCGGAACCACGACCGCCGTCGGCGTGGGCGCCCTCGGTGCCGTGGTCGGCGTGGCGCTGGCAGCAAGCAGCGGCGGAAATGGTTCCAATACCGGAACCACGACCACCACCACGACCAGCACAACGCGTTAAGTACAAAAAATTAATCATAACCACACGCCTGTGTGGTTATTTTCGACCTTGTCAGACGTTATTCAGGGACTCACACCAGTGCGCTACATACCACTTCTGCTGCTGTGCCTGCTTTTGCAGGCCTGTACGCAAACGCAAAAAGGGCTGGTCGATACGGTCAGCCTTGCTCTTCTCGGGCCCGACGATATCGAGGTTTCAAGCCAGCAGATCGACGCGCTTCCCTATGCCAGTATCTATCTGCGCATCAATGGCGGTCAGCGCATTTTTGTGGTGCTGGGCTTTGATGAAAACGGGCAGCAAAAATGGATTACCCGCGATCGCTCAATGGTCGTGACGCAGCATGGCCGCGTGGTGAAAACGCTGGGGCTGCGAGACAACCTGAAAGAAGTGACCGATCTTCAGCATGACCCGCTGGCGGACCCGTTGCGCCTGACCGCTGGAGCAAGCTGGACGCGGACGATGAGCTGGACAGAGAACGGTCAGTTCCGGGCAGCGACGGCGGTCTCTCACTTCAGGCGGCTTGAGGATCGGACGGTGAGCATCGCCGGCAGCAACATTGCCTGTCAGGTCTGGCAGGAAACGGTTGAACTGACCGGAGAAAGTACCTCCTGGACGAATACCTTCTGGATTGAGGCGACGACAGGGCTGGTCCGTCAGTCACAGCAGCGCTCTGGCGGAGAGGATCTCTCTCTTGAAATCACCCTACTGAAGCCGGCGAAATCATGAAAAAAATATCCCTCATCCTCGCCGGCGTCGCGTTCTGCGTTTCGATGAACATACGTGCGGAAAGTCAGGTCACGGTTTTTTCTCCCGGTCAGATCGAAAGTGTCGTCGTCAATGAAGCGGAAAATCTGGCGCAGTTAGTGACCAGCCCGGCGCTGGCAGGGAAAACCTGGTGGCCAGGCACGGTGATTGCAGAAAAAAATGCCACCGCAGCAGCACAGCGGCAGCGGCAGCAACTTCTGGCGAGGCTTAAAGACTGGAGTACGGCGCTACGCGCAGCAGGCGATAGCGGCAAGGCCGCCGTTGTCGAAAACGTCTGGCAACAACTCGCGGCAGTGAAGGTGACAGGCCGCCAGTTTGTTAACCTTGATCCGGACATCGTTCGCGTCAGGGCGACGGAAAACCGCCGTCTGCAGGGCGATTACAGCCTCTATATGCGGCAAAAGCCGGCAACAGTTACCCTGGCTGGCCTGCTGGTGGGAAGCGGTAAAGTGACCTGGCAGCCAGGCCGCAGCCTGGTTGATTATCTGGCGAATCACGATCTTCTGCCTGGCGCTGAGCGTAATACGGCGATGCTGATTGGTCCTGCCGGTGACGTCAGTGAGGTGCCGGTGGCTTACTGGAACCGGCGCCATCGCGAGCCGGAAGCGGGCAGCATCCTTTACGTTGGTTTCTCCTCATGGTCGCTGCCTGGCGAATACCAGGATCTCAACCAGCAAATCATTACAGTTCTGACGCACCGGATCCCTGACTGATGAAAACACATTATCTCCTCAGCCTGCTGGCTGTTTCCGTCGCCTGTGCCTGTCAGACGCAGGCGGCAATGCTGACTAACCCGGTAAGCCCGTCGCAATCCGATCTCGGCGGCGCAGGTCTGCTACAGGTGCCAACGGCACGCATGGCGGAAGATGGCGAATTCAGCCTTAACTATCGCTACAACGATCAGTACCGCTTCTTTTCCTCATCGGTGCAGCTGTTCCCGTGGCTGGAAGCGACCATCCGCTATACCGATGTGAAAACGCGCCGCTACAGCGCTGTTGAAAGCTTCAGCGGCAGTCAGACCTATAAAGATAAAGCGTTCGATCTTAAGGCGCGCCTCTGGCAGGAAGGGTTCTGGCTGCCGGAAGTGGCGGTCGGTGCCCGTGATCTTGGCGGAACGGGTCTGTTTGACAGCGAATATCTGGTTGCCACCAAGGCCTGGGGACCTTTTGATTTCACTCTCGGCCTGGGCTTTGGCTACCTTGGTAACAGCGGCACGGTGAAAAATCCCTTCTGCCAGGCCGACAGCGGCTACTGTAACCGCTCTGACAGCAATGGCGAGGCTGGTTCGGTCAACGGCAAGGATATGTTCAAAGGTCCGGCTGCAATCTTTGGCGGTATCGAATACCAGACGCCGTGGCAGCCGCTTCGTCTGAAGGTTGAGTATGAAGGTAACGATTATAAGGATGATTTCGCCGGACAGCTGGAGCAAAAAAGCAAAGTCAACGTCGGGGCTGTCTATCGCCTGACGGAGTGGGCGGATATGAATATCAGCTACGAGCGCGGCAATACTTTTATGGCGGGCTTTACCCTGCGGACGAATTTTAACGATCTGCATGTTGCTTCAGTTGATGCGCCGAAACCGGCCTATAACCCCCAGCCTCAGGGGCGGTTCTTCGAGCCTACTGCGGTGGCAAGTCAGCTTACCGGACTGAAATATAACGCCGGGCTGAATGGGCCAAATCTGCAAATCAAAGGCAGCACGCTGTATGCCTCAGGGCAGCAGAATAAATACCGGAACACACAGGAAGGCATCGATCGCGCCAACCTGATTATGATGAACAACCTGCCTGACGGCATCGATACGCTGAGCGTGACGGAAATCCGGAATAACATGCCGCAGGTCACCACCGTGACCCCGGTTGCCGGCCTGAGACAGCAGCTGGAAGGTTACCCGCTGGGCCAGGAGAAGACGCTGGATCAGCAGCGGATTAATCCGGTTGATCCGGGACGCACCGAACAGGGGTTCCGCATTGATGCCGATCCGCTCGACTACAGCCTGTCGCCGGTGCTTAATCAGTCCGTGGGCGGGCCAGAGAGCTTCTATCTCTACCAGGTTGGTGTGATGGGCAACGCCAACTACTGGCTGACGGATCATCTGTTAATTGATGGCAGCGTATTCGCCAACCTTGCCAACAATTACGATAAATTCCGCTATAACGGCGCGCCTGCTGACTCTTCGTTGCCGCGTGTGCGTACCCATATCCGTGATTACGTAGAAAATAATGTCTACGTGAATAACCTGCAGGCGAACTATATGCGTTACCTGGGGAACGGGTTTTATGGGCAGATGTATGGTGGCTATCTCGAAACCATGTACGGCGGTGTGGGTGGCGAAGTGCTTTACCGGCCGCTGGATGCGGACTGGGCCGTCGGCGTTGATGCGAATTACGTTAAGCGACGCGACTGGGACAATATGATGCAGTTCGACGACTACAGCGCCAATGTCGGCAACCTGACCGCCTACTGGCGTCCATGGTTTATGCGCAGCGTGCTGGTTAAGGCGAGCGTCGGGCAGTATCTGGCTGAAGATAAAGGTGCCACGCTGGATATCTCCCGCCAGTTCGACAGTGGGGTAATCGTTGGTGCTTACGCCACGAAAACCAACGTTTCGGCTGAAGAATATGGCGAAGGGGACTTCACCAAAGGTTTCTATATCTCCATTCCAATGGATCTGTTCACCGCCTCGCCAACGCGGGGACGCGCGCAGGTCAGCTGGACGCCGCTGACGCGTGATGGCGGTCAGATGCTGGGACGGAAATATCAGCTCTATAATATGACCAGCGATCGGGACAGCCATTTCCGGTAATGTCTGGTCCTGGTGGGTAAATATCGAAGGGGTGCCGCGAAGCAGTGCGGCACCCCTTTTTTACGTCATTCGTCAGCGGCAAAAACTTGTGAAGTTCATCACACTAACGCATAGTAGCCGTACCGTCATTTCCTGACGAAACAGAGTGACTTTAAAGGATGTTTTTATGATTACCGCAACACGTATTGCCTGGCTACTGCAGATGGTGCTCAACGTTGGCCTGATTGTTCTGGCGGGCATACTGGCCATTTTTTTAGGTAAAGAAACCATTCACCTGGCTAACGTGCTGCTCTACACCGGTGAGCAGACCTCCTCCTATATGCTGATCGAAGGGATTGTTATTTACTTTCTCTATTTCGAATTTATTGCGCTGATCGTGAAATATTTCCAGTCTGGCTACCATTTCCCGCTGCGCTATTTTGTCTATATTGGCATTACGGCGATCATCCGCCTGATCATCGTCGATCATAAAAATCCCTTTGATACTCTGGCTTATGCCATTGCCATTTTGCTGCTGGTCGTCACGCTCTGGCTGGCGAACAGTAATCGCCTGAAGCGTGAGTAGGTCTGATGGGCGCCCGCAGGCGCCCCTTCCTTTATCCCTCTTCCCAAAATTCCTGATAATTCCCCCCGATATCCTGTCTACCCGGGCGGCGACTGCGCTACACTATGACACCCAAATTTCGCCTGGAGACGCCATATGGCTGAGAATGTGCTCTCGCAGCTGCGCGCCATCAACTGGCTGCCTGACGGTTCGCCGCTGCTGACGGCCCCGCTGCTGGACTGGCTGATGGAGGAGGACTCCATGACCCGCCGTTTTGAGCGCCACTGTGACAAAGTCACCGTCGAGGTTCAGCGTGAAGGATTTATCAGCGCAGAGGAGGCCGGAGAGGAGATCGCCTTGTTGCCGCTTGAGCCGCGATACTGGCTGCGGGAAATCCTGCTCTGCGGCGACGGCAAGCCCTGGCTGGCTGGCCGTACGCTGGTGCCTGAATCTACCCTGAATGGCCCTGAAGAGATGCTTCAGCATCTGGGAACGCGGCCGCTGGGTCGCTATCTCTTTGCTTCTTCCACCCTGACGCGGGACTTTATTGAGCCGGGCGTAGTGGAAGGCCTCTGGGGACGTCGCTCGCGGCTGCGCCTCTCCGGTAAGCCACTTTTACTTACTGAACTGTTTTTACCGCCCGCACCGCTCTATCTGAGCGTGCCGGTGCAAGGGAGCCTGTAGCGTGGAGAAAAGTTTGCCAGTGAATAAATTCCGGGCTTACAGCCGTCTGATGCGCATCGACAAGCCCATCGGCACGCTGCTGCTGCTCTGGCCAACGTTCTGGTCGCTGTGGCTCGCCGGAATGAAAGTTCCGCCGCTGAACGTGCTGATTGTCTTTACGCTTGGGGTTTTCTTTATGCGTGCGGCAGGCTGCGTGGTGAACGATTTTGCCGATCGTAAAATCGACGGTCACGTGAAGCGAACGCGGTTCCGGCCGCTGCCCAGCGGTGCGGTCACCACAAAAGAAGCCATTCTGCTTTTCGCTCTGCTGGTGTTGATCTCGTTTTGCCTGGTGCTGACCATGAACGCCATTACCATCTGGCTGTCGTTAGGGGGGCTGGCGCTGGCGTGGATGTATCCCTTTATGAAACGCTACACCCATCTTCCCCAGGTCGTGCTGGGTGCGGCGTTCGGCTGGAGTATTCCCATGGGCTGGGCAGCCGTCAGCGGCAGTTTACCGCTGAACTGCTGGCTGCTGTTTATTGCCTATATGTGCTGGACGGTCGCTTACGACACCGAGTATGCGATGGTGGATCGCGACGATGATCTGAAGATAGGGGTCAAATCCACGGCAATTCTGTTCGGGCGTTTCGATAAGCTTATTATTGGCCTGTTACAGCTTGCCGCCCTCGGTCTGATAGCGCTGCTTGGCTGGCGGTTACAGCTCGGCGGACTGTTTTATGGTTCTGTCGCTGTAGCCGGTCTGCTGTTCATCTACCAGCAGAAACTGATTGCCGGGCGCGATCGTGATTTATGCTTCAGGGCGTTTCTGAACAATAACGCTGTGGGGATGGTACTTTTCGCCGGCATCGCGTTGAGCTTACCGCCGTTGGTGGAGGCGTTCTGACTGCCGTAAGGCAAAAAAAAGGGTCGATGACATTGCCGTCATCGACCCTTTTTTGATCCCGGATTCAGACCGGCAGCGACGCATTCTCGATGGTCATTCTGACATCCTGAGTAATCAGGTCTGCCAGCATCTGATACACCTTATGCGTTTGCTCAACCTGCGCATCGCCGGTATCGCTGATATATCCTTCATCGCGCAGCGTCAGCACCAGTGAAGAGAAGACCGCCTTGTCAAAAAACTCCGGCGCATTGATGCCGTGCAGCACCGACAGACGCTGAGCCATGGTCCGGCTCTCTTTTTCCAGCGTTCCACGGTTAATCGACGGGTTTGCGCTAAGAATAGAGAAAGTGATGGCGTAGCGCTGAAGCGTTTCCCGCACGCCGGCCGCCAGCAGCTGTAGCGTTCTGCTGCGGGCAGGGCTGAGGCGCAGCGTGTTATCTTCAACCGTCAGCAGACCCTGTCGCGCCATTTCCGTTATCAGCGCATCCATCACCGTCGGTAAATCCTCTTTCTCCCAGTGCAGAAACAGCTCGCTTTTCAGCATCGGATAGATCACGCCGATCTGGCGCAGCAGCTCCGCCCGCGTCAGTTCACGATGCTGTACCAGGAACACGGCGATCAGCGATGGCATAACCAGCATATGATGGACGTTATTGCGGTAATAGGTCATCAGTACAGCCTGCTCGCGCGGCAGAATGATAATCTCGCCAATACTGTCCTGCTCAATCTCAAACTTGTTCATGCCAAGGGCGTGATCAAGCAGCGCTTCCGGCGTCATATCCGGCACGGTGGCGTCAGGTGAGTAAGGCACGTTGCGCAGCAGCTGTACGTAGCACTCCAGCTGTTCGGTCAGCTGTTCCCGCGTCAGTGAACGCTGGCGTGAGGCCAGCAGGGCAGTCACGCAGAGGTTCATGGCGTTAGCGGCACCTGCATTATTGATACGGACCATTACCTGCTGGGCGATATCGTTGACCGCAGGTGTCAGCCAGGCGGGACGGTGCGCTTCAATCGGATCGATCGACTCGCGCCATTCCGGCACCCGCTTGTTCAGGTAGCTGACCAGCGGCAGCGGCTCGCCAAAGTTGACGTAGCCCTGACCGAGATTACGCAGCTTGCGCAAGCCTCTCACCATCTGGAGAAAGCTCTCCTTCTCCTTGGTGGCGCCACGCAGTTCTTTAGCGTAGGTTCCGACCTCCATCACATGCTCATAGCCAATATAGATAGGTACCAGCGTGATAGGGCGGTTACCGCCGCGCAGCATCGCCTGAATCGTCATCGACAGCGTGCCGGTCTTGGGATCGAGCAGGCGGCCCGTGCGCGAACGTCCACCTTCAACGAAATATTCTACCGAGTATCCGCGGGTAAAAAGTTCGCCAAGATATTCGCGGAAAACGGTGGAATAGAGCTTGTTGCCCTTAAAGGTACGGCGAATAAAGAAGGCGCCCAGCCGGCGGAAAATCGGCCCGGCCGGCCAGAAGTTCAGGTTGATACCGGCCGCAATATGGGGCGGCACCAGACCCTGATGATAGAGCACGTAAGAGAGCAGCAGATAGTCCATATGGCTGCGGTGGCAGGGCACATAAACAATTTCATGGCCGTCCTGGGCGAGCTGGCGTACGCGTTCGCCGCCGTTAACGTTAATGCCCTGATAGAGTTTGCTCCACGTCCAGCCCATAATGCGATCGGTCAGGCGGATCGCCTCATAGGAGAAATCTGCCGCGACCTCCTCCATCAGCTCAATGGCGTTCTGCTGAGCTTTCTCATGAGAGATTTTTTTGCTGCGCGCTTCATCCTCAACTGCTTTTGCAATCGCCTTCGACTGGAGCAGCCTGTTGAACAGATCCTGGCGAACCGGCAGACGCGGGCCAATCGCGGCCAGGCGCTGACGGGCGAAGTGCATTCTCGCCACGCGGGCCAGCTTCTGGGCGATGGATTTGTCGGTGCCGTGTTCCGTTGCCATACGGCGCAGCGAAACCATCGGCGAGAAACGCACAAAACTATCGCGCCCCAGCCAGAGGACGGCAAAGAATTTCTGAATGCCATTGAGCATACGCAGATGAGGCTGACTTTCCCCCTGCACCTCACGGCCCGGCGCGCGGCCAAACATCACGGAAACCGGCACCATCTGCACGTCCAGTAGCGGATTACTGCGGTGCAGATCAAGGTAGTCATGGAACAGTTTTACCGATTCCAGGTTGGGCACGAAATAGGGGAAGACACGCGGACCGTCGTGAATAAAGACGTATCGCGGCAGCATGGCGCCGTCAATCTCCAGCGGATCTAAGGGGTCGGGAAGATCCTGTTTGCGGCATTGCTCACGGAGCGCCAGCAAATCGGCCTTTGAATCGTAGGGGAGCACATACATAATAGGGCGCGAAGTATCGAGCCCCAGTTCAGCGACCGGCTCAGCGGGTATCGCCTTACTTTTCACCAGTAATTTAACTGGTAAATTCAATAGGTTATAATATAAATTACGCCAACCTGACATAGACAACATGAAGCCTCTTGTTAGCAAAGCGCCGCAAGCATACCAGAAAGCGCCAGTGAGATCTGTGACGTTGCAAAAAGTGCGCCACCCAGACATTGACGTTAAACTTCACAAAGGGTTCCCTCATCATGGCAAATAACGTCACCGGATTGACCCGCATCATAAAAGCGGCAGGCTATTCCTGGCAGGGGCTCCGGGCCGCGTGGCAGCATGAAGCCGCCTTTCGCCAGGAAGCCGTTGCCGCCCTTATCGCTATTATTGTCGCCTGCTGGCTGGAAGTGGAGCCGGTTACGCGAGTGCTGCTGATTGGTTCTGTCGTGCTGGTGATTATCGTGGAGGTGCTGAACAGCGCCATCGAGGCGGTTGTTGACCGGATCGGCAGCGAACTGCATCCGCTGGCGGGACGGGCGAAAGATATGGGATCGGCGGCGGTCCTGCTGGCTATCCTGCTCGCCATTTTCGTCTGGCTGGCACTTTTGCTGCCGCTTTTGCGATGACCTTTCCAGAATTGATTCATCTGCGGTTAATTCTTGATCTTTAGGTTTTCATCCTGCAAATACCTGTATATACTCACAGTCGACTGTATAAACAACCAGGGGGCGGGATGAAAGCACTAACGGCAAGGCAGCAGCAGGTTTACGACCTGATACGCGACCATATTAACCAGACCGGCATGCCGCCGACGCGGGCGGAAATCGCCTCGCAGCTCGGTTTCCGCTCCCCGAACGCCGCAGAAGAGCACCTGAAAGCGCTGGCGCGTAAAGGCGTGATTGAGATTGTATCGGGTGCGTCACGCGGTATCCGTCTGATGATGGAAGAAGAGACCGGGCTGCCGTTGATTGGTCGCGTGGCCGCGGGTGAGCCGCTGCTGGCCGAACAGCATATTGAAGGACACTATCAGGTCGATCCCGATCTGTTTAAGCCCGGCGCCGACTTCCTGCTGCGCGTCAGCGGCATGTCGATGAAAGATATCGGCATCATGGATGGCGATCTGCTGGCGGTCCATAAAACGCAGGACGTGCGCAACGGCCAGGTTGTGGTGGCCCGAATTGATGATGAGGTCACCGTTAAGCGCCTGAAGAAGCAGGGCAACATCGTGCATTTGCTGCCTGAAAACAGCGAGTTCAAGCCCATTGTGATCGACCTGCGTGAACATACCCTTTCCATTGAGGGGCTGGCAGTTGGCGTTATCCGTAACGGCAACTGGCTGTAAGCGCATCGCGCGCTGATGCACGGCATCCCCGTGCAGCGTTTTTACCGCTGCGACTGCCCCGGTCGCAGCCTGGTTTTCTCCCGTCATCGCTGAGTTAATGCCGATGCGTTTCTTTACCTCTTCCGACAAACAGCTCTGGCGGCTGGCGCTGCCGATGATCCTCTCCAATATCACCGTCCCGTTACTGGGCCTGGTCGATACCGCCGTAATAGGTCATCTCGACAGTCCGGTCTATCTGGGCGGCGTGGCGGTGGGAACCACCGTAACCAGTTTCCTTTTTATGCTTCTGCTGTTTCTGCGGATGAGCACGACTGGCCTGACCGCTCAGGCATTCGGCGCGGGAGACAAGCCCGCTCTGGCGAAGGCGCTGATGCAGCCGTTAATCATTGCGGCTGTCGCCGGGGTGGCCTTTATTCTCTGCCGGTCGCCGCTTACGGAGCTGGCGCTGAGTCTGGTGGGCGGCGATCCTGAAGTGCGCCATCAGGCGGGGCTGTTTATGAATATCCGCTGGCTCAGTGCGCCAGCCATGCTGGGCAACCTCGTTCTGCTGGGCTGGCTGCTTGGCGTACAGTATGCCCGGGCGCCCGTTATTCTGCTGGTAGTGGGCAACGCCGTTAATATCGTGCTCGACCTCTGGTTTGTCGTGGGGCTGGGATGGGGCGTAGTGGGAGCCGCAGCGGCGACGGCGATTGCTGAATACAGTACGCTGGCGATAGGGCTGATGATGGTGTTCAGGGTAACGAAGTTGCGGGGCATCGGTATCGCGTTGCTGAAGAAATCCTGGCGGGGTGATTTTGCCCGCCTGCTCAGGCTCAACCGCGACATCATGCTGCGCTCGCTGCTTCTCCAGCTCTGCTTTGTCTCACTGACGCTGTTCGGCGCACGGCTCGGCGGCGATATTGTGGCCGTTAATGCAGTTCTGCTGATGTTCCTGACCTTTACCGCCTATGCGCTTGATGGCTTCGCCTATGCCGTTGAGGCGAGCTCAGGTGAAGCCTATGGTGCCAGAGACAGCCGCAAACTGCTGCGGGTCTGGCAGGCGGCCTGTCGCCAGGCGGGGCTGGTCGCCCTGCTGTTTTCACTGCTCTATGCCGCTGCGGGGCCTGGGATCGTATCATTACTGACCTCGCTTCCCGCACTCCGTGAGCAGGCTGATAGCTATCTGATCTGGCAAATTATTCTGCCGGTATGCGGCGTCTGGTGCTATCTGCTGGACGGCATGTTTATTGGCGCCACGCGGGCAGCCGAAATGCGTAACGGTATGGCCGTTGCCGCGCTGGGGTATGGCCTGACCTTATTCACCGTGCCGCTACTTGGTAATCACGGCCTGTGGCTGGCGGTGACGATTTTCCTGCTGCTGCGCGGCATCACGCTATGGTCGGTCTGGCGCCGGCACTGGCGCAACGGCACATGGTTCGCGTAGCGACGTTAGCAGGAGCCTGGTAGTTACCCTAAGCGTGAAGACATACCGGAGATTCTCCGGACAGTCACGCTGAAGATTACCGGGCAAGCGCTCTGGTCCGCTTATCCTCTCCATGGCCCTTTCCTGTCATAAACGTGCAAAAACCGTAATCTCTACTACAATTAACTTTACGTCAGGCGATATCAGTATTTTATTTTGCTGTAAACATATTGTCGGGACGAAATGACTAAAGCTGTTTACCCCAGAGGTTTAAGGAGAGACAAAGATGAATAGCGATGAAGCCGGTGGTAACTGGAAGCAGTTAAAAGGCAAAGTTAAAGAACAGTGGGGCAAGCTTACCGACGACGATATGACCGTTGTGGAAGGCAAACGCGACCAGCTGGTGGGTAAAATTCAGGAACGTTACGGTTACGCAAAAGACCAGGCTGAGAAAGAAGTCAGCGACTGGGAAAGCACTAACAACCACCGTTTCTGACAGCCCTTTATCGGCACGATAAGTCTTTCAGGATGATACTCCTACCCAGGCACAAGGAAAGTGCCGCTTAATTTTTCCAGCATCTCTTCCCAAAAATGTGTAATCCCTTTCCCGGAGACAGCACATCTCTTTCATTTCGAGCTCTACCATCCACCAGCAATACCAGGACCCCGCGAGAGAAAGTTAAAGCTTCGCTACGCTAGCGGCCACGCTTTTTCGCCGTCGTCACCGTATGATCGTGCTGGCACGCATCCTGACGCGTACAGGCTTCCACCTCATCGCAATCACGGCATAATCCATGCGCTTCAATAACGCTATGGGCCAGGCTGAAGCCAGTAGACAGGGCCAGCGTTTTCAAGATGTTTTCAACGCCATCCGCATGCTGTTCCGCTACGGAGCCACAGCGATCGCAAATCAGCATCGCTGACGTATGCGACGGCTCTTCAAAATGATGGCAAACCACATAACTGTTAGTCGACTCAACGCGATGCACGAATCCCTGTTCCAGCAGAAAATCGAGCGCGCGGTATACGGTAGGCGGTTTCGCCTGTGGCTCGCTGGCGCGCAGCAGATCAAGCAGGTCATAGGCGCTGATAGCGCCGTGATGCTGACTCATCAGGCGCAGCACCTCCAGCCGTTGAGGCGTCAGTCTGACGTTGCGCTGCTGGCAGATGCTCTCCGCCTGCGACAGAATTTTTTCAGAACTGTGAATGGTCATGTTTCCCCCTCAGGCTGGTTTCAGTTGTTATATTATCACGCCCGCGCTGAAACGCCGAATCTCCTGGCGCGCTGGGTTTACTGAAAACAGTCAGGACCAATCCGGCCAGATTGCTCTCGTATTAACTGGTATTTGAGTCAGGTTAAATGCTTAAATTAATCTCATTAAACAGGCTGAATTCATTCGATCCAGCTATTTCCAGTAAAACAGTCTTAATGTAATTTGCAGCATGTAATGTTACTGACTACTTTGAAACAGGGCATTACAGGGAGTTCCTCTGTAAAAATACTGAGTTATCAGGCTTATCGATTAGCCTGATAACAGATAAATAAATCGCCAATGCGCTGATAAGCCCACGCTTTCTATCTGACTTCACGGCAATGAATTGCTGCCTTTATGTTCATATTCTGGCAGTTGCACTCTGCACGCTTACGTCAAGCGCTTCTCCTTCTCTGGGTGGGTTAAAGTTATATGGCATTTAAAATCAGTAAGTTGAGCAGGCTCTCCCGGTCTGCGGTTCTCCCCGTCTTTCTTCTGGCTCCCTTCAGCGCCTTTGCGGCAGGTAATTATTACGACGCGCGTAATGATGCGATGGGGGGAACCGGCGTCGCCTCTTCCACCTATGGTACGGCGGTGCTGGCTAACCCGGCGCTGATGACCAAAGCGCAACCCGAAGATGACGTCAGCATTATCCTCCCTGCGGTAGGGGCGCAATTATCTGACAAGAACAAACTGATTGATAAAGTGGACGATCTGACCGACAGCGTCGATCGCTACCAGGATATCGCACGGGGCGGCATCAGCTTCGCGGATATCCCACGAGCGCAGGCTGCGGCAGGCGATCTCGCGAACCAGCTGCGCGGTATCAAAGGCAACGAGGCGTTTGGCACCGCCGGAGCGGCTGTTGCGGTCACCATTCCAAACAGCGTCTTGCCCTTCGCATTTGTGACCAAAGCCTACGGCACGGCTCACCTGACGGCAGCAGTCAGCCAGGGCGATATCGACTACCTGCAAAGCGTTGCCGATGGCCTGAGAATTCCTCAGCCGGGCGACGAGGAGAGGCTGACTTCCGCAGGATTAGGGCGCGGCGCGATTGTGTATGATTACGGCATCGCCGTTGCCCATGAATTTATGATTGCGGGCCATCCGGTTTCATTCGGCGTGACGCCCAAGCTACAAAAGACCTATCTCTATAACTACAGCGCATCGGTTTATAACTACGACAAGTCAGATTTTACCGAAGGCCGTTATAAAAATACCGATACCGGATTCAACATGGACGCCGGCGTGGCCACCGACGTTGGTGATAACTGGACGCTGGGCCTGAGCGCACAGAACCTGATTTCCCGCGACATTGAGACAAAGGTGATCAGTGGCTACAAGGATACCTACCAGATTAGTCCGGTCGTTACGCCGGGCGTCTCGTTTCATACGGATCGCCTGACGGCGGCGCTGGATGTGGACGTCACGCCTACCAAACGCTTTAAAACGCAGGGCGAAAGCCAGTATGCGGGCGTCGGGGCAGAATATCGCCTGCTAAGCTGGCTTCAGGTTCGTGCCGGTTATCGTGCCGATATGAAATCCACCGATACCAATGTCTTTACCGCCGGTTTTGGTCTGTCGCCGTTTAATAAAGTCCATCTGGATCTGGCGGGCATGAAAGGGGATGACAACACCTGGGGTGCCGTTGCTCAGCTGAATTTCACCTTCTGACGCCGACCGGGTGCGCAGCCCGCGCACCCGGTAACTTTATGCAAACACGTTGGCTAATGGGGCTAAAATCCTGCGTAGCTTGCCTGCTATCTTCACCGCAAAGTAGGCCTGCTACGGCTGAGCGTGATATCATTGCGCACAATATCATCATTTGTTAATCCGAGTTTGCGCGCTTTATGACCCAGAGTTTACCTGCACACCGCTTTTCCATCGCCCCAATGCTTGACTGGACTGACCGGCACTGTCGCTATTTTCATCGTCAGCTGACGCGCCAGACCCTGCTCTATACCGAAATGGTCACCACCGGCGCCATTATTCATGGCAAGGGCGACTATCTGGCCTGGAGCCAGGAAGAGCAGCCCGTTGCGCTTCAGCTTGGCGGCAGCGATCCGGCCGCGCTGGCACAATGCGCCGCGCTGGCGGAAGCGCGTGGCTACAATGAAGTGAATCTCAACGTGGGCTGTCCCTCCGATCGCGTACAGAATGGCCGCTTTGGTGCCTGCCTGATGGGCGAGGCGGCGTTGGTCGCCGATGGCATTAAAGCGATGCGCGATAAAGTGTCGATTCCCGTTACGGTGAAGACCCGTATCGGCATTGATGACCAGGACAGTTACGAATTTCTCTGTGATTTTATCCGTCAGGTTTCAGAGCAGGGCGGCTGCGAGATGTTTATCATTCACGCCCGCAAGGCCTGGCTCTCGGGCCTCAGCCCGAAGGAAAACCGTGAAATTCCGCCGCTGGACTATGAACGTGTCTATCAGCTTAAGCGCGATTTCCCCCATCTGACCCTGGCGATCAACGGCGGCGTGAAAACGCTGGCAGAGGCAAAGAGCCATTTGCAGCATCTGGATGGCGTGATGATGGGGCGTGAGGCTTACCAGAATCCCGGCCTGCTGGCGCAGGTGGACCGCGAACTTTTCGGCAGCGATGCGCCGCAGGTCGATCCGGTTGCAGTGGTACGCGCCATGTATCCTTATATCGAACGTGAACTGGCGACGGGCACCTATCTGGGCCACATTACCCGACATATGCTGGGCCTGTTCCAGGGCATCCCAGGCGCACGTCAGTGGCGCCGTCATTTAAGTGAAAATGCGCACAAGCCGGGCGCAAATATCGATACGGTGGAGCAGGCGCTGGCGTTGGTTGCCGATAAAATTCCCGCGGCGGTCTGATCCGCCGGGCGTTGTAACAAACATACCATCTGCGTTTTACCGCTGCCGTTTTTGCATGGCAGCGGTCTTCCTGCCAGGACGTCATGTTTGCGAATCACTGACGTTATTTTTTCACCAATTTATAAGCAAATTCACCAGGGTTTCAGGCTGCCCAAAAAGCTCACCTGTTGAAATTCAAGGGTTTAATTCCCATCATATTCTGGCACGCTTCTTGTAATACTCCTGCAGAGACTATTTAACGGAGCGACCCTGATGGAAATCTTATTTGTCCTTGGCTTCTTTTTGATGCTGATGCTTACCGGTATTTCCCTGTTGGGCATTATCGCCGCGCTGGTGGTGGCAACCCTGGTGATGCTGTTAGGCGGCATGCTGGTTTTTGTTATCAAAATGTTGCCATGGATGCTGCTGACGCTGCTAGCCGTCTGGGTTTACCGCGAATACAAAAAACCTTATTCGCGAACCAGACGATGGTTATCCCGCTAAAACAAGGTGTTGGGCGTTATTTGTGTCGACAAAATGCGGTCTTGATCACACCCTGGGACATTCCGCGGGTGCCATGACAATTAAACATATTTTTTACTTATGAATTCTGGCAGGATGCCTTCACTGAATTGACACAAATTCATCGCTCTGGACCCTACATTCAGCGCGAACGATAAAAAAGCAAAAGGGCTTCCTGCGGGAAGCCCTTATTGTATCTGGCAGTTGTCCGTCCGGTGACGCGCGCTGCCGCTATAGTTGCCCTCTAGTCTGACTTAAGGGATCAGCAAGCTGGAACCTTGTGTGGCACGGCTTTGCAGCACTTTGTGCGCCTGCTGCGCATCCTTCAGCGCAAACTTCTGCTGTTCCGGTACCTCCACCTTAATTGCGCCGCTGGCGATCAGTGAGAAAAGCTCATTGCTGGCATGCGTCAGCGCTTCGTGGGTAGTGATATAGCCGTTGAGCGAAGGCCGGGTCACATAGAGTGAGCCTTTCTGGTTCAAAATGGCGAGATCGACGCCGCTTACCGGCCCTGAAGCGTTACCGAAGCTGACCATCAGTCCACGGCGCTGGAGGCAATCCAGTGAGGACTCCCAGGTATCTTTACCCACCGAATCATAGACGACGCGGACTTTCTTTCCTCCGGTCAGCTCAGTGACGCGGCTTGCCACATCCTCCTCACGGTAGTTAATCATCGCCCAGGCCCCGGCCTCTTTTGCCCGCGCCATCTTCTCCGCCGAGCCAGCCGTGCCAATCAGATGCGCACCCAGCGCCTTCGCCCACTGGCAGGCGATAAGCCCGACGCCACCGGCCGCCGCCTGGAACAGAAAAACTTCATCAGGCTGTATGACATAGGTCTGACGCAGCAAATAATGCACGGTCAGGCCCTTAAGGAACGAGGCGGCCGCCTGTTCGAATGAGATGCAGTCCGGCAGCAGGGCGAGCTTATCGGCAGCCACTGCATGAAACTCGCTGTAGGCACCCAATGCCGACTGGGCATACACCACGCGGTCGCCTGGTTTCACCCCAGTAACGCCTTCTCCGACGCTTTTCACCACGCCCGCCGCTTCGGTACCCAGACCGGAAGGCAGGGAAGCGGGATAGAGGCCGCTGCGGATATAGGTATCTATATAGTTAATCCCGATGGCTTTATTCTCCACCACGACCTCGCCCGCTGCCGGTTCAGGCAGGCTGACGTCAACAAACTGCATCACTTCGGGTCCGCCATGCTGGCTGATTTCTATACGTTTTGCCATGGTCACTCCTGTTGATTCAGCGTCATTGAGGGAGGACGACAGGGCACCAAACGGGTATACTTGCGCGTCCCCCACTCCGTTTTTTTGGTATTGCATCACTATGGCAGGAAATAAACCCACCAACAAATTTGCAGATAACCGTGAGCCGCGCGACCGGCAAATGGAAGGGCTGAAGTTGCCGCCACATTCTCTGGAAGCGGAGCAGTCCGTGTTGGGCGGGTTGATGCTGGACAATGAACGCTGGGATAACGTCTCCGAACGTGTGGTCGCGAAAGATTTTTTTAGCCGGCCGCACCGGATGATTTTCAGTGAAATGCAGCGCCTGCTGGAGCAGAGTAAGCCGATCGATCTGATCACCCTGTCGGAGTCGCTGGAAACAAAAGGCGAACTGAGCATGGTAGGCGGCTTTGCCTATCTGGCGGAGCTGTCCAAAAATACGCCAGGTGCCGCTAACATCAGCGCCTATGCCGACATCGTCCGCGAAAGAGCGGTTGTGCGTGAGATGATCGCCGTCGCCAATGAGATCGCCGATGCGGGCTACGATCCTCAGGGAAGAAGCAGTGAAGATCTGCTCGATCTGGCGGAATCCCGCGTATTTCAAATCGCTGAAAACCGTGCCAACAAGGATGAAGGGCCGAAAAGCGTTGATCAGATCCTTGAAGCAACGATTTCACGCATCGAGTCGCTCTACCAGACACCTCACGACGGTGTGACCGGCGTCGATACCGGCTATCAGGATCTGAATAAGAAAACCGCCGGGCTGCAGCGTTCGGATCTGATTATCGTGGCGGCTCGTCCGTCGATGGGCAAGACCACCTTCGCCATGAACCTCTGCGAAAACGCGGCCATGACCCAGGATAAACCGGTGCTGATCTTCAGCCTGGAGATGCCCGGCGAACAGATCATGATGCGTATGCTGGCCTCGCTCTCCCGCGTCGATCAGACGCGAATCCGTACTGGCCAGCTGGATGATGAGGACTGGGCACGCATTTCCAGTACGATGGGCATTCTGCTGGAGAAAAAGAACATGTTCATCGATGACTCCTCAGGCCTGACGCCAACGGAGGTTCGTTCACGTGCGCGACGCATATTCCGTGAGCATGGCGGCCTGAGCCTGATTATGATCGACTACCTTCAGCTGATGCGCGTCCCGGCGCTGTCGGATAACCGTACGCTGGAAATCGCTGAAATCTCCCGCTCGCTGAAGGCGCTGGCGAAAGAGCTTCAGGTGCCGGTCGTCGCGCTGTCGCAGTTGAACCGCTCCCTTGAGCAGCGCGCCGACAAACGTCCCGTTAACTCGGATCTGCGTGAATCCGGCTCCATCGAGCAGGATGCTGACCTGATCATGTTTATCTACCGTGACGAGGTTTATCACGAAAACAGCGACATGAAAGGGATTGCGGAGATTATTCTCGGTAAGCAGCGTAATGGCCCAATCGGTACGGTACGCCTGACGTTTAACGGTCAGTGGTCGCGCTTTGATAACTATGCCGGTCCGCAGTACGACGACGAATAATCCCCTGAGTATCACCGCCGGTTTCCCTTCTGCCATCACGAAATAGTGTTGGACAACCGGGCGAAGAATGCGCTTATCTGTCCGGATAGCTTACTGTTCAGCCGCCCGGATAGATAATGACTCAGATTGATGATTACGACCTTAAGATACTGACGTTACTGGAAACCAATGGTCGCCTGACCAATCAGGAATTAAGCGATCTGGTGGGGCTTTCCGCCTCCCAGTGCTCGCGCCGGCGCATCAGCCTTGAACAGGCAGGCCTGATCCTGGGCTACCACGCCCGGCTCTCGGCTAATGCCGTCGGGCTCGGTATGATTGGCCTGATTGAAGTGCGCCTGATCAACCATACGCCGGAATATGTCGAAAGCTTCCACCGCATGGTGGCGGAAGAGTCCGGTATTGTTGATGCCTATAAAACAACCGGTGACGCGGATTATCTCCTGAAAGTCGCGGTTGCCGATCTTGCCAGCCTGAGCGCGCTTATCAGCCAGCTGGTGGCGGGCCATAAAAGCGTCTCCCATGTGAAAACCTCCGTGGTGCTGGATCGTCTCAAAGAGAACGGCATTATGGCTGCTGTGCACTAAAAAGAGGCGTCCCTGCCTTAAAACGGTGCATTGCGCCTGAATTTATGCAGTAAAAGCGCTAGTAACGCGATTTTTGTGCATGTATAAAAGAAAATTCGCGCAAAGTACGCAGGAAATTGATAATAAAAGCGTAAGTTATTCAAAAGGTTAAGCTGTTTCCGCTTTCTCCTGGCGTAGGAAACAGCCAGACTGGTGCGTTTTTTGCTGAGTAGAGAATTATTTTTTCTGGAATCTCAGCAACATGGATAATGTCGTTCAACCCGTTAGAATCCCCCACACGCTGCTGGAAGATACGCTGGCGATTCTTTTCGGAACGCTGATGGTCTCCTTCGGCGTCACCCTGTTAAAAACCGCCGGGGCTTTAACCGGCAGCACCGCCGGGATCGCTTTTCTGATGAGCTATCTGACGCAAACCTCATTCGGCATCGCTTTTTTTATCATCAATATTCCTTTCTACTGGCTGGCCGTAAAGCGTATGGGCTGGCCCTTTACCCTGAAAACCTTTGCTGCCGTTGGCCTGGTATCGCTCTTTTCCCAGCTGCATCCGCTTTTTATCCATTTCTCCGCCATTAATCCTTTTTACGCCACGTTGTTTGGTAACGTCATTATGGGTATCGGGTTTATTGTTCTGTTTCGTCATAAGGCGAGCCTCGGTGGCGTGAATATTCTGGCGTTATGGCTGCAGGATCGGTACGGTATCCGGGCCGGGAAGCTGCAAATGGGCGTGGATACCTGCGTGGTGCTCGCCTCGCTGTTCGTGGTGCCGTTGCCCATGCTGGCGGCATCCATTGCCGGCGCGCTGATCCTGAATCTGATCATCGCCATGAATCACCGGCCTGGCCGGTATGAAGTCTGAACTGCTGGCCTGCCGTAACGGAAAGTGCCTTTACGGCCACCTGCCTTAACTCAATGATGGAGATCTGCACCGTGTTTCAAAACGTTGATGCCTACGCCGGCGATCCAATTCTCTCCCTGATGGAGACCTTCAAACAGGACACGCGACCGCATAAGGTGAATCTGAGCATCGGGTTATATTACGACGAGCAGGGCACGATCCCGCAGATGAAGGCGGTGGCGGAAGCGGAAGCGCATCTGAACGAGCAGCCGCACGGCGCTTCGCTTTATCTGCCGATGGAAGGCTTACCGCCTTACCGCAATGCGATTACGCCGCTGCTGTTCGGCCAGGATCACCCTGCGCTGAAAGCCGGACGCATCGCCACTATTCAGACGCTGGGCGGTTCAGGCGCGCTGAAAGTGGGCGCCGACTTCTTAAAAACTTATTTTCCTCATTCTGAGGTCTGGGTCAGCGATCCGACCTGGGACAATCATGTTGCTATCTTCTCGGGCGCGGGTTTTAACGTGCATACTTATCCCTGGTATGACGATAAAACCAACGGCGTGAAGTTTGACGAGCTGATGACCAGCCTGAGTAGCCTTCCAGCGCAGAGCATCGTTCTGCTGCATCCCTGCTGCCATAACCCTACCGGTGCCGATCTGACCAATACCCAGTGGGACAGCGTCACCGAAGTGCTGAAATCGCGTAGCCTGATCCCGTTTCTCGACATCGCCTACCAGGGCTTCGGCAGCGGGATGGAAGAGGATGCCTATGCTATTCGCGCTATTGCGGCTGCGGGCTTACCGGCGCTGGTAAGCAACTCCTTTTCGAAGATCTTCTCCCTTTACGGCGAACGTATCGGCGGCCTTTCCGTGGTATGCGATGATGCAGACCAAGCTGCCCGCGTGCTGGGGCAGTTGAAGGCGACCGTACGCCGCAACTATTCCAGCCCGCCTAATTTCGGTGCGCAGCTGGTTTCCTGCGTGCTGAACGATGCCGAACTGAAGACAAGCTGGCTGGCGGAAGTGGAAGCGATGCGCCTGCGTATCCTGACAATGCGTCAGACGCTGGTTGAGGTGCTGAAGCAGGCCGTACCTGGTAAGAATTTCGACTATCTGCTTAAGCAGCGCGGCATGTTCAGCTATACCGGACTGAGTGAAGCGCAGGTGGATCGTCTGCGTAATGAGTTTGGCATCTACCTGATCGCCAGCGGGCGCATGTGCGTTGCCGGGCTGAACAGCAACAATGTTCAACAGGTGGCAACAGCCTTCGCGGCGGTGATGTAAGCCTCACTGGCCGGATAACGCTCCGGCCAGATCTTCTTTTTTCTTCCGGCTTTACCTTTTCCCGTCATGCTGCACACTTAAAGGCTCAACTAAACGCAGCCAGCGACCGCTATCCTGAAGGAGCATTCAATGTGGTATCAGCAGACAATTACCCTGAGCCCGAAACCGCGCGGGTTTCATCTGGTCACCGATGAGATCCTGGACGAACTGAGGCGCTTAAACGATGTGCAGATGGGCCAGCTTCATCTTCTCTTACAGCATACCTCCGCTTCCCTGACCCTGAATGAGAATTGCGATCCGACGGTGCGCAGCGATATGGAGCAGCATTTTCTGCGCACGGTACCGGAGAGCGCCGCATGGCAACATGATTATGAAGGTGCGGACGATATGCCGGCGCATGTTAAAGCGTCACTGCTGGGTGTCTCCTTGCTGCTGCCGGTTAGTCGTGGTCAGCTGATGCTCGGCACCTGGCAGGGGATCTGGCTGGGAGAGCACCGCATTCATGGCGGTGCCAGACGGATTGTCGCCACACTCCAGGGAGAGTAACCCCGCTGGCTTTTCCAGCGCGCAGGCTGGTGAAGGCAGAGGCCGGTGAATATCGCCTATACTCACTCCTTGTTGCCAGGCTACAAGGAATAAATAATGAACGTATCGGATTTGCTTTCTTACTGTATGAACAAACCGGGCGCTGAACAGAGCGTGCACAGCGACTGGAAAGGCACCCAGGTCAAAATTGATGATGTGCTGTTTGCAATGCTGCATTACGTGAACGGGCGACCCGCCGTCGCGTTAAAAACCACGCCAGCGCTGGCCGATCTCCTGCGCGAAGAGCATAAAGATGTGGTGCCCAGTGAACACCTCAATAAATCACACTGGAGTACGCTGATGCTGGATGGCTCGCTGAAAGACTCCCAGATTTACTATCTGGTGGATGCTTCCTGGCAGCAGGCGCTGAATACCAAAACGGCACGCTGATAGTCAGGCAGAAAATGATGGAACGGAAGCAGCAAAGGCAGAAACGCATCTGCCTTTGCTGTGCTGAACCTCAGTAAGGATTAGCCGCGCAGCGTATCAATATCAACCACAAAGCGGTATTTCACGTCGCTTTTCAGCATGCGCTCATAGGCTTCATTGATCTCATCCATTTTGATCATTTCGATATCGGAAGTGATGTTGTGCTTGCCGCAGAAATCGAGCATCTCCTGCGTTTCTTTAATGCCGCCGATCAGCGAACCGGCCAGAGTACGGCGTTTAAAGATCAGGTTGAGCACTTGCGGTGACGGATGGTCATGTTCAGGTACGCCAACCAGCGTCATGGCACCGTCGCGGCGCAGCAGGGTGATAAAAGGGTTGAGATCGTGCTGGGCTGCCACGGTGTTGAGGATAAAGTCGAAGCTGTTCGCGTGAGCGGCCATCTGCTCCGGATCCTTCGAGATCACTACCTCGTCGGCGCCGAGACGCTTGCCGTCTTCGACTTTGGAGGGCGTGGTGGTGAACAGCACGACATGCGCGCCCATGGCATGCGCAATTTTCACGCCCATATGCCCAAGGCCGCCCAGCCCGACGATGCCTACTTTCTTGCCGGGACCGACGTTCCAGTGATGCAGTGGGGAATAGGTGGTAATCCCTGCACAAAGCAGCGGTGCGGCACCAGCGGGATCGAGATTTTCCGGTATGCGCAGCACAAAATCTTCGTTCACCACAACCTGCGTGGCATAGCCGCCGTAGGTGATGTCACCCGTCACGCGATCCTGGCCGTTATAGGTGCCGGTGAAGCCCTCTTCACAATACTGTTCCAGGTCTTCTTTGCAGCTGTCGCAGGTACGACAGGAGTCGACCATACAGCCCACGCCGACTAAATCACCAACTTTGTATTTCTGCGTATGTCCGCCGACCGCAGTGACGCGCCCGACAATCTCATGGCCTGGCACAACCGGGAAAATCGTGTTTTTCCATTCATTACGGGCCTGGTGAAGGTCGGAGTGGCACACGCCGCAGTACATCACTTCAATCTGAACATCGTGATCACGCAGTTCGCGCGGCTGGTACTCAAAAGGTGCCAGCTTTGCATTGGCGTCCTGAGCGGCATAGGCATGGGTAATAGTCATGGTAGCTCCAGCTAGTGAAAAGTGAGTGAAACTCATGGAAAAAACGGAGCATTAAGGATAAGGCGGGCGGAGGGAAGTCTGTATAGCGGAAGCTGTTTAAATCTTGCCTGATCCTGCAAGAAGGGCGGTAAGTGGATAATGACCGGGGCGAAGGGCGTCGCCCCGGTGCAGGTTTATTTCGCTTCGAGCAAAGGCTTAAGGAAACGGGCGGTGTGCGATGCTTTGCACTTCGCCACCGTCTCCGGCGTACCGGAAACGAGGATTTCACCGCCGCCGCTGCCGCCTTCCGGACCGAGATCAACAATCCAGTCCGCCGTTTTGATCACATCCAGGTTATGTTCAATCACCACGATGGTATTGCCCTGATCGCGCAGCTTGTGCAGCACCTGAAGCAACTGCTCAATATCCGCGAAGTGCAGGCCGGTAGTCGGCTCATCGAGGATATAAAGCGTCTGGCCGGTTCCACGTTTGGACAGCTCACGCGCCAGCTTAACGCGCTGCGCTTCACCGCCGGAAAGGGTCGTTGCCGACTGACCGAGACGAATGTAGGAGAGGCCCACATCCATCAGCGTTTGCAGCTTACGTGCCAGCGCCGGAACGGCATCGAAGAAATCACGCGCTTCCTCAATGGTCATCTCCAGCACTTCGTGGATGCTCTTGCCTTTGTACTTAATTTCCAGCGTTTCGCGGTTATAGCGTTTGCCTTTGCACTGATCGCAGGGAACATAGATGTCCGGCAGGAAGTGCATTTCCACCTTGATCACGCCGTCGCCCTGACAGGCCTCACAGCGGCCGCCACGTACGTTAAAGCTGAAGCGCCCCGGCGTATAACCGCGCGTGCGGGATTCAGGCACGCCGGCAAACAGCTCGCGCACCGGCGTAAAAATACCGGTATAGGTGGCGGGGTTGGAGCGTGGCGTACGGCCAATCGGGCTCTGGTCGATATCGATCACTTTATCGAAGTGTTCCATACCACTGATGTCGCGATAAGGCGCCGCTTCGGCGATGGTGGCACCGTTCAGCTGGCGCTGGGCGATAGGAAACAGCGTATCGTTAATCAGCGTCGATTTCCCCGATCCGGAAACGCCGGTAATACAGCTGAACAAGCCAACCGGCAGCGTCAGGGTCACATCCTTCAGGTTATTGCCTTTAGCTCCGGTCAGCTTCAGTACCCGTTCCGGATCGGCTTTCACGCGCTCTTCAGGAATGGCGATACCCCGTTTGCCGCTGAGGTACTGGCCGGTCAGCGATTCTTTCACCGCCATGATGTCATCAACCGTGCCTTCCGCCACCACCTGACCGCCGTGAACACCGGCGCCAGGTCCGATATCAATCACATGATCGGCGGCGCGGATCGCATCTTCATCGTGCTCGACCACGATTACGGTATTGCCGAGGTTACGCAGATGCACCAGCGTCTCCAGCAAACGCTCGTTGTCACGCTGGTGGAGGCCGATGGAAGGTTCATCCAGCACATACATCACGCCCACCAGACCGGCGCCAATCTGGCTGGCCAGACGAATACGCTGCGCCTCGCCGCCGGAGAGCGTCTCGGCGGAGCGCGACATAGAGAGATAGTTCAGGCCGACGTTGACCAGGAAACGCAGGCGATCGCCAATCTCCTTCAGAACTTTCTCGGCAATCTGGGCACGCTGACCGCTCAGCTTCATGTTCTGGAAAAATTCCATCGCATGGCCGATGCTCATATCGGAAATGGTCGGCAGCGTGGTGTTTTCCACATAGACGTGGCGCGCTTCGCGCTTCAGGCGGGTGCCGTGACAGCTGGCACAGGCGCGATTGCTGATAAACTTGGCCAGATCCTCGCGGACGGCGGAAGATTCCGTCTCTTTATAGCGGCGCTCCATATTATGCAGCACGCCTTCAAACGGATGACGGCGCACCGAGGTATCGCCGCGATCGTTGATATATTTGAACTCGATGGTCTCTTTGCCGGAGCCGTAAAGGATCACCTGGCGCGCTTTCTCATCCAGCGAACCGAACGGCGCTTCAATATCGAAGCTCAGATGGTCAGCCAGCGAGCGCAGCATCTGGAAATAGTAAAAGTTGCGGCGATCCCAGCCGCGGATCGCGCCACCTGCCAGCGAAAGCTCCGGATTCTGCACCACGCGATCTGGATCGAAATATTGCTGCACGCCCAGGCCGTCACAGGTCGGGCAGGCGCCCGCCGGATTATTAAACGAAAACAGGCGCGGTTCGAGTTCACTCATGCTGTAGCCGCAAATAGGGCAAGCGAAGTTGGCGGAGAAAAGCAGTTCTTCCGCTTTTTCATCGTCCATATCGGCCACCACGGCGACGCCACCGGAAAGTTCCAGTGCCGTTTCGAAGGATTCGGCCAGGCGCTGTTTAAGATCCTCGCGTACCTTAAAGCGATCGATGACCACTTCGATGGTGTGCTTCTTCTGCAGTTCCAGCTTCGGCGGATCGGAAAGATCGCAGACTTCGCCGTCAATACGGGCGCGGATATAGCCCTGGGCGGCCAGATTTTCCAGCGTTTTGCTGTGTTCGCCTTTGCGCTCTTTCACAATCGGCGCCAGCAGCATCAGACGGCGGCCTTCAGGCTGCGCCAGCACGTTATCCACCATCTGGCTGACGGTCTGTGCGGCCAGCGGGACGTCGTGATCCGGGCAGCGCGGTTCGCCTACGCGGGCAAACAGCAGGCGAAGGTAGTCATGGATTTCAGTGATGGTGCCCACGGTGGAACGCGGGTTATGTGAGGTTGACTTCTGCTCGATCGAAATGGCGGGCGACAGCCCTTCAATATGATCGACATCCGGCTTCTCCATCAGGGAGAGAAACTGACGCGCATAGGCAGAAAGCGATTCTACATAGCGGCGCTGCCCCTCGGCATAGAGCGTATCAAACGCCAGCGAGGACTTACCGGAACCTGACAGGCCGGTGACAACGATCAGTTTGTCGCGAGGGATGATCAGGTTAATATTTTTCAAATTATGGGTGCGTGCACCCCGTACTTCGATCTTATCCATTCACACTTCCCGGATTAACACAGACCTCACCATGCCGGTCCGGCATGGCCAGAAATAAGCCTGTTAGTATGGCACAAAATAACCTGATTGGATATACAGTGTTCGGTCGGGAATGGCGTGGCGGGATCCTGATACAGCTCTCGTGAAAATAATTAAAATCTCCGATCCAGCATGGGCAGCGCACTGTAACGATGTAAGCCGGAGAAACCCTTTTGGATCCGTATCGGAAAGTAGGATCTCGCGTTATGCAATGTTAGAATGTTCGGCTTAGACTTAAAGCAGAACATTTATCGGAGAGACGTACATGGCCAGCAGAGGCGTTAATAAAGTAATTCTGGTAGGGAATCTGGGTCAGGATCCGGAAGTCCGCTACATGCCGAATGGCGGCGCCGTTGCCAACATTACCCTGGCCACGTCCGAAAGCTGGCGTGACAAGCAGACCGGCGAAACCAAAGAGAAAACGGAATGGCACCGCGTCGTGCTGTTCGGCAAGCTGGCGGAAGTGGCGGGTGAATACCTGCGTAAAGGCTCTCAGGTTTACATCGAAGGTGCGCTGCAAACGCGCAAATGGACCGATCAGGCTGGCGTGGAAAAATACACCACCGAAGTGGTCGTGAACGTTGGCGGTACCATGCAGATGCTGGGTGGCCGTCAGGGCGGTGGCGCACCGGCAGGCGGCAGCCAGAGCAATAATAACGGCTGGGGTCAGCCACAGCAGCCGCAGGGCGGCAACCAGTTCAGCGGCGGACAGCAGGCTCAGTCACGTCCGCAGCAGCCGCAGCAGAACAATGCGCCGGCCAGCAACGAACCGCCAATGGATTTCGACGACGATATCCCGTTCTGAGGTCCTTGCGCCCCACACAGCAACGCCCTGAAAGACCCCGATTATTCGGGGCTTTTTTTATTCTACAGGTCAGAACGCTATTGTTAGTCTAAAGAAAAGACGTCGGTACAAAGCCAGCGGACGCTGACCAGTATGCGAAGCGGCATTATTGCCCGGTTATCCGGCAAAAAAATTATCACAGGCGTGGCGGAACGGCGTTTACCGGCATTAGCGCGCGCCGCCGGAGGGAAACACCGTTCCGATCACGAGCCCCGATCAGAGCAGAAGCTCGTTGCTTCATTTGCTGATGTTATGAGGTCGCGGTCTGCTCCGGAGCAGGACCAGTTTGTTCAGCGAAACAGGTGGCCATATTATCCAGTAGCTCGTAGCGCCTGCGGGCTTCAGCGCGTTTTTTACTGGCGATATCTTCAAGCGGTTTACGCGGGAAGATGACGGGCAGCGCATACAGCTTCGGTGAAAGCGGCCTGGCGTTCAGCGTTTCCCAGAACTCGTTATAGCTGGCGTGAAACAGACTTTTTTTCTTGAACCGGTAGCGGAAGCTGCGAAAGATATGACCGTTATCGCTGACTGCACGGATCTGTCTGATGCCGGTCGCCTGGCAGAACAGCGACAGCGTCTCCATCAGCAAACGCTTAGGGAAGAGGCCGTGACAGGCTTTGGTGGCATCGCGGATCGCTTCATGCGGCGTATCGCGATGCGCCCCCTGAATCCCGCCAATGGTCACGACGTGCTCACCCTTAACCTGCATTACCGCAAAGGTCAGCGTCGCCAGCTGGACGCCATTACAGGTTATAGCAAGATTTACTTCGCCTTCTCTTTCGCAACGACCACTACAGGCGAGCGTCACGCTGAACGCCTCATCGTTTTTCCCTCGGAACGCTGCCAGCGTCACACCCTGCCTGGTCAGCATCCCCTGGCGCAATCTGGGGAAAGGAAGGTTTTTAGCAAAATTGTAGTGATCCAGGATCGCCTGGGCGCGGGCAGACACCGGCATTCCACCATAGAGATAAGGGCGGTGAATTTTGCTGGGCAGAGAATGCTGGACAGGCAGGATCTCGCGCAGAACCGGCTCGGTAGCGATAGCGTTAACCAGCTTCCATGTGGTGATGGGATAGGCCAGAGAGCGGAACAGATATTTCATCCGATACTCGCGGTCAAACCACAGTTTTCCGGGCTGCAGTCTGCCAGTCACCAGTGACAGAAAAAAAGAGAGGCCAGTTGCCTGACGAGGTTCGATCGTAATATCAGCCATATGCCGCATTCCCAGATAAAGATCAAGATTGAAACATCTGAAAATTCAACATTGCTTCAACGTAACTATCGCGGCGTGGTTATTTATTGTCTGGTTGAGGGAGTGTTTAAGATGGCTGTGACTTAAGCTAAATTTTAACGAAGAATAGCCGGGTATCTCCCGCTGTTTCTCTGCGCCCGCAATTTCCCGTTTAAAACCCCAGGGTAATAATAGCGGCGATCGTCTGGAGTACACCTAAAATCGCTTAAACTTCATTTAGTTTAATGTTTTATCAGGTGATTGTTTTATAGGGTTAAATCACTATTTTTCACAATGACTGGCACAATGGGTTAACACGTTTATCTGCGCTTCAGCTATCGTCATTTTTTTGATAAACAGAGATGCACAATGAATCCCGTCATTAAGAATCTGGTCGATCATTACAGTGAAAGAAGTTACCTCAGCAAACCGGTCCCGGATGACGTACTCGATCGTATTATCGAGACGGCATACCGCGCGCCGACCTCGGTAAACTCTCAGCAGGTTTCGGTTATTGTTTCCAGAGATGCACAAGCGCGCAAACGCATTTCTGAGCTGGCGGGCGGGCAGCCCTGGATTGCCCAGGCGCCCGTATTTCTTACGCTCGTGCTGGATATGTATAAAACGCAGCAAGGCATGGCGCTTAACGACGAACAGCAGAAAGCCCACCTCAGCGTTGAAAGCCTGATTTCCGGCAGCACCGATGTGGGTATTGCGCTGGGGTCAATCATGAGCGCTGCCCGTTCGGAAGGGCTTGGCATTGTGCCAATTGGCGGGATCAGACGCCACCCTGAGGCGATCGTTGAGCTGCTGGATCTGCCTGAACATACGTTCCCCGTGGCGGGCGTAGTGATTGGCTATGTGGATAAGCCTTCAGCGCGTAAGCCAAGGCTACCTCTGCAGACTTTCAGGCATGAAGAGACCTATCAGCGGGAAGGTCTGGAAACACACATCCAGGCGTATAACGCACAACTCATGCAGCACTGGCAGACGGTTAACCGTGGAGAAGGCGTTAACTGGAGCGAAAGCATGGGTGCCTATTACAAAAATATCTACTATCCGGCAGTCTGCCCGGCCTTGCTTAAGCAGGGGTTTGAGTTCGATAAGTAGCCTGTACGGCGTAGTTTGGTATCAGGAAGATCGCAGTAAGAGGGAGTAAAGGCGCACCAGAACAGGGTGGCCTTGCTCCGGGACTTTCGCGGTCTTGCTGAGGGGCTGTCATCAGCTTCGCCAGCCTCAGTCTCGTTACGGGAGTTTCGTTCCAGTTTCCACGGTCTTGCTGAAAGTCCGTTAGCTGCTTCGCCTTTCTCAACCTCATAGCGATTATCTCGTTCCAGCCTTCCGCGTACTTGCTAAGAGTCAGTTATCAGCTTCGCCTTTCTTTGGCCTATACGATTCCCTTGCTTCTGACCTTCAGCGCGCTGACTGAGCGTGTTTGCGCTGATTTTGTCATTTTCAGCGGTCTTGAAGGCAGATGCGGTATGAAAATCCGGGTGACGCTTTGTGTTACCCGGCCAGATCCTTAATACCGTAGCGTTGAGAAACAGCCATCGTGCCGTTTCTGACAACTTTATAACGGCATGATGCCGTTACACAGTTAGCATCAGCGTCGGCGGCCTGGCTGAATTTGCCGTAATATATATTCCTCTCTCAGCGCCTGGCACCGGATACCGTTATGGCTTGTGGTATCTCTTTTATGGACGTGCTGTCAGGCTGGGTACCAGAAATTACAATGTCTGTGTTACTGGCATTTTATGCAGAGAGTTTACTCTGGCGACCTATGCACACACCTGTCTGGAGAGTGCCACTCTCTCTAACGGACCCTCTGGTCCGACAGGCGCTAATGGGATGCTGAGGAAATGTACTTTATACCTTTCTTCGTGGCAGTGCGGCGCAGTATCCGGCTCGTGGCTGGCGTGGTCTTAGCGCAACGCAATAAATTGGTACCCTTTATGAGAAGTATTATCATTATCCTGGTAATTCCTGCTTTCTTTTCGCTTTCTTATTGCGCATTTCCCCTTAGCGGGATGGTCGCAAAGGCCGCTTTTAATATCTCAAATTTGTGAGGTGCTACTGATTTTTAGGAGTGTTCCGCGTGAGCGCATTGCTGTTTTTCATCCGGATCGTCCTGGCACAGAGAAGAATTGTTCCGCTATCAGAATAATCGCTAATGTCATTCATCATTAATTCCGGACAATAAAATCGTACTGCTCATTCTCAGCCCCGCTATTTTTGAGACGACTTTTAAAATATAAAACCACTTTTAAATCAAATTTTCTGGGGATGCTGAGGTTGATATAGCAACAGTAAAGCGTTTAACGCATCAGGAAAGTTAAGGTTAAGCGCTTACATTTGTCTGTTTTTTGAGCAATTCATTGATAATGGTTAAGTGGCTCTACTTAATTTTTGGCCTCAGATCTGAGGGGTGTTGGCGTTGAGGAATAAGGAATGCCCGTATTACTGGCGGTAGGGGTGTGTTGTGAAGTAGCACGTAATATGCATTTTTACCAGAAGCGTTAGAGCTGCAAACCATTTATAAACAGGGGGAGTCATCACAAAATCCGGAGATATTACCGGTAACTGGCAGGCTTCATGTAGCACGGCTAATGGAATGGATGGCGCATTTATCTTTGCGTTCAAAGATAAATGCGCTCTCAATTTATTGAAATATATTGCTTTTTTAGCTGGTGACGAACGGCGAAGCAGCCTGGCAGAGGACAATCATGGTAAGCAACTCATCACGTAAAGAGGTCTCTGCAAAATCATTCTGAGCTTTTTAATTAGCAAAAGGAATATTTTAATGTGGTCCTGCATATAGCAAAAAATTGTGTTCTGGATCTCATTTATTGATTTTCACAGTTATACGGATAGTGATATACGCTACGGCTAATATCCAGCAGGCGACAGCTGCGGCGCGTGCCGATATCGAACGTGTCCTGAAGATAATTAACGGCCTGACGTTTATCGTTGGTAGTAAAGAAGTTTTTCAGCACGCTCTGCAGCATCTCTTTGTCCGCAGTCAGCATTTGAAGCTCACGCTCCATGCTGTGTACTTTATCCTCTAACTCTTTGATTTTTCTTCCTTCTTCTGAGGAGAGGCCGGCATATTTCTTTTTCCAGCTATAGAAGGTGGCTTCTGAAATCCCTAAATCTTCACAAATCTCCTTCACTTTCACGCCACATTCAGATGCTTTAATAGCGTTGGTGATTTGCTCTTCGGTATATCGTGACTTTCTCATGAATTCTATTACCTTTCTTAACTATAATGTGATGAGAGTGACTTCATTAAAAAATGGATCTACGTTGGCCAAAAATTAACGACGTCACGTTAAGCACGCGATGTGAATGGCAGGGATTACGTTAAGGGATTATGAATAAATAACATCATGGGATTTCTCCGATTTTATTTGCAAAGGACGTAGTTAGCTTTCGATATTCAGATTTTTGTTATAAATTCGTCCCATACCAACAACAAGCCCTGCGATTAATTAAGAATGCTCCCGCATGAGGCCAAATTTTTCTGTGGCATGATAATTATCGGTGCGACATTTTTAAGAATTTACGTAGAAAAAATTAAGGCCAGAAAAGATCAGAATTATCCTGATCACTGGCTGACAGAGTGAATAAAACGCTTAAATAAGAATGCTTTCGTTATTCCTTAAAAAATAAAATAACTCACGCCATTTTTTCCTGGGTAAGGCGAGCGTAATTTACCCCGTTTTACACATGGATGTTTTGCTTGTGCAGTCGCTGTCAGTAACACAAAGGATGCTTCGATGAAATACCGTGTCATGTCAAACGCCGTCTGGATGATGTCGGAAAAGATTGTTTCCGTATTCGGAGTGATATTTGTCACGTCCTACGTTGCTAAATCCTTTGGACCGTCGATTTTCGGACAGATTGCTTTTTCAGCCTCGCTGTTCTCCATCGTGCAGACGGTGGCTATTTTTGGTACAGAAACCATTCTGTTCAAAAGCATCAGCAAGAGTACGGCGAAGGGAATGCGCCTGATGGCCGTGGTCAAACAGCTGCGACTGGCGTTGTTATTACTCCTTTCGCTGCCGGTTCTGCTCTATGTCTGGCTGACCATGCGGGAGAATTTTCTGGTATTTGCCGTCGCCTCTTTCCTGGCGGCGATGTTTGTCACCCAGGATATTTTCAGCGTCTACAACAATGCCCGACTGGCTTCCCGCCTGAACACCGTGGCGAACGCGATCGGGATGTTGCTGAGTTTTGCGATCAGCTTCCTTGTGGCCTGGCTGAAGCTAAGCCCTTTACTGCTGTCGCTCTCCATTGTCTCAGTCACGCTGGTGCCTTATATGATTAAGCGCAGCATGTTTTATCAGGCGAACAGCATCACGCCGCCACCGCAGCGCAACCGGCGCAGCTATCTGCGTTATCTGATGCATGCCGGGCTGCCGCTGGCGATTTCCAGCGTCTTTATTTCCATTCAGGTGAAGCTGGCGCAGTTTTTCCTGGTGGGCGTTGGCTCCGCACATGAGCTTGGGCTGTTTACCGCAGCTAACACGATTTCAGCCTCGTGGATATTTATCCCGGTGGCGATCATAACATCTTGCTTCACTGAGATTTTCAGAGAGCGGTCAGATGTTGCAGCGAAGCTGGCTGCAAGGTTGTATGGCTATGTCATGGCTGTCTCATTTTTGATGCTTCTTATCGTCGCGCTGTTTGGTGACCGGATCATCGCTGCTCTCTATGGGCAAGACTACGCACAATCGGGACATCTCGTGACGTTACTGTCGCTGGCAACCTGCTTTTCAGCTATGGGAACAGTCGCTTACCGTTACATGGTAAAAGAGGGCGGTTTTAACTATCTGCTGGTTAAGATTGTTCTGCTGGTCGCTATTAGCCTGGTGACTAATTGGTTTTTTATCACAACCTGGGGATTAACAGGCGCTGCATGGAGCGTCCTGATTACGGAACTGCTTTCGCTGACCGTAATGAATTATTTCTTTAAGAATGGGGTCATTCTTAAAATACAGCTTTCCTCACTGAACTACAAAACCTACAAATGAGGTAAAAAATGTTAAAACTCAAGGCCGAATTGAGAAAAGGCGTCTTATACCTGCTGAAGAAAATGCCCTGGACTTACCAGGACAGGATCCAATATTTTCGACAGTTTAAGAGGTTGCCCAATATTCGTCAGCCGAAGCTGTTTAATGAGAAAGTTCTCTACCGTAAATTTGTCACTGGCGACTATGTACGTTACGGCATGCTGTCGGATAAATTTCTGGTGAGGGAATACATCTCTGCCACCATCGGTGAGGAATATCTGATCCCGTTGCTGCATGAGACGGTAGAACCCGTAACGTTGCTGAACATGGCCTCATTAAAAAATACCGTCATAAAGCCGAACCACGGTTCCGGTATGGTGGAAATTTTGCTGGAAGAGCCTGACTGCGTTCAGAAGCAGCAGCTGATAAAACGTTGTGAAGAGTGGCTTCGTCACGATTTCTCGCATAAATCCCGCGAGATTCATTATCGTTACATCAAGCCGCGTATTCTGGTCGAACAATATGTGGGCGACGGCAAATTTGCCGCTGTCGACTACAAGTTCCACATGTTTAACAAGAAAGACGGTAATTTTGAGTATGTTCTGCAGGTTATCTATAACCGCTGTGGTAACGCGCCGCTTTCGATGAATTTTTACGTCAATAATCTTAAGCAGTGCTTTTACAAGATCCGTGACACCGGCCTGGACATCAGTGGCGAAATGGCTTCACTGGAAAAAACGCTTGAGCTGAGTAAGAAACTGGCCAGCGATTTCGACTATGTTCGCGTTGACTGGTATATCAGCGAGGGGCAAATTTATTTCGGCGAGCTGACCTTCACGCCAGGCGCAGGTCTGGTAACTGGGCTGGATCAGGGGCTGGACAGAATGATGGGCGATATGTGGCTGCAGGAGCGTAAAGCCGCCATTCATCCGCAGGAACTGCGTGCCGGTGAGACGACGCCAATCCCGGCAGTGCTGAAAAAAGTCTGATTCCGCAGTGAAATTCAGGGTGCCGCTGGCTTGTCAGGCGGCACATTGATATTCAGGGCAGCGGATATTCGGGCGGTGTAGTGCTGATGACCTGGATAAACACATCTTTAGTAATATGCCAGAAGTTTTGCAGTTCGGCCGCGCTGACCCTGATACCCGCCAGGCCCATCACGAACCAGCAGGCCATGCCGATGCCGATGCCGGTGAACATGAAGGCCATCGCATTGCGGCTGGCTTTACGGCATTTCACATTGAAGGTGCTGGCAAAAAACATCATTACAGCGCTAAGCAGTTCCCAGCGCATCAGCATTACGCTGGCAGCAATAGTTCCCATCGTTTTCTTACTCCGCGATATCACAGGCCTGGCAACAGAACGGCACATCACACGGGCTGCAGACAGGCATGCCAGATAAACCCCGATCAAACCCGACCCGACAGGTCAAAGAAGTGTGATGAAGATCACATTATATCATTCAGTTTACAGATTTGTACAAAATTCAGGCCAGCGGCGCAGATTTTTACAAAGGGGCTGATCGTTGAAAGCAGGGCATTAATTTCCCTGTACTGGTCATGCCGTCAGGCGCGGACTTCATTCCGGTATGCAGGTAATGAGGCGCGATATAACACAACGAATAAACAATAGCCTTTATTTTTACTGTCTGAATATAAGCACTTCTATTTTTGAGACTATTTATAATAATCATTATCATTCGGCGTATAACTATTCCCTTTCTTTAAAGAGATACTTTTCACTGACAGATTATCGGCATTACTACGGATTAATTTATCAGGAAACCAGGGCAGCCTTAACGCGGCACAAGGACACTTACAGAACGCCCTTAAGAACAATGCTGTCGGCGAAAAAGAACGTAAACGCCAGATTATCTTTTATGACACCACCGAGACGTTGCGAATAACGCTCACGTTTTACTTCTCTCATTTCCTTTGGGATGAATCTGACCTCTGAAGCATTGTATGCAGTCAAGGTGGGCTGTAGGCTTTTTCATGTATTCAGCATGCTGGCGCACTTCCTTCCCATGACGCGGAACAAAACTTTGCAGTTGCAAACTGCATTGATTACCGCTCACTGATCATCTTCAGCTCTCTCTGAGGAATTAAGCTGTCCTGTTTACTGAGGCCGTTATTTTCTTAGCGTGCACGGAGGTGCCATTAACGTAACGGCCACGATTGAGGAGATATCAGTGTCCGACGACCAGACCGCACTGCCATCAAAAAGAGCGCTACTGTCGTTAAAAACGCGCTTTCAACGTACCCATCTTGCACTGGCCTTTGTCGCCTTGCTGTTCAGTGGGATATCGCTGTCGGCGCTGTCGCTGATGGCGCTGCGTGACTACGCGGAAAATAATCTTGAACTGGCGGCAACCACGATCGTCTATAGCGTGAAGCCGGCGTTGCTGGCAGGCGATAGCGTGGCTGCTGCGGGTATCCTTGAAGAGATAGGGCAGAAAGTCGATATCGGTAAAGTCATGATTTCAGACGTCAGTCATCGTGTGCTGGCTACCTGGCCCACTATTGAGCAGAAACCGCCTGAGGGGCCGGAAGAGGCGATTGCACAGTGGCTGTTTCCCGCTCCCGTCAAGTTGCCAGTACGGGTTGCCGATCGCGAAATTGGCCATGTCTGGCTGACCGGAGACGCCAGCAGAGTCCTGCTCTGGCTGAGTCAGGTCCTGACGTGGCTGGGGGGCAGCCTGTTAGTGACCGTTCTGCTTGTCTGTTACCTTTCTCGCCGCCTGCATGGCGGGATAGAAGCCGGTCTGCAAAATATTGCTTCTGTAGCGCAGAATGTCAGAAGGCGACGCACCTTTTCTCTGCGCGTACCCACTTCTCCGATTGCAGAACTCAACAAGCTGAACGGGGATTTTCACCGTCTGCTGGATGAGCTTTCAGCCTGGCAGCACCATCTGCAGCGTGAAAACGCCTTGCTGACACACCAGGCCTGTCACGACGGTCTGACAGACCTGCCCAACCGCACCGCTTTTATCAATGAACTTCACCGGCGGCAGAGTAATTTGCTGGATGCGCCGCAGCTGGCTGTGTTGTTTATCGACGGCGACCGTTTCAAGCAGGTGAACGATCGTTATGGTCATGCGGCGGGCGATGCGGTACTGATCGCGACCGCGCAGCGTCTGCGCAGCCGGTTGGGGAAAGACGATCTGGTCGCCCGGCTGGGTGGCGATGAGTTTGCCGTGCTGCTTTCCAGGGTTAACAGTGATGAACAGGCTGCGCGGGTGGCGGAGGATATTATTGAAGCCATGCGGACGCCGATCGGACTGGATAACGGTGTGCTGGTCTGGCAGTCGCTGAGTATTGGTATCGCGCTGGGGATCGATCCCCTTTCAGCTCGGGGTATGCTGGCGCAGGCTGACGCAGCCATGTATCAGATTAAAGCACGGGGCGGGGGATGGTATGTTTCACCTTTACTCTGGAAAAGCGCGACGGTAAACGATCGCCAGCGGGCGATGAGGATGTCGCCCGTGGCTGACCATCTGCAACAGAACAGCTAACGCAGCGACACAGCTAACAGATAGCCGCAGGACATTCGCTGTGCTCAAAGCTATAACGGTTCTGCCGGGTCAGCGTCTGATGGCGCATCGTATGACGGTACGCTGTCGGCGTCTGGGCAAACTGACGGCGAAATACGCGGGAAAAGGTCTGCTGAGAATCGTAGCCGTACTGCATGGCAATATCGAATACGGGACGCTGCGTCTGACTCAGTTCAGCCGCCGCCAGCGTCAGGCGGCGTTCGCGGATATAATTTCCCAGCGTTTTTTTGGTCACGGTGCGGAACATCCGTTGCAGGTGCCACTTGGAGTAGCCAGACTTTGCTGCAACCTCATCAATGGAGAGCGTCTTATCAAGATTCTCTTCGATCCAGTCGGTAAGTGTTTGAATGATTTCGTCATGCATACGTCTCTTCTCCCTGGTTCAGCTGCAGTCATGCAAAGTGTGGATAATTCATTTCGCCTTCTTTCTGGCCGCTGAGTATAATTCCTCAAGTTAACTTGAGGTAAAGAGCTAAATGAAAAAAGATCGCAATTACCCCAACAAGCGCGAACTGACGCCGGGCGACGTGGCGAAGCGCTGCGGCGTGGCGGTATCAGCCCTGCACTTTTATGAAAGCAAAGGATTAATCAGCAGCTTTCGTAACGCTGGCAATCAGCGGCGCTATACGCGTGACGTCCTCCGTCGCGTCGCGATTGTGAAAATCGCCCAGCGCATCGGCATTCCGCTGGCGACGATTGGCGAACATCTGATGCAGTTTTCACCGGGCACGCGGATGACGCCGAAAGAGTGGCGGCTGCTGACTGAGCGCTGGCGGGAGGAACTCGATCGGCGTATCGCCACCTTGACCCGTCTGAAAGACGATCTCGATGGCTGCATCGGCTGTGGCTGTTTATCGATGGCGGATTGTCCGCTGCGCAATCCTGACGATCGGCTGGGCGAGCGAGGAACGGGCGCGATCCTGCTGGAGCCTGAAAGAGATCGGTAGCGTCTATAATGAGGACTCCACATTTCACGCAAGGTTAGCTCATGATCACCGTTCATCATCTTAATAATTCCAGATCGCAGCGCATTCTCTGGATGCTGGAAGAGCTTGAAATTCCTTATCAGATTAAGCGTTACCAGCGCGAGACAACCATGCTGGCGCCCGAGTCGCTGAAAAAAGTCCATCCGCTGGGGAAATCCCCGGTGATTACCGATGAAAACCGGGTCGTCGCCGAATCTGGCGCCATCCTTGAGTACCTTGAAGAACGTTACGATGCTGAAGGCCGGCTGAAGCTTGTTGACGAGGACGAGCGTCTACAATCCCGTTACTGGCTGCACTATGCAGAAGGTTCGCTGATGCCACTGCTGGTCATGAAGCTGATCTTTAGCCGGATGGGCAAACCGCCGGTTCCCTGGCTGCTGAGGCCGGTGGGCAGCGCTTTTGGCAAAGGCGTACAGAAAGGCTATCTGGATAAACAGCTGGCCACCCACCGCGACTACATTGAACAGCATCTGAGCAGCCATGAGTGGTTTGCCGGACCGCGTTTCAGCATCGCTGATGTGCAGATGAGTTTTCCGCTTCAGGCTCTTTCCGCACGCGGCGGGGCGGCCAGCTCACCCGCCATTCAGGCGTGGCTCGGTAAGGTTCAGATGCGGGCTGCCTGGCAACGTGCGCTGAAACAGGGTGGCGAACTGACGCTTGAGTAACGATTCCCCTTCAGGGCCTGACGCTTCACGTCAGCGTCCGGCCGCGCACGTCATAAGAAAACCCTGTCATGGAAAGTGCTGAAGCCGCGTAAAGTTTGCTTTGCTGGCATTTTCCACCGCTCGCCTGATCCGCATACCCTGTTTTGACAAATTTATCGCTGAACGGTGTTGATAATGCCCTGGAAAAGGCTGGATAATCGTTTGCCTTTAAAATAATGCAGCTGTTAAGCGTGGTGTGGTAAACGTTTGCCTTTTTTCCGATCGTCGCCTCTGTTGAGGTTTTCACGATCCGTGAACATTGTTGCCGGGGATGTAAAACGTTGAACCAGGTCAGGCTTCCCGCACCCCGCATTACTAAATCAAAAAAAATCTCAGGGGATTTTCACTATGTCGACTCCTTCTCCACAGGCCGGCGGCTCGTTAGACGCCTGGTTCAAAATCTCTGCGCGCGGCAGTAGCGTTCGCCGGGAAGTTTTAGCTGGCCTGACGACCTTTCTTGCGATGGTCTATTCGGTGATTGTGGTGCCGTCTATGCTGGGCAAGGCGGGTTTTCCGCCTACCGCCGTTTTCGTTTCCACCTGTCTGGTGGCGGGCTTCGGTTCCCTGATCATGGGACTCTGGGCCAACCTGCCAATGGCAATTGGCTGCGCGATTTCCCTCACCGCCTTTACGGCGTTCAGCCTGGTGCTGGGTCAGCAAATCAGCGTGCCGGTCGCGCTGGGCGCGGTCTTTCTGATGGGGGTGCTTTTTACCCTTATCTCGGCGACGGGCATACGCTCGTGGATCTTGCGCAATCTGCCGATGGGCGTGGCGCACGGAACGGGTGTCGGTATCGGGCTCTTTCTGCTGCTAATCGCCGCTGACGGCGTGGGTCTGGTGGTTAAAAATCCGGCGCCGGGATTGCCGGTGGCATTGGGTGACTTCGCCTCGTTTCCGGTGATCATGTCACTGCTGGGCCTCGCGGCCATTTTCGGCCTGGAGAAGCGTCGCGTACCGGGCGGCATTCTGTTGACGATTATCGTTATCTCCGTGATTGGGCTGATGGTCGATCCGGCGGTGAAGTATCAGGGGCTGTTTGCCATGCCAAGCCTGAGCGACGCCAGCGGCAACTCGTTGGTCTTCAGCCTGGATATTCTGGGCGCGCTGAAGCCGGCGGTGCTGCCGAGCGTGCTGGCGCTGGTGATGACCGCCGTCTTTGATGCTACGGGCACCATCCGCGCCGTGGCTGGCCAGGCGAACCTGCTGGACAAAGATAACCAGATCATCAACGGTGGCCGTGCGCTGACCACCGACTCGGTAAGCAGCATTTTCTCCGGGCTGGTGGGCGCATCGCCGGCGGCAGTCTATATCGAATCGGCCGCTGGTACGGCGGCAGGCGGCAAAACCGGACTGACGGCGATTGTGGTCGGCGTACTCTTTCTGCTGATCCTGTTCCTCTCTCCGCTCGCCTATCTGGTTCCCGGCTATGCCACGGCGCCTGCATTGATGTACGTGGGCCTGCTGATGCTAAGCAACGTTTCCAAGATCGACTTCTCCGACTTTGTGGATGCGATGTCCGGCCTGCTGGCTGCGGTCTTTATCGTGCTGACCTGTAACATCGTGACCGGCATTATGCTCGGTTTCGGCGCGCTGGTGATTGGCCGTGTCTTCGCGGGCGAATGGCGTAAGCTCAACTCGGGTACGGTGATTATCGCCGTGGCGCTGATCGCCTTCTACGCGGGCGGCTGGGCCATTTAATGCCTGGGGCCGGGTTCCCGGCCCCTTTTTCTTCCGGACTGCGCACTTCCTGTTTTTAAACTATCGGCAAGTTTGTTTTATTATCGGTGGAGACCGACCGGTTACAGTGGTCGCATTACTGATAAACAACAGGAAGACGTATAAGGAAAACATGGAAATCTTCTTCACCATCCTCATTCTTACGCTGATGGTTTCGCTCTCCGGCGTTGCTGCGCGCATTATCCCCTTTCAAATCCCGTTGCCGCTGGTGCAGATTGCGATGGGTGCGCTGCTTGCCTGGCCAACATTTGGCCTGCATGTGGATTTCGATCCTGAACTGTTCCTGGTGCTTTTTATTCCGCCGCTGCTGTTTGCTGACGGCTGGAAAACGCCCACCAGTGAGTTTTTGAATCATGGCCGGGAAATTATCGGGCTGGCGCTGGTGCTGGTACTGATCACCGTGGTGGGCATCGGCTATCTGATTTACTGGCTGGTGCCGGGGATCCCGCTGCTGGCGGCTTTTGCGCTGGCGGCGGTGCTGTCGCCAACCGATGCCGTGGCGCTCTCCGGTATCGTCGGTGAAGGACGTATTCCCAAAAAAATCATGGCAATTTTGCAGGGCGAAGCCTTAATGAACGACGCTTCCGGCCTGGTCTCGCTGAAATTTGCCGTGGCGGTGGCGATGGGCACGATGGTATTTACCGTCTCCGGCGCGACCATTGAATTCCTCAAAGTGGCGATTGGCGGCCTGCTGGCCGGGATCGCTATCTGCTGGATCTACGGAAAATCGCTGCGCCTGCTCAGCCGCTGGAGCGGTGACGATCCGGCCACGCAGACCGTGCTGCTGCTGCTGCTGCCGTTCGCCAGCTATCTGATCGCGGAACATCTTGGCGTCTCCGGTATCCTCGCCGCAGTGGCCGCCGGGATGACCATTACCCGCTCGGGCATTATCCGTCAGGCGCCGCTGGCCATGCGGCTTCGCGCTAACAGCGTCTGGCAGATGCTGGAGTTTGTGTTCAACGGCATGGTATTCCTGCTGCTGGGCCTGCAGCTGCCGGCGATTCTGGAAACCTCTGTCACTCAGGTCGAGGTCGATCCGAATGTGGATCTCTGGATGCTGTTTGTTTCTGTGGTGCTGATTTACGCTGCGCTAATGATCGTGCGCTTTGGCTGGCTCTGGACGATGCAGTTGATCAGCCGTCGCCTGCTGACGAAAAGGCCGATGGAGTTCAGCGCCTATACGCTGCGCGATCTGCTTATCGCCTCTTTTGCGGGCGTACGCGGTGCGATTACCCTGGCCGGTGTGCTCTCGATTCCGCTCTACTTAACGAACGGGGATGCGTTTCCGGCACGCTATGAACTGGTCTTTCTGGCCACGGGCGTGATTCTGTTCTCACTGCTGGTCGGTGTTATTGTGCTGCCGGTTCTGCTGCGTGGTATGCCGCGCATGGATAAAACTGCCCAGCGTCATGAGCTTCAGATGGCGCGCGCGGTGATGGCAGGTTCAGCCATTGAAAGCCTCTACAAAATGGAAGAGCGTCTGACGGCCGATGTGGAAGAGAACATTGATGCCGATCTCCTGAAAGAAATCAGCTCCCGGGTGATTGGCAATCTGCGGCGGCGGGTGGACGGGAAAGAGGACCTGGATCGTTCTCTTCTGGCGGAAAGCCTTGAGCGGCGCTTCCGCGTGACTGCACTACGAGCCGAGCGGGCAGAGGTCTATCATCTGCGCGCCACCCAGAAAATCAGCAACGAAACGATGCAGAAACTGCTGCACGATCTCGATCTGCTGGAATCCTTGCTGGTTGAAAAAGAAGAGTAAAAGGCCTCTCCCGCTGACCCTGATTGCCGGCGGGACGGCTCAGATCGACAGGCGGGGCGCCTCGCCCGGCCAGAATTCCCGGCAGCAGGCGATCCAGGCCTGCGCGCCCTTCGACAGATAACTACCGTCACGCCAGATCAGCCCCAGCTCCCAGACCAGATCCGACTCCAGCGGCAGCCAGAGCAGATGGCGTTTATCCAGCCGCTGACAAATCGGCTCCGGCAGAATAGCGATCCCCATGCCCGCCTGTACCATGGAGGCGAGAAAGTCCCACTGTCCGCTGCGCACCGCAATTTGTGGCGCAAATCCGCTGGCCTGAAACGCCCGCATCAGCTGACGGTTGAGGGAGAACTCCTCGTTGTAAATAAGAATGGGGTGACCCGCCAGCTCGGCGACAGGGATATGGGTGCGGCGAAGCCACTCTTCGGTACGCGGTACCAGCACACACAGCGGATGGCTCATCAGGGGCAGGGCGTTCAGCGGCAGATCCTCTGCGACCGGCAGCGCGGTCAGCGCAATATCCAGCGTGCCGGAGAGCACGGCCTGCTGCACGGTGAGGCCACCAAACTCAGCAATATTCAGCCCGACGCCAGGATAACGCTGGCGGAACGCCGAAATCGCACCGGCGATCTGCATACCGACCATGGGCGGTATGCCAAGCCGCAGCTCGCCGGTTTTCAGATCGTTAATATCACTGATCTCCGCCTCCAGCTGCTTAAATTCCTGCAAAATGGTGACGCCGCGCTGAAACACCGCCTGGCCGGTATCAGTGAGGTGAAGCTTACGCCCTTCGCGGATCAGCAGCGTGCAGCCCAGCTCGTCCTCCAGCTGGCGCAGCATTTTGCTGATGGTCGGCTGGGTCACAAACAGCTGCTCAGCCGCCCGGGTAAAACTTTGCTGGCGCACAACTTCAACGAAATAGCGTAAGGCTCTGACGTCCATAAACATTCCTGAAAGGCATAGTGTGGATAATATTAAGTCATTTTTTTCACGCTTTGTAACCGCTTTATACTGGCCGCACTCAATAAATCAGGAGAAATCATCATGGCGTTGGCAATGCGCCCGCGATGCTGGGAATGGGTGCGGTATCTTCAGGTACCGCTACAGGTCATGTTTTACATCGGATTCTTTTTACTGGCGCAATGGCTGGTGGAGCGGCTGCACCTGCCGCTTCCGGCAAACATTGTCGGTATGCTGCTACTGCTGGCGATGATGCTGCTGCGCCTTTTGCCGCTTAACTGGGTGAAAGCGGGATCGCGCTGGCTGCTGGCGGAGATGCTGCTGTTTTTTGTGCCCGCCGTGGTGGCCGTGGTGAACTACGCGCCGCTTCTGCGGGTTGAGGGCTGGCGGATTATGCTGGTAATCAGTATCAGTACGCTGCTGGTGCTGGCTGCCACCGCGCTGGTCGTGGAGAAAGTCTATCATTTTGAATGCTGGCTGGCCCGGCGCAGGCGGGAGCCACGCGATGAGTGATTTCACCGTCAGTATGCTCTGTCTGCTCGCTACGCTCGGCATCTATTTCTGCAATAAACGTCTCTATCGCCGCTGGCACAAACTGCTGCTGATGCCGCTGGTGATGACGCCGATGGTACTGGTGGCGCTGCTGCTGCTCACGCATATCTCCTGGCACAATTACATCGGCGAGAGCCACTGGCTGCTGTGGCTGCTGGGACCGGCGACGCTGGCCTTTGCCGTTCCGGTTTGTGAAAACATGGCGATTATCCGTCGCCACTGGCTGTCGCTCTCGGCGGGTGTGATAACCGCCACGCTGGTCGCCGTCTGCAGCTCGGTGTGGCTGGCAAGGCTGCTGGCGTTACCGGAAGAGATCCAGCGCAGCCTCGCGGTCCGCTCCATCACTACCCCTTTCGCGCTGGCGGCGGCGAAACAGCTCGGTGGCCAGCCCGACCTGGTGGCACTGTTTGTGGTAATCACTGGCGTGTTTGGCATGGCGGTCGGCGATCTGCTGTTTATCCGGCTGGCGGTAAAGCAGGGCATAGCGAAAGGGGCAGGTTTTGGTGCGGCCTCGCACGGCGCTGGCACCGCACGTGCCTATGAAACTGGGCAGGAGGAAGGGGTCGTGGCAAGCCTGGTGATGATGCTTTCCGGCGTTGTAACTGTGATCGTCGCTCCGCTCATCGGGCATCTGATGTGGGCAACGGTGTAGGGGACATATTCTGTTACCAGAGTTTTGTAATGTTAACTAAATGGCGTGACGATTATCCCTTTTCCCATGTTATTCAGCGGATAGTTAGTTTACTCTGCGAAGCCGCCGGAAAATGGCGTGAGTAAATTTATCAGGAGAATAATATGAAAGCAGTGGCAACTACCGCAGGCGCACTCGCGCTTCTGGTGCTGGCAGGATCGGCACAGGCAATCGAAGGCGGCGTTGACGTCGGTGAAGATTATACGAACGTTCGCGTTGGTCTGGGCACCACTACGCCAGGCTTCGCACTGTCAGGTAACTGGCTGCGTAGCGATCACGATGGCAGCCTGGGAAGCCTGGGTCTGGGTTACAACGTGGCCATCGGCGACATTTTCCTTTCGCCACAGGTTAAAGTGATGTCAACCAGCCCGAAAGACAGCAAAGATGGCTATGCGGTCGCGGTCGGCGGCGGCGTGAACTTCCCGGTAACCAAAATGTTTAACGTCTTTGGCGAGTACTACTACTCTCCGGACTCGTTCTCCAGCCATATCGATAACTACCAGGAAGCGTCAGGCGGCGTGAGCTTCCAGCCAATTTCACTGGTAGATGTGCGCGTGGGTTACAAATATATGACCATGAACGGTAAAGACGGTCGTAAAGACAACGTGATTGCCGATGGCCCTTACGTAGGTGCTGCGCTGCACTTCTAAGGTAAAAAGGGCGAATCTTTCGATTCGCCCCTCAACGTTTTAATCGTCTGAAATTATGTGCATCAAGGCGATTGTCGCGATACCCGCCCAGCCAACTTTATCAGCAGTGCGACCATCACTTCGCGCCGGATGCTCACTCCTTCAGCCTTATACTGAGGGCGACTCTTTCGACTCACCCCGTTCAGTCATTAATGCGCTTTGCCGGTATCGATGCCCACCCCCGTTTGTGAGCGAACAAACTGCGCCTGAAAACGCTGGCGCTCCTGAGCACCTTCCGCCGTATTGTCGGTAACTGAGAAGAGCCATGTGCCGATAAACGCGACCGCCATCGAGAACAGCGCCGGATATTCATACGGGAATATCGCTTCTGCGTGACCCAGCACCTGCACCCAGACTGTTGGGCCAAGGATCATCAGAAAAACCGCCGTCAACAGCCCCAGCCAGCCGCCCACCATCGCACCGCGCGTGGTCAGTTTCGACCAGTACATCGAGAGCAGAATGATCGGGAAGTTACAGCTCGCGGCAATCGAAAACGCCAGGCCAACCATAAAGGCGATATTCTGTTTCTCGAACAGGATACCGAGCGCAATGGCCACAATACCCAGTACCAGCACGGTGATCTTCGATACGCGCAGCTCCTGCTGCTCGGTAGCCTGACCCTTGCGGAAGACGCTGGCGTAAAGATCGTGGGATACCGCAGAGGCACCGGCCAGCGTCAGTCCGGCAACCACTGCCAGAATGGTGGCAAAGGCGACCGCAGAGATAAAGCCAAGGAACATACTGCCGCCAACGGCGTCTGCCAGGTGAACGGCCGCCATATTGTTTCCGCCGATAAGCGCACCTGCGGCATCCTTAAACGCCGGGTTAGCGCCCACCAGCAGAATAGCGCCGAAGCCGATGATAAAGGTCAGGAAGTAGAAATAGCCCATAAAGCCGGTGGCATAAAATACGCTCTTGCGTGCTTCACGAGCGTCGCTGACCGTAAAGAAACGCATCAGAATATGCGGTAAGCCTGCCGTACCAAACATCAGGCCCAGCCCGAGCGAGAGCGCCGAGATAGGATCGTTGACCAGCCCGCCGGGCGACATGATCGCAATGCCTTTCGGGTGAACCGCCATCGCCTGGGTGAAGAGGTTGTTGAAGCTGAAGCCGACGGTCTTCATCACCATGATAGCCATAAAGCTGGCGCCGAACAGCAGCAGTACAGCTTTAATAATCTGCACCCAGGTGGTGGCAAGCATGCCGCCAAAGAGCACATAGAGCACCATCAGAATCCCGACCAGCACCACGGCAATATGGTAGTCCAGACCGAACAGCAGCTGAATCAGTTTGCCTGCGCCCACCATCTGCGCGATGAGATAAAGCGCCACCACCACCAGCGAGCCGCAGGCGGAAAGGGTACGGATCGGCATCTGCTTCAAACGATAAGACGCTACGTCGGCAAAGGTGTAACGACCAAGGTTACGCAGCCGCTCTGCGATCAAAAACAGAATAATCGGCCAGCCGACCAGAAAGCCCAGCGAATAGATCAGGCCATCGTAGCCAGAGGTGTAGACCAGCGCAGAGATCCCCAGAAAGGAGGCGGCGGACATAAAGTCGCCGGCCATCGCCAGTCCGTTCTGAAAACCGGTGATATTGCCACCAGCCGTATAATAGTCGCTGCGTGAGCGGGTACGTTTGGAAGCCCAGTAAGTGATGCCCAGCGTGGCGGCCACGAAGATCAGAAACATCACGATGGCTTCATAGTTTGTCGGCTGCCTTTCTACCGCGCCCGTGATGGCATCCGCCGCCAGCGTGGAAAAGGGAAGGAAGGCGAGAAGCGCAGATATTGCATGGCGTAATTTCATCCCTTCACCTCGTTCAGCAGTTCACGGGTCAGGCGATCGAATTCGCCATTTGCCCGCCAGACATAGATACCGGTCAGCAGAAACGAGATCACAATCAGGCCCACGCCAATAGGAATACCACGGGTCACGTTAGTGTCCGCATCAAGCGGCGTGCCCAGCCAGCCAGGGGCAAAAGCAATTAACAGAATAAACCCGACGTAGAGAATTAACATAATCACGGAGAGCAGGGTGGCAAAAGCCTGGCGTTTTCTCACCAGCTCCTTAAAGCGTGCACTCTTTTCTATCCGCTGATAAATCACATCGTTCATCACAGAATCTCCAGAGGTAGTATTGGGACGGATGCTTTCGCCTGTTTTAGGGCGGCTCAGCGCGCTCTGCGTCGTGACGTAGAAATGGCACGGACGAACAGCAAACTGGCCACGGCGAGTGTTTCCGCCTGTAGGGCGCTTGTTATATTTATCTTCGGTGGTTGCTTAGCTTGCTTCTGATAACGATATCTGAACAGGTTGTACGGTGAAGAAACAGAGAAAGCCACAGCAGTTAAAGGCGCTGCGGGCTTCCTCCTTAATAAAGAACCGGTGAATTAAGGCATATTGATAGCCTGTTTTTCCTCCAGCAGTTTTTCCACCACGCCAGGATCGGCCAGCGTCGAGGTATCACCAAGATTGCCGGTATCGCCGGTGGCGATTTTGCGCAGAATGCGGCGCATAATCTTGCCGGAGCGGGTTTTTGGCAGCGAGTCAGTCCAGTGCAGCACATCCGGTGTGGCAATCGGGCCGATCTCTTTGCGCACCCAGTTGCGTACCTCGGCATAAAGCTCAGGGGATGGCTCTTCGCCGCTGTTCAGCGTGATGTAGGCATATATCGCCTGGCCTTTGATGCCGTGCGGAATGCCGACCACCGCCGCTTCAGCGATTTTCGGATGCGAAACAAGTGCGGATTCAATTTCTGCGGTGCCAAGTCGGTGGCCGGAGACGTTCAGCACGTCATCAACGCGCCCCGTAATCCAGTAGTAGCCGTCCTCGTCGCGCCGGGCGCCGTCGCCGCTGAAGTACATATTCTTGAAGGTGGAGAAGTAGGTCTGTTCAAAGCGATCGTGATCGCCGAACAGCGTTCGCGCCTGGCCTGGCCATGAATCCGTCATCACCAGGTTGCCTTCGCAGGCCCCTTCCTGCGGGATGCCTTCGTTATCCACCAGCGCGGGCTGCACGCCAAAGAAAGGCTTAGTGGCGGATCCCGCTTTCAGCTCGGTGGCACCAGGTAGCGGCGTAATCATGAACCCACCAGTCTCCGTCTGCCACCAGGTGTCGACAATCGGGCAGCGACCATTACCGATTTTGTTGTAATACCACTCCCAGGCTTCCGGGTTGATCGGCTCTCCGACCGAGCCCATGATGCGCAGCGATGAGCGGTCTGTGCCGGCAATCGCCTTGTCGCCTTCCGCCATCAGCGCACGGATGGCCGTTGGCGCGGTATAAAGCAGCGTGACCTTGTGCTTGTCCACCACTTCCGCCATGCGGCTCGGCTTCGGCCAGTTTGGCACACCTTCAAACAGCAACGTGGTGGCGCCGCACGCCAGCGGGCCATACAGCAGATAGCTGTGGCCGGTGATCCAGCCGACGTCAGCGGTACACCAGTAGATATCTTCCGGCCGGTGATCGAAAACGTATTTAAAGGTAGTGGCCACATAAACCAGGTAACCGCCGGTGGTATGCAGGACGCCCTTCGGTTTGCCGGTGGAGCCGGAAGTATAAAGGATAAACAGCGGGTCCTCCGCGTTCATCTCTTCTGGCTGATGGTGCGCGCACGCCTTATTAACCAGCTCATGCCACCAGAGATCGCGGCCATTCTCCCACCCCGTTTCTTTACCGGTGCGGCGGAAGACCACCACGTTGGTCACGGAAGTGACTTTAGGATTCGCCAGTGCATCATCCACGTTTTTCTTCAGCGGAATGGTCCGTCCCGCACGTACGCCCTCATCGGCCGTGACCACGAGTCTGGCATTGCAGTCCATAATGCGCCCAGCAACCGCCTCCGGCGAGAAACCGCCGAAGATGACCGTGTGTACGGCACCGATGCGCGCACATGCCAGCATGGCGATGGCGGCTTCTGGCACCATCGGCATATAGATGGCTACCACGTCACCCTTATTGACGCCCAGTTCCTTAAGCGAATTGGCGAAGCGGCAGACCTCGCGGTGCAGTTCACGAAAGGTCAGCGTCTTACTCTCGCTGGCGTCGTCACCTTCCCAGATAATGGCTGGATGATCGCCGCGGCTGTGCAGATGGCGGTCGAGGCAGTTGGCCGCCAGGTTGAGCGTGCCGTCCTCGTACCAGCGGATGCGGATATCGCCGGGGGCGAAGGAGGTATTCTTTACCGTCGAATAGGGCTTAATCCAGTCGAGAATCCGGCCCTGCTCTCCCCAGAACGCATCCGGGTCCTGCACGGAAAGTTGGTACATCGACTGGTATTGTTCGGCGTTGATCAGGGTGCTTTCCGCAATGCTGGCGGGAACGGGATGTCTGTGTAGTTGGCTCATGGCTAATCTCCTTGAAGATGTTAATCATATGTCAATCAAAGGTTAAATAAAGACAGCCTGAATGCTTTGTTTGCTTTTTGCGCGACAGATCACGTCATAACGACACGTGATGGAAAGAGGGGAATAATCACCCGAACGGTGAGGCGCTAACGGACATTATGGCCTCAGAAGCGGTAAACCGCGGCGTTAAACTGGTCACAAAAGAGGCAATTAAACCTTTGTGTCATTGTGCCAAAAACAGGCGCAATGCATAGCTATGCGTCAGGCCGAAAAAATATTACCAATTATAACAACGGGTTATTTAAAAGCGGCGCTTACAGAGCTTTATCCTGTAAGTCGCCGATAAAGTAGCCGCATCGCTGGCAGGGTTGCATTTATACCAGTGAAAATGGTACTGATCACGCGCCTGCAAATCAGGTATCAACCATCCAATATCCGCGAATTCACCGACGTCGGTACAACCTCCCTTGAGAGTGATTCACTCCGCAGCGTTCATGCGGAAAGCGGGTTTTGTTAAGGAAACAAAAAACATGAAAGCTGCTAAATTCAGCCTGGCCTGGCAAATACTGACGGCGTTGGTACTGGGGATCGTCGTTGGCGCGATATTGCATAATCAGCCAGAAGATCGTGAATGGTTAGTCGCCAATATTCTCAGCCCTGCGGGTGACATCTTTATTCACCTGATCAAAATGATCGTGGTACCTATCGTTATTTCGACGCTGATCGTGGGCATTGCCGGCGTAGGCGACGCAAAAAAGTTGGGGCGAATTGGTGTTAAAACCATCGTCTATTTCGAAGTGATAACCACCATTGCCATTGTGGTAGGCATTACCCTGGCGAACGTTTTTCAACCTGGCTACGGCATTGATATGTCGACGCTGGCAACGGTGGACATCTCTAAATATGAAGCGACCACGGAACAGGTGCAGAGCGGGGCGCATAGCCTGGTGACCACCATTCTTTCGCTCATTCCGCAGAATATTTTCGCGGCGATTGCCAAAGGCGATATGCTGCCGATTATCTTCTTCTCGGTGCTGTTTGGCCTGGGATTGTCATCGCTGCCATCCGAGCACCGCGATCCGCTGCTGAAAGTGTTCCGCTCCACGTCAGAAGCGATGTTTAAAGTGACCCATATGATCATGCGCTACGCCCCGATTGGCGTTTTCGCTCTGATCTCCGTCACCATCGCGAACTTCGGATTTGCCTCGCTCTGGCCGCTCGCCAAGCTGGTGATTCTGGTTTACGCCGCTATCCTCTTCTTTGCGTTTGTGGTGCTGGGGACCGTGGCACGTATCTGTGGCCTGCGTATCACCACGCTGATGCGTATCCTGAAAGATGAGCTTATCCTCTCTTACTCCACCTCCAGTTCGGAAACCGTACTGCCGCGGATTATGGAGAAGATGGAGGCGTACGGCGCGCCTAAGTCGATCACCAGTTTCGTGGTGCCGACCGGCTACTCGTTCAACCTGGACGGCTCGACGCTTTATCAGAGCATCGCCGCTATCTTTATTGCCCAGCTCTACGGCATCGATCTCTCTCTCGGCGATGAAATCGTGCTGGTGCTGACGCTGATGGTGACTTCGAAAGGGATTGCGGGTGTGCCTGGCGTCTCCTTTGTGGTGCTGCTGGCCACGCTGGGCAGCGTGGGGATCCCGCTGGAAGGGCTTGCCTTTATTGCCGGTGTAGACCGTATCATGGATATGGCACGTACCGCCCTGAATGTGGTGGGCAATGCCCTGGCCGTGCTGGTGATCGCCAAGTGGGAAAACCAGTTTGATAATAAGCAGGCCATCGCTTACGAAAGCAAGATGAAGCAGGTCTCTTCCGCAACCTGATCATAGATCGCTGGCGGCACAGTCGTGCCGCCACTTTTCCTTAGGACTCATCCCTCGCCACGCCTTCCTTATTCCTCTTTCGTCGATTTCTCTCTTTATTCCGCCGCCACCACGCTGACGCCCTGTTTTCGGTCAGCGATTAATCATTTTCATACGATATCATCAAATTTCCCTGAATAATTGAGCTTGCTGTTATTGCCTGTCGCAGGCTATCGCCATCTTCTTATAAATGCCGTCATCGCTAATAAAGGAGCGATACGCACCGGGATCACAAAATTTCATTTATGGCGCTAAAGATCGCTCCCCTCCCGCCGAAAATAGTAAAAATTAGTAATCATTTACCCCTTTATCAATTTCGCCACGCTTCAAGGATTTCCATGCGAACTAATCTGCCCGTCACCCAGCATGAACATGTGTTTGATGAAGATGCCACATTGATGTCAACCACGGACGCCAGCAGCTACATCACCTATGCAAATGACGCATTTATTGAAGTCAGCGGCTTCACGCCGGAGGAGATTAACGGACAGCCTCATAACCTTGTGCGCCATCCTGACATGCCTGCGGAAGCCTTTGAGGATATGTGGGCCACGTTAAAAAAGGGCGAGCCCTGGTCGGCGCTGGTCAAGAACCGGCGCAAAAATGGCGATCACTACTGGGTGCGCTCCAATACCGTTCCGGTGGTGCGTGAGGGCAAAGTGCAGGGCTTTATGTCCGTAAGAACCCGGCCATCGGCGCAGGAGATCGAGAAAACCGAGCAGATCTACCGCGAATTTCGTGAAGGTAAGCGGAAGGGCTGGCGCTTCCATAAAGGGCTGCTGGTACGTACAGGTATGATGCGCTGGGCGTCGGTAATGAAAACGCTTCCGCTGCGCTGGCGTATCCGTACCCCGCTGATGACGCTGCTCCCTCTTAGCGTGGCGGGCGTCTGGGCGCTGGGCCTGGCGATGCAGCCGCTGGCTGTGTTTACTGCCGTTATGGCGGTGCTGTTGCTGCTTACCTCAGTCTGGCTGGAGCAGCAAATTTCCCGTCCCGTTGAGCGTTTGTGCCAGCAGGCACTCCGGGTGGCGACCGGCGCCTGCCACAAGGTGGAAGAACAGGATCGTGCCGATGAGATCGGCACCACGCAGCGCGCCATTGGTCAGTTGGGCCTGATGTTCCGCTGGCTGGTGAATGACGTCAGCGGTCAGGCGCTTAACGTCCTCAGCGCCAGCGACGCGATCGCGCGTGGTAATAATGAACTCAGCCGCCGGACCGAGCAGGCCGCCGCCAATGTGCAGCAGACCGCTGCGACGATGAATGAGATGACCGCCACGGTGAAAAGCAACACCGAGACGGCTCAGCAGGTCAATGTGTTGTCGAAGACTACCAGCGATGCGGCCAGCAACGGCGGTAAAGCGATGAAAGATATGGTTAGCATGATGGCCGAAATCGCCGACAGCTCGAAAAAGATCGCCAACATCACCAGCGTGATTGACGGTATCGCGTTCCAGACCAATATTCTGGCGCTGAATGCCGCCGTGGAAGCGGCACGCGCGGGTGAGCAGGGCAAGGGCTTTGCGGTCGTGGCAGGCGAAGTCCGCAATCTGGCGCAGCGCAGCGCCAGAGCCGCCAGCGAAATCAAAAACCTCGTTGAAACCAGCGCCACCAAGGTCCATTCGGGCAGCGAGCATGTGGATGATGCTGGCAAGACCATGGATAACATCGTTTCACAGGTTCAGAACGTCACTTCACTGGTCGCTCAAATCAGCGCAGCGACCGCCGAACAGGCGACGGCCCTGAGTGAGGTCAGTTTGGCAGTGGAAGATCTCGATCATATAACGCATCAGAACGCGGCCCGAGTGGAAGAGAGCGCCCAGGCATCAGGGCAGATGACGCGGCAGGCCACGCGACTGGTGGAGGCGATCAGCGTCTTCCGCTAGCCTGCGGCCTGGCGGACGTGCAGGCGTTCGGCCAGGCTACAGCGAGCAGAAGCCAAAAAAAAGCAGACCTTACGGCCTGCTGGAGATACGCCCTGGTGTCGGCGTAATAAAACGCTTTTGCTGTTATGGAAGATGCTGTCCTGACAAATCCAACGCCTGCTTAAAAAGCGATGAAGTAGCAGAACAGGGGATTCATTGGCTCAGTATTATTAAAATATTTCTGGAAAGAGTGCACTACTTTTTTCCGTTAATGTGATTAATACGGCAATATCCTTTTACTGTTACTTTTTCTTACCAGATGAAATTGCGTTTAATTGCATAATATTCAATGGATTAGATTTGTCTATTGTCCTGGGGTCTTTCTGTGTTATCAAACAGAAAGGTTATTTACTCCATCAGTCAAAACTTATGAAATATAATTTTACTTTTTCTGCTGGCATGCCATTTTGATATTTGGCCTCTTTTTTAGAGATTATTCTTATAATTTAAGGGGAATATTCTTAATTGATTTTATCTCCTTTCGTCAGATTGCCTCTTCATCGCCCTTCACCGCGCTAACTCAACTACAGTTAAGGCTTAGCGGCAGCTGCCCTTTTTCCCTTCAACATCAGAGAGAGATGCGTCATGAGCCAGTTTTTTATGAACAAAAAAAGCGACCTCGTTAACGAGGCGATCGAAGGCGCGCTGCTCAGCAGCCGCCATCACAACCTCAGCCGACTGGAAACCGGCAGCGATATACGGGTTGTGGTGCGCAACGACTGGGATAAATCCCGCGTGGCTGTTATTTCCGGCGGCGGTTCCGGCCATGAACCTGCTCACGTTGGTTTCGTTGGCAAAGGTATGCTGACCGCTGCCGTGTGCGGTGATATTTTCGCGTCTCCCAGCGTGGAAGCGGTATTCACCGCCATTGTTAACGTAACGGGAGAAAAAGGCTGTCTGCTGGTGGTTAAAAACTATACCGGCGATCGCCTCAACTTCGGCCTGGCGGCGGAGAAAGCGAAAAAACGCGGGCTGAAGGTTGAAATGGTGATGGTAAAAGATGATATCGCGCTGCCCGACAATCCGCAGCCAAGGGGGATAGCGGGTACGGCGCTGGTCCATAAAGTCGCAGGTTTTGCGGCTGAACAGGGAGAATCCCTGGAAAAAGTGACCGCGCTGGCAAACGAAGCCATTGAGGCGACCGCCAGCATCGGGCTGGCTTTTTCGACCTGCCATGTTCCCGGTGAACAGCGTGACGAACGCGTTAAGGCGGGCCACAGCGAACTGGGAATGGGCATTCACGGCGAACCGGGCGCCTCCACGCTGGCAACGCAGAACAGCCATGAAATCGTGGCCCATCTGACGGAAAAGCTGGCGTCGCATCATCCTGACGGCAAAAAAGTGGCGCTGCTGGTCAATAATCTTGGTGGCTTCTCTGCGCTGGAAATGGCGGTGCTGACGCGTGAAGTACTTCATTCGCCGCTGGGTAAAAACGTCAAACTGCTGGCTGGCCCGGCGACCCTGGTCAGCGCGCTGGATATGAAAGGTTTCTCGCTATCTACGCTGCTGCTCTCAGAGAGATTTGAAGAAGCGCTGCTGGCGCCGGTTGAAACCAGCGGCTGGCAGCCCGTGACACGTCTGGCGGCGCTAAAGCCGGTCGAAGGTGAAAAAGTGGCATTTCAGCAACCGGTGACGCCTTCCGACAATGCAGAGGTGGCCGCCGTGGTGCGCGTCGTTTGCGAAACGCTGGTCAGCATGGAAAAAGAACTGAATCAGCTGGATGCCAAAGTGGGTGACGGCGACACCGGTTCAACTTTCGCGGCGGGCGCGGGTAAGGTGCTCAGCGAACTGGCGCAGAACAAACTACCGCTGAATGAAACCGCCAGCCTGTTGACGCTGGTCGGCGAACAGCTGGCGGTGGTGATGGGAGGATCGAGCGGGGTGCTGATGTCGATCATGTTCACCTCAGCCGGACAGAAGCGTGAAGAGGGCGCTTCGCTGGCCGATGCGCTGGCTTACGGGTTGGCACGTATGCAGCATTATGGCGGGGCGCGTCCCGGCGATCGGACGATGATCGATGCGCTTCATCCAGCTTTTGAAGCGCTGATGGCAGGCAGCGATCTGGCCAGCGTGGCAGATGCTGCCAGAAAAGGAGCCGATGAAACCGCGAAAATGACCCGGGCGCAGGCTGGACGATCTTCTTACCTCAATCAGGAGAGCCTGACCGGCGTGAAAGATCCGGGTGCGCTGGCGGTAGAAAGCGTCTTCGCTGCCCTGGCAAAACGGGAAAAATAATTTGTCCCGGAGGCTGACTCTGTGCCTCCCGCTGTTTTATGGTTACGCGCCCTCACTGATGAGGGCGTTTTTGTTTGCGGAAGAGGTCTCCGCGTGCGCTGAGCGGCACGCTTTTTTCTGACTAAAGGCAATATCCGCTATTTTACCTGCCGCCAACGCAAAGCTTTCCTGCTGCACTTTCCGGCATAAAAATAATATCTGAAAGTTTTTTATACGGTGCCGATAACCACCCAATAACTTTAACCGGTCGATAAAAATGGCCTGAATTCATTGCGCTTTTACGTGTTCAGCTTAAGACAATATGAGGCAAAAATCCCTGCCATTCTGCAAGGGACAGAAAGCATTTATTTATGCCAGCTTATGGCGCCGTGTAACGGCTGGGGTCTTATTCCGGCCCCCGGTTAAGCGTTCTGCAACCAGGCGAAAAAATAATGAATGAAAACGACGATGTTATGTACCGCCTGCTGGTACAGAACGTGAATGGTTTTGCGCTTTTTATGCTGAAACCCGATGGGACAGTGATGAACTGGAACTCGGGTGCACAGCGTGCTATCGGATATTTATCTTCAGAGATCGTCGGCAGGAATTTTGCCTGTTTCTTCAGCAAAGAAGAGCAGGCAAAGGGCGTTCCGCAGCGTGGACTGAAAATAGCGGAAGAGACTGGCCATTATGACGTTGAAGGCTGGCGCTATCGTAAGGATGGCAGCTCTTTCTGGGCACAGGTGGTCATCAACGCCGTCCGGGCCGAAGATGGCACGCTGATTGGCTTTGCCAAAATCACCCGTGACTGCACCGAACAGAAAGAGAAGCTGGCAGAGCAGCACGCGCAGGAGCAAAAATTCCGTCTGCTGGTGGAAGGCGTCACCGATTACGCCATCTATATGCTGGATCCTGATGGCTATGTAGTTAACTGGAATGAAGGCGCAAGGCGCAATAAAGGCTATACCGCAGAAGAGATCGTTGGCAAACACTTCTCCTGTTTTTACAGCCGGGAGGATCGTCAGGCCAGGCAGCCGGAAAATAATCTGAAAACGGCCTATCAGACGGGGCGTTTTGAAGAGCAGGGCTGGCGGATCCGCAAAGATGGCAGTGCCTTCTGGGCAAATGTGGTGATTGATGCCGTCCATGATGACGACGGCAAGCTGATTGGCTATGCCAAAATCACCCGCGACTGCACCGAGCAGCAGCGCATCCTCAACGAACAGCGCGAACAGGCCGAAGTGTTCCGTCTGCTGGTGGAAAGCGTCAGCGATTATGCCATCTATATGCTGGACCCGCAGGGCGTGGTGGTGAACTGGAACGCTGGCGCGCACCGGGCGAAAGGCTATACCGCCGGGGAAATTGTCGGTAAGCACTTCTCCTGTTTTTACAGCGCGCAGGATCGGCAGGCCAGCGTACCGGACATTAATCTGAAAACGGCGCATACGGTAGGACGCTTCGAAGATCAGGGGTGGCGCTACCGTAAAGACGGCAGCGCTTTCTGGGCGCACGTGGTTATTCAGGCGATCTATAACGACGATAACAGGCTACTGGGCTATGCCAAGATCACCCGCGACTGTACTGAATTGCGCGAGTATGAGCAGCAGATCCTGCGGGCAAAAGATCTGGCCGAACAGAACAGTGCCAAAACCGCTTCTCTCTCCCGGTTCCTGGACACCATCATCACCAATATTCCTTCATGCGTGATCGTGGAAGATCTGGTTTCGCAGGAGATTCTGTTGCTGAATAACCGGGCTGAACAGCTGCTTGGCGTCTCGCAGCAGCAGATGCTCGGCAAAAAGCTGACGGACCGGCTGTCGCCAGCGATGGCGGAATATTTTATCCAGCTCTCCGCCGCAGCGCAGCGTAATGAAGGTTTGCATAAAAACGAGCAGCTGCTGGAGACCCTGGCGGGCGAACGCATTATCAACGCCTCAGCTTCCATCGTACGCGGCAGCGACGCACGTGATAATTATGTCCTGCTGATCGCCAACGATGTTACCGACCAGCGTGCCGCTGATGCCCGCATTCATCATATGGCCCACCACGATAATCTCACCAGTCTGCCGAACCGTGAACTGTTCAGCCAGCGGCTGAATGAAGCGCTGCGCGCCGATAAAGCCAATGGTAAACGCACCGCCACGCTTGGACTCGATCTCGATAATTTCAAAAACGTTAATGACGCACTGGGTCACCAGGTGGGAGACGAACTTCTGCGGGCAGTGGCCGTTCGTTTGCGTAACGTGCTGCGCGATCAGGATACGCTGGCGCGAAGCGGCGGCGATGAGTTCTCGATAGTACTACCCGGCCTGATGCAGGCTGGCGAGGCGGAAGCGGTCGCGAAGAGGCTGATCGAGGCCATCAGACCGCCGTTCAACGTTGACGGGCATACTCTCTCGGTGGGACTCAGTATCGGCATTGCGCTGGCCGACAGTAAACTCGCCACGCCCGACCAGCTGTTGCGCTGCGCCGACATGGCGCTGTATGAAGCGAAACGTAACGGGCGTAACCGCTACGAACACTTCTCTGCCGCCATGGGAGAAGCAGCCAGCAAGCGGCGCATGATCGAAACCGAACTGCGTGAGGCGATGACCGGGCGGCATCTGAAGCTCTACTACCAGCCGATCACCAACGGGCAGGGAGAAGAGATCATCGGCTATGAGGCGCTGATGCGCTGGCACCACCCCGAAAAAGGGTTGATCATGCCGTTAGATTTTATTCCCATCGCCGAAGAGACCGGCCTGATCCACAGCCTGGGGGCTTTCGCGCTCTATGAAGCCTGCCGGGAGGCGGTGACCTGGCCCGGCGATCAGAGCGTGGCGGTTAACCTCTCGCCGCTGCAGTTCAAAAACAGCTCGCTGGTCTCAGTGGTGCAGGCCGCTCTGAACGATTCAGGACTGGCACCGCACCGACTGGAGGTGGAGATTACCGAATCCGTACTGCTTGATAACACGCTGGTGAATATCCGCACGCTGCAAAAACTTAAGGCGCTGGGCGTACGGATCGCGCTGGATGATTTTGGTACGGGGTATTCGTCGCTCAGCTATCTGCGCTCCTTCCCGTTCGACAAAATCAAAATAGATAAGTCATTTATTAGCGATATGAAGGATAGCCGGGAGGCGCTGGCGATTATTCGCGCCATTACCGGCATGAGCCGGAGTCTGGATATCCAGATCACCGCCGAAGGCGTGGAGAGCAGTGAACAGTTCGAGCAACTCAAGATTGAAGGCTGTACGCTCTTCCAGGGCTACTATTTTGGCCGGCCTCAGCCTTCTGAAACACGGCTGAAGCTTTTCCATCCTCCCGAACGTTTTATGGCCGCGCCTCCCGGTACAATTTTGCCGGAGGCGGTAAGCGGCAAGCCACTGGATCGCCCCGATCCCGGCGCGGCTGGCGGTAGCTAAATTCGCCTGTTTTTTCAACAGGCATCACCTTTTCACGCTCTCTGTCCAACTACACTTCTCCTGCTTACGCCATCATGACGTTTCAGGAGAAGTTATGCAGATCACCCCTTATCTGTTCTTTCCGGGAAATTGCGACGAGGCGATCGCCTTTTATCATCAGGCGGTTGGCGCCCATCTGGCGTTTAAAATGACCTGGGGCGATATGCCGCCAGAGCAGTCACACCACGGCTGCGGCAGTGCGGGGCCGCTGCCAGCGGAAAAAATCATGCATGCCCAGCTGCGTATTGGCGACAGCGAACTGATGATGTGCGACAGTCCCGATGCGACGCTGGCCATGACAGGGTGCGCCATTGCGCTGTCCACCGTGGACAGGGAGGAGGGTGAGCGCTGGTTTGCCAACCTCGCCGTCGGCGGCGATGTTATGCAGCCATGGGAAGAGACTTTTTGGGCCAACGGCTTCGGCATGCTGACGGACAAATTTGGCGTGGCGTGGATGGTGAGCGCCGTTAAAACGCAGGCGCAGGGCTGACAGGCTCAGGTAATTGACAACCCTTCCAGTGCCGCCAGCAATGCGTCAACTTTCGGCGTGAGCTGCTTTCTGCGGGGCCAGATAACGTAGAGCGGCAGGCCCGTTACCGCCAGTTCTGGCAGGATCTCTACCAGCTCGCCGTTCGCCAACTGCTTTTCCATCAGCCAGGTCGCCATCTGCGCCACGCCGAGTCCGGCGGCAACGGCCGAGGTCTGGGCTTCGCCATCACCCAGCGCCATCCTGTAAGCGATACGCCGTGGCGCTATGCGGCCATCAGGGGCGGCGATATGCCAGGGGCTGGTGCTGCCATCGACCCGATCGTAGACGATGGCGCGGTGTTTGCTTAACTCCTCCAGCGTTTGCGGCGTACCATACTGCGCAAGGTAGTGCGGAGCGGCACAGAAAATTAACCGTTCATTGCCCAGAAAGCGAAAACCCAGCGACGCCGGATATTCGGCGGGGCCGCCGATCCTTACCGCGATATCAATGCCTTCCTCAAACAGATCCACAAAGCGATCGGAAAACGCGAGATTGATCTGCATCTCAGGATTCTGCTGGCAAAAAGCGTTCAGCAAAGGCATGACGCGCATGCGTCCAAAGGTATTGGGAACGGCAATGCGCAGTTTCCCCACCGGGATGGTGCGCTGTGCCGCCAGCACCGACTCCGCCTCAGCCAGTTCATTCAGCACCCGGGTACAGGTATCGTAAAACGCCTGGCCCGCATCGGTCAGCGTCAGGCTGCGGGTGGTACGCTCAAAGAGTTTCGAGCCAAGCCGGGCTTCCAGCTTCGCCACGCTTTTGCTGACCGCCGAGCTGCTCAGGTGCAGGCTTTCTGCGGCGGCGGTGAAACTTCCCTGCTCCACGGCGGCCACAAACGGCGAAATGCCCTTCAGGCGATCAAGACTGTGCATAATTAATGAATCCTTTTCTTTAATGTTGTGAATTTATACCTGAGATAAGACTTAAATTCTCTATTAAGCTTATCTTCTGAACTGAAAAGGAGAAAATTTATGCAACCACGCGCATTAATCGTTGGCGTCAGCGGCGTCATTGGTACCGCCATCGCGGAACAGCTAACCGGTGACGGTTGGGAAGTCTATGGCCTGTCTCGTGGACGCACAGCGATCCCGGCGGGCTGTAAGTCGTTGACGGCCGACTTAACCGACAGCGCCTCCGTCACGGAAGCACTGAGCGGCATCAAGGTCGATAAAGTGTTTTTCAGCGTCTGGGCTCGTCAGGAAAACGAGAAAGAAAATATCCGTGTTAACAGCGCCATGGTTCGCAACGTTATCGACGCGCTGGGCGAGGGCCTGAAGGGCGGTCATGTGGCGCTGGTCACCGGCCTCAAACATTATCTGGGGCCGTTTGATGCCTACGGTAAAGGCGCGGTACCGATGACGCCTTTCCGCGAAGAGCAAGGGCGTCAGCCGGTTGATAACTTCTATTACGCGCAGGAAGATGAAGTCTTCGCGGGTGCCGAAAAATACGGTTACACCTGGAGCGTTCACCGCCCGCACACCATTATCGGCTTTGCGCTGGGCAATGCGATGAATATGGGGCAGACGCTGGCGGTCTATGCCAGCCTTTGTAAGCAGTCCGGCCAGCCGTTCCTGTTCCCCGGCTCCAGAGCGCAGTGGGAAGGCGTTACCGATATGACCGACTCCCGCGTGCTGGCGCAGCAGGTGGAATGGGCAGCCACTACCGCCTCCGCGCAGAATCAGGACTATAACGTTGTCAACGGCGATGTCTTCCGCTGGAAATGGATGTGGGGTCAGATCGCGGACTACTTTGGCATTGAAGCCGCGCCGTTCGCTGGCGAAGCGCAGCCGCTTGAAGAGCGTATGGATGACGCGCCGGCACAGTGGGAAGCCATCGCGAAGCAGTACGATCTTAAAGAAGCGGATATCACTCGTCTGGTTTCCTGGTGGCATACCGATGCGGATCTCGGCCGTCCGATGGAAGTTTTCACCGACATCAGTAAAAGCCGCAAAGCTGGTTTTACTGGTTACCAGTGCACCCGCGACGCGTTTATCGACCTGTTTGACCGGTTAAAAGCGGAAAAGCTTATCCCCCGCTAATACAGGTAATGCTGCGTACACCCCCTGTACGCAGCTGCTCTGCGGCATGTGCAGCAGGCAACAACTGTTTCCTTATGGAAACAATAAGGTGTTTAATTCGCTAATTGTTGCTTGAAGGCGTATCTGCGCTAGGATGAGTTCATCAGGTTAGGGCGCCTCAGGCTGTGACGACAGATATCTTCAGGCTGAGCGACATGCTAACCGCCCATAGGCAACTCTTTCAGACAGGCAGGTGCGATTGTGAGCAATAAAACTCTTCACTGGAACGGCGGCTTACAGCCAGAAGCGGTAGACATTTTATCGGCTGAGGGCGGCATGATCGTTTGCCCGACCAAAGTGGGCTACATCATCATGACCTCAGACGCTAAAGGTCTGGAGCGCAAATTTGATGCCAAGCAGCGTAACCGTAACAAGCCGGGCGTGGTGCTGTGCGGCTCGCTGGCGCAGCTGAAAGAGCTGGCGCAGCTGAACCCGGAAATCGAATCTCTCTATCAACAGCACTGGGATAAAGATGTCCTGCTGGGCTGCATCCTGCCGTGGAAAGAAGAGGCTGTGGCGCGCATTCCTGACGATGGCTCGAAAGATCTGATGATGGATCGCCGTCAGACCAGCTGCTTCGTGATTAAATTCGGCGTGCCTGGTGAGAATCTGGCGAAAGAGCTGTGGGAAAACCACGGTAAATTCTCCTTCGCCAGCTCCGCTAACCCATCAGGCAAAGGCAACCGTGGGCTGGTGGAAGGCATCGGCGAACGCATCGAATCGCAGGCCGATTTGATCATTGAAGCCAACGATTATGTGAAATCCATCCAGCCGAACGAGTCTGAAAAAACCCGCTACGAGCAGGGTGTGATGGTGGCGATGGTGGATGAGAGCGGAAAGCTGGTGCCGGAACAGAAAGGCGAACGTAACGTCACGCCTTGCCCGGTGCTGATTCGTAAAGGGCTGGACGTGGACAAGATTATGTCGATGCTGTCCGATACCTTTACCACCTGGGATTACCGTCACGGTAACTACTACTGAGACTTAAGGGCGGCGATGGCCGCCCTACTTATTTCGCTTCCCTTCCTGCCATAGCGCCTTTTGCAAGGTTTCAATAAACAGCCTCACCCGCGGCGAGGTATAACTTTCCTGCTTATATAAAATATAAGATTTATAGAGATCCATTTCCCAGCTGGCTAAAACCCGGGTCAGCTTGCCGGCTTTTACCGCTTCCTGAGCGATATAATCGGGCAGATAAGCGATGCCGGTCTGGGCAATCGCGGAGTTGACCAGCGCGGTGCTGTTATTGGCGCGAAAGCGGCTGCGAACTTCAATATTGCGTTTCTGCTTATCGCGACGGAAGGGTAACGCCAGCGTGTGGGCCGGACCGCGAAACAGAATAAAGTCATGGCGCGGTAAATCTTCAGGTTTCTCAATCGGGCTGAAGCGGGCCAGGTAATCGGGCGCGGCGTAGAGGCCCCAGCTGATATCCCTCAGCGGCTTAAAGTGCGGATGTTCAGGCAGCTCGCGGCGAATAACAATGGCGATATCGACATTATCTTCCACCAGATTGACCGGCCGATCGGTCAGATCGAGATCGACGCTGACGTGCAGATTGCTGGCGACAAACTGATTAAGTACCGGAACGATGCACTGGCAGCCAAAGGTAACAGGCGCCACGACGCGCAAGCTGCCGGTCGGCTCTTCATGATACTGACGGATAAACAGGTCGGCGCTTTTGACTTCGCTGAGGATGCGGGCGCAGTAGTGATACCAGGTCATGCCGACTTCGGTGACCGCTATTTTACGGGTGGTTCGCTCAAGCAGCTTTGCGCCAAGCCTGACTTCCAGCGCCGCAATCTCTTTACTGACTGCGGACTTTGAGAGATCGAGCAGCTTCGCCGCTTCGGTGAAGCTTAGCGTCTCCACCACCCGTGCGAAGACGATCATCGCCTGAAGATTTTCCCGATCGCTCATCAGCGTCCTCTCTGATTATCTGGCTGAGGCGGCCAGCGCACCGCCGGCAAAGACAAACAGCGTGCCGGTGGAACGGTTAAGCAGACGTAAGCGCGCCGGACTCGCAAAGAGGGTGGAGAGATGACGTCCCGCACAGGCATAAGCGAACATCAGACCGCAATCCAGAATCGCCCAGGTCACCGCCAGAGTGGCGAACTGCACGGCATGTGGCTGGGTCGTGTCGATAAAATTCGGGAAAAGCGCGGTGAAAAAGAGCAGGTCTTTAGGATTGCTGATCCCCACCATATAGCCTTTACGGAACAGCTTCAGTAAGCCCGGAGAGGCCTCTGCGGGCTCCGCCTGCACCCTTTCTGGTACCGATGGCGTGCGCCATGCGCTGATGCCCAGCCAGATAAGGTAGGCGGCGCCGACCACTTTCAGCAGGGTAAAGGCGGTGGTTGAGGCAGCCAGAATCGCCCCAAGGCCGAGCGCGGAGGCGGTCATCAGCGTCATAGCGGCCACCACACCACCCAGCACGGTAGCGAGCGCGCGACGGTGACCATAGCGCAGCCCGTGAGTCATACTGAGCAGAGCGGAAGGACCGGGAATCGCGATCAGCGCGGCGATAATGCCGGTATAAGCCAGCCAGAGGTGTAGCGTCATAAGCAACGTTCCTGAATATAACGGAGAAAGGCCTGATGCCCACCGGCCCATAAATGAGGGCTGTAGCTTAATGGGTGAAGGATGGGTTGTAAATCGCCGGGATGGTCCGTGAGCCGCTGCCTGCACAGAGCGGGATAAAATCATAATCAACAGAAGACACTTTTTGTCGCGCCACATACGCGCTATAAAAGTCTTCCTGTAATTCAGAATTACCTTAGGCTAATTCATGGGGTGGAGAAAATAATTTTTCTGCGATATTTTTTTACTACTTCCCCATTTATGTCAACTTATGTTATTTCAAGGATAATTATGGGCGTAATTACGCCTGGATTTAACATTTCACGCTGTTATTTATATTCTGAAATATTAACTAATTTTCATTCATAAAATAGCTGATTTGCGCTGTGAGGCAGCGTTACTATAATTGTTGTTTCGCCTGATATTACACATCAATCAGTGTCGGTATTTATTGGCATCAGGAGGTTTTTATCGCTTTTAATCAAAATGACCTAATCGTTGAGCGTAACCAGACGGAATATGAAGCCTGGTATCACGACTATGAAGCAGGGCAGGACGTGGCGATTGAGCCGCAGCCGGAGCCGATTCGCGGCCTGCCTGCGCCGGACATTCTGACACCTTCCGATCGCTATCAGGAACTGTTTGAGGCGGTTCAGTCGTCGCGGATCTTCAGCGACAGCAAAACCTTTGCAGACTGCGCGCCAAAGGCTGCGCCTGAACATATTCTTTATCGCTATTATATTCAGCGTGAGAGTGAAGATTTTAATCTGCTGGCTTTCGTACTGGAGAATTTTGATCTTCCCAGGGCCCACGACAGCCGTTATGTGTCCGATCCACAAAAAACCATGAGCCAGCATATTGATGGGCTCTGGCCGGTATTAACCCGCCAGCCGGAAAAACACTCGGAGTTTTCCTCCCTGCTGCCGCTGCCGCAGCCTTATATCGTGCCGGGCGGGCGATTTGGTGAAAGTTATTACTGGGATTCCTATTTCAGTATGCTCGGTTTTGCCGCCAGCGGTCGTACCGATTTGCTGAGTAATATGGCCGATAATTTCGCATGGATGATTGATACCTACGGGCATATTCCCAACGGGAACCGCACCTACTATCTGAGCCGTTCACAGCCGCCGGTATTTGCGATGATGGTGGAGTTGTTTGAAAAAGATGGCGTCAATAAAGCGCAGCGCTATCTTCGCCATCTCAAAAGCGAATATGCGTTCTGGATGGAGGGCGCTGAGGGGCTTTCCCCTAACGAAGCCTGCCGCCACGTGGTGATGCTGCCGGATGGTTCGGTACTGAACCGCTACTGGGATGACCGCGATACGCCACGTGACGAGTCCTGGATTGAGGATGTGGAAACGGCCCGCAGTTCAGCGCGTCCGTCAGGCGAGGTTTATCGCGATCTGCGGGCTGGCGCGGCATCAGGCTGGGACTTCTCGTCACGCTGGCTGAATGAGCCAGGCCGTCTGGAGAGTATTCAGACCACCAGCATCGTGCCGATCGACCTTAACGCCTTTCTCTACAAGCTGGAGACGACGATCGCCCGCCTTTCCGCCAGCAGAAACGATCGGGCCACCGCGAGCCTGTTTCAGCAGAAAGCGGAGCGCCGCCGGGAGATCGTCGATAAATACCTGTGGGACACGGAAGCAGGACTCTATCGTGATTACAACTGGCGTGAGCGGGAGAAAGGGGCATTTTCTGCCGCGTCGGTGACGCCGCTCTATGTGGGGATGGCCAGCCTTGACCAGGCCAGCAAGACCGCTGCCGCCATCCGCGCTCATCTGCTGGCGCCCGGCGGGCTGCTTTCCACCGTTGAAGAGACGGGTGAGCAGTGGGACAAGCCAAACGGCTGGGCACCGATGCAGTGGATGGCGATTAAAGGCCTTAACAGTTATGGCGAAGAGCTGCTGGCGAAAGAGATCGCCGCACGCTGGCTACAGGTGGTAGGCGCTACCTATCACCGACATCATAAAATGGTGGAGAAATATAATGTCGCCGGACGGGCGCCGGTGCTCGCCGGCGGCGGCGAGTATCCGCTTCAGGATGGCTTCGGCTGGACCAATGGCGTGACGCGCCGCCTGCTGGCGATGTATCCCGATCTTGCGCCGGAACGTCAGGCGAAAGATCGGGAAAAACAGCCGGACTGACGCTCCCGTGAAGAGGCCTGACATATTGCAGGCCTGCATACCGGCTTAGGTTACTGAACTAAAGCCGGTTCGCGTTACAGTACAGATGCCGGATTATGCCCCTGCACAGAGCCTGGCAACCTGTTGACGCTGCCTGAACGGGCTGTCGCTGCGGCGGCGGCCCGTTTTAGTGTCTGGCGGAGCGCGCTGAGGAAACAGCGTCGCGGGCTGACAGCACTTCGCCTATCGCCACGCCAATCACCGTCACCTCCCGCAGCTGATCGCCTTGCAATGTGATGCCTTCTCCGGTGACAAGCCGCTCAGGGTTAACCCTGACGTGCGCCCAGTCATTCCTGCCCGCCCACTCTATCAGCACCTGGCAGCCCGCCACCGGTGGGCGATAGCGATCAATAATGCGTAAAATTCCGTTGCAGGCGGTCAGGTAACAGTCGCCGTTGGTCGGCACGATATCCTGTAACTTACCAAAAAGAAAGGTAAGCTCGCGGCGCGCAGGACGGCAGAAGCGGGCCGGATCTGGCGCGACGGCGAAGGCGGACGGGGAGAACAACGAAGCCTTCTTTTTCATTTTCGTTCCTATTCCATCGCTTTAACGGTAAAGGTCACCACACCGAAAATCTCCAGATTCTCTTCGCCGCTGGGAATGATGGCAGGCCAGCGATCGTTCATGGCAATCAGCCTGACGTCCGGTACAAGCTGAAGCTTTTTCACCGTAAATTCCCCATCGACGGCGGCGACCACGATATCGCCATGGCTGGCCATAATGGATTTATCCACGATCAGCAGGTCACCGTCATTGATCCCGGCTCCCGTCATCGATTCACCGCTCACCCGGATAAAATAGGTGGCGCCGGGTCGCTGAATCAGGAGGTCGTTAAGATCGAGGCGTTGTTCCACGCCATCCTGAGCGGAAAAGGGCAAACCGCAGGGCACACGTTCAAGGTAGAGCGGCAGCCGCATAACGGCGTTTCTGACGGCCGGTTGAAGTAGGTTCATCGGAGGACTCTCGCAAAATGACTGTATATAAATACAGTATTCGCATTTTGCAGAATCGACAAGCACGGGGCCGTTTTTTTTTCAGATGTGTGGGGATGCAGAACATTCTGCATTGACTTAATAGCCGCAATCCATGTCGCGCCGGTTAACTGAGCGAGGCGCCGCCCAAAATCCCGGTGAGCGATTGTCAGGTTTGTGCTTTTCGGCAGCTATTCCATCACGCCATTTTTATGGCGAACAATATCAGCCATCACCGCCAGCGCGATTTCTGCCGGTGTTTTACTGCCAATATCCATGCCGATCGGTGCATGAATGCGCTTAATTTCCGCTTCGCTGAACTCACCATAATCGCGCAGACGGCGACGCCTTTTCTCACTGTTTCCCGCCGACCCCATCGCGCCGATATAAAAAGCGGGCGTGTGGATCGCCTCCATCAGCGTAAGGTCGTCGATGCGGGGATCATGCGTCAGCGCCACCACCGCCGAATGGGCGTGGCAACCCTGCTGTTCAAGGTATTTTGCCGGAAAGATTTGCTGGATGTGGAGGGTCGGATGCAACAGCGGGGCAAAATTGTCGATAACCTCAGGGCGATTTTCCAGAAGAATAACGTCAAAGCCCAGCGCCCCGGCAAAATTCGCGCAGAAAACCGCCACGCTGGACAGCCCGGCCACAATCAGCCTCGGCGCTGCCGCCAGCGTCAGCGTAACCCTTTCGCTGTCGTAGTGGGCAAGCGTACTGCTGGCGTAGTCACAGCGTTCAAGGCTGATGCACCGTTCCGGCAGCCGGACTTCTTTGCGTAAGGCCACCGCGCCGCTCAGTGCCGCTTCCATCTGCTGAAGGCAAGCCTGGCTATGGGCGTCAGGCAGCAGATATTCGATCAGGATATCAACAACGCCGCCGCAGGGCAGTGCGCGGCCTGGATGCAAACCGCCTTCACCATAACGGATAATCTGGCTGGGCTGGCGAAATGCACCCTCGCTGAGCCGCTGGAGGAAATCCTCTTCCACGCAGCCTCCGGAAAGCGAGCCGCAATAGTTTCCCCCTTCACGAATCACCATCATTGTGCCCGGTGGACGAGGTGAGGAGCCAAAGGTACTGAGTACCGTACAGAGCCAGACGGGCCCCTCGAGGTTCCAGCGCCTGGCCTGCTCCAGGACCTGCAGATCTAAACGTTGCACTTCATTGCTCCCTGCGTAAAAGAACGGGTAGCCATCCACAGCGGTGGCGCATCAGGCGCACGCAACAGCAGTAAGCGGAGGCTGTTAAGTATGATGATTAAGCGTAGAGGAGATTGCTGACGGGTGCCTGCGGGTTGCGCAGTTCGTGGCTGATGATCACGGACTTCCGTTATCAGACTGACATTTACAAAGCTGATTTTTGGTATGTTCACAACAGGGGCAATGCGTTTTACTATGCTAACCTTCAGTTTTACCTGACAGGACTGACCGTTTTGTCTGTGTCTTACCCCAAAGCGACGGGCAGGCTGGCTTAACAGCGATGAAAGCGGCCCTGTACTGACATATTTGATGGAAATGTAGTGACTTCTTAATGATTTATATCATCGATGGCAGTATCGCTTACAACTCAGAAGACTGTACGCTGAGTCATATACCCACCCAGGAGTCATTAAGTCTCAGTATCTCTTCAGGCCGCCTGTTCGAATGCCTGCTGAAATCTGAAGGCGAAATACTGGCCCGGGATACGTTGCTGACGGAAGTGTGGGACAAATATGGTCTGCGCGGCTCGAACAGCAATCTTAATCAGTATCTGAGTATTCTGAGAAGGGCGCTCGCCGCCTATGGTTGCGAAAACCTTATTGTAACCATCCCCAAGGTTGGCATCCGGCTTAACGCTGAGATTACTATTGAGCAGATCGCGGACAAGCCAGCGCCCGTTCCTGAAACGACGCCCGTCGATGAGGTCATGCCGGAAGTGCTTCCGCCCACACCTGAACCGGCGGAGAAAGCGCGAACTCACTCCTCCAGGCTAAATCCCTGGCTTTTTTCGCTTATTATTGCCGCTATCCTGCTGGTGGGAATGGGCGTCTATTATCTGCTGTTCTCATCACCCGATCCTGAAATAACGCCGGTGAGTATAAAGCTGACCGGCGGCTGCGATGTGGTGCTTTTACAGGGGCTTGATGCGGCAGATCGTCCGGCGCTGGACCAGCAGATTCTGCAAATGCTGCGTGAAAACCATCAGCCCTGCGATACCGCCCGGCGCATCTATTTTGATAATAACACCTCATTTACTCCGCAAAATTACGGCAGAACACTGCTTTCTTCATGCCGGCTCAACAGCGATGGGCATGTTATTTCATGCGACAATTTCTATTATCTCGACTGGAGAATGAAGTGAAACGGCATACCGGTATGATTGTCGCTTTTATGCTGGCTGCGCTGGTGGCGCTTTTTATCGCCTCAGCCTGGTTTACCCATCGTGCAGAGTCATATCCTTTCCGCTGTGCGACATTCAATCGCTACGATCTCAGCCGTAACGAGGGGAAACGACTGGAGTATGCCGTCACCCAGGATCTGCGCTTCCTGAGTAAAAACTCAGGTTATCTGTTAATCAATGGCCAGGCGACGAACGGTGATGTAGACACGATTCTCAATCGAAGGATTATTCTGACTCAGGGAGAGAGAATTGACGGTAATACGTACCGCTATCAGATAAATAAAGTCGTGACCTCTTCTACCGATACCACGCCCGATGGCATGTTTAACGCGCTGCTGGCAGAACTTACGCTGGATCCTTCTTATTTGCAGCTTGATATCGTAAAAGTGGATGAAAAAACGTATCTCATGAGTGGACCGCTCTCTTATCTTTTTACCTGCCAGCGCTATTAAGCTTCTGGCGTTACCGGTTATCTCCTTTTTCTGCAAAAGCGATAACCGGTAACGGCCCTGCACCTGTCGATATCACCTCAGCCCCGTAAATGCATGCTCAATCCGCAAGGTAGGTAAATAGAAATATTATTTTTTATCTTCTTTAAAATTAAAAATTAACATCAAAAAATAAATAATGCCTTTTAATATTTAAATTGTGTGATTAGGCCGGGAATTGTCTTATAGGCGGCTTCAGGGGGACGCCCTGTTAAGCATATGCTTAAAAAACTGATGTTAACCCTGGTTTCTTCATTGCTGGCCGCGTCAGTTATCCCGGCAGCGAATGCCGTTGAGGGAAGCGTAAACGTGGGTAAAAACTTTACTGACGTGACTGTCGGAATGGGTCAGGAAAGTGAAGGTATCTCTATTAACGGTAACTGCATCAAGAGCAATGAAAACGGCCGTGAAAAAACGGGCGCGGAAGCCGGGCTGAATCTGAAAGCTGGCGCGGTCGATGTGAATGTTGGCGTGCAGGCTGACTATTCGTTATTTATCCAGCGCGGCCAGATCTTCTTCGGCGCTTTTCTCCTCCCCTTTCGCCTCTTCAAGCTTGCGTTGCTTGAAGGCGATTTTCCGCTGATATTTCTCAATTTTGCGTAAATCGGCATTGTTAACGGCGTCGTTGTAGTCGCGTTTCGCTTCCTGAATCTCTTCCTCAAAAATTTTTTACGCTGACCAGCATAAGACGCCCGTTTTAGCAGGTCTGGTGGGTAGCGTTATAGCGGAATATAGGCTTTGCCAAAAAGCCTGACAGATCATCAAGTGCCAGACGAGCTGACTCACAAATTGCCGTGCTGAACCTGGCAGCTGGATATAATAATCTGTTTAACGAAAATGTATAGAAGACTTGGCGAAGCGTGGCGCTTTTGACCATCTCCAGAAGTAGGCGATTCACGACAATAGGCGGGCAGATGCAGTAAAACCAGTAGGATAGGCAGTCCAAAATGACACTCTATAATTTTATTGGTGGGCGCAAGGATGCTCAGGAGTGAGAAAAAGATGCTCCTTGTTGCTTTTTCTGGCCTTCTGGCAGAACCTGGAACCAGTTTTTTAAAGCGGAATTCACACTACGAAAGGGAAGGGCATTAAGAAAAATCATAATTTTTATTATAATGAGTGGAAATCGAGGCAAGCATGATACAAACAAGAGAGTATAAAGACTGATATTTGAAAAGCGTTACAGGTAGTCATAATGTAAAAGAGTTAGACGCAATAAATCCCTTCGCTTTTTATTGGTTTTTTTATCTAAAAAATATATAAAATTTAGCATAAAAATCTAAATTTATTGTATTTGTATATTTAATTGTCTGATTTTTCGGGTGTGTGATTTACTTTCGATAAACCAAAATGACTTAACCTGTTATTTTTATCTGGAGGTTTAACATTGAACCCAAAAAAGTAATGCTCATTTCTTAAATGGTTTGTTTTTTATGGAATCTTTATTTTTCTTCTTTAGTAGTGTGATTTTTATAACATATGCTTGAAATTGACCTTGTTAAAATCAACTTTTCAGAAAAAAGTTATAACACAACCAGGATAACTTGGTTTATAGCTTTTAAAAACTGATTGTTGTCAATAAAATAGCACATTGAACTACTATTTATTGAATAGGTAGTGTTATGCCCTCCCTTTCGTGCTGTTTGTGGGATTGAATTTTACGGGTGGGGTTTTATTATAGCCAGCCAGGTCATTTACAGTCTTCATCAGCCAAGTGTGGAGGTGGTTCAGGCTAAATGCAATGCACCAGCGGAAAATAAAGAGATCATAAAAAAACAAGTTTTTATTAATTTTTTGATACTGATTGCTGGCTACGAAGCGTTGCTACGGGCGTCAGTGAGATTGAGTTAACTGATATGTTTAGAGTTACTGAAAATCATGAGCGAATCATCGATACATTGGCGGGTTATACGCAAATTGCAAATCCCGATGAAATATCGCGAGGCAAACGCCGTTATCATCTGACTAAAGATAATGTCCGTCGGGTCATGTTCATTCTCGATGGCGATTTTTTACTGAAATTGAAGGGAGAGAATAAGGTTCTTAATATCCTCTCCGCTCCCTCGGTAGTGGGCGTCACTCCTGCGCTGGATGATCCACCCGTCTACCTGGAAAGGATAGATTATGGCAAGATTAGCTTTATTGACTATGAGTCATTTTGGCGCCTGATATTTGAAAAGGATTTGTTTCATGATGCTATGTCCATCCTGTCAGGACAGTATTCAGATTTAATGAATTATATTCAGTTGCCCAAGGGTAACTCGCATGACGAAGTGCTATCCCTGATTGGCCGTTGGAAAAAACTGCCGCCGCATCTGAAGAAGCGTTTTTCAGCACTTTATCTGATTGAAAACAGTTCGCATCTTTCTAAAAGCTCCATTTCAAGAGTATTGAAAGAGTTAAAAGAAAAGGGAGAACTTGAGCTGGTTAACGGGAAGTTTATCTAGCCAAAAATAGTATCGTTATTTTGAGATGCCAGAAGGAATAGAAAATGACAGTTAAAGTAGTTTGCACGGATGAAGATTATTATTTCAGGCTTGGCATCTCTGTGATACTTGAAGAAACACTATTATCAAGTGTTGATATCGATTTTTCTTCAGGTTTTGATAGCGAAAGCCTGAAAGACGCTGATTTCATTATCCTCAGCGTCTCCCGATGGCGACTTTTTATGTGTCAGCCTGCCTATCGCTATCGAAAAAAAGGAAGTGTGCTGCTGGTTTTTGTCGATCGAACAGAAAGTATTATTTCTGCGCAGCTTCCGGTCTGTTATCAGGCTTTGACTGTCATCGATCGTACTGAATCTGTCCTAAAAGTCAGAGAAAAAATGATTAAGGCATGGGCGGTCGCGCGTGCGGAGGCGTCAAAAATCTACAGGCCGACAGACTGTATCAGATGCAGTTATGCACGAATGTCTCTGGTACAACTAAGAGTCATGAGTTATTTAAAAAATGGAAATACAGTGCGTGAAACAGCGGCATCACTTGGCTTATCTGTAAAAACGATTTACGCACATAAGTATAACGTGATGAAAAAATATGATCTCAAAGGCGATCGTGAATTTCATGCCTTACTTAATAATATCTCACTACTTGAGCTTTATATGGGGGTGATCAACGAAAGGGAACTTTAGACAAAGTTGGATTTCAACGTTGCTTCTGATGAGTAATAGCAGCTTTTTAATTAGCAGGTTTTATCAGTCGGCGTAATATTATAGAGTTTTCCTTTTTGCTTATTAACTGAGTCGAGGCTATAAATACATCCCCCCGTCACGAATGCGCCGCTGGTTTTCCCTTCTCCCCAGCGCGAATGCGGCGTTGTTGATGCGCAAAACAGGCATGCCTGAAAAGTAAAAGCACGCTAAGGCTGGCGTGCTTTTGTTACATCGTATTATTTAATAAACAACCCGTAAGGCATACGTATTTACAGATTCTTTCCGGGTGCTGACCTGATTTAAGACTGAGGGTTTACTCCAGGATATAAACGCGATCGGCGCTGATTTCGTTATGTCCATCATCACGATCGATTTCACCGGTTATCCGGACCTTTTTACCAATCAGGTAACGGCCATCATCATCGTCGTCATCCACATCAATACGGATACGGCCGGTTGAATCCTGTAGCCAGTAATGATCGTCATCAGCCCGACCGCTGATGGTTCCCGTTATCGCCACGTGACGATCGTCATGCATTTTTTTGGCCTGCGCGACGGTCACTTACTGTCGGGCAAAGGCGGATGTTGAACCGAGTAAGGTAAGAAGAATCCATAGCGTTTTTTTCATATATCATTCCCTTAATGAAGATAAGCAGTCCTGTCCAGGGACGGGTTCAAACGTAACAACGGCAACGATCACTCACCTCATCCCGTAACGGAACTCTGAGGGATGATCTCGTTATGTAATGACAAAATTCACCCGTCCTTCACGGTAATAATTCATGGGGAGAGGCGATCGGGCTCTGCTGATACGGCCATCCCTTTCAGATTACGGATTGAAGTCGCAGGATTATGCAGACCGAAAATAAATTCTGTAAAGTTCGCTGCATATTATTGTTGTAAGGTGCAAACGATGCTGACTACTTCTTCTACAAAACTTTTATTGTAAAATCAATAAGCTACAATGGATAATAATGCATGATAATTGTTGATTTCATTTACATATGCTCTTTTTTGAGGGCAATTATATTATCACCGGCATGAATGCTGGCTGCCACCTAACAAAAGCGGGCGGTGTTGAAGTGAAGTTGAGGGCTTATTCGCTAGAGTTCCTGTGTGGAACAACAGGATGGCGAAAGCAACACTGACAGGCGAATCACTGTCAGCAGGATGATACCCGCATGCCATGGCCGTAGACAGTTAACGAGTTACTTGCCTTTTTATCCTTCAACAGGTGGATACAAATTGCCTGCGCTATGCTGAATGAAAATCACAATGGGAACTTATCGGATGATTAAAAATAAACTAAAGCCAGGCGTTATTCTGGCAGGACTACTACTCACCGCATGTTCACAACAGAACGCCAAGCCACCGCGTTTGAATATGCATAATCCGGCTGCCGACTGGTGCCTGCAGTCAGGTGGAAAAACGTCACACCTTGAAACGGATGCAGGTACGACAGGCTATTGCACTTTACCCTCAGGGGAGCGGATTGAGCAGTGGGCACTCTTTCATCGGGATCATCCAGCCCGATAAGCTGGCCCGTTTATCAGCGCTACCCTGATGGCGTGCTCACCCTGTAAGGGGGCCTTGAGGCTGTCTCAGGACTCACACAGATCGCCGCTCTTACACTCGGGGCGGCAAAACGTTAACCGGTTTAAGGCGTTTGGTCTGTCTTCTTTCTGGCAAAGAGTCCATGTTCAGTCAGAACTATGCCCTACGCTTGCCCACCATAAAATAAAAAAACTTTAAGGAACGTGAAATACGCGCTGGAAAACTATCTGTACTGGCTTTCTTAAATATATATAGTTTTATGTATAAAAATTGAAAAGAAATTTATTTTAACTTTACCGCTGCTGATTATATAGCCTGAAAGGTTTCCTGTGAAAATTTATAATGCTCTGCTGATAAAAATCCTCATGCCAGATTTCATTATCATTTAAAATACCCATGTAATTAAAAATGCATTTTTTGATGATTTTATTAATGCTTTTATAACATGCATTCCGGTTTTGGTTTGATTTTTTATACGCGATAAAACAATGGCTTATGATCCGTTTTAGGTGGTTTTTGCGTTTCTTTAGGTTCTGATAAACAAAGGGCAATAAGAAGAGTTCAGATAAATTTTAATCGGGTGTTATTATCCTTTTGATTATAAATGTACTGATTTACATTTTTCCTTGAGGGCACTCTATTGAAATATTTCGGGGGCGTGGCTTTTTGCTGCACTGTTTTTATCTGTACTAAGTCTTATGCCGGTATTATGCGGCATGATGTTGACGTTCAGGATTACCGGGATTTTGCAGAAAATCTGGGAAGGTATACCGTCGGGGAAAGTCATTTGCCCGTATATAAAAAGGATGGCTCGCTTTCGGGTTATCTTGATTTTACCGTGCCTGATTTTGGCATGGTAGTAAATACGGGATTCAGCACTCTTGTGGCACCCTCTTATCTCGCCAGCGCGCGCCATAATACCGGCTATAAAACGGTGGGCTTTGGCAATGGCGCACAGTATGGCGCAACTTATACGCTTATCAATCGTAATGAGTCGGCCCTCGCAGACGAAGATTTTCATCTGCCGCGTCTGAATAAGGTCGTGACCGATGCGGCTCCTGTTGCCGTAGTGGAAAAATCAGAAATCAGAAAAGGGGATACCTCGCGCTACACCTGGTACACCCGTATCGGTGGTGGTACGCAGAGCCAGGTCAGTGACGATGAGACGGAACGCATTACGCTGAGCGCAGCTTATAACTGGGTAAGTGGCGGTACTATCAACGCCAATACTATTGATCTGCGGGAGACCTCTCTGCGGGCGACCAGTTACGGGCCCGATAACGTCCTTACTTCTCCGCTCTCAATAGGCACCATGAGTGGTGACAGCGGCAGCCCGATTATGGTCTATGACGAGCAGGATAAAGCCTGGAAAATCGCGGGTGTTCTGCATGGTGGCGTCGTGGATGACAAAATCACAAGCGAAACCAGTATATGGGAATATATTCCTGACGGTTATATTCAGAACATTATTGCCGGTAATACCTTACCTGATATTGTCGACATGGCGGGTAATGGATCTGTTTACTGGAATAAAGATGCCATCACCCAACTAAACACGACCTGGTCATGGGCCGGGCTGGATGCCGCTTACGCTGAAGTTGCGCCTTCTGCCGCCAGTAATGCTGAGCTGGACGCCACCAAAGATTTGCGATTTAACGGTGCGGGCGGCGCAATCATCCTTAACGCACCGATCAATATGGGCGCGGGCAAGCTCCAGTTTTCCAATAATTACACCGTGAAGCCTGCCGATGGACTCAAGGCCAGCTGGGCTGGCGGCGGCGTTGAGGTTGACGCGGGCAAAGAGGTGCTCTGGCAGGTTAATGGCCTGGCCGGCGACGCGCTGCATAAAATTGGCGCAGGCACGCTGCATATCAATGCCGAAGGCAGTAACGCAGGTAGCCTCAATGTGGGCGATGGCACGGTGATCCTCGATCAGCGCGCGGATGCTTCGGGGAATAAACAAGCTTTCTCATCAGTGACCTTAGTCAGCGGCCGTCCGACAGTCGTCCTTGAGGATGCGGAGCAGGTTGCGACCAGCAATATCTTTTTTGGCTACCGTGGCGGCAAGCTCGATTTACATGGCAACGCGTTAAGCTTCAAAAAAATCAACCATACCGATAGTGGCGCAAGCCTGGTAAACCACAACCCCGATCGCCGCGCAAGCCTGACCCTCACTGGCTATGAAAGTGCCGATATTGCATTAAACAAGTTCAGCGGCAGTAATCCCAGGGGCACGCCGGGTTCAATTTATGTCTACAGCAACCCCTATACCAAAGATACCGAGTATTTCCAGCTAAACACTGAGTCTTACTGGTATTTCCCGACCGATAAAAGCTCTACCGCGACCTGGACCTATCTGGGAACGGACCTCAATGTGGTGATCGATTCCCGTTTAGGCCAGCTGAATCAGCAGGTTTTCCGTGGTTTTCTGGGCGAAGTGGACGAAACGGCCACCAACGGGGCGCTGGACGTTACCCTCACCCCTGAGAACGCAACAGCGATCACAGCCCTGACAGGAGGAATGAACCTCAATGGCAACCTTACCGCTGAGCAAGGGACGCTTGTTCTTTCAGGCCAGCCGGTTGCGCATGCGGGAGGCGTCGTCATTGATGATGACTGGGCAACGTCGCTGTTTAAAGCCACGGAAATCAGCGTGGGCAAAGGCGCGGCTTTCCAGGTTGGCGAATATGCGCTTGTGGAGGCAAATGTGGTTGCTGACGAGTCGGCAAATCTCGTTTTCGGCTATAACGGCAGCGGATCCTCTGAGGAAAAGAGCTGGCGTTGTTATGCTGTTATTTATCAAGACGACGCGGCCTGTAGCCAGCCTGTCCGCGATGCGGATTCGTTATCGCTTCTGCCGGCAAGCCTGGTGGTGGGCGATGTCCGGCTGGCGAACAATGCCAGCCTTTCTCTCGGGAAAGTGAACTATCAGGGGGCTGTCACCTCATCCGGCGTGACCCAAATGGCAATGAATGGCGATGCGGGCTGGATGATGACGGATAACAGTCACATCAGTACGTTGCAGGCGGATAGCGGGGCAACGCTTTCTATGGTACCGGCTGGAAACTGGCATGCAAAAACGCTCAGCGTGGATTCACTGGATGCGTCAGGCCTCAGGGTGATGTTAGGCGTGAAGCCAGAAACGCTGGAAAGCGATCTGCTCACTATTAAAAACTCAGCCACTGGAGGCAGTAACCTGCTGGATGTGAGCCTGCTGGTTGATGCTGGTAAGCCGGTTGCGCTCGTTCAGGATCTGGTGATGATTGATGCGCCAGCAGGCACGTCGCATGACTATTTCACCTTTGCTGACAGCTACAGTGGCTTCAGTGTCTATCAGCCCAATTATCAGGTTAAGGATGAGAACGATCGGGTGAAGTGGGTACTTGAGCATAATCAGACGGTACAGCCCGAAGAGCCTAATCCTGCTACGCCGGATACCGGCACTGTAGCGCCAGCGCCGGGTGATACTACGCCGGATACCGGCACGGTAACGCCAGCGCCGGATAACTCAACGCCGGATACGGGAACGGTAACGCCAGCGCCGGATGACACAACGCCGGATACAGGAACGGTAACACCGGCGTCGGGGGACGCTACGCCGGATACCGGCACTGTAGCGCCAGCGCCGGATGACTCAACGCCGGATACGGGCACGGTAACGCCAGCACAAGATGACTCAACGCCGCATACGGGCACGGTAACGCCAGCACAAGATGATGTGAAGGCGGAAACCGGTGCGGACACGCCGAAACCGGGCGAAAAAACTGAGGCGGGCGGTCAGGAAAAAGCGGAGTCAGAAGCGTCAGAAGGTCAGACCGACACGGTGAAAAAGCCGGCGTTCAACCCGGAGGACTGGTTCACCATTTCCGATAATCAACCGCTTATTCAGAATACGCGGGCAATGCTGGCGTCGCGGCAGTATATCTTTAGCGAAGCGGTCAGCCAGCTACATAACCGGACAGACCGGCTACGGACATCGCCGGACAGTAGCGGCTCCTGGGTCACCGTTGAGCAAAGAAAAGGCCGCTTTCTCGGCCTGAATGCCCGCCAGCAGACGCTCAATCTGGGTTGGGATCGTCAGGACGGAACGCAGATAGTGGGCGTAAGCGCCAGCTACACACAAGGGCAGGTTGAAGGTGAGGGGAAAGGGAAAGAAGATCACCGTCTGGCTACCCTGGGAGCCTATTATTCATGGCAGTCTGAGAGCGGATGGTTTGCTGATGCGGCCAGCAGTGGAATGTATCTGAATCAGGAACTGACGCTTGATCCTGCGCTGGGGATCAATGGTAAAAAACGGGATAGTCTCATGCTGGCTGGTGGCTTGCGAACCGGTTATCAGTTCAGTTTCGCTAACGATGCCCTGATGATTTCCCCGTTTGTTGGCGTCAGTGGCGGTATGCTTTCTGGCTACTCAATGAAGGGGCAGGATGCGGACGTTTCTCTCAGTTCCGGCAATGCCTGGTTCGGCAATGCGGGCATCAGAGTGCAAAAACGCGGCCTGGGAGCAGAACTTAAAAATGTGAACCTGTCCGCTTCCCTTGCGTACCAGTATTCACCGGGAAAAAACGGACCCACAACGACGCTGAAAGATCGCCATGCAAGCCGTCAGTATGATGCCTGGTCCGATAATCGCTATCGTGCGAATCTGGGGATTGAAGGCGCTATCACGCCGGATCTCTCCGTAAACGCGAAGGTGGAAAGCAGTTTTGGTGGCGTGTTCAAAACGGACTACAGTGGGCTTATCGGGCTTTCTTATCACTTTTAAGCGTTCACAGAGCATCATGTCACCTGAGGTGGTGCTCTGTATCCTTCCCGTTGGGTTTCGGAATAACAAACCGGATAACATATGCGCCTTTACTTTCTCGGTAATTGTTTAGGTAACGCAGGTTATTAACAAGCTTTACCTTTTTTATTTATTGATCCTGCATAAATAAACCGCTCTGCAAAATGTCAGTAAATTCATGCCTAACTTGATGTAAATCAATTGTCGTCTGCCGCCGTTAACCTGGTTTAGTGATGATTTAAAGATGCCAGGGCACCCTGATTTGCGTAAAAAACATTCAAATCAAAATGACTTTTCGTCATTGGATGTGGGAAATGAAATTATTTCTGAAAATATCTGGAGGCGTAAGGTGAAAGTCGAAAATCAGGCGTATTCGCGTAGCGGCACGTGGTGGTTGATGTTGCTCTTTTGCGTACTCTTCTGGAGTGGCGGTATTGCTTTGTATTTTTCTTTGATGAAATGAGGGTTTTCGTTCCGCGGTTGCGATAATCTCCTCAGTTATCCTCGCAATCTCATAAAAACCGAGGCTGTCAAAAAGTATAACCCTGGCTTTCTTTGATGTGGCATAGATCGTTTTCCCGCTTTAACCTTTGTTGTGATTATAAATGTTAAAGGTAAATTGCGTTAGTTCTTCACTATATATGCACTGCTTTAAAGCCTGGGGGCGGCTTTGTGGTTGGTTTCTCAATGACCTATTTTTTTTGGCTTAAAGGTAGTTTTAAATAATAAGTTAGTTTATTAATTATTGGGTGGGTAAAATATGACGTTAAGTAACGATGTAACTGATGTAACTGATGGAAATGAAAAAAACGATCTGTTAAGAGATGTATTAATTGCAGAACTTAAAAATGCCCCACCCGAGCTAAGAAGCCTGGCGCTTGAACTGGAACGCCAAAGCGAGTCATTGCTGCAAAGTCATGAACTTCAGTCGATTCGGGCGGGGATAAATCGTTTTCTATTTGTTTATGACGATATGAAACAGGATTATTCGTCGCTAAAAGCCTTGCTCAGTAAACTTGACGGTCTGCTGATGATAAAAAATTGAGTGCGCTTTCGTCATTGCCCGACAGGATGTTTTTACATGGTCCCCCGGCAAGGTTAATCGCTTCGCAAACGCCTTCAGCGGAGAAGGTGTTTGCGAGTTAACGTTAAGCAAAAAAACTTACAGGAAACAGTGCTGGCTCTTCTCAACAGATACTGCCCTATCCGCACTGGATTACCGGGAGAAAACTCTGAAATTAGATAGCTATCCTGCTGAAAAGATTGTATAAAAATCAATATAAAATGCCGTTTACCGGCTCGGTTGCCACCCTCCCATTGGCATTTCATTACAAATTTCGTTCATAATCAGTTCTGCTTTACGATGATCGTATGCCCCTTCAAATGAAGCGCGATCCTGGTATGGGATTGTTCTGCGCATATAGCAGGTCACCATATCAAGGATATCTTTAGAAGGGCATCGTCTTAATTTATTTAAGTAAAAAATCTTATCCATTATACCTCTCCGCAATATAAAAAATAACCGTCACTGATTAAGGTCTTGTTGATTTTATAATATGTTGCCGGGTTAGCGAGTGCGGGCGCGCCGGCGGATATGTCGATTCCGGCCTGTGATATTCCGGCCTTCTGAAACACTTGCAAAAATCGTTGACGTGATGCCTTTTGTCGGGTTATGAACTCCTGCTTCCAGAATAATACACTGAAGCGGGTTGTCAGTAATTTCGTGGTGTGGATGGTCAGTTTTTTCTTTCATATCTGCATGTCTGCCTGCCACGTAACGTAAATTCATTATAGTTATTAATCCATCGTGGCCATGAGGGTATTTTTTGTTTAACGTATTTACGATGGATGAAGAAATATATTATCTTGGGAATGAACTATTTATAATGGTGAAAGAAAGGGATATCAACCATGTAAAAAAAGTAGCGGGCTGATTTCTGTGGTTTATCTGGCTGGGATAATTAACACTTCATCCTCTTTCTGTTAACACTCAATGGGCCATTTTCCTGTAATATAAGGAGTTTATTTTTATTGGTATATTTATTGAGTGGTTTATTTATAGCATTACGCTAACAGGAGCGGTTTTTAAGCATAACTTCCGGTGCCATGGTGAAACTGAAAAGAGAAAGAGGTTTACCTGTTGTTGATGTCCCTGAGGTGCAGAAAAATAATCTTAATGGGATTTTAACTGTGGTCCGTAATGATTTTATTACATTGGGAGTAATATGGGATGGTTATGTTTATTGAATGCGGTTTTTTACTATAGTGACGCAGGCTTCTGACAGGCTTAACCGATATAATAATCATGGGTGATAACTTTAGTTCTCATAACCGGAATAATTACAAAAAATTTCTGTTTATTGATAAATCGTTTTGGTCGCGCAGGTAATCATTATCAAACGCTTATCCAGTGATAAACCCGTTATGGGAACGGAGGCACAGCCCGTTAGACGGGATTTCTGGCAGGTAAAAATAGTGGCCTGCACAAAAGCACCGGCAAAAGGGTTGGCTCAGCTTCCGGGAACGGGAAGCAGGTATGCAGAACGCCAGCGTTAGGTCTGGATGAAGCCAGGCAGGGCGTTTGGCGCTGGTAGCCTGTAATACGTCTGAATTCCCGGGTACGAACTTACGGAGCCGACGTTAGCAATAAGGAGAATAGAGATATGGCAGACATTATTGATGAAGCGATGGAGGTGATTGACCTTACTGCGGACGTGAAAGTCGCGGTCATTCGTCGTCAGCTGAGTCGGCCCGGCTGCCGCCATTGTGAAAACTGCGGCGAAGAAATTCCACTGGCGAGGCGGCAGTTGCTGCCTTCAGTAACGACCTGTGTTACCTGCCAGGAAATCCTGGAGCTACGTGAACGAACCGGACAACTGGGTCAGGCTGGAACAGGACAGGCACCGGAGAATGAGGTGCCGTAAGCCTGGTTACCGGTCAGGCTATTCGCTGGCATCGCCGGTGACATGTTGTTAGCTGGATTATCTGACTACGCGCCCTGAACCGGCCAGAAACTGCAAACAGAGAGCAACAGTAATCCCTCTTGCACTCTGTTTGCATCAGGTCAACGTCTGGCCGACAGGCCGTTTTTTTTTCATCAACGTTTTCTGATACCAGAAGTGATAAACCGTGGGCATTAGCCACCCTGAAACGCGTGTTGCAAGTCTCCCGCCAGGCTGAGAATACGCAGTATTAATTGGCTTAGCCCTGTAAGGCTTTGGCTGTCTTGATGCAAAAGCACTTTTAGTGCGGTTATATTACGCTTATCTGTTTTTACGTCAGGCGTTTACGGGAAATTGATGATGCTTATCAGATACTGTTAACGAAGCGAAGCATGCTATGTCAGACAGAACATTTGTCATGTAAATGGGATATTTTCAAAAATATTGGGAGTCTGTTCGGATGCGCCCCTCGGATAAAGTGACGGAAATGATCCTGTTTATCGTGCTTTACTGTGCCGCCGGTTATGCCATCTGGTTACTTTTACTTGAATGGCGTTCACTGTTGCATTTTATTTTGCATAAAAACCATTAGCCATTAACGGTAATCATGATCGCAGGTTTCAAATAACGTTCTGTAAATAAGTTGTGCGAGGTGCGAGAACCAGCCAGGATAATTATCCGGCTCCTTGTTCAACAGGCATTTTGCTGTATTCACCATGGTTGCTGCATGATGGTGGTGCAGGACAAAAAGAAAAATGGAAAGCCCTGCCAGGATCCAGATAAACACGAATAAATTAATTATTTTATATACATGTGACATAGTGGGCCATCGGAAATTGTATTGAAACGCTGAGGAAATACGGCTGAGAGAATAGTAGCACCTGGCAGCGCAGAATGACCATCGGAGTCTCGTAATTTATCCATTTAGTGCTGATTATTATGGAATGCAGGTTAAGTTAAATGGAGTTATCTAATTTATTTTAACCAATAATAAACATTTGCAGGGCGCAAAATTAACATGCTTAATCCCAGCTCCCTTTTACGTTAGTGAAATTACCTTAACTTACGCTGTAGAAATTCACTTATTCCGTTATCTGAAATGGCCCGGCAGTGCTGGTAAGCGCTCTTCACCACAGGATTGTTACAACAAAGGCCCGCGCCGTCTTGCATATAAATCACAGCAGGATATTGGCGGCACTGACGGGAATAACAGCAGAGCCCGTCTGAAGTGACCGGGACCAACAGGCCGTACGTAAACAACGGTCAGCGTCTACTCTGTTTAAATATGCCAGATAAAACCTAAATGAGCCTGGGAATGCCGCTGGGTTTTACTGGAAAAGCGTTGGAGAGGCGCAGCCTGATATGCCTTTATCCTTTACATATGCGCTTAACAGGATCGGCCACGCCTCATTATCAGTTTATACCTCGAAGAACTCGACCTTGCCGCCGCTGAGGTGATACATGCTGCCAACGATTTTTATCTTTTTCTGCGCTTCAAGATCTTTTAATACCGGACTGTTTTTACGGATATTTTCGATGGTCATTTCAACGTTTTTACGCGCAACGGCATCCACGAAATCGTAGTTACTGCCTTTGCGTTCACCGCTGTAAGCGGTTTTAGCAATGGCCGGCTTAATCTCATCGAGCAGGCCGGTCAGGTTGCCTAACTCCGCGTTATCAATGGCACCACGTACCGCGCCACAGCGCGTATGACCCATCACCAGAACGACTTTTGCGCCAGCCACGGCGCAGGCGAACTCCATACTGCCGAGGATATCGCGGTTACTGATGTTACCTGCAACCCGCGAATTAAAGGTCTCACCGATACCGGCATCCAGCACGATTTCTGCCGGCGCGCGTGAATCGATACAGCTCAGAATTACTGCGGCAGGATACTGGCCCGCAACACTGCTACGTTTCTGTTCCAGAAAGTCGTGTTTAACTGGACGATTTTCACGAAAGCGCAGGTTACCCTGTTTAAAACGTTCAATGACCGCATCAGGCGTCATTCCATCACGCTCCTCTTTGCTCAGGGAGGCCGCAAAAGAAATGGTAGGCACCGACAGCGTGGTCAGGCCGGTGACGGAGAGCGCGGAAATGGCCAGCGTTTGTTTCAGGATCTTCCGGCGGGAAGGTTTAGCGGGGGAGTTCGGTTGCATCTTATGCTCCTGGATTCCGGGTTAACGTAAATTGCTGAGATAATACCCACGCAAAAGTTAATCTTTCTGAAACCGATATAATTTGGGCAGGGTTGCGATATACCCCGAAAGCGCAAATTGCGTGTCTTATTTCAGGCCAGGAATAAAAGTGGCAGAATAACGTTAAAATAGGCGTTAATTGTTAATATCCCGGATAAAACCCAGCCAGAAAAGAGTGCGTTGTTAAATATTTATGTTTGTATGAAGTTCAGAGAGGCATTGTTGCGTAAAGATATGATTAAATAGCGGTGTGGGGGGTACAGAGCAAGCGGAAGTAGGCTTGACCACGCGCGGGCATTAACCGGCAGAGCTTAATAACCAAAGGCTGGCGTGCTTGCACCAGGATTATTTCCGGGCGGCTTGCTAAAAACCCTAAGCATTAACGTGAATTTTCGTAATAACGAGGCTGAAATGAAAAGGTTTTTGCTTATTGTCGTCAGCGTATTCCTTGCCGGTTGCGTCGATCTGGGAACAGTAGGGTTACACCCTGCAGTAAAAACGGCCTATTTTTCTGGCGAGGTCTGGCAGGTAGAGCGGTGTCTGGACACTGAAGCTTACCGGCACAATCTTTTCATGGAAGAGGATGAACCTTACAGTAATGGGAGTAAACGGTATAACTTGTCAGAACAGGGTACGCTTGTTGCGTGGCTGGATATCGCGCATTTCAGTCATCACCAGACCAGCGTCTTTGCTTATTATGGTCAGAAAGAGGCAGGCATCGAGGATAAGCTGTCAGCAATGTTTGACACCTGCAAAAGCGAACTTGAGTAGTTTTACCGGTATCGACGCTCGCCGGGAGAAGTCGCGAGTTCAGCTGGCAATCTCTTACATTGATATGCTGCGATGACAATTCAGATCTATTGGCAGGGAGTGATGTCAGTGGTGTGGTTGTATCAGCACACAGCCCAGCGTAAGCGTGGATGTAGAAAAGTACGGCCCGTCTCAGTGAGACCTGACTATTTTCACACGCCGAGCTGCTCATTCACAGATGCTACAATCTCCAGTAAACCCATTTCCAGGAATGGCCTATGACGCCTACTGACTTTGAAAGACCCAAACTGGCACTGCCGAACGGCGCAACTAAGTTGCTGCTGCACTCCTGCTGCGCTCCCTGCTCCGGTGAAGTGATGGAAGCCATTCAGGCATCAGGGATTGATTACACCATTTTTTTCTATAATCCGAATATCCACCCGCAGAAGGAGTATCTCATTCGCAAGGATGAAAATATTCGCTTCGCTGAGAAACATGGCGTGCCCTTTATCGATGCTGACTACGACACGGATAACTGGTTCGAACGTGCGAAAGGGATGGAGTGGGAGCCGGAGCGGGGCGTCCGCTGTACCATGTGTTTTGATATGCGCTTCGAGCGCACCGCGCTTTATGCCGCCGAACATGGTTTCAGCGTTATCAGCAGTTCGCTGGGTATCTCCCGCTGGAAAAATATGCAGCAGATTAATGACTGTGGCCAGCGCGCTGCCGCGCATTATCCGGGTATGGTGTATTGGGACTATAACTGGCGCAAGCAGGGCGGCTCATCACGCATGATTGAGATCAGTAAGCGCGAACATTTCTATCAACAGGAATATTGCGGATGCGTTTACTCACTGCGCGATACGAATTTACATCGCAAATCTCAGGGAAGGGCGTTAATCAAACTTGGTCAGCTTTATTACGGTAAAGATGACGAACAGGCTTATTCTCTGGCTGGCGGATAACCCGTCCGTGTTTGTGTTCTGTCTCTTCACAAAGACCAGATGCTATCTTGCGGCGATGAGTACAGCAGATTTTTTAGGTGATGGGGATAGTGCTTACTACCGATCTCAAAACCAGCGGTGTGGGATTGAGTGACAAAGCATATGTGGAGCTATTCAGGCTGGATGAGAGAGGCAGAGCAGCGATGTCTGCGGTCAAACCGGCTACAGCTATTCCGGAACCCCAGAAAGCAAAAACCCGCCGTAAGGCGGGTTCTTTAAATAATGGTGCCCGGACTCGGAATCGAACCAAGGACACGGGGATTTTCAATCCCCTGCTCTACCGACTGAGCTATCCGGGCAACGGGGCGCATTAAACCGTAAAGGCGCTCTGCCGTCAACGGGTTTGTCACAGAAAGTGGCTAAATCCGCACTGACTGCCTGCTTTTCAGTCAGTCAGTGCGAAAGTTGTTCAGGTCAGCGCGCCGTTTTTGCGGCACAGTGCGAAGCTCAGCACATCCTCCGCCAGCGTCCGGGCCGTTTCCACATCCTGCACACTGCGCTTCACCAGCAGGCGACTCAGGCATCCCTCCAGGATGAGCTCCATCTGATGCGCGACCAGCTCGGGATTATCGGTGCCCAGTTCGGCCAGCAAGTCGTGCGTGTATTGCCATGAGGCGCGCTTTTGCTGCTCCGCCACCTGATGAACCGGGTGGTCAGGCTGGGGGTAAAAACTACAGGCTGCAATAAATAAACAGCCGGGATAGCGATTATTTTTGACGGCTTCAGCCAGCACCTGATAACGCGCCAGCAGCTTCTGTTCCGCATTCAGGGTCTCATCCAGCAGCAACTGGCGACGCCAGATATCAATCTGCTGACCATGATAGCGCAGGGCATCGTAGAGCAGCGCCTCACGGTCAGGCCAGAAGCGCTTCAGATCCTGCTCCTCGCACTGCACTTCCTTCGCCATCATGGCGAACGAGGTGGTGGGAGCCAGCCCGTTTTGCTCAAGGATGTTTAACGCATGCTCAAGTACCTGTTCACGTTGCAAGTGGATCACCTCTTGTATGCATAATTCACATCTTAGCCAAAAAGTCGGTTTCCAGTGTCGTTTACTGCGCCAGTTTCTGCAAATGCTGCTGAAACGCGGGCGCCTTTAAAAAGCCTGTCACACGCGAGTGCGGTATTTCAATGCCATTAGCATCAAAGAACAGGATCGTCGGCAGTCCAAGCACCTGAAGCCGTTTCAGCAATTCACTGTCCTGCGCACTGTTGCCGGTCACGTCCGCCTGCAACAGTTGAACATCGCCCAGTGCGGCCTGGACCTGCGGATCGCTGAAGGTGTATTTCTCAAACTCTTTACAGGCCACGCACCAGTCCGCATAGAGATCGAGCATGGTGATTCGTCCCCGGTTTTGCGCCAGCGCTGCATCCAGCTCTGCGGTATTCGTTATGCGATCGAACGTCAGGTGAGGGGCCGCCTGTCGCGTTGTCGTATCGCTGAAGGCCCAGTCCTGAAGTGGTCGCGCCGCCACCAGTGCGGCGGTGAGCATCACTATCTGCCCCAGCCGCAGCCAGCCATTTGAGGATTTCAGGCTGATAAAGGCCCAGGCGAAAAAGGCGACGCCCAGCGCGCTCCACAGACGCAGCCCCCAGAGATCGCCAATAAGACGTTCAAGCAGGAATACCGGCAGGGCGAGGATGACAAAGCCAAAACCCTCTTTGACGGTTTGCATCCAGACGCCGCTTTTTGGCAACAGACGGTTGCCGAACACGGTAACGGCGATCAGCGGCAAACCCATTCCCAGCGCGTAAAGCCAGAGCGTTCCCGCGCCAGCCAGCATGTTTCCGCTTTGCGCTATGTAGAGCAAGATAGCGCTCAGCGGCGCGGTGGTACAGGGCGAGCAGATCAGACCGGCAAGCGCGCCCATCAGAAACACGCCCGTCAGCGATCCTCCCTGCTGACGATTGCTCCACAGCGTAAGGCGCGTCTGCAGAGAGGAGGGCAGTTGCAGGCTGAACAAGCCAAACATGGAAAGCGCGAGCAGAATAAACAGCGCGGAGAGTCCAATCAGTACCGCAGGTGCCTGTAAGGCGGCCTGGAAACGCAGTCCTGCCGCCGCCACGATAATCCCCATTACCGTATAGGTCAGCGCCATTCCCTGTACATAAACCATCGCCAGGGCAAAAAGACGGCCGGTGGAATAGTGGCGATTGCCGCCAAGAATGATCCCTGAAATGAGCGGATACATTGGCAATACGCAGGGGGTAAAGGCAATACCGATGCCGATAAGCAATGCCCACAGCGGTGAAAAAGGCAGGCTATGTCCGGTTGTGTCCGGTAACGTTGTCTGACTCTGATCCGAAGCAGCACTGGTTGCTGCGGTGCCACCGGCTGCGGAAATTTCGTCTAAGGGAAGGGTTCGCGTCTCCGGCGGATAACAGAAGCCCGCTGCGGCACAACCCTGCCAGGTGACCGTCACCGTCGCGCCTTTATCCGCGTGCAGCAGCGTCAGCGGCAGGGTCAGACTTTCAGGAAAGATCGCCGTTTTGCCATAAAACTCATCTTCATGCGCTTTCCCCTGCGGCAGCTGCCAGTCAGCGAGTTGCGCATCCTGCGCTGAGATTTTGAACTGTTGCCGGTAAAGGTAATAGCCCGGCTTCACCTGCCAGCACAGGGTCAACCGATCGGCCTGCTGGTTAAAGTCGAAGGCGAAAGCCTGATTAACCGGAACAAACTGGTTGCCGCTGCTTTTCTCAAACAGCGAGGCGCTGGCGCCCGTACAAAACAGGGTAACAAACAGCAGGAAAAAAAGTGTGGTGATGCGCTGGGCCATAAAGAAGCTCTTTCCATGTTGAACTGATCGAACCAAACGCCCGTAAACGTAGCGCCTGACGGAGAGGCCCTGACTCATTTTTATACGGACAGCGCAGACTATAACATGCAGAGGAAGCGGCAGATCTTTCAGGTTGTAACCGGGAGGGCAAAGGATGGGCGCTTACGGCGGCATTAGCCGCCGTAAGAAAAGGCTACCGGTCAGAGGAACAGGTGACCGAAGACAAAGCCGAAGATCACAGAGAGGATAATCGCCAGCGTTCCAGGGATGATAAACGAGTGGTTAAAGACGAACCGGCCGATGCGGGTGGTACCTGTGTCATCCATTTCTACCGCCGCGAGCAGCGTAGGGTAGGTTGGCAACACGAACAGTGCAGAGACCGCAGCAAAGGAAGCGACGGCGGTCACCGGCGACACGCCCAGCATCAGCGCCGCCGGCATCAGCGCTTTTGTGGTCGCCGCCTGAGAGTAAAGCAGGGTGGAGGCAAAGAACAGAATGACGGCCAGCATCCACGGGTAGTGAGTGAGCAGGTCTCCGGCGAATTGCTGAATCTCCTCAATGTGCGCTTTTACAAAAGTGTCTCCCAGCCAGGCGACGCCCAGCACGCAGATACAGGCGCTCATCCCTGACTTAAAGGTACTGGCGGAGAGGATTTTTGCCGTATCCACTTTGCAGCTCAGACAGATCAGCGCGGCGATAGTCAGCATGAATACCACGATCGCTTCATTGCGGGGCAGCACCGGGTCGCTAATCAGTCCGACGGCATCGCTGATCGCCGTAGCGTAGAATACAACGGCAACGATACCGATCAAAAACAGCGCAACGGAACGTTTTGCCCCTTTCTTCTCTTCAAACACGCTGGCTCCGCGTAGCGAGACTTCGCCCTTCGCCAGGCGCGCCTGATAAACCGGATCGCTCTTCAGCTCTTTACCCAGAAAATTGGTGATCAGCGCAGCGATAAAAATCGCCACCATTGTGGAAGGGATAGCGACAGCAAGCAGCCCCAGGTAACTGACCCCTTGCGGTTCGAGTATCCCGGCAAGGAACACGACCGCCGCCGAGATAGGCGAAGCGGTAATGGCAATTTGCGAAGCGACCACGGCAATAGAGAGCGGTCGTGAGGGGCGTACACCCTGTTCTTTAGCCACTTCAGCGATAACCGGCAGGGTGGAAAACGCGGTATGACCTGTACCGGCCAGAATAGTCATGCAATAGGTGACCAGCGGGGCGAGGAAGGTGATGTAACGCGGATGCTTGCGCAGCAGGCGTTCCGCCAGGCTGACCAGATAATCCATACCGCCCGCAACCTGCATCGCGGCGATTGCGGCGATCACCGCCATGATAATTTCAATGACGTCAAACGGGATGGCGCCAGGCCTGACCTGAAAGCCCAGCGTCAGGATCAGCACTCCCACACCGCCAGCAAAGCCGATGCCGATGCCGCCCAGGCGGGCACCAAGGTAGATCGCCAGAAGAACAATAATTAACTCCGGCACGATCATGATTCGCTCCTTAGATTTTATGATAACTAAACGTTAAGAATATGTAGGCCTCGCCATAAAAAAAGACGCGTCGTTGTGGAAACCGGCGCGCCTTAATCAGGTCAGGGAATGCTGCTGTTATTCGTGTTCATCGGTGTAGCGTCGGGCTTTATAGGCCGGGAACATCAGGTTCTGGGTGGAAAAAATGTCATCCAGTTCCGCTTCCGTAAGGAGGCCGCGCTCCAGCACAACTTCCCGTACGCTCTTGCCCGTTTCCGCACAAATTTTGCCGACGATGTCGCCGTTGTGATGGCCAATATAAGGATTGAGGTAGGTCACGATGCCGATAGAATTAAAGACATAGGCTTCACAAACGGCCTTGTTAGCCGTAATGCCATTGATGCATTTTTCCAGCAAATTCATACAGGCATTGGTGAGAATATGGACAGATTCAAACATCGCCTGACCAATAACCGGCTCCATGACGTTAAGCTGTAGCTGACCTGCTTCCGCCGCCAGGGTAACGGTCACATCATTGCCAATCACTTTGAAGCAGACCTGGTTTACCACTTCAGGCACGACCGGGTTGACCTTGGCAGGCATAATCGATGAACCCGCCTGCAGTTCCGGCAGGTTGATTTCATTGAGGCCCGCCCGTGGGCCGGAAGAGAGCAAACGGAGATCGTTACAGATTTTCGAGAGCTTAACGGCCAGACGCTTAAGCGCGCTGTGCACCATTACATAGGCGCCGCAGTCAGAGGTCGCTTCTATTAAGTCTTCCGCCGGAACGCAGGGCAGGTTGCTGACTTCAGCCAGCTTCTGTACCGCCAGCTGCTGATAACCTTCCGGCGTATTCAGCCGTGTCCCGATGGCGGTAGCGCCCAGATTCACCTCAAGCAGCAGTTCGGCGGTACGCCGAATGTTTTTGATCTCTTCATTAAGCAGCACGTTAAAAGCGTGAAACTCCTGACCCAGCGTCATCGGCACGGCATCCTGAAGCTGGGTCCGGCCCATTTTCAGGATGTTTTCAAACTCTTTTGCCTTACGCTGAAAGCCTTCGCTCAGCTGGCCAATCGCCTCCAGCAGCGTCAGGATTGAGGTATAGAGTGCGATGCGAAAGCCGGTCGGGTAGGCGTCATTGGTGGACTGACATTTATTGACGTGATCGTTAGGGTTAAGAAACTGATATTCGCCTTTCTGATGCCCCATCAGCTCCAGACCAATATTGGCCAGCACTTCGTTGGTATTCATATTGACGGAGGTGCCTGCGCCGCCCTGATAAACGTCAACCGGGAATTGATCCAGGCATTTACCGTTATTCAGCACCTCGTCACAGGCCATAATGATGGCGTCTGCCACGTTACGGGGAATAGTCTGCAACGTTTTATTGGCCATCGCCGCCGCTTTTTTCACCATTACCATGCCGCGGACAAATTCGGGAATATCGCTGATTTTACTGCTGCTGATATAAAAGTTTTCGATCGCGCGCAGAGTATGGACACCGTAGTAGGCCTCTGCCGGGACTTCACGCATGCCTAGCAGATCTTCTTCGATGCGGATGCTTGTCGTCATGGGAACCTTCTTATTAGCGCGCACGCAGCTCCTTTGTTGGATCAGCGCCGCCCATGAAAAATTTACCGGGTAAATATTACTACATTGCCGCTGCTTCCAGGAGCAGGAGGGCACAAAACCCCGTCTTTATTCATTTGAGATGTTTTAAACCCGGTCCAATCATATTCCCTCAGCGCCAGAAAACGTGTTAGCAGATCATAAAGCCCGCACTTTTTTATCGCTTTGTGCGCAAATTTGATGTCGATCCCACTATGATTATCAGCAGGAGTCAGTGCAGCAAGGTTGAAAAGTACCAGGCTGCCCCCATCTCTTCCTATTACGATCGTTAAGATCCCATTTTTGCTGGTTCGCCCGAAGCGGACCGGCGCTGATATACAGGAGATTGCGGTGCGCTGGATACCGTTTTTAGTACTCTTCCTTCTCGCCTGGATCGAGATTAGCCTGTTCATTCAGGTGGCGCACGTGATGGGCGTGCTGCTGACGCTGCTGCTGGTGGTTTTCAGCTCGGTAATTGGTATTTCACTGGTCAAAAACCAGGGAATGAAAAATTTTATGCTGATGCAGCAGAAGCTGCAGGCGGGCGAAAGCCCGGCGGCGGAGATGATCAAAAGCGTTTCGCTGATTCTGGCGGGGTTCCTGCTGCTGCTCCCCGGTTTCTTTACTGACTTCCTCGGCCTGCTGCTGCTGCTTCCTCCGGTACAGAAGCACCTCACACTGAAGCTGATGCCGCATCTGCGCGTCTGGCGCGGTGCGGGTGCAGGTCCGGACAGCGGTTATACCGTTGAGGGCGAATATGAACGAAAAGACTCAACGCTGATTGAGTATGACGATCGCGACGATCGTAAATAAGCGAAAGGCGGAGATTCCCGCCTTTTTTTTCGCCTCGCGGTTATATCCGTTCGTTAATTGACCAGTTGTGACGCAGAAGCATAATTTTTTATTTTTTTGCCCTTGAAAGCGTCCCTCCGCGTCCCTATCTCTTCCGTCACGAGGCTGGTGCCAGTGACGCCCGGCTTTCATCCCAAAAGACTGATTGGACTTCTCAAAGGAGAGCTATCAATGAAAATTCGTCCTCTGCACGACCGTGTTATCGTCAAGCGTAAAGAAGTGGAATCTAAATCAGCAGGTGGCATCGTTCTGACCGGCTCTGCGGCGGGTAAATCAACCCGTGGCGAAGTGCTGGCTGTCGGTAATGGTCGCATCCTGGAGAGCGGTGACGTGAAGCCACTGGACGTCAAGCCAGGCGACGTGGTCATTTTCAACGAAGGCTATGGTGCCAAGACTGAAAAAATCGACAATGAAGAGGTGCTGATCATCTCCGAAAGCGACATTCTGGCAATTGTTGAAGCGTAATCGACGCGAACCTCACTGAACGAAACGAATTTAAGGGATATTTAAGATGGCAGCTAAAGACGTAAAATTCGGTAATGACGCTCGTGTAAAAATGCTCCGTGGCGTTAACGTACTGGCAGATGCAGTAAAAGTTACCCTGGGCCCGAAAGGCCGTAACGTGGTTCTGGATAAATCTTTTGGTGCACCGACCATCACCAAAGATGGCGTTTCTGTTGCGCGTGAAATCGAGCTGGAAGACAAGTTCGAAAACATGGGCGCACAGATGGTGAAAGAAGTGGCCTCTAAAGCGAATGACGCAGCAGGCGACGGCACCACCACCGCAACCGTACTGGCTCAGTCCATCATCACCGAAGGTCTGAAAGCCGTCGCGGCGGGCATGAACCCAATGGATCTGAAGCGCGGTATCGATCAGGCTGTTATCGCTGCGGTTCAGGAACTGAAAAACCTCTCTGTGCCTTGCTCCGATTCTAAAGCTATCGCTCAGGTAGGTACCATCTCTGCTAACTCCGATGAAACCGTGGGCGAACTGATTGCTCAGGCGATGGAAAAAGTGGGCAAAGAAGGCGTTATCACCGTTGAAGAAGGCACCGGCCTGCAGGACGAGCTGGATGTGGTTGAAGGTATGCAGTTCGATCGTGGCTACCTCTCTCCTTACTTCATCAACAAGCCAGAAACCGGTGCAGTTGAGCTGGAATCACCGTTTATCCTGCTGGCTGACAAAAAAATCTCCAACATCCGTGAAATGCTGCCAGTGCTGGAAGCCGTTGCGAAAGCCGGTAAGCCGCTGCTGATCATTGCAGAAGATGTTGAAGGTGAAGCGCTGGCGACCCTGGTAGTGAATACCATGCGCGGTATCGTTAAAGTGGCTGCGGTTAAAGCGCCTGGCTTCGGCGATCGTCGTAAAGCGATGCTGCAGGATATCGCTGTGCTGACCGGTGGTACCGTTATCTCTGAAGAGATCGGTATGGAGCTGGAAAAAGCGGCGCTGGAAGATCTGGGTCAGGCGAAACGTGTTGTTATCAACAAAGACACCACCACCATCATTGATGGCGTGGGTGAAGAAACCGCTATCTCTTCTCGCGTGACGCAGATTCGTCAGCAGATCGAAGAAGCGACTTCTGACTACGATAAAGAAAAACTGCAGGAGCGCGTCGCGAAACTGGCAGGCGGCGTGGCCGTACTGAAAGTGGGCGCAGCGACTGAAGTTGAAATGAAAGAGAAGAAAGCCCGCGTTGAAGATGCCCTGCACGCGACCCGTGCTGCGGTAGAAGAAGGCGTGGTTGCTGGTGGTGGCGTGGCGCTGGTTCGCGTTGCGGCACAGTTGACCGAGCTGCGTGGTCAGAACGAAGACCAGAACGTCGGTATCAAAGTTGCCCTGCGTGCGATGGAAGCACCGCTGCGTCAGATCGTTTCCAACGCTGGCGAAGAGCCATCTGTTGTGGCGAACATGGTGAAAGCGGGCGAAGGTAACTACGGTTACAACGCGCAGACCGAAGAATACGGCAACATGATCGACTTCGGTATCCTGGATCCAACCAAAGTAACCCGTTCTGCACTGCAGTACGCGGCGTCTGTGGCTGGCCTGATGATCACCACCGAATGCATGGTGACCGACCTGCCTAAAGGCGATGCGCCTGACTTAGGTGCTGGCGGCGGCATGGGTGGTATGGGCGGCATGGGCGGCATGATGTAATTGCCGACGACTGCTTAAGTCATCAGAAAACCCCCGACCGGAAACGGCCGGGGGTTTTTCTTTTGGGCCGGAAATAGTATAAGTAGTAGGGCATTCGTTCGGCTATAACGGGATTAGGGCAATGAAAGTTCAGAAAAAAACGACCTTTTTCTGCTACGCTGCCACCCGACTCTGATGATAATAAATGGGGATTACAATGCGGATTAACGTTTTGCTGGGGCTCTCCGTCGCAGCGGTACTTCTGGCTGGCTGTAGTAGCTCGAACAACACGCTGAGCGCGGCGGGTGAGAAGGTGACCTTTACCGATCAGCAGCCGGGCAGTGAATGCCAGCTGCTGGGCAACCTGACCGGCTCACAGAGCAACTGGTTAAGCGGTGCTGGCGGAGAAGGAAGCTCGCTGCGTGGTGCGGCGAACGATCTGCGCAACCGCGCGGCAGACATGGGCGGCAACGTCATTTATGGTGCCACCAGCCCGACGCAAAACTTCTGGTCAAGCTTTGCTCCTCTCGACAGCAAAATGAGCGGCCAGGTCTATAAATGCCCATGATTGCCTGAGGCAATCATTAACAGAACCGGCGCCTGACACCGAGCCGTTCCAGCGGCAAACGGAACAAGCAGAGCGGGGGACAGAGATCGCGTCCCCTGCAGATTTACCGGCTTAAACCTGACGCAGCTGTAAATCGAGCGGCGTTTTGCTCGGCTCACCGCCAATCTCTCTCGCCAGTTTCGGCACCATATAGCCCGACACCTTCTCCAGAAGCTCCCGCATAATGCGTCGCGCCTCTTCATCAGAGACATAGAAATGCGCCGCGCCCTGCACTTTATCCAGCACGTGCAGATAATAAGGCAGGATCCCGGCATCAAACAGCGCGTTACTGAGCGCGGCGAGCGTGGTGGCATCGTCATTAATCTGCCGCAGAAGAACGCTCTGATTTAACAGCGTGATGCCTGCATGCTTTAACGCCTGCATCGCCTCACGCAGATCGTCGTCGATCTCCTGAGCGTGATTGATATGCGTCACCATCAGCACTTGCAAAGGTGATTCTGCCAGGCGACGGCAGAGCGCAGGCGTAATCCTGGCCGGGATCACGACCGGCAACCGGCTGTGGATCCTCAGCCGTTTCAGATGGGGGATCTGTTCCAGCTGGCCGATCAGCCAGTCCAGTTCGCCATCTTTTGCCATCAGCGGATCGCCGCCAGAGAAAATAATCTCATCCAGTTCTGGCTGCTCTCGGATATACTCCAGGGCCTGCTGCCAGTTGCGCTTGTTGCCCTGGTTCTCAGAATAAGGGAAATGGCGGCGGAAACAGTAGCGGCAATTGACGGCGCAGCCGCCTTTCACCAACAGCAGCGCACGGTTACGATATTTATGTAACAGACCCGGCACCACGCTGGTTTGCTCATCGAGCGGATCGGTACTGTAACCCGGCGCATCAATAAACTCCTGGCTGGCAGTGATCGTTTGCAGCAGGAGGGGATCTTGCGGATCGCCCTTTCGCATTCTGGCGGCGAAGGCCCGGGGCACGCGCAGGGCAAAAAGGCGACGGGCCTCGCGGCCTGCCGATAGCGCCGGATGCGAATCGAGGTCTAAAAGCCGCAATAATTCGTCTGGATCGGTGATTACATCTGCAAGTTGATGCAACCATTCTTCTCGCGAAGGGTTATTTAGGGTTACAATGTGTGCCATTTTTTTGGCTAAGTACCAGTGTTAAATTGTAGAGGGCCTTTATGGCGACTTATTCTAGCAACGATTTCCGTCCCGGTCTTAAAATCATGTTCGAAGGCGAACCTTACGCTATCGAATCGAGCGAGTTCGTTAAACCCGGTAAAGGTCAGGCTTTCGCCCGCGTGAAAATGCGCCGCCTGCTGACCGGCACCCGTGTGGAAAAAACCTTTAAATCTACCGACTCCGCTGAAGGCGCTGACGTTGTGGATACCAACCTGAACTACCTGTACAACGACGGTGAGTTCTACCACTTTATGCACCCGGAAACCTTCGAGCAGCACCCGGTTGAAGAGAAGACTGTCGGTGACGCCGCTAAGTGGCTGCTGGATAACGCAGAGTGCATCGTGACGCTGTGGAACGGTAAGCCTATTCAGGTTCTGCCGCCAAACTTCGTTGAGCTGGAAATTGTTGATACTGACCCGGGCCTGAAAGGCGATACCGCAGGAACTGGCGGTAAGCCAGCGACGCTTTCTACCGGTGCAGTAGTGAAAGTGCCACTGTTTGTGCAGATTGGTGAAGTGATCAAAGTTGATACCCGTTCTGGCGAATACGTGTCACGCGTAAAATAAAATCGCGCTGTGGGCCTGAGCTTCAGGCCCTGTTTTCAGCGGTCGCTGCATCCGCAGCCGAATTCCCCGCTTTTCTTCCTTCGCTAAAAATGATCGTTATCCGTGCGGCTTTTTACCTCTTAACGTTTCTGTCAGAAATTTCCGTTTCCTTATCTACTGCGCGAGCATTTGGCTGAATTACAGCTATGCTTAAATCGCGGTTATGACTTCTACTTAAAAGGAAATTGTTATGTTAAAGAAAAGTATCGCCACAATTTTTTCCGTTCTGGTGCTTTCCTCTCTGCTCACAGCCTGTAATACCACCCAGGGCGTAGGCGAAGATGTAGAAGCCGGTGGCCAGGCCATTCAGCGAAGCGCTCAGTAATCTGTGGCCGGTGCCTGACGGGCACCGGCAGCTTCTTTAGCCCTGTTTCACCCAAATCAGTTTCGACACGTCAAAACCTGCCTCCCGCGCCTTCGCCAGCAGCGACGCTTTAACCTCATCGCCGATCTCAGGCGTGCGCGCCAGAATCCACAAATAGTCCCGGTTAGGGCCGCATACCAGCGCATGCTGATAGGCATCATCCAGCGCAATCACGTTGTAGCCACCGTAAAATGGCCCGAAGAAAGAAACCTTCAGCGCCGCCCGATCGGCCGGGCCGGTAAAATAGGCTTTACCCGTACTCTCCTGCCAGCGCTGTTTTTTCTCATTAAAGCCGCGGTTGACGACCTTCAGGCCACCATCATCGCGTTTGCTGTAGGTCGCTGTGACCTGGTTCAGGCCGCGTTCAAAACGGTGATCCAGCCTGGCAATTTCATACCAGCGACCCAGATAACGTTCGGCATTAAAGTCGGCTACCGGCGTGACACCCTTAGGCGGCGTGGTGCTACAGGCAACCGAGAGCAGCGCTGCGCCGCCTGCGGCCAGCATTTTCCAGAGAGACATAAGCTATTCCTTTAAGTATGAATAGCTTAAGTATAGGGTATATTCTGCGCGTCACCAGCCTTCAGCCGGTTAATTCACAGCGCCAGCAGGCCCGTTGCCGCCACCACGCTGAGAATTGCCGCCAGGCCGTAAAAGACCCATTTCCCGGCCGGCACGGTGATTTTCAGATCGTGCATACCGTGATGAAGACGGTGCAGGCCGCACCACAACGGCAATACGATCGCCAGGAAGAGAAACCCTTTGCCAGGTAACGACTGGGCAAAATGCAGAATGCGGTCGTAGCTGAAGGTGGGATCTGATGCCCCACTCAGCGGTAGCATCAGGCTGGCCAGCAGGACCAGCGCGGGTGATACCAGCGCCGCCCACATGCCGCCCGCGCCAAACATTCCCCAGAACAGAGGCTCGTCAGAACGCACTGGTTGCGATTTCATTTTCATCTCCTTAAAACTTGATCAGCCACGCAAGTATTCCTGCGCTGACCAGCACCATGACACACCATAGCCCTTTAACTATCGGGCCTGGCGAAAGCTTTTTATCACCAATAATGATGATTGACGCTTTTGGCGCCAGTTCGAACCAGGTTTTGGTATGTAAAATCGCGGCAGCCAGCGTCACTATATTCAGCAGCAACACTATTGGATGCTGGAGGAAAGCAACAAATCCCGCCCAGCTTTCCGGACCGTGTCGCAGTGAAAAGACGCCGGCGATCAGCTCAATGCTGAACCAGATCGCGGGCAGCGCCGTGGCCTCGCGCAGTATGTAAAAACGGTAAAAATGGGATTTACACCACCAATTGGCCTCCATTGGCCGGGAATAGGGTCTACGTTTCGAGATCATCAGCCACTCCTTATTGCGGTCTGAGCCGGGTAATCATGAAATCTTTCGCGCTCTCCACCTTGCTCTGCTGAATGGCGGCGGCGGGGTCGACATGTTTCGGGCAGACTTCGGAGCAGTAACCGACAAAAGTGCAGGGCCAGACGCCGTTATCCCCGTTCAGCTGAGGCATACGTTCCTGTTTCCCCCGGTCACGGCTGTCAAGGTTGTAACGGTGCGCAAGCGTGATGGCCGCCGGTCCCAGAAAGTCGGGATTGAGGCCAAACTGCGGGCAGGCGGCATAACACAGACCGCAGTTAATGCAGCCCGCAAACTGATGGTACTTCGCCATTTGCCCCGGCGTCTGGATGCCAGGTCCGGCTTGCGGATCCTGTTTATTCCCGATAATCCATGGCTTGATCGCGGCAAGGCTTTCGATGAAATGGCTCATATCCACGATCAGATCGCGCTCAACGGGAAAATGCGCCAGCGGCTCAACGCACAGCCCATCAGGATAGTCGCGCAGAAATGTTTTGCAGGCCAGTTTAGGGACGCCATCGACCATCATGCCGCAGGAGCCACAGATGGCCATCCGGCAGGACCAGCGGTAGGAGAGATCGTAAGCCAGGTTGTCTTTGATATAGCCCAGCGCATCAAGCAGCGAGGTCTGCTCATCCCAGGGAACGTCAAAGATCTCCCGGCGTGGCACTCTGTCAGCTTCAGGGTTATAGCGCTGGATGGTGACTTTGCAGCGCAGGTCTTTACTCATTGATCTTCTCCTTCCGGTCGGATTCCTCACCGTATACGCGCTTCGCAGGGGGAAGGTGGGTAATGGTCACGGCGTCCCAGGCGATCTGAGGCGCGTCTCCGGCACGGTAAAAAGCCAGTGAATGCTGGAGGAAATCGGCATCGTTCCTTTCCGTGCAGCCTTCATCAAGCCGCTGGTGAGCGCCACGAGACTCCTTGCGCTGGAAAGCGGCATGCGCCATAGATTCGGCCACCTCCAGCCCCTGGGCCAGTTCAATGCTGTAGAGCAACTGGGTATTGAAGACGCTGCTGGTATCAGTAATGCGTACCCGAGAGAAGCGGGCTTTAAGTTCGGCCAGCTTGTCGATGGTCTTCTGCATCAGTTCCGGCGTGCGGTAGATACCGCAGCCTTCCTCCATCGCCATGCCCATTTCATCGCGCAGCGTGGACCAGTTTTCGTCCCCTTGTTGGGCGACCAGCGCCTGCAGCCGCCGCTCACAGTCTCTGGCCTGCGCATCCAGTACGGATGCCGTGGTTTTACTGGCCTGAAGCGCCCTTTCTGCGGCCTGTTCACCCGCCAGGCGACCAAATACCACCAGTTCTGCCAGTGAATTAGAGCCGAGGCGGTTAGCGCCGTGCAGGCCAACGGAGGAGCATTCACCTACCGCAAACAGCCCGCGTATACGTGTTTCGCACTGCGCATTAGTTTCAATGCCGCCCATGGTGTAGTGTGCAGTTGGACGGACCGGAATCGGGGCATTAACCGGATCGACGCCCACATAGGCTTTGCTCAGTTCGCAAATAAAAGGCAGCCGTTCCAGCAGTTTTTTCTCGCCGAGATGGCGCAGATCAAGGTGAACGACATCACCACGCGGCGTGGCGATGGTGCGGCCTTTGCGCCATTCATGCCAGAACGCCTGGGAAAGCTTGTCCCGTGGGCCCAGCTCCATATATTTATTCTTTGGCTCTCCAGGCGGCGTTTCCGGCCCCATACCGTAATCCTGTAAATAGCGATACCCATCTTTATTTATCAGAATACCGCCTTCACCCCGACAGCCTTCGGTGATCAGGATGCCGGAGCCAGGCAGGCCGGTGGGATGGTACTGGACAAATTCCATATCCCGCAGCGGCACGCCGTGGCGAAAGGCCATGGCCATACCATCGCCGGTGACGATGCCGCCATTAGTGTTGTAGCGGTAAACGCGCCCGGCACCGCCGGTCGCCAGTACGACAGCATTCGCCTGAATCTGTATCAGCGCGCCTTCCAGCATATTCATCGCAACCAGTCCGCGGGCTTCCCCCTCGTCAACCAGCAGGTCAAGCACGAAATGTTCGTCGAAACGGGTAATTTGCGGGTATTTCAGCGAGGTCTGAAACAGCGTATGCAGCATATGAAAGCCGGTTTTATCGGCGGCGAACCAGGTGCGCTCAATCTTCATGCCACCGAAACGCCGCACGTTGACCGATCCATCGTCGCGCCGGCTCCACGGGCAGCCCCAGCTTTCCAGCTGCGCCATTTCCCGCGGACAATGCGCAACAAAATAGTCCACGACGTCCTGTTCGCAAAGCCAGTCTCCACCTGAGACGGTATCCTGAAAATGGAGATCGAAACTGTCATGGGACTGGGTGACGGCGGCGGAGCCTCCTTCAGCGGCAACGGTATGGCTCCGCATTGGGTAGACTTTAGAAACCAGCGCAATAGATAAGGTGGGATTAGCCTCGGCAGCGGCGATGGCGGCCCGGAGTCCGGCGCCGCCCGCACCCACGATGACGAGATCGGCTGTATAGAGTTGCACGGTATTCTCCCTGTCAGCTTGTCATGATGGAAGATGAGAAAATACCCTCACTTCCGGTGCGGGTAGTATAAAAGTGTCCGGGAGCGCTAAACTTGATATGTTCCGGTATTCGGATGAAAAACCAGCATCAAAAATGCGAGCTGTCTGGAGTTTTCAACAAAAAGTGGACGGCTTATCGGGTCGCGTTAAACGGCATCACTGGCTTTATTTTTCCGCAGATTTGTTTGTCTCCGCCTGGACGGGTAGACTGCTTCACCTTCTTCCTGAGGAGTAAAAACTATGAGCGATACGGCCAGCTGGCAGCCGAGCGCCCCGATTGCGAATTTACTGAAGCGCGCGGCGATAATGAGCGAAATCCGACGCTTCTTCGCCGATCGTGGGGTGCTTGAAGTGGAAACCCCGGCGATGAGTCAGGCGACCGTGACCGATATCCATCTGGTGCCGTTCCAGACGCGCTTTGTCGGGCCGGGTGCGGCAGAAGGGAAAGATCTCTATCTGATGACCAGCCCTGAGTACCATATGAAAAGGCTGCTGGCGGCGGGCAGTGGACCGATCTACCAGCTTTGCCGCAGCTTTCGTAACGAAGAGGCGGGCAGGCATCATAATCCTGAATTCACCATGCTTGAGTGGTATCGTCCGCATTACGATATGTACCGGCTGATGAATGAGGTGGACGATCTGCTTCAGCAGGTACTGGAGTGCGCGCCTGCGGAAACGCTCTCTTACCAGCAGGCGTTCCTGCGTCATCTGGAGATCGATCCGCTTTCCGCTGATAAGGCGCAACTGCGCGAAGTGGCCGTTAAGCTGGGCGAAGGGGAACTGGCTGAGCGCATCGACGATCGCGATACGCTGTTACAGCTGCTGTTTATGGTGGGCGTGGAACCGCATATCGGTAAAGAGAAGCCAGCTTTCGTTTACCATTTTCCCGCCTCTCAGGCTTCGCTGGCGGAAATCAGCACGGAAGATCACCGCGTCGCAGAGCGCTTCGAGGTTTACTATAAGGGAATTGAGCTGGCCAATGGTTTCCGTGAGCTGACCGACAGCCGCGAGCAGCGTCAGCGTTTTGAACAGGATAACCGCAAGCGCGCCGCCCGGGGCCTGCCACAGCATCCGATTGATATCTATCTGCTGGAGGCGCTGGCGCACGGAATGCCTGACTGTTCCGGCGTGGCGCTGGGCGTGGATCGCATCGTGATGCTTGCCCTGAAGGCGGAGACACTGAGCGAGGTTATCGCCTTTTCGGTTGACCGCTGCTGAGCAGGTGCGGGGCAACCTTCTGGGGCTGCCCCGCGCATAATGTCAGAGTCCGCCTGATTTGTAAGTCCGCGCCACCGGAGCGGCTGGATCCCGCGCCGTTTTACCGCCGACGGTTTCCATTTTGACCTGAAACGGCGGGAACGGCATTTCCAGACCATGCTCATGATAGCCCTGCAAAATAAGCTGGTGCAGCTCATGCCGCAGCGGCATACGGTGCACCATCTCTGCCGCGTGAATACGCAACTCAAACAGCTGAATTCCCTGCTGTAAATCAACCAGGAAAGCTTCCGGCGGCGGCGTATCCAGCACGTACTGGCAGCGCTGGGCGGCCGTCAGCAGCACGTTGGTCACTTCCTCACTGTTGGCTTCTGCCGCGGCGGGGATCGTCAGCACGACGCGGGTGACCGAATCGGAAAGCGACCAGTTGATAAACTGCTCGGTGATAAAGGCCTTATTCGGCACGATAATCTCTTTGCGGTCCCAGTCGGTAATGGTGGTGGCGCGAGTGTTAATGCGGGTAATGCTGCCGGTCAGATCGCGGATAGTGACGGTATCACCTATACGAATCGGCTTTTCAAACAGGATAATCAGGCCGGAGACGAAGTTAGCGAAAATCTCCTGTAAGCCGAACCCCAGCCCGACGCCCAGCGCGGCCACCAGCCACTGCAGCTTCGACCAGTCAACGCCGAGCATGGAAAATCCAAGCAGCCCGCCCACCAGAATCAACATATATTTCAGCAGGGTGGTAATGGCGTAGCCGGTCCCCGGCGTCAGATTAAGGTGCTGTAGCAGTGCCAGCTCAAGCAGGGCGGGCATATTGCGTACCAGCTGCGTGGTGATGATCAGCACCAGAATGGCGATAAGCACCGAACCCAGCGTGATAGGTTGCAGACTTTCCACGCCCTGCACGGTCGTGCTGGCATCCCACAGCCGGATATTTTCCAGGAAACCAAACGCGGAATGGATCTCTGACCAGAGCACAATGACCGAGAGCAGCGCAATCAGCGTAAGGATCGAGCGGACAAGGCGCAGGGACTGCGCACTGATCGCATCCAGATCGATAACCGGCTCCTCAACGTCAAGCGTATCTGAACTGGCCTGCTGAGCGGAAAGCTCTTCCTCTCCTTTAGCACGCTGGGCGAGAATTTCAGCGCGGCGGGTACGGGCGCGATCGAAAGCGATACGCCGCCGCTGAATCAGCATCCAGCGACGGATAATATGGTAAATCACCAGCAGCAGGAACCAGATAGCCACTGAGGTTTCCAGTCGTGCCAGTAGCGCCTGGGCGGTGGCGAGATAACCGATGCAGGAGGCGAGCGCAGCGAGCAGCGGGATGCCAATCATCAGGTTCCAGAGAATACTGTTGATCACATTTTCGCCGCTACCTTCTTTATCAAGATAGAGCGGAATACCGGCGCGTTTCAGGCTGACGGTCACCAGACTGAGCGTGCCGCATATCAGAATAAAGCAGAGCCGCCCCAGCGTGGAGGAGAACTGCCGATCGTCAAGATTATCAAAGCTAATCAGCAGCATGATCAATGGCACGGCCAGCCCGACACAGAGAGAGTAAAAGCGCATCGCCCGCGCTACGCGGGTCTGAGGCCAGCGGAAGTGGGCGATAAACAGGCCCTGGGGACGCGCAAAGGCGGCGCTGATCATAAATGCCCAGAGCAGCGGAACCGCCGCCGTCACGCCGTCGCCTATCGCAACCGCGATGGGCCAGGGCCAGGCGTGCTGCAAGCCGTAGCCAAACGCCATCCACAGTACCGGCACCGGCAACGCCACCAGAATCGACCAGAAAACGGTGCGCATCGTCAGGCTGAATTGATCCTGGGTAACCTTACCCACCTTCTGCGAGGAGCGGTTGAGAAACTCCCGGAAATGGCGCCGTGAACTAAGGCTGAAACCAACCAGCAGCAGGGCGGCCAGAATCGGCACCACGGTTTCCTTGCTGGTGAACATCATTACCAGCGCGCCGCCCATCTGACCTAAGGTGTCGAGCGAGAGCAAGCTCTTCAGATCCCGGATCAGATCTAACGGAAAACTGAGGCCGACGGGGCTGACATCCGCCGTCCAGAAGAGATAGCGGTGCGCGGCTTCCTTCACCTGATTTAAAGCATCTTCAAGCTGCCCGTTGGCGACTTTCAGCTTGGTGACTTCCAGAATCAGGTTATCGCAGCCGGCAAGCAGCGAATTAATCAGCTCGCGCTGGGTTTTCAACTGGGCATCAAGGATCCGGCGTTGCTCGCTGGTGAGCGGCTTGCCGTCATCCTGTTTTAACTGGCGGAGCAACTGCTGACGCTCCAGCAGATCCTCATAGTAAAGACGCTGCACACGTAGCTGCCCCATCTCATTATCGAGCTGTTGCGGTTTTGGCATCTCCGGCAGGCGTGCCACCTGGGCGCGCAGGGCTTCTCCCAACAAATTGGATACGCCCAGCCATTCTGACTGTTCACGGATTGTGCCCAGCGCCTGCCGCACCTGAATGGTCTGATTGGTCGCTGTCCGCTGTTGCGAAGCGATCAGATCCATACGTTGTGCCTGCTGGTTGAGTTCGGCAGAAAGTTCACGGTTCACGCGAAACTGCTGGCTGATACTTTCCGGCAAATCGCCGCTGTTCTCCGCTAACTGTTCGGTAAGCTCCAGTGCCAGTTCCGCCTCACGCTGACGCTGGCTGTTGAGCTGATTGCGTAATGCCTGAAGGTAGGTGTCGAGCTGAGAGGCCTTACGCTGGTGCACTTCGCTGCGCATACGCGCCAGCTCCTGGCGGTTATTCGCCGAAAGCTGAGCGAGTTCCAGTTCGTCCACCCGGGCTTTCCGGGCGGCTGATTCGGCCTGACGAGAGATTAGCTGCGCCTGCGCCAGCGGCGTGGCGGACGCCGCCTGGCCCTGCAGACGGCGCTCGATCTCATTCAGCGCACGGCGAGCCTCCGACTGCAACTGTGGAAGCTGGGAAAGTGAATCGCTGATTTCACGGGCACGCTCCTGCTCCTGCTGCGCCTGACGGCTCTCCTCCAGTAGCTGACTGCTCACCTGGAGGATTTCCTGATCCAGCTCGGCTGCCGTCATCGTGCTGCGCACGCTTTTCTCTTTATCCAGTAGTGAGGCTGCCTGCTGGCGAAGCTCGCGGCTTAATTTCGGAAAATCGTCAATAACCTGCTGATAGGCATTGATATTCTCAAGCGAAGCCTGCCGCTCTTCCAGCCAGTTCAGGGTGGCCTGAAGGATCTCCACCCTTTCCGCCTGATTCGGCGCATTTTTGTCAGACTGGGCTTCTTCAAGCTGCTGTCTGATCTGGCCGGCATCCGGCGGGCTGGCTGACCAGGCGGGCTGGAGAAGCATCCAGCTCAACAAAATAGTAAGAATCAGGCGTAACATAGGAGTCTGCTATGAGTGGTGTAAGACGTCTTCCGCACTGGTTTTTTGCAGTGCAATGGCCAGCGTCTGGCCCAGACGTGTAATGGTTTCAGGCGTCAGGCTTTCCGCCAGTTTGACTTTGCCAGGCGCAAACAGGTTGATCACCGTTGACCCGAGCTTAAAGCGGCCCATTTCCTGACCTTTCAGCAGGACAACCGCACCATCTTCTTCCGCCCCCGGCCAGCTCCAGCGCTTGATCACACCTTCGCGAGGCGGCGTTATGGTCCCTGCCCAAGCCGTTTCGATGCTGCCGACGATGGTGGCACCGACCAGAATTTGCACCATCGGTCCGAATTCAGTATCGAACAGACAAATAACGCGTTCATTACGGGCGAAAAGATTAGGGATATTCTGCGCCGTCAGGGGATTAACCGAATAGAGATCGCCCGGTACATAGATCATTTCACGCAGGATACCGTTACAGGGCATATGTACGCGATGATAGTCGCGAGGGGCCAGATAGGTCGTAACGAATTCGCCGTCACGAAACATCTCCGCCATGGCGCGATCGCCCGCAAGCAGCGCTTCCAGCGAGTAGGTGTGTCCTTTCGCCTGGAAAATCTGATCGCCCTCAATATGACCCAGCTGACTGATTGCGCCATCACACGGCAGAACGAGCAGATTGGGATCGGTTTCAATCGGGCGGGCTTCATCGCGCAGGGGACGGACGAAGAAATCGTTGAACGTGCGATAGCTGGCAGTATCCGGTTTCTGCGCTTCGGACATATCGACTTTATAGAACCAGACAAAAGCATCAATCACCGCTTTGGTGAGCCAGCCGGCGCGCTTTCCTGCGCCCCAGCCCGCCAGTTCCGTCAGGGCTTTTTTAGGTAAAACATGATTCAGGCCGAGTTTTAAACGATCCAACACGGTAGCCTCCTGGCTTGATCAGATAGCAGTTAAAGAAAGGGGGGCGGATTGTACCAGTGCCCTTACAATTAGGCTATGTTGCCCGCGTGGAAGCGCGGGCAGGCAAGTTCAGTCGCTGCTTTCAGAAAAGTTACGGCGCGTTTTCAGCTGCATATCTGACATGCTGTCCAGAATGCGGTGATAATTTTCAAAGCGCGCTTCATCGATTTCACCGTTCTCCACGGCTTCGCGAATGGCGCAGCCGGGATCGGTATCATGTTTGCAGTCACGGAACTTACAATGGCCTAAAAACTCACGGAATTCGACAAACCCGCGGGTGATTTGTTCCGGTTCAAGGTGCCATAAACCGAACTCCCGGACGCCAGGTGAGTCTATGACGTCGCCGCCGTGCGGGAAATGATAGAGTCTGGCCGCCGTGGTGGTGTGCTGTCCCAGGCCTGAGACGTCAGAAACGTCATTGGTCAGGATCTCTCCCTCACCCAGTTCCAGCCCCAGCAGGGCGTTAAGCAGGCTGGATTTGCCCACGCCGGACTGGCCCGCGAAAATGCTGATGCGGTCTGTAAGCTCAGCTTCCAGTTCTGCCAGACCCCGCTTACGGTGGCTGGAAACCATCAGGACGCGGTAACCAATTTTGCGGTAAATATCCATCTGTTCATCGACAAAGGCGCGGCCTTCATCATCAAGCAGGTCAGTTTTATTCAGGACCAGCAGCGGCTCCACATCCAGCGTTTCGCTTGCTACCAGATAACGGTCGATAATATTGAGCGAAAGCTCCGGCAGGATGGCTGAAACGATCACGATCTGATTAATATTGGCGGCAATGGGCTTTACGCCATCATAAAAGTCCGGACGGGTCAGTACTGAGGTCCGTTCATGGACAGCTTCGACGATCCCTTTTACGGTGGCGCCGCCTTCCTGGCCGGGACGCCAGAGTACGCGATCGCCGGTGACCAGCGAGCGGATCGTGCGGCGGATATTACAGCGGTGAACCGATCCATCCGCATCTTCCACGTCAGCATGCATACCAAAGCGGCTGATCACGACGCCATCGCGCGCTTCACCGAACAGGCTGTCGTCCGGCTCTGGCTTATCCGCACGCTGCTTCAGGCGGCGCTCATGGTTGGCGCTGACGCGACGTTGCTGACCTTTCGACAGTTTGTTTTTACTCACTCTTCCTCACAAGGCTTGGCAGGCTTCGCCCTGACAGGGCAAAACGTTTATGATACACCCTTACGTTTGATGATATAAGCCACGGCGAGGAACCCCATGACTGTAAATGCCAATAATCTGATTTGGATTGATCTTGAAATGACCGGGCTTGATCCGGAGCAGGACCGCATTATTGAGATTGCCACCCTGGTCACCGATTCCGATCTGAACATTCTGGCAGAAGGTCCGGTTTTCGCTGTTCATCAGTCAGACGCGCAGCTCGCGCTGATGGATGAATGGAATGTGAGAACGCATACCGGCAGTGGGCTGGTTGAGCGTGTTAAAGCAAGTAAGGTTGACGATCGCGCTGCCGAGCTGGCGACTATTGCGTTTCTGAAGCAGTGGGTGCCGGAGAACAGTTCGCCTATCTGCGGCAACAGCATCGGACAGGATCGCCGTTTCCTGTTCAAATACATGCCGGAGTTAGAAGCGTATTTCCACTATCGTTATCTGGATGTCAGTACGGTTAAAGAACTGGCCCGGCGCTGGAAGCCTGAGGTGCTGACCGGCTTCAAAAAGCAGGGGACACACCAGGCGATGGATGATATCCGGGAGTCCGTTGCCGAGTTGAGCTGGTATCGCGAGCAGCTCTTCAGGCTGTAATCTACCGTGCCAGCGAACTCCAGCGGCATCCTTTGGAGAGAGGATGTCATGAGACGCAGGACAACAATCTGTTTATTTGCCCATCGCAAACTCTTTTTTTCTGGTCATACTGCCTTAAGCGGATAAAAAGAAGCCTTGCCAGGGCGATATAGAGGCAGTAAACGGCGTATGCGCTTCTCTCTTTAAATAGAAAAGAGGCGCTTACAGACTGTTTTCGTGGTGCCTGGTTGCGTAATAACCACTTAAACGGCTGGGTGAAGAAAGGGCTTGCCATTCCCCCCTGATACGTTCATAATTCCCCACGTTCCAGAATGCGGTTTTGATAAAGTTCTTTTTAAACAAGCAGTTACCTTAAAGAGGTAGCCAGTTTCGTTATAATAAGTTAACGTTGTTGAAACAGCAGTCAGCATTTTAAGCGGGAATAGCTCAGTTGGTAGAGCACGACCTTGCCAAGGTCGGGGTCGCGAGTTCGAGTCTCGTTTCCCGCTCCAAAATGTGACAACAGGTACCAGCGTCAGTGCGGGAATAGCTCAGTTGGTAGAGCACGACCTTGCCAAGGTCGGGGTCGCGAGTTCGAGTCTCGTTTCCCGCTCCAAAACGCGACAACAGGTATCAGCATCAATGCGGGAATAGCTCAGTTGGTAGAGCACGACCTTGCCAAGGTCGGGGTCGCGAGTTCGAGTCTCGTTTCCCGCTCCAGATAAGATTTGCAGGCCGTTAAGGCGTGCAATTAACGGAAAAAGGAACTGCGGTTCCTTTTTTTGTGCCTGTCATTTTGCGGTGCCAAACGCCATCATCTACATTCCGAATCCAACACCCAACACCCAACACCCAACACCCAACACCCAACACCCAACACCCAACACCTGGCGTCTCCACGGTTCAAGTTCGCGATCAGGTACGTCAGCTTGCTGATTTGGCTGTTTCCGTCCGTCGCCTTTCGACCCGCTTCGCAGGAAATAACCAGACAAAGTAGCCGGAAAATCTTTAGTGGAACTTGCACCGCATACAGACGTTATTCTGCTGTAGCCGGGCACAGGGCAATGCTACTTTCTGAGGGTGAGATCGGGAGTAAAGGATAATAATGGGTGGACGCGATCATGGATATTTCACAACGTTTTCCTGAACTCTGGTTTTCAGGAATGGCAGTACTGGGCCTGAGCGTGGGAAGTTTTTTAAATGTTGTCATCTACCGTTTGCCGGTAAATATCTTATCTGCACATCCTGATTCCACCGTCATCTCTGACCTCTTATATCCACCGTCGCACTGTACATCCTGTCAGAGCGTCCTTCGCTGGTACGACAATCTGCCGCTTATCAGCTGGTGGGTGCTAAAGGGGAAATGTCGCTATTGCGGGCAGTCTGTCAGTTGGCAATATCCACTGATTGAAGCGCTGTCCCTGATGTTGTGTCTGTTCGCTGGTTTTCTTTATCCGCCTGGCACTGTGTTGACCGGTCTGCTGATCTTTAGCTGGTTACTGCTGGCGCTTTCCGCTATCGATTTCAATACGTTGCTGTTACCGGATACCCTGACATTGACGCTGCTCTGGACAGGATTATTTTTTAATTTGAACGGGACTTTTGTTGCGTTATCCGATGCGGTAGCGGGAGGGATGGTGGGGTATATGGCGCTCAGACTGCTCTGCGGGCTGGGAGAGAAGATATTCTGTAAAACCTGCATGGGATATGGCGATTGTAAGATGGCGGCAGGCCTGGCCGCCTGGACAGGCTGGCAAAGTCTGCCTGTTCTTCTGCTTATTGCTTCGCTGATCGGTCTGCTCTACATAATTACTGCCAGAATGAGAAGTAAAAAAACCTTCGACAACCCTGTTCCTTTTGGCCCCGCGCTGGCTGCGGCAGGATGGCTGATACTGATTAATGCGACTTGTTGATTAAACTGCTTTTTTAGAGCGTCAGTGCTGAAGAAACTCACCCGTTTTGCGCGCTTTTTGGGGGGGACGTATTGATGCGGGACGCTAAAAAGATCTTGTCATCGGAAAGCAATAAGGCCATAATGCCCCCCGCTCCGAAATTCGGGATAGAGAGTTAATTAAAAATCAATAGGTTACGTTGGTTTTGTCGCTTTTTTCTCCTTTTTTTCAGACGTCAGCGCCTTAAGCGGGAATAGCTCAGTTGGTAGAGCACGACCTTGCCAAGGTCGGGGTCGCGAGTTCGAGTCTCGTTTCCCGCTCCAGACAGGTTTTCTAAACGTCCACGGTTGAAATTATCCACAGCGCGAATGCCGCTGCGCGTCGTCATTTTCGCGCATATAAAAACTTCGTCAACAGAGTTATGCACAGGTTTGTATTGGCTAAACCCATACATCTGACTATGTATAAATCTAACGATAATCAGTAATTGATTGTTTTATAAAATAAATCTAATGTGTCAAATTGTTAACTGGATCGCTTGTGCTTTCCGTGACATTTGAATGACAACGATTTTTTAATTTTATACACAGCCTGTGGGAAACTTATCTGCCGCACGATATTCCTCCATTGCTCAGTTATGCATCACGCGGTAATCCCTTTTCCACGACCCTGACCAGTCGCTTATGCTGTGAGCTCTGTAACTCAACTGCATCTTTACTCCTGGCCGCCAGCTGCCGTTGAATCGCCCATTCTATATGCTCATCAAGCAGGGTGTTTTCACCTCGCCGGGCAGCAAGTACCTTGAGCGCTTCTTCTGACCAGGGCGCATTCCCCAGCGCAACGGCCACATTACGTAGCCAGCGCAGATGACCGATACGGCGGATGGCAGAACCTTCCGTCACCCGCAGAAACTGCGTCTCATCCCATTTAAACAGCTCGGTTAAAGGCGGTGCATGCAGCAAAGCGCGCGGGCTGAAATCATCCTCATCGGTCAGCTGACCGTAACGATTCCAGGGACAAATAAGCTGACAGTCATCACAGCCATAAATTCTGTTACCAATAAGTGGCCGGTACTCCTCAGGAATGGCACCTTCCAGCTCTATCGTCAGGTAAGAGATACAACGCCTGGCATCAACGGTATAGGGTTCTACAATCGCGCCTGTGGGGCAGATGGTCATACAAGCCACGCAGCGGCCACACTGTTCCTCCTGCGGACTGTCGACGGGAAGCGGCAGATCGATCAGGAGTTCTCCCAGAAAAAACCAGGAGCCTGCTTCACGATTCAGAATCAACGAATGTTTGCCCGTCCAGCCCAACCCGGCTTTCTCTGCTAAGGGCCTTTCGAGCAGTGGCGCTGAGTCCACGAAAGGACGAAACTGAGCTTCGGCACAGCGTTCGCGTATTTTATCGCCAAGCTTTTTTAGTCGGTTGCGTAATACTTTGTGATAGTCCCTGCCCAGCGCATAGCGGCTGACATAGCCGAGCTGAGGATTTTTCAGGGTACTGGCGAAGGCCGCTTTCGCTGGCAGATAATTCATCCGTACGCTGATAACCCGCAGCGTACCTGGCAGCAGTTCATGGGGACGGGCGCGCATCATGCCGTGACGTGCCATCCACTCCATCTCGCCATGATACTGCTTGTCAAGCCAGGCCTGAAGGCGCGGTTCTTCGCTGCTCAGATCGGTATCACAGATACCGACTTGCTGAAAACCGAGCGACTGCCCCCACTGTTTAATATCCCGGGCAAGCTGATGGAGATCGAGAGGATGCGACATGACTAACCTAAACAGACAAAAAAACAGCCCCAGTTTACCTTATTCTGTCTGGCCTGTAGAGACGCTGGCGCAATTCGAGAAAGAAGGTGCAGACAGCCTTGGCATCACGTTGTTCGAACTGATGCAACGTGCCGGAGAAGCGGCTTTCGCAAAACTACGTGCGCTCTGGCCCTCCGCGGAACACTGGCTGGTGCTCTGCGGACATGGCAATAATGGTGGCGACGGCTTTATCATTGCCCGGCTGGCACAATCCGCCGGGCTGTCGGTGACCGTGATTGCCTGCGAGGGAACGAAACCGCTACCGGAAGAAGCGGCACAGGCGCGTGAAGCCTGGCTGGCGGCGGGGGGGATAATCCACGAGCCAGCCGCTTACTGGCCGGAGAATGTAGAGCTGATTGTAGATGCGCTGCTGGGTACCGGGCTGAGCCGTTCTCCTGAAGCGCCTTACGCTGAACTGATCGCCAAAGTAAATGCTCACTCAGCACCGGTTTTTGCCGTTGATGTGCCCTCGGGCCTGGTCGCAGCAAACGGTACTACGCCAGGGGAGGTCGTTTTTGCCGCTCATACGTTGACCTTTATTGCACTGAAACCGGGGCTGTTAACAGGCAAAGCGAGGGATGTGGTGGGCCAGCTGCATTTTCATGCGCTAAGCCTCGATCCTTTTATCGCCGGGCAAGTCGCGCCTTACGCCCGTTTTGATGCGACCTCCCTCAGTGGCTGGCTGAAGCCGAGGCGGCCCACCTCTCATAAAGGCGATCAGGGCAAACTTGCGATCGTTGGCGGAGAACTTGGCACGGCAGGAGCGATTCGGATGACCGGCGAAGCGGCATTGCGGGCCGGCGCAGGATTAGTGCGAGTGCTTACTCACAAAGAAAATATCGCGCCTTTGTTAACGGCTCGCCCGGAGCTGATGGTGCAGGAGTTAAGCGATGATGCTATTGAACAGGCGCTGGACTGGGCCGATGTTATTGTGATTGGCCCGGGCTTAGGCCAGGGAAGCTGGGGTAAAAATGCGCTCAGGAAGATAGAAAATGCTCAGAAACCGATGCTCTGGGACGCAGATGCGCTTAACCTGCTGGCAATCAGTCCTGATAAGCGTCAAAATCGAATCCTTACGCCGCATCCAGGCGAAGCGGCAAGGCTGCTGAACGTCAAAACGAGCGAAATCGAAAGCGATCGCTTACATTCAGCGCAGCAGCTGGCTAAACGCTACGGCGGCGTGGTGGTACTGAAAGGCGCCGGCACCCTGATTGCCAGTGCTGAAGGTCAACTGGCGTTTGCCGATGTGGGTAACGCAGGGATGGCCAGCGGCGGCATGGGGGATGTGCTCTCCGGCATAATTGGCGGTTTGTTGGGACAAAAGCTCTCATTGTATGATGCAGCTTGCGCGGGCTGCGTGGCACATGGCGCCGCCGCCGAAGCCGTGGCGCTTCGTCACGGTACCCGGGGGATGTTAGCGACCGATCTTTTTTCCGAGCTGTATCTGTTTGTCAACCCAGAGATGTTAAATACAAAAGAATGAAGAGCTGTGTAATCACACTGCCTGATGAGGCAGCCACCCTTGCACTTGGTGCCAGCCTGGCCAGTGCCTGTAAAGGTGCGGTAACGATATATCTCTATGGCGATCTGGGCGCGGGGAAAACAACCTTCAGTCGGGGATTTCTGCAGGCACTCGGCCATAAAGGGAATGTGAAAAGCCCAACGTATACGCTCGTCGAGCCTTACATTTTGCCGAATCGTCGGGTCTATCACTTCGATCTTTATCGCCTTGCCGATCCTGAAGAGCTGGAGTTTATGGGCATCCGCGATTACTTCACCGATGAAAGTCTCTGCCTGGTTGAATGGCCGCAGCAGGGGGCCGGTGTACTGCCTGTGCCCGATCTTGAGCTGCATCTGCGCTATCAGGGCGAAGCGCGTGAGGCTGAGCTCCACGCCTGTTCCCCCGCTGGCGAAGCGATGGTGCAGCAGATAATTATGGAAAAAGGTTGTTGATGATGTTGCGCATGAAGTTTGGTCTGATACTGGCACTTTTACTCAGTTCGTTTGCAACCGTTGCTGCCAGTTTGTCAGATATCAAAGTCGCGAACGGTGACGATCGAGCCACCGTTACGCTGAGCTTCAGCGGCCAGCCTATCTATGGTTTTTTCCCCCTGCACAATCCGGAGCGTGTGGTGCTCGACATCCGCCAGAGCGGCGTGGTGAAGGGGCTGCCGCTGACGTTCAGCGGTCAGAATATCGTAAAGCGCATCCGCTCAAGCCAGCCTAAGGACAGCCAGAGTATCCGTCTGGTTTTCGAATTAACCCAGCCGGGTAAAACGCGTGCTGTCACCCAGCGCAGCGGCAGCAACTACAACGTAGTGTTTACGATTAGCGGTTCTCGATCTGCAAACGCGGCCAGTAGCGCCGCTCCCCGCCCGGCACCCTCAGCGCCCTCTGAAAACCCGTTCAAAACCAATCCGGTGACAACCGTCACCAGCGGAAACGAGGTTGCCCGGCCCGGGAAAACGCCCAGAGCGGAAAACGAGGCTGTTATCGTGGCGATTGATGCGGGACACGGCGGACAGGATCCCGGCGCAATCGGCCGGGGAGGGCTTAAAGAAAAAAACGTCACCATTGCGATTTCACGCAAGCTGAAAGCGCTTCTGAACAAAGATCCGATGTTTAAAGGCGTGATGACCCGCGACGGCGACTATTTTATTTCCGTCATGGGCCGTTCAGAGGTGGCGCGAAAGCAAAACGCAAACGTGCTGGTCTCTATCCACGCCGACGCTGCGCCTAACCGCAGCGCGTCTGGCGCCTCAGTGTGGGTGCTCTCAAATCGCCGCGCAAACAGCGAGATGGCTGGCTGGCTGGAGCAGCACGAGAAACAGTCAGAACTGTTGGGCGGCGCCGGCGATCTTCTGGCTAACAGCCAGGCTGACCCCTATCTCAGTCAGGCGGTGCTGGATCTGCAATTCGGTCATTCCCAGCGCGTGGGGTATGACGTTGCGGTTAAAGTACTGGCGCAGCTGAAGCAGGTAGGCTCGCTGCATAAAAAACGGCCAGAGCATGCCAGTCTTGGCGTTCTTCGTTCACCCGATATCCCCTCGCTGCTGGTGGAAACCGGCTTCATTAGTAACGCTTCGGAGGAGCGGCTGCTTGGCAGCAGCGCGTACCAGCAGAAGATTGCCGAGTCGATTCATCAGGGACTCCGCAACTACTTCCTGGCGCATCCGCTACAAACGCTCCCAAAGGCGGAAAACCGTCCGTTGCACTCCGCAACGGCGGTTGATTCAGCAGGGAACTCCGGCGCTTCCGCCCTTTATTCCGGCGCGACCCAGCGTCATGTCGTGAAGCGTGGCGAAACGCTGTCAGGCATTGCAGCGCATTATGGCGTCAGTATGTCGACCTTGCGCAGCCTGAATAGGCTAAAAAAAGATGGTGTCTGGGTGGGGCAGCGGCTGAAAGTGCCGGCGGGAAATCAGGTCAGCGCATCAGTAGCAAAGCGGCCCGCGAAGCATAAAATCGTAAGAGGTGACACGCTGACCGCTATTGCGGTTCAATATGGCGTCAGCGCCAAAGCGATCCAGCAGGCGAATAATATGAAGTCACAGAATGTTATGCTCGGCCAGACGCTGACCATCCCGGCGTCTTAACCAACCAAGGAGCCTGTATGCCGATTCAGGTTTTGCCCCCCCAGCTCGCAAACCAGATCGCGGCTGGCGAAGTGGTGGAGCGCCCGGCGTCGGTCGTTAAAGAGCTGGTAGAAAACAGCCTTGATGCCGGCGCAACGCGGATTGATATTGATATCGAGAAGGGCGGCGCAAAGCTGATTCGTCTGCGCGACAACGGTTGTGGCATAGGCAAAGATGAGCTGGCGATGGCGCTGGCCCGCCATGCCACCAGCAAAATCACCTCGCTGGACGATCTTGAGGCTATCATGAGCCTGGGGTTTCGCGGTGAGGCGCTGGCCAGTATCAGCTCGGTTTCCCGGCTGACCCTGACTTCACGTCCTGAAACGCAAAGTGAAGCCTGGCAGGCCTATGCGGAAGGGCGTGAGATGGCCGTAACCGTTAAACCCGCGGCACATCCTGTAGGCACTACGATTGAGGTGCTGGATCTCTTTTACAATACGCCAGCCCGTCGCAAATTTATGCGTACCGAAAAAACAGAATTCACGCATATTGATGAGATTATCCGCCGTATTGCGCTGGCGCGCTTCGACGTCGCTTTCTCGCTAACCCACAATGGCAAACTGATACGGCAATATCGTGGCGTGCGCGAGACGAGTCAGCGGGAGCGCCGCCTCGGGGCTATTTGCGGTACCGCGTTTCTTACCCATGCGCTGAACATCGAATGGGAGCATGGCGATCTGAAGCTACACGGCTGGGTGGCGGACCCTGTCGGATCCCGCACGTTGAGCGAGCTGCAATATTGTTATGTGAATGGCCGGATGATGCGTGACAGACTGATCAATCACGCCATCCGCCAGGCATACCAGGATAAGCTCGGCGCTGACCATCAGCCCGCTTATGTTCTCTATCTGGAGATCGACCCTCATCAGGTGGACGTCAATGTCCATCCCGCAAAACATGAAGTTCGCTTTCACCAGTCGCGCCTTGTGCACGACTTTATCTATCAGGGTATCGTCACTGTTTTACAGGAAAGCGGACAGGCGCGCCTGCCCGACGCCGGGCCGGAAGAAGAGACGGTACGCTGGCAGCCAGCAAATCGCCAGGCCGCGGGCGGCAATCATTTTTCTGCACCTGCACCTGCACCGGCGAGAGCAGTTCCTTCGGGCACAAGCTCTGGCAGCGAAGCAAGGGCATCTTCCGCACGCGGCGAGGCTGACTCGTCAGGCGCAGGTCGGGCGCCACAGGAAAAAAGCGCGCCTTCATCGTTGCCTGCCTGGCAGCGGCAGGCCCCGGTTTATCAAAAACGGGAAGGAATCGTTTATCAGCAACTGCTGAAAACGCCGGCGACGCCGCAGGCGCAAGAACCTGCTCCCGCTGAGGCAGCGGCCACACCGCTGAACGGCCACTGTCAAAGCTTTGGTCGCGTTCTCACGGTACTGAATGAGAATTTCGCGCTGGTCGAACAGCAAAACAGGCTGGCGCTGATTTCACTTCCGGTGGCACAACGCTGGCTAAAACAGGCACAGCTTGATCCGGGTGAGGAAGGGTTGAAACCTCAGCCGCTACTGATCCCGGTTCGTATGAAAATAGATGCTCCCGAGCGCGAAGCGCTGAGCCGCTGCCACGAGCTACTGTTGCGGATGGGGGTGGAACTGAAAGCAGATGGTCAGCATGTGACCCTGCGCGCGGTGCCTTTACCGTTACGCCAACAAAATTTACAAAACTTGATTCCAGACCTGTTAGGCTATCTCGCCCGGCAGCAGGAGGTTTCTGCAACGCAGGTGGCGCAGTGGTTAGCGCGTCATTCGCTTGCTGAACATCCGCACTGGAATCACTCGCAGGCGATTGCGTTGCTGGCCGAGGTGGAACGACTCTGCCCACAGCTGATGAAATCGCCACCTTCTGGATTATTGCAGTACGTCGATACTGAACAGGCGATGAATGCCCTGAAGCATGAGTGAAACATCCAAGGCTGGCCGGCCAAAGGCAATTTTTTTGATGGGGCCAACGGCTTCCGGTAAAACGGCGCTGGCGATGGCATTGCGCCAGGCGCTGCCAGTTGAGTTGATTAGCGTTGATTCTGCCCTCGTCTATCGCGGCATGGATATTGGCACCGCCAAACCTACCGCAGAGGAAAACGCTCTGGCGCCTCATCGTTTACTGGACATCCGCGATCCTGCCGAAACCTATTCGGCGGCAGAGTTTCGTCGTGATGCGCTGGCTGAAATGGCGGAGATTACCCAAAAAGGGCGGATACCGCTGCTTGTTGGTGGCACCATGCTCTATTACAAGGCTCTACTGGAAGGATTATCGCCGTTGCCCCCGGCGGATCTGGAGGTGCGCCAGCGTATTGAGCAAATGGCGGCTGAAAAGGGCTGGGATACCCTTCATCGCCAGTTATGTGAAGTAGATCCCATTGCTGCAAATCGTATTCATCCGAATGATCCCCAGAGACTCTCGCGAGCACTGGAAGTTTTTTTTATTTCGGGTAAAACTTTAACAGAACTGACGAAAACTTCTGGAGAAGCGCTGCCATATGATGTTATTCAGTTTGCTATTGCGCCTTTGCAACGCGAACTGATCCATCAGCGTATTGAGCTGCGTTTTCATCAGATGCTGGCAGCAGGGTTTGAAGCGGAGGTCCGGGCACTTTTTGCCCGGGGTGATTTACATACGGACATGCCTTCCATTCGCTGTGTTGGTTATCGCCAAATGTGGTCATATCTGACCGGTGAAATTGATTACGATGAGATGGTTTATCGGGGAATTTGCGCAACCCGCCAGTTGGCCAAGCGTCAGATTACCTGGCTGCGCGGCTGGAAGGACGTTCACTGGCTGGATAGCGAACAACCTGATGCGGCGTTCGCTCAGGTCTTACAGGTTCTTGATGCGAAGCATGGGTGATTGTGTACAATTGGTACGTTACCTTGCGCAAATTTTTACGCAGTATTTCAGGGCCGATGAGGTTCTTAAGTAGCAAACAACAAGCATATAAGGAAAAGATAGAATGGCTAAGGGGCAATCATTGCAAGACCCGTTCCTGAACGCATTGCGTCGGGAACGTGTTCCGGTTTCGATTTATTTGGTGAATGGTATCAAACTGCAGGGTCAGATCGAGTCGTTTGATCAATTTGTAATTTTATTAAAAAACACGGTTAGTCAGATGGTTTATAAGCACGCTATCTCTACCGTTGTTCCGTCCCGTCCGGTCTCCCACCATAGCAATAATGCAGGTGGCGGAAGCAACAACTATCATCATGGTAGCAGCAACCAGGGGGCAGCATCTCAGCCTCAGCAAGACAGTGAAGACGCTGAGTAATCAGCGTTTTTGATGGCGGGGGGCCCTGTGCATTCAGGATCCCCGTCCTGGTCATTCCCGTCAGGTCCGGCTTTTTGCCCACGGGCGAGCTGAACCAGGCGACACAGGCCGTCTTTTAACAAAGACGCGCATTCTGAATCTGATTTTCACGCTGTATGGCCATTGTGTAGCAGGTTTAACAAGGTTCTGAGAGGTTTTAAGTTTGTTTGACCGTTATGATGCCGGTGAGCAGGCCGTACTAGTACACATCTATTTCTCCCAAGACAGAGATATGGAAGATTTGCAGGAGTTTGAAACCCTGGTCTCTTCCGCGGGTGTCGAAGCGCTGCGAGTCGTCACGGGCAGCCGTAAGTCACCCCACCCCAAATATTTTGTCGGTGAAGGTAAGGCAGTTGAGATTGCCGAAGCGGTAAAAGCCAGCGGTGCATCGGTGGTGTTGTTCGATCACGCCCTGAGCCCGGCACAGGAGCGCAATCTTGAAGCCCTGTGTGAGTGCCGCGTTATCGATCGCACCGGCCTGATCCTGGATATATTTGCCCAGCGTGCGCGTACCCATGAGGGTAAATTACAGGTAGAGCTGGCCCAGCTTCGCCATCTCGCCACGCGTCTGGTTCGCGGCTGGACCCACCTTGAACGTCAGAAAGGCGGTATCGGCCTGCGCGGCCCGGGCGAAACCCAGCTGGAGACGGACCGCCGCCTGCTTCGCAACCGCATCACACTGATTCTTTCGCGGCTGCAGCGGGTTGAAAAACAGCGCGAGCAGGGCAGACAGGCACGCAGCAAGGCCGATGTGCCTACAGTGTCGCTGGTGGGCTATACCAACGCCGGTAAATCCACCTTATTTAACTGCATCACTTCTGCCGAGGTTTACGTCGCTAACCAGCTTTTCGCCACGCTGGATCCTACCCTTCGCCGGATTGACGTAGCGGATGTGGGAGAAGTCGTGCTGGCCGATACGGTAGGTTTTATCCGTCATCTGCCTCACGATCTGGTGGCAGCCTTTAAAGCCACGCTGCAGGAAACCCGTCAGGCCACGCTGCTGCTGCACGTTATTGATGCAGCCGATCAGCGCGTGGATGAAAACATCGAAGCGGTGGATGAGGTTCTTGAAGAGATAGAATCTGACGATATTCCCACGCTGCTGGTGATGAACAAAATTGATATGCTGGAGGATTTTGTCCCCAGAATCGATCGTAATGAGGAAAACCTACCTGTCCGTGTCTGGCTTTCAGCGCAGACGGGAGAGGGGATCCCACTGTTATTTCAGGCGTTAACCGAACGACTGGCTGGCGAGATTGCGCAGTACAATCTTCGTCTTCCACCTGAAGCGGGACGGCTTCGCAGTCGTTTTTATCAGCTTCAGGCGATAGAAAAAGAGTGGAATGAGGACGATGGTAGCGTAGGTTTACAGATACGTATGCCGATCGTTGACTGGCGTCGCCTGTGTAAACAGGAGCCGAGCCTGGTCGACTACATTGTTTAACGGTATTGCCTGACACGCGTATCCCGGCTTGGGATACCACCGCACACACAATTAATGGAGTATAAACATGGCGTGGAATCAGCCCGGGAATAACGGACAGGACCGCGACCCGTGGGGAAGCAGCAATAATCAAGGCGGCAACTCTGGGGGAAACAAAGGAGGGCGCGATAAGGGGCCTCCTGATTTAGATGATATCTTTCGCAAACTGAGCAAAAAGCTTGGTGGATTTGGCGGTGGTAAAAACGACAACAGTGGTGGACAGAATACGCCAGGGCGAGGTGCAGGCCGTCTGGTAGGTATCGTCGCGGTTGCGGCGGTGGTGATCTGGGCAGCCAGTGGTTTCTACACGATTAAAGAAGCGGAGCGTGGCGTAGTGACGCGCTTCGGTAAATTTAATCATCTGGAAGGGCCGGGCCTTAACTGGAAACCGACTTTTGTCGATCAGGTTCGTACCGTTAACGTTGAAACTGTGCGTGAACTGGCGGCTTCAGGAACCATGCTGACCTCCGATGAGAACGTTGTGCGCGTTGAAATGAACGTGCAGTACCGCGTGACCAACCCGGAGCGTTACCTGTTTGCGGTAAACAATGCTGATGACAGTTTGCGCCAGGCGACGGACAGTGCGCTGCGTGGCGTTATTGGTCGCTCAACCATGGACCGTATTCTGACCGAAGGCCGTACCGTGGTGCGTAGCGAAACCCAGCGCGAGCTGGAAGAGACGATCCGCCCGTACGATATGGGCATCACCCTGCTCGACGTGAACTTCCAGGCTGCACGTCCGCCTGAAGAGGTTAAGGCCGCATTCGATGATGCGATCGCCGCACGTGAGAACCGTGAGCAGTACGTCCGTGAAGCGGAAGCCTATGCGAACGAAGTTCAGCCACGGGCTAACGGCCAGGCACAGCGTATCCTTGAAGAAGGCCGCGCCTATAAGACTCGCGTTGTGCTTGAAGCGCAGGGTGAAGTAGCTCGCTTTGCCAAAATCCTGCCGGAATATAAAGCAGCGCCGCAAATTACCCGCGAGCGTCTCTATATTGAAACAATGGAACGCGTCCTCGGCCAGACCCGTAAGGTACTGGTTAACGATAAGGGCAATAACCTGATGATGCTTCCGCTGGATCAGCTGATGCGCGGTGGTCAGGCAAACAGCCAGCGTACGACTCAGGACAGCAGCAGCAATAGCTTGTTGCGCCTGCCACCGGCTTCAGGCAGCGGTGAACGCGCCAGCGGCAGTACGTCGTTCAGCCCGGACGACATCATGGATCAGCGTCGGGTGAATGCCCAGCGCAGCGATTCCCAGCGCGAAGGGAGAGAGTAAGCGATGCGTAAGCCATTAATCGTAGTATTGATTGTTGTGCTGGTGGTGCTGTACGCGTCACTGTTTGTTGTCCAGGAAGGCCAGCGCGGCATTGTGATGCGCTTTGGTAAAGTTCTGCGGGATGATGAAAACAAGCCGCTGGTCTATGCGCCAGGCCTGCATTTCAAAATCCCTTTCCTGGAATCAGTGAAAACACTGGATGCCCGTCTTCAGACGATGGACAACCAGGCGGACCGTTTCGTCACCAAAGAGAAAAAAGATCTGATCGTCGATTCGTATATCAAATGGCGTATCAGCGACTTTAGTCGTTACTTCCTGGCCACTGGCGGCGGCGACGTCTCCCAGGCCGAAGTGCTGCTGAAGCGTAAATTCAGTGACCGTCTGCGTTCTGAATTTGGTCGTCTGGACGTGAAAGATATCGTTACGGATTCCCGTGGTCGTCTGACGACCGACGTTCGTGACGCCCTGAACACCGGTAGTGCGGGTCAGGACGACGATATCGCCACGCCGGCCGCCGATGATGCGATCGCCTCCATCGCTGCGCGCGTTGAGCGTGAAACCAACAGCAGTGAGCCTGCGGTTAACCCTAACAGTATGGCCGCGCTGGGCATCGAAGTTGTCGATGTGCGCATCAAGCAGATCAACCTGCCGACGGAAGTTTCCGATGCGATCTACAACCGTATGCGTGCCGAACGTGAAGCTGTGGCCCGTAGCCAGCGCTCTCAGGGACAGGAAGAGGCTGAAAAACTGCGCGCTGGTGCCGATTATGAGGTGACACGCACGCTGGCAGAAGCACAGCGCACTGCGCTGATCACCCGAGGTGAAGGGGATGCAACCGCAGCCAAACTTTACGCCGATGCGTTCAGCCAGGATCCTGACTTCTACGCTTTTGTCCGCAGCCTGCGCGCTTACGACAACAGCTTCAAGAGCAATCAGGACGTGATGGTACTTAGCCCGGACAGCGATTTCTTCCGCTTTATGAAATCGCCTGCTACCTCCACACGCTAAGAATCTGCTATAAAGCGAAGGGCCGGGTAACTCCGGCCCTTTTTTTATGGGCGGGAAAAAATAATGAATGCAACTATTTGGATGGCGCTGGCGCTGGTACTTGTTCTGGAAGGTCTGGGACCGATGCTGCTGCCGCGTATCTGGCGACGAATGATCCTCTCAATGGCTCAGTTACCCGATACGCTGCTGCGGCGTTTTGGTGGCGGCCTGGTTGTTGCAGGTGGGGTAATTTACTATATGGTCAGCACCCATGCCGGAAATTAACCGCTGTCAAAAAACTGCGCAATCGACTGCTAAAAGAGCTGAAAGACGGATTTTACGGTGGTAGAATCCATTTTTAAGCAACCGGTGGTTTTGAGAAATGGGTAAGAACGTCGTCGTACTGGGCACCCAATGGGGTGACGAAGGTAAAGGTAAGATTGTTGACCTCCTGACTGAACGTGCAAAATACGTTGTTCGCTATCAGGGCGGCCATAACGCTGGCCATACGCTAGTCATCAACGGTGAGAAAACCGTCCTCCATTTAATTCCCTCTGGCATCCTGCGTGAAAACGTGACCAGCATCATCGGCAACGGTGTGGTGCTGTCGCCTGCCGCGCTGATGAAAGAGATGAAGGGGCTGGAAGATCGTGGTTTCCCGGTACGTGAACGCCTGTTTATCTCCGAAGCTTGTCCGCTGATCCTGGAATATCACGTTGCGCTGGATATGGCGCGTGAGAAAGCCCGCGGTGCCAAGGCGATCGGTACCACTGGTCGCGGCATCGGCCCGGCGTATGAAGATAAAGTCGCCCGTCGTGGTCTGCGCGTCAGTGACCTGCTGAACAAGGAAACGTTCGCCGCGAAGCTGAAAGAAGTGATGGATTATCACAACTTCCAGCTGGTGAACTACTACAAAGAAGAAGCGGTCGATTACGACAAGGTTCTGAGCGATGTGATGGCTATCGCTGACGTTCTGACCGGCATGATTGTCGACGTTTCCGAACTGCTGGATGGCGCGCGCAAGCGTGGCGATCTGATCATGTTTGAAGGCGCTCAGGGTACGCTGCTGGATATCGATCACGGGACTTACCCCTATGTCACCTCCTCAAACACGACCGCAGGCGGTGTGGCAACAGGGTCTGGTATTGGTCCTCGCTACGTGGATTATGTGCTGGGTATCGTTAAAGCCTACTCAACCCGCGTCGGTGCAGGCCCGTTCCCGACGGAACTGTTTGATGAGACCGGCGAATTCCTTTGCAGCAAAGGCAATGAGTTTGGCGCGACCACCGGTCGTCGCCGTCGCACCGGCTGGCTGGATGCCGTTGCCGTCCGCCGCGCGGTGCAGATCAACTCCCTTTCCGGCTTCTGTATGACCAAACTGGACGTTCTGGACGGCCTGAAAGAAGTGAAAATCTGCGTGGCATACCGTATGCCTGATGGCCGTGAAGTGACCACGACCCCGCTGGCTGCAGAAGGCTGGGAAGGCATTGAGCCGATCTATGAAACCCTGCCAGGCTGGAGTGAGAATACCTTTGGCGTGAAAACGCTGGAAGGCCTGCCGCAGGCAGCACGCGACTACATCAAACGCGTAGAAGACGTGACCGGCGTGCCGATTGATATCATCTCTACTGGTCCGGACCGCAGCGAGACAATGATCCTGCGCGATCCCTTTGACGCATAACGCTGTCATACAGGCCGGGCTTTGCCCGGTCTTTATCATTCCGCCTCGCATTTCCGTCCTGCTTCGCCTCAACCCCGCTTGCTTAAATAAAATGCCCCTGAAGGCGAAGGCTGGTTTATCATCATTATTAACTCTTACTTATGAGCGGATTACTGCAGCGTCTCTGGCGTGTTTCTTTTCCGCGAGGTTATCGTGCAGCTAACGAGTTTTACTGATTATGGCTTGCGTGCGCTCATTTTTATGGCCGCCCTGCCGTCCGGAAAAATGACCAGCATCACTGAAGTCACTGAGACATATGGCGTCTCGCGCAACCATATGGTCAAAATCATCAATCAGCTAAGCCGTGATGGCTATGTGATGGCTATCCGGGGCAAAAATGGTGGCATTCGCCTTGGCAAACCCGCTTCAGAAATCATTATCGGTCAGGTTGTCCGCGATCTGGAGCCGCTACAGCTGGTGAACTGTCACAGTGATTTTTGTCATATCACCCCGGCCTGCCGGCTGAAAAACGCGCTGAACGAGGCGGTGCAGAGCTTTCTCGCCGTGCTGGATAGCTACACGCTGGCCGATATGGTTGAAAACAACCAGCCGCTCTACCAATTATTGCTGAGTGAAAAACCTTCACTACGCAACCGATGACAACGGAGGAACCGCAATGTCAAAAGATCCTTTTAAGGAACGGGAAGCAGAGAAGTACGAAAACCCCATTCCCAGTCGTGAATTTATCCTGGCACATCTGGATAAGCGCGAAAAACCAGCCAGCCGTGAAGAGCTGGCTGAAGAACTCTCCATTGCAGGCGAAGAGCAGATTGAAGCGCTCCGCCGGCGCCTGCGCGCCATGGAGCGCGACGGTCAGCTGGTCTTTACCCGTCGCCAGTGCTACGCGCTGCCTGAGCGTCTGGACCTGCTGCGCGGTAAGGTAATCGGCCATCGCGACGGCTTCGGCTTCCTGCGTATTGAAGGCAGCAAAGATGACCTGTATCTCTCTGCCGATCAGATGAAAATGTGTATGCACGGCGACGTTATCCTGGCTCAGGCCATGGGTGCAGATCGTAAAGGCCGCCGTGAAGCCCGTGTGGTGCGCGTTCTTGAGCCGCGCAACAATCAGATCGTGGGCCGCTACTTTACCGAAGCGGGCGTGGGCTTTGTCGTGCCCGACGATGGCCGGCTGAGCTTTGATATCTTAATCCCGCCAGAAGAGTTAAAAGGCGCCCGTATGGGCTTTGTGGTGGTGGTGGAGCTGATGCAGCGCCCAACCCGCCGTAGCAAAGCCGTGGGTAAAGTGGTCGAAGTGCTTGGCGATAATATGGGCACTGGCATGGCCGTTGAAATGGCGCTGCGTACCCATGATATCCCGCACACCTGGCCACCGGAGCTGGAGCGCCAGATCGCCAAACTGAAAGAAGAAGTGCCGGAAGAGGCGAAAGCCGGACGTGTCGATCTGCGCGATCTGCCGCTGGTCACCATTGACGGCGAGGATGCGCGCGACTTTGATGATGCGGTCTTCTGCGAAAGGAAACGCGGCGGTGGCTGGCGCCTCTGGGTCGCTATTGCCGACGTGAGCTACTACGTCCGTCCCGGCACGCCGCTGGATGATGAAGCGGTTAACCGTGGCACGTCCGTTTATTTCCCTTCACAGGTCATTCCGATGTTGCCTGAGGTGTTATCAAACGGCCTCTGCTCGCTGAACCCGCAGGTTGATCGCCTCTGCATGGTGTGCGAAATGACCATTTCCGCTACCGGTAAGCTGACCGGCTACAAGCACTATGAAGCCGTGATGAACTCCTGGGCGCGCCTGACCTATAACAAGGTCTGGAGCATCCTGCAGGGGAACCAGGAGCTGCGCGAGCAATATCAGCCACTGGTAAAAGATCTGGAAGAGCTGCACCGCATGTATCTGGTGCTGGAAAAATCGCGTGAACAGCGCGGCGGCATCTCGTTTGAAACGGACGAAGCCAAGTTTATCTTCAATGCCGATCGCCGCATCGAGCGCGTTGAGCAGGTCTCACGTAATGATGCGCATAAGCTGATCGAGGAGTGCATGATCCTGGCGAATATCGCCTCAGCACGCTACGTGGAGAAAAATAACGAACCGGCGCTGTTCCGCGATCACGATCGCCCGAGCGAAGAGAACATCAAAAGCTTCCGCTCGGTGCTGAATGAACTGGGCCTGACGCTGGGCGGCGGCAATAAGCCGCATCCGCTGGATTATGCGGAGCTGCTGACGCAGATCTCAAGCCGTCCGGATGCGGAGATGCTGCAGACGATGCTGCTGCGCTCGATGAAGCAGGCGGTTTACGATCCGGAAAACCGGGGCCACTTCGGCCTGGCGCTGGCCTCCTACGCGCACTTCACATCACCGATTCGTCGCTATCCGGATTTGCTGTTACACCGCGCCATCAAGTATCTGTTGGCAAAAGAGAACGGCACGCTGGACGGTATCACCACGCCAACCGGCGGCTACCATTACGAGCTTCAGCAAATGCTGCAGCTGGGCCAGCACTGCTCCATGGCCGAGCGCCGCGCCGACGAAGCCACGCGTGACGTTGCGGACTGGCTGAAGTGTGACTTTATGCAGGATCAGGTGGGGCAAACCTTCACCGGCGTCATTTCCAGCGTCACCGGCTTTGGCTTCTTTGTTCGTCTCAACGATCTGTTTATTGATGGTTTGGTGCATGTCTCCACGCTGGACAACGATTACTACCGGTTCGATGCGGCAGGACAGCGCCTTATCGGTGAATCAGGCGGCAAATCATACCGCCTTGGGGATACCGTTGAAGTGCGGGTGGAAGCCGTGCATATGGAAGAGCGTAAAATAGATTTTGCGCTGGTCTCAAGTTCACGTAAACCGCGTGGCGAAGGGAAAACCGAACGCGACCGGGCCAAAAAACCGCAGAACAGCGGCAAGCGCCGTCGTGAGCAGAGCAAGCGCACCAATTTTGAGCCGGACAGTGCTTTCCGCACGCCGAAAGCAAAAGAGGGTGCGGCGGAAGGCAGCGGTAAAAAGGCCAAAAAACCGTCGGACAAAACCCGTAAAATCGGTGCCGCCACGCGGGCTAAACGCGCAGCGAAAAAGAAACCGGATAATCCAGCATAACCCTAAGGCCCACTTTCATCCCTCTTTGCAATCTGGTGAAGGTGGGCCTGCTCGCCGCAAGGCCGCCGGGAGTTTCAGGGGAAGAGAAACGCTTTTCTCCTGCTATAACATGACCATTTGAGTAACCGTTCAATGAGTGAAATAGTTTTTGGTATTCACGCCGTACAGGCGCTTCTGGAGAGCGATCCACAACGTTTTCAGGAAGTTTTTATTCTTAAAGGTCGTGACGATCGCCGTCTTCAGCCGCTGGTTAAAGCGCTGGAAGAGCAGGGCATTGTTATTCAGGTGGCAAACCGCCAGTGGCTCGACAAGCAGGTTGAAGGCGCAGTTCATCAGGGCATCGTGGCCCGGGTTAAGCCAGGTCGTCAGTATCAGGAAAACGATCTGCCCGATTTGCTGGCTACCCTGGATGCACCCTTTCTGCTGATTCTGGACGGCGTCACCGATCCGCATAACCTCGGTGCCTGCCTGCGCAGCGCGGATGCCGCAGGCGTCCATGCCGTGATTGTGCCGCGCGATCGTTCCGCCCAGCTGAATGCGACGGCCAAAAAAGTGGCCAGCGGCGCTGCGGAGCATGTTCCGCTGATCCGCGTCACCAATCTGGCCCGTACCATGCGTATGCTTCAGGAGTCGAATGTCTGGATCGTCGGGACAGCCGGTGAAGCCGATCATGACGTTTTCCAGAGTAAGATGACGGGTCCGATGGCGCTGGTGATGGGCGCTGAAGGTGAGGGCATGCGTCGCCTGACGCGTGAACACTGCGATGAACTGATCCGCATCCCTATGGCAGGCAGCGTTTCCTCGCTTAACGTTTCGGTCGCGACCGGCATCTGTCTGTTCGAAGCCGTCCGGCAGCGCCGGGGCTAACCTGAAAAACCTGTCCGCGCTTCGGGCAGGTTTTTAACCGCGCCAGTTTTCCATTTCAGTCAAATCTGTAATTCCTCTTTACCTGGCAGGCTTGTGATCTGCGCCGCAAAAAAGCCATCCCGTGCGGATTAATGTCAGAAGGGTCACCTGATTAACCTGCCTGTGCAAAGGAGAAGGCATGGACTGGAAAACCCATCTTGTTTTCAATCAGCCCCGGCCGCTGAGCAACAGTAATTTATACCTGTCCGATACGCCGTTATGTGAGGCGGTGATGCGCGAAGGCGCGGGATGGGACGGCGATTTGCTCGCTTCTGTGGGGCAGCAGCTTGGTGGAGTGGAGTCGCTGGAGCTGGGCCGGCTGGCAAACAGCCATCCGCCGGAACTTTTGCGTTATGACGCCCGCGGGGAAAGGCTGGACGACGTTCGTTTCCATCCCGCCTGGCATATGCTGATGCAGGGACTGTGTGCCAATCGCGTACACAACCTGCCCTGGCAGCCGGATGCGCCGCCAGCGGCGTTTGTGGCCCGTGCCGCCCGTTTCATCCTGCATGCGCAGGTCGAGGCGGGCACGCTTTGTCCTGTCACGATGACCTTTGGGGCGATTCCGCTACTGCAAAAACAGCTTCCTGCCGCCTTTCAGGCGTGGCTGCCGCCGCTGCTCTCCGACCGATATGATGCCCATCTGCAAAACGCGCCGCATAAGCGGGGATTGCTGATTGGTATGGGCATGACAGAAAAGCAGGGTGGAACTGACGTCCTGAGTAATACAACCCGGGCTGAACCTGTGGCTTCACGGGGAAGCGGTGAAGCTTATCGCCTGACCGGACACAAATGGTTCTTTTCGGTGCCACAAAGCGATGCTCATCTGGTGCTGGCACAGGCGAAAGGCGGACTATCCTGCTTTTTTCTGCCTCGCCTGCTGCCGGAGGGAATAAGAAATGCGGTCAGAATAGAGCGGCTGAAAGAGAAGTTGGGGAACCGTTCCAACGCCAGCGGCGAAGTGGAGTTTTTTGAGGCCACCGGCTGGCTGATGGGAGAGGAAGGCGAGGGGCTTCGCCAGATCCTGAAGATGGGTGGCTATACCCGCTTCGATTGCGCGCTGGGAAGCCACGGCATGATGCGCCGCGCGCTTTCCGTGGCGCTCTGCCATGCGCACCAGCGCCAGGCCATGGGAAAAAATCTGATCGATCAGCCGCTGATGCGTCAGGTGCTGAGCGGCCAGGCGCTGATGCTGGAAGGCCAGACTGCAATGCTGTTTCGCCTGGCGCGGGCCTGGTCGCAGGGCGCTGATAGTCAGGAACGGGCCTTCAGCCGTCTCCTTACGCCCGCCGCGAAATACGCTGTCTGCCGGCGCGGCATCGCTTTTGTGGCCGAAGCCATGGAAGTGCTGGGTGGGGTGGGATATTGCGAAACCAGCGAGCTGCCGAGACTCTATCGGGAGATGCCTGTTAACAGCATTTGGGAAGGATCGGGCAACGTAATGTGTCTGGATGTGCTGCGCGTCGTAAGGAAACAGCCGGGCATCAGCGAGCTTCTCGCGGCCGAGTTTGATGCGGTAAAAGGGCAGAACCGTCACTTTGACAGCCAGTGGCGGCAGATGAAAAAGCTGTTACATAAGCCGCAGGAGTCACAGGCCCGTCTGCTGAGCGAGGGGCTGTTTAATCTTGCTACCGGCGTCCAGATTATGATGCACCTTGAACCCCTTCTGGCAGACGCATGGTGCCGTCAGTATCTCGATCCCCGGGGAACCACCAGCCTGCCTGAAGAAGTTTGTGAGAAGTTACTGCTCCGTGCGACTGGCAGCATCTGATGGCCCATAAAGCAGGGCGCTGGCATACCAGTAGCCGGGCATCACCGTCTCGCTGATCATCTGGATCCGGTACCAGGGCGCGCCAGCTTCATTGGCTTTCGCGGCAATAGCCCGCTCAGCGTCATCGGGCGAACCCCGAACGTGAGCGGTAATGGAGCCTAATTTATGCAGAGTAAGACTCTGCGCACGGGTGATCTCCTGAGCCGTTGCGGTGGCGGGAGGCGGGGGCTGCGGGGTCGTCTGAAATTGACTACAACCTGCCATCAGCAGGATAACTGCCAGGGATATTAAGCGGATCATAGCGGCCTCATAACAGTGGGGTAGCGTTAATTGTAAGCCACCCCACGGGTTTTTATCAGGCTTTGAGGGTAAATACGCTGACAAGGTGCGTCAGATGATGGCCTTTACGGCTCAGTTCCTGGGCAGTCTGTTCAGAATTTGCCACCAGTTCGGTGTTCTGGTGGGTTGCCTGACCGATGTGGTTCATTGCCAGATTGACCTGACCAATGCCCTGAGACTGTTCTTTCGACGCCACGTTAATCTCGCTCATCAGCACTTTCACCTGCTCAATACGGCCAACGATATCTTCCATTGCCTGGCGGGTCTGCTCGGAAAGGTCATGCCCCTGCACCACTTTGCTGAGGGAATTATCAATCAGGCCATCGATCTCTTTGGCTGCCTGCGCGCTGCGCTGCGCCAGGGCGCGTACTTCGGCGGCGACAACCGCAAAGCCCTTGCCATGCTCACCGGCGCGGGCGGCTTCAACGGCCGCATTCAGTGCCAGAATATTGGTCTGGAAAGCGATAGATTCGATAACGTGAGTGATATCGGCAATGCTTTGCGAAGCATTTTTGATGTCCGTCATCGTGACCACTGAACGTGATACGGTTTCTCCACCGTTTTTCACCACCTCTGCGGCTTCGCCGACCAGCGTCAGCGCCTGGTTAACGTTCGCGGCGTTCTGCGCCACCGTTGCGCTAAGCTGTTCCATACTGGCGGAGGTTTCCTCCACGCTGCTGGCCTGACGGGTAATCTGTTCGCTGATATTTTCGCTGCTAAGGGCGATAGCATCCGTGCCGCTGCTGATATCCTGAGCCGCTTCGCGGACCTGGGAAACGATACGTTCAAGCCCGTCGCCGATACCGTTAATGGCGACGATCAGTTGACCAACCTCATCATAACGCTTCGTTTCCAGCGTGGCCTGCAGATTGCCTGCGGAGTAGTGCTGGGCCAGCTCAATAACCTGCTGTAGCGGCTGGCTCAGCCAGCGACGGGTGGTAATGACAAAGCCGAGCGCAAACAAAATGACCAGCGTCGCGCCAATCAGCAGGAACAGATTTCCCGTATGGTTAATTGGGGCTAGCAGACTGGCTTTATTCACCTCGCCCAGGATCACCCAGTTCCAGCCCGGTAGTTGCTGCCAGCTGATAATCTGGTCCTCACCGCTCTCATCAACCGCTTCGATAGTACCCTGCTCGCTGCTCAGCAGCTGTTTTTGCAAAGCATCCGGCCATGTCGGCTGCTTACCTTCGAGCGTAGGGTGAAAGATAAACTGTCCCCGATTTTTCCCTTCGGCATTATTCAGGACGTAGAAGCGCCCGCTCTCTCCCTGTGTTTTCGTCAGGACTTTTTCACGGATTTCTGCATACTGCTTTGTGATATCCACGCCGACAAAAAGGATAGCGATAACTTTGCCGCTGCCATCTTTAACCGGTTGATACTGTGTGATATAGCGCTTGCCGAACAGCATCGCCACGCCCTGGTAAATTTCGCCGTCCTGCGCCAGCTTCCACGCTTTACTGCTGCGATCAAGCAGTGTGCCGATGGCGCGTTCCCCGTTCTCTTTTCTTAATGAGGTAGAAACGCGGAGAAAATCATCGCCTTTACGGACAAAAATGGTGGAAATCGCGCCGGTGCGATCTAAAAAATCATCGACGAGCGTTTCGTCAAGGTTGAGCGTTTTCAATCCGGCGCGCAGCGTTGGCGCGGCCTCCGTGCCGATATTCATCGTTTCGGTTTCATCAAGGGTAAAATTTTTCGGCAGGAAACTTTTGAACAGGGAGGTATAGTTGGCGACTTCTTCGTTCAGGGTGCTGTTGAACATGGAGGTCATATCCGCGATGCCGCTGACCTGATTAGCCATATTTTCAAGCGTCAGGCTCTGCATCTGTCTGGAGGCACTCTGCGTAAGCGACAGCGTCAGAATCAGGAAGAGGATGGCCACCGTAGTGGAAGTGATGATCGAGAGTTTGACGCCGATACTCCAGCGCCGGAAAGAGAGGTGTTTCATAGGTTAACCTGTGCAGGTGAGAATAGGGTTATAACGGTTAACGGCAACCTTTTGGAAACATTTAGCGCTTAATTTCAAAACTTTATTAACCAATAACCCCACAATTTATGTGATCCAGTTCAATAAAATGGCACTTTCTCGCCAGGCGTTGCGGCAGGATGGTGCGTTGCGCTGTTTCAGGGGAAGCGGAGAATCTGACAACGAGGTTGGCTTTTTCCCGTGTCTGAGAAAAATAATCTCTCAAGCGTGGGCCTTCGTGGATTAAAGCTGCTCCCTTCGGGACAGGGCGTCATATTCGTTCCGGGCGTTATGCTACTGCTCTACCGTTTAGGTAAAACGATGACTTCAGCTTCAGTTCCTTTTTTCCTTTCACCCTGTTAATGCCTTGATATCTATTTTTCCCGACATTCGTTCGTCACTTGCTTTAATCTGCCTCCTGACCGTAGCCACAGAAATAACTTCAAATATGTCACGTAAGTTGATTTTCAGGGTTATTGGGGTTATATATTCAACATCAGGCCTTACAGGAGCCAGGGATGGCCACCAGCAAAGAAATTATTGCGGAGCTGCTCGCAGGTGGTTGGACGCTGGTACGCGTTAACGGCAGCCATCATCATTTTAAACATCCGACAAAAAAAGGGTTGGTCACTGTACCTCATCCCAAAAAAGAGTTACCGATAAAAACGGTAAAAAGCATCAGGATACAGGCGGGAATCTGATCCCGGCATGCTCTACAGAGGCTGAAAATGTTATATCCAATTGCAATTGAAGCGGGCGATGAGAAAAGCGCGTTTGGTGTCACGGTGCCGGACTTACCGGGCTGTTTCTCGGCGGGAGAGACGCTGGATGAAGCGGTATTGAATGCAAAAGAGGCCATTACCGGGCATATCGAGTTACTCGTGGAACTGGGTGACGATATTCCTGCCGTATCTGCGCTCGGCACACTGGCTAACAATCCAGAATTTGCAGGGTATATCTGGGCGCTTGTTGATGTGGACGTCACGCGTTTACTCGGTGGCTCCGAGAAAATTAATGTCACCCTGCCCAAATCTCTTATCGATCGTATCGATCGTTGTGTGGCGAGCCATCCTGAGTATAAAAGCCGTTCGGGCTTCCTTGCGCAGGTAGCCCTGGAACGTATTTCTGTCAAAGCTTAGAGGTCCGCCGTAAAAGCGAGGGTGCACCAGATAAATCAGTGAGGCAGGCACTCTGTCAGGTGCCTCAGCAGGTGTTCGCTCTGAAAGACGCATCCAACCGCCAGGGCCTGGCAGATCCTGTTATATCAGCCGCAAACCTGAACGTATTAACTACGTTTTGGTTATAGAAATCATTTTGGCCTGTAGGATGCAGAGGATAAATCTTCCTGCAGGCTTTCTGATACCTCCCTGAGCTGGCGGTTCATCCTTTATCCGCATGACACAGCGCATCATATTTTTATTTGTGCTGATTAACCTTCTTTACCTTCCTCTGGTATCGACAACCTACCCATCTTTTCTCCCGGTCATTCTCCACTACCTCTATCGCGGCGACGTTGTGGTCGGGATTTTAAGCCAGAGACAGCAGGGAGGCAGTCTTACCTGACACTTTTTTTCCACTTATCACGAGTAAGGGAGAAAAGCAGGCTGGGTGGAGCGCTCTCCACATCATGCACCTCTTTGCTAAAATCCATGCCGGACTTCTGCAACACATTCCGTGACGCGAGGTGATTCGCCCTCACCACTGCGGAAATTTCATCAAGGTTGAGTTCGTTAAATCCATAGTGAATGGCGGCCCTGGAAAATTCTGTAGCTACGCCTTTTCCCCAGGCTTCTGTTGCAAACCGGTAACCCAGGTTATTAATGAGAAGATCGGCACAGCATCTTATGTTGATGCCGCCAAACCCAATGATTTTTTCGGGTTCGCTGCGCAGTGATATGGCCCAGTTTCCGAAACCTTTTTCTGTCCAGTGAGTCATCCACTCTTTCAGTACAGATGTCGCCTGGTGAATATCAGTATAGGGCCCGGCGGGGTTAAAAACGTTAGTTGCCGGGTCGCCGTAGATACCGAAAAGCCTGTCTGCATCAGATGACCTGACAGCCCGGCAGCAAAGACGCTCTGTTTGTAATAACATCATTTTCCTCACTCTTTCGCTTACTCTTTTATACCTCGCCTGTCCGGTACTACGAAGAAAAAGCCATGAGTGAATGCCTTAACCTTATGACCTTACGGAAAGGGAAAGCCGTTTTCAGGTCGTTATAAAGCGCGAGTTCAGATACGACAAAAGCCGCATTATCAGCGGCTTTTGTCGGCATTTCCCTATGCGACCATGATTATTTAATCAGCTCGGCTGTCACGAAGGCGTTATTATCCACACGTGCGCCGATAATCTTATACATTGCACCAGCCTGCTGGGCCTGTTCGGCCACTATGGCTTCCGCGCCAGCCAGCGTGGCGGCAGTGACGGTAACGGTCTGGGCGAAGCTGCCAAAAGAAGCCAGTGTCAGGGCGGTAACTGCAACAAAAGTTTTGATGGATTTCATGGTGGTGTCCTCAGGATGATTTTGTAATTTGAGAGGCGCTCTGCCTCGATGTGAATAATTTTATGCCTGACGGAGAAGGATTGTTAGCGAAGAGATTTGCCCGGTTAAATCAAAAAAAATGAATAATATTTTATCTCTCCGTTAACGGTTAAATAAGTAAAGCGACCGCAAAGCGGGATTTTCCGGAGAGAGTAAAATCGCGGTTTCTGAGTAACCCAGCATCACATACTGGATAGTTTGGCAGCCTATCTTTGAAAGGATGTCTTTTTTGAATATACTTATTTGTATATACAAAGTGAGCGGCAAGGATCATCGAAATGGAATTCGAGTGGGACACTGTCAAAGCGGCGAAAAATTATCGCAAGCACGGGATTCGGTTTGAGGAAGCGGCACGGGTATTTGACGATCCTTTTCATTTATCCGTACAGGATCGTTTTGAACATGGGGAATACCGGTGGCAGACAATCGGCGTAGTGAAGGGATGTCTGGTCGTTTTGGTTGCCCATACCCTACGCTTTGAAGAGGGTACTGAAATTGTTCGGATCGTCAGTGCACGCCGTGCTGAGCGTGCTGAGAGGAGGCGTTATGAGTACAGTCAGATTTAAAAGAAGCACATTGCCGGCGCTGGCAGAAGGGCGCGAATCAGAACTGAAAGCAATGGCTACAAAGCCTGATGCCGAGATTGACTACAGTGACATCTCGCCGCTCGATGAGTCGTTCTGGGAGAAAGCCGAAAAGGGCCATTTTTATCGTCCGGTAAAAACGCAGGCTTCGGTCAGGATCGATGCAGATGTGATGGCGTGGCTGAGAGAACCCGGTAAAGGCTATCAGACACGGCTTAACGCTATTTTGCGTGAAGCCATGCTGCGTGACTTGCGACGTAAAGAATGATTGTATCAGCCCGCCTGGGCGGGCTTTTATCGACGCTCTCTTATGCGACCATGATTATTTAATCAGCTCGGCTGTCACGAAGGCGTTATTATCCACACGTGCGCCGATAATCTTATACATTGCACCAGCCTGCTGGGCCTGTTCGGCCACTTTGGCTTCCGCGCCAGCCAGCGTGGCGGCGGTGACGGTAACGGTCTGGGCGAAGCTGCCAAAAGAAGCCAGTGTCAGGGCGGTAACTGCAACAAAAGTTTTGATGGATTTCATGGTGGTGTCCTCAGGATGATTTTGTTAGTTGAGAGGCGCTCTGCCTCGATGTGAATAATCATAGAGGCTGGCCGGAATGATTGATAGCGGATGAATTTGCTGAGTTAGGTCAAAAAAAATGAACAAGGGTAAATAGACAGTTATTTTATGCTTACCAGCCACAGCCTGTTGCGGGAGACGAGATGATCGAGGTTGCTACTGAATCTTTTGCAGGTATTGAATGCCTGCACGCGGTGCCAGCTGGCAAGCGCCATCAGCCATTGCCCACGCTGCTTTTCTATCACGGCTTCTGCTCTTCAAAGGCGGTATATGCCTATTTTGGCGTAGCGCTGGCACAGGCGGGTTTCCGCGTCATTCTGCCCGATGCCGATCGGCACGGCGCACGTTTTGACGGCAATGCAGCGTTTCGCCTTGGCCATTTCTGGGAAATCATGAAAACCAGTATTGATGAATTGCCTGAGCTGGAAGCGGCCCTGCGTGGACAAGGTCTGGTAGACGCCGCACGATTTGCGGTGGCGGGGGCATCAATGGGAGGAATGACGGCGCTGGGAGCGATGGCTCGTTATTCACATCTCACCAGCGTCGCCTGCCTGATGGGGTCAGGCTATTACATGTCGCTGTCCCGTACGCTGTTTCCGCCGCTGGAGGTGAAATCGCCTGACGATGAAGCCTGTTTTGCAAAGCGTATGGCGCCGCTTGCTGACTATGATATTCGCCATCAGTTAGCCAGGGTTGCCAACCGTCCGCTGCTGGTGTGGCATGGCGAGGCGGATGAGGTCGTCCCGGCTGAGGAAAGCGCCAGGCTTGAGCGATCGCTACGTGAAGCGGAGCTGGACGCTCATCTCACTTACCTTACCGAACCTGGTGTGGGCCATCGAATTACGCCGCCCGCGCTGGATGCGGTAACGGCATTTTTCAGTAAGCATCTCTAGCGACAGCACTGTTTCACTGGCGTCCGGGCAGGAAAAAACCGGCAGGGCAGGATTAGCTGGCCGCCCTGGCACCTCCGGCGCTCATGCTGAAAACTAATTTCCTCTGTGCAGTGACTTTACCTTGAGTTTCCTCCCCGCCGCCAGTATGATTACGCGTCAATTTTTCAGCCGCACTAGCAGGTTGTGTTTCACAACCTATAACGTTCCTTGCTTCCATGGGCCGCGGCTGACCCCGACAGGAGGCTGAATAATCCGTAAGGAGCAAATTCGATGCGTCATTACGAAATCGTATTTATGGTTCACCCTGACCAAAGCGAACAGGTTCCTGGTATGATCGAGCGTTACTCTGCCACCATCACTGGTGCAGAAGGAACGATCCATCGCCTGGAAGACTGGGGCCGTCGTCAGCTGGCTTACCCGATCAACAAACTGCACAAAGCTCACTACGTTCTGCTGAACGTTGAAGCGCCGCAGGAAGCGATCGATGAGCTGGAAACAAACTTCCGCTTCAACGACGCCGTTATCCGCAGCATGGTTATGCGCGTTAAGCACGCGGTAACTGAAGCCTCTCCGATGGTTAAAGCGAAAGACGAGCGCCGTGAGCGTCGTGAAGATTTTGCTAACGAAACCTCTGATGATGCTGATGCTGGGGATTCTGAAGAGTAATTGACCGTGACGGCTAACCGTCTGACGCTGTCTGGCACCGTGTGCAAGACGCCGATGCGAAAAGTCAGCCCGTCAGGGATTCCACACTGCCAGTTCGTGCTTGAGCACCGTTCAGAGCAGGTGGAAGCCGGTTTTACCCGGCAAGCCTGGTGTCGGATGCCGGTGATCATCAGCGGCAAGGCCCATCAGGCCATTACTCAAAGTATAACGGTCGGCACGCCGGTCACCGTTTCAGGCTTCATTAGCTGCCATCAAGGGCGCAATGGACTGAATAAAACGGTACTGCATGCCGAGCAGATTGAATTGATAGATTCTGGAGACTAGCCTAATGGCACGTTATTTCCGTCGTCGCAAGTTCTGCCGTTTCACCGCGGAAGGCGTTCAAGAAATCGATTATAAAGATATCGCAACGCTGAAAAATTATATTACTGAAAGCGGTAAGATCGTACCGAGCCGTATCACCGGTACTCGCGCAAAATACCAGCGTCAGCTGGCTCGTGCTATCAAGCGCGCGCGTTACCTGTCCCTGCTGCCGTACACTGATCGTCATCAGTAACGGCCACTGTCCATAACGACTTTAAGAGGATAAGGTAATGCAAGTTATTCTGCTTGATAAAGTAGCAAACCTGGGCAGCCTGGGTGATCAGGTTAACGTTAAAGCGGGCTACGCTCGTAACTTCCTGGTGCCACAGGGTAAAGCTGTTCCTGCTACCAAGAAAAACGTTGAGTTCTTTGAAGCACGTCGTGCAGAGCTGGAAGCCAAACTGGCTGACGTTCTGTCTGCGGCTAACGCACGCGCTGAAAAAATCAACGCACTGGGCACCGTTACTCTCGCGTCTAAAGCAGGCGACGAAGGTAAACTGTTCGGTTCCATCGGTACCCGCGACATCGCTGATGCAGTTACTGCAGCTGGCGTTGAAGTGTCAAAAAGCGAAGTTCGCCTGCCAAACGGCGTTCTGCGTACTACCGGTGAGCACGAAGTGAGCTTCCAGGTTCACAGCGAAGTTTTCGCTAAAGTAATCGTAAACGTGGTTGCTGAAGCTTAATCGCTTTCGCTTTCACGCATAAAAACGCCGGCCTCGCGCCGGCGTTTTTGTTTCTGTAAACCGCCCTGTGACGGCTTTCAGACCTAACGCGCGCGGATAAAACTGCCGTCCGGCTGGCGGGTGAACAATACCTGTCCATTATCCGTCTCAACCGTCAGGCCCGTCACCGTCCCTTCATCGCTCTGACGGATCCGCACGGCCTGTCCGGTACGCAGCGTACTCAACGGCTTGTCATTCCCTTCAACCTGAGCCATCGCGAAGACATCATTGACCGGCAGATTATTGTCGCGGAATAGCTGCGCCAGTGTCTGACCTGAGGCGATCTGATAAGCGTGCCATCTTCCCTGTGAGTCAGGGGAGGCGGCAGGCGGCGCAGGCTGTTCAACTTCAGGCTGCTGGCCGCTCAGTTCGGCCTGCATCGGAACACTGCTTTCCAACTGATTACCTGTTGTCACAGAGCGTTGAGGCTGTTCCGGAGAGGGACCCGGCCATAAAAAAGCCAGCAGAACGACCGCGACGGCAATAATAATGGCCCGACGATGAAAGGATGGCAGCGGATCCATCCAGTGGGCCCGGTCCGGCAGGTGCCAGATCTGGTTAACTAGCTGCGTTACTGTTGCAGACGCTTTAGGCATGGCGTCCTCCTCCTGGCGCGAAGCTCGCGCGAACAATGAGCTTTTCATTAAGCGGTGCAGATACCGCGGTAATGAAAGCGACTGGCTTTTCCTTCGCCGGCGGGCAGGATGGCCCATGTTTACCTCGACACAAATATAGCTGATAACGCGTTGTTGGTGTGGAGTTTACACCTACGTTGAGAGGGAAGTATTGTTTCCTTTTCACGGCGAAATGTCATCCGGTTAAGATGGGATTTTACGCCTGATGCCCGCGCTGTTATGCTTCGCCTTCGGTTTTATCAATGATGAAAGGAAAATCCATGACTACCCCTTCTTTTGACGGCGTTGAAGCGCAAGCAAGTTACGGTATCGGTTTACAGGTTGGTCAGCAGCTGCTGGAATCTGGCTTGCAGGGGCTGCAGCCTGAAGCGCTGCTGGCGGGCCTGCGCGATGCGCTGGAAGGGAACGCACCTGCTGTTCCTGTCGATGTCGTGCATCGTGCGCTGCGTGAAGTTCATGAGCGTGCCGACGCCGTTCGCCGCGAACGCCAGCAGGCGATGGCAGTGGAAGGTCAGACATTCCTTGAAGAAAACGCCAAACGCGAGGGCGTGAGCAGCACTGAATCAGGCCTGCAGTTCAGCGTGATTCATCAGGGCGAAGGCGCAATCCCATCTCGTCAGGATCGCGTACGCGTGCATTACACCGGCAAACTGATTGACGGTACCGTGTTCGACAGCTCTGTGCAGCGTGGTGAGCCGGCTGAATTTCCGGTAAGCGGCGTGATCCCAGGCTGGATCGAAGCGCTGACGCTGATGCCGGTAGGATCCAAATGGGAACTGGTTATCCCTCAGAATCTGGCATACGGCGAACGCGGTGCGGGTGCTTCTATTCCGCCGTTCAGCACGCTGGTATTTGAAGTTGAGCTACTGGAAATTCTGTAATCCGCCATCAGCGCTGATTAGCCAGTTAGCAGAGGGCGGTGTTAAACACCGCCTTTTGCGTCGTTCTATCCCGCTTCCAGCAGGCTGGCGATTTATCCCACAATAAAACGCCTCAATGCCACCCGCGCAAGGCGCGCTTTTTCGTTAAAACCAGCCTGCCTAAGCGAGCGAGGCCGGTTTTATCTGCCGTGAAGAGCAGCAATTACTTCTTCTGAAGATCCAGTTTATAAATAGCGAAACCGATCTCATCTTTTCCTTTCAGCTCCAGCGGATAGGCTGCACGCTCGCGAATAAAGTCACGCGCCTTATCCCCTGGTGAGGTCTCAAAACGGATATCGAGCGGCGTTTTACTGTTAATGGGGGCAAGCCGCCAGTTATTATCCGCGCCGGGCTGGACTTCACCCTGCGCTTTCGTTTGCGCACTGATATAGGCCGCCACTACGCTGCGGTTCTCATCGGGTGACGCAAAGGCGATATGCGCTTCGCCCGTGCCAGCAAATTTCCCGCCGTACGCCCGATAGTTGTTGGTGGCGACCAGGAAGGTGGCGTCAGCATCAATGGGCTTCCCGTGGAAAGTGAGCTGCTTAATACGTGAAGCCTGCTTATTCACCAGCTGGCATTCAGCGTCATAACGCGCAGGTTGGGTGACATCAATCTGATAATCCACGCCATCAATCACATCAAAGTTATAGGTGCGGAAATCCCAGTTGATCAGCGACTGCGGCTGGCTGCTGTGAATATCAATCTGGTTGAACTGTCCCGCTGAGCACTCCAGCCACTCTTTCACCTCTTTGCCGCTGACCTTCATCACGACCAGCGTATTGGGATAGAGATAGAGATCGGCTGCATTGCGGAACGTTAACGGCCCTTTTTCCACTTCCACATAGCTGGCCGGATCGTTCTTGCGGCCGCCGGCTTTAAAGGGTGCTGCGGCAGAAAGTACGGGCAGACCGGCAAGGTCCGGATCGCCCTGAATAAATCTTTCCACGTAGTCACGCTGGGCGTTATTAACGATTTGGACGGTTGGATCATCCTGCACCAGCGACAGGTAGCTGTACATAACGTCAGCCGACTTGCCGATCGGCTTACTGACAAACTGGCGGGTAGCGGCGTGATCGTGTTCCAGCACTTTTACCAGCGCCGAATCTTCTGCGGCCAGTGATTTTTTAGCCGTCTTATCATAGACAGGGCGCGCCTCGGCGCTGGCCTGGGTGACTGACCAGCGACCGCTGTCGTTATTCAGTACCAGATCCACGATGCCAAGATGATCGCCCCACATGCCGGGCATCACCGCAGGAACGCCGTTAAGCGTGCCTTTGCTGATATCGGCGCCCTTAATGCTGGCAAAGTCTTTACTGGGGAAGACCGCATGCGCATGGCCAAACAGGATGGCATCGATACCCGCCACCTGGCTGAGATAATAAACCGAGTTTTCCGCCATGGCCTGATAAGGGTCCGCTGACAGGCCCGAGTGGGCTACGGCAACCACCAGGTCTGCTCCCTGTTTTCGCATCTCAGGAACCCATTTTTTCGCGGTTTCGGTAATATCATTCACCTTCACTTTGCCGCTGAGGTGAGTTTTGTCCCAGACCATGATTTGCGGCGGTACAAAGCCGATGTAGCCGACTTTCAGCGTCTGATTCTTACCGTCACGATCGGTAACCTGCTCCTCTTTAATCAGAAAAGGAGTAAACAGCGGTTTGCCGGTCTTCAGATCGATGATATTGGCGTTGATATAAGGAAAGCGGGCGCCGGAAATCGCTTTATGCAGGTATTCCAGCCCGTAGTTGAACTCGTGATTACCTAAGTTACCCAGGGTATAATCCAGTGTATTCATTGCCTTATAGACGGGATGCACTTCACCCTGCTGCAATCCTTTTGCAGCCATATAATCCCCTAAAGGACTGCCCTGAATAATGTCGCCGTTATCGACCAGCACGCTATTGCGCACCTCTTTTCTCGCCACGGCTATCAGCGAGGCGGTTCTGACCAGGCCAAATTTTTCCGTTGGCGTGTCTTTGTAATAGTCAAAGTCCATCATATTGCTGTGAAGGTCGGTCGTTTCCAGCAACCGAAAATCCACCGTTGCAGCCTGAAGGGTTGAGCTGACCAGCAGTGCTGCCAGCGTCACACATGACTTCTTCATTTTTCTCTCCATGTCACCAGTGCCAAAGAGTCTAAACATCTCAGATTTTTGTAAAACATTTATGTTATGTCACACATATTTGTGATCGGCGGCAAGGTATTTAGCCCTGCTGCGGCCGTGATGGCTCGCTCCCGGTGATTTATGTAAGCAAATCACCCGGTATCGCAAAAAACAGAAACTTCTGTGGTAGAAAATGCATTATGCTTTTGATAATTAAGCTAACGCTTTTGCACATCCGCCGGCCAGTATGGCAAGCGGCTGTCGGTCCGGAGCCTGGCGCGATCTGCTGCTAAGATCAGAAAAGCGCATTCTTGCGGTGAAAAGCAGCCGATTTCCCAGCTGGCGCGGCTGGCATCATGATGACGATCAAGGGGTTTACCATGCTAGAAAAAATCTGTCAGCTGGCTCGCGAAGCGGGCGATGCCATTATGCAAGTCTATGACGCTGATACACCGCCCGATGTCGCCCAGAAGTCCGATGATTCACCGGTGACGGCAGCGGATATCGCCGCACACAAGATCATTTTGCAGGGGCTGTCTCAGCTTTCACCGGACATTCCCGTTCTGTCAGAAGAAGATCCGCCTGCCTGGGAAATACGCCAGCACTGGCAGACCTACTGGCTGGTTGATCCGCTTGACGGGACCAAAGAATTTATCAAGCGTAACGGTGAGTTCACCGTCAATATCGCGCTGATTGAGAAGGGCAAACCGGTGCTGGGTGTTGTTTATGCGCCGGTGCTGGGCGTGATGTACTCCGCTGCGGAAGGCAAAGCCTGGAAAGAAGAAGGAGGGCACCGTGAGCAGATTCAGGTGCGGGAAGCGCGACCACCGCTGGTAGTGATCAGCCGCAGCCACGCCAATGATGATGAGGAACTGAAAGAGTATCTCAGCCAGCTTGGTGAACACCAGACCACGGCAATCGGCTCTTCTCTGAAGTTCTGCCTGGTGGCGGAGGGTAAAGCGCAACTCTATCCCCGCTTTGGACCCACCAATATCTGGGATACCGGCGCGGGGCATGCGGTAGCGATGGCTGCGGGTGCACATGTCCATGACTGGAAAGGGAAAACGCTTGATTACGCGCCGCGCGAGTCTTTCCTGAATCCCGGTTTCCGCGTCTCCATTTTCTGACCGACGCAGGGACGTCTGCCGTCCCTGTCATGTGCGTTACCGTCCAGAAAACCGTGTGGAGCAGGGATGTTCCCGCGTGCGGCTGCTGCGTTAAACAGAAAACATCCGCCAGGCGACAAACCGTGGCGGATCCTGGCATCAGGATGCCTGCAGGAGTTGATGTAACAGAGCAACAACCTGCTTCACTTCTTGCTGGGTCAGCGCGCCATCCTTCGCGAAACGAACCTTGCCTGCTGCGTCAAGGACGACGATAGCCGAGCCACCATCTTCCAGTCCCCAGGCCTTTTTCGCCGTGCCCTTATCGTCCACAATAAACTGCGACCAGGGGAACTGCTTTTTATTGCTTTCAATGCTGCTGCGAACAAACATGCCGGTGCCGGGTATCGCGTCGTCAGTGTTGACAATGGTGGTGGTCTGATAGCGTTCGCGGGGCAGATGGGCCGCTTTTATCGCCTCAACTACCGCCGCATTCATCACCTTTGATGATGACCGCCCGGCAATATGCTGAACAACTCTCACCTTTCCAGGCAGCTGCGCGCTATTCCAGTTTTTATAACTGAACTCATCATGCTGGTAAAACAGTTCACCCTTGTCAGCAATGCCAACTGGCGTAACGCGCTGGCCGGTGATGAAGTTATGCGCATGAGCGGCAAAAGGCAGCATCAGTGTAACAATCAGTAGCAGGCGGGAAGTCAGCATTTGAGCCCTCTTTTAGTGATCGGACCAGATGGTCATGTTCCTGCAATAATAAGCGCAGATACTGCGCCTGTCGTTATGAGCTAACATCTTTGCAACACAAGGCACATTTCCCTGTCAGACGAAGGATTATACTGTTTTACCGGACATCGCTGACAGACCCCACTGTCATGATATGTAAAAGCAGGAAAATAAGGTGATTTTCGGACTTCAGGAAGCGAATGTTGGTCTATAGTATTTTCACTTTGCACTGCACAGAGTCGTTCCGCGATTGGATACGACGCAGCGTACATTGATGATTGAGGAGTTGAACCAGAATGAAAATCTTCCAGCGATATAATCCGCTGCAGGTAGCCAAATATGTTAAAACACTGTTTCGTGGCAGAATTTACATTAAAGACGTTGGCGCTTTTGAATTTGATAAAGGCAAAATCCTGATCCCACGCGTAAAAGACAAACAGCATTACAGCGTGATGTCAGAAGTTAACCGTCAGGTGCTGCGTTTGCAGACCGAGTTTAACTAAAGTTAGAGGCGCGAATTCTCGCGCCTTTTCTGTTTTTACTCTTCTACCGTTTTTACCAGCACGGGCGCTGTCGCCGGTTTGGCATCAATACGCGTCACCAGCAGCTGGTCAATGCGGTAACTGTCGATATCAACCACTTCAAATTTGTAACCGTGGAACTTCACGAAGTCGGTGCGTTTAGGGATCTTACGCAGCATATACATCATAAAGCCGCCAATGGTTTCGTAATTGCCCGATTGCGGAAACTCGTCAATATCCAGCACGCGCATCACGTCATCGATTGGCGTACCGCCTTCCACCAGCCATGAATTCTCATCGCGTGCGACAATCTGCTCTTCCATCCCCTGGCCGACCAGATCGCCCATTAGCGTGGTCATGACGTCATTGAGGGTAATGATCCCCACCACCAGCGCATATTCATTCATGATAACCGCGAAGTCTTCACCGGCCGTTTTGAAACTTTCAAGCGCTTCAGACAGCGTCAGCGTATCCGGTACGATAAGCGCCGCGCGGATCTGCACGCCGCTGTTAAGCGCCATGCTTTGATTCCCCAGCACGCGCAGCAGCAGCTCTTTTGAATCCACATAGCCGACGATATGGTCGATGTCGTCATTACAGACCAGAAATTTAGAGTGAGGATGATTGGCGATCTTTTCCTTCAGGCTTGATTCATCTTCGTTCAGGTTGAACCAGACTACGTTCTCACGAGAGGTCATCGAAGAGGGAACGGTACGCGACTCCAGCTCAAAGACGTTTTCGATCAACTCATGTTCCTGCTTACGCAATACGCCAGCCAGCGCACCCGCCTCTACCACGGCATAGATATCATCAGAGGTGATGTCATCCTTACGCACTAACGGAATCTTAAACAGGCGGAAAATAATATTGGCGCCGCCGTTGAAAAACCAGACCAGCGGGCGAAAAATAAACAGGCAGAGACGCATCGGATTGATGATTTTCAGCGCAATCACTTCCGGGGCGATCATACCAAGACGTTTAGGGAAGAGGTCGGCAAACAGAATGAACAAACTGGTCACCACGGTAAATGAGCAGATAAAACTGAGTTGCTCAGCCAGTTCTGGCCCGGTGAAGCGCTCAAACAGCGTGCGGAAGGCAGGGGAAAATGCCGCATCGCCGACCACGCCACCGAGAATCGCTACGGCGTTCAGCCCAATCTGCACCACGGTAAAGAACATCCCGGGCGTTTCCTGCATTTTCATCACCCGCTGGGCGTTGATATTGCCTTCGTCCGCCAGCAGCTTGAGCTTAATTTTGCGCGCGGCCGCCAGTGAGATTTCTGAAAGAGAAAAAAATGAGCTGATCGCAATCAGCAGTAAAATGACAAGCAAGCTGTCTAACATAATGCATCCAGTAAATGACGTGATTCAGTGGCTGTTAATAACATCGCGCGAATCCGCCTTGGGTTAAGTACTTGTCATTTTTGGCCTGGGCAGCGAGTGAAAATCGGTCAGGAGTATGTACCGCCTGGTGGCGCTGGGCTGTCCGTGCCAAAAATGTCTGCACCGATTCGGCATTAGCCGGGGCAGAAGTCAGTGTTTCAGCCGCAGGACGGCTTTCGCAGTGGATTATAGCTGTGGTAAACCCTGCTTACAATTGCGGCGATAAGCGGCATGAGATTTATCTGAGTGTGAACAGGTCGGGCGTTCCAGAGACATTCAATCACGATCCTGAGTTGTAACGTGCCGGTTCTTTGCACACAATATGTCAAGAATTTGGCTTTACTTATTAAAAAGAGGTTCGTGACGGGCGAAATAATTTTCCCGGGTTAACGGAACGCCAGGAAGTTTAACGGTTCAAAAGAAAATGTTCTGCCCATCAGGGATCAGGGCGGGCAAAATAACAGGAGTAAGCGTGCCACGAATTCAAGTTTACTGCATGTTCTGTCTGATCGCAGCGGCTCCGGTTGCACACAGCGCCAACGTGCGGTTACAGGTAACGGGACTAACGGGAGAGTTAGAGAAAAATGTCCGGGCCAGACTTTCTACCATCTCCGGCGATGAAGTCTCGTCAGACGGGCGCTTTCGCGCACGCGTCAGCGAGGCTATAAAGGAAGGGCTGAAAGCGCTGGGCTATTACGAACCCACGATTAACTTTGAACTTCAGCCACCGCCAGCTGGCGGTAACCGCCAGGTATTGCTGACCAAAGTGTCCGCCGGAGAACCTGTCCGCCTGGCGGGCGAGACGGTGATTATCCGCGGCGAAGCCCGCACGGATGAAGATTATCAGACGCTGGTACGCGACGGAAAAGGCAAAATCGGCGGCATACTTAACCACAGCGATTACGACAGCTTTAAAGGTTCGCTCAATAATATGGCGCTGCGTAAGGGCTATTTCGACGGCGACTTTGCCAAAAGCCAGCTCGGCGTCTCGGTGGAGCGACGCGAGGCGTTCTGGGATATCGATTACGACAGCGGCAGGCGCTACCGCTTCGGCGACGTCAGCTTTGAAGGCTCGCAAATTCGGGAAGAGTATCTGCAAAACCTGGTGCCGTTTAAAAAGGGAGACTATTACAGCTCCCGGGATCTGGCCGAACTTAACCGGCGACTCTCCGCCACCGGCTGGTTTAATTCGGTGGTGGTCGCTCCCGAGTTCGCAGAGGCTCGCGAAACCAAAATTTTGCCGCTGCATGGCGTAGTCAGCCCGCGTACGGAAAACACCATTGAAACGGGCGTTGGCTATTCGACCGACGTTGGCCCCCGTGTAAAAGCGACCTGGCGAAAACCCTGGGTCAACGCCTACGGGCACAGTTTCACCAGCAGCGCCAATGTATCCGAACCCGAACAACAGCTCGATTTCACCTATAAAATTCCACTGTTAAAAAGCCCGATAGAGCAGTATTACCTCCTGCAAGGCGGGTTAAAGCGCACCGATCTTAATGACACCAAATCTGACTCTACAACGCTTGCGGCATCGCGCTACTGGGAGTCGTCAACCGGCTGGCAGCGGGCGATCAATCTTCGCTGGAGCTTCGACCACTTTACCCAGGGGAACGTGACCAACAGCACCATGCTGCTCTATCCTGGCGTCAGCATTAACCGTACCCGATCCCGGGGTGGCCTGATGCCGGTCTGGGGAGATTCGCAGCGTTACTCGCTCGATGTCTCGGACACCACCTGGGGGTCGGATGTGGACTTTGCGGTGATTCAGGCCCAAAACGTCTGGATACGTACGCTGGCGGATAAGCACCGCTTTGTGGCGCGCGGTAACCTCGGCTGGATAGAAACCAATGATTTCGACCGTGTTCCGCCGGATTTGCGTTTTTTCGCCGGGGGCGACCGCAGTATTCGTGGTTATAAATACAAAGGTATTTCACCCCGCGATGAAGATGGCAAGCTGACCGGTGCGTCGAAAATGGCGACCGGTTCACTGGAGTATCAGTACAACGTGACCGGCAAATGGTGGAGCGCGGTGTTTATCGACTCCGGTGAGGCGGTCAATGACATCAAGCAAAGCAATTTTAAAACCGGCGCGGGTGTTGGCGTGCGCTGGCAGTCGCCGGTCGGGCCAATCAAGCTGGACATCGCCCGGCCCATTGGCGATGACGAAAAGCGGGACATTCAGTTTTATATCGGATTGGGGCCTGAATTATGAGTCGCTGGAAGAAGGTCCTTGTTGGCATTCTGATTTTTCTGCTGCTGTTAACCGGTGGCATCGCATTTTTGATTGGCACAACGACGGGTCTGCACCTGGTACTGAACGGCGCTTCGCGCTGGGTGCCTGGGCTTGAGATCAAACAGGTTGATGGCGGCTGGCGCAATCTGACCCTGAAAGGGGTGCAGTATGAGATGCCGGGCGTGACTGTCAATGCCGGAGAATTTCATCTGGCGCTCCAGCTGGGCTGCCTGAAAAACAGCGCTTTCTGCATTAACGATCTTTCGCTGAAGGACGTTAATGTGGTGGTGGACAGCAGTAAAATGGCGCCCGCCTCGCAGGAACCGGTAGCTGAAGAGTCCTCTTCTGGCGATCTGAGTACGCCTTATCCCCTTACGCTGCGGCAGCTTGCACTGCATAACATCAACGTCAAAATCGACGATACGGCTATTTCTCTTGCCGATTTCACCTCCGGTATGCACTGGCAGGAACGCGCTCTGACGCTGACGCCAACCCATATCCAGGGACTGCTGATCGCCCTGCCAAAAGCGGCGGAAGTCGCTAATGAGCAGGTAGTGCAGCCTAAAGTGCAGCAGCCGGAAGCGGACGAGCCGCCGCTGGGCGAAACGATCAAAGCGATGTTTGCCAAACCGCTGCTGCCCGATCTTCCTGACTTTACCCTGCCGCTGGATGTGAATATCCAGCAGATCCTGGGTGAACAGCTGCGCATCACCGGAGATACCGATATCGCTGTCGATCGTCTGCTGGTGAAAGCCCGGACTCAGGATCGTCTGCTTCACCTGGAGACGCTCGACGTCGATTCACCGCAGGGGCAGCTTAATGCGCAGGGGCAGGCGACGCTGGCCGGCAACTGGCCGGTTAGCTTCACGCTCTACAGCGCGCTGAATATCGATCCGCTTAAGGGCGAGAAGATAAAAATGACGGTGGATGGCGGCCTGCGCGAGCAGCTCAATCTGGCGCTGAATCTCTCCGGTCCGGTAAGAATGCAGCTGAATGCGCAAACCGAGCTGGCTGAAGTAGGGCTTCCGCTCGCTATGACGGTGGAGAGCGCGCGGCTGCGCTGGCCGCTTAACGGCGAAATGCAGTATCAGGCCGATAACCTGAACTTCAGCATCAAGGGTAAGGCGACGGATTATGTGATGTCGTTCAGAACCGGGCTGCAGGGGCAGGACATTCCTCCGGCGACGGTTCAACTGGACGGTAAAGGCAACGCTGAGCAGTTCTCGCTCGATAAGCTGCGGCTGGCGGCGCTGCAGGGGCATGCCGATCTGACCGCGCTGCTCGACTGGAGCAAGGCGATCAGCTGGCGCAGCGAGCTGACGCTGACCGATATCAACACGGCGAAGCAGTATCCCGACTGGCCGGCAAAGCTGGCGGGGAAAATTACCACGCGCGGCAGCCTTTATGGCGGTAGCTGGCAGGTGCGGGTTCCCGAACTGCAGCTGCGCGGTAACGTGAAGCAGAACGCGGTAACCGCCGATGGATCCCTGTACGGCAACAGCTACAACCAGTGGAACATTCCGGGTATCAAGCTGGTGCTGGGCCGTAACAATATCGATCTTAAAGGTTCACTTGGCGACAAGCTGAATCTGGATGCCAGCATTGATGCGGAGCATCTGGATAACGCGCTGCCGGGATTAGGCGGCGTGGCAAAAGGAACAATCAAAGCGCGTGGCGATCTGACCGCGCCGCAGTTGCTGGCCGATCTGACTGCCACCGGCCTGCGCTGGCAGGCGTTGACGATAGGCCGCGTTAAGCTTGATGGCGATGTCACTTCCGGTGAGCAGGTCCAGGGCAAGCTTGCGCTGCGCGTTGAGCAGCTGAAACAGGATGCGCTGGCGATTTCCCGGCTGGTCCTTGACGCCAGCGGAACGGAAAAACAGCATCAGCTGAAGCTCACCGTTGACGGCGAACCGGTATCGGGTCAGCTGGCGCTAACCGGCAGTTTCGATCGTCAGGCGCAGCGCTGGAAAGGGGCGCTGAACAATACCCGTTTTGACACGCCGGTAGGCGAATGGCGGTTAACCCGGGCGATAGCGCTGGATTACCTTAACGCGAAGCAGACCGTCAGTATTGGACCGCACTGCTGGCGCAATCCGAACGCTGAACTTTGTGTACCTCAGACCATTGAGGCCGGCCCGTCAGGCCGTGCGAGAGTGACGCTGAATCGCTTCGATCTGGCGATGATAAAACCTTTCCTCGGCGATGCCACTGCGCTCAGCGGCATATTCAGCGGCGATGCTGACGTCAGCTGGCGTGCCGACGGCGGGTTGCCAGAGGGCCGGGTGGCGCTGAAAGGCAACGGCGTTAAAGTGGTGCAGGATGTTCAGGGCAACACGCTGCCGATCGCCTTTGATACGCTCAACCTGAATGCCGCAATGCGTAACGGCCGGGCGCAGCTTGACTGGCTGATCCGCATTGCCAATAACGGTCAGCTTGACGGTAACGTACAAATCGCCGATCCCGAAGGTCGCCGCACGCTCTCCGGCAACGTGAATATTGCTAACCTTTCGCTGGCATTGCTTAAACCGGCGCTGATGAAGGGCGAGGATATCAAAGGCATGCTGAACAGTAATCTGCGGCTGGGCGGTAATCTGCAGCAGCCTCAGGTATTTGGACAGCTGGGCCTGAAAGATGTCAATGTTGAAGGCAGCTTTATGCCGGTCGAGCTGACGTCCGCCAATCTCAATATGATCTTCAACGGCATGAGCTCAACGCTGCAGGGGATGATCCAGACGGCGCATGGCAATATTGCGCTGAATGGCGACGCTGACTGGCGACAGCTGGACGCCTGGCGCGCGCGCGTCGCGGCGAAGGGCGATCGCCTGCGCGTCACGGTGCCGCCGATGGTAAGAATGGATGTGTCACCTGATCTGGTGTTTGAAGCCACGCCGGAGCTCTTCAATCTGGATGGCCGCGTGGACATTCCCTGGGCGCGTATTACCGTGCAGGAAGTGCCAGAAAGCGCGGTCGGCGTCTCTTCCGATGAGGTCCTGCTGGATAAAAACCTGCAGCCTGTCGCGCCGCAAAGTACTGCTATTCCGATCAACAGCAATCTGATTATCCACGTCGGCAATGACGTCCGGCTCAGCGCCTTCGGCCTGAAAGCGAAACTGAACGGCGATCTGAAGCTGGTGCAGGACAGCCGCGGGCTGGGTCTGAATGGGCAGATCAATATTCCTTCGGGGCGTTTCCACGCCTACGGACAGGATCTGGTGGTACGTAAGGGCGAACTGCAGTTTGCCGGTCCGCCGGACCAGCCATATCTGAACATCGAGGCGATTCGTAATCCGGAAGCCACCGAAAATGATGTGATTGCAGGGGTGCGCGTGACCGGTCTGGCCGATGAGCCGAAGGCGGAAGTCTTCTCCGATCCCGCCATGTCGCAGCAGGAAGCCCTGTCCTACCTGCTTCGCGGGCAGGGGCTGGACGCTAACGGCAGCGATAATGATGCATTAACTTCCGCCCTGGTGGGATTGGGGCTTGCGCAAAGTGGTCAGGTTGTGGGTAAAATCGGTGAGACCTTCGGCGTGAGTAATCTGGCCCTGGACACGGCTGGCGTCGGTGACAGCCAGCAGGTTCAGGTCAGTGGCTACGTACTGCCGGGTCTACAGGTAAAATATGGTGTCGGCATATTTGATTCTCTGGCGACCTTAACCCTGCGTTATCGCCTGATGCCAAAACTTTATTTGGAAGCGGTGTCTGGTATCGACCAGGCACTGGATGTGCTCTATCAGTTTGAGTTCTAGCAATGCGAATAATTGTCTACGGCAGCTTAAGACGTAAGCAAGGCAACAGTCATTGGATGACCAACGGGCAGTGGCTGGGCGATCATCTGATCGACGGCTATGAACTGTACAGTTTGGGTCACTATCCTGGCGTCATCACGGGTAGCGGACAGGTCTATTGTGAAGTTTACCGCGTGGATGCCTCAATGCTGGGTGAGCTGGATGCGCTGAGAACCAAAGGCGGGGAGTATAAGCGAGAGCTGGTATCCACGCCTTACGGCAGCGCATGGCTCTATGTTTATCAGCGTTCGGTGAAGGGTAAAAAACGTATCGACAGCGGCGACTGGCTGCTGCGCGATGCGCCTGCGCCGGAACCGGAGTGATCGACAGGGATAAATAAAAACACCGCTCAGTGAGCGGTGTTTTTTTATGGTCAGCGAAAATTACTTCTTCGCGGCGCGTTCGAAAGAACTCACGATTTCTGCTTTGGCGGCTTCAGCATTGTCCCAGCCTTCCACTTTCACCCATTTGCCTTTTTCCAGCGCTTTATACTGCTCGAAGAAGTGGGTGATCTGCGCACGCAGCAGTTCCGGCAGGTCGTTCACATCTTTAATGTGATCGTACTCTTTGGTCAGCTTGCTGTGCGGCACGGCGACCAGCTTGGCATCTTCGCCAGACTCGTCGGTCATTTTCAGCACGCCAACCGGACGGCAGCGAATTACCGAGCCAGGCTGTAGTGGGTAAGGAGTCGGGACCAGCACATCTACCGGATCGCCGTCTAAAGACAGCGTGTGGTTAATGTAACCGTAGTTGCACGGATAGAACATCGCGGTAGACATAAAGCGGTCAACGAACAGGGTGCCGGAATCTTTGTCGACTTCGTATTTGATCGGATCGGCGTTAGCCGGGATCTCGATAACAACATAGATGTCTTCTGGCATATCTTTGCCCGCTGGAACCAGGTTCAAACTCATGGTCATTTCCTTCATTCAGTCTAGATCGAGTGACGCTCATTATAGCCAACTGAATATGAAAGTATCCCTCCTTTTTGGCCTTTCGGAATGCTCCAGTTCTGAAAGCGCAGCGCCCGGCGCCTTTCGGCCTTTAACCGGGAGGAGTTCAGCAATCATCGGGGTTGGCGCAACCAGCCGCCGCCAGGGATTTCAGCGCCAGCGTCTGGTTTTTAACAAGATTCACACCCTGCGCCGCCACTTCAACCGACGCCAGCGTTCCTCCTTCGCTCAGCCGGGCTTTACTGGCTTCCAGCCAGCCGTCGCGGTATTTCAGCCAGGCGCGCTGCGCGCTGCGTAATTTGGCTTTTTGTGTACCATTAAGCCGCGACATAAGGTTGGTATACGCCTTGTTCATCTCACTTTCCCAGTCGCGGCTGGCTGTGCTGTAACATTGCTGCATCGCCAGGGTGGTGACAGCGCTCTGAAGACAGTGCTGCTCTGCGACATCAACCGGATGATCATCAGCATGGCAGGCAAAGGTGCCCAGCAAACCGGCTATCAGGACGCTTTTTTTCATTAAGGTTTCCTTTTCATTGGGTTGTGGAGAAATTGATCTAAATCAATTTAGTCGCAATGAGTGCACCTGATTACATTATACCTGCTAAAGGTTGGCATCCGGCTGACCGATACCTTTCTCGTCCATTGGAATCCTGCCACATCAGCCTTAACGAGGGGCGAACACGATCATGCTTAGAAAAATTTCAATCCGTAACGGGCTACTAGTGCTGCTGGCGCTGATGACGCTAATGCTGCTCAGCGTCAGCGTGATGGGCATTCTGGCCATCAGCAAAGGGAATCGCTCGCTGGACGTGATTAACCGTATTCAGGGTATTGAGCTAAACAGCCTGGCGCAATCTAATGCCTCGCTGCTGCGTGCCAGGACGGCAGGAGCGCTCTCCATCAGAAAGCTGGAAATTGGTTTGCTGGATGAAGCAAATGAAGCAACGGCACGTGCGCAGGAATACATTGAAAACTCTCATCAGGCGCTGAAGCGTTTTGTTGATGCAGGTACCGTTACGGCGAAGGGTAAAACGCTGGCTGATGCCGTTGTTGCAACGTATAACAACTATATTGAAAAAGGCATTACCCCCATGCTCATCTCACTCCAGCAGCAGGATTCTGGAGAATACTACCGTGTCCTTGAAGAGAATCTCTCGTCGCTGAACTTCGCATTCAGTAACGCGGTAAATGATTTTAATCTCTATGCCGGGCAGGTGACGGACGATCAGTTGGCGGATGCGGCCAGCAACGAAAAAACGCTTACCCTGCTGATCCTCTTTTGCGGCATCCTGACCGTGGCGCTGCTGACCATCTCCTGGCTGTTGCTACGGTCGCTTCTGCTTAAGCCGCTTGATGCGGCCATTGAGCATCTGGAGTTCGTCGCTGCAGGCGATCTTACCCAGCATCTGCCGGAAGGCGGGAAAAATGAGCTGGGGCGTCTTAATACTGCGCTGGCTGGCATGCAGGCTTCCCTGCAACTCTCCGTTAGTCGCGTACGTGATGCCAGCCTGCAAATCGACACAGGCAGCCGGGAGCTCGCCTCCGGCAACCTTAATCTGTCGCAGCGCACCGAAGAGTCAGCCGCCTCGCTGGAACAGACCGCCGCCAGCATGGAGCAGCTAACGGCCACCGTGAAGCTGAACGCCGGAAACGCCAGCCAGGCGCACCAGCTGGCGCAGTCTGTTTCTGAAAGCGCCGATCGTGGCAGTGAAGTGGTCTGCTACGTCATTGAGAAAATGCAGCAAATTGCCCACAGTTCTAAACGCATTGGCGATATTTTAGGCGTGATTGATGGGATCGCTTTCCAGACAAATATCCTGGCGTTGAACGCCTCGGTAGAGGCAGCGCGCGCCGGTGAGCAGGGACGCGGTTTTGCCGTGGTAGCAAGTGAAGTGCGTAACCTGGCGCAGCGCAGCGCCACTGCTGCAAGAGAGATCCGGGAACTGATTGTTGAATCTCAGGGACGTGTGGATGAAGGAGCGCAAATGGCGACTCAGGCGGGGGAAACGATGGATGAGATTACCAGCGAAGTGATGCGCGTCACGACGCTTATGAAAGAGATCTCCAGCGCGTCAGAGGAGCAGAGTCGGGGGATTGAGCAGGTCAACATGGCGGTGACCCAGATGGATGAAGTGGCTCAGCAGAATGCGGCGCTGGTCGAACAGGCCACGGCAGCCACGCAGTCGCTGGAAGAGCAGTCTCAGCAGCTGGTTCAGTCCATGTCGGCCTTCAAACTGCATGTGGTCTGACAGCTGACGCGCCAGATAAAAAAGAGGGCGATCTGCCCTCTTTTACCCTGACTTCAAAGGTCAGGGTTACGCGTCAGGATATTCGCGCAGGAAGCGCTCAGTATCTTCGACCATTGACGTATTGCCCACAAAGAAGGGGCTGCGCTGGTGCAGCGTTTCCGGCACCAGATCCAGAATACGGTTAGCGCCGTCGCTCGCCTTGCCGCCAGCCTGTTCCGCCAGGAAGGCCATAGGGTTGCACTCATACAGCAGGCGCAGTTTGCCTTTTGGATGGCTGGCGGTGCTTGGGTAGAGATAGATACCCCCCTTCAGCAGGTTACGGTGAAAATCCGCGACCAGCGAGCCAATATAGCGGGAGGTATAAGGACGATGGGTCGCCTGATCCTCTTCCTGGCAAAACTTCAGGTACTTTTTCACACCCTGTGGGAAACGGATGTAGTTACCTTCGTTAATGGAGTAGGTGTAGCCCTCTTCCGGAAACGCCATTTTTTCCGCGCTAAGGCAGAAGACGCCCAGTGAAGGGTCGTAGGTAAAGGCATGAACGCCACAGCCGGTGGTATATACCAGCATGGTGGAGGAGCCATACACTACGTAGCCCGCGGCAACCTGCTGGCTGCCCGGCTGCAGGAAATCCGCTTCCGTGACCGGTGTTCCCATTGGGGTGATGCGGCGGTAGATGGAGAAGATCGTACCGACAGAGACGTTGACGTCGATATTGGATGAACCATCAAGGGGGTCCATCAGCACCACGTATTTACCGTTCTCAACGCCTTCGAAGATGACGATCTCATCTTCTTCTTCTGATGCGATACCGGCAACGATGCCACGGGCTTTCAGCGCGGCTTTCAGCTTTTCGTTGGCGAACAGGTCGAGTTTCATCTGCTGTTCGCCCTGCACATTTTCAGCGCCGCTGGCGCCTAAAATATCGACCAGTCCGGCTTTGTTGATATCACGGTGAATAATTTTCGCGCCCAGCTTGATGGCGGAAATCAGCGCCGTCAGTTCGCCAGTGGCGTGAGGAAAGTCGTGTTGCTTCTCGACGATAAATTCGCCTAACGTTTTCATAACACTATCCCTGAATCTGCGGTTGAGCAGCAGCCTGAATTACAAACTGCTAACGAATGCGTAAGCAGTTTAGCCGAATGAACGTGAAAGAACATAGGGCAAATCCGTTTCTTCCCCACAAGGAGGGCGCTACACTGTGCCACGAACTTTTCAGTAAACGGACCTGTTATGCGTATTCACATTCTCGGTATCTGCGGCACATTTATGGGCGGGCTGGCGGTTCTTGCCCGTGCATTAGGTCATGAAGTGACGGGCTCAGATGCCAATGTTTATCCACCGATGAGCACGCTTTTAGAAAGTCAAGGTATTGATTTAATAGAAGGTTACGATGCTTCCCAGCTTAATCCGCCACCGGATCTGGTGATCATCGGCAATGCAATGACCCGCGGTAACGCCTGCGTCGAAGCGGTGCTTGAGCGAAATATTCCCTATCTTTCCGGCCCACAGTGGCTGCACGATTTCGTCCTGCGCGATCGCTGGGTGATTGCGGTCGCCGGTACGCATGGTAAAACGACGACGGCGGGCATGGCCGCCTGGATCCTGCAAGCCTGTGGTCTGGAACCTGGTTTTGTGATCGGTGGCGTGCCGGGAAATTTCGATGTTTCAGCGACCTTAGGTAAAAGTCCGTTCTTTGTGATTGAAGCGGATGAATATGACAGTGCCTTCTTCGACAAACGCTCCAAATTTGTTCACTACTCTCCGCGTACGCTGATCCTCAATAATCTTGAGTTCGATCATGCGGATATTTTTGACGATTTACGGGCAATCCAGCGCCAGTTTCACCACCTGATCCGCATTGTGCCGGGGCAGGGCCGGATCTTGGTCCCTGAGCACGATGTTAACCTGAAGCAGGTAATCGCCATGGGCTGCTGGAGCGAGCAGGAAAGCCTTGGCGAAGGAGGGCGCTGGCAGGCGAAAAAGCTGACGGTGGATGCGTCTCACTGGGAAGTCTGGCTGGATGGCGAGCGCGTGGCGGAAGTGAACTGGTCGCTGGTGGGCGAGCACAACATGCATAACGGTCTGATGGCCATCGCTGCCGCCCGGCACGTGGGGATCAAACCGGAAGATGCCGCCCACGCCCTGAACGATTTTATTAACGCGCGCCGCCGGCTGGAGCTGCGGGGTGAAGCGAACGGTATTCAGGTTTACGATGATTTTGCGCATCATCCGACCGCTATCCTGGCGACCCTGACGGCGCTACGCAGCAAAGTCGGCGGTACGGCCCGGATTCTGGCGGTACTGGAACCGCGTTCCAATACCATGAAGATGGGGATCAGCAAGGATGCGCTGGCACCAGCGCTGGCGCGGGCTGATGAGGTCTTTCTGCTACAGCCACACCATATTCCCTGGCAGGTCGCGGAAGTGGCCGAGGCCTGTGTACAACCCGCACACTGGAGTGCAGAGGTGGATACGCTGGTAGAGATGGTGGCAAAAACGGCGCAGCCGGGCGATACCATCCTGGTGATGAGCAACGGCGGCTTCGGTGGTATTCACCAGAAGCTGCTGGACAGGCTGGCTGACTGAGTCTGGGATAAAAGCGGCGGGAAAATTAGCGGCCCGCCGCCCTTGCGGCGTGCTCTGCGGGCCATTAAGGCGCGGTGGCTGAGAGCCAGGCGCTAGCGGGCTTCCGCCAGTTCGCGCAGATACTGGAAAATCTGGCGGGACGCTTTTGGCGGCTTATTCGTCGCTTTTTCTTTTTGCGCATTACGGATCATGGAGCGAAGCTGCTGACGATCCGCATCGGGATAGAGATTCAGCACTTCCGTCATCGCATCGTCGCCCTGTTCGATCAGGCGGTCGCGCAACACTTCCAGCTTGTGGAAAAGCGCAACCTGCTGATTATGGCGGTTTTTCAGCTTGTCGAGTGCCTGACGAATAGGGTCTTCATCACGCGAGCGCAGCATTTTACCGATCAGCTGTAGCTGGCGGCGACGCCCCTCTTTTTTGATCTTCTGCGCCAGCTCGATCGCCGCGCGCAGATCTTCATCCAGCGGGATCTTGTCCAGCGAGGTCTTGCTCAGTTCCACCAGTTCGGCACCCAGGCGCTTCAGCTCCTCGGCATCACGTTTTATTTCACTCTTGCTGACCCAGATAATCTCTTCATCTTCTTCTTCGTTATCTGGTACATCATCGAGCCAGTCGTCGGGCTGTTTAGTCATGGGAGGCTCCCTAAAAAAGAGGCTAATGCTATCAGGAAACTGAGGTACTGCGAAATTGTTCTCTGAGTCTGTTAGACTCAAATTAACCTTAAACACCGAAGAGTTTGCAAAACTGGCACAGGCACAGGCCAGAAAGCCCTCTGCTAATTATATGGTAGGTCGATGAAATTACTCTCCCAAGTTGCAGAACAGCGTAAAACCCTTGAACAGGCGGTCGCAACAGCACTCGATCTGGCGAAGGCGACGACCGATGGCGCTGAAGTTGCCGTCACAAAAACGACCGGCATCAGCGTCAGTACCCGTTTTGGTGAAGTGGAAAATGTCGAATTCAACAGCGATGGTGCGCTTGGCATCACCGTCTATCATCAGAATCGCAAAGGAAGCGCGTCGTCGACCGATCTGAGTCCTGAAGCGATCGCACGGACAGTGCAGGCGGCTATCGATATTGCCCGTTTCACTTCGCCCGATCCTTATGCCGGCGTGGCGGATCCTGAACTGCTGGCTTTCGATGCCCCGGATCTGGATCTGTTCCATCCGTCCGATCTCGATCCGGATCGGGCGATTGAGCTGGCGGCGCGGGCAGAGCAGGCCGCGCTGAAAACCGACTCCCGCATTACCAACACCGAAGGTGGCAGCTTTAACAGCCATATCGGCATGAAGGTGTTCGGCAACAGCCACGGCATGCTGCAGGGCTACGCCTCAAGCCGCCACTCCATCTCCAGCAGCGTGATTGCTGAAGCCAACGGGGATATGGAACGCGATTACGCCTATACCATTGGCCGGGCCATGGAAGACCTGAAATCGCCAGAGTGGGTGGGTGAAGAGTGCGCGCGTCGCACGCTGTCACGCCTTTCGCCGCGCAAACTCTCCACCATGAAAGCCCCGGTTATTTTCGCTGCGGAAGTTGCGACCGGCCTGTTCGGCCATCTGGTGGGCGCGATCAGTGGCGGCAGCGTCTACCGGAAATCCACTTTCCTGCTGGATGCGATGGGAACACAAATTTTACCGGAATGGCTGACGATCCAGGAGCAGCCGCATCTGCTGAAAGGACTGGCTTCCTCGCCGTTTGACAGCGAAGGCGTGCGCACCACCCAGCGTGACATCATCAAAGATGGCGTATTACAAACCTGGCTACTGACCAACTATTCAGCGCGCAAGCTGGGACTGCAAAGCACCGGCCATGCGGGCGGCATTCACAACTGGCGAATTGCCGGCCAGGGCGACGATTTTGCGCAACTGCTGAAAAGAATGGGCACCGGGCTGGTCGTTACGGAGCTAATGGGGCAGGGCGTGAGCGGGATTACCGGCGACTACTCCCGCGGTGCGGCAGGTTTCTGGGTGGAAAACGGCGAGATCCAGTATCCGGTGAGTGAAATCACCATCGCAGGCAACCTGAAAGACATGTGGCGCAACATCGTTACCGTTGGCAGCGACATCGAAACCCGCAGCAATATTCAGTGCGGTTCCGTACTGCTGCCGGAAATGAAGATCGCCGGGCAGTAAGCGGCTTACACCAGCACGGGTTTCAGCGCGCGTTTTAAAGGGCGCCTGAGATGATTTGTTAGGTGCTGGCTTTGGGAGCAGAGCCAGCTCGTCAGAGCGCTAACAGTATCGTCCCGCCCTTGCTCGTCCCGTGCCCTTTATGGTGCGGGACGCTTTATTTCCTCTTTTAGTTCCTCTCAATTTACCTTTACCAGCACTCTCAGGCGCGCTTCAGGACGCTTTTTTATTGCTAACTGAAAATCACATCCTGTGGACGTGATCATCAACAGGTTTTGGCTCTGTCATTATCTTTGATTTTAAATCTTACATGGCTGGCAGAGACTTCTTTTTAAGTATTGGCACGTCCTCATGGAGACATTCAATGCCGCCTTCTATGAGGACATATTTTTACGCTTACGCGGCGTTGGTGGATGTTTAATCAGGCTTTACCAGCGCAAAAACTGATTCTATTTTTTTATTACCCATTCCCCCGTTTTTGGGTAAACAGACGACCGACCTAAAAAGAAATTTTATCCTGTTGGTTTTAATAAGGGAGCATCCTTTCGTTACTGTGTTTTTTATTTTTTTTCATTCAGGAGGAATTACTCCGCAGATATTCGTGTTGTAGAAAATGACAAGGTTGTTATGGCGGTTATTAACCGCATCGCGATCTTATTCGTTGGTCATTTCCTTTCATCTTGCTCCTGCCAACACGTTATTTGTCGGCAACCCCAGCGGTTAAGCATAAGTTTTTCCTATCTATTTTTCCGCGCTGATTTTTTATCGCCTCGTGATACGGGCGATAGGATGGCTATTCATAATAAAACCAGATTTTCTGTGATAAACCGCAAATAATTGTCTGTTTTATGCTGAATGCGTGGTTTTGTGATTCAGTCGAAACCGGGTGAAGGGATTTCCACTTTGAAGTGGAAAAACCCGGTCTACAAACCTGGGGCCCTTAACGTTAATTTAAACATCAGGCATTAACGACGTTTCGCGCCAGGGCCGGAACGGTAAATGGGGAATATAGCGTGGGAAATGGAGCGGTATCGGTGAGTACGGCTAACGATGACCTGGCGATCCAGGCACTGGCGGAAAAAGTCATGGCGCAAATCGCCGATCTCTTTGCGGCAAGAGGGATCACTCCCACGGCGGTGCAGCAGCAAATGCTCGTCTCACACGTCAAAGCAATGGCGCTGCGATCGCTGACGGGCGAGCCGCTGCCGGAGGTGGAGGCAGAGCTGTTTGACGATATTTCACCCCAATCGATGTTACTGGCGCAGCAGGTGGTCGATCTGTTTGGCAATTTGCCCCAGGAAGAGGCCTGGCTGCTCTCGGTTCATTTTGAAGTGGCGAAAGAGAACGACTAAATCGCGCGGAGAGGTTCACTGCATCAGGGAACCCATCAGCCAACAACATTATGCAACGGCAACATAAGGAATAAAGCATGTCACAAGTCATCGTAGTCATCGGCGATCGTTTAGGTAAAGGCCAGAAAGTGGCGGCTGGCATTGAGAAGGCGGGCGGCAAAGCCATCGTGGTGCCCGGCGTGGCGGCGGATATGAAGCTGGGCGACGTGATGAAAGCGGAAGGCGCCTCCTTCGGCATCTCTTTTTGCGGTAGTGGCGGTGCCGGGGCAATCACCGCGCAGAACAAGTATGGCTACAAAGCGAAGCACGGTATGCGCTCCATCGATGAAGGCGTTACCGCCATCAATGAAGGCGCGAACGTGCTGGGTTTCGGCTTTATGGATAAGGAAGAGCTGGGTGAAAAGCTGGTTCAGGCCTGGAACAAGAAGCATGGTAGCTGACCGATGAAGGAGCACTTCACGACGACGGTCAACGTCAGCGGCAAAGGTGACAGTAAAGCGCGCGCCTTTGCCGATGCGTTGAGCCGGGTGCAGAACACGCTGCTGAAATCGACCAGTAAGGTGCTGCTGCGTATTGAGCCGCAGGAGGTGCAGGTCGTGCAGGCGCGGGAGCGCGTCAGAAAAGAGAAATTCCTGTTTTTCTTTCTGGCGAGAGAGCGACGAAGCTACAGCGTGGAGCTGGAGATTACCGTCAGCGTAACCCTGATTGACGTGGACAAAGTTGATTTCGTCACACAATAAAGGTCTGCCCTTCAGGGCAGCAATAATCCTGATTTAAAAACGTTGGCGTAAGCCTGAAAGGAAAGACTGATGTTTTTAATAATTCTCTTTAAGTCGCTCATCATCGGCGGACTTGTCGGCGTGGGCGTAGGCGCAGGTGCCGCGCGGATGTTCCATGCGCCGACGACGCAGGGGATGGGGGCGTTTCGTACACTGGGTGAACTGAATTCCTGTGAGGGCGATCCCGCTTCTCACTTCTCATTTGGGCTCGGGTTCTTCTTTAACGCCTGGGCCTCTTCGGTGGCTGCCGGCTCGTTCACGCAGGACGTTGATCACCGCATTATCCCTCACTGGGGCACCGCCGCGCTGATGGTGAAAAACCGCAACGTGGCCGAAACAATGCACGATCCGAAGAAGATGGCGATCGCCTGCGGCATCATCGGCATGATCGTGGTGGCCTTTCTGAATACCACCGCGTCGGCGGTTCCGGCGGCATTACAGGTGACGGCCGTTAAGGTGCTGGTACCGGCCGCTAACCTGCTGGTCAATACCGTGATGCCCGTTATTTTCTGGCTGGCCGCGATTGATGCCGGTAAAAAATCGGGCTTCTGGGCGACGATTTTCGGCGGACTGGCGCAGCTGATCATGGGCAATGCCGTGCCGGGTCTGGTGCTGGGCATCCTGATCGGTAAAGGCGTTGAGGAAAGCGGCTGGAACAAAGTCACCAAAACCATGATGTTCGCCATCGTTCTGCTGTTCGTGCTCAGCGGATTCTTCCGCGGCTTCGATTTGAAAGTGCTCGAATCCTTCCAGCTGGGCGCGCCAGGCTGGCTTGAGATGATTCATAACACCCTGAGCGGAAAATAAGAGGACGGAAAATGGAAGAGTCAAAAAGCGGTTTCTGGTATGCCGACTGGTCATTCCCGATTTTTGTCGGCCTGCTCTCTGCCGGGGTGTTTGCGGGTACGCATATGTACTACGTCTACGGCCTCGGCGCTTTTAACGAAGTAGCCTTCGTCTCTATGCTGCGGGCCGGTATGGAAACCGGCGTATACGGTGCGGTAGCGGCGTTCGGTGCCAGCTTTCTGTTCGCCCGCATTATCGAAGGTTCGCTGGTCGGGATTCTGGACATTGGCGGCGCGATCCAGACCGGCGTGGGGCTGGGCGTGCCTGCGCTGCTGCTCGGCGCTGGAATTATCTATCCCGTTGCCAATTTCGCCGCCTCGCTTATCACTGGACTAGTGATTGGCCTGGCGATTGGCTACGTCATTATTCTGGCGCGTAAATTCACCATCAATAACAGCGATTCCACCTACGGGGCGGATGTGATGATGGGCGCGGGTAACTCCTCAGGCCGCTTCCTTGGCCCGCTGATTATTCTTTCGGCGATGGCCGCCTCCATTCCGATTGGCCTGGGATCGCTGCTTGGCGCGCTGCTGTTCTACCTCTGGAATAAGCCAATTACGGGGGGCGCGATACTGGGTGCGATGTTGCTGGGCGCTTTTTTCCCGGTAGCGCTCTGAGGAACTGGCGGTCTGCTCAACGATGGGCAGGCCGCGCTGACGGATGCTCAGGCATCCGGTGATACAGGAGTTTGCCATGTTTGATTTAATCATTCGCCGGGCGCGCCTTGCTGACGGCGGCCTGACCGACATCGCGGTTCGCGATGGAAAAATCGCCGCGCTTGGCGAGGTGCAGGGCGAAGCGGCTACCGAGCGCGATCTTGCTGGCCGCTACTGGCTGAGCGCGGGGTGGATCGACTCTCACGTTCACTGCTATCCCAAATCGCCGATTTATCATGATGAGGCGGATCGGGTGGGCGTCGAAACCGGCGTCACGACCGTGGTGGATGCGGGCAGCACGGGCGCGGATGACGTTGATGAATTTTACCGGCTGACCCGCCATGCCAGCACCCATGTCTATGCTCTGCTTAACATTGCACGTACCGGTATCGTTACCCAGAACGAACTGGCGGACATGAACCAGATAGATAAGAGGTGCATCTGCGACGCGGTCCGTCGCCTGCCAGATTTTATTATCGGCCTCAAGGCACGCATGAGCAGCAGCGTGGTGGGCGCTAACGGCATTCAGCCGCTGATCCGGGCCAAAGCGATCCAGCAGGAAACCGGCGGTTTGCCGTTAATGGTACACATTGGCAACAATCCACCCGATCTTGATGAGATCGCCGACCTGCTGCATAGCGGCGATATTATTACCCACTGCTACAACGGTAAGCCTAACCGTGTTCTGACGCCATCGGGCGAGCTGCGTGCGTCGGTAAGCCGCGCGCTGAAGCGTGGCGTCCGGCTGGATGTGGGACACGGCACCGCCAGTTTCAGCTTTGAGGTGGCGCGTGTGGCGATCGCACAAGGGATCCTGCCGCATACCATCAGCTCCGATATCTACTGTCGTAACCGGCTGAATGGCCCCGTCTATACCCTGGCGCACGTGATGTCTAAATTCTTCAGCGTCGGGATGACGCTGCCGCAAATTATCACCTGCGTCACCACCCAGGCGGCGGAAGGATTGCGTCTGCGTGATAAGGGCAGGCTGGAAGTCGGGTTTGACGCGGACCTGACCATTTTCGATCTCAAAGAGGAAAGCTGTCTGTTTACCGACTCCGAAGGGCAGTCGGTGGCGGGCGAGAAACAGCTGGTGCCGCTTGCCGCTGTTGCAGGCGGCCAGTGGTTCACTACCGATGAAGGGAAAAAGCATCATGTCTTCGATTTATGAAAAATATGACCTGAAGCAGGTCATCAACGCCTCGGGTCGTATGACCATCCTGGGTGTTTCAACGCCTGCGGCTGACGTTGTCGATACGGTGAAGTACGGTCTGAATCACTATTTTGAAATGAAAGACCTGGTCGACAAAACCGGGGCGTATATTGCCGGGCTGCTGGGATCGGAGGATGCGGTGGTCGTCTCCTGCGCCTCGGCTGGGATTGCGCAATCCGTAGCTGCGGTTATTGTGAAGGATGACGACTGGCTGCTGGAAAATCTTCATGCCGCGCCGCTGATTGTGCCGCATGATATCGTTGTACCTAAAGGGCATAACGTCAATTACGGAGCACCGGTCGGCACCATGGTGACCATGGGCGGCGGGCGCCTGGTCGAAGCGGGCTATGCTAACGAATGCACCCCGGCTCAGCTTGCTGCCGCTATCACGCCACAGACCGCCGCGATCCTCTACATTAAGTCGCACCACTGCGTGCAGAAAAGCCATCTCAATGTGGAACAGGCGGCAGTTGTCGCCCGCAAGCATGGCGTGCCGCTGATTGTGGATGCAGCGGCGGAAGAGGATTTGCAGTGTTACTACCAATACGGTGCGGACCTGGTGATCTACAGCGGCGCCAAAGCCATCGAAGGTCCCACCAGCGGGCTGGTAATGGGCCGCAGACAGTACGTGGAGTGGGTGAAGCGCCAGTCTATGGGCATCGGCCGCGCCATGAAAGTCGGTAAAGAGGGCATTCTTGGTCTGACGCAGGCGATTGAAAACTATCTGGTGCAGGAGAAAGTGTCTGGTGCGCAGATGGTGGAAAAAATGACGCCTTTTATCGCCAGTCTGAGTGACCTGCCGGGCATTACTGCCAGGGTGGTCTGGGACGCAGCCGGTCGCGACATCGCCCGTACTGAAATTCACTTTGACGAAGCCGCCATTGGCCAGACGACCGCTGATCTGGTACAGGCGCTGAAAACGGGCGACATCGCCATCTATTTCCGCGGCTATAAGGCGAACGAAGGCATCGTTGAAGTGGACGTGCGCAGCGTTTCGCCCGACCAGCTCAATACGATTTATCTCTGCATTAAAGCCCTGCTGCCAGGAGAGAACAAAGCATGACGCTGCAACCTAAATTTTATCAGAACCGTGTATGCCTGAACGTGCTGGCCGGTTCAAAAGAGAACGCCCGGGAGATCTGGCAGGCGGCAGAAGGCCATGTGCTGGTGGGCGTCCTGTCGAAAAACTATGACAGCGTGGCGAGTGCGGTGGCCGATATGCGTGAGTATGCCGCGCTGATCGATAACGCGCTCTCCGTCGGGCTGGGCGCAGGCGATCCTAATCAGTCGGCGATGGTCAGCGCCATTTCCGCTGAGGTGCAGCCCCAGCACGTTAATCAGGTCTTCACCGGCGTGGCAACCAGCCGGGCGCTGCTCGGGCAGAATGAGACGCTGGTGAACGGTCTGATTTCCCCTACCGGCAAAACCGGCATGGTGAAGATCTCGACCGGTCCGCTTAGTTCACAGGCGGCAGACGGTATCGTCCCCATCGAAACCGCCATCGCGATGCTCAAGGACATGGGCGGCAGCTCGGTAAAATACTTCCCGATGGGCGGCCTGAAGGCGATAGAGGAGTTTCGGGCCGTGGCGGAGGCCTGCGCGCTGCAGGATTTCTGGCTTGAGCCTACGGGCGGCATCGATCTGGAAAACTATGAGGCGATCCTCAGGATCGCGCTCGACGCTGGCGTGAGCAGGGTGATCCCGCATATCTACAGTTCCATTATTGATAAAGAATCCGGCAATACCCGACCAGCCGATGTCAGCACCCTGCTGGCAATAACCAAAAAACTGGTGGGGTAAACTACGGTGGCGGGCAGTCTGCCCGCCTTTTGAGCCCCTGGCGTACTTTGGGCTGAGCAGCATAACGCGCGATGGTTAAGGTAGCGTAATCCTCGCACCGTGTTGAGAGGCGCTTATCCAGCCGGCAAACAGATCTTACCCGGCTGATTTTTTGCCAGCATATTCTGCCCCAGGAGGCGTTACCTGCTGATGCACTAACGTGTGCAGCGTATCAGAAGAGGTTACCTTGAGCTTTAAACCAACGGTATTGCCAGTTCACCGGCCAGCTGATAGCCCGACAGGGGTGTATCGCTGGCGTCTGGACGGCAGTTCAGGATACGCGTACCTTGACCCTGATATGGATCGCAGCGTTTCAGTCCGGAAGTAGACAGTGACACACTGTTCTCCTTCAGACCAGGTACGCCATCTGGAGCGATCCATGACCAGAAGCTTCTCTTCGCAGCGGGCGTCAACGCCGCCGAAGCGTATTTTGCGGGCCGGCATGTGGCCCCTACTATCAGGACGGGGAGAACCGTGAGATTTCCAAACCAGCGCCTTGCCCAGCTTTTTGATCTACTCCAGAACGAAACCCTGCCGCAGGACGAGCTTGCCCGCCGTCTTGAGGTATCAACACGTACCGTGCGTACCGATATCACCACACTGAATGACCTCCTTGGCGATCACGGCGCCCGTTTTGTCCTGAGCCGGGGCGAAGGCTATCAACTTAAGATAGAGGATGCCGCCCGCTACGGGCAGCTTCGCCAGCAGTCGTCGCCGCCGCTGCGCATTCCGCGTACTTCAGCCGCGCGCGTACACTATCTTTTAACCCGTTTTCTCACCTCAGCCTTCTCGCTGAAGCTGGAGGATCTGGCGGACGAATGGTTTGTCAGCCGCGCCACGCTACAGAGTGATATGGCTGAGGTCAGGGAGCGGCTGGCACGTTATCAGTTGGCGATTGAAACGAAACCCCGCCACGGCATGAAGCTGTTTGGCAGCGAGATGGCGATGCGCACCTGCCTGACGGATCAGCTTTATCAGATTGCGCAGGAGGACAGCGAGGACCCGCTGCTGAATCAGGAGGTGCTGAACAGCAGTATGCTTGAGGCGTTCCAGCCGCTGTTGCAGGACTGCTTCAGCCGTTTTCATATCCGCATGTCCGACGACAGCGAGTTTTATCTGCGGCTGTACTGCGCCGTGGCGATCCGGCGCATCAGCGAAGGCTATCCACTGCCGGAGTTCAGCGCAGAGGATGTGGATGATGACGTCAGGGAGGCGGCCCGCCATATTATCAACCTGATGAGGCCGATGACCGGCAAGGCGATATCTTCTTCCGAGGAGGCCTGTCTGCGGGTCAATATCGCGGCGCGTCGGGTGCAAGAGATCGCGCCGAGCGCCATCAGCCCGGATGACAGTGAATCGCTGGTGGACTACATCCTCAGCTACATTAATACGCACTACAACTTCAATCTGCAAAACGATCCGCAACTGCGGGCCGACTTGCTGACGCACATCAAAACGATGATTACCCGCATCCGCTATCAGATTACTATCCCCAATCCGCTACTGACCAATATTAAGCAGCACTATCCGATGGCCTATGATGTCACCTTGGCGGCTGTCTCCAGCTGGGGAAAATATACGCCCTATGCGATCAGCGAAAATGAGATCGGTTTTCTGGTGCTGCATATTGGCGTCGGTCTTGAGCGGCACTATAACGTGGGCTATCAGCGTCACCCGCAGATCCTGCTGGTCTGCGATACCGGGAACTCCACGGTACGCATGATCCAGGCGATGCTGTTACGCAAATATCCACAAATCATCGTCAGTAATATTGTCTCGCTGCGGGAATATGAGCAGCAGGCAAGTATTGAGGAGGATTTTGTCATCTCTACCGTCAGGCTGAGCGAGAAGGATAAGCCGGTCGTAGTGATGTCACCTTTCCCGACGGAATATCAGCTCGAGCAGATCGGCAAGCTGGTATTGGTGGATCGTACCCGCCCTTATATGCTGGAGAAGTTTTTCGACGCCAGCCATTTCCTGATTGTTGACCAGCCGATGAATCAGACGGAACTGTTCCGCCTCCTGTGTCACCAGCTTGAAGCGGAAGGCGTGGTCGATGACACGTTCTACGCCTCGGTTGAGGAGCGGGAGGCCATTGTCAGTACGATGCTGGGCGAAGGGATCGCGCTGCCGCATTCGCTGGGGCTGCTGGCCAGAAAAACGGTGGTATACACGGTGCTGGCGCCGCAGGGTATCGCCTGGGGTGAAGAGACGGCTTACGTTATTTTTCTGCTGGCGATCAGCAAAACGGAGTATGAAGAGGCGATGGCAATTTACGATCTCTTTGTGACTTTTATGCGTGAAAGAGCGATGACGCGGCTGCGTGAAAGTCCCGATTTTGCCAGTTTTAAAAGGGTGGCCATGGATTGCTTAAGCCGGTTGTAGCAGCAAGGGCAGCGGCATTTCCCGTCGCTTACATGCGTCCCGCGACGGGAAATGCCTCTCCGTCTGCGCGATGAGACGCGGACGGAGACGCGGTTACTTGAGAATGGTAAAGGCGGTGGTGACGTGCTTCACGCCGCTGACGCGGCTGGCAACGTCGGCGGCGGCTTTCGCTTCGGACTCCGTGACCAGACCGAGCAGGAAAACTTCGCCATTTTCAGTGGTCACCTTCACGTTTGAGGATTTCACCTGGTCGCTGCCCAGCAGCTGGGAGCGGATTTTTGTGGTGATCCAGGTATCGGATGAGGCGGTGCCAAAGCTTACTTTGCTGCCGGTACGGATTTCGTTATAGACCTCGGTGGCGCCATCCACGCCCATCGTAATCTGTTTGGCGCGGCTGGCAATCTCAGCGTTAGGTGCCTGGCCGGTTAACAGCACTTTGCCCTGATAGGCGGTCGCGACAATATGCGCCTCAGTTTTAATCTGCTCATCTTTACTCAGCGCGTTGCTGACGCGAAGTTCCAGCGTACCGTCGTCCACCTGAGTTCCCATACTGCGGGGATCCGTGGCGGTTTTGGTCGCAACCGCTGCGCTGCCGACAACCGCAGCCACACAGCCTTGCAGCATCAGCGCGGTAAGTACAATGGCAATGGCGGAGAGTGCTTTCATGTAAGCTCCTTAAACGTCCTGGTGGGGAAACAAGGTGTTGTCGATCAAATCGCACAGGCAATTGACGGTTAACATATGCATTTCCTGAATCCTCGCGCTTCGGTGCGAGGGAATACGAATTTCCACGTCGTGCGGCCCCAGCAGGCCAGCGAGTTCGCCGCCATCATAGCCGGTCAGGGCGACAATGGTCATATCCCGCGTTACGGCAGCTTCGACCGCCTTGACGATATCACGGCTGTTACCGCGGGTTGAGATCGCCAGCAGAATATCGCCAGCGTGGCCCAGTGCACGCACCTGCTTGGCGTAGATCTCATCATGCAGCCGGTCATTCCCGATCGCCGTCAGCAGGACGTTATCCGCACTCAGGGCAACGGCAGGCAGGCTGGGCCGCTCGGTTTCATACCGGTTAATCATGCTGGCGGCAAAATGCTGGGCGTTGGCGCTTGACGTACCGTTGCCGCAGCTCAGAATTTTATTGCCGTTGAGCAGGGACTGTACCATGGTGATTGCCGCGCGCGAAATGGCATCGGGTAACGCTTCGGCGGCGGCAATCTGGGTTTGAATACTTTCAGTAAAACAGACTTTTATTCTATCCAGCACGTCTTTCACCTGGTTTATCTTGGCGGGAATAACTCCGCCGTAAATGCATTGGGCAACCAGTCAATCTCTGAGCCGGTTATGGCGACCACATCAAAACGGCAGTCGACGCTGTCCAGACTGGTTCCTTGTTCGCGCAGCCATAAAGCGGCAGCGCGCAGCAGTTTTTGCTGTTTGCGGCGGGTAACGCTGGCCGCCGCGCCGCCAAACAGGGCGTTGCGCCGGTAGCGTACTTCGACAAAAATCCATGTCTGCCGATCGCGCATGATCAGATCAATTTCGCCCGACCGGTAACGCACATTGGCGGCTTCAAATGCCAGTCCAGCTTCCTCCAGCAGGCGGCGGGCCTGCCGTTCACTGGCCGCGCCCGCCTGCTGACGGCTCAGGAGGCCGGGACGATTTGCCCCTGACGATACTGGTTCCATGTCAACTTCCTGTTGATAACGCACTCCGGCGTTGCGCTCAGGCTGCCGGTTTCTCCGCGGATGCGGAAGTCTGGCGTCTGACGCATATCGTCAAAATGGTTAGCCAGCGTCCAGGCATCCACGCCCATGGCATACAGCCGCACCAGCGAATAGTCGTTATTGAAGCTCTTCACTGCCTGCTGCATCAGCGCCGGATTGGTGCCGGAGAGCAGCGGAATATCGCTGAACTGTATACCGTCCATCTCCAGGCGATAATCCGGGCCGGCACCTGCCTGATAGCTGCGCGAGCTGGCATAGATTTTTACCATGCTGCGGCTGCTGACGCGCATGGAGATCATCGGTTTAATCAGCGCCATTTCGCTCTGCGTGGCGACGATATAAACCGAATCAACGCTGCCGCCTTCCGCCGCTGGCGGCGTCTCTTCCACCGGTGCCGGAATGGTCAGACCGGCAATGGTGACGCCCTGAGGCTGCGTCGGCTGGATATTCACCGGCGTACCGGAGAGACGCAGACCAGCACCGCTGTTAATGCCCTGTTTCAGCTCAGCGGTTGAACCAAACTGCTGTTGCAGAACGGTGCTGCCGCCCAGCGTCTGCCATTCCTGGGTGAACGCTTTGCTGACGCGATCGCCCAGCGAGCTGCGCGGCACCATCAGCAGCGGCGAACGCACGCCCTGATCCCACATATGATGGGCGGCATCACGCGCTTCGTCTTCAGGAGAAAGCGCAAAATAGCACAGATTAGGATGGTTCTGGATTTCACCCGGTTCGTTCAGCGCGAGGATATTGAGCGGCGTCTGTATGCTGCCCAGCTTCTCAACGTTGGATTTGATCAGCGGGCCCACGACCAGCGTTGCGCCATCCTGCTGCGCCTGCGCCAGGACCTGATCGATGGGTTGCGTGCTGGTGTCGTAAACCTGAACCTGTGCCGCGCTGGACGGCGGCGCGGTCTGAGCGGCATTACTGTTCTGCGCAGCTGGCGCAGCAGGCTGCTCAACCGGCACCGGATTTGGCTCACCGTCGGTAGCGCCCGGTGCTTCAATCGGCGCGGCGGAAGGGCTGACGACCGTTGCCGGATCGGCGGGGTTAGCGTCAGGCGTGCCGGCTGCTGTGGCGCTTTCCGCCGGCTGCGCTACCGCCGCAGACTGCGCCAGCACACCGTTTCTGGCGTCATCAAATCCTTTCTTAATGGCGTTCGCAAAGACCTGAGCCTGACCGCTGAGCGGCAGCAGCAGCGCAATTTTACCGGTTGAGGAAGGCTGATAGTTTTGCATCTGGTTCAGCGCGGCGGGCAGCATTTTTGCCGCGGGATTGTTAGGGTAGCGCGCCTGCCAGTCACTGATGGCCGACTTAAGCATCTCCGGATCGCTGCTGTTGGAGCGGTAGACGTTAAGCAGGTCTAACCAGCCCTGAAGGATGTTTTCATCGGCGTTTATGACCAGATTGCTCATCTGTTCCGGCGTAATCTGCACCAGCGTTTGCCAGGTCGCATCAATATTTTGTTGTTTATCGGCGGGGGGGGGGG
>NZ_JFGT01000002.1 GCF_000599885.1 Pantoea sp. IMH | reverse complement strand
CGAAGCACCTCAAGCGAAGGACGCCCCTGGCGGGTGGCGATCACCAGTTGGTAGTAACGCGCCTTCTGCGTTTCAGAGAGGGCGTTAACATCCATTCGGCTGAGCAGGGCGTCGGCGCCGCTCAGGTTCTGCTGCACAATGCTTATCTGCGCGTTTAGCAGGTTGCTTTCCTGACGCTGAGTGTCGTTGAGCGTTTGCGGCAGTTTGCTGAACTGATCGATAGCCTGCGGAAACTTCTCTTCTTTCAGCAACGCTCTGATTGCGAGTAATTGCCAGTCAACCTTGTTATCATCGGGGCTTTGCTGCATCTGCTGCAGGTAGTATTCGGAAGTGCCCGTTGCTGCCCCCTGCACGTTTGCCACCGGCATTTGCGGGTCCCGGCTGGAGCACCCGGCAAAAATAAGGGCAGCCAGCAGAAGGGGAAAGCAGCGTCCTGCTTTGTTATGAATGACTTTCGAAGGAAGCATACTGTATCCAGTGATGTTTTTTTCAAGATGCTCAATATTAAATCGGCAATTCGGATCTCACAATGAAACAACACGATCGGGCAGAGATTTCTGCCAGCACGCTTTATATTGTTCCCACACCGATCGGTAACCTGGGCGATATCACTCAGCGCGCGCTGACGGTGCTCTCAAACGTCGATCTGATCGCAGCGGAAGATACACGTCATACCGGGCTGTTGCTACAACATTTCGCCATCAATGCGCGCCTCTTCGCATTGCACGATCACAATGAACAACAGAAGGCCGAGCTGCTGCTGGCAAAGCTGCGCGAGGGGCAAAGCATCGCGCTGGTTTCCGATGCGGGCACGCCGCTGATTAACGATCCCGGCTATCATCTGGTGCGTCTGTGCCGCGAAGCGGGCATCCGTGTGGTACCGCTGCCGGGCGCCTGTGCCGCCATTGCCGCCTTGAGTGCCGCGGGGCTGCCGTCTGACCGTTTTTGTTACGAAGGGTTTCTTCCCGCCAAAAGTAAAGGCCGCTGCGATACCTTACGCGCGCTTGAGCAGGAGGCGCGCACGCTGATTTTTTACGAATCCACCCACCGTCTGCTGGAGAGTTTACAGGATATGGTCACGGTTTGGGGAACGGAACGCTATGTCGTTCTGGCGCGTGAAATCACCAAAACCTGGGAAACGATCAAGGGCGCGCCGGTGGGTGAGCTGCTGGCATGGGTGCTGGAGGATGAAAACCGTCGCAAGGGTGAAATGGTGCTGATTGTGGAAGGCTATCACGCGCAGGAGGATGCGCTGCCGCCGGAAGCGCTGCGTACGCTTGCCCTGCTGCAGAAAGAGCTACCGCTGAAAAAGGCCGCCGCGCTCACCGCAGAGATCCATGGTGTGAAAAAGAACGCGCTCTATAAATATGCGCTGGAACAGCAAGAAGGGTGACAAACCGCGCGGAATGCCCTATTATCCGCGCCGAAGCTGACCAGACAGTCGCCGCTTTGTTGCCGTCCTCTTTCGGGGGGAGACAGACAGAGGGGAGGAAAGTCCGGGCTCCATAGGGCAGGGTGCCAGGTAACGCCTGGGGGGCGCAAGCCCACGACCAGTGCAACAGAGAGCAAACCGCCGATGGCCCAGAAATGGGATCAGGTAAGGGTGAAAGGGTGCGGTAAGAGCGCACCGCGCGTCTGGCAACAGTTCGCGGCACGGTAAACTCCACCCGGAGCAAGGCCAAATAGGGGTTCACCAGGTACGGCCCGTACTGAACCCGGGTAGGCTGCTTGAGCCAGTGAGCGATTGCTGGCCTAGATGAATGACTGTCCACGACAGAACCCGGCTTACCGGTCAGCTTCGAACTCATTCAGTAAAAACCCCGCTTCGGCGGGGTTTTTGCGTTTCAGAATTTAACGGCAAGATGAATGACTGTCCACGACACTCTCTATGACAGGAAAGCGGCTTACCGGTCAGCTTCGAACTCATTCAGTAAAAACCCCGCTTCGGCGGGGTTTTTGCGTTTCAGAATTTAACGGCAAGATGAATGACTGTCCACGACACTCTCTATGACAGGAAAGCGGCTTACCGGTCAGCACCGAACTCATTCAGTAAAAACCCCGTGTCAACGGGTTTTTTACTTTCGGAAAGGCAATAAAACGCCTGTTGACGTTGAAACATGCCTTCCAGACCATGCCTGTTCTGACGCCAGAAGGCGGTATCGAAAAATCCTGCCATCCCTGCAAATCCCAGCCACCGCGTATTGGTTGTCCAAATGTTGCCATGAGAGTAAAAGCCACGCCTGACGTATTTATCAGGATTGTGCGGAAGCCTTGATCCCGACAGGGCAAAACCGGCAATCTGCCCTAATGTTTGATTTCTATTTGGTTCCAGCCTTTTTTAAACATGCAGTCCTTTACCAGAATCTCTCGCTGCTGTTGATTGGCGTCGCTTGTGGTGTAATCAGTATCGTAACTTTTATGTTTCTTATCTTTTGAGGTGTATTTACTGCTAATAATATTGTCAGGCGGCAGCTGGCGTAATGCCTGAGCCTTGCAGTCGGTCTCCGCAATATTTTCCTGCTGCTCCGTAGCCTCCGGTTTGACCCATTTATACTCCACGCATCCCGTCAGACAGAAAGGAAGAAGCAACATAATTAATTTTTTCATGATGTGTTTTTTTCCGGGAAATAAGAACAGCTCAGAACAATGATGCTGACCTGGATAAACAGAATGATGGTGCGTGTTAACGGGCATATCTGGAGAGATCTCGTCAGGCGCCAGGCCAGCTACGGCATTGCTGCCAGGATAGCCAGCCTGCGCCGCCGTTACGTTCAAAGCCCCAACGTTAGTAAATGCACGCCAGCATGCTGATGCACACGCTTTCCGTTTGGCCTGTCCAGACCCACAGGTTTCAAACTGACTAACCTGACAATCTTGTTAAAATAAGCGTTTTATTTTTCAACAATCTCTTTCACGTCCTGCTGCCTCAGTTGATGCATATTGCCGTCACTGTCTTTATAGGATAACAAGCCGGTCTCTTTATCTTTTACCGGTTTGCCAGAAGTCGTCAGCATATGACCATCCTGTGTGGAGATAACGTAATCACTGGAACACGCCGACAGGAGAAATGTAGTAGCAGCTAACAGAAGGGGGAATAAAATAGTTTTTCCTGATACTGAAGTTTTCATTATGCATACCTGTTAATTTTGTAATTATACCTGATACCGTAAAACGCTTTATTTTTACTTTTTTTTATTCAACCGTACTATAACGGGACATTTTTAATTGTTATTGATGGTTTTGTTTTGATCTAAGTCATTTTGTGAGCCTCTCGGATTCGCTTTGTCATTCCCCATCAATGAGCGCTACCAGGACAAGTTAAGAAGCGTTGGTCCTGAAGATGGATTGATTTCCCGCCATATATCACGTTTATTACGGGCGCTTATGAACGCCTGAACGGATTTTCAGCCATACTGCAGGTATCTCTTAATCCGTTTATCCCCGGAAACAGTTTTTTGCAGCACCTTGTTTCAAACGGAGTAAGATGCTTCTCACACACTCTCGACAGGCGCAGGAGATCCCGCATGAATACTGGACCATTAACGGAAGAAGAACTGGAGTGGTTAGATGATGCGCTGCTTCAGTACGGCAATGACGAATCGGTCATGGACGTCTCTGAACTGGACGGCATGTTAACGGCCCTTCTCTCCAGCCCAAATGTGGTGGAGCCTGAGCGCTGGCTGGTAGCGTTGTGGGGAGGTGAAGCGTCACAGCCTGAGTGGCCTTCAGAGGAGAATAAGCGTCGTTTTCAGCAGCTGACCTGGCAACATATGAACGATATTGCTGAAAGACTGAACGATGCGCCAGACCAGTTCGCGCCGCTGTTCGGCGTCAGTGAAATGGATGGCGAAGAGTATACCGTGGTGGAGGACTGGTGCGTGGGCTATCTGCGCGGCGTCGCACTGGGAGACTGGGCCGCCCTGCCGGAACAGCCGCAAAAGGCGCTGGATGCCATTGCGCTTCATGGTATGGAAAGTCGTTTCTCTGAGCTTGAGCAGATGACGCCAGAAGAGTATATACAGAGTCAGAATGCTATCGGTCCGGCGGCGCTGACGCTGCACCGGTACTGGCTGCCGCTTCGCTCATCAAGACTGAATTAAGCCGTTTACCCCGTCACCGGGAGCAGCGACCGGTGTAAATTATTCGCCGGGTAGATCAATCACCAGCGCCCGTAGCGGGGTGCTGGCCGTCAGCGTCACGCTCTCTTCTTCCTGAATAAACGCTCCATCTCCACACACCAACGCCTGTCTGGAACGCGAAGGTGTTCCGACATTTAACGCGCCGTGGATGGATTGCAGATAAGCCTGTCGGCCATGAAGTGCAATAGTTTCTGTCTCGCCAGCCTTAAGCTGCAGCTGATGGATCCAGACCTGCTGACGAAGTTGCAGGCTGTCATGTGCGCCATCCGGCGAAGCCAGCAGCAGATAACGCTGGTCGACAGGCACCGCCATTCGCTGTACCGTCATGTTTTCCCGTGCCGGAGAGGCGTCCAGCCAGAGCTGCATCCGCGTCAGCGTCTGATCTTTACTGAGGTTATGTTCACTGTAGCTGACGCCTGGCTGCGTTGAGAGCAACAGCGCCTCGCCGCTACGGGCCGTGACGTGGTTGCCATCGCTGTCGCGATATTCCGCCTCACCCTGCAGGATCAGATTCAGGACATCGACCTTTGGATAGGTTCTGGGTTGAAAGGAAGCCCCTGGTGTCAGCACTTCCTGGTTGAGCACGCGTAATGAAGCGTAGCCCAGCAATTTGGGATCAAAATAGTGACCAAAGGAAAAAGTGTATCGCGCCTGGAGCCAGCCGTAATCAGCCTTGCCACACTCTTGCGCGGTGCGACTGGTTATCATGAAATCCTCCCGCCGGCCGTTCTGATTTCCGGCCTTGTATGAAGTTCTTATAGTAAGTTTCTGGACGCCGGATTGTTAGCCAGTTAATCTGCTCAGCATATTCAAATTTACTGACAGAGAAAGGCTATGGCAAAAGATCGTGCGCTGACGCTGGAAGCATTACGCGTGATGGATGCTATCGATCGCCGGGGCAGTTTTGCGGCAGCGGCGGATGAGTTAGGGCGGGTACCTTCTGCCTTAAGCTATACCATGCAGAAACTTGAGGAAGAGCTGGATGTGGTGCTCTTCGACCGTTCCGGTCACCGGACCAAATTCACCAATGTAGGGCGGATGTTGCTGGAGCGTGGCCGGGTGCTGCTGGAAGCCGCAGACAAGCTGACCACCGATGCCGAAGCGCTGGCGCGCGGCTGGGAAACTCACCTGACCATTGTCAGCGAAGCGCTGGTCCCCTGCAGCCACCTCTTTCCGCTGATTGATAAGCTCGCGCTGAAAGCGAATACGCAAATTTCGCTGGTGACGGAAGTGCTGGCCGGTGCCTGGGAGCGTCTGGAGCAGGGGCGGGCAGATATTGTGATTGCGCCCGATATGCATTTTCGCGCCTCATCTGAAATCAATACCCGCAAGCTCTACAGCATGATCAGTGTGATAGTCGCCAGCCCGGATCATCCCGTTCATGATGAGCCAGAGCCGCTTTCCGAAGTCACTCGCGTAAAATATCGCGGCATCGCCGTGGCGGATACTGCCCGGGAGCGCCCGGTGCTAACCGTGCAGCTGCTGGACAAACAGCAGCGCCTGACGGTGAGCTCGATTGAGGACAAGCGCCGTGCGCTGCTGGCGGGACTGGGCGTGGCCTCAATGCCTTACCCTATGGTGGAAAAAGATATTGCGGAAGGCCGCCTGCGCGTCGTCAGCCCGGAATATACCCGCGAAGTGGATATTATTATGGCGTGGCGACGGGACAGCATGGGAGAAGCGAAGGCCTGGTGTCTGCGTGAGATCCCTAAGCTTCTGGCAAAGCAGCAGAAATAAGCACTGCCTGACAGGCTGGATGGGCGCGGTTTAATGGGCTGGAATCGAGTCAGATTCTGTCGCTAAGGACGGAAAGTGTCTGCCGGACAGCGTTTGTCCGGCAGAGCGACGGCGGGTAATCAGCGTGCGCGGAAGCGTTCGTCCCTGCCGTGCGGCTCATCCCAGTTAAAGGCTGGCCCCAGGGAAATCACACCCGACGGATTAATGGTGGTGTGGCTGCGGTAATAATGGTGACGGATATGCGCAAGATCCACCGTTTCTGCCACTCCGGGCAGCTGATAAATTTCCCGCAGGAAACCGTTCAGATTAAGATAGTCGCTGATGCGATGCTTATCGCATTTGAAATGGGTCACATAGACCGGATCGAAGCGAACCAGCGTCGTCCATAAACGCAGATCGGCTTCGGTCAGCTGATCTCCCGTCAGATAACGGTGCTGTCCCAGCATCTGTTCAAGACGGTCAAGGGAGCTGAAAAGGGCGGTCACCGCTTCATCATACGCTTCCTGCGACGTCGCAAACCCGGATTTATAGACGCCATTATTGACCGTATCGTAAACCCAGCTATTCACCTCATCGATTTTCTCCCGCAACGCGACGGGATAGTAATCTCCTGCACGCGCGCCGACGGCATCAAAAGCGCTGTTGAACATACGCAGAATATCGGCTGATTCATTACTGACGATGGTGTTCTGCTGCTTATCCCAGAGTACGGGAACGGTGACGCGTCCGGTGTAGTTTTCATCGGCGTGCAGATAGAGCTGATAGAGAAACTCATTCTGATAGAGGCTGTCACCGGTCGCCGCCGGGAAAGATTCGTCAAATGTCCAGCCGTTCTCCTGCATCAGCGGATGAACGACGGAGACGGAAATCATCTGCTCAAGCCCTTTCAGCTTACGCATAATCAGCGTGCGGTGCGCCCAGGGGCAGGCGAGGGAAACATACAGGTGATAGCGTCCCGCCTCGGCCTGAAAGCCAGCCTTACCGGTGGGGCCGGCCTGGCCGTCTGCGGTCACCCAGTTGCGCCAGGCGGATTCAGAGCGTTTGAAACGGCCACCGGTGGATTTGGTGTCGTACCAGTTATCGTGCCAGACGCCCTCGATAAGTTGTCCCATTAGCGGGCTCCTTCAGTTGATTTCGCTGTTTTCGGTTGGAATTAATTGTGGTGGCTTTTCCCGGGTAACGCTGTGGAAAATGTCACACCATAAAGATCACATCCGGAATGAGTCTGTAAGTCCTGCTGACAACCTCTCTGCCGATTATAGTAAAAGCCTGGAGAAGTATTAAAACAGAGCGGGTAATCACACTACTCATACCCGGAGCGGATCTTTGCCGGGCTGGGCAGATGCGTGAAAAGCGTCAGGCGGGCAGTCAAACTGACTGACCCGCCTGTTTTTTCAGATTGTCACCTTCGCGCCAGTCAATTTTGTTTTTTTGCGCAGCAAATGATCGATGCTGAGAGCGCCTGGGCCGGTAATAAACAGCAACAGGTAACCGCCAGCAATGCTCATGTTCTTCATAAAGTTAATGGAGTTGCCCGCCACTGAGGCATCGCTGTGAAACAGGAATGCGGTCAGCAGGGTAAAAATCACGGTGACGATTGCCGTAAAACGGGTCAGAAAGCCAAACAGAATCGCCAGGCCACCGCCGAATTCAAGCAGGATTGTCAGTGGCAGAAAGAAGCCGGGAACGCCCATGCTTTCCATATACTGTTGGGTGCCAGCGTAACCGGTGATTTTTCCCCAGCCAGCCACGATAAACAGCACCGGCATCAGGATACGCGCTATCAGAAAACCTACATCTTCGAATTTTTTCATTATCTACTCCAACAATAATTGTATGCCTGGCGACAAAGCCAGTGGCTGTTTTTACAGGCATGACGCGAAGTTAGACGCGGTGCCGTTTGTTGAGGAAGATAATATTCGGGCGGGGGTAGGATTGTAAGCGAGATAAATTGTTATAGTCTTTCAGTAAAACTGAACCCTCCGGGGCGAAGCCCGGAGAGTCCGGTGAGGCGAAGACCGCTTAACGCCCAGGCAGATAAGTCCGCACAATGCGCCAGGTACTCCAGAATCCAAGCCCCCGCTTCACCCAGCGGGTGATAATGCGCGGATTACGGACGGACCAGATAGCCATCAGGCCGCTACCTACGGCAGCATAGCGACGCAGATTAACCAACGTCAGCCAGCCCCGATCGTAGCGCGCGGTGCGCTCCAGCCAGAGTTTTTTACCGGCGCTCAGATCGAGCCGCTGCTGCTGGATCTGGCGCAGCAGTTCGGCTTTGTGTTGATCGCGCTCGCGGCTCATTACTCATCCTCCAGCAGTTCACGGTCTGACTTCAGCTCCCGGCGCGTGGCGCTAAGCAGCGTGGAGCGCCGTGATTTTGCCCGTGTCCAGAGCCCGAAGAAGAGGGCCAGCGCAAAGAGTACGCCGGTGGTGACGCCGATGGCCATCAGTCGGTATTGAGCATCAACGGCCCAGATGATCAGCACCATCAGACTCATCAGGCCAAACGCGGTAAAGAGCATCGTCAGGCCAATCATGATCAGCATCTGGATCAGATTGGCCTTCTCTTCCTCAAGCTCAACCACCGCCAGCCGCACACGGGTTTCCACGATGCCGACCAGCGTGGTGACAATGCGCTGACCGATGTCTATGACCCCTTTGCCGGGGCCGTGGCTTTGCGGAGAATTAGCCATAATTAACGACGCGTCAGCAGAACACCCAGCACCACACCAATGGCGGCACCGATGCCTACGCTGGTCCAGGGATTTTCACGCACGTAGACGTCAGCATGATCCGCCACTTCACGCGAAGTTTTAGCGATGCGATCGCCTGAATCGCCCAGGCGGGCACGGGTATCTTTCAGCGCGCTTTGCGCTTTGCTGCGCAGCTTATCCAGTTCGTTTCTTGACTTATCGCCGGTGTGGCTCAGCACTTCTTCCAGCGTATCCGCCAGCGTTTTCAGTTCGGCGCGCAGATGCTCAGATGTGGTGTCTTTAGACATGACAAACTCCTTTAATAGTCAGATGTGAGAGCCAGATGGTCAGGCACCTAATAGGGTGCTGCCTGGACTTCCCTAAGTTCACGCCTGGCCTCAGCCAGTTTAGCTTCACGTTTGGTGATTTTTTGACTGTCATCACCCTCCGCTTTTTCCTGGTCCAGCGCTTTCTGGCGTTCTTCCACTTTCTGATGATGCGCTTTTACCTTCGCCTGGTGAAGAGATTCGAGCTTTTCATCAGTGCAACCCGCGCGCGCTTCCGTTAAAGCTCGTTCCAGTCCGTTCACGCGGCGTTGATTGTCATTCTGGCGAGCCAGATCGATCTCATGCTCAATATCCTGCGCCTTTTGCGTACAAAGGGAGTCTGCTGCATGAGTGAAAGTGGTTAGCGTCAAAATGCCAAGGCCAAGAATCGTGCGGTAAATCATAGTGGTCGCTACCTTCCCTTGTTTGGGCCGCTGGAACGTCCCGGTTTTCCCGTCGCTGCCGGTTGGAAATATCAGCCACTTAAGCATAGTCATAAAACCGGGAAAGCTCAAAAAGAGAGAAGATTCTTAGGGATAGCGCAGAAGAGGGGACGGGCAGACGCCCGTCATCCCAGCGTCTGCTTAGAGGAGGGAAGGCGATTACTTTTCTCCAGCGAAGCCGTTTTTCCCATTCGGGCGATCTCAAAGCCTTCAGGCAGCATGTCACGCAGCACCTTTTCCGCCGCATTGCTTTGCTCGGCAGAATCAAACTTGATTACCAGTGAATCTTTATCCGGCGTGATGCTTTTGATATGGATGCCGTTGGCGTTAAGCCGCTGGTAGACATAGAACCCGTCGGGCACGCTAATGCCCTGTTGCGATGGGCGGATCTGCAGTGCGGTTTCGTTGCGAAACAGTGCAGGGATAAACGCCACCATCAGCAGCGCGGTAGCGCCAGCAAAGAGAAGGGTAAGCAGCCGCAAAGAGAGGCGTGGCCAGCGTTGACTCAGCATCAGGAGTGTCCTTTGCCATTGTCCGTGCTGCGCTTTTTACGCCAGAGCACGTACAGTGAGCCAAACAGGCCAAAGACCAGCAGCACCAGTGGCAGCAGCATCAGGCAGAACATAAGCTGATCTTCATATTTGAGAAAGAGGGGCGTTTTGCCGATGGCGAAACCCAGCACGGTCAAAATCAATACCCACAGCAGGCCGCTCATCCAGTTAAAAAACTGGAAACGGGCATTGCTCAGGCCTGAGAGACCGGCGATGGTCGGCAGCAGCGTACGTACAAAGGCGATAAAGCGACCTATCAGCAGCGCGGAAAGCCCGTGACGATGAAAAAGCTGGTGGGCCCGCTGATGGTATTGTGCGGGCAGATGAGAGAGCCATTTTTGCACCGTGGGCGTATTGCCCAGCCACCGGCCCTGAATATAGCTGACCCAGCATCCCAGACTGGCCGCCGTGGTCAGGATTAACAGCGTAAGCGGAAAAGACATCGTGCCTTTGGCAATCAGCACGCCAACCAAAATCAGTAAACTGTCACCCGGCAGAAACGCGGCAGGAAGCAGCCCGTTCTCCAGGAAAAGGATCATAAAGAGCACAAAGTAAATCGCCCAGACCAGTGAAGGATCGGCGAGCGACTCATAATCCTGTTGCCAAAGCGCATGTATCAGATCTTTAAATATATCCATTAGGTATTCCTGAACATCATTGTTGGCGTTGTTCTGGCAAAGGCCGTCACGAATTATTATTCATCATTATAGGTGCAGGCGGAATCAGAACACACAAGTCTTATCGGTTTGCCGGAAAAGCGACGCGGCCTGCAGATTGTGCCTCAAACCGTAAAAAATAGCGGTTAACTGTAACAAACAACCGTAAACGGAGACAGCGAAACCCGGCATTAACGATGTTTTACAGTGGCTGGCGGTTAGCGGAAAGAGGTTTTACACAGGCTGACACTAATAGCCTCCGGCCAGGCAGCCATGCTTCTGTTTACTGGTGAAAAGTGTGGCTTTCCCGCCCTTGAGAAGAGAAGTTAACAATTAACGGCGTTTTCACCTGTTACGTTTTACCGGTTCTTAACAACCGATTAAAAACAGGTTTTTGTGATCGAGACAGCAAGTCCACCGCAGTCACGCGACAGCAGAGGGTTAACTTTTACATAGTGGCTGTTTACGAAACCGCACGTACAAAGCGCTTGTGCTTAAGCTTGAGCGTAAAAGGAGGCTGACATGCTGAGAGTAAACCGCAGGGATTTTCCCGGTCGCGCGTATCCCACCCGTATCATCCAGTTTGGCGAAGGGAATTTCCTGCGCGCGTTTATTGACTGGCAAATTGATTTACTGAACGAGCATACCGATCTCAATGCGGGCATCGTCGTTGTCCGGCCCCGCAATACTCCAGCGGAGCGCTCGCTCAATCAGCAGGATGGCCTGTATACCACGCTTATCCGGGGCGTGAATGAGGCGGGAGAAATCGTCAGCGAACCCAGACTTATCCGCTCCGTTAATCAGGAGATCCACCCACAGGCACAGTACGACGCTTTTATGGCACTGGCGAGAGAGGAAAATATCCGGCTGCTCTTTTCCAATACCACCGAGTCAGGCATCAGCTATCAGCATGGCGAAAAATTGACAGACGCGCCAGCCGCCAGTTTTCCGGCGAAGCTGACCCAGCTCCTCTATGCGCGCTGGCAGCATTTTAATGGTGATGAGGACAAAGGATGGGTGATGCTGCCCTGTGAGCTGATAGAAGAGAATGGTCCGGCGCTGCGGACGTTAATCTTACGCTATGCCGACGAATGGGCATTGCCTGCGGCCTTCGCGCACTGGGTTGAGCAGCATAATACGTTCTGTTCAACGCTGGTGGACCGGATCGTGACGGGCTATCCAGAGGATGCCGCAGAGATCGAGGCGTCGCTGGGTTACCGGGACGACTATCTGGTCACGGGCGAAGTCTACTATCTGCTGGTTATACAGGGTCCTGCATGGCTGGCAGATCTTCTCAGGTACGATAGTTATCCCCTTAATATCAAACTTGTGGAAGATATCGCGCCCTATAAAGAACAGAAAGTGGCCATCCTTAACGGCGCGCATACGGCGATGGTGCCGGTGGCTTTCCTGGCCGGACTGAATACGGTGGGGGAAGCGATGGAAGATGCTGACGTTGCCTGTTTTATCGACCAGGTGCTGAGAGAGGAGATTATTCCGGCGCTTTCCCAGCCCGCGGGTGAACTGAATCGCTATGCAGATGCGGTAATTAACCGCTTTCGCAATCCCTTTATTCGTCATCAGCTCCAGGCTATTGCGCTCAACAGCATGACCAAATTCCGCACGCGTCTGCTGCCACAGCTGCTGAACAGCGCGGCACGTTCTGGCCATCCTCCCGCACGCCTGTCGTTTGCTCTGGCCGCGCTTCTGGCCTTCTTTCGCGGGAAGCGTGGTGAAGAGCGCTATCTGTTGCAGGATGACGCCGCCTGGCTGACGCTTTTCGCCGATCTCTGGGCAAAGGTGGAGAAGGGGGCGCTGACGCCGCAGCAACTGGTTGAAGCCGTGCTCAGTAACCGCCAGCACTGGGGAGAGGATCTCACGCAGGTGCCGGGACTTACCGCCGCCGTGACGACACATCTGCAGCGCATTATTGTTGACGGTATGCGTCAGTCACTGGTTCGGCTGAATCAGGTAAACGCCGCAGTCGGGCTTAGCCAATAAGCTGCATGAGAACATAGCCGCGCAAGCGGCATAAAAGATAGCGACAGAATACTTGCGAATGAACGAACGGTTCTCAGCGGAGCGGGGAAGAGAAGCCGGAGTGAGTGTGCAAAGAGGGGAATCAACGCCAGTCAGCAAGCAGCAGGCGCATCCGGGCGCAATGACCCGGACGCGCCGACCGCTCAGACTGCTTTCTGGGCTTCCCGGCGTTTTTCAGCCATACAGGCCGCCGCCGTAAACAGAATATCGGTGGAGGAGTTCAGCGCCGTTTCGGCGGAATCCTGCAGTACGCCGATAATAAAGCCCACGGCGACCACCTGCATGGCGATATCATCGGGAATGCCGAACATATTGCAGGCCACCGGGATCAGCAGCAGTGAACCGCCCGCCACGCCAGAGGCTCCGCAGGCGCACACTGAAGCGACCAGGCTCAGCAGGATTGCGGAACCAAAGTCGACCTGAATGTTCAGCGTCGTGACCGCCGCCAGCGTCAGTACCGTAATGGTGATTGCCGCCCCCGCCATACTGATGGTTGCCCCGACGGGAATCGAAATAGAGTAGGTATCCTCATCCAGATCCAGCTTTTTCGCCAGCGCCATATTCACCGGGATATTGGCGGCGGAGCTGCGGGTGAAAAAGGCGGTCACGCCGCTTTCACGCAGGCAGGTAAACACCAGCGGATAAGGGTTCGCCCGGATTTTCCACCATACCAGCAGCGGATTTACCACCAGCGCCATCAGCAGCATACAGCCCAGCAGCAGGCAGAGCAGTTGAGCGTAGTCGAGCAGCGCCGAGAAGCCGGTTGACGCCAGGGTTGATGCCACCAGACCAAAAATACCGACAGGCGCCAGGCGAATCACGATACGCACCAGCACGGTGACCGCACTGGACATATCGTTCAGGAACGCGCGTGTGGTGGTGCTGGCGTGGCGGAAGGCAATGCCGAGACCGATGGCCCAGACCAGAATGCCGATATAGTTGGCGTTCATCAGCGCATCAATCGGGTTCGCCACCATACTTTTAAGCAGTCCCTGCAGAACCGCCAGAACGCCGCCAGGCGGCGTGATTTCCGTTGTGGCCCTGGTCAGGGTTAATGTCAGAGGAAAGAGATGGCTGAACACCACCGCCACCACGGCAGCACAGAAGGTGCCCAGCAGATACAAAATAATAATGGGACGAATGGTGGTTTTCTGCCCGTGCTGATGACTGGCAATTGATGCTGTGACCAGCACCATTACCAAAATCGGCGCCACTGCCTTCAGCGCGCTGACGAAGAGATCGCCCAGCAGACCAACGGCCAGCGCGTTATCTTTTGAAACGCCCGCCAGCACGATGCCCGCCACCAGACCAATCATAATTTGGGCGACGAGGCTGCCCTGCATCAGGCGAGAAAACAGGCCCGGACGATTATTTTCCATTCTCATAGTAGAAACCAGCTGTGATAGTGATAGGGATGCGCGTCAGCGTCGGTTGCGCTGAACATAGCGGCATTCTCATGTTTGCGCTGGGAAGTATAAGGAAATGTTGTGGCAGGGAAAGCGAAAAGTCGCGAAACCTGGCCCGGAGATGCATTAACTTTGCATACTCCGGGCCTTACTCACAAAATGAGCGCGTTATTTGCCCGCTAACCGGCGATCGTTGCGGCGGTTAACCCAGGTATTAATCAGCAGCGTCAGGGCGAGGATGCCGCCGACGGTACTCAGGGAGACGGCCACCGGGATGTGGTAAAAATCGACGATCAGCATCTTAACCCCGATAAAGACCAGCACCACGGCAAGACCATATTTAAGCATGGAGAAGCGCTCGGCCACGTTTGCCAGCAGGAAGTACATGGCACGCAGGCCAAGGATGGCGAACAGGTTAGAGGTCAGCACGATAAAGGGGTCGGTCGTCACGGCAAAGATAGCCGGGATACTGTCTACCGCGAAGATGACGTCGCTCAGCTCCACCATAATCAGTACCAGAAACAGCGGCGTGGCAAAGAGAATGCCGTTGCGGCGGACGAAGAATTTCTCCCCTTCCAGGTTGTCAGTCATCCGCAGGTGGCTGCGTAACCAGCGAACAACCGGCTTGTCGCCAACGGCTTCTTCACCCTCTTTACCAGGCATACCCATCTTGATACCGGTAAAAATCAGGAACACGCCAAACACATACAGGATCCAGGCAAACTCAGACACCAGCCAGCTCCCGGCGAAAATCATAATAGTACGCAGGACAATCGCGCCCAGCACACCGTATATCAACACGCGCCGTTGCAGGGCCGCCGGTACGGAGAAGTAACTGAACAGCATCAGCCAGACGAAGACGTTATCCACGGCCAGCGCTTTTTCCAGCACGTAGCCGGTCAGGAAGGCGAGTGTCTGGGTATGGGCGATTTCAGGGCCAGCGGTGCCTTGTAAGTACCAGTAAAAGGCGGTGGCAAAGAGAAGAGAGACGGATACCCAGACCAGCGACCAGACGGCCGCCTGCCTGAAGGTCATTGTTTGTGCGCCACGACGTCCCTGCAATAACAGGTCAATCGCCAGCATAATCAGCACCACGACAGCGAAACTGCCCCAAAGTAACGGCGTACCTACAGTGTTCATAGCATTATCCTGTGCATAAAAATGGCCAACGTTGGAAGACGTCAGCCACAGTGTTGATGCTGTAAGCAAACCTCGCCTCCCGGCAAGGTCTCACTTACAACGCAGGATGGATCCTGGTTGCCCGGTAACCGGGTGCTTACGCACCGTAATGACGATTAGCCGGCAATGAAGTTACTCCCCTTTGCTGCGTTTGAAGATAGAGGCCGGGGCGCTACTGGTCAATCCTTGATGTTAATATTTAGAAATATTTACACATCCACCTTATCCGCCGGAAAAATCACGCCAGTTTGACGCCGTATTTCGGTCAGCAGCTTCGCTGTAGTGCGTGAAACGGCCAGTCCGGGATGGTTGACCTCTTTATTATCTATCAGTTTTGCAAATGTTTCTGCTTCGTAAAACATCGTATTGATGTGCTGAGGTTGTGTGAGATCCTGAGGCTTACCGCTGCGTGGCATGACGGTGATGCGCTGGCATTCAGCAATATGATCGATCACCAGCGACCCCTCTTCCCCCTGGATTTCGCTGGCGTTAACGGACTGGCTGACTTTGGAGTGCAGCAGAGTAACGTCGAAATCGCCATAGTTCATCACCACAGTACCGTGAGCATCGACGCCGCTTTCCAGCAGCGACGCGTTTGCGGCCACGCTAACCGGTTCGCCCCATAGCGCGACGGCAGAGGCCAGACAGTAAAAGCCGATATCCATGATGGAACCGTTGGACCAGGCAGGATTAAACGTGTTGGGGTTTTCGCCATCGAGATAACGCTGATAGCGGGAGGAATACTGACAGTAGGTCAGTTGGGCTTTACGCAGCTTACCAACGCCGGGCAGCGCCTGCTGAAGAACCCGAAAGTTGGGCAGACTGGCGGTTTTAAATGCCTCGAACAGCACCACCTGGTTATCGCGGGCGCAGGCGATCATCGCCTCGGCCTCGCGCAGATTGGACGCCAGCGGTTTCTCGCAGATGACATGTTTGCCGTGCTGCATAAACAGCAGCGCCTGCTGACAGTGCAGCGCATTGGGGCTTGCGATATAGACTGCATCAATATCCTCTGACCCGGCCATCCGCTCCAGTGAGGTAAAAATATGCGCCACCTGGTACTCATTGCTGAAGGCCTGAGCCTGCTCCAGCGTTCGGGAATAGACGGCGGTAAGTTTCATCTTACCGGTCTGATGTGCAGCGTCGACGAACTGCCGCGTAATCCAGTTGGTGCCAACTATTGCGAAGCGAATCATAGCGTGTTGCGATCTCCACTCATTTTTAAATTGCGGAACAGATCGGTCACCGTCCCACTCTGGTCTGACTCAGAGTAACATGGCGGGTCAACCGGACAAGGTGAAAAAGCGTTGTTTTACTGACGGAAATGGCGGGGCGAAGCGCCATAATCCGCAGGAATATTTGATTTTCCATCGCACCTCCTGGAGGATAGCGTCAGATAACATCTTGCAGGATAACGGCATGAAAATGACAACGGGTAGCAGACATGCGCTGAACTGGACCAGTATTCTGGTCGCGATTCCGGTGGGCTTTGCCGCCTCGCTGGTGACGCTGCTCTTCCGGCTGACCATCGAATTGATCAACAGCCTGATGTTCAGCACCGACAAAGATATTACCCAGGCGGTACAGGTTTACCCCTGGTATTACTGGCCGCTGATTGTCGGTGCTGGCGGCGTTATAGCCGGATTTTTCCTGCGTTACGCGACGGCGATTGAGCAAAAAGAGACGGTGCGCACGGACTATCTGGAGGTGATCAACGCCAGGCTGGACGCGGTGCCGACCAAAACCTCACTGTTTCGTGCGATCTCATCCCTGGCCAGCATCAGCAGCGGCGCTTCAATAGGGAAAGAAGGGCCGATGGTGCAGCTCTCCGCGCTCTGCGGCAGCCTGATGGGGCGGTTTTGCTTTCAGCGTTTAAACCTGCGAAACAGTGATGTGGTGGCGATGGCGGCGGCGGCCGGCCTTTCATCCGTCTATCATGCGCCGCTGGCGTCGGCCATTTTTGTGGCGGAAATTGCGTTTGGCATCTCGGCGCTTCAGCGCGTCATCCCGCTGATTATCTCCTCCGGCGTGGCGGTGCTGACCATGTGGACGCTGGGACACCGCTCCGCCATCTACACCTTAACCAGCGCGCAGTTTGAGCTGACGCCCGTTAACATGCTGCTGACTGTGGCGCTGGGCCTGCTGGCGGGACTGGCGGGCGGGGCGTTTATCTGGCTGATTAATCAAAGCAAGGCCCGCTTCGGTAAGATCAAAAGCCTGCCGCTGCGTCTGGGGCTGGGCGGCTTACTCGTCGGCGGCATGGCGACAGGCAGCAGCAATATCCTGGGCAACGGCTACGAAGTGATTGTCACGATCATGGCAGGCGGCTTTCTGATTAAAGGCCTGGTGATCCTGCTGGTGCTGAAAATGGTCGCCACCGCCATCTCCGTCGGATCGAGCGCCGTCGGCGGGCTTTTTACGCCTTCGCTACTGATTGGCGCTATTGTTGGCGTGCTGCTGGCTTCGCTGGCAAGCCTTGCGGGGCTGCCGGTCAGCCATGCAGTGATATTCGCAGCCATCGGCATGGGTGCCGTGCTGGCTTCCGTCAGTCAGGCACCGCTGATGGCGATGCTGATGGTGCTGGAGATGACGCTCAACAGCAGCCTGCTTTTCCCCACCATGATCGCCTGCGTGCTGGCGACCATGACTGCCTACCGGTTACAGCTCGCCAGCACCTATCCGCTGATCAAAAATCACTTCAGCCGCTCAGATGCGAAGTTTGAATTTGATAACGGCATTATTTCGCAGTTCATCGTCTCCGGCGCAGCGCTGAGGCCGGAAGATTCCGTGGGTAAAGCGCTGGCGGTCAGCTCGCTTAAACGGGAGCGCTTCGTCTACGTGGTCAGCGAAGAGGGCGAGTTTCTCGGCGCCACCTCCATCCACGACATTTCCCGTAAGGTGCTTGATAAAGAAATTACGCTGAATTCGCCGGTCAGCGGGGTGATGGATACCGCCTTTCCGACCATCTATGAAAACCAGACCATTACTGAAGGGTGGGAAGCGTTTGCCGCGATAACGCTGGAGCGCTTACCGGTGCTGAATAATCCGCAGGAAAGAAAGTATCTTGGCGCGCTGACCAAAACCAGCCTGATCCAGAAAGCAAAAGCGTTTCTCTGATCGCGCTCAGCGCCTGAGCTGCAAGCGACAGGAGGAGAGCCCGGCGCTCAAGAGATAAGAGCCTGCGGTTCATCTTCCTCCTTTCCCACCGGGAAGAGACAGTCGCAAGCAGGAACGCAGATCCACCGCTACAGCCTTTCTTTATTACTCAGCTCTTTCCAGTTGAGCCAGAGACGCATATCAAATTCGAGCTGATGATAATCGGGATCCATATGGCAGCATAATTGATAGAACGCTTTGTTATGCTCTTTCTCTTTAAGGTGCGCGAGTTCGTGAATCACGATCATCCGCAGAAAATCCTCCGGCCCGTCGCGGAACAGGGTCGCAATCCTGATTTCATTACTGGACTTTAACTTACTGCCCTGGACGCGGGAAACGAAGGTATTGGTACCCAGCGTGCCTTTAATCGGGTTCTGTTTGTTATCGTACATCACCCTGGAAAGCGCGGAAGCATTTCTCACATAGCGCTGTTTAAGCTCGGAAACGTACTGATAGAGGGCTTTATCGTTCTGCACGCTGTGGCCGCCCGGATACTTTTTATCCAGCCAGAGGCCCAGCTTGCCCTGGTCAAACAGCGTCTGTACCTGAGCAATAATGTTGGAGGGATAACCGTTCAGATAGCGTAACTGAGTCATAATGCCGCAAGCGTAATAAATTTCCCCGATTATAGCCGGTTAAGACGGCGATTGAACATCGCGCCGGACCGCAGCGCCCTCAAAGCTGAGCCATTTTCCGCCCGGCTTTAACGCTAACCGCGCGCTGCCTGCAAGAAAAACGTTTACTGTCAGCCCGTTTTAGGGGATAAAACGCGGGAATTTTACCACGCCGGAGATCCCATGAGCCAACTCGAACTGAGCCACCGCACGCTGACGCTGCACCGTTTTCCCCAGATGCGCGAAGAGAGTCCGTTGCAGGCATGGGATGCAGCAGATGAGTATCTGCTCAGCCACCTTGCTGAAACCCCGGCGAACGGACCAACGCTGATTTTCAATGATACGTTTGGCGCCCTGGCCTGCGCGCTGTTTGGCGAAACGCTCTACAGCATCAGCGACTCCTTTATCGCTCACCAGGCCACGCGGCAGAACCTGGCGCTGAACGGCATGGATGAAGGTGACGTACAGCTGCTGGACAGCCTGGCCGCGCTGCCCGTTTCACCTGCCCGCGTACTGATTAAAATCCCAAAAACCCTGGCGCTGCTCGAACAGCAGCTTCGCGCGCTGCGCAGCGTGGTGACGCCGGAGACGCAGGTCATCGCGGCGGGTAAAGCGAAGGATATTCACACCTCAACCTTACAGCTGTTTGAGCGCGTATTGGGTACCACCCGCACCTCACTGGCAGTAAAAAAAGCGCGGCTGATCTACTGCACGCCAACGCTGCCAGCGCTGCCAGATTCCCCGGTGATTAACAGCTGGCCGCTGGACGGCACGCCCTATCAGATCCACAACCATGCGAACGTTTTTGCCCGCACGGGCCTGGACGTCGGTGCCCGCTTCTTTCTGGAACATCTGCCGGATGGGCTGGAGGGGGAAATCGTGGATCTGGGCTGCGGCAACGGTGTGATTGGCCTGATGGCGCTGGAGAAAAATCCCGCCGCCGAGGTGCATTTCCTTGATGAATCCTGGATGGCGGTCGCCTCCAGCCAGATGAACGTGGAACTGAACCGGCCACAGGATCTGGCGCGAAGCCATTTCGGCGTCAATAACGCGATGGCGGGTTTCCCTTCCGATCGCTTACATGCGGTTCTCTGTAACCCGCCGTTCCACCAGCAGAGCGCGCTGACCGATCATATCGCCTGGCAGATGTTCCGTGATGCGCGGCGCTGTCTGCAATATGGCGGCGAACTGCGCATCGTCGGCAACCGTCATTTAGATTACTACCGCAAGATGAAAAAACTGTTCGGCAACTGCACCACGCTCGCGTCGAATCAGAAGTTCGTCATCCTGCGCTCGGTTAAACTGCGCTAGTTTTCAGCCTTATCGCCGTCTTATCCATGAGAATCGCTGCTGATAGCCGTGGCTGAAATGGGTGTTACGGCGATAGCTCGCCTGCGCTTCCGCCATGCAGTAGGTACAGATCCGACTCATCTCAATCTGCGCTTCCGGTACGCCTTCGCGCATTGCCATCCGCTTCACCAGCAGCGGTAAGTCGAACCAGACGCCCTGGGTCGTGCCGCTGGCCTGCGCCCGCACGGCACGATCGTTAGCGGGCTGCCGTTCAGTAAAATGCATCATCCCGGTCAGGTTGAGCGGATCTTCCCGCTGCATCTGCGTAAGCTGCGTCTTACCCAGTTCATAGCAGCATGGCCCGATTGAAGGACCGATGGCGATCATCAGGTTCGCTGGCGATGCACCGCGCTCACCCAGGCGATGAATGGCATTGATGACGACGCCTTTCAGCGCGCCGCTGAGTCCGGCATGTACCGCCGCCACCTGCTGCGTTTGCGTATCGGCAATCAGTACGGGCAGGCAGTCTGCGGTATAGACCGCCACGGGACGGTTATCGGTGGCGATCAGGCCATCCGCTTCCCGGCTTTTTACCGGCAGGGCGTCACTCGCCAGCACGACGGTAGCGCTGTGGCGCTGGTGGTTATAAATCGCCTCTTCGGGCGGGCGTTCTCCCGCGGGCAGAAAAGCGTGATCCAGCCACTCAAGACGCGACAGTAGCGGGGAAAAGTAAGGCTGAGGCATCAGAAGGTCCTTATTAGCAAACGGCATGCTAACAATGTCTGCACATTATGCCTGGCTTGCAACCTTTTTAAGCCCAGCCGCCCGTCAGATTTCAAGCGCCAGCCGGGTTCCCTGCGCGATTGCGCGGCGGGCGTCCAGTTCGAGCGCCACATCCGCCCCACCGATAATATGCACGCTTTTGCCTGCCGTCCTCAGCGGATCCGCCAGCGCCCGGTTAGGCTCCTGTCCGGCACAGATCACCACGTTATCCACGCTTAGCTGCATGTCGGCGCCTTCCCGACGGATGAGCAGGCCGTTGTCGTCAATCTTCAGATACTCCACGCCACCCCACATCGCCACGCCGTGCATTTGCAGACTGGCGCGGTGTATCCAGCCCGTCGTTTTACCCAGGCCCGCGCCCGGCTTGCCCGCTTTGCGCTGCAGCAGCCAGATTTGCCGTTCGGCATGAGGACGCTGGGGCTCGGTCAGCCCGCCGGGACGCTGGAGCGTCTGGTCTATTCCCCACTGGCGGCAGAAGGCATCCACGTCCAGGCTGGTGGCAGGGCCGTGCTGGCTGAGATATTCGGCGGTATCGAAGCCGATACCGCCCGCACCGATAATCGCCACGCGCTGTCCCACCGGTTTTTTATCGCGGATCACCTCCAGATAGCTGAGCACCGAAGGGTGATCGATACCAGGGATAGCCGGTACGCGCGGCGAGACGCCGCTGGCGAGGATAATCTCATCAAAGGCCCGCAAGGCTGATACGGTGGCCCATTCTCCCAGTCGCAGAGCGACGTTATGCAGCTCAAGCTGACGGCGAAAATAGCGCAGGGTTTCACTGAACTCCTCTTTGCCGGGGATCTGCCGGGCGACGGTGAACTGGCCGCCAATCTCCGCAGCACTATCAAACAGCGTGACGTTATGTCCCCTTGCGGCGGCGTTTACGGCAAAGGCCACGCCCGCAGGTCCCGCCCCAACGACCGCAAGCTGTTTTGCCCGTCCGGTTTTGACGATGGGCATTTCTGTTTCATGGCAGGCGCGTGGATTGACCAGGCAGGAGGTGATTTTGCCGGCAAAAATCCGATCAAGGCAGGCCTGATTGCAGCCGATGCAGGTATTAATCTCATCGCTGCGGCCCTGCTGCGCTTTGCTGACAAACTCCGCATCGGCCAGGAAGGGGCGCGCCATCGATACCATATCCGCGCAGCCCTCATCCAGCAGCGCCTGGGCGATATCGGGATGATTGATACGGTTAGTGGTGATGAGCGGCAGGCTGATGTGTTGGCGGAGCTGTCGGGTCACCCAGCCAAAGGCGCCTCGCGGCACTGGCGTGGCAATCGTGGGCACTCGCGCCTCGTGCCAGCCGATGCCGGTATTGATCAGCGTGGCCCCTGCCTGTTCTATAGCCTGCGCCAGCCGGAGAGTCTGCGCCAGCGTGTTGCCTTCGCTGACCAGATCGAGCATAGAAAGCCGGTAGATCAGAATAAAATCGTTCCCGACCGCTTCGCGTACCGCGCGGACGATATCAACAGCGAAGCGCATTCGCCGCACTTCGTCTCCTCCCCATTCATCCTCACGCTGGTTGGTCCGGGCGACCAGAAACTGATTAATCAGATAGCCTTCTGAACCCATAATTTCCACGCCGTCGTAGCCCGCCTGCCTGGCAAGTACCGCGCAGCGCGCAAAATCAGCAATCAGCGCGAGGATTTCGTCGTGGCTCAGGGCATGAGGCTGAAATGGGTTAATGGGTGCCTGTAGCGGGGAGGGCGCGACCAGCTCAGGCTGATAGCTGTAGCGGCCCGCATGCAAAATCTGCAGGGCGATTTTACCGCCCGCCTGATGGACCGCTTCGGTGATTTCGCGGTGATGTGACAGCTGGTCGGGATGATTCAGCACCGATGCCCCGGCCATTACTACGCCTTCTGGCGAAGGAGAGATCCCACCAGTGACGATCAGCGCCACGCCTGCCGCCGCCCGCTCAGCATAGAAGGCGGCCAGTCGGCGTGGGCCATCGGGGTGTTCTTCCAGGCCGGTGTGCATGGAGCCCATCAGAAAGCGATTTTTTAACTGGGTAAAGCCCAGATCCAGCGGAGAGAAAAGGGAAGCGCTCATGGGATCCTGCTGTCAAGTGGTCGGATGAGTATCACTTTAGCGATGAATGCGGCTTTCTCAACACCGCAATTGCGGGAGTGTGATGCGATCCCGGTTTTCGCTGGGACAGGTTTCTTAAAGCGATACGGCAGGAATTTCGTCTTTCCATCATTAAATAGCGAAAAATAAAGCGAACGCATTTTTATTGAACAATAGCGCTCAATTGTAAAGTTTTTTAAATGAACCGTTTTAACCCTGACGATAATTGATAACGAAAGTGATCTTTTAGAATCCAGATATTATCAGGGTTCACAGAATAAACAGGGATAATTACCCCTTCTGTTGCAAGGGTGTTATGAGAGGTGGGTATTAAAAGAAGACGGATGTCTTTATTTTTCCAGCGCTGTTTATGACAAAATTAATTATATTGACACCAGGTTATGTAACTAAAGTTACTGGTTTAAGTGATTAATTTTAAAGAGTTTTTAATGGAAATATTATTATTTATAGGAATTTGTTATGAATGAAAATGAGGTGATGGCAAAAAGAAGGTGGAATGGAAAGTATATTTAATAAAAATTACAATTTCCGTTCAATTGCAGCCACCAGGAAAACTCCTAATCACTCTGCTGGCACTAAAATGTCAGAACTTATTTTATTTCTTATGTGCATACTAAAAACGGAGGCTTTACCTCTGTCTATTCCATTTATCCTATTTGGCGCTCAGGTTTATTCCTGTTGTCCTGAGAGAGAGGCTCTATTTTGACGACTTTAAAACCTCTGTTAGCGAAAAACCGCAGTTGGGCCTTACAGCGCCGCCAACGCGATCCAGAATATTTCCAGCAAAATGTGCATTCCCAGAAACCGCACTCACTCTGGATCGGCTGCTCAGACAGCCGCGTCCCAGCCGAAGTCCTGACTGGCGCCCATCCTGGCGAGCTGTTTGTACACCGTAATATCGCCAATATGGTGGTCAGCGGCGATGATAACTTTATGAGCGTCCTGCAATATGCAATCGACTATCTGAACGTTTCGCGCATTGTACTCTGTGGACACTACGGCTGCGGTGGCGTGCAGGCGGCCGTTTCGCTGCCGGATATTCCTCTCTCCGGTGAAAATTCCCCTCTGGCACGCCGCATTACGCAACTGCGCGAGGCGCTGGCGCCGGGGCTGGCTGAAACCCGTGATACCACTGACGAAGGCGAGCGCCTTAACCTGCTGGTTGAGGCAAATGTGCTGGCGCAGTTCGGCCATCTGATCCAGACGGCACCGATTCTTAACGCCTGGCGTTCAGGCCGGGAGCTTGACGTTTTTGGCTGCGTATACGACCTGCATACTGGTCATCTCAAAGAGCTTATTCAGCATAATTCAGAGGGAAATTTATTATGAACTTAAGCACGCTTCGTCAGGATATTCCCGCCGGACTTGTCGTCTTTCTTGTCGCCCTGCCGCTGTGTCTGGGTATTGCCCAGGCCAGCGGCCTGCCGCCCTTTGTCGGGTTGCTGACCGGGGTCATCGGCGGGCTGGGCGTTACCACCTTCAGCCCCTCTAAGTTTGCCGTCAGCGGGCCGGCAGCCGGACTGGTAACTATAGTGACTGGCGCCATCGAAACGCTGGGTTCATTCTCCGCGCTGCTGCTTGCGCTGATGATTGCGGGCGTGCTGCAATTTCTGTTAGGCGTGGCGCGCGCCGGACGGTTCATCACTCTGGTACCTGGCACGGTGATTAAAGGGATGCTGGCGGCGATCGGTATTTTGTTAATTATTCAGCAAATCCCCGTTGCACTCGGTGTTTCTGAAGGAAACGATCTGGGCACAATGTTAACGGGGAACGCTTTCAGCGTTTCACTACCCGCCATCGCGGTTGCCGCCACTGGCCTGTTTATTTTGTGGTTCTGGACTACCCCGACGGTAAAAAACAGCAAGGCGTTAAGCTGGATACCTGGCCCGCTGATGGCAGTTCTGTTTGGCTGCATGGTGACGCTGATTGGCGGCGCCTTTTTCCCTGGCATGATCGGCAATCTGACGCGCATCGCTTTGCCCGAATTCGACAGCATTCAGGCGCTGACCGGCGAGATTGAGCGGCCAGACTGGGCGGTATGGCAGAATCCGGCGGTCTATGTGATTGCGGTGACGCTCGCCATCGTTGCCAGCCTTGAAACCTTACTGAGTCAGGAAGCCCTGAAAAAACTCCGTCCGCAGAATCCGCCGCCTTCTCCCGATAAGGAGATGCGCGCACAGGGGATCGGTAACCTGCTGAGCGGCTTTCTGGGTGGGCTACCGATCACTGCCGTGATTGTCCGTAGCTCCGTTAACGTCAGCGCGGGCGCACAGAGTAAAATTTCCATCCTTATTCATGGCGTGCTGTTGCTGGTGTGTGGTCTTTTCTTCAGTAACTTGCTGAACGCCATTCCGCTGGCCAGTCTGGCGGCGGTGTTGCTTTATACCGGGTACAAGCTGGCCGCGCCCCGGCTGTTCGTTGAGCATTTTCGTCAGGGGGCCCAGCAGTATGTTCCGTTTCTGGCGACAATTGGTGGAATCCTGGTGTTTGGGATGCTGGCAGGGATCGGGATTGGCCTGGCAACGCAGATCCTGTTTAGCATCTACAAAAGCCACCGCAATGCGCTGGTGCTGACCCGCTATGACGATCACTTTGTCCTGCGCTTCCAGCAGAACCTGACCTTTATGCATAATCCCCGCCTCAAAAACTTACTGGAAGAGATCCCGGAAAACAGCGTGGTGATTGTCGAACATGACAATGCCGAATATATCGATCCCGATGTGAAAGCGGTGCTGGCGGACTTTGGCGAAGGCGCGCGCAAGCGCGGCATTGTTCTGAACCAGTGGCCGGTTAAGCTGGCGCCGGCCTGAGACTGACTTCCCTTTCCCGTCCAGTGAGGTACCGCCCGGTTATCGCGGTGCCGTCAGACGTCACTCCAGCGGGCAGGAAAGGGAAGCGTTAAAGTTTCAGGATCGCCATTTATCTTCTGCTGTCCGCCATCCGTGCCTTTTCAACGTGATGCGTTGTGTTATGCGCCTCAGAGAGCGAAAGAACCGCAGACCGGCAGCGCAACGTCTTTTTATCATTCCTATTGCCCTATGAGTTTGTGACGACAAACGCATCACTCACGCTGGTTGACGCTTTCTGTTACGCGTTGTCAGTACTCAGCCATTGCAAAACGCATTATGCGTTCTATGCTACGGGGGCAAAATTGCAGTGATTAAGGGACATTTATGAGATTCAAAGGCCTGACAAAGGGATTTTTTATCCTGATCCTGGTTATCGTGACGGCAGCTTTTTTCGATGTGTTAGGGCCCTATTTCTCTCCGGTACTCTGGGCTGCCATCCTCGCCGTGATTTTCCATCCGATGAAGACCCGCCTCAGGATATACCTTGGCGAACGAAACGGCCTGGCATCGATCCTGACGGTTTTCGTGATCTGCATGATCGTATTTACGCCGCTGGCGATTATTGTCTCTTCAATGGCGATTGAATTTAACGTCGTCTATACCAAGCTGCAGAATAACAACACCCAACTGCCTGTTGTGCTGGCGGATGTCATGCGGCATCTGCCGGACTGGGCGAACAGTTTTCTGGCTGAACACGATCTCAATACGGCGGACAGTATCCAGCAGAAGCTGTCGCAGGTCGCGCTTCAGGGTGGGCAGTATGTGGCAGGAAGCGTCTTTCTGATCGGCAAGAGTACCTTCAGCTTTACCGTCGGGTTTGGCGTGATGCTCTATCTGCTTTTTTTCCTGCTGAAGGATGGTTCCTATCTCGTCAGCCTGATTCTGGAAGCGCTGCCGTTATCAAAGTATGCCAAACATCACCTGTTTATGAAATTTGTGGCGGTTTCACGTGCAACGGTGAAAGGCACCGTCGTGGTGGGGGCAGTGCAGGGAACGCTGGGCGGGATCGCATTTTACTTTGCCGGCATTGAAGGAAGCCTGCTGTGGGGCGCCCTGATGGGTTTCCTTTCGTTGATCCCGGCAGTGGGTTCCGCCATTGTCTGGGTTCCGGCAGCGATTTTCCTTTTTGCCACGGGCATGATGTGGAAAGCCATCTTACTGATCGCCTTCTTCGTGATAGTGGTCGGTATGGTGGATAATATCCTGCGTCCCATTCTGGTCGGTAAAGACACCAAAATGCCGGATTACCTCATTTTGATCACCACGCTGGGCGGCATGGAGATTTATGGCATCAACGGTTTTGTTATCGGTCCGCTGATTGCGGCGATGTTTATCGCCTGCTGGAATCTGCTGTCCGGTCGCGATCATCAGGGCAACAGCGATGAGATCGACGAGGAATTTATTGAGGAAGGGAAGCACCACCCGGAGAATTAACAAAACGATTCCCCGCTTCGTTACGGTAAAAGCAGCCATCCGGCTGCTTTTATTGTTCTTAATAACGTGTCGGCTTCGGGAACAGGCTCGCCCGTAAGACACAGGAGCTCGCTTCTGACCGGCTGAGCCGTGTCGTCCATGGCACAGGACGCTTTATTCCCCGTCTCTCTACGCCTCCCGCGCTCCGTCGTCACTCTCGCTGACGAGCCAGATAATTGCGTTTCAGCCGCTTTTTTTACGATATTTTTACGGCGGGCAGGGTTTAATAGGACGGCAGGATTTTATGTCAGAATTCCCCTAACCGGAGCCGTGCTGTGCAATTTACACCAGTCATTAACGTTCACCGTTTGCGGGTGGTGACGCACCTCTGTGGCTTTTTGGTGCTTCTTTACAGTTTTTCCATGTTGCCACCCATGCTGATCGCCCTGATCGATAAAGAACGCAGCTACCTCGCTTTCCTGACCACTTTCCTGACCTTTTTTACGCTCGGCGGCGGGGCCTGGCTGTCGACGAAGCATGCTGGTATTCAGCTCAGAACCCGCGACGGTTTTGTGATCATTGTGCTGTTCTGGCTGCTCTTTTCCGTCATCAGCGCCATGCCGCTCTGGCTGGATGATGCTGTGGGGCTGGGCTTTGCCGGTGCGTTGTTCGAGGGGGTTTCCGGGATTACGACCACAGGAGCCACGGTAATCGGTGACGTCAGCGCGCTCCCGCATGCCTATCTCTACTACCGGGCGCAGCTTAATTTTATCGGCGGGCTGGGCGTCATCGTGCTTGCGGTCGCCGTGCTGCCGCTGCTGGGGATTGGCGGTGCCCGACTTTATCAGTCAGAAATGCCAGGCCCGTTCAAAGAGGAACGCCTGACGCCGCGGCTGGCGGATACGGCACGCAGCCTGTGGCTCACTTATCTGCTGCTGGGGCTGACCTGTTCCATGGCCTATATGCTGGCCGGTATGCCCGCATTTGACGCGCTCTGCCACGGACTTTCGACCGTCTCACTGGGCGGTTTCTCTACCCGTAGCGAGAGTATCGGCTACTGGAACAGCCATGCTATTGAGCTGGTAGCAGGCATTTTTTCACTGCTCTCGGCGATCAATTTTACCGTCTGGTTTGTGGCCTTTACCCGGCGTACGTTGCAGCCTTTCCGGCAGAATGCCGAGCTGCGCTTCTTTCTGCTGATTACCGCGATCGTCGTGCTGATCGTCGCCTGGCAGATCTGGCACGCCGGGATGTATAACCTAACCGGCAGCCTGATACATGCTTTCTTCCTGACCAGTTCGATGATCACCGATAACGGTCTGGCAACCAGCGATTACGCTAACTGGCCAGCGCACACCATTATGCTGCTGCTGACCACCAGTTTTTTCGGCGGTTGCGTGGGCTCTACCTGCGGCGGGATTAAGGCGCTGCGCTTTCTGGTGCTGTTCAAACAGAGTCGCCAGGAGCTGCACCAGCTCTCGCATCCCCATGCGCTGCTGAGCATCCGCATTGGCGGCAGCGTGGTAAATGAACGCATTCTTCGCTCGGTATGGAGCTTCTTTTTTCTCTATATCCTGTTCACGATTTTTTTTATCTGGGCGCTGAACGTGATGGGCTATGACCTGATGACGTCGTTCGCCACCGTAGCGGCCTGTATCAATAATATGGGGCTGGGGTTTGGCGAAACTGCGTCCACTTTTGGCACGCTGAGTGATGGTGCCAAATACCTGATGTGCGCGGCGATGATACTGGGACGGCTGGAGATCTATCCGGTGCTGATCCTCTTCTCACGCTTTTTCTGGCGGGCGTAGTACAACATTGCAACATGCCGTTGGGCATCCGCTACTTTTTGTGTTTGATGTAAATGCGTATAGCGCAGGGCGAGCTTAGAAAAGGGTATACCTTCTTAAGGTATGCTGGTCGAAACTGAAATTGTTTACGTCTGGCGTCACTAGCCTGTTACAGGAGATAGCGCAAACTGCGCCAGATTCACATTTCCTGCCAGCGTGGAGTTATATCGCCACTATTTCACCACCAAAACTGACCGCGAAATAACGTGATAATTTGAGTATTGGTTTTAGATACATTCGTAAAGAAGCGGCAGGGAGAAAGTATTTCCGGGGCGTCGGGAAAGGGGGCTTGCTGATAACCCCCATAAAGCGCGGTGTCTGCCTCAGTTACCAGCTAAGGCTGGTCTTGCTGACTTTCAGATTCTGATTGTACATCATATTAATGGTGGAGTAGCTGCACGAGTCAGGGCCACCGTCGCAGTAATCGCTGATAACCTTATCCAGAAGCTTGCGGTCTGTCGCCTGGGTGAGATGTTTGAAGGCTTTAAGGTTCGTTTTTTCCATCATACGTAAGGTGGTGGGCTGGCACATATCCACCGCACCCTCACAGTAATCTGCGGCGACGTTTGACTGAATATAGTTAATCACTTGCTGCTGCTGTGCGGCGGAATTATCAAAGTCCATCGGATGGATAAATGCGGCATGCGCAGTGATGGCGGTCAAAAAAAGGGCTGCCCCTAAAGCGATTCTCAACGTACTGTCCCCCAGAAATTTTAATGCGCGTAAGATTAATCCTATTTGCATGAAAAGTGAACCCTTCGTGTTAAGAAAATTCTTAGTGTATGCAGCCTTAAAGCGGCACGATGCTCGTTAAGTTATCAGTATGTAAAACAGATGGTTGCCTTCTGAAGCGACATTTTTCCAGACAGATAATGATAAAAGATTGATGAGATCGACTCACTGAGGGAGATGGCCTAAGAGTACAGAAGTAACCAGTTATCTGCTCTGCTGAGCTGCCTTCTGCACTAACAGAGCGTCAAGCTGGAATGGGTCGCTTATGTAACATAAGCAACGATCATCATTTTTGTTAAATGAAGTAAAAGAGCCACTGTAAGATCAGGTTTTCTGGTGGCAGCCGGGACTGTCAGACAAAGTACAGATAGTGCAAAAGATGCCCCTGGCAGGTTCACTTGTTTGATATGACTGAATGGGCCGATAAAGCGTTTTTCCTCAGGCCGGACAAAGACCCAATTCTCCCTTGTCATGATAACTTCATCAGAGAGCTAGTCATGATCGAAAGCGTGCTTATGGCAGTGCAAAGACCGGCAGACACAGTGAGCGGAGAGAAAGTAGCGAAAAGATTCAGGCTGATGGAATCAGGGCAGTGACATCCGTGGGCAGAACACCAGAAAGCAAAAACCCGCCGTAAGGCGGGTTCTTTAAATAATGGTGCCGGACTCGGAATCGAACCAGGGACACGGGGATTTTCAATCCCCTGCTCTACCGACTGAGCTATCCGGGCAACGGGGCGCATTAAACTGGATTATCCATTGCTTTCACCAATGGATAATCTTTAGCGAATATTCCAATTTACTGTTTCTTTAAACAAAAAGTGATTGGCTTTTCTCAAGGGACGGTCTCGACGTTTCTCTCAGAACTCTGCCATCTGGCAGATGCTATAACTCTGCATCTCTACGAAAGATAATGTTATACCCTATTAATAAATCTATTAATTTCCCTGATGGCAATCACATTAACCCATCTGAAATTGTTCATTTACTCCTTAAAGACAAAGTATTAGACTCCTTAATCCACATATATGATAAGGGATTATCGAAAATGGCTATACCGGGTAACATGTGGTTGTACGATGATGGTGGCGCACTTATCAAGGGAGGATGTGATGTTCAAAATAGAGAATCTAGCATTGAGTTTAAAGGATTCCATCACAACCTGAGTATCCCTACGGATAATGCTACGGGTAAGCCTACTGGCACACGTCAGCATTCACCGATGCTCATTATTAAGGAGTTTGATTACTCAAGTCCCTATCTGTACAGGGCGGTGGCTACCGGGCAGGCACTGCAAAAAGCTGAATTAAAGTGGTACAAAATTAATGATGCTGGACAAGAAGTTGAGTATTTTAACATGCTGCTTGAAGGGGTTCGCATTGTGTCCGTATCGCCAACAATGGCTGCACCCGCTGACACCAATAATAACCACCTCGAAACCGTAGAAATGCGCTACGAGAAAATCACCTGGAAACATTGCGACGGTAACATTATTTTTGCAGATGCCTGGAATGAGCGCCAAACGGCGTAGCGGGGTGGGAATGGGTACCATTGATGAGAGAAACAGGACATACGACTACCATGGACACGCTAATGTGACGTCCGGCGAACTGTTTGACCTGATCTTCATTGAGCAGCTTGCAGATGCATTAGGGATAACCACTGAAGCTGCCAGTATGGTTCTGATTGGCCAGCCATTCATCCCGGTTTCAGGAAAGCTATCAGCCGCCACTAACACACCAGGTACGAGTGTAGCCTCTATCCTGTCAAGAAAGCTTTTGGGGGATACTCGTTTCCCGTTCGGACTCAGGCTGGGTGCACCTATGGGTAAACTGTCAAAACTAAAAATGGTTCCTACCAGCAAAATAGCAACCTTCTTAGGCCGCTGGGTTCCGTTTGTAGGTTATGCTGAATTAATAATCACAGTTCAGCTTGTTGCTATACGTACGCGCCAAAAATACAATCTGATTGCTCGTCCGAAAGATCGTATACAATGGACTTCATTCTAATGGGCAGAGATTACGAAAAAGAAGTTATCGGGTACATCATGGAGCGTTATCCTGTGAGAACGAGATGGTTTAAACCCGAAGTTAAGCAGGTCACTAAGGAATGGTCCTTACTCGATGACTTTCAGTTTGTACCAGAAGATGCACATGATTTTTTATCAGACTTGTTCGGGCATTTTGAAATTGAACATTCAAACTTTGATGGTAGAAACTACTTCGAATATGAATATCCATTTTGGCAAAAGAGACCTTCGCCGGCACCAGAAGTCAAACCGCTGACTGTTGCGATGATTATCGAGTCTGCAAAGGCGGGTCGGTGGTTATATGACTGAAAAGGCAGGGAGGTCACATCATTATTTTTCTTAATAGCCTCCTGCTGGCATACTCAAGGGTTTACTCAGCAGGATTTTATTATGAGCTGCTTATACCATAAAAGTTAATAGCAATTGAGACTTAAAACTTCATGAGGTTTCTGGCTGGACTGATGATTCTCTTTAATATAGCTGCGCGTGCTACATAATTAAATATTGACGTCCGTAATGCCGACTCATAATTATGAGGGGGAGTTATTATGGTGGGTTTATTTTGATGCCCGTTCAATGATCTGTTTAGTTAGCGTTACCGTCAGACTTTAACTCTCTGGCGCTTCGTTTTATGTCTTATATTCGGGGACAATTTCATAGCTGATTCTTAAGGCCCTTAATACCAGCCTGGCAATATCTTTGCCAAAATTGGCCCGTAACGCATGTTTTATCTCTTCTGTTTGGGAGGAAATAGTGAGGGTAAAACTGAACTGTTTAAACAGACCCGTTGGTGCTCTGGAGTGTCTGAGGCAGTGACTGTTACGTTTTAGGTAAAGGGAAGTTAACCCCTGAATTTCCCGAGTCATAATCCCTTAAAGACCAGCAGAATACTGCGCAATGCAAATTATCCGTTTCCCGCGCTTTCACATCATTATCAACAACCAGACATGAGATAAACCGTAACTGACCGTCGCAGGAAAGTAAGAAACAGACTCGACAGAGGGTGTTGAACTCTCTGAAGGTAAAGAATAGCCAGGAAAGCAAAGGGAAATGTAGCAGGCAAATAACGTGATCTAACTATCAGCAATCTACCAGAACGCCAGGAAGCAAAAACCCGCCGTAAGGCGGGTTCTTTGAATGATGGTGCCCGGACTCGGAATCGAACCAAGGACACGGGGATTTTCAATCCCCTGCTCTACCGACTGAGCTATCCGGGCAACGGGGCGCATTAAACCTTACTGGTCGCGGTGCGTCAATGCCTTTATGACTGAAACGTTACCGATTGCACTCTTTTCCATCAACGTCTGTGAAAACAGCGAGTTTACTGAACAATCAGGCGGATTTCCGTTCTTAAGAATGGCCCGCGGCCTCTGTTCAGAATCGCCTTTTTTATTGACCAGAACTGTCAGAAAGAAGAGAGGATAGGGGGCATTCATCTGGGGGCATTGGCAACGATAACGGTTTTCTTAACGTCATTATTGGTAAAACGCTACTACTGGTAATCAACAACACAACTAAGCTTAATCCCGCCGCCTTCCTCCTGTTTCGTTACCTTGAATCCCTTACTTATAAGTGCCATCATTGCGGTCATTCTCACCAGCGTTGTTGAGGTCGCTACGATGAAAGCCACGCCGCTGCTTAACAGCCTTTTTCCCCGCCGGGTTTTTCCACGGCAAAAAATCGTCTCTGCCCGCCCTGATTTCACCTGCTTCACCGTGCGGTGAGGTCTGTCCGGCGCCTCACTTTTGGCCATGCGTAAAAGCAGATCCCATCTGATTTTACTGATGTCTGGCGGTTGTGGCTGAAGCGTCTGTCGCTCAACTCTCCTCCGATACCGTTCGCCGGATAAAGGCCGTGGCCTCTGTCCATGCTGTGCCTCTGGCACCCGCTCATCCTTGCCACTTAAGGATTTGTGATATGACACCTCTGAAAATTGCAGCCAGTAACGCCGTCGCCATCCATCTGCAGACCGGGCGCGAAGTCGTAACGCTGGATAATACTGACTTTACCGATGTTGCCGCGGTCGTGGTCTCTGTTCCGGATTCGCGCAGCGGCGTGCTGGCGCTGCTCCGGCATACCGGCTTTAACCTGCCAGTTTTTATCGCGCTGGATGCGCCAGAACAGGCGCAGGATCTGCCGCAGGTAACCGGTTTGCTTACCGGTGAGCCTGGCGATGCTGCGCTGCTTGAAGCCGCTGCCGCTGAATATCAGGCGGGGCTGCTGCCGCCGTTTTTCCAGACGTTGACCAAATATGTTGCGATGGATAACAGTACCTTTGCCTGTCCGGGTCATCAGGGCGGCGCGTTCTTTAAAAAGCATCCGGCGGGGCGTCAGTTCTTCGACTTTTTTGGCGAGAACATCTTCCGGGCTGATATGTGTAATGCGGATGTGAAGCTGGGCGATCTGCTGATCCATGAAGGCTCGGCCAAGCACGCGCAGAAGTTTGCCGCCAGGGTCTTTAATGCCGATAAAACCTATTTTGTGCTTAACGGTACTTCCAGCGCGAATAAGGTGGTGACCAATGCGCTGCTGACGCGTGGAGATTTGGTGCTGTTCGATCGCAATAACCATAAATCAAACCACCACGGCGCGCTGATTCAGGCAGGCGCCACGCCGGTCTATCTGGAAACGGCCCGCAATCCGTTCGGTTTTATCGGTGGGATTGATGCACACTGCTTTGATGAAAGCTGGCTTCGTGAGCAGATTCAACGCGTCGCGCCCGATCGTGCTGGCGAAGCTCGTCCTTTCCGTCTGGCGGTGATACAGCTCGGCACTTATGACGGCACAGTCTATAACGCCCGGAAAGTGCTCGATGCCATCGGTCATTTGTGTGACTACATTCTGTTTGACTCCGCCTGGGTTGGCTATGAGCAGTTTATTCCGGTAATGCAGGCCTGTTCACCGCTCTTGCTCGAACTGAATGAAAACGATCCGGGCATCTTTGTTACCCAGTCGGTACACAAGCAGCAGGCGGGATTCTCTCAGACTTCGCAGATTCACAAAAAAGATAATCATATTCGCGGACAGCAGCGCTTTTGCAGCCATAAGCGGCTCAATAACGCGTTTATGCTGCACGCCTCCACCAGCCCCTTTTATCCGCTTTTCGCCGCGCTGGATGTGAATGCCCGAATGCATCAGGGCGAGGCAGGACGCCGGCTGTGGCATGAGTGCGTCATGCAGGGGATTGATACGCGTAAAGCCATCTTACAGAAGTGCGGGATGATCAAACCTTTTATCCCGGATGAGGTGGACGGCAAACCCTGGCAGGAGGCTACGACCGCTGAGATTGCCGCTGATACGCGCTATTTCAGCTACGCGCCAGGGGCCGACTGGCACGGCTTCACCGGCTATGAAAAAGACCAGTACCTGGTCGATCCCTGCAAATTATTGCTGACCACGCCGGGCATTGATGCCGTCACCGGCCACTATGCCTCCTTTGGCATTCCCGCGACGATCCTCGCCAATTATCTGCGGGAGAACGGCGTGGTGCCGGAGAAATGCGATCTCAACTCGATCTTGTTTCTGCTCACGCCTGCGGAAAGCATGGAAAAGATGGCGCACCTTGTGGCAAGGCTGGCGCAGTTTGAGCAGCATATAAAAGAGGATGCGCTGCTGCGCGATGTGCTGCCGACCATCTACCGCAAAAACCGGGCGCGCTATGAGGGCTACACGCTGCGCCGCCTGTGTCAGGAAATGCACCAGCTCTATGTCAGCCATGGCGTGAAGGATTTACAGAAGGCGATGTTCCGCCAGGAGAGCCTGCCGGAGAGCGTGATAAATCCCCAGGACGCCAACAGGGAGTTTATTCGCGGCAATGTGGAACTGGTGCCCATTGCTCATGCGGAAGGGCGTATTGCGGCCGAAGGCGCGCTGCCTTATCCGCCAGGTGTGCTCTGCGTGGTGCCGGGCGAGCGGTGGGGCGGTGCCGTACAGCGCTATTTCCTGGCGCTGGAGGAGGGACTGAATCTGCTGCCCGGCTTTTCGCCTGAACTACAGGGCGTTTACGCTGAGGCGGATGCCGCCGGCGTTAAGCGCCTTTATGGTTATATGATCAGATCCTGATGAGTAACCTGAGCCGGCGCTGCCGGCTCCTCCATTTAGCGCGCAGGCAGTACACCCGCTTCTTCACGCGCCTGACGGACAATGGCTTTGGCAATCCATTTACCAATGTCCTCCAGCTGTTCATTGTCGCAGCCCCAGATATCTTTCATCACCAGAAAGATCTCCGAACCGTAAACCAGCGAAAGCGACTGAACCACCCGCTGCACCATCTCTGGCGGGAGTTCGGCATTCAGCGGTTCAACGACATGTTGCAGCAGCGCTTTACGGTTTCCCCGCACCAGCTTCTCTTTTTCCGGTTTATCGGTGGCTTGCGATTGTGCCCACTGGGTCAGCGAGAGATGCAGTGCCGCCCGCAGCGTGCCTTCATGTGCCAGCATACGCGGAAAGGCAAAGGTCAGTAGCTCATCAATGCGTTCTCCCACCTCTTCGCGGGTGGGCCGCCAGCTTTTAATCGGACTGAGCGTTTCCGTCACAATGGCGGAAACCAGCGCGCTCTGGGTCGGAAAATAGCGATAGGCCGTTGCGCGGGAAAGCTGTGCTTCATGCGCCACCTCGGTAATCGACGGGAACGCGCCGCTGTCGAACATTTTCATTGCAGTTTCAATCAGTAAACGACGCGTTCTCGCACGTGTGGCGGTCAGTGTTGTCACCCCAGCGGAATCCCTTTGCTCCACAGTAACCTCATTTTTACGGTTAATTTGGCTTAAAATTCAAGCAATTGACGGACGGAAGTATGGTCAACTCGCGCAGCTTCCGTATGACCTGACGAGCAGGACTTAACTGTAAGCATAGCCAACTTCCCTGTGAGACACACATTCCATTCAATTGATTTACCATTGATTTAGGTGATACTGTTATCTCAAAGCGATGAGCGCAAGCGATACTTCGACGTTATTAACTTTTTTACTTGTGCTTAATCAAGTCTTTATTGCGTCTTATAACAGGGTGTTGTGATGACTATGAGTCCAGGTAGAGGGTTTATCTACGCCGTGGCAACGGCAGATACTAAAGCGCGGGAACTGTTTTTTATCAGTGAAACGGTGGCGGAAACGGGCGTTGAAGTGGTGACGGTTGATCTTTCAACCCAGCCCGGCAGACCCTCCGGCGCTGATTTTCCGCCGGAACTGATCGCTGACTTTCATCCTGAAGGTCGTGGCGCGGTCTTCTGCGACGACCGGGGCAGAGCGATCGACGCGATGGCGCTGGCGTTTAAGCTTTTCCTCAGTCAGCGGCGCGATCTTCTCGGCGTGATTGGCCTGGGCGGCTCGTGCGGCACGGCGTTGATTACGCCGGCGATGCAGGCACTGCCGGTGGGGGTGCCAAAAGTGATGGTCTCGACGATGGCTTCTGGTGACATTTCGGGGTATATCGGTGCCAGTGATATCAGCATGGTCTATTCCGTTACCGACGTCGCCGGTCTTAACCGCATCTCGCGCCGCGTACTCGGCAATGCGGCCAACCAGATTGCTGGCGCGGTACTTTTCCAGCAAGAGGAAGATTTTTCAGATAAGCCCGCGCTGGGACTGACCATGTTTGGTGTGACCACGCCCTGTATTCAGCAGATCAGCGCTGCGCTGGAGGCGGATTACGACTGTCTGGTCTTCCACGCCACGGGCAGCGGCGGCAACGCGATGGAGAAGCTGGTGGAGAGCCGCATGCTTTCCGGCCTGCTGGATCTGACCACTACCGAAGTGTGTGACCTGCTGTTTGGCGGTGTCCTTGCCTGCGACGACACGCGCTTTGAAGCCCTGGCGAAAGCCCGCATCCCCTGCGTAATCTCCTGCGGCGCGCTGGATATGGTTAACTTTGGCCACGCCTCTACCGTGCCGGAGAAGTATGCCGACAGGCTCTTCTATCATCACAATGCTCAGGTCACGCTGATGCGTACCACGCCGGAAGAAAACGTCGCTATGGCGCAGTGGATAGCCGCCAGGCTCAACCGCTGCGAAGGTGATGTCACCTTTCTGATCCCGGAAAAGGGATTTTCGGCGCTGGACAGCGAAGGCCAGCCGTTCTGGTCGCCAGAAGCGGATCGGGCATTTATTACCACCCTTGAAGCAGAGTTGCTGCAAACGGACCGCCGGAAAATTGTCCGGCTGCCCTGTAATATTAACGATCCCCAATTCGCCGAAGCTGCGGTGAAGCACTTCCGGGCGCTTGCGGAGAAGGAGTTCTGAGCATGGCTTTTACCCGTCAGGAAATAGTGAAAAAATTTCAGGCAATGATTGCGCGTCGTGAACCGATTATCGGCGGCGGCGCGGGCACCGGACTCTCCGCCAAATGCGAAGAGGCTGGCGGCATCGATCTGATCGTCATTTACAATTCAGGGCGCTACCGGATGGCAGGACGCGGCTCGCTGGCCGGGCTGCTTGCCTATGGCAATGCGAACGAGATCGTGGTCGATATGGCCAGAGAAGTGCTGCCCGTCGTCAGTAAGACGCCGGTGCTGGCAGGCGTTAACGGTACGGATCCGTTTTGCCAGTTCGATCGTTTTCTCGATGAGCTGAAGGCGATGGGCTTTTCCGGCGTGCAGAACTTCCCGACCGTCGGCCTGATTGACGGGAATTTCCGCGCCAATCTGGAAGAAACCGGCATGGGTTACGATCTGGAGGTGGAGATGATTCGCCTGGCGCACCAGAAAGATTTGCTGACCACCCCTTACGTCTTCAGTGCGGAGGACGCGGTCGCAATGACAGAGGCGGGCGCGGATATCATCGTTCCGCATATGGGGCTGACCACCGGCGGCAATATTGGTGCGGAAACGGCCTTTAAGCTGGCGGATTGCGTGGGGTTAATCAATGCCTGGGCGGCGGCGGCGAAGGCGGTACGTGAGGATGTTATCGTTCTCTGCCACGGCGGGCCGATCGCCAGTCCGCAGGATGCGGAGTACATCCTGAGCCACTGTCCGCAGTGTGACGGTTTTTATGGCGCAAGCTCAATGGAGCGTCTCCCTTCCGAAATCGCCCTCACTGAAACAACGAAGCAATTCAAAACGATCCGGCGTTAATCTTTGTCAGCGTCAACAATGTTTTCCGGCGGCAGGCTTCACTCTGCCGCCGGGTAGAGCAACAGAGGGCAAGAAAAACGGACAGGCTCTTACTGCAATGCTTCCACGGCGACGTTCAGGTAACGCCATCCCTGGCGTGATCTGGTTTTCCTGCCCCGGTGATGTTTTATCGCTTTAGTAACGGTGATAGCTCTTCTGTGCGGTATTAACCTTATAAAGGTAGCGACGTGATTCCGCGGAAGGGTGTTTCTTCGTCAGCGTCTGATAAACCTCAGAAGGTGACAGATCGTTAATGACGTTAAAAGCCTTATTCCGGTTGCTGGAGAAGACCTTCAGCACGCTGCCCGCCCCGCCGTTATAGGCAGTAATCACCGCATAGCGGCGCGAGGTTGGATCGGTAATGCCGGCGAGATAGCTCGACTGCAGCAGCGACAGATACGCCGTACCCGCATCGATATTATTTTCCGGATCCAGCAGATAACTGCGGCTTGGCTTGCCCCATTTGCCTTTCATGCGGAACACATCCACGCCCGCGCTGTGCTGCACGACCTGCATCAGGCCAAGCGCATCGGCATGGCTGACCGCATAGGGGTTAAAGCTTGACTCGATCTGCATGATCGCCAGGATCAGCGACTGATCCACGCCATATCTCGCCGCCGCCTGGCGTACCATCGGCAGGTATTTATGCGCTCGCTTGTCCAGATGGTTAGGCACCATCGGGATAGTGACGGACCAGATCACATGCAGGCCTGAAGTGCGCCGCTGGAGCTTATTCTGGATCAGATAGTCGGCGAAGCTTGCCGCGCGGCCCTGCCAGCGGATCGGCTGACCGGTATTGTCCAGCACCTGGCCGTACAGCAGCGGCTCTTTGCCAAGCTGGATGTCGTTCGCATCCGAATAGAGATCGACGTTCCCCGGATCTTCACCGATCAACAGCGTGGTGATAATCGCCTGACGCAGGCTGGCGGTAGGGTTAGTTCCGGCTATGGTCTCGATGGTAATCGAACCCGCATCAAAGTTGATGTGGCTACGGGTGAAGTACTGATCGCTGTACTTCACATAATCTTTGGGGCCGGCGATCAGCACTTCATTCATGCCCCAGATATTTTCGATATTGTGGGCAAACTGGCCCATCAAAATGTCAAAGCCGTTGGTGTCTTTCACCCACTCCTCATGAAAGAGCGGTTTTTTGTTGCTGGAACAGGAGATTAACAGCGGCGCGATGACCAGCAGGCCTATCAGTTTCTTATTCATTGTGTCGTGCTTCGCCCAAATTGAGAGGGCCTCATTCCGGAGGCCCAACGATTATTCTTCTGGCGGGGTGTAACCTTCGATATGAACATCATGGCCTTCGAACAGGAATTTCACCATCTCCTGCTCAAGCAGCTTCCGGTCTTCCGGGTTCATCATGCTGAGCTTCTTCTCATTGATCAGCATGGTCTGTTTGCTCATCCACTGTGCCCAGGCTTCTTTGGAAATCTCGTTATAGATGCGCTTGCCCAGTTCACCCGGGTAGAGCTGAAAATCCTGTCCTTCAGCATCGCGTTGCAGGAACGTGCAAAAAATGGTTCTGCTCATGACTTTTCCTCTTCTGTTGCGCCAATGCTCAGGGCGCTCTGTTGCGGGTGACGCAGCTGCTGTAACAGGCGTTCCACCGGGGCGGCCAGCCCGACGGACTGTGGTTGCGCTAAGTTATACCAGAGACCGGCGCCTTCATCCATGGCCGCACCGGCGGAAAGCAGCGGTAGCCACATTGGCACGATATCGAGATGAAAATGGCTGAAGGTATGGCGAAAGGCGATGCCCTGCTGCAGCGCACCGGCGTCGAGCCGCTTCTCGTTCAGCCACTGCTCCAGCTCGGGCTGAGTGGCGAACTGTGGAAAACAGAACAGGCCGCCCCACAGGCCGACGGGAGGACGCTGCTCCAGCCAGACGTGATTCTCTCTCTGCATCATCAGCAGCCAGCCGGTGCGCACAGGCAGCGTCTGTTTCGGTTTTTTGCCTGGATAGCTGGCCCAGCTGCCGCTGGCATAGGCGATGCAGCGGGACGATAGCGGACAGATCTCACATTTTGGCTTCGAGCGTGTACAGACCATGGCACCCAGATCCATCATCGCCTGATTGAACTGGCTGACGCCTTCAGCGGGCGTTACCGCTTCGCTGATCTGCCACAGGCGGTTTTCCACCTCTTTTTTTCCCGGCCAGCCTTCCACGGCATAGCAGCGGGCAAGCACGCGCTTTACGTTGCCATCCAGGATGGGGAAATGTTTGCCCAGCGCGAGGGAGAGAACGGCACCCGCAGTAGAGCGTCCTATGCCCGGCAGGTCGGCAACCTCTTCGAAGGTTTGCGGGAAAATTCCGCCATGCTTATCCGCAACGCATTTAGCCGCTTTGTGCAGGTTGCGCGCCCGTGCGTAATAACCCAGCCCGGTCCAGAGATGCAGCACTTCATCCAGTGGCGCATCAGCCAGATCGGTCACCGTAGGAAAGCGCGCCATAAAGCGTTCAAAGTAGGGGATAACCGTAGTCACCTGGGTTTGTTGCAGCATCACTTCGGAAAGCCAGACTTTATAAGGCGTTTTTTCCTGCTGCCAGGGCAGCGTTTTACGCCCGTAGCGCTGATACCAGTCCAGGACCTGGCTTGAGAACGGCGGCGCTTGCATCATGGTCAAGAGAGTTCCCGAAGAATAAAAATCAGGCTGGGATTCCAGCACAGACCAACTATGCTGTAAACCGGAAGTTTTCGGGGCTTGCTTAACAGCTGTAACATTGCATAATGCCCGTTTTCCAGATATTGCAGACCAGCAGGCAGAAACATGAATAATGATGTGATCTCTCCGGAGTTTGATGAAAATGGTCGCGCAATGCGCCGTATTCGCAGCTTCGTACGTCGTCAGGGCCGCCTGACCAAAGGACAGCAGCATGCGCTGGAGACGCTCTGGCCGGTCATGGGCGTGGAATACCAGCCCGAGCCTGTTGATCTGGCTGGCCTGTTTGGGCGCGAGGCGCCGGTGGTGCTGGAGATTGGTTTCGGTATGGGCGCATCGCTGGTCGCCATGGCGCAGGCGAACCCGCAGCAGGATTTCCTCGGCATTGAAGTGCATTCGCCGGGCGTCGGTGCCTGTCTGCAAAGCGCACATGAGGCTGGCGTGGAGAATCTTCGCGTGATGTGCCACGATGCTGTTGAGGTACTGGAAAAGATGATTCCGGATAACTCGCTGCGTATGGTTCAGCTTTTCTTCCCCGATCCGTGGCATAAAGCCCGTCATAATAAGCGTCGCATCGTTCAGGTGCCTTTTGCCGAGCTGGTGATGCGCAAGCTGAAGCTGGGCGGCGTTTTCCATATGGCGACCGACTGGGAAGCCTACGCGGAGCATATGCTGGAAGTCATGGGCTCGATTTCGGGTTATAAGAACCAGTCAGCAACACAAGATTACGTGCCGCGTCCTGAATCGCGACCGTTAACAAAATTTGAGCAGCGTGGCCAGCGTTTAGGGCACGGTGTTTGGGATCTGATGTTTGAGAGGATTAAATAATGGCTACCCAACGCAGTCGTCGTTTGCGTAAAAAAATGCACATCGATGAGTTCCAGGAACTGGGCTTCTCCGTCGCCTTTTCTTTTCCGGAAGGCACCAGCGAAGAGACGATCGATTCCACCGTCGATGCGCTGATTAACGAAGCGATCGATCCAAACGGCCTGGCCTTTGACGGCAGCGGCTATTTGCAGTGGGAAGGGCTGATTTGCCTGCAGCAAACCGGTAAATGCACCGAAGAGCATCGCGAACTGGTGCGTAAATGGCTGGAAGATCGCAAGCTGAACAACATCCAGGTGACCGAACTTTTTGACGTCTGGTGGGACTAAACTTTTATCTTCTGTCGCTGAGTACCGCGGCAGGCCCGGTAGAAAGTGAATCAGGGCCACGCTTGCGTGGCCCTGTCGATCTCAGGAGAGAGTGAAATGCGTAAAGCGATAATGGTGGGTGCGTTACTTCTGGCCGCAGGCCAGGCACAGGCGGACTACCAGTGCAGCGTGAACCCCCAGGACGATGTTGTTATTTCCCCTCAGAGCGTGAAGGTTGTGGGTGCCAGCGGCAATCTGACCATTACGCCAACGGGCGAAGTACAGCGTAACGGAGAGGCGGTCACGCTGGACACCGCAACCCGTCAGCAGGCGATTAATTATCAGGCTTCGCTGCGCCGGGATTTACCCTGGGTCGATCAGGGCGCGCGTCAGCGTCTGGAGAAAGCGCGCGTCGCGCTGGACGGCGTGATTGTGCAGAAGCTGGGTGAGAGCAGCAACGTGCGTAGCCGGCTGACCACGCTGGACGGCCAGCTTAAGCAGCAGATGAACCGTATTATTGAACATCGCAGCGACGGGCTCACTTTCCACCATCAGGCTATCGACCAGGTGCGTCAGGATGGCGAAAAGCTGGTTCAGAGTGCATTGGGCGGCGTATTGCAGGACAGCCTTAACGAAGTGGGCAGGCAGGGCGGCAACAGCGATAATCCGCTCCAGGCGATCATGGGCAATCTGGGCGGGCTACAGCAGTCTATCCAGGCCGAATGGCGCAGCCAGGAAAAGGATTTTCAGAACTTTGGTCATGAGGTGTGCAACCGGGTGACGACGCTGGAAGCGCAGCGCAAGGCGCTGATTGCCGGACTGAAATAAAAAAACAGGCTGCCTTACGGCAGCCTGCTGAATATCATGCCTCCTGGTGATGAGGCTTTTTATGCGCTGAAGGATGCGCTTTTTCTTTCGCGTGATGTTTTGCCTCCTGGCGGTGTTCACTCTCCCTCTGTTTCTTCACGTGCTTATGACTCTCGTTATGATGCCCTGAGCGCTCGTTATGATGATCTGAACTCACTATCCTGTCGAAGCGATAATGTTCTGAGCCTTTACTGGCATGCCTGTTGCGGTGCGCTGACTTATGATTGTGAAGCTCTGAGTCTTTACGGTCATGCTTGCCGTGATGCGCCATCTCCGGCCTGCGTTCATGATGGTCATCGCCGGCCCAGGCGCTCAGACTTGCAGCAGAAAGCAGTACGGCGAAAAGCACTTTCAGTCCAGATTGTGTCATTGCTATTTCCCTATCGATTGTGAGTAACGATATCCATCGCCGGGCCAGATTCGGCCTCCCACAATTTACTGTCAATAAGAAAACGGGCATTAACGTCTGAACGGAATAGTGATTTTGATAAATATCAAAATGCTTGCGCTAAATCTTATTCGTCGGCCAGAAACAGTTCCAGAAGTGAGTTGAGGAACAGCTTCCCTTTTTCCGTAACCTGCCAGCTTTCTGCCGTTTCGGTCAGATAGCCTTCAGCCAGCGCTTTATCAATCTGCTGACGTATTGCACTTTCATCCAGCCCGGTATAACGGCCAAACTCTTCTCTTGGCGCCGCTTCCAGCAGGCGGAAACGGTTCATAAAGAACTCGAAAGGCTTCTCTTTATCATTAACCTGATGCCGCCTGTCGAGATAATTGCCAGTCATAAAGCCGCGTGGATGTTTAGTTTTGCTGGTACGAATAATCGTACCGTCAGCCTGAGTCAGCTTACCGTGCGCGCCGCAGCCAATCCCCAGATAGTCGCCAAAGCGCCAGTAGTTAAGATTATGCTCGCAGCGATAGCCGGGTTTGGCATAGGCGGATGTTTCGTACTGCTCATAGCCCGCCGCCGTCAGTATCTGATGGCCCTGCTCAAAAATATCCCACAGCGCATCGTCATCGGGCAAAACCGGTGGCCTTGAAGCGTAGAGCGTATTTGGCTCAATCGTGAGCTGATACCAGGAGAGATGCGGCGGGTTGAGTTCAATCGCCTGGCGCAGATCGTCCAGCGCTTCCGTCAGCGACTGGTCTGGCAGGCCGTGCATCAAATCCAGGTTAAAGCTGCGCAGACCGAGAGCGGCGGCAAGCCTGGCCGCACGCTTAGCCTCTTCCGGGCCGTGAATGCGGCCGAGCCGCTCCAGCTTCTGCTGGCTGAAGCTCTGCACGCCAATCGAGATGCGGTTGATACCCGCCCGCTGATAATCGCTGAAGCGATCGGCTTCGACGGTGCCAGGATTAGCTTCCATGGTAATTTCAGCTGTCGGGGAGAGCGGCAGTCGCGCCCGCACGCCGTCCAGCAGCATCTGCATCGCTGCACCAGAGAGCAGGCTCGGCGTGCCCCCGCCGATAAATATCGTTCCGACTTCCCGACCTGAGGCCAGCGGCAGATCGGCATCCAGATCCGCCAGCAGATGCCGCACATACTCTTCATGCGGCACCTCGCCCTTCAGCGCGTGCGAATTGAAGTCGCAGTAGGGACACTTCTGCACGCACCAGGGAATATGAATATAGAGACTGAGCGGAGGAAGATTACCCATTACGCATCGCATCCAGCAGTAGCGTCAGCGCTTTACCCCGGTGAGAAACCGCACGCTTCTCTTCTCTGCTCAGCTCGGCAGCCGTTTTTCCCAGCGCCGGCACATAAAAGATCGGATCGTAGCCGAAGCCGCCTTCACCGGCTGCGCTGCGGGTAATTTCACCTTCCCAGCTGCCGTGAAAGACCAGCGGCGTAGGATCCTCGGCGTGGCGCAGGTAGACCAGAACGCAGTGAAACTGCGCCTGCCGCTTGCCGTCAGGGACCTTTTCCAGCGCCGTGAGCAGCTTGTTTAGATTCTGCAGATCGCTGGCATCTTCTCCGGCGTAGCGGGCGGAGTAGATGCCCGGCGCGCCGCCGAGCGCATCCACCGCCAGGCCTGAATCATCCGCAATGGCGGGCAGGCCGGTGATGGCGGCGGCATGGCGCGCTTTCAGGATCGCATTTTCGATAAACGTCAGGCCAGTCTCTTCGGCCGACGTCACGCCCAGTTCGGTTTGCGCCACGATGTCGAGGCCAAAGGCCGCCAGCAAATCGGCCAGTTCACGAACTTTCCCGGCGTTGCCGGTGGCGAGCACAACTTTTTGCATATTAGATCCAGAATTCATACGGGGTTACAGCAGATACCAGAGGCCGGGAAAGAGATCCATGCCCAGGAAATTCAGCATATAGAGGACGAGGATAACCACCATTGCTGAGAAGTCGATGCCGCCCATGGCCGGCAGGATACGGCGAACAGGGGACATCAGCGGTTCGGTCAGTTGGATCAGCACCTGATCAACCGGCCCGCGGCCCTGGCTTATCCAGCTCATCAGCGAGCGGATGATAATGACCCAGAACACCAGATAACCGGCTGATTTCACCAGCGACAGCAGGCCGACCAGCAGGTTCATCGGATCGACCGAGAAGGCACCGACCTGAATCAGCAACAGAATAGGATACTTCAGCGTGGTCAGCACAAACGCCAGCAGCAGCGAGGCAGTATCAACCGGCCCGACAGACGGCAGGATACGACGCAGCGGCTTAACCACAGGCTGGGTGACCTTGACGATAAACTGCGCCAGCGGGTTATAGAAATCACAACGTGACCACTGCATCCAGATACGTAACAGCAGCACCATTACATACAGGTCGATCAGGGTCTTGACCAGAAAAGTCAACGTCAGCATGGGTTTCCTCAATTAGTGTTGTGGGCGGCGCCATAGTCACGTGCGCCAAAAATCGCGGTGCCAATGCGCACCATCGTACTGCCTGCCGCGATTGCGGCTTCCATATCATCACTCATACCCAGTGAAAGCGTATCAACGGTCGGATACGCTTTTTTCAGCCGGTGGTACGTCTCCGCCATTTTCTGGCAAACGGCCAGCTGACGGTCATAATCCGCCTCCGGCGCAGGGATTGCCATCAGCCCGCGCAGCGTTAAGCGCGGCAGGCTGGCAATGCTCTCCGCCAGCCCGTCCAGCGCCTCCAGCATGATGCCAGATTTACTCTGCTCATCGCTGATATTTATTTGGATCAGCACATTGAGCGGCGGAAGCGACCCGGGACGCTGTTCGTTGAGTCTTGCCGCAATTTTCAGCCGATCGACGGTATGGCACCAGGCGAAGTTTTCCGCAACCAGTCTGCTTTTATTGGATTGCAGCGGTCCGATAAAGTGCCAGATAAGGGCGGGATTCGCCAGCGTCTGCACTTTATCAACACCTTCCTGCACGTAATTTTCACCAAAGCAGCACTGTCCGGCGGCGAACGCTTCTTCGACCGCGCCCGCAGGTTTTGTTTTGCTCACTGCAAGCAGCGTAATTTCTTGTGGATCGCGGCCGCAGCGTGCCGCCGCAGCTGAGATCCGCTCACGAACATACTGTAAGTTGTGCTGAATCGAAGTCATAGTCAGGGAGAAATTATGCGTATTGAGGAGTTAGTGGCCCTTAGTGTAAAGCATAACGCCGGGGATCTGCACCTTTGCAGTGGCCATTCTCCGTTCTGGCGGCGAAACGGCCGGCTGGAAAAGATCCCGTCACACCCCGCCATTGAGGGGAGCGCGCTGGAGGCGCTGGCTGCCGTCTGGCTTAACAGTGCGCAGCAGGCGCTGCTTGAACACGCAGGTCAGATTGACTTTGCCATCACATCAGGTGGTGAGACGCGTCTGCGCGCCAACTTCTTCCGGCAGCGAGGCGGGTTGTCGCTGGCGCTCAGGCTGATAGCCAGCCACACGCCATCACTGGCCGACCTTAAGCTGCCTCCGGTCGCCGGAGAGCTGCTCAGACTGGCAGATGGTCTGGTGCTGGTCACCGGCGCGACCGGCAGCGGAAAGTCCACCACCCTGGCCGCCCTGATCCATGCCCTGAATCAGCAGCAGGATCGTCACATTATCACGCTGGAAGATCCGATCGAATTTCTGCATCACAGTCAGCTTTCGCTGATTCAGCAGCGTGAAGTCGGGCAACACTGTCGCTCGTTCAGCGACGGACTCCGGGGCGCGCTACGGGAAGATCCTGATGTGATTCTGTTGGGGGAGCTGCGAGACGGTGAGACCATTCAGCTTGCGCTGACGGCGGCAGAGACCGGGCATCTGGTGCTGGCCACCCTGCATACGCGCGGTGCCGCGCAGGCGGTTGAGCGACTGGTGGATGTCTTTCCGGGGGCGGAGAAAAATCTTGTCCGCAGCCAGCTGGCTGGCAGTCTGAAGGCGGTAATTGCCCAGAAGCTGGTGCCGGGCAGGGATGAGAGCAGGGTGGCGCTGTTCGAGATACTGGTTAACACGCCCGCGGTCGCCAATATGATCCGCGAGGGAAAAACGCATCAGCTACCGGGACTGCTGCAAACCGGTATGCAGGTGGGGATGCAGACTTTTGAACAAAGCCTGCTGGAACGGCGCAGGCAGGGGCTGGTGCAGTGAGGTTATTTCTCTTTTGTTAATGAGGGATCAAGATGCACAACCGGGTTCTCGGCATAGAGATAGCGATCGACATTGAACTCAAAGTCATCGCTGGTGGCACGGAACAGCATCAGTTTGGTATTTTCCAGATGCTGCCACATCGCCAGCTTGGCGGCATGAGGATCGCGGCGGATCAATGCTTTCAGGATCAGATCGTGCTCTTCACACCAGCTTTCAATCGATTTTTCATCAATATGCTCATGCAGTTTTATCCAGTAAGGATTATGCAGGCGCTGGCTCCACATTTTTTCAACGATAATGGCCAGCGCGCTGTTCTGCGTCGCCTGCGCCACCTGCACGTGGAATTTTAAATCCCACTCTGAGTCACGGAAACGATCTTCCTGGCGGGCATGCTCCTGAATTTCCATCAGGCGCATAATGTCCTGTTTGTTCACCTGGGTTGCGGCAAACTCGGCGATATTACTCTCAATCAGCTGGCGTGCCTGCAGCAGCTCGAAAGGACCTGCGGTATCAAAGTCGTGGCTGTAATCAGAAGTCACCAGGTGGCGCTGCTGATTAGAGATCACATGAATGCCTGAACCTTTGCGCACTTCCACGTAGCCCTCGACTTCGAGCATGATAATGGCTTCGCGTACGACCGTGCGGCTGACATTCATCTCTTCAGCGATAAGCCGCTCCGCCGGCAGTCGTTTACCTACCTCATAAAGCTGACTCGCGATACGATTTTTCAGCTCGGCGGCGACTTTTTGATAGAGCCTTTTCGACTCGAAGAGATCTTCATTGTTGTCACTCACTTCCAGGCCTCTTTTGTTGCGAATGCCGGGCATGGCGCCCGGCATGGATAACTTGTTATACCAATTTAACGCAAAATTAACGAATGAGCCAGCGGCTCACCCGTTAACCTGTCAACTCAGTGCATACCAAACAGACCTGGCAAAGAGAGGCTCAGAGCAGGGATATAGGTCACGGCCAGCAGGCCCAGCAGCAGCACGAAGAAGAAGGGGAGCATGGGCCGGATAAGCGCCTGCAATTTTACGCCAGAGACGGAGCAGCCTACAAACAGGGCGCTGCCTACCGGTGGCGTGCACAGGCCGATGCAGAGGTTGAACACCATCATGATGCCGAAATGCACCGGATCCATACCAAGTTCGGAGACAATTGGCAGGAAGATAGGGGTAAAGATAAGCACTGCGGGGGTCATGTCCATAAAGACACCGACAATCAGCAGGATGACATTGATAATAAGCAGGATAACGAGGGGGTTATCGGAGATATTCATCAGGGCATCGCTGATAGCGTAAGGAATATCGGCGTTGGTCATAGCCCATGACATGCCCACCGAGATGCCTATCAGCAGCAATACGATGGCGGTCGTCACCACCGAATCGAGCATGATGGCTGGCAGATCCTTGATTTTGACCTCGCGATAGATGACCACTGAAAGCAAAAAGGTGTAAACCACGGCAATGGCGGAGGCCTCGGTCGCGGTGAAGATGCCGCCGAGTATACCGCCCATCACAACCACAACCAGAAGCAAACTGGGGATGGCATCCAGGAAGGCGCGCACCACCATGGCGAACGTGGGGCGCTCGGCGACCGGATAACCGCGGCGTCTGGCGATGATGGTGCCGACGGCCATAATGCTTACCCCCATCAGGATGCCGGGCACATAGCCCGCCATAAACAGCGCTGCCACCGAGATACCGCCTGCTGTCAGGGCATAGATGATCAGCACGTTGGAAGGGGGAATCAGCAAACCGGAAATGCAGGAGGTGACGTTGATGGCGGCTGAGTAGGCGGGGTCATAGCCCGCCTTCTTCTGCATGGGGGCCATGGTGCCGCCCACTGCCGCCGCCGCCGCCACCGCAGAACCGGAGATGGAGCCAAACAGCATGTTTGCCATAACGTTGACGTGACCGAGCGAGCCTGGCATACGCCCTACCAGCACCTGGGAGAAGTTGATAAGGCGTTGGGCAATGCCGCCACAGTTCATCAGGGTTCCCGCCAGGATGAAAAAGGGGATCGCCAGTAGCGAGAAGCTGTCGAGGCCGGTCGCCATCTTCTGACCGACCACCGCTAATATGGTTTCCAGAGGCAGCATCATCATGCCGGAGGCCAGCGTCGCCAGACCGATGGAAAAAGAGATAGGCACGCCAGCAAACACCAGCACGAAGAAAGAGCCGAACATGACCAGAGCAATGGTCCAATCCATCAGATGTTCTCCTCTGAAGGGGAAATACCCGGAAGTGGAGCCAGGCTGTCGAGCAGCGTCTCCGCTATGTAGAGCACACAGTAGTAGCTGATGATAAGGCCGCTGATCGGCAGCACCATATAGATATAGGCCATGGGCAGCTGCATCGCAGGCGACACCTGGCCCGAGCTGTAGACCTTGGTCACCAGGGTTAAACCGCCCCATACCATGGCGCTGCTGGCAAACAGCAGCACGCAGAGATCCACGAAAATCTGGTTGATCAGTTTTCGGGTACCCTGCAGGTTGGAGACAAACAGATCGATACTCAGATGACGGCGTTTGCCGGTCGCATAGGCAGCGCCGAGCAGACCGACCCAAATCATACTGAAACGGGCTATCTCATCTGTCATTGTACTGGGTTGCGACAGCACATAACGGCTGAAAACCTGCCATACCACGCAGACAACCAGCAGAAACATCACGGTAACGGTGAACAAGGCGAGTAGCCTGTCTACGGGTCGCTTGAACTTTTCAAGACGCATTGCTCTTCTCCCGGGAGGGCGACAAAGGCCGCCCTCCGCTCATGATTACTGGGCCGCTTCGTTCTCGATTTTGCCGAGCCACTCGCCCCGCACCGGATCCTTACGGAAATCGTCATACAGAGGGGCCAGCGCTGTGCGGAAGGCTTCCTTGTCGACCTGAATGAAGGTGGCACCTGATTCAGTGGCCTGCTTACGCGATGCCGCGACTTCTTTTTCCCACAGTTCCTGCTCATAGGTTTCGGAGTGTTTGGCCGCCGTTTCCAGCACCTGTTTCTGCTCGTCGGAGAGCTTGTCCCACACTTTGGTCGAGATCACCAGGAAGTCCGGAACCGAGGTGTGCTCATCTTCGGAATAGAATTTGGCTACTTCCACGTGGCGGGTCTGCACATAAGAAGGTTCATTATTTTCGGCGCCGTCGATCACGCCTTGCTGGAGCGCGGTATAGACTTCACCGAAAGGAATGGGAGCCGGGGCGGCGCCGAGCAGTTCGATCAGCTTATTGGTGGTCGGGGTGGAGACAACCCGGATCTTCATGCCCTTCATGTCTGCCGGTGTACGAATAGGTTTATTCGCATAAAAGCTGCGGGTTCCGGCCACATAGGCGGCGATAGAGACGAAGCCCTTATCACGCGTATCGGCCATCATGGCACGGCCGATCGGACCATAGATCACTTTGTTGAAATGGGCCTGATCCTTGAACAAATAAGGCAGGCTGAAGATGGAGAAGGCTGGAGAAAAAGGCTCCATTTCGCTGGCACTCGCCTTAGTCATGTCCAGCGCGCCGTTTTGCAACAGTTCCAGCGTTTCGCGCGGGCCGCCCATCTGACCACCCGGATAGATACGCAGCTTCATTTTGCCGTCAGAAGCGGTACTGATCTCTTTAGCCATCTCGGCCAGCGCCTGATGAACTACGTGTTTGGTATCAAGATTATGAGCCAGCTTCAGGGTGATTCTGTCCATGGCATGGGAAGAGAAGGCGGCCAGAGCCAGAGGGGCAGCCATCAGGATGGCGGCGGTGAGCGTTTTCATCTTCATTGGAGCGAAACCTCAAGTATGTGTGTTGTTATCTGCCAGACCGCTCCCGTGAGGATTCAGTCTTAATGTCCTACATCTTCGAGGGGGCAACTGTAATTGGTAGAACATCTGTGGTTATTGAGAGCCATCACAAAAAATGAATACCCCTACGGAATGGATGTCATAAACCCAACGCAGGTCACATTTTATGCTGTTGATAATGGCTGAAAAGCGCGAAAAGCTGTTGATAAATTCTCAGCGCGCCCGGCCTGGTGCTCTCTGGAGCTTAATAACGGCACTCAAGGTTCCTGAGCGCAATCAGAATGATTTTGTGACCTGAGCAGGGTTTTTAGCGCAAGATGACTGGACGAGGTGTCTGGCAAAGCGAATAATTGGTCCAACAACTCTTCTTCTCACCGAGAACCCTAGTACGGAGTAAGCCGAATGACCGCCTTCATAACAGATGACTTTCTGCTGGACACCGAAATGGCTCGTCGCCTTTATCATGAGTTTGCCAAAGACGAACCTATTTTCGATTATCACTGCCATCTCCCTCCAGAGCAGATCGCGCAGGATTACCAGTTTAAAAATCTCTATGACATCTGGCTGAAAGGCGATCACTACAAGTGGCGCGCCATGCGCACCAACGGCGTCGCTGAACGTCTGTGCACCGGGGATGCCAGCGATCGTGAAAAGTTTGACGCCTGGGCCGCCACCGTACCTCACACTATTGGCAATCCGCTTTATCACTGGACGCATCTTGAGCTGCGCCGTCCGTTTGCTATTACGGACAAATTACTCTCTCCGGCAACGGCGGATGAGATCTGGACGCGCTGTAACGCGCTGCTGGCTCAGGATAATTTCAGCGCCCGTGGCATTATGAAACAGATGAAGGTGAAGATGGCGGGAACGACCGACGATCCCATCGATTCACTGGCGCACCATAAGACCATTGCCGACGACAGCAGCTTCGATATCAAAGTGCTGCCAAGCTGGCGTCCCGACAAGGCCTTTAATATTGAAGCGGAAACCTTCAATGACTATATCCAGAAGCTGGAGGCGGCGGCAGATGTCTCCATCCGCCGCTTCAGCGATCTCTGTGAGGCGCTGAAAAGGCGACTGGATCACTTTGCCGCGCACGGCTGTAAAGTGTCCGATCACGCGCTGGATGTCGTGGTATATGGCGAAGCAGACGAATCGACGCTGGACGCCATTCTCTCCCGTCGCCTGAGTGGCGAGATGCCAGACAAAGAGGCCATCGCTCAGTTTAAAACCGGCGTTCTGCTCTATCTGGCATCGGAATACCATTGCCGTCAATGGGTGCAGCAGTATCACATCGGCGCCCTGCGTAATAACAATACCCGCATGTTCCAGCTGCTTGGCGCCGACGTCGGCTTCGACTCCATCAACGATCAGCCCGTAGCTGAGCCTTTATCGAAGCTGCTTGGCGCGCAGGGCATGAACGGCGGCCTGCCAAAAACCATCCTCTACTGCCTGAACCCAGGCGATAACGAAACGATCGCCACCATGGTGGGGAATTTTCAGGGTGAGGGGATGCCGGGCAAGATGCAGTTTGGCTCCGGCTGGTGGTTTAACGATCAGAAAGATGGCATGCAGCGGCAGATGACCCAGCTCGCCAACCTGGGCCTGCTGAGCCGCTTTGTCGGCATGCTGACCGACAGCCGCAGCTTCCTTTCCTATACGCGTCATGAGTATTTCCGCCGCGTACTCTGCCAGATGATTGGCCGCTGGGTGGAGGATGGCGAGGCGCCTGCGGATATCGAACTGCTGGGCAGCATGGTGAAAAACATCTGTTTCGATAACGCTAAACGTTATTTCCAGATTGAACTGAATTAATCCACGAAGGCGCTGACTTCTGCGCCTTCGTTAACAAGAACAAACCCAACAGAGCACGACGGCTGATGGACGACCCGTCCTCAAAGACCGGCACTTGGGTAAATTAAGGTGAATGTAAAATGCAAAGGCTGAATCGCCGTGACTTTCCCGGGCGCCAACATCCCGACAAAATTATTCAGTTCGGTGAAGGCAACTTTTTGCGGGCGTTTGTGGACTGGCAGATCGATCTGCTTAATGAACATACCGATCTGAATGCCGGCATCGTGGTCGTCCGCCCGATTGATACCGACTTTCCCCCTTCGCTCAGCGAGCAGGATGGCCTCTATACCACCATCATCAGCGGCCTGAACGAACAGGGCGAAAAGGTGCGTGAAACCCGCATCATTCGTTCGGTAAATCGTGAAATCAACATCTACAGGCAGTTTGATGACTATCTTGCGCTGGCGCGCGATGCCAATATCCGTTTTGTCTTTTCCAATACCACCGAGGCGGGTATCACCTACATCGAAAGCGATCGTCTTGATGATGCGCCACCGTCCAGTTTTCCAGCCAAGCTGACCCGCCTGCTGTATGAACGCTTCACACATTTTTCCGGTGCGGCTGACAAGGGCTGGGTGCTGCTCCCCTGCGAGCTGATCGACTACAACGGCGACGCCCTGAAAGAACTGGTGCTGCGCTATGCGACACAGTGGGCGCTGCCAGCCTCATTCAGCGAGTGGCTGGAAAGCAGCAATACGTTCTGCTCCACGCTGGTTGACCGCATTGTTACCGGCTATCCGCGCAGCGAGGTAGAGAGCCTCGAAAAAGCGCTGGGCTATCAGGACAGTTTTTTTGACAGTGCAGAATACTTTTACCTGTTTGTTATCCAGGGACCAGCAAGCCTGGCGCAGGAGCTACGTCTGGATCGGCTGCCGCTGAATATCCGGCTGGTGGATGAGATTAAGCCTTATAAAGAGCGCAAGGTGGCGATCCTTAACGGTGCGCATACCGCGCTGGTGCCGGTGGCGTTTCTCTGTGGGATCAACACCGTTGGTGAGGCGATGAACGATGAGCAAATCAGCCGCTTCGTTGAGCTGGCCATCGCAGAGGAAATTTCTCCGGTGCTTGATTTGCCACAGGCGGAACTGCGCTCGTTTGCTCAGGCGGTGCTGAGCCGCTTCCGCAATCCGTTTATTCAGCATCAGCTCTTGTCGATTGCGTTAAACGGCATGACCAAATATCGCACCCGTATTCTGCCGCAGCTGCTTGCCAGCCAGAAAAAATATCAGATCCTGCCGCCGCGTCTGACATTTGCCCTGGCGGCCCTGCTGGCTTTTTACCGGGGCGAACGTCAGGGGGAAATCTATCCGTTACAGGATGATGCGCACTGGCTGAGTCGTTTCTCCGGACTGTGGGGCAGCGTACGCAGCGGCGAAATATCCCTGGCGGCACTGGTAGAAAGCGTCCTGGCTGATGCGGCGCACTGGGGAGAGGATTTAAACAGCGTACCAGGTCTGGCCGCTAAAGTAACCGAACAACTGCAGGCGATTGAAGCGCACGGAATGCGCGCTGCGCTGGCGGCTTACAGCTAAGAGAGCAACCATGCAAAGAATTATCCAGATTCATCCTGACGATAACGTCGCCGTAGCCTTGTGTGATATCAGCGAGGGCGAACAGGTAGACGCCGGCGGCCACACCGTGATCCTGCCGCAGCCGGTGGCGCGCGGTCATAAGTTTGCCCTGAGCGCCATTACCGCCGGAGAGAACATAATTAAATATGGTTTGCCAATCGGGCATGCGCTGGCCGATATCGCACCGGGGACACATATCCATTCGCAAAACAGCAAGACAAACCTGAGCGATCTGGATAGCTATCACTATCAGCCTGAACAAGTGACGTTACCGGCGCAGATGGCCGATCGCGATGTGCAGGTCTTTCGCCGCAAAAACGGTGAAGTTGGCATCCGCAACGAGCTGTGGCTGATCCCTACCGTGGGCTGTGTTAACGGTATCGCCCGACAGATTCAGACTCGTTTTTTAAAAGAGACCAATGACGCAGAAGGCATCGACGGCGTTCATCTTTTTACGCACCCCTTTGGCTGCTCTCAGCTGGGCGACGATCATATAAATACCCGCACCATGCTGCAAAATATGGTGCGACATCCCAATGCGGGGGCGGTACTGGTTATCGGTCTCGGCTGTGAAAATAACCAGGTGGACGCCTTCCGGGAAACGCTTGGCGAGGTTGATGATGAGCGCGTTCGCTTTATGACGCTGCAAAAATTCGACAATGAGGTGGAAGCGGGGCTCGAACGCCTGCGGGAACTCTACGCCGTGATTTGTCGTGACCGGCGTGAAAGCGCTAAGCTCAGCGAGCTGAAGTTTGGCCTGGAGTGCGGCGGCTCTGACGGACTTTCCGGCATTACCGCTAATCCGCTACTGGGACGTTTTTCCGACTATGTGATCGCCAACGGTGGCACATCCGTACTCACCGAAGTGCCGGAAATGTTCGGCGCGGAACGTATTCTGATGAGCCGTTGTCGCGACGAACAGACCTTTGAAAAAACGGTGGCGATGGTCAACGACTTCAAGCGCTATTTTATTGAACACAACCAGCCGATCTATGAAAACCCCTCGCCGGGCAACAAAGCGGGAGGCATCACCACGCTGGAGGAGAAATCTCTGGGCTGTACGCAAAAAGCGGGCCATAGCCCGGTGGTGGACGTGCTGAAATATGGTGAGCGTCTCACCACGCCAGGCCTGAACCTGCTGAGCGCGCCGGGTAATGATGCCGTCGCGACCAGCGCGCTGGCGGGTGCCGGATGCCATATGGTGCTGTTCAGTACCGGTCGCGGCACGCCCTACGGCGGTTTTGTTCCCACCATTAAGCTGGCAACCAACAGCGAGCTGGCGGCAAAAAAACCGCACTGGATCGATTTCGATGCCGGACGGCTGATCCACGGCACCAGCATGGATCGTCTGCTGGAAGAGTTTGTCGATCTGATTGTGGCCATTGCCGATGGCCGTATGGCTAAAAACGAGCTGAATGACTTCCGCGAGCTTGCTATCTTCAAAAGCGGCGTCACACTGTGATCCACCCGCGTTAACGCAGGACAAGCGGCGCGCTACTGATTGCGCGTCGCGTTGCTGTAACAAGGAGATCGCTGGATATGACGTTTTACTGGTTTGCGCAGTCGGTTGGCGTGCTCGCGTTTCTGGTCGGCATCACGATGTTCTTCAACCGCAGCGACCGTCGCTTCAAACAGCAGCTTTCCGCCTATAGCGCGATTATCGGTATTCATTTTTTGATGATGGGTGCCGCGCCGGCAGGCATGAGCGCCTTGCTCAACTCGGTGCGTACGCTGGTTTCGTTGCGCACCCGCAGCCTGTGGGTGATGGTGATATTTATTGCCCTGACGCTGTTCTTCGGGTTGGGCAGGGTGGAGCATCTGATGGAGTTGTTGCCGGTTGGGGCGACGGTTATCAGCACCTGGGCTCTGTTTCGCACCAGCGGACTGACAACGCGCTGCATTATGTGGTGTTCCACCTGCTGCTGGGTAATCCATAACTTCTGGTTAGGGTCTATCGGTGGAACCTTGATTGAAAGCAGTTTCCTGGTTATGAACGGCATCAATATTATTCGCTTCCGGCGTCTGCAGCTGCGCGGCATCGATCCGTTCAAGGTGGAAAAAGAGGTTAAAGCACAGGATGAAAGTCCGTCCGTCCAGTAATCATCTGACGTTTATGACCAGGCGTTCTCAAACCAGCTTTCAAGGATAATCACTGCAGAAAGGGAATCGACGCTGCCCTTGTTCAGTGCGCGAAACCCACCGCGCGCGAAGAGATCGGCGCGTGCTTCGACGGTGCTCAGGCGCTCATCATGCAGATCCACCTGCACGCCGAAGCGGCCATGAAGACGGTTGGCAAACTTGCGGGCGCGGGCGGTCAGCGGCTGCTCGGTGCCATCCATATTCAGCGGCAATCCTACCACCACGCGATCGGGCTGCCACTCTTTCAGCAGCGCCTCGATTTTACTCCAGTCGGGAATACCATCCTGGGCCTTGATGGCGTTGAGCGGCCTTGCCGTGCCGGTCAGCTGCTGACCGATAGCCACGCCAATGCTTTTGGTGCCAAAATCAAAGGCTAACAGCGTCATCATGGACATTAAGCGTGGCCTGCGTCGTTGGTAATATTATGAATATCCACGCCGATACTTTTCGCCGCTTCGCGCCAGCGTTCCGCAATAGGCGTCTGGAAAAGGATCAGGCTGTTGGCGGAGGTGGTCAGCCAGGCGTTTTCCAGCAGTTCGCTTTCAAGCTGGCCTTTCTCCCAGGCGCAGTAGCCCAGCGCGACCAGCACATTTTCAGGCTGTTCAGGCGTGCCTAACGTCTCCAGCACGTCGCGTGAGGTGGTGATCACCGTATTATCTGAGACGCGGATACTGGAAGCAAAAGTGCGCTGTGCAGAGTGCAGAATAAATCCACGATCCTCTGCCAGCGGACCGCCTGCAAACACGGGCTTGTCGAGTTTAGCCTCGGGATCGCGCGGCGTAGGCATAATTTTAAGCTTCTTGAGAATGCCGTCGACGGTGAGGTTTTCCATCGGCTTATTCACGATCAGGCCCATGGCACCATCGTCATTATGCTCACAGATATAGACCACCGAACGCTTAAAGAGCGGATCCGAAAGCGCGGGCATCGCAATCAAAAAATGATGCTGTAAATTCATTATCAAGGTTCTGTCTTCGGGTTAACCGCCCACGACCAGCGCCGTGAGCGATGTTAACGGATTAATAGAGGGCCCGTTGACCCCGCTCAGGCTATCAGGCCAGGCGCTTCTCAATAGCATCCATCAGCATACCAGTAATGGAGATTGGGAATGCGGCCTCGATCTCACGTATACAGGTTGGGCTGGTCACGTTAATTTCGGTCAGCTTGTCACCGATAATATCCAGTCCTACAAAGATCAGACCTTTCGCTTTCAGCGCCGGGCCAACGCGGCGGGCGATTTCCCAGTCGCTGTCGGAGAGGGGACGGGCTTCGCCACGACCGCCAGCGGCCAGGTTGCCGCGCGTTTCACCTGATTTAGGGATGCGCGCCAGGCAGTAAGGCACCGGCTCGCCATCAATGACCAGCACGCGCTTGTCGCCTTCTTTGATGGCGGGCAGATAGTTTTGCGCCATGCAGTAGAAGTTACCATGCTCGGTCAGCGTTTCAATAATAACTGACAGGTTAGGATCGCCCTCTTTAACGCGGAAAATCGACGCGCCGCCCATGCCGTCGAGCGGCTTAAGGATGATATCGCCATGCTGCTGCCAGAATTCCCGTACCTGGCTTGCACTACGTGTGACCAGCGTATCTGGCGTCAGTTCCGCAAACCAGGCGGTATAAAGCTTTTCATTGCAGTCACGCAGGCTCTGCGGTTTGTTGACGATCAGCGTCCCTTTTTCTTCCGCGCGTTCCAGAATGTAGGTGGCATAGATGAATTCAGTATCGAAAGGGGGATCCTTACGCATCAGCACCACGTTCAGGTCAGCCAGGGCGATATCCTGCTCGCTGCCGAACTCAAACCATTTATCGTAGTTTTGCTCAACGCTGAGCATCCGGGTCTGTGCACGCGCTTCACCGCCGCGCAGATAGAGATCTTTCATCTCCATGTAATGGATTTCATACCCACGGCGCTGGGCTTCCAGGAGCATGGCGAAGCTGCTGTCTTTTTTAATATTGATGGAGGTAATCGGGTCCATCACAATGCCAAGCTTAATCATTTTTATTTCTCCAGTGAGCTGTCTTACTAGCTGTCTTGAACGCAGGCCGGGCACAGATAAGTTGTTACCCCCCTGACAGTGTGTGTCGGGCTGGCCGGATGGGCCAGCGCTGCGAATACTTCACGCCCGTTAAACGCAGCGGATCCTGCTTGCCAGTGTCTGTCATTCCACCCGCGGCGATACGGCGGGGAAAGCCCTCTGTTCAGCCTAAATCTCCAAACCGGACCTGAAGGGCGGTCATGGCGGTCAGCGCGGTGGTTTCCGTGCGTAACACCCGCGGCCCGAGAAGAATATCGGTGAACCCATATTGCGCCGTCATCGCAATTTCCCCTGCTGACAGGCCGCCCTCAGGGCCGATAAGCAGCCGTACGCGGCTGACGGGCAGCGGCAGTGTATTAATGCTCTGGCTGGCTCTGGGATGCAGGTTCAGCTTCATTCCCTCTTCCGGCTCCGCACACCAGGCTTCCAGCATCATCGGCGTCCGGACTTCGGGCACGGTGTTTCTGCCGCACTGTTCACAGGCGGCAATCACGATTTTCTGCCACTGCTGGACCTTTTTCGCCAGCCTTTCTGCGTCAAGCTTTACGCCACAGCGCTCAGAAAACAAGGGGGTAATCGTATTTACCCCCAGTTCGACCGCTTTCTGGATGGTGAACTCCATCTTCTCACCGCGCGACATCACCTGGCCTAAATGCAGGTGGAGCGGGGATTCCCGGCTCTCTTCGCGGCTTTCGCCCACGGAAACGCGAACGCTTTTTTTGTCAGCCTGCACAATTGTGGCTGGAAAAGTCAGATTACTGCCATCGAAGAGTTCCAGGGCCTCTCCCGGCCCCATTCTCAGCACGCGGCCTACATGATTTGCCGCGTCGTCGCAGAGGGAAATTTCACTGTCCGGGGTTAAGGGTTCGGGATGGTAAATGCGGGGTATGCGCATGGAAATCCTGCTTAAAGTTGCAGACCGTGCCGCAGCACAGCCCAGAAGATGAGCACTAGTTTAGGTCAGCGATTTTACCGCTGGCAAGCCTGCTGTACATAGGGATTATGATTTCCCTGCACGCGGGCGATGCGATCGTCGCGTTTACATTCCCACTGCGACACCGGGTACTGTTTGTTCCAGACCGTCATCAGCTGCGTTTGCTGTTTCGACATGGCAAGCTGATAGCGATCCCGCATATAGAACCAGGTGCGGGCAATAACACCTCTGGCACGGGCTGGCGGCTCTGCTTGCCTGTTTTTGAAGTCGACCTTCATTTCACACTGACCATACTGGCCTTCACCGCCTTTCCACTGGCTGTACATAAAGTTGCCGCGATCGCCATTCACTTCGCCGATAGCCGGCTGCAAGTTATGCAAATCCGTTTCCATATGACGATAAACGGGATCTTTTGCGCACTGCTTCCTGCCGCCGTTCTGCCAGCACTGGCGCTGATGGCCAAAGGACCAGGCCGGCACAATATGTTCCCACTCAATCCGGCTTGCCCGGTTAGCATTCTTGCGGACCTGATAGCCACAAGATGCGAGGTCGGGAACGCCTTTCTTCCCTTTCCACGCAATAGTACAGCCGCAGTAAACCGTACCGGGCGCATCTGCGTTGATCTGAGCAGCATAGGATTTGGCCTGGGAGAAGCTGTTTTGACGGTAATTATCCAGGCTGAGGCCGTGGGCATAAAAGACGGGAACGAGCAGGGAAAGGCCAAGGCAGCCAATAATTTTGCGAAGCATAATCCAGAATATCGGTAACAAAACGAGGCGGCGAGAGTAACAGAAGCGGCCTGTTTTCGGAAATGCGTGTGGTTAAAATGGCGCTAATTTTCCGGATATTGTGCTGTTACAGCGCATTTTCAGATAAGACGTAGTCGCCCGGCTGCAAGCGTTCGCCGCAGTAGACGCAGCGATACTCACTTTCACCGCGCAGGATGCGGTTATGGCGGCGCACGGTAAGTTGATGCTGCTGACAGCGGCAGCGATACGGGAAGCTGCGGCTGCGCACCGAAGCGATCTCAAACTGATGCGTCCGGCGTGCCGGCACGTCCAGCACGCTTTCCATCATCCATTTCCACTCTTTACCGTGTGGGGCCACCCGGCCAAAGTGCTTCCAGACCAGCAGATGCGCAAGCTCGTGCGGTACTACTTCACTGATAAACGCCTGCTGATTCTCGAGCAGCAGCACGGGATTCAGGCGGATTTCCCAGCTCTGTAGCCAGGCGGTGCCCGCAGCGGTGCCGCGCTGCTGATAATGCAGCGCCGGTTCCGGATAGTTACGGTCCAGTCGTTGATTAGCCAGCTGGAGTTTTTCACGCAGCGAACGCATCACGGCCTGCTGAAGCGCAATAGGAAGTCTGAGGGGTTTCATAATGCTGAGAATACGATGGCAACGCGGGGATAGCAATGAGGCTGGCCGGGTTTCCCCGGCCAGATTGACTTAGTCGCGCTGACCGATGTCACGCAGCTTTTTGCCGCCTAACAGGTTGCGCTCAATGTGTTCCAGAGAAACGTTTTTGGTTTCCGGGATCAGCATGATGGTCAGCAAGATAAAGACCACGTTCAGGCCCGCATAGACCCAGAAGGTATTAGCGTTACCCAGGGTGTTCAGCATGGTCAGGAAGGTGGCGCCGACGATCATGTTGGCAATCCAGTTGGTCGTGGTGGAGACGGTGATACCGAAATCACGCCCTTTAAGCGGCTGGATTTCAGAACAAAGTACCCAGATCAGCGGACCGGCGCTCATGGCAAAACCGATGATAAACATCAGCAGCATAGCGACCGCAAAATATTGCGCGCTCACTGAGTTGATGCCGACATGCAGCATGGTGCCGAGGATACCCATTCCGGTTGCCATTACCATAAAGCCCAGAATCAGGGTTGGCTTACGGCCCCAGCGGTCAACCAGGCCGATCGCGATAAAGGTCGCCAGCACGTTGATCAGACCAACGATAACGGTTCCCCACATCTGCTCGGTAGTATTGGAAAAGCCCGCAATTTCAAAAATCTTCGGCGCGTAGTACATGATGACGTTCATGCCGGTGAACTGTTGCATAACCTGCAAAAGCACGCCCAGATAAACCGCACGACGGAAGTTACTGTTGTCTTTGAACAGGCTCCAGCCGGACTGTTTGATCTTCAGGCTTTCACGGATTTCGTCCAGTTCGCGCTTCGCCTGCTCGCTGGTATCACGCAGACGATCGAGAACGCGCTGCGCATCGCGGAAGTCACCACGGGCAGCCAGCCAGCGTGGACTGTTCGGCAGGAAGAAAACACCGACCAGCAGCAGCAGGGCAGGGATAGTAATAATCCCCAACATCCAGCGCCATGAGCCGGTGTAGCTGAAAGCAGTATCGGAGAGATAAGCGCCCAGGATCCCGATGGTAATCATCAGCTGGTACAGGGAAATCATACTGCCGCGGATCTTCTCAGGAGCAATTTCTGAGAGGTAGAGCGGGGCGGTATAAGAAGCGACACCAACGGCCAGGCCCAGCAGGACACGGGCAACGATCAGCATTTCAGGGTTCGGTGCCATTGCCGACCAGAGCGATCCAATAACAAACAGGACAGCGCCGATCATCAGGCTCTTTTTGCGGCCCAGGCTTGAGGACATCCAGCCGCTGCCGACAGCACCGACTGCAGCACCAAACATCATCGAACTGACAATCCACTCCTGCTGATGCGCAGTCACATTAAATTCATCTGCGATAAAGGGCAGCGCGCCGGCAATAACACCGATGTCCAGACCAAACAGCAGACCGGCAAGGGCTGCAAGAAAACAGACAAAATAGGTCATCGCCTTGTTCGATGTTCTGCTCTTCTTTTTATTTTCAGGCATAAAGCCTCCATAGTAAGTAGTACGACCTGTTGTTGTTATAAATGTTAGAAAACCTTCACGCGCGAGACTGTGCGTCAGATCACAGAGGTGTAATCGGTTACACCTCAAATCTTCCGGGAAAAGTCGTGGATCATACGCGTTTACGCTTTATAACCAGTTAGACATAGCATTAAACAGTTTCTCTTAATTCCCTGGTTGTCCTCTATCGGACAGCGCTGAAAATAGCGCATTAAGGGAGGGGTTGTCAGTCCTGTAAATTCTTAATTGTAAGAAAAAACAGAATGTTTCTGACTGTAACCGTTAACACTCACAGCCGCTCAGGCCGAAAAAAGTGTAGCGAATAGCGGTAAGACTGCCAGTGAGCAGACAGTAAAAAGGGCACCCTGGGGTGCCCTTGGTCATGCCTGGAAAGTTTATTTCAGACCGGCAGCATCGCGCAGCTGGGCGGCTTTGTCGGTTTTTTCCCATGGGAAATGTTCGCGACCAAAGTGGCCATAGGCTGCGGTTTCACGATAGATAGGATGCAGCAGGTCCAGCATCTGGATCAGGCCATAAGGACGCAGGTCGAAGAATTCGCGTACCAGCAGGGTCAGCTGTTCGGTGGAGATTTTCTCAGTGCCGAAAGTTTCAACCATGATGGAGGTAGGCTCCGCCACGCCGATAGCATAGGAAACCTGAATCTCACAGCGGTCAGCCAGACCGGCGGCGACGATATTTTTCGCCACGTAGCGGGCAGCATAGGCCGCTGAACGGTCCACTTTAGAAGGATCTTTACCGGAGAAAGCACCGCCACCGTGACGGGCCATGCCGCCGTAGGTATCCACGATGATTTTACGGCCAGTCAGTCCACAGTCGCCCATTGGGCCGCCAATCACAAAGCGTCCGGTTGGGTTGATGTGGTATTTGGTATTTTCGTTGATCCACTCCGCAGGCAGCACCGGCTTGATGATGGTTTCCATCACCGCTTCCTGCAGGTCTTTCTGGGAGATCTCTTCCGAGTGCTGCGTCGAGAGCACGACTGCATCAATGCCGACGATGTTGCCATTGTCGTACTGGAAAGTGATCTGGCTTTTCGCATCCGGGCGCAGCCACGGCAACGTGCCGTTTTTGCGCACTTCAGACTGACGCTGTACCAGACGGTGCGCGTAAGTGACAGGCGCAGGCATCAGCACATCGGTTTCATTGGTGGCATAGCCAAACATCAGGCCCTGATCGCCCGCGCCCTGTTCCAGCGGATCGGCACGGTCAACGCCCTGGTTGATATCGGGTGACTGCTTGCCAATGGCGTTAAGCACTGCGCAGGAGTTGGCATCAAAACCCATATCAGAATGAACATATCCGATTTCACGCACGGTGTTACGGGTGATCTCTTCGATATCGACCCATGCAGAAGTGGTGATTTCGCCACCAACCAGCACCATGCCGGTTTTGACATAGGTTTCGCAGGCGACACGCGCTTTCGGATCCTGCTCCAGGATGGCATCGAGCACGGCATCAGAAATCTGATCGGCGATCTTATCGGGATGTCCTTCTGATACGGACTCGGATGTAAAAAGGTGTTTGGCCATTTTATTCTTTACCTTACTAAAACGGGGTTAAAATCGACTGCATAGCGCTGAAGACCGGGCACCAGCCTGCACGATCGGCATCTGGCGTATTCTCAGCGCTCCCTCAGGCAAAGCCATGAGCAGGATAGTCATGCGAAGACGCTTAGCAGTTAACCAGTATGGATGGATTAACATCTGGACGGCTATTTTAGGTTACTCATTAAGCGGATTGCCAGCCTTTTTTCAACAATGCGGCTATCTTGTCGCGGCGGAAGTGGCAAATTTTCCTGACAGGATACGCACTTCGCACATTTTGATTTTGCATTTCTTGCGCGCTGGCTGTATAAAACGCCGCTGCTTTGCACCCGACGTAACGGGGCAGGCGGCAGGCGCGTCAGCTGTGACTGCTTCACACTGACCTTTCACCCTCAGCATATTTGGTTTTCCATACGCCGTCTGGTGTGTGTGGAGGTGATAACAGTCATGATCACAGGCGTGGATAATTCCGGTCCATTACGCAGTTCTGGCGTGCCCCTTTCCCCTTCTTACTACTATGCTCATGCCCGATGTCGCTTTGCCGGCGCCGTCAGCCATCAATCTGACATTCGCGCAGGCTAATCTCTCGCAATCGCTGTCATTCGTCTCTCCCGGACTTTTCTGAGGGACGATGCCAGTAGTCGTCTGACCCGTTACCGGAGTCCGTTACGTGTTTACTGTTATACTTCAGGTAGTGATTGAGGCGGTAACCCAGCGATTTATGCTGGCTTTATCGCAGTTCGATGGGTTGTTGTTGCGGGGTATCCCTGCGATAGTAGTTAACTGTTCCGCATTATTGAAATTTGAGGCTCGCGATGTCTGACGACATGAAGACTATTAAGGGTTCGTCAGCAGGCGAACAGGGTGTACTCCGCTCAATGCAGGAGGTGGCCATGAGCGATCAAGATGCCAGCAAAATGCTGCGCACCTATAATATTGCCTGGTGGGGTAATAACTATTACGACGTCAATGAGCTGGGCCATATCAGCGTCTGTCCGGACCCGGACGTGCCGGAAGCCCGCGTCGATCTGGCGAAGCTGGTAAAAGAGCGTGAGGCCGATGGTCAGCGACTGCCAGCCCTGTTTTGTTTTCCTCAGATACTGCAACACCGCCTGCGTTCCATTAACGCGGCGTTCAAACGTGCGCGTGAATCTTACGGCTATCGCGGCGACTATTTCCTGGTCTATCCCATTAAGGTGAATCAGCATAAGCGCGTGATTGAATCGCTGATCAACTCAGGCGAGCCGCTGGGATTAGAAGCAGGCTCGAAGGCCGAGCTGATGGCCGTGCTGGCCCATGCTGGCATGACCCGTTCGGTTATCGTCTGCAACGGTTATAAAGATCGTGAGTACATTCGCCTGGCGCTGATTGGCGAGAAGATGGGCCATAAGGTCTATCTGGTGCTGGAAAAAATGACCGAAGTGAAGCTGGTGCTGGAAGAAGCGGAGCGCCTGAGTGTGGTTCCGCGTCTGGGGATCCGTGCCCGCCTGGCTTCGCAGGGTTCCGGTAAATGGCAGTCGAGCGGCGGTGAGAAATCCAAATTTGGTCTCTCTGCCACTCAGGTGCTGAAGCTGGTGGAGATCATGCGCGAAGCGGGGCGGCTTGACAGCCTGCAGCTGCTGCACTTCCACCTCGGTTCGCAGATGGCCAATATTCGCGACATCGCGACCGGCGTGCGTGAGTCGGCGCGCTTCTATGTGGAGCTGGCGAAGCTTGGCGTCAACATTGAGTGCTTCGACGTGGGCGGCGGTCTTGGCGTGGACTATGAAGGCACGCGTTCGCAGTCAGACTGCTCGGTGAACTATGGCCTGAACGAATACGCCAATAACGTTATCTGGGCCATTGGCGACGCCTGTGAAGAGCATAATTTGCCGCATCCGACCGTGATCACGGAGTCGGGACGTGCGGTGACAGCGCACCATACCGTGTTGGTTTCTAACATTATCGGCGTTGAGCGCAACGAATTCAGCGAGCCTGAAGCGCCGGCAGCGGATGCCCCGCGTCCGGTGCTCAGCCTGTGGGCGACCTGGCAGGAAATGCACGAGCCGAGTAACCGTCGCTCGCTGCGTGAATGGCTGCACGACAGCCAGATGGATCTGTTCGATGTCCATACGGGCTATTCGCAGGGGATCTACGATCTGGCCCAGCGCGCCTGGGCTGAGCAGCTTTATCTGAGTATTTGCCACTACATCCAGATGCATCTGGATCCAAGCAACCGGGCGCACCGCCCGATCATTGACGAGCTGCAGGAGCGGATGGCGGATAAGATCTACGTCAACTTCTCGCTGTTCCAGTCAATGCCGGATGCGTGGGGCATCGATCAGCTATTCCCCGTACTGCCGCTGGAAGGGCTTGATAAGTCGCCTGAACGTCGTGCGGTGCTGCTGGATATTACCTGCGACTCTGACGGCACAATCGACCATTACGTTGATGGCGATGGCATTGCCACCACCATGCCGATGCCGCATTACGATGTGGATAATCCGCCAATGCTGGGCTTCTTTATGGTGGGGGCTTATCAGGAAATTCTGGGCAATATGCATAACCTGTTCGGCGATACCGAAGCGGTTGATGTCTTCGCTTTTCCTGACGGCAGCGTAGAAGTCCAGCTCTCCGATGAAGGCGACACAGTGGCGGATATGCTGGAGTACGTGCAGCTGGATCCCCAGGAACTGTTAACGCATTTCCGCAATCAGATCAAAGAGAGCGATCTGGATGAGGATCTGCGTGCACAATTCCTGGAAGAGTTCGAGTCTGGCCTCTACGGCTATACCTACCTGGAAGACGAATAAGCAAGACAGGCTGGGTCCGTTATCAGCGCTCCGGCCTTTATCAGTGCTATTAATGGATTGAGAACGCGCTGCGGGGCGTCCTGTTTATGCATAAACGCCCTGCTGGCGTGCTTATCTGACGAGAGCGTTTTTTTCTGTTAGTGCGCACGCTGCGGAATTTTTACCTCCCCAGCAATCGCTGTTCTCCCAGCCTGGCAGGACGTTTTTCCCGCTCCCGGAAAACCAGACAGAGGCTTGCGAAGCCACGCGTTAGCGGCGATAATTTCCCACTGTGTATCAGGAAAAAATCCCTTTCCCGTCGGGCTTAACGACGGGAAAGGGATTTTTTTCATCTACTCAGGCAACTGGCTCTGCGTTTTTCCGGCACCTGTCTACAGAGGATCTTCTATGAATAACACCCTGGGCAATCAGTACGATAACTCACTGGTCTCTAACGCCTTCGGTTTTATGCGTTTCCCGGTTAATTTCCAGCCGTATGATAGCGATGCGGAGTGGGTCATTACCGGTATTCCGTTTGATGCCGCCACCTCCGGCCGGCCAGGCAGCCGCCTCGGTCCGGGCGCGATCCGTCAGATCTCCACCAACCTGGCGTGGGAAGGCTGCCGCTGGCCGTGGAACTTCGATCTGCGTCAGCGTCTGAAAGTTATCGACTGCGGCGATCTGGTCTACGCTTTTGGCGACTCGCAGGATCTCACTGACAAGCTTCAGGCGCATGCCGAAAAGCTGCTGGCCAACGGAAAGCGCATGCTGACCTTCGGCGGCGATCATTACGTTACGCTGCCGCTGCTGCGCGCCCATGCAAAATACTTTGGCAAGATGGCGCTGGTACACTTTGATGCGCATACCGATACCTACTCAAACGGCCCGACCTTCGATCACGGCACAATGTTCCACCATGCGCCGAAGGAAGGCCTGATCGATCCAACCCGTTCTGTGCAGATAGGCATTCGCACCGAGTTTGATGCGTCGCTGGGCTTTAACGTACTGGATGCGGCACAGGTAAACGATCGTTCCGTTGATGACATTATTGCTCAGGTGAAACAAATCGTTGGCGATATGCCGGTTTACCTGACGTTTGATATCGACTGCCTGGATCCGGCTCACGCGCCCGGAACTGGAACGCCGGTGATCGGCGGTCTGACGACGGATAAAGCGACCAAGCTGGTACGTGCGCTTCAGGGACTGAATATCGTGGGAATGGATCTGGTTGAGGTGGCGCCGGGTTATGACCAGTCCGATCTGACTTCACTGGCGGCGGCCACGCTGGCGCTGGACATGTTGCACGTTCAGGCCGTGAATAAAGGCGAGTAAGCTAACGCCCGTAAGGATGTTATGCGAAAAAAAGGGCGGCTGACCGCCCTTTTTCAATGGCTTTACTTACCGGCAGCAATGCGTTCTTTAATATGCTGCGCTCGTGATTCAGAAGAGGGGTGTGAGTCAAACATGCTGCTCTGGTGGCTCCCTTCCAGCTTCGCCAGTTTTTCAAAGCTGGTGACCAGTCCCTGCGGACTGATGCCCCGTTTTTTCAGCAGGTCGAACGAATAATCATCCGCCTGGCTTTCCTGGGTCTGGGAGAACTGGGCGTTAACCAGTTTCTCACCCATATCCGCCAGCTGCGACTGCGACAGCGAGGCGGCAACACCACCGACTGAGCCAACGGCGGTACGTGCCGCGGTGGTGCCGTAGGCAACCTGCATCGCTTTACGCGTGTGGCCCAGCGCAACGTGACCCATTTCATGCCCCAGGACGCCTTCCACTTCATTATCCGTCATGATGTCCATCAGACCGCTGTAGACGCGGATACAGCCGTTAGCCATCGCCCAGGCGTTGACGTCTTTGGTCACATAGACCTTATAGTTGGCGGGCGTGCCGTTGATGTTATCGCCCAGCGCTTTGGCAATTTTATCCAGACGCTGCGCGTAGACGCTACTTGCTGGCGCAATTTGCGCTTCACTGTCCATCTGTGCACAGGATGTAACGCTCAGCTCTTTGACCTGCGCGTCGCTCAGCGTGGCGGCCTGATAAGCCTGAGCGCCGGATTGCATCAGTGCATCGGTATTAAGGTTTGCGCAGCCGGAAAGCGCAGCGGTGAGAGTAAGAGCAGTAAGTGAGAGGGAGAGTTTCATGTATTTCAGCCATAAGTAATAAGGAAATAAAAACATTAACCTGCCGGAGGGCAGAAAGGCATTATTGCTGCAGCAAAAGGCGTTATAACGCCCTCTGGCGCTAATGCATAGTGGCTAAAGCCGCAAAGCGCAAGTTTGGTCCTTATTTTTTGCTCCTTTCACCATGTACACAGGCCCCGACTTTCATGTACATTGAGGGTCGACTTTTATCCCTTTGCCTGCTAACTCATTGATTAAAAAAGTTAAGTGCGGCGAAGCGTTTAATCCGACCTGGAGTAAAACATGTCTTCTCGTAAAGAGCTAGCCAACGCCATTCGCGCATTAAGTATGGATGCGGTGCAGAAAGCCAATTCCGGCCACCCTGGCGCCCCGATGGGCATGGCGGATATCGCCGAAGTCCTGTGGCGTGATTTTCTGAACCACAACCCTGCCAATCCACACTGGGCTGATCGTGACCGCTTCGTCCTCTCCAACGGCCATGGCTCTATGCTGATTTACAGCCTGCTGCACCTCAGCGGCTACGATCTGCCGATTGAAGAGCTGGCCAACTTCCGTCAGCTGCACTCAAAAACGCCGGGTCATCCGGAATTTGGCTATACCGCAGGTGTGGAAACCACCACCGGTCCGCTGGGGCAGGGCATCGCTAACGCCGTAGGGATGGCGATTGCAGAGCGCACCCTGGCTGCGCAGTTTAACCGTCCGGGACATGAAATCGTCGATCACAGCACCTACGTGTTTATGGGCGACGGCTGCATGATGGAAGGCATTTCCCACGAAGTCTGCTCGCTGGCGGGCACGCTGAAGCTCGGCAAGCTGGTGGCTTTCTATGATGACAACGGCATCTCTATTGATGGCCATATCGAAGGCTGGTTTACCGACGACACGGCTAAGCGCTTCGAAGCATATGGCTGGCATGTGATCCGTGGCATTGATGGACACGATGCCGAGGCGATTAAAAAAGCGGTAGAAGCGGCGAAAGCCGTTACCGATAAGCCTTCACTGCTGATGTGCAAAACGGTGATTGGCTTCGGTTCGCCGAACAAAGCCGGTACGCATGATTCCCATGGCGCGCCGCTGGGCGGCGATGAGATCGTGCTGACCCGTAAGCAGCTGGGCTGGGAACATGAGCCTTTCGTTATCCCATCAACGATTTATGCCGAGTGGGACGCGAAAGAGATGGGACAGGCGAAAGAAGCTGCCTGGAATGAGAAATTCGCGGCCTATGCGCAGGCGTTCCCGGAACTGGCTGAGGAATTTACCCGTCGTATGCAGGGCGAACTGCCGGCTAACTGGCAGAGCGAGTCACAGAAATACATTGAGCAGCTGCAGGCGAATCCAGCCAAAATCGCCAGCCGTAAAGCGTCACAGAACGCGCTGGAAGCCTTTGGTAAACTGCTGCCGGAATATCTGGGCGGCTCGGCCGATCTCGCGCCCAGCAACCTGACTATGTGGTCTGGTTCAAAGCCTGTCAATGAAGACGCCGCTGGCAATTATATCCATTATGGCGTGCGTGAATTCGGGATGACGGCGATTGCGAACGGCATCACTTTACATGGCGGCTTCCTGCCTTATACCGCCACGTTCCTGATGTTTGTTGAGTATGCCCGTAACGCGGCCCGTATGGCTGCGCTGATGAAAATCCGCCAGATTATGGTTTATACCCATGATTCTATCGGTCTGGGTGAAGATGGCCCAACTCACCAGCCGGTTGAGCAGATGGCGAGCCTGCGCGTCACGCCAAACATGAGCCTGTGGCGTCCTTGTGACCAGGTTGAATCAGCGGTGGCGTGGAAATACGCCGTTGAGCGCCACGATGGTCCGACGGCGCTGATCTTCTCCCGCCAGAACCTGGCGCAGCAGGATCGTAACGCTGAGCAGCTGGCAAACGTCGCCCGCGGCGCCTACATCCTGAAAGACTGTGATGGTCAGCCAGAAGTGATCCTGATCGCGACCGGTTCGGAAGTTGAGTTGGCGGTAGGCGCGTACGAACAGCTCACTGCGGAAGGCCGCAAAGTGCGTGTGGTTTCCATGCCGTCGACCGATGCGTTCGATAAGCAGGATGAAGCCTATCGCGAAGCCGTGCTGCCGAAGGCGGTCAGCGCCCGTGTGGCCATTGAAGCCGGCATCGCTGATTACTGGTACAAATACACCGGCCTCAACGGTGCGGTTGTCGGCATGACCACTTTTGGTGAGTCTGCGCCAGCCGATCAGCTGTTCAAAATGTTTGGTTTCACTGTCGATAACGTGGTGGCTAAAGCGAAATCGCTGCTGTAATTCCCCGCGATTCGCCCCGCCCCTCAGGCTGTTTCTGCACCGCCTGAGGGGCCGGTTTTTTCTGATTTTGTGACCTGGATCTAAAGATTGCTGCGGCAATTGATCCGCGTCATTCCTATTATTCCTCTCTTCTATTATTCTGGCTGAAGCGTTTCAGTTAATGATGTCTGCTGGTTTCACGCAGCATCAACGTGGTTTCAGCAAGGCGAGAATTGACTGTACAAACGACCCCGCCTGGCCCAGGCTAGGGGCTCGTTTACGACGCGATTCTGACGCAGGAGTAATATGACGATTCGCATTGCCATCAACGGTTTTGGCCGCATAGGACGCAACGTAGTGCGGGCGCTGTATGAAACCGGACGTCGTGCTGAAATTACCGTGGTCGCCATTAATGAACTGGCGGAGGCGGAGGGCATGGCGCATCTCCTGAAATATGATACCAGCCATGGCCGCTTCGGCTGGGAAGTTCGTCAGGAACGCGATTTGCTGTGGGTCGGCGAGGATACCCTTCGTCTTTTGCACCGTGCTGAGATCAGCGAGCTGCCCTGGCAGGCGCTGAACGTCGATGTGGTGCTGGATTGCACCGGCGTTTATGGCAGCCGGGCTGATGGTGAGGCGCACCTGGCCGCGGGCGCAAAAAAAGTGCTGTTCTCTCATCCGGGCGGCCACGATCTCGATGCAACGGTGGTCTATGGCGTGAATGAGAAAGCGCTGCGCGCTGAAGATCGCCTCGTCTCCAACGCTTCCTGCACCACAAACTGTATTGTTCCTGTGATAAAACTTCTGGATGATGCGTTTGGCATTGAGTCGGGTACCGTCACGACCATCCACTCTGCCATGCACGATCAGCAGGTGATTGATGCTTACCATCCCGACCTGCGACGCACCCGTGCAGCCAGCCAGTCGATTATTCCAGTTGATACGCGACTTGCCGCCGGCATCACCCGTATTTTTCCGAAATTTCATGACCGTTTCGAAGCGATTGCCGTGCGGGTGCCGACGATCAACGTGACCGCAATGGATTTGAGCGTAAGCGTGCGCGATGCGGTCAGCGCCAGCGAGGTTAACGCGCTGTTGCAAAATGCGTCGGAAGGGGCATTTAGTGGTATAGTTGACTATACGGAATTACCGTTAGTCTCCATAGATTTTAACCACGATCCGCACAGTGCCATAGTGGACGGCACGCAGACGCGGGTCAGCGGTCAGCACCTGGTCAAGACACTGGTCTGGTGCGACAACGAATGGGGCTTTGCTAACCGGATGCTCGACACCACGTTAGCCATGGCCGCAAGCGGTTTCAGGTAGGGCGCGGTTTGCGTCCGTCAAAACTTAGAGAATCAACGAGAGGATTCACCATGTCTGTAATTAAGATGACCGATCTGGATCTTGCTGGTAAACGCGTACTTATTCGTTCCGATCTGAACGTGCCAGTCAAAGAAGGGAAGGTGACGTCAGATGCACGTATTCGTGCTTCATTGCCGACCATCGAAGCGGCGCTGAAGCAGGGCGCTAAAGTGATGGTAACCTCCCACCTTGGTCGCCCAACCGAAGGTGAATATAACGAAGAGTTTTCCCTGTTGCCGGTGGTTAACTACCTGAAAGAGAAACTCTCTTCTCCGGTTCGTCTGGCGAAAGATTACCTGGACGGCGTTGAGGTGGCAGAAGGCGAGCTGGTGGTGCTGGAAAACGTCCGCTTTAACAAAGGCGAAAAGAAAGACGACGAAGCCCTCTCTAAAAAATATGCCGCCCTGTGCGACATCTATGTGATGGATGCTTTTGGTACGGCTCACCGCGCGCAGGCTTCCACGCACGGCGTGGGTAAATTCGCACCTGTTGCCTGTGCCGGCCCGCTGCTGGCTGAAGAGCTGGACGCGCTGGGCAAAGCCCTGCTGAGCCCGGCTCGCCCGATGGTGGCTGTGGTAGGTGGATCGAAAGTTTCTACCAAATTCGACGTGCTGAATTCGCTGGTGAAAATTGCCGATACGGTGATTGTGGGCGGCGGTATCGCCAACACCTTCGTGGCTATCGACAACAACGTGGGCAAATCACTGTATGAGCCTGATTTCGTGGATGCTGCGAAAAAGCTGCGTGACGAATTCAAAATCCCGGTACCAACTGACTCCCGTGTAGGTACGGAATTCTCTGAAACTGCCCCTTCCACCGTGAAAAAAGTCAGCGAAGTCAACGATGATGAAGAGATCATGGACTTCGGCGACGAAACCGCGGAAGCGATGGCTAAGCTGTTGAAAGAAGCCAAAACTATCCTGTGGAACGGCCCGGTAGGCGTGTTTGAATTCCCGAACTTCCGTAAAGGCACCGAAATCATCGCTAAGGCAATTGCAGACAGCGACGCATTCTCTATCGCCGGCGGCGGTGATACGCTGGCAGCCATCGATCTGTTCGGTATCGAAGATAAGATTTCTTATATCTCTACCGGCGGCGGCGCTTTCCTGGAGTTTGTGGAAGGCAAAACACTGCCAGCGGTTGCGATGCTCGAAGCGCGCGCAAAACAGTAATCTCTGCGGCGGGAGCAGCGCTCCCGCCAGAATTCCCCGCCTGACCATCAGGCACCGAATTTCTTAATCCGGCCGACGAAACAGGACAAAAAGCATGTCTAAAATTTTTGATTTCGTAAAACCAGGCGTTGTCACCGGTGACGACGTACAGAAAATTTTTCAGGTAGCGAAAGAGAACAAATTCGCCCTGCCAGCAGTAAACTGCGTAGGTACTGACTCCATCAACGCCGTGCTGGAAACCGCCGCTAAAGTAAAAGCGCCGGTCATCATTCAGTTCTCTAACGGCGGCGCTGCGTTTATCGCAGGTAAAGGCCTTAAGTCCGACAAGCCACAGGCGGCTGCCATTCTGGGCGCCATTTCTGGTGCACATCACGTTCACCAGATGGCTGAACATTATGGCGTGCCTGTTATTCTGCACACCGACCACTGTGCCAAAAAACTGCTGCCGTGGATCGATGGTCTGCTGGACGCAGGTGAAGCGCATTTCGAGAAAACCGGTAAGCCACTGTTCTCTTCACACATGATCGACCTGTCTGAAGAGTCTCTGGAAGAAAACATTGAGATTTGTAGCGGCTATCTGGCGCGCATGGCCAAACTGAACATGACGCTGGAGATCGAACTGGGCTGCACCGGCGGTGAAGAAGATGGCGTTGATAACAGCCACATGGACGCTTCTGCGCTCTACACGCAGCCGGAAGACGTTGATTACGCTTATGAAAAACTGAGCGCTATCAGCCCACGTTTCACCATTGCGGCCTCATTCGGTAACGTTCACGGTGTTTACAAGCCAGGTAACGTGAAGCTGACCCCGACCATCCTGCGTGATTCTCAGGATTACGTCAGCAAGAAACACAATCTGCCGCACAACTCTCTGGATTTTGTTTTCCACGGCGGTTCCGGTTCTTCTGCTGCGGAAATCGAAGAGTCGATCAGCTACGGTGTGATCAAAATGAACATCGATACCGACACCCAGTGGGCAACCTGGGACGGTATTCTTCAGTACTACAAAAAGAACGAAGGCTATCTGCAGGCCCAGCTGGGTAACCCGGAAGGGGATGATAAGCCGAACAAGAAATACTACGATCCTCGCGTCTGGCTGCGTTCAGCGCAGAGCGCAATGATCGTGCGCCTGGAGCAGGCGTTTAAAGAACTGAATGCGGTTGACGTGCTGTAAGCGTCAGTATCGCAGTTAAAAAAGCCCCGAAAGGGGCTTTTTTATTTTCCAGGCGAGGAAATTGCCTTTCCGCAACAGCAAATTTGGCAGGTCAGCGCTTTATTGGTTAACCTTGCAAGCTGAAATGTCAGTTCTGGCTGGCTGTAAGAGAATGTCCCGCTGGGAACAACAACAGGAAAATAAAATGGAAGATCTTAACGTGATAAACGGCATCAACAGTGCCGGAAGCTGGCTGGTGCAGCATCAGGCGCTGTTACTCAGCTATTCAGTCAATATCATTGCCGCAATTGTCATTCTCGTCGTCGGGATGATCCTTTCACGTATTATCGCTAATACGCTGAATAAAGTGCTGCTTGCGCGACGCCTTGATGCAACAGTCGCGGGTTTTCTTGCCACGCTGGTACGTTATGCTCTTATTGCGTTTACGCTGATTGCCGCTCTGGGCAGAGTGGGCGTACAAACGGCTTCTGTTATTGCCATTCTTGGCGCCGCAGGTCTGGCTATCGGTCTGGCGCTGAAAGATTCGCTGGCTAACCTTGCCGCTGGTGTCCTGCTGGTGACCTTCCGTCCTTTCCGTACAGGCGAATTTATTGATATCGGCGTGATGGGCACCGTACAGAATGTACAACTGTTTTCAACCACGCTGAAGACAGCAGACGGTAAAGTCGTTGTGGTTCCTAATGGCAAAGTTATCGCAGGAAATATTGTTAACTTCTCACGCGAACCTGTTCGTCGTAATGAATTCATTATCGGCGTCGCCTACGATGCAGATGTGGATAAAGTGCTTACATTACTGCGTGAGGTTGTGGATGCCGAACCACGCGTATTACAGGATATGGGCGTGCAGATTGGCCTGAACGAGATGGGGCCTTCCTCGCTCAACTTTGTGGTGCGCTGCTGGAGTAACGCCGGCGAACTGATTAACGTCTACTGGGATTTGATGAAGGCGTTCAAGCTTGCGCTGGATGCTAATGATATCGGTATTCCTTATCCGCAGATGGATGTTCACCTGCATCAGGTAAATAAACCAGAAACACCAGAGATGCCGCCAGCAACCCGTCTGGCTAAACCAGAATAAATTTCTGAACAGGAGCGAACTGCGGTTCGCTCTTCTTTTACCTGCTATGATAAGAATGGCTAATGACCGATAAGATTATTCAATTTCCTCTAATGATTGTGTCCCGATAGACTCAGCGCAACGTAATCAGGTGAGGATAATTTCATGCTGTCTGTTTTCTTCCAGGGGATGGCGCTGGGCGCTGCGTTGATCCTGCCGCTGGGGCCACAAAATGCCTTTGTGATGAACCAGGGCATCCGGCGTCAGTACCATTTAATGACCGCCGGGTTATGTACGCTGAGCGACATCATCCTTATTTGCGCAGGCGTTTTCGGCGGCAGCGCGCTGTTAACGCAGTCACCCCTGTTGCTTAACCTGGTCACCTGGGGCGGCGTGGCGTTTCTGCTGTGGTATGGCTGGGGTGCTATCCGCACGGCGCTGAGCGGCAATATCGATCTGGAAAGTGCCGAAATACGCAAACAGGGACGCTGGCGAATCATTGCCACCATGATGGCCGTCACCTGGCTGAACCCCCATGTCTATATCGATACTTTTGTGGTGCTCGGTAGCCTCGGCGGGCAGCTCCCGGCGGCGGCGCGGGTCTGGTTCGCGCTCGGTTCCGCGATGGCCTCGCTGCTGTGGTTTTTTAGCCTGGCGCTGATGGCCGCGTGGCTCTCGCCCCGTCTGAATACGACGAGAGCGCAGCGCATTATTAACGCGCTGGTCGGTGCGGTAATGTGGGCTATCGCCCTGAAACTGGCTCTCCAGGGGATGGCCTTTTTCTGACCTGTTGCCGAGGTTTTCGCGCAGGGAAATTACCTGCGCGCTTCACCCGATCGGTGACCGCTTCGCGGTGCCTGTCCTTTTACCGTACAACAGTTATAGTCGTGGTAAATGTCGCTGTGGCAAAGGGTTGCTGCGGCGGTAACCGTGGCCTGTTCGCTTTTTTTCCGGTAAAAATAGACAGCCCGGGCGTTAAAACATGTCTGCTGGCGAACTTTTTATCGAATTAAAAATCTGAACATCATCTTCAGTGCATTATAAACTGCTGGTTAAGGCAGAATGCGACTCATCATTTCCCGTCAAGGAGGAAGATTGTGAGATTAAAAGCCCTGGTTATCGCCGGATTAATGTCAACCACCGCGCTCTCAGCGACTGCTGTAGCCAGCGAGTTACCTGATGGCCCGCATGTCGTCACTTCAGGTCAGTCCAGCGTCGATGCCACGCCGGATATCGCCACGCTCTCAATTGAAGTCAGCGTCTCTTCGAAAGATGCGGCCGAAGCCAAAAAGCAGACTGACGCCCGCGTGGCGCAATACTTCGACTTCCTGCAAAAAAACAATATTGAGAAAAAAGATATCGACGCGGCCAATCTGCGTACCCAGCCAGAATATGACTATCTGAAAGATGGTAAGTCGGTGCTGAAAGGGTATCGCGCCGTGCGTCAGGTGCAGGTTACGCTGCGCCAGCTCGATAAGCTGAATGAGCTGCTGGATGGCGCGCTGAAATCAGGACTCAACGAGATCCGCTCGGTTGAGCTTGGTGTGGCTAACCCTGAGCAGTATCGTGACAAGGCGCGACAGGCGGCGATTGAGGATGCCACCCGCCAGGCTGGCCAGCTGGCAAAAGGCTTTAACGCGACGCTCGGTCCGGTCTACAGCATTCGTTATCATGTGGCCAACTATCAGCCGATGCCAATGGCGAGGATGTATAAAGCCGCCGATGCGGCACCGATGACCTCGGCAGCTCAGACCTACGAGCAGCAGAGCATTCATTTCGACGATCAGGTTGATGTGGTGTTTGAGATCCAGCGCGGTCAGTAAGGCTGGCGGCCGTTGAGGCCTTAGCCTGTTGAAAGTGAGGCCGTCCCTTAACGGGGCGGCCTTTTTGTTACTCGCCCTGGCGCAGCACGCGGCGTCCGTGAGCAAGTAAGGCGTCGGTGACTTTTCGCATCAGACGGCTCTCCGGTGCGAAGCGGTGCCAGTAAAGCATCCTGCGCTGGAAAAGGCCAGGCGTCAGATCGATCAGCTCACCTTCCGCCAGTTCACGTTCTATCTGCAGATGCGGGATCATACAGCAGGTCGTTCCCTGGCGGGCCAGCTGCACAAAGGCCTCTGATGAATTAACGATATGGCAGGGCACGCTCCCCGGCGAGAGATCAAAGTTCTGCTGTAGAAACGCCTGATGCATATCATCAAGGTGATCAAAGGCGACCGCAGGGGCTTTCAGCAAGGCGGAGCGCGTGACGCCGTTCGGAAAGTAACGGGCCGCAAAATCTTTCGAGCCGACGAACAGATAGTCCAGTGCCCCCAGCTGATCGACAAGGCAGCTGGGCAGGGGCTGTGGCTGAATACTCACCGCACCCACCACTTCGCCACGACGCAGCCTTTCCTGAGTACGGCTTTCATCTTCAACCTGAAGGTTGAGACGTACCGGGGAGTCGGTCAGCACCGTTTTTAGCGCTGGCAGCAGCCAGGTCGCCAGACTGTCGGCGTTGACCGCCAGCGACAGCAGCAGAGGCGTCGTGCCGCTGTGCTCATCACCCAGCCACTCCTCTTCGAGCAATTCAACCTGATGCAGCAGCGCCAGCAGCTTCTGCCCCTGTTCGGTCGGGCGGGGCGGCACGGTTCGCACCAGCAGCGGCTGCCCGAACATATTTTCCAGCTGCTTGATGCGCTGGGAAACGGCGGACTGTGTGATGCAAAGCTTCTGTGCGGCCCGCTCAAAGCCGCGTTCGCGAATCACCGCATCCAGCGCCTGAAGCGTTCGATAATCCGGGCGTTTCATTATTCCTTTCGCTCTCATTCAGGTGTGGATACAGCACTATGCCATATTTTTGGCATTTTGCCCTGTGCAACGGCGACTTTATGCGGCAGCGTCTTTGTGGGCTGCTTTGCAAAGTGGCAGGAAATGCGCCGGCAGGGCGGATTTTTTGGCCGGGGTTGTTTTATACTAGCCGCACACAATGGCAGCAGGGATTGTAAACATATTATGACGCAGGAAGAACTCAAAAAGGCCGTGGGCTGGGCCGCGCTGGAATACGTCAAGCCTGGCACCATCGTGGGCGTGGGTACCGGCTCAACCGCCGCCCATTTCATTGATGCGCTCGGCTCGGTTAAGCATCAGATAGAGGGTACTGTTTCCAGCTCGGAAGCCTCAACCCAGAAACTGAAAGGCCTGGGGATTCAGGTGTTTGACCTCAATGAGGTCGATTCACTGTCAATCTATGTCGATGGCGCCGATGAGATAAACGGCGCGATGCAGATGATCAAAGGCGGCGGCGCGGCGTTAACCCGCGAAAAGATTATTGCAGCCGTGGCAGAGACCTTTATCTGCATCGCCGATGAGTCAAAGCAGGTGGACGTACTTGGCCGTTTCCCTCTGCCTGTGGAAGTGATCCCGATGGCACGTAGCTTCGTCGCCCGTGAGCTGGTGAAGCTGGGGGGGCTGCCGGAGTATCGCCAGCATGTGGTGACCGATAACGGCAACATTATTCTTGATGTGCATAATCTGCGCATTCTGGATGCCGTTGCGCTGGAAAAAGCCATTAACGCCTTGCCCGGCGTGGTGACCGTCGGTTTATTTGCCAGCCGTGGAGCGGATGTGGCGCTGATCGGTACGGCATCCGGTGTTAAAACAATAGAAAAATGATCTGACACGCGTCATGCCGTGCCAGTTAATTCAGGCTAAAAAACATCTTTTCTTCACCCCCTGAAATTTAGTGACTTATGTCACACAACGGTAACCTTCAGGGGGATTCTGCTGAAGTTGAAGTGGCAGCCGTGATTATCTGTCAGGTTAGCGCGATCTTCGCTCCTGCCATGCTGACGGGGGGGCAATCGTTTGTATTGCCGCCGCCGGAAATTTTGATATTTTGGCAGAAGGCTAACTTATCTCCGGAAAGGTAAGCCGCAGCAACAAGGTATGGAGTCAGCACAACGGCAAGGGAAATGTCCCCCTTCGGCTGACTCAGCGTTGCGGGCAGGCTACCGTTTTCGTAACAAGATTAGCCACTTCTGAAGTCAGCTAAATAGGGTCGGGAAATGGCAAAGGTATCACTGGAGAAAGACAAGATTAAGTTCCTGCTGGTGGAAGGCGTACACCAGAGCGCGGTAGAAAATCTGCGCGCGTCAGGCTATACCAATATCGAATTTCACAAAGGCGCGCTGGACAGCGAAGCGCTGAAAGCATCCATCCGCGATGCTCACTTCATCGGCATCCGATCGCGTACCCAACTGACCGAAGAGATTTTTGCCGCCGCGGAGAAGCTGGTTGCCGTTGGCTGTTTCTGTATCGGGACCAATCAGGTCGATCTTGATGCGGCAGGGAAGCGCGGGATCCCGGTCTTCAACGCCCCGTTCTCAAATACCCGATCCGTGGCAGAGCTGGTTATCGGTGAACTGCTGCTGATGCTGCGCGGCGTGCCTGCGGCCAACGCTAAAGCGCACCGCGGCATCTGGAATAAGCTGGCTGTCGGCTCCTATGAAGCTCGCGGTAAGAAGCTTGGCATCATTGGCTATGGCCATATCGGTATGCAGCTGGGCGTGCTGGCGGAAAGCCTGGGCATGCATGTCTATTTTTATGACATTGAGAACAAGTTACCGCTGGGGAATGCGACCCAGGTACGCGCGCTTTCCGATCTGCTGAATATGAGCGATGTGGTCAGCCTTCACGTTCCCGAAACGGCGTCAACGCAGAATATGATCGGCGCAGCGGAGCTGTCGCAGATGAAGCCAGGTGCACTGCTGATTAACGCCTCACGCGGCACGGTGGTGGATATTCCGGCACTCTGTAAAGTCCTGGCGGACAAGCATCTGGCCGGGGCGGCGATTGACGTTTTCCCCGAAGAACCGGCAACCAACAGCGATCCTTTCACTTCGCCGCTGTGCGAATTTGATAATGTGATCCTGACGCCGCATATTGGTGGCTCCACCCAGGAAGCGCAGGAAAATATCGGTATTGAAGTGGCGGGCAAGCTGGCGAAATACTCTGATAACGGCTCCACGCTTTCCGCCGTTAACTTCCCGGAAGTGTCGCTGCCGATGCATGGCAATCAGAGCCGTCTGCTGCATATCCATGAAAACAGGCCGGGCGTACTGACCGCCATTAACAATATCTTTGCCGGACAGGGCATCAATATTGCCGCGCAGTACCTGCAAACCACGCCGCATATGGGCTATGTGGTCATTGATATTGAAGCGCCTCAGGATGTGGCCAATACCGCGCTACAGCTGATGAAAGCGATCCCCGGCACTATCCGCGCCCGTCTGCTTTATTAATATAACGGACATTCACTTAAGGCCACTCAGGTGGCCTTTATTCATTCAGCGGGACGGCTTACCACTGCCAGATCGTTGAGGGCGTAATTAACGCGGGCAGGGGAACATCCCATTCGGCGACCGGCAGCTGTGGGATTTGCTGACAGTCATGCGCCAGCCCCACCGGCAAAAAGCCGTGCTGCTGCCAGTTCTGCAGCGTGCGATCGTAGAAGCCTCCGCCCATTCCCAGCCTCTGTCCCTGGCGGTCAAAAGCGACCAGCGGCACCATCAGCACGTCCAGTTCGCTTAAGGTGGCCATGTTTCGGATATTCAGCGGCGGTTCCGGGATACGCAGACGGTTTGGCGACAGCGGCGTGTCAGCTTCGTAACGCATAAAAAGCAGTTGGCCTGGCGAGAAAGGATGAAGTACCGGCAGATAAACCTGCTGTTCCCGCTGCCAGAGACGCTCAATCAGCGGGCGGGTATTCAGTTCGCCATCAAAAGAGAGAAACAGCGCGATTTTTTTTGCCTGTTGCACCGGCTCAAAGCTCAGTGCGCGTCCGGCGGCCTGCACGGCGGCCTGCTGCTGCTGTTCTGGCGTCAGGGCACGGCGGAGATGGCGCACCTGGGTGCGGATATCCTGCCGGTCAAGAAGGTTCAGATCCAAGACGATGACTCCCGTTACGTGGAGCAATAATCCGCATAATTGGTGCCGCATTATTACGCGGAAACGCTTTCTGAAAGTGTGTCATACCAGGGAGAGAACGTCGAGCCTCTGGGGCAGAGGTCACTGCTGAGAAAAGAAAGGTAAAGAAGGGAATCTCCGAGATGCCGCCGCAGGCTGTAACCCTTGAACCCTTGGTTCAAGGTGAATGTGCCGTCGCAACCATCAGGCTTCTCGGACGGACCGAGCATGCTCACAGGTTACAGAGCGCCACACTCTGTTGGTATGAAATATCGGCTCAGGGGACTGGCCCGCTTGCAAACATCTCAGAGAATTTTTTACTTCACCGTCACTGTAGCACAGTTAACGATGACGTGTTATTCGAACTTCGGTCCTGAACGTTCCGTTATGCGACCTTGCTCAAGCAATGCCTGCTCAATGGTCTGTTGCAGCATCCGGATACGCTGTTCCATGTTGCTGGCATAATCGCGCGTTTTGACTTTTTCCTGCGCCAGCTCGTGACAAACGTTCAGGGCAGCGATAAAAACCAGCTGCTCGGTATTTGTGACTCTAGTGCGGACTTTTAAATCCTGCAACCGCTGATTAAGGTCTTCGGCAGCACTGTTCAGCGCATCTTGCTGTTCAGGCGGACAATTTACTCTTAAAGAACGACCAAAAATTTGAAGATCTACGGGTTGTGCAGACATGCCACCATCCTGACTGATTACTGCGCCGCCAATCACCCTTAACCGCACACCGGGCTGGGAGGGGCGCAACTATAACTACCCCTATTAGAAGAAACAACCCCTTTCTGGAATCGTTGAGGCACCTGGTGGTAGCATATCACGAACTTACTCAGCCAACGACGACCAAAACGTATGTCACTATCAAACACAATGCCGGGCTACGACCAGCTGGCTTCAGCACTGACGCAGCAGGGCGTGGGAATGACGCCTGCTGAAATGCACGGCCTGATCAGCGGAATGATCTGCGGCGGCAACAAAGACAGCAGCTGGCAGACGCTGGTTCATGAGTTGACGAATGAAGGCATGGCGTTTTCTCAGTCGCTGTCTCAGCCGCTTCAGCAGCTCCATCAGGGCATCGGTGATGCGCTGGAGGAGGAGGGCTTCCTTTTTCAGCTCTATCTGCCGGACGATGATGACATCAGCGTTTTCGATCGCGCCGATGCGCTGGCCGGATGGGTGAATCATTTTCTGTTAGGCCTGGGGGTTTCTCAGCCTAAGCTGGATAAAGTGAAAGGTGAAACGGGCGAAGCGATTGACGATCTGCGTACCATCGCGCAGCTTGGCTATGATGAAGATGAAGATCAGGAAGAACTTGAGCAGTCGCTGGAAGAGGTGATTGAGTATGTTCGCGTGGCGGCGCTGCTTTGCCACGACACGTTCACTCACCAACAGCCGACCGCGGTGGAAGTAAAAAAACCGACGCTGCACTAAGCGACGTCAGGATCCCAACAAGGACTGCATTCAGGAGAGGCTGATGACCCGGCAAGAATTTTTACGCCGCCGCCAGGCGCTGTTAGCGAAAATGGCACCCGCCAGCGCGGCGGTGATCTTCGCTGCCCCGGAAGTGACCCGCAGCAACGACAGCGAATATCCCTACCGGCAGAACAGCGATTTCTGGTATTTCACCGGCTTTAACGAGCCGGAAGCCGTACTGGTGCTGATTAAAAGTGATGAGAATCACCACCACAGCGTGCTGTTTAATCGTGTACGCGATCTGACGGCGGAAATCTGGTTTGGGCGTCGTCTGGGTCAGGACGCTGCGCCGGAGGCGCTATCGGTCGATCGCGCGCTACCCTACGGCGACATTGGCGAGCAGCTCCCTCAGCTGCTGAATGGACTGGATGTGGTCTATCATGCGCAGGGCGGCTATCCGGAAGCCGATCGGCTGATGTTTGACGCGCTCGAAACCTTGCGGCGCGGTTCGCGGCAAAATCTGCGCGCGCCCGCCACGATGACCGACTGGCGTCCCTGGGTACATGAAATGCGCCTGTTCAAATCTCCGGAAGAGCAGGCGATCCTTCGTGAAGCGGGGCGCATCAGTGCGCTGGCCCATCGCCGCGCCATGGAAAAATGTTCCCCGGGCATGTTTGAATATCAGTTGGAAGGGGAAATTCATCATGAGTTTACCCGCCACGGTGCACGCTATCCTGCATACAACACCATTGTGGGCGCGGGCGAGAACGGCTGCATCCTGCACTACACCGAAAACGCCTCTCAGATGCGCGATGGCGAACTGGTGCTGATTGATGCCGGCTGTGAATATCGCGGCTACGCAGGAGATATCACCCGCACCTTCCCGGTTAATGGCCGCTTTACCGCGCCACAACGCGCCATTTATGACATTGTCCTCGCCTCCCTCAATCGCTCGCTGGCGCTGTTTCGTCCGGGGACGAGCATTCGTGAAGTGAATGCGGAAGTGGTCAGAATCATGGTTAGCGGCCTGGTAGACCTCGGCGTCATGGAGGGCGACGTTGATGCGCTGATCGACGCGCAGGCGCACCGGCAATTCTTTATGCACGGCCTGAGCCACTGGCTGGGGCTGGATGTGCATGACGTTGGCTTCTATGGCAGCGATCGTGACCGCCAGCTTGAACCCGGTATGGTGATCACCGTTGAACCGGGCCTCTATATCGCGCCGGATGCCGATGTACCCGCCGAATATCGCGGTATCGGTATTCGCATTGAGGATGACATTCTTATCACCGCTGAGGGCAACGAAAATCTGACCGACAGCGTGGTGAAAGATCCCGATGAAATTGAAGCCCTGATGGCGGCAGCGAAGCGACTATGAGCATCATTATTGCAGGCGGAGGAATGGCTGGTGCCACGCTGGCGCTGGCAATCTCGCATCTGACCGGCGGCAAGGTGCCGGTGACGCTGGTGGAAGCCAGCGAACCCGCAACGCGTGCCCATCCCGGCTACGATGGTCGTGCCATCGCCTTAGCTGAAGGGACGCGTCAACAGTTCGCCGCAATCACTCTCTGGCCTGTGCTCCAGGCCTGCGCCACGGCGATTACGGACGTACACGTCAGCGATCGTGGGCACGCTGGTTTCGTTTCGTTAAAGGCGGAAGATTACGGTATTTCAGCCCTTGGACAGGTGGTAGAGCTGCATGATGTGGGACAGCGTCTGTTCGCGCGGCTAAAACAGGCCCCCGGCGTCCGGCTTTGCTGCCCGGCGAGAGTGGCTGAGGTTGAGCGCACGGCGTCCGGTGTCAGCGTGTTGCTCGATAGTGGAGAGCAGCTCCAGGCCCAGCTACTGGTCGCGGCCGATGGTTCCCGTTCGACGGTCGCCGCGGCCTGTGGCATCCAGTGGCAGAATCATGATTATCAGCAGGTGGCGGTAATCGCGAACGTGTCCACAGCGGAGGCGCATCAGGGCCGGGCATGGGAGCGCTTTACCGAACATGGCCCGCTGGCGCTGCTGCCGATGTCCGCAGGGCGCAGTTCACTGGTCTGGTGTCATCCGCTGGCAAATAAAGCGCAGGTGGATGGCTGGAGCGACGAACGCTTTCTTGACGAGCTTCAGCGGGCGTTTGGCTGGCGGCTTGGGCGCTTTACCCAGGTCGGTCAGCGTCACAGCTATCCGCTACAGCTTCAGGTGGCATCGCAGCATGTCTCCCATCGCCTTGCGCTGGTGGGCAACGCCGCACAGACGCTGCACCCGATCGCGGGACAGGGGTTCAATTTAGGTCTGCGCGACGTTATGTCGCTGGCGGAAACGGTCGCTGAAGCCTGGCGAACCGGACAGGACGTGGGCGGTTATGCTACCTTGCAGCGTTATCAGCAGCGCCGGCAGCCCGATGCCCAGGCGACTATTGGCCTTACCGACGCGCTGGTCAGACTGTTTGCCAATCGCTATACGCCGCTGGTCGTGGGGCGCAATCTGGGGTTAATGGCGATGGATTCCCTGCCGCTGATGCGTAATTTGCTTGCCGGGCGTACGTTGGGCTGGGTAGAGCGTTAAGGAGAGAGCAAGTCATGCAAACTTATGATGTTATCGTCGCTGGCGGCGGTATGGTCGGCCTTGCGGTGGCCTGTGGGCTGCACGGCAGCGGGCTGAAGGTGGCGGTACTTGAGCGTGAAGCGCCGGTTGAGCAGGCGACAGATGCCGTTCACGCGCTGAGGGTCTCGGCGATTAATGCTGCCAGCGAGCGTCTGCTTCAGCATCTTGACGTGTGGAATTCCATACTGGCGACGCGCGCCAGCGTTTATCACGGTATGGAAGTCTGGGATCGGGACAGTTTTGGCCGGATTGAATTCAATGATGCGCACCAGGGGCTGCCTCATCTCGGGCATATCATTGAAAACAGCGTGCTACATCAGGCGCTGTGGAAAAAAGCTGGCGAACTTAACGATATCACGCTGATCTCACCGGCGGAGCTACAGCAGGTTGCCTTTGGCGACAACGAGGCCTTTGTCACGCTGGCTGACGGCACAATGATGAGCGCCAGGCTGATGGTGGCCGCTGACGGCGCCAACTCCTGGCTGCGTAATAAAGCGGATATCCCGCTGGCGTTCTGGGACTATGAACACCATGCGCTGGTGGCCAACATCCGGACCGAACTGCCGCATGGCGCCGTGGCGCGCCAGGTGTTTCATGGCGACGGTATCCTGGCCTTTCTGCCGCTGAGCGATCCTCATCTCTGTTCCATTGTCTGGTCCGTATCGCCCCAGGAAGCGACGCGCCTGCGGTCGATGCCAAAGGCGCTGTTCGATCAGCAACTCTCGGTCGCTTTTGATATGCGGCTCGGTCTCTGTTCGGTCGAGAGCGAGCGCCAGACGTTTCCGCTGATGGGCCGCTATGCGCGCAACTTTGCGGCGCACCGGCTGGCGCTGGTAGGCGATGCCGCGCACACCATTCATCCGCTGGCCGGGCAGGGCGTCAATCTCGGCTTTATGGATGCCGCCGCGTTAACGGGTGAGATCCGGCGCCTGCATCAGCAGGGCAAAGATATCGGGCAGCATCTCTATCTGCGTCGCTATGAGCGCAGCCGTAAGCACAGCGCGGCGATGATGCTGGCCGGCATGCAGGGCTTCCGCGAGCTGTTTAACGGCACTAATCCGGCGAAAAAACTGCTGCGCGATATCGGTATCAGCCTGGCGGATACGCTCCCCGGCGTGAAACCCCGCCTGCTTCGCCAGGCGATGGGGCTCAACGATCTGCCCGAGTGGCTGCGCTAAGCGTCTCTTGACCACCTGTAGCGAACCGGTATTTCGCTACAGGTGAGTAATAACGCGTCGGCCCCGGAAACCGGGCCAGTCCGTAAAGGCGCAAGAATCCTCGTTTCTGATTCCCGCTCCCGCGTCGTCCATGACGTGGGAAGCATTACTCTCTTCCCTGTTCCTCTTGCTTTAGCTTTATCATCTGCCTGTAGCGACCCAGTAATTCATTTTGTCGCTTCCGCCGCGCTATTCCTTTCTGCTCTGCTTCTCACCTTATCGCGACCGGACTGTTTTCACTTTCCGGGCGGCTGATGCAAACAGAGCCAGACAAATGCGCTAAAAGCGCGCAGCCAGCCTGAAATCATGCGGAACCCGCTCTGATATCGCTGTTTTTCGCCAGTGGGGCTGCGATAATAGAGAAATACGCTTTTCAATCTGCTGGATACCAGACGTATGGGCTGGTACGGAGATCTCACCATGGAATATGAATTTTTGCGAGACGTGACGGGCAGCGTGAAGGTGCGCATGTCGATGGGACATGAGGCGGTCGGTCACTGGTTTAACGAGGAAGTGGAAGGGAATCTCGCTTTACTTGATGAGGTGGAAGCGGCCATCGACAGCGTCCGGGGCAGCGAACGGCAGTGGCAGCGTACTGGCCGTGAATACACGCTGTGGCTGGATGAAGAGGAGGTGATTATCCGCGCCAACCTGCTCAGCGTCGAGGGCGACGAGATGGAAGAAGGCATGAGTTACTATGACGAAGAGAGCCTCTGTTTCTGCGGCGTGGAGGATTTCCTGGCGGTGATCGCCGCCTACCGGGCTTTTTTGCAGGGGCGATAAAACAGGGAGCGGATAGCCGCCCTCTGTCTGTTCTGTTATCACGGCTTACGCGCAGAGCGCGCCGAAACCTGCGTCTCAGAGAATATGCAGCATCTGACGGAAGAAGTTGCGCACAATTTCGAACGTCGACCAGATACCAATCAGAGAGATAATCCCCAGCAGCGCCTGCTCCCAGAGACGGTTTGCCTGGCCTGCCAGCATAAAGGATTTGCGGCTGGTCATGATAAACAGCCCAATCAGCAGCGGTGGCAGGACCAGCGACGTCGCCACGCTGGTGCCCAGGATATTCAGCACCACTAAATCCGGCGCGCCTGGCAAGGTGACGATCACCGGCAGAATAATATAGACCGCAATCTGGACCCGCTTGAACCAGGGGTTATCGTCCGGCGTGGCATACCGTTCGCTCAGCTTGCCTGAATGATGCACGCAGCTGAAAATCAGGGAGCAAAAGCCCCGGGCCTGAGAAGGGAAGCTGGTAAAGCTGGCAAGGAAGATGCAGGTCCAGAGTAGATAAGGTCCGGCTGGCCCCACCACGCTGGACATCATGGCCGACAGGTCATTTTCATCCGCGATAGTGTTGCCGGAACCATGCACAACCTCCGCCGCCACGCTCCAGAACAGCACGTTGATCACCAGCATCGGCAGCATGCCAAACAGCAGATCGAGCTGCTGAAGCTTACGGTATTTCGGACCGGTCCAGCCCTTATCACGCATAAAACCGGGGTAGAGCAAATTGCTGGTGGATCCTCCGATGGCGCCGATGGTGGAGACGGCGATAAACACCGCAAAGAAGGGGCCGGCATTTTCCGGCAGGCCGAAGGTCAGCCCGTTCATAAAGCCGCTGAAATCAAAATGGCCGACTTTGTACATCGCAAACAGGAATGAGCCAATCATGATCACCGAAGCGATGCGCGCCAGTGTTTCCAGATGGCGATACTGATTGCGGGTCATCATCATTAGCAGCGTGATGGCCACAATCACCACGCTCCACAAAAAGACGCCCCAGCTCTCTCCGCCTGTCTTATTGAACAGTTGATAGAGACCCACCGCGCCCGCGCGCAGAAAACTCATCTGTACGACCAGCGCCACAATGGCGATCAGGATACCGAAAAACAGGGGGAAGCCGCGCCAGACCCGCTTGTAACCCTGCACGATATCGTTATCACCAAAGCGGTTCATCAGCGTGTATTTGGCGATATAAGAGATCATAAAACCGCGGGCCAGCAGGGCGATCACCAGCGTCCAGAGCAGATCGTAGCCATAGTTGGCGCCCGCCACGGTGGAGGCGACGAGATCGCCGGTGCCTAAAAAGGTCATGGCCAGCACTAATCCTGGCCCAAAGCTGCGCACGTAGCCGCGCACGGTGGTAGGCAGCTGGTGATCGGCCGCCGGGATGTTCACTTCCTGTTGCGATGTACTCATGGTGACACCTCACTATGAGGGTGAACGGCATGGCATTGTGCTCTTTTGTCGTTCACGGTAGGGGTTAAAGTAAGAAAGCGCTACAGAGTAGCGCTGTGGGTGTAGTGGGGAATATTTCAGTTCAGGAGCGATCAGACTCCGCTGGTCACCGCCTGATGTTTATGAACCTGCTCGTGGTCCACGATAGGTTCGACTTTGCCCAGCAGGAACAGGTAGTTAAGGATGCCGCCCACCACCAGCGCGGCGGAGAAGACCAGTGCCCAGGTGAAGGAGCCGGTGGCGGCAACGATAGCTCCGGTGACGATAGGGCCAATAGCGCCGCCCATATTGGAAACGGTATTTTGCAGACCGGCGACGATAGAGACGCTGTTCTGCGGCGCTACGTCGCCTGGCAGTGCCCAGACCTGAGAGGCGGCAACGGTAGTGCCGGACTTGGCAATACAGAGCAGCAGCACGGTCATAAAGACAGAGTCGGTGAACGGCGCGAAACCGATGCAGAGCGCCATCAGCAGACCAATGGTCAGGAACAGCTTACGGGTAGCCGTCAGCGACAGGAGCTTTTTATGCACGATACGGTCAGATGCCCAGCCAGCAATCACCTCAATCACCATGCCACACAGCAACGGCAGCGCGGCGATCATCCCCATCTTAATGAAGTCCATGCCTTTCTCTTTCACCAGATAGGTTGGTAACCAGGTGATAAAGAAGTAGGAGGTGTAGTTGATGGTAAAGAAGCCAATACACATCGCCCAGATATTGCGGTAGCGCAGCAGCTTGTACCACTTCATGGGCCGGACGCCTTTGTCGCCATGCTTGCGCACCTGACCGTCACGGATCAGCCGCACCTCCTGCTGGCTGATGCTCTTGTGCTCTTCCGGGTTCTCAGAGTAGATAAAGTACCAGGCAATAACCCAGAACAGGCCGACCGCCCCAATAATCAGGAAGGTCAGACGCCAGTCAAACATGTAGATCATCCAGACGATCAGCGGCATAGCCACGGCGCCGCCGAACTTAGAGGCGCTGTCAAACAGGCCGGAGACGGTTGCCCGCTCTTTGTCCGGGAACCAGCGCGCGGTGATCCCGGCATTGCTCGGATAGGCCGCCGCTTCGCCAACGCCCAGCGCCAGACGCAGCGCCAGCAGCGATTTGAAGCCGGTGGCCAGGCCCATCATTGAGGTAGCGATTGACCACCAGGCCACGGCCAGGCCGAGACCTTTCTTCTGGCCAAAGCGGTCAGCAAACCAGCCTGCCGGAATTTGCAGCAGCGAGTAGGACCAGAAAAACGCGGCCATGATAAAGCCCATCATCTCCGGATCCAGGCTGAGTTCATCAATCAGATGAGGCGCAGCGGCGGAGAGCACGGTACGGTCGATATAGTTAATGGCGATCGCCAGCCACATCAGGCCTGCGATCCACCAGCGGATACGGGTGTTACCTGCTTGAGTCTTCATAGTTATAGCCCGGTACAGAGATTATTATTGGCTGAATCGTTGTTCAGCTTTCTTGCCGGGAGCGGGAACGGCGCTCCGGGATCGTTAAAGCGAATTCATCACGTTTGGCGGACGCTGCTGCTGCTTAACAGAGTGAATAATCTGCTGCACGCAGCGCTCGCCAATGGCGCTGATCGCCCCGTCGGTATAACCCGCGATATGGGAGGTCGGCGTAAAGTTTGGCAGCGAGAAGAGAGGATGTTCCGCCAGAGGCTCATGGTCGAACACATCGGCTGCGGCACCGGCAATAACATTGTCTAGCAGCGCCTGATAAAGATCGGTTTCGCTGACTACGCCGCCGCGTGAGACGTTAATCAAAAACGCCGACTTCTTCATCTGCCGGATGCGGGCGGCATCAAACAGGTTACGGGTTTCATCGGTCAGCGGCGTGTGCAGCGTGATAAAGTCACTCTGTGCGGTCAGCTCATCCAGGGTGACGAACTCAATATTGTGTTCAGCAGCAAACTTTTCGTCCGGGTAAAAATCAAAAGCGATAACTCGCATAGCGAAGCCGCTGGCGCGTAGCGCGACCTGCTTGCCAATGTTACCGAGGCCGATGATCCCTAACGTTTTGCCATACACATCGGTGGCAAAGATACGCGGCCAGTTGCCCGCCCGGGTTTCCGTCGCCGCGGTGGTAATCTGGCGGGCGGCGTTGAGGATCAGGGCAAAGGCAAAGTCAGCGACCGCATGCTTGTTGGCATCCGGCACGTTGGTGACAAAGATCTCTCTGGCCTGCGTAGCCTTCAGGTCGATGTTGTCGACGCCCACGCCGTGCTTGCAGACAATCTTCAACTGCGGCGCCAGCGCCAGCAGCGCCTCGTTAACCTCGGTAAACGCCACTATCATTGCCACGGTATCGGGCAGATGCGGCGCCAGTGCGCTGAGCGGAGCATCGGCAGGCAGGGCGATCAGTTCAAATCCCTGCGCCTGCAGATCCCTGATCGGCTGGTCGTCATATTTAGCGAATGAGGGTGAAGTACAGATCACTTTCATTAGAGTGTTCCCTGGTGTCAGGCAGCCAGCGCCTGCGCGCTGGCGCAAAATTATTGGGTATACTGATTAACGATCTGGCGAATACGCTGTTCTTCTTCAGCGCTGAAGCGCACGGCATAGCGGCTTTCACCCACATCATGGCCCATTAACGCCACAGCTTTTTTCACCGCGGCAGGGGAGAAGGCGACGCTGTAGAGATCGGTACGCAGGCCGGTGACGTTCTCCTGCGCCTGGCGTGACCCTTCAATATCCCCGGCGCTGAAGCGCGCCCAGATAGCGTTGATTTCTTTGGGGGCGACGTTAGCCAGCCCGGAGATGCAGGCGGAACAACCCTCGACAAAGCCCTGATGAATCAGCGAATCGGGGCCGTTGAGCACGTCGAAATTCTCCATGCCTTCTGCCGCCTTCAGGAAGCCGCTCAGGCTTTCATAGCTGCCCGCGCTGTCTTTGATGCCGATGATGTTCGGGTGCGCGGCCAGTTTGCGGACTGTGTCTGGCTGCAGCGTATTGCCTGTACGAGCAGGAATGTTGTAGAGGAAGAGCGGCACATCCAGCGCGTCTGCCACCGCTTCGTAATGGGCGATCAGCTCTTGCTGTTTAAGCGGAACAAACCAGGGCGTAATGACTGACACGGCATCGACGCCCAGCGCCGCCACCTGCCTGCCAAGGCGAATTGTTTCACGGGTGGAGATCTCGCCAATGTGCGCTACAACAAAGGCTTTTCCTGCCACCTCTTCCACGCAGGTTCGGGTGACGGCCAGCTTTTCCTGCTGATTCAGTACGAAAAACTCGCCGTTGGTGCCGCCGCAGAAAATGCCGTTGCCTGCCGCCAGCTGACGCTGAATCTGCTGGCGCATTGCCGGTTCGTTGTAGTCACCTTCCGCAGTGAACGGGGTGACGATAGCGGTCAGCACGCCGGTAATTTTTTTGCTCATGGTGTCCTCGTAATCGGTTAGTGGGTCGGGGTCGGGAACAGCGTCAGGTAGACGTCGCGGACGTCGCTGGCGGTGACCGGAGCCGGAACATTTTTCATCAGACGCTGCACCTCCAGCGCTGCTTCGACCAGATAGGGCAGATGATCGGCATTGATACCCAGTTCATCCAGGCTGGCAGGGAGCTTCAGCCGTTTCACCAGCGCGGAGAAATAGTCCACCAGCGCGACAGATTTCTCTTCTTCACTCAGCGAGAGATCTGCCTGAGGGATTAGATCGTATGCCTGAGCGAATTTGGCTACGGCGGCCGGACGGACAAACCGCATGCAGGAGGCCAGCAGGATGGCATTCGCCACGCCGTGCGGAATGTGATATTTGCCGCCGAGCGGATAGGACATGGCATGCACCAGATGCGTTCCGGCATGGGCAATTGCTGCGCCGCCATAATAAGAGGCCCAAAGCATATCCAGACGTGCCGCCAGGTTGTGCGGTTCGGCCACCGCCGTCTCAAGGCTGGTAAACAGCTTTTTCAGGCCAATCAGCGCATAGTTATCGCTGACCGGATTAGAGACCGTTGCGGTAAAGCATTCGATCAAATGGCACAGCGCATCAATGCCGGTGGAGGAGGCGATATGGGTAGGCATACTGGTGGTCAGCTCGGGTGCCAGCACCACGTAATCAGGCAGCATCACCGGAGAGATAATCCCGACCTTGGTCTCTTTTTCCGGAATGGCGAGAATCGCGTTTGGGGTGGCTTCTGAACCGGTGCCTGCCGTCGTCGGGATCAGTAAGGAAGCGGTGCGGCTCTGCGGTTTTTCACCCGCCAGCAGCGCTTCCAACGTTGGAGGCTGCTCCACGCACAGCACGGAAAGCAGTTTGGCCACGTCCAGGACGCTGCCGCCACCTACGCCGATCACCATATCAACGCCCTGGGCGTTCAGGGTGGCGAGAATAGCGGCGACATCGTGCTGGCTCGGTTCTGGCGGCACGGAATCGATCAGTTTGACCGTTGCCACTTTAGCGCCGATCTGTTTGATCAACGCCTGTACGACCGGGATCCCGGCAATGTTTTTGTCCGTCACTAACAGGACGTGCTGTTTATGCTCAAGCAGATAGCCAATATCATTGAGCGTCTGATAGCCACTGATTACCGTGCTGTTGATATTCATTCATCTTACCTTGTCTCTGCCCACGCCCCGAAGGTGCCGGGTGATTGCATTTTGTCATTTACTCGCCTTGTTCTCACGAGCAGTGCCTAAATTTATAGGGCAAATCGATTTCGGTTAATTTGATCTTGCTCACATATAATCAATCGTGATTGAATATAATCATAACAGGTCGGGGCGACTCTCGCTCAGCCAGGATTGCAGGAGAAGAAATGTTGCAGCAGTGGAGCACACCGGTGCTGGTAGTCGCTGATGACTTTACCGGTGCCAACGATGCCGGCAGCGGGTTTGCCAGAGCGGGCGCAAGCGTTAACGTCCTGTTTGACGTTGCTACGCAGGCTGCGGGCGAGCAGGCCGACGTCTGGGCGATTAGCACCGACAGCCGGGCTGTCAGTGGCGGGATAGCGGCTGAACGGACCCGGTCTGCGGTAGAGCGCTGGCAGGCTATCGCCCGGGCGGGCTGGATATTCAAGAAAATGGACTCCACGCTGCGCGGTAATCCGGGCGCGGAAATTGAAGCAGCGCTGCTTGCCAGCGGGGCGCCTGCTGCACTGGTGGCGCCCGCTGTACCTAAGCTGGGGCGCACCACGGTAGCCGGTCAATGCTTTATCCATGGCGTGCTGCTGACCGAAACGGAATATGCCAGCGATCCTAAAACCCCGGTCCTTCATGCCAGCGTCAGCAAGCGGCTGGCGGAGCAGAGCGGGCTTGTCAGCGGGCGGATTTCTTTGCAACAGGTTCGCCAGCCCGATCTCTGTCACGCCCTCGCCAGTGCGATAGCGCGTGGCGAACGGTTTATCGTGATCGACGCCGAAAGTGAAGAAGATCTGCAGCGCATCATGGCAGCGGCAGCAGAACTTCCTCAGCGTCCCTTGCTGGCGGGGGCTGCCGGGCTGAGCGATGCCCTGAGTCTTTCTCTGTCGGGCGGAGGGCACGAGGCCCCTGTGGTGATGCCCGCGATCGGGCGCGCGCCCGTGCTGGCTGTTATCGGATCGATGAGTGAGATCTCGCAACGGCAGATAGCCAGCCTTGATGCACATCATCCCTTTACCGTCGTTGATGTTGATATCCGGCAACTTTTTACCGGCTGGCCGGATGCCGGACGCTGGCGACAGAGAGCGTTGAGCGCCCTGCAGCGCGGGGAGCACTGCGTGATCCGCACCTGCCAGCAGTCCGGCCAGCGGCAGGAAATTACCGCACTCTGTGAACGCTATAACCTGAGCCGCCAGCAGCTGGGCGACCAGATTTGCGCCTTTCTTGCGGACTCAACGCGTGAGCTGCTGCAGGCGTTTTCCCCCTCCGCTCTCTATCTCTCAGGCGGTGATGTGGCTATCGCTGTCGCTAAAGGTTTAGGCGCAGAGGGCTTTCAGATTAAAGGGCAGGTGGCTGGCTGCGTGCCGTATGGCCATCTGTTGAAGGTAAGAGACGATCTGCTGGTGCTCACTAAGGCTGGCGGCTTCGGTGATGACACCACTCTGGTGGACGTTTTTCGTTTTATTGAGGAGAAGGCGAGTGAGTAAAATTATTGCGGTTACCCTGGGCGACCCGGCGGGCATTGGCCCGGAAATCATCATCAAATCACTGGCTGAAGGCGAGCTTTCCGGGGCGCCAGCCGTAGTGGTAGGCTGCGCCAGTACGCTGCGCCGCATCATGGCAATGGGCATCACTCCGCAGGCAGAGTTACGCGTGCTGGATAAGATCGGCGACGCCCATTTTGCGCCAGGCATTATCAACGTCATCGACGAGCCGCTGGCCGATCCGGAGGCGCTGAAGCCCGGCGTTGTGCAGAGAGAAGCGGGCGATTTAGCCTACCGCTGCGTAAAACGCGCGACAGAGCTGGCCATGGCGGGGGAGGTTCAGGCGATCGCTACCGCGCCGCTGAACAAAGAAGCGCTGCACTCTGCCGGGCATATCTATCCGGGACACACGGAGCTGCTGGCGCAGCTCACCAACAGCAAAGACTATGCGATGGTGCTCTATACCGACCGTCTCAAGGTCATTCACGTTACTACCCATATTGCGCTGCGTAAGTTCCTGGACACGCTGGGCCGCGAGCGCATTGAAACGGTTATCGGCATGGCAGACACCTTCCTGAGGCGCGTCGGATTTGAAAATCCCCGCATTGCCGTCGCAGGCGTCAACCCGCATGCTGGCGAAAATGGCTTGTTTGGCGACGAGGAGATCAAGATTGTTGCCCCATCGGTGGAAGCGATGAAAGCCAAAGGGCTGAACGTGGCTGGACCCTGCCCACCGGACACGGTTTTCCTGCAGTGTTATGAGGGACAGTATGACATCGTGGTGGCAATGTATCACGACCAGGGGCATATCCCGCTGAAGCTTCTGGGCTTCTATGATGGGGTGAATATCACCGCCGGACTGCCGTTTATCAGGACCTCCGCAGACCACGGAACGGCCTTTGATATTGCCTGGACAGGTAAAGCGAAGTCTGAGAGCATGGCAATTTCCATTCAGCTAGCTATGCAGCTCGCATAAGGACCTATGAAGGGACAAAGTCGCCTCGAACAGATTATGGACTATCTGAAAAGCCATAACCTGGTGACCGTCGAACAGCTGGTGAGCGCGATTGCTGCGTCCCCAGCCACCATCCGGCGGGATTTGATTAAGCTCGATCGCGAAGGGGTGATCAGCCGCACCCATGGCGGTGTTACGCTGAACCGCTTTATCCCTTCACAGCCGACCACGCTGGAAAAAATGCAGCGTAATCTGCCGGAAAAGCAGGCTATTGCGCAGGCCGCCGCCAGCCTGGTCAGCGCGGGCGACGCGGTGCTGCTGGATGCGGGCACCACAATGCTTGAACTGGCGCGCCAGCTGACGCATCTTCCGCTTCGGGTTATCACATCGGACCTGCATATCGCGCTGTTCCTGTCGGCGTTCAGGCAGATCGAAGTCACTATCATCGGTGGACGTATCGATGAATCCAGCCAGTCGTGCATTGGCGATCATGGCCGGCGCCTGCTGAGGAAGCTCAATCCCGATGTGGCTTTTGTCAGCTGTAACACCTGGAGTATGGAGAAGGGAATTACCACGCCAACCGAGGAGAAAGCGGGCCTGAAAGCGGATCTGCTGCTTAACGCCCGCCGCCGGGTATTGCTGGCGGACAGCAGTAAATATGGCGCCTGGTCGCTGTTTTGCGTGGCGCCGCTGCAGGAACTCACGGATATCATCACCGATTCCCAGCTCAGCGAAGAGGCGCGAGAAGCGCTGCGGGATGGCGCATTCCGCCTCACGCTGGCGCAGTAACCAAAACGGGCCGCCCTGAGGCCGCCCGTTTTCTGTCGCTCAAAAAGCGTTACAGCGTTTTTATGCCGATGGCGGGAATATTACGACCGTAGTAAATCTCACGCATCTCTTTCCAGAGTAAATCGGTAATGCGCTTATGCTCCTGGGGGCTCAGCTCTTCCGGTTTGGTATTGAAAAGATAATGTTTAAGGTCGAACTCTTTCAGCAACATCTTGGTGTGGAACATGTTTTCCTGATAGACGTTAACATCCATCATGTCATACATCGACTTCATATCCTCTGACATAAAGTTCTGTATGGAGTTAATCTGATGATCGATGTAATGCTTCACGCCGTTCACATCGCGGGTAAAGCCGCGCACGCGATAGTCGATGGTGACGATATCGGATTCAAGCTGGTGGATCAGGTAATTTAACGCCTTCAGCGGTGATATTACGCCGCAGGTGGAGACTTCGATATCTGCGCGGAAGGTGCACAAACCGCCTTCAGGATGGCTTTCCGGGTAGGTATGGACGCAGATATGGCTCTTATCCAGGTGCGCCACTACGGCGCTCGGCAGCGGGCCGGGATGCTCGGAGTTATCGATATCCTTAGGATCGACCGGCTCTTCGCTGACCAGGATCGTCACGCTTGCGCCCTGGGGTTCATAGTCCTGACGGGCGATATTCAGCACGTTTGCGCCGATTATCGAACAGGTTTCGCTGAGGATCTCCGTCAGGCGGTTAGCATTGTACTGCTCATCAATGTATGCAATGTATCCGTCACGCTCTGCATCGGTATTCGCGTAACAGATATCGTAGATACAAAAACTCAGGCTTTTGGTCAGGTTGTTGAAGCCATGTAGTTTAAGCTTTTGCAATTTCGTTCACCCCCTTAAAATGCCCGGTCAGTCGGCCAGCGCATTCAACAGATATTGTGGCAGGGCAAAGCTGCCAGTATGGATCGCCGGATTGTAGTAGCGGCAGTTCAGGCCCGCGTCAGCAAAGCGCGTCGCCAGCGTCTCCGCATCAATCTGGCGCAGCGCCGGATTATCACTCGCCCAGGCAAAGGTCATGATGCCGCCGTAATAGGTCGGGATCGCGGCCTGATAAAAGCTGACGTCCTTGAAATAGTGGCTCAGCTTACGGTGGCTGTTGATCGCCTCATCCTGCTGCAGGAAGCAAACGCCATTCTGCGCCACAAAGATGCCATTTTCATTAAGGCAGCGACGGCATCCCTCATAAAACTCAGAGGTAAACAGGCTCTCTCCCGGACCGATAGGATCGGTACAGTCGGAGATGATGACATCAAACTTATCGCTGCACTGGTTGACGAAATTTACCCCGTCATCGATCACCAGCGTGAAGCGCGGATCGTCATAGGCACCTGCGCTGTGATTTGGCAGGTATTGCTTACAAAAGGTCACCACGCCAGCATCGATCTCCACCATTGTGATCTGCCCGATGTTTTTGTGGCGGCTCACTTCACGCAGCATGGCACCGTCGCCGCCGCCAATAATCAGCACGCGCTTCGCGTTACCGTGCGCCAGCAGTGGAACGTGCGTCATCATCTCGTGATAAATGAACTCATCACGCTCGGTGGTTTGTACCACGCCGTCCAGCGCCATCACGCGGCCTAAAGCGGCATTTTCAAAGATGATCAGATCCTGATGCCCGGTCTTCTCCCGGTACAGGACATTATCGACAGAGAAATACTGTCCAAACCCGGCATGAAGCGTTTCATGCCACATTTCTTGTTCGGCCATGGTGGGGGCTCTCCTTCCTCATAACAGCCACGAAAAATGGGCGCGACATAATAGCTAACTCTGACCGTGGTTGCACGGTCAAATTATCAGCAGGGGGCGGATCGGGTGGGAGGTTACTTCACGTAGGCGAGCAGACTCAGGGAATCCCGGGCCAGTGACTTACATTTGGTATCGTTAGGCACGGCGATGCCGCTCAAATCGCGATAGCTCTCCTCACCCAGCACTTTCATATCAAAACTGCCGTAGTTGCTCAGATCCCAGCGGTTTTGCTGGGCAAAAAAGATTAGCGCGCGACGGATTTGCCCGTCAGGCAGCTCCTGGTAGCCGCAGTCGTTTTTCAGATAGACAAAAACGGCGGTCAGATCCGCCAGATCTTCCGCTTCAGACTCGCTCAGCGCAAAACTTGTCGATGAGACGCTAAAGAGACTCAGCAACAGCAGAGCCTTGAGGCTTTTCTTCATAACTGTTCTCAACAATTTCCGGTTGCCTGACGTTAGCACAGTTATCGGCCCGCTTCCGACAATTTTGCGGGAAAAAGCGGCCCGCCGCTGCCCGGCCCCTGTGCAATGAAAGCAGAGATGAGGCTTGACCTTCCCGTTAGGGGAAGGGGGATGCTTCCAGCCTGTTGGCCACAGGATGAGGACAGAAACCATGCAACGTCGTGAATTTATTAAGTTGAGTGCCGCCATGGGGGCAGCCAGCGCGTTACCACTCTGGAGCCGTTCGCTGATGGCGGCGCAGCCCCGCGTCAGCCTGCCGCTGCCGAAAACCCTGACGGCGGATGCGCAGGGCGTGATCAATATCACCGCCCAGCAAGGGAAAACAGTCTGGCAGGAGAAGACGGTCTCCACCTGGGGCTATAACGGCGATCTGCTGGGCCCGGCGATTGTGCTCGACAGCGGCACGCCCGTTACCATCAATGTACGGAATACGCTGCCAGAGGCGACCACCGTCCACTGGCATGGACTGGCGCTGGCGGGCGACGTAGATGGCGGCCCGCAGGCGCTGATTGCGCCCGGCGCCACCCGCACCGTCAGCTTCACGCCCAACCAGCCTGCCGCTACCTGCTGGTTCCACCCTCATCAGCATGGGCGAACCGGCTATCAGGTGGCGCAGGGACTGGCCGGTCTGGTACTGGTTCGCGACGTCGCCAGTGAAAAGTTACTGCTGCCCAAACTCTGGGGTGTGGATGATATTCCCGTCATCCTTCAGGACAAAAGGCTCAACGAGGCGGGCGATGAAATCGACTATCAGCTGGACGTGATGAGCGCCGCGGTAGGTTGGTTCGGCAACATCATGCTGACCAACGGCGCTATCTATCCGCATCACGCCGCACCGCGCGGCTGGCTGCGCCTGAGATTACTCAACGGCTGCAATGCGCGTTCGCTCAACCTGAGCGCCAGCGACAACCGCACCTTATATGTTATCGCCAGCGACGGCGGCCTGCTGGCTGAACCTGTCGCCCTGAAGCAGCTACCTATGCTGCCGGGCGAACGTTTTGAAGTGCTGGTGGATACCCGCGATGGCAAAGCCTTCGATCTGCAAACCCTGCCTGTGCAGCAGATGGGCATGACGCTGGTGCCCTTTAACCAGCCGCTACCGCTATTAAGCATCCAGCCTTTACGCATACTCGCCAGCGGCACTCTCCCGGATAAGCTGGTGGATGTGCCTGCGCTCCCTTCACGGGAAAACGTTAACAGCCGCCTGCTGCAACTCACTATGGACCCCGAACTGGACCGCCGTGGGATGCTGGCGCTGATGGAAAGATACGGCCACGCGGCGATGGCGGGCATGAGCGGTGACGGCCACGGAAATGGCGCAGCAGACCATGCCAGCGGTCACCAGGGCCATGGTGGTGCGATGAGCGGGATGGATCACGGCAAGCCCGCCGGGCAAGTGGATTTCCACAACGGGAATAAGATCAACGGCAAGGCTTTTGATATGACGACGCCGTCGTTTAACGTGAAGCGGGGCGAACTGGAGAAATGGACCCTTTCCGGCGAAGGCGATGCCATGCTTCATCCGTTCCATATTCACGGCGCGCAGTTTCGTCTGCTGTCAGAAAACGGCAAACCTCCGGCCCCGCATCGTCGCGGCTGGAAGGATATGGTCAGCGTGGAAGGGGCGCGCAGCGAAGTGCTGATCCGCTTTGATCATACCGCGACAAAAGAGCATGCCTATATGGCGCACTGCCATCTTCTGGAACATGAAGATACGGGGATGATGCTGGGCTTTACTGTGGGTGAGACCGACGAGGCGTAAAACCGGGCGGCTGACCTGCTGCTGTTAAGGACGACATTTTGATGCCAGAGGCGTGAGATTCTGGCATCAAAGTGACTGGCTTAAAAATCGGTAAGTTTGCTTTGAGTGAGCAGTTGCAGTTTCACTTAGGACAACGGAGTATTTTCACTAGCATGAACCTAACATCTTTTATGTGTCAGGTATGAAAAAGCCCGTTAACGCGAGCCTTCATCGCCAGTGTCATTCAGAAGTATTATCGCTGTTTTTCACTCATAATCTCATAACATTGCTGCTGATCTTCGCTGATAGCGGCTTTCTCCTGAGCACTAAGCTTCTGCCAGGTGCTGAGCATCTTTTCACCAAGTTCAGGAATATAGTGAGACTGGCGTAACGCGTAACCAGAGTTTCCATCCTCCACAAGTTTTTCCATGTCACGCAAGAACACCTGCGGATCGCTGTGATCGATGGTGCAGAATACCGAGCGATGGTAGCTTTCTTCTTCTGCGGAGTAGTGCGGCATAAGCCAAAACGCAATAACGCCGGTTAGCGCAAGCAATGGGATGATGAAACGTAACGTCTTTAACATCGGTGAGTTCAGCGAATAAAGTGGAGCGGGTAGTGTACCAGCTACGAAGAACGAATGTAAAAACGAAGGCCGGGGAGAAGCCTCATGTGTAACATGATTTCCCATTACATTCCGTTGCGACATCAATCGCTCCTGAAATGTTAATACTAAAACGGTAAGCTTAAAGCCTTCCCGGAAGCCGAAGCAAAGCTTGCGATAAACACCCTCCTGGCTCGCAATTCATACTTCCTCCCCAACACGCCATCCCCATCCAGCCCCCGACCACGCCTTGCCCCTTGCAGCGAGAAACCTGGACTCACTCCCCCTGAAAAACGCTTTCGCACCCCAGGGCTAAAGCGAGTAAAAAGGACTCATCCCGCGTTTTCGCCATCAATTCCAGGCCGACCGGTAAGCCATTTTCCGCCTGACCGCAGGGCAGCGTGATGGCAGGCAATCCGCTGATCGCTGCCAGCTCAGGAGCGCTACCCGGCGGCATTTTTTCAAGGCTGACCGGCTGGCGGGCGACGGTGGGATAGAGAAAAGCATCAATACGATGGTGCTCTGCGCTGTGGTTCAGATTCAGGCTCAGACGGCGCTGAAAGCGGCGGCTATTCAGCCATTCAGGCGTTTTCAGGCTGCGCCACATAAGCATCTGCTCCAGCAGCGGCAAAAATTCAGGGAGGCAGTCGCCGGAGGCGATAATCGCCTGCAGGCAGGCTGGCCCATTTTGCTGTTGCTTTAGCCAGCCGTTGATCGCCACCTGAAATTCATACAGGCTCAGGCAGTGCTGAGATGCCACCTCCGTCAGAATGGGCAGCTCCACCTCGATTATCGTTGCGCCCGCCATCCGGAGCTTATCCAGCGCCTGATGCCAGACCTTCAGTTGAGCGGGATCTTCACCTGCCAGCGCGCTAATCACCCCCAGGCGGACTGACTTCAGGGAAATGATTTCAGGTTCTGTTGGCTGAGCACCATGGATAATGGCGTGCAGAATCGCCGCATCCCGCACGCTGTGCACCATCGGGCCGACGGTATCTTTGCTGATGGATAAGGGCGCCACGCCCTCAAGCATGCTGCGCCGGAACGCCGGTCGCAATCCCACCAGGCCGGTATAGCTACAGGGTATCCGGATCGAACCACCGGTATCCGTCCCCAGCGCCGCATCGGCCATGCCGGCCGCGACGGCCGCGGCGCAGCCACCGCTTGATCCGCCTGCGGTCACCTTCGGTTGCAGGGGATTAAGCACATCGCCGCCAAGCGAGCTGCGCGAGCGAACGTCAAAAGCAAACTCAGACATATTGGCTCTGGCGAGAATAATCGCCCCTGCTGCTCGCAGGCGCTGAATGACCCGCGCATCAGACGTTGCCTTTAGCGAGGCCAGTCCCTTACAGCCGAGCGTTAGCGGCAGGGAAGCACAGGCGATATTATCTTTTATGATTAACGGGATGCCATGCAGCGGACCCAGAATATTACCGCGCCGCCTGTGCTGCTGATATTGTTCAGCCAGCCTCATCGCGGCGGCATTTACGCCAAGGATTGCATTGAGGTGATGCTGATCGGCAATCGCCTGCAGGCGCCGGGCAATTTCGTCGCGACAATCCAGAGGTGGGATAAGACGCATTGCGCGCATAGAGTGAGTTCCTGGCAAAAATGAGGCAGACAAGGCCTGCCCCGGTTATCAGCTAATCCCGCGTGCCTGCGGTAATGGCGTCGATATCCTGCGGACGAAGGCGGATCTCTGCCGCACGACGGTGTGCCTGCATCCCTTCGGTGCGGCTCTGGCGGATGGCCGGTTCCGCGATAGCCGGGATCCCCTGTTCATCAATCCATTGATGGGTACAGACTTTGACATACGCGCCGACCCAGAGTCCGCCAGTGTAGCGTGCCGCTGCCATGGTCGGCAGCGTATGATTCGTCCCGCAGCATTTATCCGAGAACACCACGCTGGCATTTTGGCCGATAAACAGTGAACCATAGTTGCGGATCTTCGACGCGGTGGCGTGCGGATCGCGGGTATGCACCTGCAAATGTTCAGTGGCGATATAGTCGGCAAAGGCCACCAGCTGCTCTTCCGTTTCGCAGAGTACGATTTCGCCCTGACGACGCCAGGCTTCTCCCGCCGTGGCAGAGGTCGGCAGGTTGCCCAGCTGACGTTCGATTTCAGCGAGCGTACGCTCTGCGATCTCGCTGCTGGTAGTCGCCAGCCCGACCCGGGTATGGATGTCATGCTCCGCCTGCGCCAGCAGATCGGCGGCCAGAATGCGCGGATCGGCGCTCTCATCCGCCACGGTGAAGATCTCGCTTGGCCCGGCAAGCGCATCAATCCCCACTCTACCAAAGACCTGACGCTTCGCCTCGTTTACAAAGGCGTTGCCGGGCCCGACGATTTTATCCACCGCCGGAATGCTCTCCGTGCCCCAGGCCATGGCGGTGATGGCCTGCGCGCCGCCCACTTTAAATATACGATGCGCGCCTGCCAGGTGGCAGATGGCGATCATCGCCGGATGCGCGCCCGGTGGCAGACAGGCGATAATCTGCTCACAGCCCGCCACGGTAGCAGGCACAATCGACATCACCGGCGCGGAAAGAATCGGGTAGCGCCCACCCGGCACGTAGCAGCCTACCGTCTGCACGGGAATGATGCGGTGCCCGAGGTGCACGCCCGGAAGCGTCTCGACTTCCAGAGGCAGCATCGTGGCGAACTGCGCCTGGGCAAAGCGGCGGACCTGGGAAATCGCGAATTCGCTGTCGCGGCGGGTCTGCGGATCCAGACCGGCCAGCGCCTGCTCAATTTCAGCGGTGCTGACTTCAAACTGCTGGGGGACCACCTTATCAAACTGCTGTGAAAAATCCCTCAGCGCCGCGTCGCCTTCCTGTCTGACCCGCGCAATAATGCCGCTGACGGTATCGGTCAGGGAACGGTCGGCTTGTGCATCCTGCCCCTGAGGGCGTTTAATCCAGGTGACCTGGTTAACAATCGTTGCCGCAGACATTATGCTTTCTCCATCTGACCGAGGTTGATTTGCGCCAGCAGCGCCAGGTGATCGTACAGCGTCCACTCATCAATAATTCTGCCGTTCACGATGTGATAATGAGACATCCCCATCACGAACAGTCGCTCGCCGGTCGGTTTGCCCAGCTCGCCATAGCCCAGATGATGGCCTTCCATGATCCAGCGGATCGCCACCTTCACGCCGCCTTCATCGCACGGCGTCGAGCAGATATGCTGCGGCAGCCATGCGCCGTCCGGGATCATGCCGATCAGCGCCAGCGTCTGGTGCGTCACCGACGCCACGCCATACAGCTCTTTCATCAGCGGGCCGTGATACTGCACGTTAGGCGCATAGACCTCTTTAATTTTGCCCAGCATCCGGCGGTTATAAATCTCATGCATCCAGCGCAGGCACTGCTCCTCGGTATCCGTATGGGCGATGGAGATATCGCACGCCATCTCGGGCGGATACTGTCCCAGCATGCGTCCATTCTCACCGATATCGGTGACGCGGAAGCCTTTATCAAATTGCTCTTTCGCCATACCGAAGGCGATCTCACCGGTATTCAGGCCCAGCTGTTTCATCAGGGACATGTTGTCGCTGACCACCCACTCGCGATAAATCTTGTTCTCGTGGATCATGCAGTCGGCCACGGTGCGCGTGACAAAAGTGCGGTTGGTGGGCTGACCAAGATGGCTGAACTGCGTGTGACGTCCGCTGCCGGTCACCAGATGCGAAGTATAAAAACCATCAACGTCATTTCCGTTCCAGATTACCTGTGTCGCCATGCCACGGCGTTCCGGGAAGGCCACCAGCCTTTTCAGCGTGTCCTGCACTACTTCTTCACGGGTATAAAGCGTTCCCAGCGCGTTATAAAGCACGCAGTTATGGGTATAGTGGGTGTAAATTAATCCCACGTCGCGTTCATCCCATATTTTGTGGGTACAGCGGACAATGTAATCAACAATATCCGTATAGCACTCATCAAAACCTCGTAAAGATTGTGCGCGCGGGCGTTTCTCCGGCACTAAATCAATAAAATCGCGGCGTTCAATCTGTAATACCGGATCGTCACGTTGGATTTTATTTTTTTCGGGTGCTGCTGGGGCTTTATTTGTTACTTCAGTTGAAGACATGCGACCTCCCGCATTGATGTACAGAGTATTTTCAGACAATAAGGTCTCCGCCCCTGAGAATAAGGAGAGAGCATTGCCGCAATATAAATTGCGGCGAATAATTAACGTAATATTTACTGATTAACGATTTGCGACCAGATAGCTAATTCATCGATGCCAAGATATTCGCGAATAATTAACCCATCGCGTAATTCAAGCTGACTGATACCAGTAATAGAAATGGGCTTACGCGTTGGGGCGCCAAATTTACCGTAACCGTCATGCCAGGTTAATAGTGACCAGCGCAATGAAATACGCACAGGCTCACTGGCATCCTTTCGCACAATTAAGTGATGAAGCTGGGTTTCGCTGTCGGCAAAGGAGGCGCGGTAGCCAGAGAGCAGGGCGCTGATTTCCGCCTCGCCGGTTCCCACACAGTGGCCGGGTGCATATAAAGTGGCGGCCGGATGGTATAAGCCGGGCACGATACCGCTGTTGCCGCCCGCCCACATCGTCAGGTAGCGTTCAATGATGCCTGAAACCGGGCCATCGACATCATCCCCGTCAGGCCCGCCTGCCCAGCGTGCGTCAAGCACTTCAGCCGGGGCGTTTTCCAGCCCCAGCTGCTCCCGGGCGTTATTCAGGCTGAGGGCAAACTCGCGCACATTGAGGCCTAATTGCGCCAGGATTGCCGCGCGATCCTGCAACAGCCACTCCTGACGTATTGCCCCGTCGGCGCAGATGCGATCGGCCCAGGTACGCACCCAGACGCTCTTGCCGGTCGGCGCACCAAAAAAGCCTTCGCCCTGATGGCGAATAGAGGCCACGGTGCGCTGCGAGACGTAATAGTCGCTGTCCGGGCTTTCTGTGTAGAGAATATCTTCCGTCAGTACGCTGCGCTGCGGAAAGCTGTACATCGCTTCCAGGGTATGACGCATAAACTGCGACAGGTCGGTCAGCTGTTTTTCCGGCGTAATAAACACCACCGGCGTGGCGTAAAAGTCAGCCAGCTGGCCGATATCTTTCTCTTCCCAGACGACGTGGGTCAGCGTGGCAATAAACTGCTGAATAGAATCAAACTGGGGGCTGAAGCCGGGCAATCTACTCATTTGACCTCCTGAGGCTGAAACAGGGATACACCCTCTTGTTCAATGACGCCGCTCTGTGGACGTCGGGCCGAGTGGCGTACCACCAGCATACCCGGCACGGTAATCTGCTCCGGCTCAATAGTGCCGCTTTCAATTTGCTTCATCAGCAGCCCGACCGCCGCTTCCACCATCTCCTGCACCGGCTGTGATACCGAAGTCAGGGCGTAAGAAGGCCAGCCGGAAGGGCCGGTGTCGTCGTAACCAATCACCGAGACATCCTGTGGAATGTGCAGGCCAAACTCGTAGCGGGCAACGTCCATCACCGTTATCGCCATATGATCGTTGGCGACAAAAATGGCATCGGGCACTGGAGGCGTGGAAAAAAGCTGGTAGGCGGCGCGGATAGTCTGCTTCGTATCGTAGTTTCCGTTAACCACCTGCACATCATTGATGCCTTGCTCCTGCAGCGCCGCCAGATAACCGCGCTGGCGAATGATATTCACCGAGGAGTCGGCCACGCCGCCCACGTAGGCGTAGCGCTGGTGTTCACCGGCCATCAGAAACTCGGCGATCTGGCGTGCTGCCGCTTCGTTATTGCTGTTCACGCTCGATGCCATGCCGTTCTCCTGGCTGCGGTTAAACAGCACTACCGGGATCCCCGCCGCCAGGCACTCTTCGGAGAGATCCAGCGACAACGTGACCGATGCCAGAACGATGCCATCGACCCGGTACTGCATGATCTGATCGAAAATCCGATCGACATTCCCCTCGCGGTCACCAACAAACAGCAGCAGGTGATAATTGAGGGTATCCAGCTTCTGCGCCAGCGCTTCCAGCACCTGGGGATAGAACTGATTATCGAAATAGGAGATCACCACGCCGATGATGCGCGAGCGGGCGGTATTCAGCGAGCGGGCAATGGCGTTCGGGCGGTAACCCAGCTCCCGGGCAGCCTTGAGCACTTTCTCACGGGTCGCCGGAGAGATACTGGCGCCGGGCGTAAAGCTCCGTGATACCGCCGACTGCGACACGCCTGCCAGCTGCGCCACCTGTTGTGAGGTGACTGCTGCAAAACTCTTACGTTTCATGATCCCGCTTCCTCCTGCTGGACGCTTCCTGCCGTGATGATGCCGCCGTCAGAAAGAGGGCGTTTTTTATACTTACACCATCTTTGCATGCGTATGCAACCATCAAAATTAATTTTCTCACAATGTTAATCAGGTCACTTTACAAAATTGAAACCTTCTCGTAACTTCAAACTTGAATACGTATTCATGCCGTTTCACGCCGTCAACGATACCGGGCAAAGGGAGTCACAACCAGAGGGAAGCGCCGGTAATGCCGTTCTTGATTGGTTAAAAACCATTAATTTTCAGAGGTTCAGACCATGTTTCGAGCACTACTCCGCCGACCTGAAGCCCGGCTCTTTTTTATCATCAGCATCCTGTTTTTTATCTGTATTCACAGTATTGACGCCTTTCTTGCCCCGATGATGCTTGCGCAGGGCATAGAACCGCAGATGATGGGGATCATCATGGGGGCCAGCGGGCTGGCGACGCTGCTTATCCGTTTTCCGCTGGGGATCATCTCTGATGTGGCGAAAAGCCGCAAAATCTTTATTCAAATCAGCCTGCTGCTGCCGATTTTTACCTGGCCGGTGGCCTGGCTGGAGCCGAACGCGGTCACGCTCTATCTGGCGAAGGCGGCGGACGGCGTAACCGCCGCGACCTGGGTTTTATATAACATCCTGTTTATTCGCTACTTTGATCGCAAAGAGGCGCCAGCGGCCGTGGCGCTTCTGGCGCTGGCAGGACCGGTTGGGGTGTTTATCGGCAACTGCATCGGTGGGTTATTAATTCACTATTTTGAGAACAACATCGCATTTTTCCTCTCCTGCGTCTCCGGTCTGCTGGCACTGATCCTGACCACGCGAATTAACGATGTGCACGATTCGGTGCAGGCTCCCACGCTTAAGGCCTGTATCAGCGGTGCGCGTAAACAACTTAGCGACCGCTCAGTGTGGATGATCGGTATTCTGGCTACCATTGTGATTCTGGTACCGTTCGCCACCCGCGATACTCTTACGCCCATCTATGCCGAACAGCTGGGCGCAAGGGCAGGGATCCTGTCGCTGTTAAGCAATATCCATCTGATCTTCTATGCGCTTGCCATCGCATTATGCAGCTCGGTTTTCTACCGCCACCTGGGCGTGATGAAAACGGCCGTCGTCGGGATTATTTTGCAGATACTTTCCACGCTCGGCATTCCCTTTACCGATAATATGTATCTTATCTATGCCCTGCAGGCGCTGGCTGGTTTCTCCTTCGGAATGGCCTTTGCCGCCTTTATGTCACTGAGCGTGATAAATACCACCCCGGATGAGCAGTCCACCCGTATGGGGCTTTTTCAGACGATTTACTCGCTCGGCATGTTTATTGGTCCGGTAATGATGGGCGTTATGCTGCAACACGTTAATCTCTCGTCCGGTTATTTCCTTATTGCCGCGCTTTCTATTGTGGCCGTCGTTATTACCCCACTCTCGGTGCGCTGGGTAAATAACCGGCAGGTAAAGACGTCATCTGAATTATCCGTTAACGGAAAACTCGCCTCAGTACGCGACCAGTAATTAATACAGCTAAGCACGTAATCCCGGTTTGCCGGGAGGAACCCTCATTGCAATTTAAAAGGAGTACAGCATGGCCTTTTTTTTAAAAACCAGTAAACCCATTCAGGAGCGCCAGCAATCTCAGCGCCAGATCAGAGAAACAGTTGAACTTATTCTTGCGGATATTGAACAGCGCGGAAATAAAGCGATTCGTGAATTGTCGATTAAATTTGATGGGTACGATCGTCAGGATTATCGCCTGAGCGAGGCTGAAATTTCGCACTGTATTAAACAGCTGAGCCGTCAGGATATTGCGGATATCGAATTTGCGCAGGAACAGGTGTTTAATTTCGCCCGCCAGCAAAAAGCCTGCCTGCTGGATCTGGAAGTGGAAACGCGCCCTGGCGTAATTCTCGGGCATAAAAATATTCCTGTTAACGCCGTCGGCTGTTATGTGCCGGGAGGGAAATATCCGCTACTCGCTTCGGCGCATATGTCGATCATCACCGCCAACGTTGCTGGCTGCTCGCGCATTATCAGCTGCGCGCCGCCCTTTAACGGGCAACCGGCGCCGGCGATTGTCGCCGCCCAGAAGATGGCGGGAGCAACAGAAATTTATGCGCTTGGCGGGATACAGGCCATCGGCGCGATGGCGCTGGGCACCGATACGCTCGCCCCGGTGGATATGCTGGTGGGGCCAGGTAACGCTTTCGTGGCGGAAGCTAAACGCCAGCTGTTTGGCCGGGTCGGTATCGACCTGTTTGCCGGCCCTACCGAAACCCTGGTGATTGCCGATGAGAGCGTCGATGCTGAAATGTGCGCGACTGACCTGCTCGGGCAGGCTGAACACGGCGTCACCACGCCAGCCATTCTGTTGACCAACTCTGAGCTGCTCGCCAAAGAGACCATGCGGGAGGTTGAGCGGCTGCTGGCGAAACTGCCCACTGCGGATATTGCCCGCCGCGCCTGGGAAGATTATGGGGAAGTGATCGTCTGTGACAGTTATGAAGAGATGCTGCAGGAGGCCGATCGCATCGCTTCCGAACATGTTCAGGTGATGACCGAACGTGACGACTGGTTCCTGGCCAATATGACCAACTATGGTGCGCTGTTCCTGGGGCCGCGTACTAACGTGGCTTACGGCGATAAGGTCATCGGTACCAACCATACTCTGCCCACCCAGAAAGCCGCACGCTATACCGGCGGTCTGTGGGTCGGCAAATTTATGAAAACCTGCACCTGGCAAAAAGTACTGAGTGATGAGGCCACGACGGAAATTGGCAGCTACTGCTCGCGCCTCTCCCTGCTGGAAGGTTTCGCCGGACACGCCGAGCAGGCCAATATCCGCGTGCGCCGCTATGGCCAGACGGATGTGCCTTACGCGACGCCAGCCCCGGTCAGGGAGAAAGTGAAATTATGACGCTGCCGCATACACCCTCATTTTTCCTTCACGGCAGGCGGGCGCTGGTGACCGGCGGCTCAAAAGGGCTGGGTTTCGCCTGCGCGGTGGCGCTTGCCCAGGCCGGGGCGGAGGTGTGGATCGTCGCCCGCAACCCTGACGATCTGGCGGGTGCTGTTGCGCTCGCCGCCAGTGAACAACTGACGCTGAATCCGCTGGTGCTGGATATCACCGCCTCCCAACAGGTGGAAGAAACCCTCAGCCAGCTGCCGGTGATGGATATTCTGGTCAACAGCGCCGGGCTGGCCCGCCATCAGCCCTTTCTGGAGGTGAGCGGTGAAAACTTTGATGCGGTGATGGCGCTTAACCTGCGGGCCACTTTTTTTGTCAGCCAGCAGGTTGCGCGGCGCATGCGCGATGCGAAGAAGGGCGGGGCCATTATTCATATTTCATCGCAAATGGGACACGTCGGCGGGCCGCAGCGCAGCGTCTACTGCGCCTCGAAATTCGCGCTCGAAGGGCTGACGCGCACCATGGCGCTGGAGCTTGGCGAGGCTGGCATCCGGGTGAATACCTTATGCCCGACCTTTATTGAAACCGAACTGACGCGCCAGTCGCTGAGCGATCCGGACTTCCGTCGCTACGTGATGAGCAATATAAAGCTGCCTCGTCTGGGACGCGTGGAAGATGTGATGGGACCGGTCGTCTTCCTCGCCTCGGATGCGGCGGGGATGATCACCGGCAGCGCGCTGATGGTGGACGGAGGGTGGACGGCAACATGACTTCGCCCTTTATCGATAACAGTGACGTGCCGCTGGTGCTGATTGGCGGCACGCTCTGCAACGCCCGGCTGTGGCAACCGCTGATCGCACAACTGAACGTTCCGGCGGTCATCTGCCTGACCTTATCCCGCGACGCGTCGGCGGAAGCGGCTTCCCGGCGGCTTCTGCATCTACTGCCGCCGCGCTTTCTGCTGGCGGGATTCTCGTTGGGGGCCATCGTCGCGCTACAAATCGCCGCCGATGTGCCTGAGCGGCTGGCGGGGCTGGCATTGCTCTCGGTCAATCCGCTGGCGGATCGTCCGGAAAATGCCGTTACCCGTCGCGCAGCGGTCAGAACGGCCCGCGAACAGGGACACGGAGAATGGCTCTCTGCCACGCTCTGGCACCAGTACGTTGCCCCATCCAGCCTCAGCAACCGACAGCTACACGATCTCCTCTGTCTGATGGCTCAGGAGAGCGATCCCGATACTTTTGCCCGGCAGACCGAAATGGCCATCAGCCGTCGCGATAACCGCGAGGCGCTGGGCCATCTTGCCTGTCCGGTGCTCATCCTGAACGGTGAGTTCGATCCGATATGTACGCCAGCGCATCATCGTCTGCTGGCTGACAGCATCCCCCATGCTACCTGGACCACCCTCGGTTCATCTGGGCATTTTTTTATTCTCGAAGCGGCGGATAAAGCGGCCGTTCCGGTGAGGAAATGGATTAAGGAGTCTCTGAATGCGAATGAATAAGCTTAAAGCGGCGTTTGCGGAACAGCGCCCTGTCATTAATGGCTGGCTGGCCATCCCTTCCAGCTACAGCGCTGAGATCGCCGGGCATCAGGGGTACGATGCCGTGACGGTCGATTTGCAGCACGGCATGATCGATTTCGCCAGCGCGCTGACGATGCTACAGGCGCTCTCGGCCACGCCCGCCGTGCCGCTGGTACGTGTTGCCGATGAGACCCCAGCGCAGATCATGCGGCTGCTGGACGCGGGCGCCTACGGAATAATCTGCCCGATGATCTCAACGCCGGAACAGGCACAGCGCTTCGTTTCGGCCTGCCGCTATCCGCCGCTGGGGACCCGATCCTTCGGCCCCGCGCGCGGCCTGCTCTACGGGGGCGCCGATTATCCTCAGCACGCCAATCAGGAAATCCTTACCCTGGCGATGATTGAAACCCGTGAAGGGCTGGCAAACATAGATGCGATCCTGGATACCGATGGGCTGGATGGGGTTTTTATCGGGCCAAACGATCTCTCCCTGACGCTGACCGGGGCCGCCAGCGCCGAATCTGCGCATCCCGATATGCTCTTTGCGATTGAGCGGGTTGTCAGCAAGTGTCGCGAAAAGCACAAAGTCGCCGGTATTTTCTGCACCTCTGGTGTTGCGGCAGCGCAGCGTATCGCAGAAGGGTTTCACTTTGTCACGCCCGCTAACGACGTTATGCAACTTGGCCGCGCCTCACGCGAAGCGATTGCGCTTGCCCGCGGCAACGACATCCCGACTACCGGCGCGTCCGGTTATTAACAGGAGCTGAATATGAAAGCCATTACCTTAACCTCTGAACAAGCCCGCAGCCGCCTCGTCGCGCCGGAAGATATGGTTTCCTGCAATCTGGCCTTTATCGACTGCAAGCTGCCGGGTTCACACCTCAAGCAGAACTATTCCTTCATCGGGCCAGGCGTTACGCAGTCCTCTTCCCAGGTGGTGAATATTCCCGAGCCGCACGGCTTTAACATCGGCGCAGCGGCAATGCCGAAAGGCGTCACCAATAACTTACATCTGCACTTTACCGCCGAGGTATTTTTACTGCATGAAGGCAGCTGGCGCTTTCGCTGGGGGGCAAACGGCGAGCACGAAGCGGAGTTCAGCGCGCCCGCCATCCTGACCATTCCCACCTGGATATTCCGCGGCTTTACCAACGTCAGTAAAGAAGATACCTCCGGCATGGTCTATACCGTGCTGGGCGGCAATAACACCGGTGGGATCATCTGGCATCCGTCTATACTGGCGGCGGCCAGCGAGCATGGGCTTTATCTCAGCAAAGATAATATGCTTATTGATGTGAATGCGGGCGATACCTTCCCCGGCACGTCGGGCCTGTTGCCACCGTTGCCCGCAGAGGAGATTGCCGCTCTGCGCGATTACTCCGTAGAGGAGATGCGTCAGCGGGCCGTGACGGGCGAGGAGCGTCAGTGGACCTCCGAAGGATTGCTGGATGCGGTTCTGTCGGGCCACGGCGGCGAAATTGCCCCGGTTATTGGCTATGGCATCTCACAGGATCGCCACAGCGCGCCGCCCATCGTCCAGCCGCACGGCTTTTCCTTAGAGTGGCTGCGCTTGCGGCACGACCATCAGATGGGGCGCCACCTTTGTCCGGACATTCAGGTCATTATGGTATTTAAAGGCACGCTGGAGGTGACCTGGAATCAGGAAGGTGAAGAGGTCAGTATCATCGCTCCTGAGCGCTCGGTGGTCTCCATTCCGGCCAACAGCTGGCGGCGCTATCGTGCAATCGATGGTGATGCAGAGTTTATCCTCACCACGCAAGGCGATCAGCGCAAACGTCTCTACTGGGATGAGGCGATTTTGCAGCAGGCCAGAGAACGCAACCGCGGTCTTGATCCCGACGGCTATGTCAGCAAGCTGGATATTCTGCCGGTCACCGCCCGTCGGGCGGCGGCCAGAATAGAGAGCCTGTCTGCGGAAGGCTAATCCACAGGCCGGCGCAACGGCTCCGGCTAGCTGTTAAGCGCTGATGTTGGCAGGGCCCGCTTCTGGGATGAAGCGGGCCCGCTGACGATTATCAGGGGCTGTTTGGGACGAGGAGTGGAGATTGATTGTTAAAATAGCCCAGGCTTTTATAGCCTCCTGTATATTACACTAACTAACCATTAAACTTACTTATAGGTAAATAAGCCTCACCTGTTTGTGAAGCATGCCGTCTTATTCTTGAAATCACTTCACCGAAGCTTATAGCTCCAGACAAAAATAAATACAAATGACTTGCATCAATTATCATTAAAGTAGTTTTGCTTCCTGAAGCCTCAGATATTGCTACGCTACTATATCCGCTTATGGACACCATAATTCCCATGGTATTATCAGCCATATTGTTGACTTTTGATTTCAGTGAATCAATTTCTTGAGCTCCAGACTGGACTTTAGTAAATTTTAGCTCAACAAGATAAGTGGTTCCTTCATACGTTAAAGATCCATCTATTTGTCGGCCATTAGTTTTATATGGTCTTCTATTTTGAATCTCACAAAACTCCAGTAATTGATAAAACCATTCTTCAAACTTATAACCTCCTTCTTGTGTGCCCACTAATGAATGCATCTCATCTAATAGTTGTTGAAGCTTTTTCTTATCAGTTAAGGAACGTTGGATTCGCTCTCTATCGAGTCGAACTCGTTCATGAGTTTCTGTGCGTTCTTTTTCACTCCTGGCTTTCTCATCTTGCTGACTCAAATACAATTTGAGTTCTCTAACCGCTTTTTGGGCTTCTTGTAATTTGATTGTTGAGTCTTCCCAGTTGCAAAGGTCAGGAAAAGTTGATTGCTCTGACAAATTCCGTGCCATTTGAAAGATAACAGCTTTTCCTTTATCCGTAGTTTGCAGCTTTTGGAAAAGATGATCCAGGAGATCTCTCTTCGACTCATCATCTGACCAGGCTGCAACAAAATTATTGGAAATATTTGATGCCAAGAGGAATTTTCGAAGCGCATTTCTCCGCCAGTAAGACTTAAGCGCAGCCTCATAAGTCAGCTCAATAAGGCGAGGGGTGATTTTTATGGCCACAGCAGAATCTTCCTTTACAAGTATTAAATTCTGTATACCAAAAAATTGAAAGCGGGTCACTTTAATATATGTCTTAGTAGAGGTGACCTTCTTCACGCTCATTATTACAGTGTAACATAAGGTTAACAGATATTAGGGTTGTTGTTTTCTAACTGCCGCCTGAAAGCCGCATGAAGTTTTTAATGGTCGCCCGGGAAAGGCTTGCTGCCGTAGCCACGATGACAAAGCTAAAGGGATTTTCAGTAATCAGAGGGGGCAGATCTCTACATGCAATAAGAACAGTTTCCACCTTATTGCCTTTCCACTACCGACATTAAATCTTTCCAGAACGCCTGTACATAAGGGTCGCAAAGCCTTTTGTCTTAACCCGCCCGATAAGCGATGTCGTCATTTCACGCAGCTAATACTCTCTGCAAGAGGGCAGTGATTATGGCTTGCTCACCAGCTATGCAGGTAAAAGGCGGGAACGATCTCCCGCCATCTCAGATCGCCTGATAGTGGCAATCCCGTTACGCGAAATTAAATCTCTTTCCGGCCAAGATAGCGCTCTTTAAACAGCGAACAGGCAATGCCGATATCCAGAGCAGGCGACGGTGGCATAAAATTGGCCTTGCCCAGCGATGTCATCTCCGCGATCAGCGGGTTGTCCTGATTCATCATCAGATCCGCAAGCAAACTGCCTGCCACGGTCTGTTTCGATATGCCCGCGCCGTTACAACCGCCAGCGGTACAGACAAATTTATTCAACCTGCCCCATACCGGTGCGCCGTTGCGGGTTACGCTAATATTACCGGACCAGGTGTGGGTGAGTTTAACCCCGGTAAGTGTCGGATAGACTTTATTGAATAAACGCTGATGCAAATGGGTGGCGTGATAGGTTTGCGCAGCGTCAACCTTACCTTTTAAGGCGGGTATAACATGCTGGCGAATCAGGAAACGGCGATCTGAGGTGCAACGGAAGGTCGCTCCGGCAATGGCATTCACCGGGGTGAGTCCCCAGCTTTTCATTGGCGGAAGTGTCGCCAATTGTTCCTCTGTCAGAGGTTCAGTGATGCTGGCAAAGGTCGCCATAGAGGCCTGACGGGTGATGCCGGGAAGCAGTTCAGGCGACAGGGCGTTAGTTGCCAGCATCACTTTCGGGGTTTTAATCACGCCAAAAGGCGTGAGGACTTCCGCCTTATCACCATAACGAATGCCCAGAACGGGCGTATTATCAAAACATTGAACATTCCCAGGTAAACAATGGCTGAGTGCAGAAATTAATTGCGTCGGGTTTACCAGTACACAGCCAGGGGTAAAAATGCCTTTGCTATAAAATTTTGTGCCAAGTTTCTGATAGAGCGCGTCGCTGTCTAAAGTCCGGTAGGGTTCATCCATTAAGTCGAGATGGCTGGTGTATTCGTTCAATATACGATCGTTACCGCGCTCAACCTGGCAGTGATATTTACCGGCATTCTCCCAGTCGCACTGAATACCATGTTGTGAAATAACCTGTTCCAGCTGTGAAATCCCTTCCTGAAGCAGGTTCCGGTAGGCATTAGCTTTTTTTAATTCCGCGGTGGAGCTGCCGATATTATGAGGCAGGCCGATAACGAAGCCGGAATTACGTGCAGATGAACTTTCCAGTGAGCTGTGTGCATCCACAACAATGATTTTCAGTCCGGGATCTATTTCGGCTAAACGGCGAGCGAAGGCCACGCCCGTGAAGCCAGCGCCGACGATAACCCAATCTGCGGTCGTCTCACCGCGCAACACCGGATATGAGGCATAACAGTTATCGCCCGCAGGCCAGCCTGGCTGATTATGGTTGAAGGGAATAGATGCGTAGCGCAACGTCATGAACCTTATTTGAGAAAAGAAGGTAACGTTATAAAAGAAAGAAGGTTATCCGTACCAGCGATAATCTGAGTCTTCTTGATTTCAGATAAGTTACCAGCGGTAAAGATGCTCTTAATCCGGGTATCAGCAGATCTAAACGTCGGAAATTTACCAGATTTGGACTGTTTTACGTCACGTTTGACCGTTGTCCTGTATGGACCCTCATGATTATCGATAAATAGTCAGGTATGTACCTGGATATCCGGCGGCTTGATATTCAGCGCCCGCTTCAGGTCAGCAATCCTGACAGCGCTATAGCCATGTTCATGAAAGAGTGCCTGTGCAATTGCGACTAATGCTTCGCGATCAAATGCAGACCGTCGCAACCTGTTTTCTTGTTTCAACTTGCTTACTGAACCCATCTCTGTAGTAAGTACTAAAATAATAAGTATAAAGTTATATTTGCATGTAGTTGATATAAATGAATTTTTAAATTTATGTTAAGTTTTAACTTGTGATGTTTTTCTTTTACATGTAGTGATCACTATAAATATAACCCGCAGCAATCAGGAGAATACACAGTGACTCACTTTTTTCAGAACAAAATCGCGGTTGTGACCGGCGCATCATCTGGCATTGGTTTTGGGATCGCACAGGAATTAGCAGCACTCGGTGCAACTGTGATCATTACCGGGCGGGAGAAGAATAAACTTGAATCTGCACTCAGTACTCTTGGACCGGATGCGAGTCAGTTTCAGGTGGATGTATCCAGCCTCTCCGAACTGGATAATTTTTATAAGCAAATATTGTCCCGGTTTGGTCGCATTGACATTCTGATAGCAAATGCCGGCATGGGCGAATTTGAACCCCTCGGACAGATTACCCCGGAGAAGTTCGATCGTCAGTTCACAACGAACGTAAGGGGTATCACGTTTACCGTTCAGAAAGCATTACCACTTATGAAACCAGGCAGCAGCATTGTTATCACGGGATCAACGGCCTCTATTAATCCCGGTCAGGGCCTCAGTGTTTATGGAGGCACCAAGGCTGCTTTACGTGCAATGGTACGCAGCTGGATTCTGGACATAAAAGGTGCTGGCGTTCGCATTAATATCCTCAGCCCCGGACCGGTGGATACTCAATCCTTACACGATTTCCTTCCCGAGCCCGTTGACGCCATCCTGCAGTCTTTGCGTGACCACAGTCCGATTGGCCGCATCGGCCAGACAGAAGAAATAGCAAAAGCTGTTGTCTTCCTCGCCAGTGATGATGCCAGTTATATCAACGGCGCGGAAATTTTTGCCGATGGCGGCGCATCTCAGACCTGACTGTTGTCACTGGAGAAGGAATATTTTTGGGCAACATGACAGACCTCCCTTCTGCGGGAACCGTTCCTGCTGCCACGACTTGGTCCGGCACAGATGGGAAAGGCCTGAGCTTTTTTCGAAAAACCAGCATCAGCAACAATGTGGTGGTTACTGCACGCCATCCGGCTATCTGCTATCCGTTCAGCGGATACAAAAAAACACTGTAATAACAGAGTACCGAAAACAGTACTGACGACAGTAATGACAGCGTGATGCCCTTGCGTGCAGACATATTTTCCCCGGCCGTGTATCAAAATCAAAGCAGTGACGTAATGCGGGGCACCGGCCAGCTCATGGTTGACCGGTGCAGCTTATTAACAGAGTCAGGAGAGCTGGAGCCACGTACCCGGAATACTCAGCGCAAACTCACTACCAAAAACGATCGCCGGCGTCTGAAAACCGGGGGAACTGTCACCGTTCAGGACACGCCTCGCAGCCTCTGTGGCCGCAAGCGGCGTATAGGAATATCCGTTAACCGTCCCGATCATAGCCTGGTGGACCCTCCCGTCAGCCCCGGTAACTTCAGCAACAGCGCGTGCGCGATTTGCATCACGTTCATCCTGCCCGGGCCCTTCAGGAAGCAGGGACAAATCACCCTGCGGAAAGGCATCCCCTGTTACATGCACAAACATCTCAATATCCGGAATACCGGTTGAATGCCATGCCGTCACCAGGTCGCCAAAGGAAAGTGGCGCACAGGCAACAGGACCATCACCAAAATCAAACCAGCCGGGCTGCGCATCCTCTTTCGTCATCAGAATACCGTTAGCACGTTCCAGCAGGCCGGCTGCGATTATTTCGCCTGCGCTGACGGCAGAACCCCGGGACATCGTTCCGGCCACCTGTAATGCTATACGCAACCGTCGTGGTCCCGGTACATGCCCTGCAAGGCGAACGGCCAGGCAGTCGGTTGGCACCACGTCCCAGCCCACGCCCGGCAGCAGCATACTCCCGGCCCGCGCAGCTCTTTCACCCAGTGACTCAGCCAGCCGGTAAACGTTAATTTCCGCTGTGATATCAAGGTAATGAATACCTTGGTCTATACAGGCTTTTATCAGCGGTTCTGCCGTAGCGGCAAACGGGCCGGCGCAGTTCAGCACAACGCTGACGCCTGCCAGCTGCAGCGCGGTTTCAGCAGCGTCCTCCAGGCCGAATACCCGCATACTGACGTCAAGTTCACCGGCAAGTGCGTCCAGCCGCTGCCTGTTTCTGCCAGCAATAATAATATTCAGGCCGGCACTTTTAGCCTGCGCGGCGGTCATGCGTCCCGTGTAACCGGTGGCGCCATAAATCAGTAATGTTTTCATGGTTGCGGGTGCTGCCATTCTTTATAAACAAATTCCAGGCTGTAGCCATCGGGGTCGAAAACGCTGGCGGCGTAGTAGCGGGGATCGTAGTGAAGCCGGACACCGGGTGCCCCATTATCAGACGCGCCGGCACGCATGGCTGAAGCATAGGCTTCATTCACCATTGTCTGATTTCGCGCGACAAACCCGACATGTATAGCAGCTGGCGCAACAGTTCCTTCGCGTAGCCAGAAAAAGATCCGGCCCTGAGCACCGAACCCTTTTAAATCCGGGTGGCCGGGCGGCCCCTCTTTTCCGTCATAATCATGACGAACCGTGATGCCGAGAGAGGCAAGCGCTTCCGTATAGAAACGGACAGAACGGCCTGTATCGCTGACCGTTAAAAACAGATGATCGAGCATAAAACCTCCGGAAGGATTCAGATTTGGTAGCCGCCAGCAACCTCGATGGATTGTGCGTTGATCCAGACGCTGTCATCAGAGACCAGGCCTGCGATAACCCGGCCGACATCATCCGGCTCCCCCACGCGTTCCAGCGCGGTCTGTGAGGCGAGCAGCGCCTCAAATTCATCATTCAGTCCTCCGCCAAGCGACGTACGAATTGCACCCGGAGAGACTGCGTTTGCCCGGATGCGCCGTGGTCCGAACTCTTTGGCCATATAGCGGGTCAGTACTTCAAGGCCGCCTTTAAAGGCAGCGTAGGGCGCAACACCTGCCGTAGCCACGCGCGTGGTGGCGCTGGTAACGTTGATGATCTGTCCTCCATCACAAATCAGAGGCAGCAGCTTTTGGGTCAGGAAAAAAGGGCCCTTCAGGTGTACGGCAAAAAGAGTGTCGAACTCACTCTCTGTCACCGTTTCAATCGGGTTGAAGAGCCCAAACCCGGCGTTGTTGACCAGCACGTCAATCTGCTCACGTTCCCAGGTGACACTGACTATGTCCAGTAAGGCGTCGCGGAAAGTGCCGAAGGTTTCGGTGCGAGCCACATCCAGATGCAGCGCAACGGCACGGCCGCCTGACGCTTCAATCTCCTTCACAACCCTCAGGGCAGATTCAGGATGGCTGTTATAAGTCACAATCACCCCTATCCCTTTAGCCGCGCACTGCTGCGCCACGCTGGCGCCGATCCCGCCACTGCCGCCGGTAATCAGTACAATTTTCATGATTTCATCCTTTCTGTCTGCGGTAGAAAAAGGATAAAACTTCCCGGACAGCTCAGCCTCTGCGTTCCTGCTCGATTCTTGCCTTTTTCTGCTTTATGCTCGCTTTAATCATCATACTGAGGAGGCTGACTTTGACACTGGAACCGCTGCTTGAAGAGTTGCGTCTTCTGGCCGCTCATGCCCGAAACTGGCGAACCGAAACCGGTATCCCCCGTGTGGCAATGGTGCAGGGTGACGTTCCCGCGCATGCACTGGCTGCGGTCTATGAGCCGATGGTTAATCTCATACTGCGGGGAAGTAAATCCATGACGGTAGGTGACCGGGTATTCAACTACAATCCTGCTTCATACTTTGTCATGTCAGTAGATCTGCCAGCCGTAGGCGAAGTCCACCCTGAGGCCACCGGTGCTCCTTATCTCGCGGTCAGTCTGACCCTGACGCCCGAACGGATTGCGACGCTGCTGGCTGATTTACCTCCCGTGAAGGCTGATCCACAGTCGGGTGCTTTTTCCGTTGCTGCCGTCACGCCCGAACTGCTGGATGCCTGGGTGAGAATGCTTCGCCTGATGAACAGCCCTGAAGATATCCCCGCCCTCGCACCGGTGTATGAACATGAAATCCTTTATCATGTTCTGAAAGGCCCACACGGCTGGATGCTGAGGGATATTGCTTCACCGGGAACCATGCTGGCGCGGATTGGTAATGCCATTCGCTGGATAAGACATAATTTTGCTGATGAATTTGTGGTTGAATCACTGGCCGGACAGGAAGCCATGAGCGTATCGGCCTTTCATCGTCATTTTAAGTCCGTGACAAACATGAGTCCGGTCCAGTATCAGAAGCGCGTTCGTCTTCTTCATGCCAGAACCAAATTACTGGCGCGTCAGCAGAGCGTCACGTCTGTTGCCATGGAGGTGGGTTATCGCAGCGTGCCCCAGTTTAATCGTGAGTACGCCCGTTTCTTTGGCCGCTCTCCTTTAAAAGACGCTGCAAGTCTCCGGAACGACGCTGATGATGCAGAAAGCTCACTGAATCACCACGTTTAATGCGGCAGTAAATTTGCTGCCGCAACGAAGCAATAACTCACCTCACGATATTTCACTCCGAGGGTAGCAGCCAGGAAAACCCAACACGCAGTAACTCAGACGTGGTTCAATTTCGCAAAGTGACGGCCGGTACTCTTACTCATCCTTTCTGACAGACGACTTCGATGTTATTACCGTCAGGATCAAGGATGAAAGCCGCATAGTAGTGTGAATGATAATGATCGCGAATTCCCGGCGCGCCATTGTCTCTACCGCCTGCCTGTAGAGCGGCACGCCAGAATTCGTCGACTATGGCCCGCTCACTGGCAGCAAAAGCCAGATGTGTTGAAGCGCCTGTTAGGTCTTTATCATGAAGCCAGAGCCTCGGGTATCCCTCCGGGCCCAACCCGTACCGTGCACCACCTGTTAAAGTCCGCTCCGGAGTCACAGAAATAATCAGGCTGAACCCCAGCGGAGCGAGGGCTGCTTCATAGAATTTGAGCGATACCAGAGCATTTTTTACAGCAATTTCAATATGGTCGATAACAGACATAACTTTTACCTCCTGCTTAAACATTTTTTGGCGTCAGGAGAGCACTGAATGTCTGTCCGGCCAGCTGAGCCACGGCAGTTAACCTGGCTTTTGACAGTCCCGTTACTGCGGCTGCAGAAAAGCCCCGCAGTGTTGTCACGACATAGTCAGAAAGCTCGCGGTCCCGTGCAGGTTCATACTGCCGGATATAACTTCTGATGAACTGAATTCCTGCCTCACCATAGCGGCTTGCCAGCTCCCGGGCCTGCGGATCATCGGCACGCATACCTTCAGCCACAAGACAACCTCGCTGGACTGGGGATCGGGCGTATAAACGTGCAGCCGTCATAAAAAGATCTGCAACCGCCTCATTCAGCGGCCTGCCCGGAGTCAGAATTTTGTCAGCCGGCAGGTTTCCTTCTGCAACATAGAGATCCAGGCAGCGTTCAAACAGCCCTGCTTTACTACCGTAAGCGGCGTAAAGGCTGGGAGGATTTATATTCAGCGTTTTTGTCAGTTCCGTGATACCTACAGCATCATAACCACGCTGATGAAACAGCGCTTTAGCCGTCTGCACGCCGGACTCTCTGTCAAATACCCGCCTGGGTGCTTTTATTGTTTTTCCGGTATCGCTCATAGGTTTTTTTCCGTTGTATCAGAAGTGTTTCTGGCTGCCATTTTAAAACTTTTTTGTAGCGATCGCTACAAGTAATTAGTGACAGCCTGTTTGGGGTTATATATAGTGATCACTACAAAAAACTCACGTGGTGCAATTATGAATCAGTCATTTAATAGAAAGGTTGCCGTTATCACTGGTGGCGGAAGTGGCATTGGTCTGGCTATAGCGAAAAATCTGAACGACGAAGGCGCAGATGTCATTATCACTGGCCGGAATGCAGAAACCCTTCAGGAGGCAGTAAAGCCCCTGGGGAAAAATGTAAAAGGTATTGTTGCTGATGTCAGCAGCAAGGTTAGTCTTGATGCGCTTTATGAACAGGTTAAAGTGGAATTCGGCCACATCGATATTCTTGTCGCTAATGCTGGCGGTGGAGTCCATGCCCCACTTGGTGAAATCACTGAAAAACAGATCCACGATCAGTTTGCCACAAATGTTAAAGGTGTTGTGCTGACTGTTCAGCAGGCTTTGCCCCTGCTTGGAAAGGGTTCAAGCGTGGTTATCATTGGTTCGACGGCGTCAGCAGACCCGGGACCCACTATGAGTATTTATGGTGCGACCAAAGCCGCAGTCAGAAACATGGTGAGAAGCTGGATTACAGAGCTGCAAGGATCGGGTATACGCATAAACATTGTCAGCCCGGGTCCTGTGAATACAGCGTCGCTCAGAGCCGCATTTGGCGATAATGCCGAAGAGGGGATCGCCTTCCTCACCGCGAAAAGTCCGTTGGGACGTATCGGAGAGCCGGAAGAAATAGCCTCTGTTGTTTCTTTCCTGGCCAGTGAAGCCTCAAGTTATGTGAATGGTATAGAGCTGTTCGCTGACGGGGGCGCCTCACAGACCTGACAGAGGATAGGTACCGTTCATTTAACACAAATTACTCTCGCTCACCCGTTGTATTGGCTCAGAACGCAGATGTCCGCTTCTGGCACAAAGCGGTCTTTGCAATATTTGCCCCTGGCAGCCTGTCGAAAGGCTGTCAGGGGGCGTCAACACGTAGAGTGTAGTCGGCTAGCGACCTCCCATGAGCGAGCATCGGTCGGCACACTTACAGTCTGGGGGGTTTCGTACTTCAGCACTGTCAACAATGACACCCCCGCCATGACGTTCTGCAACACATAGTACAAAAGTGAATCCATGCCGCAGGGTCGTGTACCCACCGAATGGCCTGTTTACTCACCTGCTGGCATCGACATCTGCTGGGCGGCTTTCAGGTGCTGCTCAACGACCGGCGTGTGCTCATCGGCCAGGGCCTTCACATCCGGATCCTTAATATTCATGGCGTCACTTTGCAGCTTCGACAGCACCATCTGGTGGTCCTTGATGCCAGCATTTTCCATATACATCTTGTCAAATGCGCTGCCGCTCTGCGCTTCCAGTTTGGCGGCCATGGCCTGGTGTGCGGTGTCCGGCTCAGTCGGCAGTGCCACGCCTTTTTGCTGGGCAGCCGCCTGGACTTTGGTCAGGGCCGCGCTGTGGTCCTTGACCATCTGCTGGGCGAATGCTTTGACTTCGCTGCTTTGGGCCTTGCTCAGCGCGACTTTGGCGGCGGCGACTTCATTGATATTGGCCTGGGCCATGTCCTTCAGTGCTTTTTCGTCACCGGCGCTGAGCCTGGCGCCCGATCCTGTCTGGCCGGTGGCGTCATTCTGCACGGCGGCTGGCGGCGTCTGGGCTTGCACGCTGCCAATAGTGAACATTGCTGCCACTGCTGATACGACTAACATTCCTTTCAGGGTTTTATTCTTTTGCATTTTATTCTCCAGATGGTCATGGGTAGGATTGGAGTCAGGTCATTTATCGTGCGCAGCCTCGTATGTAAATGACGACTGCAATGATCAGTATAGTTAAGCAACGATGTGAGGCTGCGGTTCAAGCTATGATCTTCAATGGTGAATGGCAGAATATGATGGAAGTAAATCCGCGGAAATTACACAGCGCGGCGTTTAAGGCAAAGGCCGGACTGGAGGCATTCCGCTCACGGACGCGCGCCACCGGGCGGTGGATACGGGGAGCGGGTCAAGTCCGGGTAGGTAAAAATTGTGTTTGCACACATAAAAAATGGGGCCCGCAGGCCCCATGCTGATGTAATCGTTTAATAAAAATTATTCAGGCAGCGCGTAAACCACTACCTGGTCGCCCACCTGATCCTTCAGGATAGTATTGCCTCCGGCGACGAAGGCCACATACTGACGGCCTTTGTACTCGTAGACCGAAGGATTCGCCACCGCAGGCGCTTCCGCCTGATCGGACCAAAGCTCTTCACCGGTTTCAACCGAGTAGGCGCGCACTTTGGCATCCATTGAGGCACCGATGAATATGACGCCGCCCGCCGTCACGGCCGGGCCGCCGATGGTAGGTGAACCCCATTTTTCCGGCATAAAAAAGCCATACTGCTGCGATGCGCCAACCGGACGACGCCATTTCACATCGCCGGTATGCATATCCAGCGCCACGATTTCCCCAAACGGCGGTTTCCAGCACGGCATACCCAGCCAGTTGTCCGCCACCAGCAGACGCATGCCGTACGGAGCGCCTTCCTGCGGCGCAAAGCCGTTCTCGTTACCCGCGCTTTTGTCCGCGTTATCGTAATCTTCGCGGCTGTAGAGCTTAACGTACTGCACGATATGTGAGGTGTTCACTATGGCTATCTGTTTCTGCGGATCAAACGCCACTCCGCCCCACTGGACGCCGCCAGCGCTGTCCGGATAGGTTAATGCTCCTTCTCCTTTGGTGGTCGGCGGCGTGTACATTCCCTCATAGGTAAGTTTATCCCACAGACGTGAACACTGGCCGGCACCCACGATGTCCGCCAGCTTCCAAATCTCCGGCTTTTTCGATTGATCGAGCAGCGGCGCGGGTTTGGTCGGGAATGGCTGCGTTGGCGAAAGGACTTCCCCCTTCACCGATCCATCGCCCTGTGGGACCGGACGCTCTTCAATAGGCCACACATCCTCCCCCGTCAGGCGGTTTACCACAAACAGGAACCCCTGCTTGGTGGCCTGAACCAGGGCCGGGATCTCTTTACCATTTACGGTGATATCCATCAGCGTCGGCGCTGAGTTAATATCGTAATCCCACACGTCGTGATGCACCCACTGACGGGACCAGACCACTTTACCGGTGTTGACATCCAGCGCTGTAGTCGAGGTGCCGAGCGGAATAGGGTCTGTGCGGTTGCCGCCCCAGTAGTTGGGGGACGGGGATGAGACCGGGAGATAGACCAGACCGTTCGCCTCATCGGCAGACATATGCGTCCAGACGTTGGCCGTCCCGGTGCGTTTACGGATTTCAGCCGGGATCGCTTCAAAGGTCCATTCCCGCTCACCGGTCTGGGCGTTGATTGAAAATACGGTGCCCGGAGGCGCTTCGGCATAGGCCCAGTCTTTGCCAGCCCAGCCAACGAGCAGGTGGTTGCCGACCACGGTTGGTGGCTGCAGGATAGAGAGCGGGAATTTGGCGTTTACCGTATTCCACTGATTCACATTCAGCACACCGTTGTCCGCAAAGCCGCTGCACGGCTTGCCGGAATCGGCATCCAGCGCGTAGAGCTTGCCATCAACGGTGCCCAGATAAACGATCTTCTGGCACGCCTCTCCGGCCACCGGGTTCTTTGCCTGCCAGTAGGAGACGCCGCGATTTTTTAGCACCGGCTGAGTCAGTGCCTGGCGTGATGATTTAGTATCATAGTGCCACTTCTCTTTCCCGGTGCCCGGGTCCAGCGCAATCAAGCGATCGAAAGGCGTACCTATGTAAAGCGTCTCGTTAGCAAAAACAGGCGTTGCTGACCAGACGGTAGCGGGCGTTTCCCCTTTACCGTCCGACACGTCGCCGGTATGAAATTCCCAGACTTTTTTTAATTTGCCGACATTTTCCGCCGTAATCTGGGTCAGCGGGCTGTATTTCTGTGCATTAAGCTGACCGTGAAAGCTGTCCCAGGTGGCGGCGGAGGGCACCAGCGACGACGACGGCTGGCTTGCCGAGGCCACTTTCTCTCCCTCGCTCTTGCTGGTAGAGGCCTCATCGGTAGTTTCCGTGGTGCCCGGCGCTTGCTGATCGGCGGCATCCACGTTGAGCTCTTCCTGGGTCCCCTGAGAGGCCTCAGCGGCTTTATCCTGAGCCTGCAGCGTGAACGGGGTAATCAGCAGCGCCAGCGCCGTCATGCTGACTTTCATTAATGAATAGTGTTGAAGATTATACACGGGCGACTCCTCAGGCTTTGGCGCGTTGATTGTGACGGGCGGAATTGCTGCGCTGCGCAATCAGGCCAACCAGGCCTAACACCATGGCTGCCGTAATGATGTACTGGTGCAGCAGCGCGGCCGCAAAACCAATACCAAACAACACCAAAAAGGTGACAATAATCAGGAAAATGCGCGATCCGCGACCGGAGGCGACACGCAAAAGAAAGGTCAGTACCGCCAGTACCGCGCTGGCGATGGCCACGCCCAGCGCACCAATGGTACCGGTGACACCGGTAAGCGGCGTCAGCCAGGCATATAACGCCAGCGCGCAGCCAATTGCCGCAGCCAGCAGCAGCAAGATGCTGCCGGTGCGTGAGGGTTGAGATTGCAACATACCAGGAAATCCCCTAAGAAAATGAACAAGTCATAAATATGGCGTAGTAGCGGATGTATGCGGCTGTTAATCGAACCAGCAATAACAGAGGTGAAGAACAGCGGCATAATTCACTAAACGTTACAGAGTATAGAAGAGGATTTTCTGAGTGTTTTAACGTTCAGCCTAAGCCATGCCTTGCAGGCTAACGCGCTGAATGCGTCATGGCTATTTTCGGTCCTGCGATGCTCAGTACGGAGAGTAGCGGAGCGACAAAACGGCATGCGCAAGCCTGGCCTGTCCACGGGTATGGCTTGTCGCGGCGAGGATAAGCACGCCCGCGATTGATGAATGAATACGTAATGACGACTGTTTTGAGCGAAGAGCGGGCACTGGCTTTATTCAAACATAACTGCTCTGTCTTAAAATTTTTAAATATAAACGGCTTAAATAATATAATTTTTTAGTCTTTAAGCGCGGCAACGATCGCAGCTTCCATTTTTTCCGGGGTGGAGATCGGGGCAAAACGCTGGAGTGGTTTGCCGTCGCGTCCAATCAGGAATTTCGTAAAGTTCCATTTGATCCATCCGCCCAGTACGCCAGGCAATTCGCCTTTCAGATAACGAAACACCGGGTGGGTTAAGGCGCCGTTAACCGCCACCTTCCCGAACATCGGGAAGGTCACGCCATAATTGATGTGGCAGGTCTGCGCGATGTCATCAGCACCACCGGGCTCCTGCTTACCGAACTGGTTGCAGGGAAAACCCAGCACCACCAGACCCTGAGCGGCATATTTCTGGTAGAGCGACTCAAGGCCCGCATATTGTGGCGTAAATCCACAGTGGCTGGCGGTATTGACTACGAGGACCAGCTTGCCAGCGTAATCGGCCATAGGGACCTGCTGAGCACTCAGGCTGGCGGCAGTAAGTTGATAAAAAGTGGTCATGTCGACATCCTCAGCGTTACGTACATTGTAGGGTAAGCTCCGCTTTGAACGAAGTACAGGCGCTTTCAGCGCAGGCTGGTACAAAGGCTTAACGGCAGATTGAGTCTTTGACTGGCAGTACGTAATGAAACTCCGCTGGCTTTACTTACTCCTTGCCGAAATAAGCATAGCCCATGCGGAAAGCATTTTGCCGGTACGGCCTGAAAGGGTCTGAGCGACCGTCTGAACCTGCCTTACTGACCCGGCCCGTTAATGACGTCAGTCAGGTGATTAGTCATGACCGCGTCTGGCAACAAATCGCAGTGAGCGCTTTTAGCCTGAAATGAATTGTTATAGTATAACATTTCATTTGATAGCCTCTGAGGTAATTACGTTGTCTACTAAAATCAATACGCTGGTGCTCACTCTTGGTCTGGTCACCAGCAGCGCTTATGCCCATGGTCACGGCCATTCACATGGTGCTCCACTGACAGAAGCTGAACAAAAAGCTTCAAAGGGCGTTTTCAATGACAGCGATGTGAAGGACAGGGCGCTGACCGACTGGGAAGGGATGTGGCAATCCGTTTATCCGATTATGTTGTCGGGTGAAATGGACCCCGTGTTCCGCAAAAAGGCTGAACAGGATAAGAGCAAAACCTTTGAAGAAATTAAGCAATATTATAAAAAAGGCTATGCCACTGACGTCGCCGAACTGGGAATTGAAGACGGTGTAATGGAATTTACCGTGGATGGCAAAGTGAGCGCATGCCGCTATGACTATGCAGGCTATAAAATTCTGACGTATCCCTCAGGAAAAAAAGGGGTTCGTTATCTGTTTGAGTGTAAAGACGCAGAGAGCAAAGCGCCAAAATTCGTCCAGTTCAGCGATCACACCATCGCCCCGCGCAAATCGGCCCATTTTCATATCTTTATGGGGAACAGCTCTCAGGAGCAACTTTTCAACGAGCTGGATAACTGGCCGACCTACTTCCCTTATCAGCTCACCAGCAAACAGGTTGTCGATGATTTGCTGCATCATTAATTCCTGAACTATGGCATGGCTGTAACAGGCTATGCCTTTTTTTCAGCGAATCTGCTCTTCTGTCTTCTGGTTAATTTCAGGAAAATCAGCACCGGACGTGGACCTTTAATCGCGTGCGCTTCCCTTCAAACTCCCTCAGCGACTAAGTCAAAAGGCGTAAAGCAGACGCCATGCCCAAGCCCGATTCTGCTCTGTCCAGACGGACATGCTGCCCGTCAGCAGTTGTCATTGACGGCCTGGAACAGAAAAGCATTAAACTTAACAGGATCAAACGCATCCCCGAATGTGAACAGGATTTTGTGCTGGGTAAGCGAAGCCCTGAAGTTATCACCAGAGATAAATAACGGCGCCGTTACAGGCCATATCGCCGTTGTAGGATGCATTTTTCACTAAAGATTGCGGGTTAATCAGCCGATAAACGTACACTAACATCCCTGATCTTAAATCTCGCCATCGATCATTTTCCGCGCACTACTGCGGGTAAAATGGCACGGTTGAAACTACTGCTGAACAGGCGGCAGCGTCATTCACCGCTCATGAATGATAGTGGCGTAAGTGAAATTCCCTCACCGAAGCTTCCGGTTTTGCGAGGCCTTATGGCGAACAGGAAGTCTGTCACGACGAATATCGAGCTTGTTCAGTATTACCAGCAAACAACGGATCCGACCATCATGAACATTGTGATCAAACCTGCTCTTTCCGCCGTTTGGTCCACGGATGCCCAGGGCATTTGCATTACCAGTCAGGAAAGCCCTGCTGGTCTGATACCCGTACTGAAAGGCGTAACGCTGAGTGAATGGCTGAGGGGTGTGCAGGCTGATGATGATGCGAAGATGGCGCAGCAGCTTACCGCAGCGTTGGAATGCGTGACACCTTTTCACCTCGAAGTGCCCATTCATTGCCTGGACGGGACGACGCGGCGTGTGGTGATTTCCGGGCTGCCGGATTGCCAGCCCGGCACGCCTTGTCTCCAGTACAGCGGCTTCATCCTTGATATCACCGGGCAACGCAAAGCCCTGGAAGATGCGCTGCGTACGGCGGCGGAATATCGTTTGTTGATCGAAAACAGCACTGACCTGATCGCCCATTGCGACAAAGACGGCAGGTACGTATCGATCTCGCCTTCTTATAGCAAAATGATCGGCTGGTCAGCTGACGAGATGATAGGCCAGCGGGTGGTGGATTTCCTGCATCCCGATGACCGCGCCCCCGCCACGGAGGCACTGCTACATCTTTTCAACGGCGGCGAGCAGCCGGACGTGGTCGAGGTGCGTAAGCTGCATCGCGACGGCCACTACATTACGCTTGGCACCAAGGGCTGTAGCGTCAGCGATCCTTCCACCGGCAACAACATCGGTGCAGTGCTGGTGTCGCGCGACATTACAAGCGACAAGGAAAAGCTTCGCCAACTGGAGAAACTGGCAACCCACGATGCCCTGACCGGTTTGCCGAACCGGGCCTGGATCAACGATCTGGTGAGCGGCATGCTCGCGCAGGGCGACGATCAGGCCTATACGACTGTCCTGTTTATCGATCTGAATGGGTTCAAGGAAGTTAATGATTCGATGGGACATGCGACAGGCGATGCCTTGCTAAAACTGGTAAGCAAACGGCTACAGCGCTGCATGCGTCCGGGTGACTCGGTGGCACGCCTTGGCGGAGACGAGTTTGTGGTCGCTGCGAGATGCAGCCATCGCGAGGCGGCATCCGCAATCGCCCAGCGCCTGCTTGACAGCCTGAATGCGCCCTTTGCGATCAATAGCATGGACGTGCGAATCGGGGCGGCAATTGGTATCAGCCTCGCCCGGTTCGGGACGGCATCGGCCAAAGTGTTATTTGAAAAAGCCGATATTGCGATGTACCAGGCGAAAGCCAGGCGTGATAGTTCATATCAGTTTTTCGAACCCACAGCGCTGCCGTAAAGGCCCTATCGTCATTTCATGATGGTGTTTTATTGAAACGCCCGTTAGCCGCACTCTTGTAGAGAACCTTACAAAACAGCCGTGCAGCAAAATTTTACACGTAACCAGGCTGGGTAAATAAAATGGATATCAATGACACTGATATCAAATTAGAGAAGCAGCGTGGTGCTTAATCCTCTACATATTTTTTCGGTTTGCGCCTTTAGCACAAAGCTGATGACCTGATCCCCACAGATCAGTACATCCCGATGTTAGCAACGTCCGCTCCTGGCACAAAGCGGACTTTAGTTGGGGCTTGTTGGAAAAGTCAGGATATGCAACTAAGAAAGGTGCCAGAATAGAGAAAAATGCCCGCTTTAAGGATGAGCCGATGTCTCACTCTTCATCAAGAAAAAGAGCTTTAGACCCCGCAAGACCCCTGGCACACAGAGCTTCGCATGCAAGAAGTTGTGTTAATCATGTAGCGAACAGACTGGGTATCACCCGTTATGAATTGTTGACGAAAGTTGAAGAGGGTACAGGAGCAAGTCTGATATCACCGGGAACTGAAGAGGAACTGCTGAAAGCGTTTCACTATATGGAAAGCCTTTAATTTCGGAATGTCCGCAGTACAGCACGGCTCATAACTTATGACACATGTCCGCTGTGAGCGATTAGCAGAAGTTCCATTATAACTAACAGTACTTCAACTATGCCGAACATAACATTTTTCAGACACATTAAACATGCAGCGGTGCATGTGCACACATCCAATGTTTAAACGCTGGCAGGCCATTGCTGATTCTGTTCTCCGGCCTGGTATTCCGGTATAAACTACCCGGCTGTTTTGTATCCCCCTTACTATGGAGACTGTGTGATCCAGGCATGGCTTTATCTTTCTCTGGCAATTGTGTCAGAGGTAAGCAGTGTGATTGTTATGAAATACCTCTCGCAGGAGGCTAGTCAGGCAGGCATGCTGTTCATGTATGTCACCATTGGGCTGTCATTTACTTTTATGGCGCTTGCCCTGAAGAAAATTACGCTTGCGGTAGCGTATGCCACCTGGGAGTCGCTGGGTCTGCTGTGCATAGCTGCCGCTGGCAGCTTCCTTTTCAAAGAACACCTCAGCATCATTCAAAGCCTGGGCATCTTACTGCTGCTGGGCGGTGTTGTGCTGGTCAATCTCGCTGAACACGGGCAGGGTAAATAAATGGGTAAGAACTTTCCCTATTTCTGTCTTGCTGCAGCCATTGTGCTTGAAGTGACGGCTAATGCCTTTCTACAGCGTTCGGACGGGCTGACAAAAAAAATGCCAGGCGCGGTGGGTTTGTTGTTTATTTTTGCCTCTTTTACTGCCCTGACCCAGGCTCTGAAAGGGATGGAAATGGCGACTGCCTACGCTATATGGGGAGGCTGCGGCATTCTTCTGACGGCTTTGTCTGGCTGGATCATTTTCGGACAGCCTCTCGGACGCAAAGGATGCTATGGTTTGCTCATGATCGCTGCTGGTCTGATATTACTTGAACTGGGATAAAAACACGGACAGATGCAGTTAGTATTTTCACCCGTAACAACAACCAGTCGCAGGATTTCGCAGCCACGCTGAAGGAATATCACAAAACCTCTGCTCTGGCAGATTTCACCCATCCCACCCCCTTCATTGTTTGTCGGATTGAACTACACGATCCGACTGACCCTGTCCCCGGATATGATCCATTTATAATCAGGAATAACCGGCTTCATTCTGGCTGCATATTCTGGCATAAAACGGACAAGGTCCGCTTTGAGCGAAAAGCAGACATAAATCCTCTTAAGTTGATAACGGTGCATTAAATTGCAGGCGTAACGATAAGCTGATCAACTCAGGATGGAATGCTCCGGTGCAGGAGTACAACGTAAACCATTTAAACAGATAACGAACAAATTATTTATGAGCAGACGACTTAACAGCGATCATCGAACCAAGGTCAGGAATATTCCCCGACGCATAAAAGCACTTAACCGTTGGGCTGATACTTTTCATAGTCCTGAACGTAGCGTGTTTGCAGAAGATGAGCATTACTGGAATTTCAAAATCCCTGTAGAGATCAATCTTGTTCAGGGGAAGTACAGCACGCGTAAAACCAAAGCAGCCTGCGCGCAAGCTTTAATTAACGCATGTTCAAATCTCATAACGGCCACTGCTGGTAGGAATTACAGCCCCCGGATTACTGCCGTTGTATGTCTTCCGGATATGTTTACGAGTGAGGTCTGCCTTTATCGCTCGGAAGACTATTATCAAAGCTTCATAACTGAAGATCGTTCTGAAACTGGTGCTTCTGCTTTAATCAAAGAGCGCAGCCTTGCTGTTGAATGGGGACTTATTCTGCCAGCTAATGTTCAGGAAATAGGTATCACCCTCGAATATTATGGCAGCGAGGACCGGGATGAATGGTTCACGAGAGAACGCTGGTATTATGGTCAGGTGACTTAAGGGAGTTGCCTATCATTTTATTAAGAATGAAGCATTTACAAAAGAAGATGCTACTTTTGCCGAACGTCCAAGTTTGAGATGAAGCGGCCATGCGAATGAGGCAAAGTCTACAATAAGCGAGAAGCGGACATTCGATATGTATACAGGTGAATTAGGGCTAACCAATTTGCTATTACTAGATGTCAGCGAAAAAATGAGGGTGTTTTGAACGGCCTGTTGAAGATGTCTGGCAGGTTCTATCTCACCCGCACTGCTAAAGTCTACGCTCTCTTCACATCAGTAAAGGAGGAATAACATGGCCACCGAATGCTGGCCATGCCATAAACTTTATTAAAGGGACAACAATGTAGTTTTCCGGAAAACATCATCTCCCCCCATGAGGCGCTAAGAGCCGTATTATCCAACGGTCACGATGATTTTACCTACCTGACCATTTGCTTCCATATAACGGTGCGCATCAGCAATATCTTCGAGCCTGAAGGTTTTATCAATGACGGGTTTCAACTTACCGGAACGCAGACCTTCGGTGACAAAGGATTTCGCACGCGCCATTTTTTCCGCATCGGTGGTGATTTCAAACAGCTCATAGCCTCGTATCGTGAGATGTTTACCGAGAATATCGAATACAGGTATAAGCATGTCACGGCTATCTAGCGCGCCATACTGGAAGAACATACCCTGTGGTGCCATTACCTGAGTCAGCTTTGCCACATCCGGCCCGCCAACAGGGTCAAAAACAATATGAGCGCCCACGCCATCTGTTGCACGGTTGATTTCAGCAACCATATCCTGCTCCGCAGTAGCAATGACGGCGGCGGCACCAGCTTTCAGAAGCATTTCGCTTTTTTCTGAGGTGCGCGTAAGCGCGATGGGTTTTGCATCCAGCATATTAGCTATTTGTATGGCAGCCAGGCCCACGCTACTTGATGCTGCGCGGATCACGACATTCTGACCAGCCTGAAGGTTGCCATATTCAACCAGCGCACCGTAAGCGGTTACGTACATCATCCAGCTTGCAGCAGCTTCCTCGAATGAAAGATTTTCAGGATGCTTCACGACAGCGTGCACCGGTGCATTGACCCGTTCGCCGTACATACCGTAGTCGCTAAACATGAATGAAGGGATCACGCTGACGACATCGCCGCAGGAAAAATCCTCGACATTGTCACCGACAGCTTCAATCACGCCAGCCGCTTCATAGCCCAGCCGTGCCGGAAATTCCGGCTCAATAACATACTGGCCGTTGCGATACATGATTTCTGCACGGTTAACACCAACCGCATGTACGCGAATCTGTACTTCACCAGCCGCAGGTGCAGGCACCTGAACATCGACAATTTCCAGAACTTCCGGACCACCGGTGCGGTTAAACGTAACAACTTTAGACATCTTCAGACCTCGTCAGTTAGCGGCACACCTTGCGGATAGCGCGAAAGGTGTACCCGATTCATCTGCAAACAATCTACGTGGTTATAATCGTTGTAAAAATAGCCGCTGAAGAACTTCAGTATTATTTATTCAGTAACAATCAGCAGGCTCAGGTGCTTTGTCGGGCAAAAATTTCACTGAGCCAGTCGATGAATACGCGTACCTGAGGAGAAAGATAGCGCCTGTCGGGATACATCACCGATACAGGTTTTGAAACGGAAGGGTACTGCGTCAGGATCTCTTCAAGTTCCCCGGAAGCAATATGCGGCGCAAGAGCGTTTCTGGTGGCCTGGATAATACCCAGACCTGCCAGGCCGCAAGACAACAAAATATCGGAGTTATCGACCAGAATGCTGCTGGCAGGGCGTCGCGAAACAGTGACACCATCCTCGATAAACTTCCATTCCATCACCTCACGGCTGTGATCGCTGAAGAAGTTAACTGCCCGGTGCCGCTCAAGTTCTGCCAGCGTTTTCGGCCGACCGTGCCGTTGCAGATAAGAAGGGGCTGCACAGGTCGCCATCTTTATTTCGCCAAGGCGCCTGGCAATAAAGCTGGAATCCTGCAGTTCGCCCAGCCGCACCACGCAGTCCACACCTTCAGTGATCAGGTCGGTTTTTTTATCCGATGAAACCAGCACCAGTTCAATATCAGGATAGCGTGACTGAAACGCCATCAGGTGAGGAATTAGTATGGCATGCGCCAGCGCCAGCGGAACATCAAGCTTGAGCCGTCCACGAGGCGGAAGAGTCGGTGAAAAAACGGCCAGCATATTATCAACTTCTGCCAGAACCTGTCTGGCACGCTGATAAAATTCGTCACCTTCAGGCGTAATACTCAACTTGCGTGTAGTACGGTGAATAAGTTTTACGCCGAGGTCATCCTCAAGATACTGTATCGCTTTACTGACGGCGGGGCGGTGCAGCTGCAACATATCGGCGGCTTTAGTGAAACTACCTTGCTCAACAACCTGGATAAAAATAGTAATGTATTCAATCATGTTAGAACGCATATCAGCACCCAAATAGCCTTATATATCTGCCGCGCCGTTGTATCATACCGCTCCACCTACGCCGGCACCTGAAAGCTTAAGCAGACAGAAAATTTATTATTGCCCATGCTAAGCGGGTTCTGGCCTGGCTGCCTCAGACTTATACAGAAGCCGATGTGAAACTGAGTATATGACTTTCATAAGCCAGCTTCCTTACTGTTTTGCCGGGAGCGGATTTAGTGTGCAATTTGCAGTATCCTGTTACGCAGGCTGAACAGCTCTTCCCATAACATCATCTGACACAGGTAATATCAGCAATGGCTCTGATCCCGAAAAACTACACGCGGCTGGAAAGTGGCTATCGTGAGAAGGCGTTAAAAATCTATCCGTGGGTGTGCGGGCGCTGCTCGCGGGAGTTTGTGTACTCTAACCTGCGTGAACTCACGGTTCACCATATCGATCATGACCACACCAATAACCCGGAAGATGGCAGTAACTGGGAATTGTTGTGCCTCTATTGTCATGACCACGAACACTCGAAATACACTGAGGCTGAGCAGTACGGCACAACTGTGGTGGCGGGGGAAGATGCGCAGAACGATATTGATGCCGCAACCTATAATCCCTTTGCTGACCTGAAGTCGATGCTGAATAAGAAGAAGTAGCGTCGGGAACGCCCGTTTAGATCGAGGAGCGGAAGTACAGATGTCCTGATAATAATCAAGCACACTTATCGTCACTGTACTTTCCACTCACTCTTAACCAATGACCTCAGGACTCGCTAACCTCAGAATCGATCAATGACGCCCTGACGTGAGGCAGGCTTTGCGGATAATTTTGCTGAATAAACTCAATCATCTTTTCCCGGACGTAACAGCGTAAATCAAAAGCGATAGGGGAGTTCTGAGCGGTCATCAACATCCTGATCGTCATGGTTTTTTCTGAGGTATCGGTGACCTGAAGTACCTGGGTTTGTTGATCCCAGAGTTTGGTTTCACTGAGCACTTTTTCAAAATGCTGGCGAAGAGGCTCTAACGGCATGGAGTAATCCACGTAAAGAAAAACAGAGCCTAAAATTTGTGCATTATTGCGTGTCCAGTTCTGGAACGCATTTTCTGTGAAGTAGGTGATAGGCAGGACCAGCCGGCGCAGATCCCAGAGACGCACCACCACATAAGTCAGGTTTATCTCCTCAATCCAGCCCCACTCTTTTTCAACGACCACCGCATCATCAATTTTTATCGGCTGGGTAAAGGCTATCTGAATGCCGGCAAACAGGTTAACAAGCGACTTCTGAAGAGCAAACCCGATGATTATTCCGGCTACGCCCGCACCGGCCAGGATTGTTGTACCGAATTTCCGGACACTGGGAAAACTGAGTAAAATGCTACAAAGACATAATGAAACAAGCAGTACAATGACCACCTTTTTTACATAGATTATCTGAGTACGGATTTTACGCGCGCGAAGATTATTCGAAAGATTAATATCATAGCGTATAAAAAGCATATCCTGCGCGACATTGGTCAGTCGAATTAAAACGGAGCAAATGGATAATATTATAAAAACATTCGTGGTGGCTGTAATAACAGCAAGCAAGTCTGAGTGAATATCAAGGTAGTTAACCCCGATATTTATCATCAGCAAAGGAATGAATAAAAAAATCGACCCACGAAGATTTTTTTCAAGTGATTTAAACAGCTTCCTGTCACGACCCTGCCAATAAAGGATGAATCTGAAAAAGATAAACCGGGCCAGGAAGCCCAGTGCGAATGAGATCGTGACGAGGAATACAACAGGTACCCATACTGGCGCACCAGATAACTCATCGAATATCAGCGGCATTATTTTCCCTTATATTCAATCAACAACCTTTGGTTGTCAGATAATGTAGAAAAACGCAGTAACCGTTGTCTTCCCGGTTATCAGTGGTTAACAAAGCTAACGCCTGTTAGCTTAGCAAAGATTCAATTACTCAACCGTCGCAACCTGGAAGTCTTTCGGAAAAGTGGTTATCTTTCAGCGAGTAAGAGGAAAAATGAAATCTGTGTATGGCGGTGATATCCCGGCCAGATTACAGAATACCGGCGCTTTAACCGCCCTGATGTCATCTGTCCATAGCGGGCGTGATTCCCGGATGAAAAACGGGAAACCGCCATGCAAGACAAGCCAAAGGGCCAAAAGAGGGTGACCGTAACGGCGTGCGATGCTGCCTGCGTCCCCACTTTGCGCCAGCCTTCAACACAGGAATGCGCCACTTTTATTATCGCCGCTTTCGGCGTGATTAGCTGAATTGGGTGTCGGCACGCGCTGTGATGCGAAAGCGGCCTGGCGTGGTCAGAAGGTGGCAAAGGGATAACGCTGATGGAAGAGGCTGGCTTACCTCTGCATCGAGCGATATGGAGATAATATGTCAGGTCAGGGTTGAAAAGATTAAATGCATCAGACTGTTTATCTATACAGCGAGCCTGAAACACCAAAGCGTCTAAAACCTTGAAGTCCCGCTACGGGACTGCTATGTTGGTCCCACTGTGGGATAACAAGGAAAGTCAGTGCGAATTATATCGACCGCATCCCTCAAAAGATTCTGGGAGACACATAATCAGGCGGAGCAACCTCTTAGAGCGTGGGTAGATGAAGTCAGTAAGGCCCAATGGAAAACGCCTCAGGACATTAAGGACAAATACAGGACAGCAGATTTTCTAAGCAACAATCGGGTGGTGTTTGATATCAAGGGCAACCACTACCGTCTGATTGCCGCAGTGGCTTACAGGTATCAGGCGGTCTACATCAAGTTTGTTGGAACGCATGCTGAATATGACAAGACAGACGCAAACACGGTGGATATGTGATGACTTATAAAATCAAACCGATTCACAACGAAGCAGATTATGAGGCAGCTCTGACAGCCGTATCCCCGCTGTTCGACAATGAGCCGGAGCCGGGGACTGAAGCCGGGGATTTTCTGGAAGTAATGATCCTGCTTATCGAAAAATACGAGCAGGAACACTACCCGATTGAAGCACCCGATCCGGTAGAAGCGATTAAATTCCGGATGGATCAGATGGGGCTGTCGGCGAAAGACCTGGTGCCGGCGATTGGACGCCCAAACCGCGTCTATGAGGTGCTGAATAATAAGCGTGCGCTGACGCTACCGATGATCCGCAACCTGCATAAAATGTTCAACATCCCGCTGGCGTCGCTGGTAGGCGCAGCAAAACCCGAACGAGTGAAAGTGCAGTAACTGAAGCCCACTACGCGCGGGCTTTTTTATTCCTGCGGCCTGTGGTTGGCCCAGGACCAGTCATATTCCCAGACAGCATAAGTCACAACTCCTCAGACCGACAATCACCATGCAGCCTGGCGTGGACGTACTGTCCGCTTTGAGCGAGGAGCGGTAGTTTACAATTATTCCACCGCCTGTGAATGCATTACTAATACGGGAAGCTTAATGAATGAATACCGGTCAACTCTACTTGCCAACCGGTAAGCAGTTAGCACTCTGTTCGGCAAATAGTGAAAAATAGATAACTGCCCGCCAGGAGCGAAGGTCCGTCTTAATAACTATATTGTGGATTTTCGGGACGATTTTAACTCTTTCACAGCAGAGTGTGGTTGGCACCGGCCATAAATTATTGAGGCGTAACGGCGACCAGCATCATCAGTTATCTCACAACAGCATCGATAAGGCTCGCCTGAAGCTGAGCAATGAAACAACTGAGCCTGTTTATAATGAACGTTAAAGTCGATCAAAATACCAGCCTTAATGACCCAACATTCAGGAATCTGTTGCTTTGTTAGCAGATACCCGAGTATGCCTGAATAGTGAGCTACAATGAAATTCTGTAGGTTACAGTTGAATTTGCTGTTAGGTTTGATTAAAGAAAACGTCATTGAGCTAAGGCTGTTAGCTAAAGCAAAGGATTTTAGCTGACCAATAGCCCAGTATCCTGCAAAATCGTTGTTACGACTAACAAAACACGCATTAAGCGCATTGGCTACGCCTTTAAGCTCAATTCTGCGTGCCATTTTAACCTCCTGTTGCTTTTCAAATTCCATAATCAACAACTATTATATCGACACAAATTTACTTAATAAGCTTTTTCCTGGCGTTCACGGACCGTCGTGACTTTATCACAATAAACCACGCTGTTTTTGGGAACAGATTTATTAATAAATGACATTGCGCCGATGATAACATTATCGCCGATGTGAACATCACCGATAATGCAGCTGTGCGCGCCTATATCAACGTTATTCCCGATGATAGTTTTCCCGCTGTTGTTCACCGAATCTCTGCGCCCAATCGTGGTGTTCTGACGCAGATTGATATTGCGTCCAATCACGCACTCCGCGCGTATTACGATGCCGACATAGTGGTTAATCTTCATTCCTGGTCCGATATAGGCCGCGACGCTGATGTCGGCACCATATTTTTTGAGCAGATTATGATTAATTCTTCTCGCCCATTTGCGGTAGCGGGGTGAAGGTAACGTATGCCAGTAATTCGCCAGCCGCCACCAGAAGTAATACCGCTTCTTATAGCTGAACAGGGCGCGATGCAGAACTTTGAACCATGAAAACGCCTTCTTGCCGTCCCTGTTGAGCACCTCCAGACGGAGACATTCTTTGAAATGCGCATAGGCACAGTTGGTGCTTTCTGCTAATAAATGAGCAATTTCCATCCACTTCTCATAGACAATTAAGATTTTTTACATTGTATCTTTTTTTTATCAGCGAGTTTATTGATTTGAACAGTTGAACAACCGGGCGGGGAAAAGGGTACAGGAGAGCGGCAAGGCAGGAACCTCTGAAACCTCCGGTTTAGCTCCAGGAGAGAGGGCAGTAATGTCTCGTGCGGAAAGGGACGGAATCAAAGCCACCCGCATAAATGTTTACTGCTGAGTATGAGTGTTGAAAACCGCTTCAAACCATGCTGTTCAGGCAAGCTACCTGATGCAGAAAACCGGGGAAGGGGGCTAACCCTTCCCCGGTGCCGGGAGTTAACGCAGGTCGAAACGATCCAGATTCATGACTTTCGTCCAGGCGGCGACAAAATCGTGGACGAATTTCTCTCTGGCATCCTCACTGGCGTACACTTCGGCGACGGAGCGCAGAATCGCATTCGAGCCGAATACCAGGTCCGCACGGGTCGCGGTAAACTTCACTTCGCCACTCAGGCGATCGCGCCCCTCAAACAGCTCCGCAGAAGCATCGGTCGCTTTCCATTCGTTGCGCATATCCAGCAGATTGACGAAAAAGTCATTGCTGAGCACGCCCGGACGGCTGGTGAACACGCCATGCGCGCTACCATCGAAGTTGCCACCCACCGCACGCATGCCGCCGACCAGCACCGTCAGTTCTGGCGGCGTTAACGTCAGCTGCTGCGCTTTATCAATCAGCAGCGCTTCTGTTGAGGTTCCGTTCCGTACGCCACGGTAGTTACGCAGCCCATCGGCGGCGGGGTTGAGCAGCTCAAAGAGCGCGATATCCGTCTGCGCCTGAAGCGCATCCACCCGTCCCGGCGTGAACGGCACCTTAACGTCGATGCCCGCAGCCTTCGCCGCCAGCTCAACGCCGACCCCACCTGCCAGCACAATAATATCGGCCAGCGAGGCGTTGCCCGATCTCAGTTGAATGGCTTCGAGCGTGGGCAGCACGCGCGACGCTGTCGCATTAACGTCCCATTCCCTCTGCGGCATCAGCGCCAGCCGCGCCCCATTAGCGCCGCCCCGTTTATCTCCGCCACGGAAGGTTGAGGCTGACGCCCAGGCGACAGAAATCAGCTCGCTGACGGACAGGCCCGACTCGGCGATCTCTGATTTCAGCTGCGCAATGTCGGTGGCTGTTGGCGCATGACGCGGCTGCGGCAGGGGATCCTGCCAGATCAGATCCTCTTTTGGCACTTCCGGACCGATGTAGCGCGCTTTTGGTCCCATATCCCGGTGAGTCAGCTTATACCAGGCGCGCGCAAAGGCTTCATTAAACGCCTGAGGATCGTTGAGGAAACGCCGCGAGATTTTCTCAAACGCCGGATCGAAACGCAGCGTCAGATCGGTCACCAGCATGGTTGGTTTGCGTTTTCTGGTCGGGTCGAACGGATCCGGAATAGTGTCAGGCGCATTGACGGCTTCAAACTGGATCGCACCCGCCGGGCTGCGTGTCTGTACCCACTCATAGCGGAACAGGTTCTCGAAGAAATAGTTGCTCCACTGCGTCGGCGTTTGCGTCCAGGTGACCTCAAGGCCAGAGGTAATGGCGTCGGCACCCGAGCCGCTGCCATACTGGCTGGCCCAGCCAAGGCCCTGTGCTTCAATCGGCGCGGCTTCGGGATCGACGCCAACATGGCTTGCCGCGGCGGCGCCATGCGTTTTGCCCAGGGTATGCCCGCCCGCAATCAGCGCAACGGTTTCTTCGTCATTCATGCCCATATTGCCGAAGGTGGCGCGAATGGCCGGCGCGGCGGAGGCTGGATTGCCACTGTTTTCCGGCCCTTCGGGGTTCACGTAGATCAGGCCCATCTCGGTTGCGCCCAGCGGCGCCTGCGCCAGTGATTCCGGATGGCGGTGCGCCAGCCAGGTTTTTTCGCCGCCCCAGTTCACATCCTGATCCGGCTCCCAGACATCTTCGCGCCCGGCGCCGAAACCAAAGGTACGGAAACCGGCATTTTCCAGCGCGACGTTACCGGCCAGGATATAGAGATCGGCCCAGGAGATTTTCTGACCATATTTCTGTTTGACCGGCCAGAGGAGACGGCGGGCCTTATCGAGACTGACGTTATCAGGCCAGGAATTTAAGGGAGCGAAGCGCTGCTGGCCACGGCCCGCACCGCCCCGGCCATCCGCAGAACGGTAAGTGCCCGCGCTGTGCCACGCCATACGGATAAAAAGGCCGATATAACTTCCCCAGTCGGCGGGCCACCACGGCTGCGAGTCTGTCAGCAGGGCTTTCAGATCGGCTTTCAGCGCGTAGTAGTCAAGTTTGCTGAACGCTTCGCGGTAATTAAACGCGGCTCCCAGCGGGTTTGCGCGGTTGGAGTGGTGATTCAGCAGATCCACGCGGAGCTGATCGGGCCACCAGTCATGATGCCCGGTTCCACCCCCGGCAGCCTGATTATTGTTGCCCTGGTGAAAGGGGCATTTCCCGGCGGATAACGCATTGTGTGTGTCAGTTGGCGTGCTCATTTTCAGGCTCCATTTTTTATCTGGCTCTACCTTAGCTGCCGCCTTTGATAACTCATACCTGTATTAACCGACAGATTTGATAGTCGTTACCTTTGTTTGCACTCTGACTGCGGTGCCGGGCAGATCCCGTTGTGTTAATACTTCTCGCTGTGGTCGTTACCTGAAGATGATGAAAGTGTGATCGAGATTGAGATAATCATTTTTGTAATCGATTACTTTAAATGAAATGTAATCGATTACTATCTTGCCGGAGAGTGCATCATGTCTGTTTCACAACGTTCTGATACCAACCGGATGCCGCAGCGGTGGCTTATTCCGCGGCTTTCGCTGATGATGTTTATGCAGTTTTTTATCTGGGGCAGCTGGTCAGTCACCCTGGGGCTGGTCATGACGCAGCACAATATGTCGCTGCTGATTGGTGATGCTTTTTCTGCGGGGCCTATCGCTTCCATTCTTTCTCCCTTCGTGCTGGGCATGCTGGTAGACCGCTTCTTCCCGTCACAAAAAGTGATGGCGGTAATGAACCTGGCGGGGGCGGCGATCCTGTGGTTTGTTCCGCATGCGCTGGAAACCGAAAACGGCGCGCTGCTGATTGGGTTGCTGTTCGGCTACACGCTCTGCTATATGCCGACGCTGGCGCTCTCCAATAATATCGCTTTCCACAGCCTGGCCAGCAGCGATAAAAGTTTCCCGGTGGTGCGCGTCTTTGGCACCATCGGCTGGATTGTCGCCGGTATCTTTATTGGCGTTACCGGTATTTCGGCCAGTACCACAATCTTCTCGCTGGCCGCGGTCTGTTCTGTTGCGCTGGCGATCTACAGCCTGACGCTGCCGCATACGCCCGCAGCGGCAAAAGGGCTGCCCCTGAAAGTCCGGGATCTCTTTTGCGCCGATGCCTTCGCTCTCCTCAAGACCCGCCATTTCTTTATCTTTTCGCTCTGCGCCACGCTGATCTCTGTTCCGCTGGGGACATATTATGCCTATACCGCGTCATGGCTGGCGGACGCTGGCGTGGAGAACGTCAGCACCGTGATGTCCTTCGGACAGATGTCGGAAATCTTTTTCATGCTGGTGATCCCGCTGCTGTTCCGGCGGCTCGGCGTGAAATACATGCTGCTGGTCGGGATGTGCGCCTGGTTTGTTCGCTATGCGCTGTTCGCCTCCGGTATGGGTGATGAAGGGCGGGCGCTTATTTACCTCGGCATTCTGCTGCACGGCGTCTGCTACGATTTCTTCTTTGTGGTGGGATTTATCTACACCGACCGCATCGCTGGCGAGAAGGTGAAAGGCCAGGCGCAAAGCATGGTGGTGATGTTTACCTACGGCATCGGCATGCTGCTGGGTTCGCAGATCTCCGGCGCGCTCTACAACAAATTGATTGCCGGACAGCCTACGGCAGAAAACTGGGCGACTTTCTGGTGGATCCCCGCCGTCGCAGCGGCGGCGATCGCCATTCTTTTCCTCTTCACCTTTAAATACCGGGATGAAGAGGCTGCATAAGGGGAGAACACGATGAAGACGTTAAAAGGACCGGGGATATTTTTATCGCAATTTATTGATCGGCAGGCGCCGTTTAATTCGCTGGAAGGAATGGCGCAATGGGCTTCTGCGCTCGGTTATAAAGCGTTGCAAATTCCCTGTCATCATCCGGCGATTTTCGATCTTGAACAGGCGGCGGTCAGCCAGGCCTATTGCGATGACGTCACGGCAATGCTGACAAAATATGATCTGGTCATCAGCGAGCTTTCCACCCATCTTGAAGGGCAGCTCATCGCGGTACATCCGGCGCACGATGAGGCTTTTGACAGCTTCGCCCCGGCTGAAGTGCGCGGCAACAGCGCAGCGCGTACGGCCTGGGCCATCGGGATGCTGAAAAAAGCGGCGGCGGCGTCGGCGAAGCTGGGGCTGACTGCTCATGCTACTTTTTCCGGCTCGCTGGCCTGGCCCTATCTTTATCCGTGGCCGCCGCATAACGCGCAGTTATTCAGCGAAGCCTTCGCTGAGCTGGCGCGCCGCTGGCTGCCGGTGCTGGATGAGTTCGATCGCCACGGCGTCGATCTCTGCTACGAAATTCATCCCGGCGAGGATCTCCATGACGGCGCGACCTTTGAGCGCTTTCTGGCTGAGGTTAATCATCATCCGCGCTGCGCGATTCTGTTCGATCCCAGCCATCTGTTTTTGCAGCATATCGACTACCTGAGCTTTATCGATCTCTATCATTCCCGCATTAAAGCCTTCCACGTGAAGGATGCGGAGTATCAGACCAATGGCCGCAGCGGCGTTTACGGTGGTTATCAACGCTGGATAGACCGGGCTGGCCGCTTCCGTTCGCCGGGCGATGGCCAGATCGATTTCAAACGCATTTTCAGCAAGCTGGCGCAGTATGACTATGACGGCTGGGCCGTGCTGGAATGGGAATGTTGCCTGAAGAGCAGCGAGGCGGGCGCCCGAGAAGGTGCTGAATTTATCCAGCGCCATATCATTCCGGTCGCGGAACGTGCGTTTGATGATTTTGCCGCCCAGCATGATGCGAAGGCGAGCGTCAGAGCCCAGTTGGGCCTGGACAGGGGAGAGTGTGATGATTAATGTCGGCATTATCGGCAGCGGATTTATCGGCCCCGCGCATATTGAGGCGCTTCGCCGTCTCGGTAATATTAACGTGGTGGCGATTTGCGATAGGCAGCAGGCAAGCGCTGAGGCGCGTGCGGCGGAGTTGCATGTGCCGCATGCCTACAGCGATGTCGCGACTTTTCTCCAGCATGAAGGGCTGGACGTCGTGCATAACTGCACGCCGAATCATGTGCATGCTGAAATTAACCGCCAGGTTCTGCAGGCCGGCAAGCATATCTTCTCAGAAAAACCGTTATGCATGACCATGGAGGAGGCCCGCGAGCTGGTCGATCTGGCTGAGCAGGCGGGCGTGGTGCACGGCGTCAGCTTCGTCTATCGCCAGTTTGCCATGGTTCAGCAGGCCGCCAGTATGATCGGGCAGGCGGAACTGGGACGGCTGTTTTCGGCGCAGGGCAGCTATGTGCAGGACTGGATGCTGGAAGAGACGGACTATAACTGGCGGGTAAATGCTGAAAAAGGCGGTGCCTCCCGCGCCGTGGCGGATATCGGCTCGCACTGGTGCGATACCATTCAGTTTACCACCGGCAAAAAAATCGTTGAGGTGATGGCCGATCTCGCTATCGTCTGGCCGAGCCGTAAAGCCAGCGTGCAGCCCTCCACCACCTTTGGGGCGAAACAGGCAGAGCAGCAGTATGAATCCCATAAGGTGACAACGGAAGATATGGGCTTTGTGCTGTTCCGCTTTGACGACGGCAGTAAGGGCAGCTTTAACGTCTCACAGGTTGCTGCCGGGCGCAAAAACCGGCTGGCTTTTGAGGTGAACGGCAGCCTCGCGTCGCTGGCCTGGGATCAGGAGACGCCGCAGCAGCTCTGGATTGGGCACCGTCATCAGCCCAATCAGCTGCTCTCGGACGATCCCTCGCTGCTCAATGCCGACGTCGCCGGGCGGGCGCGTTTTCCCGGCGGGCATATTGAAGGCTGGCCGGATGCGTTCCGTAATATGATGCAGCAGTTTTACCTGGCGGTAGCGCAGGGTAAACCGCCAGCGGAAAACGCAGCGTCGTTTGCGACCTTTCATGATGGCGCCCAGGTGATGGCGATTGTCGATGCCATCGTGCGTAGCCATCAGCAGCAGTGCTGGACAAGGGTCGCGTGGTAACGACGCAGTTAACTTATTGTCGGAACGGATTTATGATAGCCTGCGTCCCATCGGTTTGAGCAAGAGTTAACCCCATGTCCATTCAAAAGATCGCCCGCCTTGCGGGCGTTTCTGTCGCGACGGTGTCACGAGTCCTGAATAATAGCGATACCGTAAAAGCCAAAAATCGCGAGAAAGTTCTACAGGCTATCCAGGCGAGCAATTATCAGCCCAATCTGCTGGCACGCCAGCTGCGCACCGCGCGCAGCTCAATGATTCTGGTGATGGTTTCTGATATCTCCAATCCCTTTTGCGCCGAAGTGGTTAAGGGGATCGAAGAACAGGCCGAAAAGAGCGGCTACCGCATCCTGCTCTGCAACTCCGGCTCGGATATCGAGCGGTCGCGTTCAAGTCTGCAACTCCTTTCCGGTAAGATCGTCGACGGTATTATCACCATGGACGCCTTCAGCAAGCTGCCTGAGCTTTCACGACTGATTGGCGGGACGCCCTGGGTTCAGTGCGCGGAATATGCGAATACCGGCGATATCTCCTGCGTTGGCATCAATGACAGCGACGCTTCCCAGCAGATGGTGCGCCACCTGATTAACAAAGGATGCCGCAGGATCGCGCTGATCAATCACGATCTCAACTACAAGTATGCCCAGCTGCGTCAGCAGGGATATCTGCGTGAGCTTGAGCGCAGCCAGCTCACATGGCAGGCGATCGCTTATGCCAGCGAACTGAGCTTCAGCGCTGGCAGGCAGAATATGCTTCAGCTACTGGCGGACGGCGAGAGGCCGGACGCGGTATTCGCCGTATCGGATACGTTAGCCGCCGGTGCGATGGCAGCCATCCGCGAGGCGGGTTTGCGTGTGCCTGAAGACATTGCTGTCGCCGGGTTTGACGGCTCGGAACTGGCGGAGATGGTATCGCCGCCGCTGACCACCATTGCGCAACCGTCGCGGGATATTGGCCGCAAAGCCTGCGAGCTGGTGGTGGCGAGGATAGAGGACCCGGAATCGACAACTGAGCGCATTATTATGGACTGGCACCTGATTGAGCGTGCCAGTACCTGAAGTCCGCTACGGCTGCGTTTTGTCCAGCGCCAGCCGCAGATCTTCAATAAGATCATCTTTATGCTCAATGCCGATCGACAGGCGGATCGTCGCTTCACCGATGCCGATGCGATCGCGCACATCCACCGGCACGCCCGAATGGGTGGTACTGGCCGGATGGCTGGCAAGCGACTCCGTTCCGCCAAGGCTGACCGCCAGCTTAAACAGGCTCAGCGCGTTAAGCAGCCGGAAGGCGGCTGCCTCACCGCCCGCCACGTCAAAGGAAAAGGTTGAGCCAGCCCCGCTGCACTGTCGGGCGAAGAGCTGGCCCGCTGGCGAGCCGGCTTCCAGAAAAGCCAGATATTGCAGCTTGCTGATTTTCTCATGGTTACGCAGAAATTCAGCCACGGCAGCCGCGTTTTCGTCAGCCCGCGTCATACGCAGCGACAGCGTCTCCAGCGAACGACCAATCATCCAGCTGGTATGAGGATCGAGCTGGGTGCCGGTCGCGCTGCGTAACGCTTTAACCTGGCGGATAAGCGCTTTGCTGCCCATCACCGCACCCGCAATCAGATCGGAATGCCCGCCGACATATTTGGTTAGCGAGTAGAGTGACAAATCGGCGCCATGTTCAACAGGCCGCTGGAAAACCGGGCCCAGCAGCGTGTTATCACAGGCGATAACGGGGCGGTGCTGCTGTTTCTGTCCGATAGCATCAGCCACGCGTTTCATCAGCGCAATATCGACGAGGCTGTTGGTCGGGTTAGCTGGCGATTCAATCAGAATGACCGACACGCGGCCAAGGCGCATGGCTTCATCGGCGGCAGCCTGCACCGATGCCTCGCTGATGCCGTCCGCAAAACCGACCGCTGCCACCTTCAGCCGCGCAAAGGTTCTGGTCAGCAGCGTTTCAGTGCCGCCATAGAGCGGCTGCGAGTGCAGGATCACATCGCCAGGCTCAACGAAGGTCAGCAGCGTGGTGGAGATCGCTGACATGCCCGAGGAGAAGAGCGCGGCGCTGTCGGTTCGCTCAAAAATGGCCAGTCGATCTTCAACAATTTCGCTATTGGGATGGTTAAAGCGCGAATAGACCAGGCCGTTGCCGCTCCCTTCGGGCGGTTCGCGGCGGCCCGAAACGTAGTCAAAAAAATCTTTCCCCTCTTCCGCGGAGTTAAACACAAAGGTGGAGGTCAGGAACACCGGCGGTTTTACCGCCCCTTCTGAAAGCGCCGGATCGTACCCGTAGTTAAGCATCTGCGTTTCGGGGTGCAGCTCACGGCTGCCGATATGGGTCTTTTTTGCCTGAAAAGTCATGCGATCTCCTGCCTCTGTGCCTGCTGGCTGCTGATAGTTTCAGCATACGTTAACTTCCTGTGAAGGTGCTAATTAATGGCGTCGCGCTGGCGTGCCATGCGCGGAGGTCAGAGGCCGCGTCGTTGCGCAACGTCGAGCGCCGGGAAGGGGAGTGTGATAAACTTCGCGGCTTACTTTAAGCCACTGACAATATCGACATAACGCTATGAAACACACCGTAGAAGTCATGATCTCTGAAGACGAGATCGCCAAACGTATCGCCGAACTGGGCCAGCAAATCACGGAAGCCTACCGTGAGAGCGGCAGTGAAATGGTCCTGGTGGGCCTGCTGCGTGGTTCTTTCATGTTTATGGCGGATCTTTGCCGCAAAATCGACGTCCCGCACGAAGTCGATTTTATGACGGCCTCCAGCTACGGCAGCGGCATGTCCAGCACCCGTGATGTGAAAATCCTCAAGGATCTGGATGAGGACATTCGCGGCAAAGACGTGCTGATCGTGGAAGATATCATCGACTCGGGCAATACGCTGAGCAAGGTGCGCGATATTCTCAGCCTGCGTCAGCCAAAATCACTGGCGATCTGCACGCTGCTGGATAAGCCAGAGCGTCGTGAAGTGGAGGTGCCGGTGGAATATGTGGGCTTTACCATTCCGGACAAATTTGTGGTGGGTTACGGTATCGACTACGCCCAGCGCTATCGTCATCTGGCCTACGTCGGCCATGTGGTGATGCTGGAGGAGTAAGCCCGTCTGGCAGCGAAACCGGGCCGCGACTGACCGCACAATCGACTAAGGCCGGATTTTCCGGCCTGTTATATGATGCGCGGCGACTGTCAGCTCGGGTTTTCGAGATCGTTAAGCAGATGAGCAATGCCGTGACGGTAACGCTGTTCCAGGATTTCGCGATTGGTGGCGGTGACGCCCAAATCACGCAGGTAGCCGTCCTGAATGCCGTAAACCCAGCCGTGGATGGAAACCTTCTGACCCCGCTTCCACGCAGACTGCATGATAGTGGAGTGACCCAGGTTATAAACCTGCTCAATCACGTTGATTTCGCAGAGTTTGTCAAAGCGTTTTTCCGGCGGCAGTTCACCCAGTAACGAACTATGCTTGTACCACAGGTCGCGAATGTGCAGCAGCCAGTTATTGATAAGACCCAGCTCCGGATTCTCCACCGCCGCCTGCACGCCACCGCAGCCGTAGTGTCCGCAGATGATGATGTGCTCAACTTCCAGCACCTCAACCGCATACTGCACCACGGAAAGGCAGTTCAGATCCGTGTGAATAACCAGGTTGGCAACGTTACGGTGAACGAAAAGTTCACCCGGCTCCAGGCCCGTCAGGCGTTCCGCCGGCACGCGGCTGTCAGAGCAGCCAATCCAGAGAAAACGGGGTTTCTGCGCCAGCGACAGGCGTTCGAAAAAGCCCGGGTCTTCCTCTTTTAACAACGTAGACCATTCGCGGTTATTGCTGATAAGGGTATCAATATCTTTCATGTTAATGTCGACCAATGCTCGAAATTCGTTGCAGTAATATAGGCCAACAGGGCGCGATTTAAAACGGTTAACAAAAAAACCACATAAAACAGGGCACGCTTTTACCTATGACTTATGCACTGGAACTTGAAAAACTGACCAAAACCTACGCAGGCGGCGTTCAGGCCCTGAAGGGGATCGACCTGAACGTGGAAGCGGGTGACTTCTACGCGCTGCTCGGCCCCAACGGGGCAGGGAAATCCACCACCATCGGCATCATCAGCTCGCTGGTCAATAAGACCGCCGGCAAGGTGCGGGTGTTTGGTTACGACCTTCAGCATGATGTGGTCAACGCCAAACGCCAGCTCGGGCTGGTGCCGCAGGAATTTAACTTTAACCAGTTCGAAACCGTTCAGCAGATCGTGGTCAGCCAGGCGGGCCTCTACGGCGTGGAGAAGCCTGACGCGCTCAAGCGGGCGGAAAAATACCTTAAACAGCTCGATCTCTGGGAGAAGCGCAACGAACGCGCCCGGATGCTCTCCGGCGGCATGAAGCGTCGTCTGATGATCGCTCGTGCACTGATGCATGAGCCTAAGCTGCTGATCCTTGATGAGCCAACAGCCGGGGTTGATATTGAGCTGCGTCGTTCAATGTGGACCTTCCTGCAGGATTTGAACGCCAGAGGGACTACGATCATTCTGACCACGCACTATCTGGAAGAAGCGGAAATGCTGTGCCGTAACATCGGCATTATTCAGCGCGGTGAACTGGTCGAAAACACCACCATGAAAGGGCTGCTTTCCAAGCTCAAATCGGAAACTTTTATTCTCGATCTGGCGCCGAAAAGCCCGCTGCCCGAGCTGCAAGGCTTTCAGTACCGGCTGGTGGATACCGCCACGCTGGAGGTGGAAGTGCTGCGCGAGCAGGGGCTGAACAGCGTTTTCAGCCAGCTGAGCCATCAGGGCGTTCAGGTTTTAAGTATGCGTAATAAGGCTAACCGTCTCGAGGAGCTGTTTGTCGACCTGGTAAACGGTCGCAAAGGAGAGAAAGCATGACACATTTGTACTGGGTCGCCCTGAAAAGCATCTGGGGAAAAGAGATCAACCGTTTTGCGCGTATCTGGATCCAGACGCTGGTGCCGCCGGTGATCACCATGACGCTCTACTTCATCATCTTCGGCAACCTGATCGGCTCACGCATCGGTGAAATGCACGGCTTCTCCTATATGCAGTTTATCGTGCCAGGGCTGATTATGATGGCGGTGATCACCAACGCCTATGCCAACGTCGCCTCCTCGTTCTTTAGCGCCAAGTTTCAGCGGAATATCGAAGAGCTGCTGGTCGCGCCCGTTCCGACGCATATCATCATTGCGGGTTACGTGGGCGGCGGCGTGGCGCGTGGCCTCTGTGTCGGCGTGCTGGTGACGGCCATTTCGCTCTTTTTCGTGCCGTTTCACGTGCATTCGTGGCTGATGGTGGCGGTGACGCTGCTACTGACGGCGATCCTGTTTTCGCTGGCGGGGCTGCTGAATGCGGTCTTTGCACGTACGTTTGACGATATCAGCCTGATCCCGACTTTCGTCCTGACGCCGCTGACCTATCTGGGCGGGGTGTTCTATTCGCTGACGCTGCTGCCGCCTTTTTGGCAAATGGTGTCAAAGCTGAACCCGATCGTCTATATGATCAGTGGTTTCCGCTACGGCTTCCTTGGCATCAACGATGTGCCGCTGGTCTTCACCCTGGGGGTGCTGGTCGCCTTTATTGTCGCCTTCTATCTGCTGGTCTGGGCGCTGATCCAGCGTGGACGCGGTCTGCGTACCTGAGTTTAGAGCCTGTCACAATCAAAACGATGGGCATTCGCTGGCGGAGGTTATAAACGTGCTGGCTCTGGAAACAGGGCCTGTTCGGCAAGCCCTCAAAAGCATCATCCTGATACTCCGCCCCGCGCCATTTCTGGCGCGGGGCGTTTTACTTCCCGCCCCTGTTCCACTCGCTTAGCCTTTGTCAGCAGGCTTAAGCCGCTTTCTTTGCCGAAAACGCGGGCTGAGTGCCGGTAGCGGATGCGTAATATGAGAAGCGGCGGTGTTAAGCCACCTGGACCGGAACGGCTTTCGCCAGGCGCTTCATCACGTTGTTTCCTTCGAAATAGGCCACTTTTGGCTGCCATTGCCGTGCCTCGGCGTCTTCCATGGTGACGTAAGAACAGATGATCAGAATATCCCCTTCACAGGCGCAGCGGGCGGCCGCGCCGTTGACCGAAATAATGCGGGAGCCGCGCTCGGCGGCAATCGCATAGGTGGAAAAGCGCTGGCCGTTGGTGACGTTATAGATATCGATCGCTTCGTACTGAAGAATACCCGATGCGTCGAGAAAATCCTGGTCAATGGCGCAGGAACCTTCATAGTTCAGATCCGCCTGAGTGACGGTCACCCGGTGGAGCTTGCCCTGTAGCATGGTACGGATCATAGCCTTGTTACCTTTGTTGCGGAAAGCATCATCAAAAGAGTCACGGCAGTATTGCCTGAGTCTGGCTTGCTGTCTACTGGGTCAGATCGACCTGCTGATTGTCTATCAGACGGGCCTTGCCCAGCCAGGCGGCCATCAGGATTACGGCGCGCTTGCTGTCGACGTTCAGCGGTAGCAGCGTGTCAGCATCGCAGATCGCCAGGCCATCGGCCCGCAGGCCTTTCACCGCCAGCCCGGCTTCGCCTGTCGCCAGAATTTCATCCACGTGCCGTTCGCCGTCGGCCAGTCTTGAGGCCATATGGTTCATTACTTTACTCAGCTCCGGCGCAAGCTTGCGCTCTTCGGCGGTGAGATAGCCGTTACGTGAACTGAGCGCCAGCCCATCTTTGGCGCGGACGGTGGGAACGCCGACGATATCGATGTTGTAACCCATATCTGCCACCATTTTGCGGATCAGCGCCAGCTGCTGATAATCTTTTTCGCCGAAGCAGGCAAGATCAGGCTGGACCAGATTAAAAAGCTTGCTGACGATGGTGGCGACGCCGCGAAAATGGCCCGGACGGCTGGCGCCTTCCAGCAGCGAAGAGAGCCCCGGCACTTCCACAAAGGTCTGTTCACCAAGCCCTTTGGGATAGATATCGGCGGGCGCAGGCGCAAAGACCAGATCGACGTTGCGGCGGTTCAGCTTTTCGCAGTCTTCCTGCAACGTCCGTGGATAGCTGGCCAGATCGTCGGCACGCTCGAACTGCATCGGATTGACAAAAACGGAAACGACCACAATATCCGCCTGCTCGCGCGCTTCATCCACCAGCGTCATATGGCCATCGTGCAGATTGCCCATCGTCGGCACCAGCGCAATACGTTTGCCTTCCTGGCGCCAGCGGCGGATTTCACGACGCAGCATTGGCAGGGTTTCAATAATCAGCACCGCTTTTCTCCTCGGTTAATGGAAACTGTGTTCGTCGGCTGGATAAACACCGGCCTCAACGTCCGTAACGTACTGGCGTACCGCTGCGCGGATATCACCGGTATCCATCAGAAAGTTTCTGGCGAATTTAGGAATATGGCCGCCGGTAATGCCGAAGGCGTCATGCATCACCAGGATCTGACCATCAGTAACATTGCCAGCACCGATGCCGATCACCGGGATGGTCAGCGCCGCCGTGATACGCGCTGCCAGCGCCACAGGAACACACTCCAGCACCATCATCTGCGCGCCAGCCGCTTCCAGCGCCAGCGCATCCGCCAGCAGGCCGTCAGCGGCTTCGCTCTCACGCCCCTGTACTTTATAGCCGCCGAAGATATTGACTGACTGCGGCGTCAGCCCCAGGTGACCGCAGACCGGCACCGCACGCTCGGTAAGCTGTTGCACCGTTTCAGCCAGCCACTTTCCGCCTTCAAGCTTGACCATATTCGCGCCGGCCCGCATCAGCGCGGCGGCGCTGGCAAATGTCTGTTCCGGCGTGGCGTAAGTCATAAAAGGCAGATCGGCCATCAGCAGGGCGGCAGGTGCGCCGCGGCGCACGGCCTGAGTATGATAAACAATGTCGTCGATCGTCACGGGCAGGGTGGAATCGTGCCCCTGGACGACCATACCCAGCGAGTCGCCAACCAGCATCACCTGGATGCCTTCATCGGCAAAAAGACGGGCAAAGCTGTAGTCATAGGCGGTAATAGAGGCAAACTTGCGTCCGCTCTTTTTCCACTGGCGAAGGGTGGAGACGGTGGTCGGTTTCATCGCAACCTCAAATGAACGAATCAGATTGGCGTATCTTAATGGAAGGGCTGGACGTTTGCACCAGGACAGCTTGCGGGCTGTGGCGCGTTCCCTGATTACCAGCGGCGGATAGCGGCGTGGTCAAGCGTTGCGAGAATGTCGGCGGCGCGGATGCCGTCGGGAAAGGTTATGTCCGGTGCGATTTCAAGCAGCGGCACCAGCATAAACGCGCGATTTCTCATATCGTAATGCGGTACGGTCAGGCGAGGCGAAGAGAGCAGCAGATCGCCATAGAGCATGATGTCCAGGTCGAGCGTACGCGGTCCCCAGCGTTCGTCTTTGCGCACGCGTCCCTGTTCCAGTTCTATGCGCTGGGTAGCGTCGAGCAGGGCTTCAGGCACCAGCAGCGTATCAAGCGCGACGGCGGCATTCAGATAGTCAGGCTGGTCGGGTGGCCCATAAGGCGGCGTGCGGTAGAGGGAAGAGGTGGCGACCCGGACGGTATCGGGCAGCGCATCCAGCGCATCAAGTGCAGATTGCACCTGATGCAGCGGATCGGCAAGGTTACTACCCAGCGCGAGATAGACGCGGTTCATGCGTTGTTGCTGTTACCGTCGCGGCGCGGGCCGGGTGTGCGCTTGCGTGGACGGCGGGTACGGCGACGGGGCACCGGATCGTCACCCAGCGTATTGAGCATGGTTTTCTGCTGCGGCGGTGCTGCCACCTGGAACTCATTCCACCAGGCGGAGAGCTTGAGCAGTTCCGGGTTGTTTTCCACTTCCGCACGCAGCGCCAGCAGATCGTAGGCGGCGCGGAATTTTGGATGCTCCATCAGCTTCCAGGCGCGCTTGCCGTGACGGCGGGAGAGGCGCAGCTGAAGCTGCCAGATATCGCGCACTAGCGAGGTAATGCGTTTCGGAATCGCCAGCGAACGGCAGGCTTCATCCAGCACGTCATTCATCGCCAGCGCAAAGGCATCATAATAGGCCAGCCCGCTCTCCTGAGCGATTTTCTGCGCCGCTTCAAGCTGCGGATACCAGAACATGGCTGAGAACAGGAACGCCGGATTAACGCGCATCTGATTATGGATACGGTTATCGGTGTTTTTCAGCACCTGAACGATCATCCGCTCCATGTTCGTGTCGCCCTTGTCGGTAAAGTAGCGGGTCAGAACCGGGAACAGCGGCTGGAAGAGCTGATATTCACGCAGCTGGAGATAGGTGCTGTAGCCATAGCCGGCCTGCAGCAGCTTGAGCGTCTCTTCAAAGAGACGCGCCGGGGGAATATCGTGCAGCAGCGTGGCGAGGCGCGGGATTGGCTCAGCCGTTTCCGCCGCGATGGACATATCCAGCTTGGCGGCAAAGCGGATAACGCGCAGCATGCGCACCGGATCTTCACGGTAGCGCGTCTCCGGATCGCCAATCAGCCGTATGATGCCCTGTTTCAGATCGTTGAGGCCGCCGACGTAGTCGCGCACGCTGAAATCCGCGACGCTGTAATAGAGGCTGTTGATCGTCAGGTCACGACGCTGGGCATCATCTTCGATCGTGCCGAAAATATTGTCACGCAGCAGCATGCCGTTCTGACCGCGCTGTGACGTATTGCGATCTTCCGCCACCTGTTCAGCTTCATGATGACCACGAAAGGTCGCCACTTCGATAATTTCCGGACCAAACATGACGTGCGCCAGACGGAAACGGCGCCCCACTAACCGGCAGTTGCGGAAAAGTTTACGCATCTGTTCCGGCGTGGCGTTGGTCGTCACGTCAAAATCTTTCGGGCGTTTCCCCAGCAGCAGATCGCGTACGCCGCCCCCGACCAGATAGGCCTCATAACCCGCTTTATTCAGCCGGTAGAGCACCTTGAGGGCATTTTCGCTGATGTCTTTACGCGAAATAGTATGGCCGTCGCGAGGGATCACGGTCATCTGGTGCGCCTGGCCGACCTCGGCTGGTGCCTCGTCTTCGCGGCTCAGAACTCTTCGGCAAAAATTAGCAACTCGGGTAAAAATGGGACACCTCGATAGTGACAATGAAGCGGGACGATAAAAAACAGCGGCTAATCATAGCTCAGTGCGGCCCGTTTGAGAATGCTCATCTGCCTGCATCCTCGCCCAAAGCGTCCTGATGTGGGATTCCCGCCAGGTTCCAGTGGCCAATGGCCTGCGCTAACAGCGTCGCCAGCGGCAGATCCTGCCAGCCTTCGCTAACCGGCTGACCCAGAAAACGCAGCGCCTGAACCAGCACGGCTCGCGGATCGCCTGCGGGCAGCGGCGGCGCATGGTTCTGTTTCGACAGCTTATTTCCTTCAGGCGTGATCACCAGCGGCAGATGCAAATAATCGGGCGGCTGCCAGCCAAACCGATCGAAAAGCGCAATCTGCCTGACCGTGGGAGCAATCAGGTCCGCGCCGCGCACCACCTCGGTGATGCCCTGAAAATGATCGTCCACGACCACCGCCAGGTTATAGGCAAAAAGCCCGTCGCGACGGTGAATGATAAAATCTTCGCGGGCCAGAAGCGGATCCGCCACGATGTCGCCACGCAGCACGTCATGAAAATGCGTCACTGGCCGCTCCATACGCAGGCGCAACGCGGCATTACCCGGCCCCTGATTCAGCGTGCGGCAGTGACCGTCATAATAGCCACCGATTTGCTGGATGCGGCTGCGTGAACAGGTGCAGTAATAGCTCTGCTTCTGCGCTTTCAGCCAGCTCAGCGCCTCGCGGTAGGCGTCGTGGCGCTGCGACTGCCAGAGGATGTCACCATCCCAGTGCAGACCATACTGTTCAAGCTGTTGCAGAATGCGGCTGGCGGCGCCGGGCACTTCGCGGGGCGGATCGATATCTTCAATACGAACCCGCCACTGACCCTGTGAAGCACGCGCGCGCAGGAAACTGCCCAGCGCAGCGATCAGGGAGCCAAAGTGGAGTTCACCGGAGGGGGAGGGCGCAAAGCGACCGATATAAGCAGGTTTCATCATTGCAGAAGATCGGCAGTGAAGCAGGTGTAGCACCAGCCTCACTGCACAATCTGATGGCCGTTAGCCAGCCATCTGTTTTTCGCGGATTTCCGCCAGCGTTTTGCAGTCAATACAGAGATCGGCGGTAGGACGCGCCTCAAGGCGACGAATACCGATTTCAACACCGCAGGATTCGCAGAAGCCGAAATCATCGTCTTCCACTTTCTTCAGCGTCTTTTCAATCTTTTTGATCAGCTTACGCTCGCGATCGCGGTTACGCAGTTCAAGGCTAAATTCCTCTTCCTGTGCAGCGCGGTCAACCGGATCGGGGAAGTTTGCGGCTTCGTCTTGCATGTGCGTTACCGTACGATCAACTTCATCCCGAAGCTGGTTGCGCCAGGCTTCAAGGATCTTCTTGAAATGCTCCAGCTGGGCTTCATTCATGTACTCTTCACCCGGCTTCTCTTGGTATGGCTCCACCCCAGCGATGGCGAGAATACTCAGGGACGAGGTTTTACGGGTTTGCCCTTCTTGCATGCTGTTTCTCCTGGATAACACGCACTATCGATCCCCAACGGGGAAAAAAACAGGCCGCTATAAATAACAGAAGCGCTTAAGGTTGGCAATTATTCCTGAACATGCCTTGACAAGCCTGTGAGGAAAAGCGTATTTAGCGCCGCGCCGGTAACCGCAAAAGGCGTCTGATTTTATAACTCAACATCCAGCGGTTGTTGCAGCGTGATGCCGGTTGGCGAGATTGCCGCCTTGTAGCACACCACTTCAACGCCACTCTGTCGTGCCTGTGTCAGTAAATCTGCGTAGCGCGCATCGATATGACGCGCGGGGGAAACGTCCTCAATCCCCGAATGTAAAACCGCAAAGAACAGCACCGCCCGATCGCCATTTTCAGAAATCTTCGCCAGCTCACGCAGGTGTTTCTGGCCTCGTTCGGTCACCGCATCCGGAAAATACCCTTTTCCCTGCTGTAACAGCGTCACGGATTTGACTTCAATATAGCAGTTCACCTGGTGATCCGCCTGTAACAGAAAGTCTATCCGGCTCTTTTCTGAGCCATATTTCACTTCGCTACGTAAACCGGTGTAACCGGCAAACGCCGGGATACGCTGAGCCTCCAGCGCTTCCTTCACTAAGCCATTGGCGCGTAATGTATTTACGCAAATCCAGTCGCCCAGCTGCGTTTCCGTTAGCTCCCAGCCGTGCGGATATTTTCGCGTCGGGCTGTCGGAGGTGGAATACCAGACGGTATCGCCCGGCGTGGCGCATCCTGTCATGGCGCCGGTATTCGCACAGTGGATGGTCAGTGCCTCACCTTCCGGGGTGATCACGTCGGCAAGAAAGCGCTTATAGCGCTTAACCAGCGTCGCCGGGCGCAGTGCGGGGTAATAATCCATAAACGTCCTAAGTTAGCGCCCATCCGGCAATTTCATCGTAGCGGGTACGCCCTCGCGCGGTCACCGACTGGTAAAGCGCGAAGCGTTCGACGGGAAACTGCCAGCAAAAATTACGCGGCGGTAACGGGACCGGCTGCATAACATGGCGCAGTAATGTGACATGGGGATGAAAGGGGAGCGGGCTTTGATAACATCCGCTGCGGGCGGCCTGAGAGCGGAGCAGCTGCGCCAGCTGAAGCAGCCCCCGAGGTGCCTGCTTCGGCCCCAGCCAGACCACGCCCGAACGGGGCCAGTGACCCGCATCGTCCAGCGTCAGCGTAAAGGCAGGCTGTCGGATACGGGCGGCAAGCTGCTGCAGCGCAGCGGCTTTCTCCCCGCTGACATCCCCGAGAAAAGCCAGCGTCAGATGCAGATTCGCGGCGGCAACAGGACGACCGACATCCGCACTGAAGGTTTCGGCACGCCACTGAATCAGACTTTGCCGGCACGTTTCCGGCACGCTGATGCCAAAAAATAGCCTTTTACGATCGCGCATAGTGCTCCCCGGTATTCCAGAAACAGGGATGCTACAATGCCTGGCAAATTAAGACCATATTGTTATGGAGCAGAGACGTGAGTTCATTACCGGTCAGTGCCGTGTTACCCGAGCTGCTGCTGGCGTTGCGCAATCATTCCCAGGTGCTGCTGGCGGCACCGACAGGCGCAGGCAAATCCACCTGGCTGCCGCTGCAGTTGCTGACGCAGGCCGGTTTCAGCGGGCGCATTCTGCTGCTGGAGCCCCGGCGGCTGGCAGCGCGTAACGTGGCGCAGCGGCTGGCGGAGCAGCTGAATGAAGAACCGGGTGAAACTATCGGCTACCGGATGCGCTCAGAGCGCCGCACGGGCCCAAATACGCGCCTCGAAGTGGTTACCGAAGGCATTCTGACCCGCATGCTGCAGCAGGATCCGATGCTGGAAGGCGTTTCGTTAGTGATTCTGGATGAGTTTCACGAGCGCAGTCTGCAGGCGGATTTAGCGCTGGCGCTCTTGCTGGATGTCCAGCAGGGGCTGCGTGACGATCTGAAAATCCTGCTGATGTCTGCCACGCTCGACAACGCAAGTCTGCAGGCACTGCTGCCGGAAGCGCCGCTGCTCTGTTCGGAGGGGCGCGCCTTTCCGGTGGTGCGGCGCTATGCTTCCCTGGCTGCCGGTCTTCGTTTTGAAGAGGCTGTCGCGCGGCAGGTCAGCCAGTTACTGCGGGAGGAGAGCGGCTCGCTGCTGCTGTTCCTGCCCGGCGTGGGGGAGATCCAGCGTGTTCAGACGCAGCTTGCCTCAATGGTTGCCAGCGATGTCGATCTTTGCCCGCTCTACGGTGCGCTTCCGCTTGCCAGCCAGCGTAAAGCGATCCTTCCTGCCCAGCATGGACGGCGCAAAGTGGTGCTGGCGACCAATATTGCTGAAACCAGCCTGACTATTGAAGGTATCCGGCTGGTGGTGGACAGCGCGCTGGAGCGCACGGCGGTATTTGATACGCGTACCGGGTTGAGCCGCCTGCAAACGCAGCGCGTCAGCCAGGCCTCAATGACCCAGCGGGCCGGGCGCGCCGGACGCCTTGAGCCGGGCATCTGTCTGCATCTGATCGATCGCGAGCAGGCTGGCAGGGCGGCCAGCCACAGCGAGGCGGAAATAGTGCATGCGGATCTCGCGTCGCTCTGGCTCGATCTGTTGCAGTGGGGCTGCCGTGACGTTTCTCAGCTTACCTGGCTGGATACGCCGCCGGAAAACGGCATTTTGCAGGCCAGGAAACTGCTGCTGCAGCTTGGCGCTGTCGATGCTGCCGGCCAGCTCACGGCGAAAGGGCGCAGCATGGCCCGCCTCGGCAGTGAGCCCCGCTTTGCCGCCATGCTGACGGAAGCGGGTAACGATGCCGATCGCGTTGCCACAGCGTGCCGGCTGGTGGCGATGCTGGAGGAACCCTCCCGCGATACGCCCGATCTGCGCGACAGTTTTCACCGTACCCAGCCGAACTGGCAGAGCAGAGCCAGACAGTTGCAGTCACGCCTCAGGATCAACGGTGGCAGGGCGGACAGCGATCTGATCGCGCCGCTGCTGGCGACCGCCTTTCCCGACAGGATTGCGCGGCGGCGCGGCGGTGAAGGACGCTATCAGCTGGCTAACGGTAGCGGCGCTTCGCTTGAAAGCAGTGATGCGCTGAACCGCTATGAATGGCTGATTACGCCTGGCCTGCTGCAAAACAGCACGCAGCCCGATGCCCGTATATTGCAGGCGATGCCGCTGGATATTGAATCGCTTGTCGCGAGGATGCCTGCACTGGTTGAGGTGCGCACCGAGGTGGAGTGGGACGATGAACGGGGAACGCTGCGCGCCTGGCGCCGGGATCAGATTGGTGAACTGGTGCTGAAAGTCCAGCCGCTCAGCAAGCCCGATGAGGAGACGCTGCATCCGGCGATGCTGCGCTGGATCCAGCGTCGCGGTCTGTCAGTGCTTAACTGGACGCCGCAGGCTGAGCAGCTTCGCCTCCGTCTGGTCTGTGCGGCCCGCTGGCTACCCGAAGAGTCGTGGCCGGATGCCAGCGTAACAGGACTGCTCGCTTCCCTGGAACGCTGGCTGCTGCCGGTCATGAGCGGCGTCCGGGATGCGAAAGGGCTGAAGCAGATTGACGCGGCTGGGGCATTATTACAATTGCTCACATGGTCACAGCGCCAGCAACTGGATACTCTTCTGCCAACTCATTACACTGTGCCCACCGGAAGCCGGCTTCCCATTCGCTACGACGAAGAAAAGCCGCCTGCGCTGGCCGTTCGCCTGCAGGAAATGTTTGGCGAGGCGCAGAATCCCTGCGTGGCGGCAGGGCGGATCCCGCTGGTGCTGGAGCTGCTTTCTCCCGCGCAGCGTCCGCTGCAAATTACACGTGATTTAGCGGCCTTCTGGCAGGGCGCCTGGCGGGAAGTGCAGAAAGAGATGAAAGGGCGCTACCCCAAACACGTCTGGCCGGACGATCCGGCGAACGCACAGCCTACCCGGCGCACAAAAAAATATTCAGCGCCCTCCTGAACGGCGGCGCGGTGAAATGTATTTCGGAAGGTTCCCGTTCCGAAGCGGAATAAGTACGAACAGAGTAGTCGGCCCTGCCGACAGCTGGTGCTGGAGAAGAGAAACGCATGTCAGACGATCGCGAACCCATTGGGCGCAAAGGCAAACAGCCCAAACCCCCGCGTAAAACGGCGGGCCGGGGGCGCCGCAGGGAAGACAACGAAGATAATTTTCAGCCTGTTCAGGAAGATGAGCACGACAACGAGGAGATAACACCGGTGCCACGTAAAGGAAAAGGGCGTTCGCCACGTAAAAAAAGAGGCTGGCTGAGCCTGCTGCTCAAGCTATTGCTGATCTTCATCGTGGTGATGGCCGCGTACGGGGTTTACCTCGATTCACAGATCCGCAGCCGCATTGATGGCAAAGTCTGGCAGCTGCCAGCGACCGTTTATGGCCGTATGGTCAATCTTGAACCAGGAATGTCCTGGAACAAGAAAGAGATGATCGCGTTGCTGGAAGGGACGCAGTACCGTGAAGTTACGCGGATGACCCGCCCTGGCGAGTTCACCGTCAAGGGTAACAGCATCGAAATGATCCGCCGTCCGTTCGATTTCCCGGACAGCAAAGAAGGGCAGATTCGCGCCCGCCTGAGCTTCAGTAACGATACGCTCTCAGAGATCAAGAATCTGGATAGCGGCCGTGACTTTGGCTTCTTCCGTCTCGATCCGCGGCTGATCACCATGCTGCAATCGCCTAACGGCGAGCAGCGCCTGTTCGTGCCGCGCGCGGGCTTCCCGGACCTGCTGGTAGACACGCTCATTGCTACCGAGGATCGGCACTTTTACACCCACGATGGCGTCAGCCTTTACTCTATTGGCCGCGCTTTCCTCGCTAACATTACCGCAGGACGGGCGGTGCAGGGTGGCAGTACGCTGACGCAGCAGCTGGTAAAAAACCTGTTTCTGACCAACGAGCGTTCGCTGTGGCGTAAGGCCAATGAAGCCTATATGGCACTGATCATGGACGCCCGCTACAGCAAAGATCGCATTCTGGAGCTCTACCTGAACGAGGTTTATCTCGGCCAGGCGGGCAATGACCAGATCCGTGGTTTTCCGCTGGCAAGCCTCTACTACTTTGGTCGTCCGGTTGATGAGCTGAGTCTCGACCAACAGGCGCTGCTGGTAGGTATGGTAAAAGGCGCCTCGCTCTACAATCCGTGGCGTAATCCTAAGCTTGCGCTGGAGCGACGTAACCTGGTGTTACGCCTGCTGCAACAGCAGAAGGTTATCGATCAGGAGCTGTATGACATGCTCAGCGCCCGGCCACTGGGCGTGCAACCGAAAGGCGGCGTCATTACACCACAGCCTGCGTTTATGGATATGGTGCGCAACGAGCTTAAGACCAAGCTGGGAGACAAGGTTAAGGATCTCTCCGGCGTGAAGATCTTCACCACTCTGGATCCTGTCTCTCAGGATGCGGCGGAAAAATCCGTGATGGAAGGCATTCCGGCGCTGCGTAAACAGCGTGGCCTGAAAGATCTGGAAACCGCCATGGTGATCGTCGATCGCTTCAGCGGTGAAGTGCGGGCGATGGTCGGCGGCTCCGATCCCCAGTATGCAGGCTATAACCGTGCTCTGCAGGCGCGTCGCTCGATAGGTTCTCTTGCCAAACCGGCCACCTATCTGACCGCGCTCAGCCAGCCGGACACTTACCGCCTCAATAGCTGGATAGCGGATAAGCCGATTGCGCTGAAACAGCCAAACGGCCAGGTGTGGAAGCCGCAGAACGATGACCGTCGCTTTAGTGGTCAGGTCATGCTGGTGGATGCGCTGACGCATTCGATGAACGTCCCGACGGTGAATCTGGGCATGACGCTGGGTCTGCCGCAAATCGTGGATACCTGGAGCAAGCTTGGCGTGCCGAAAGCGCAGATCCAGCCGGTGCCCGCGATGCTGCTGGGTGCGCTGAACCTGACGCCGGTCGAAGTGGCGCAGGCTTTCCAGACCATTGCCAGCGGCGGTAACCGCGCCACGCTTTCCGCGCTGCGCTCGGTGATTGCTGAAGATGGCACCGTGCTCTACCAGAGCTTCCCTCAGGCTGAGCGTGCCGTACCGGCTCAGGCCGCCTATCTGACGCTCTACACCATGCAGCAGGTGGCGAAACAGGGCACGGCGCACTCGCTCGGTGCCCGTTTCCCTGCCGCGCATCTGGCAGGCAAAACCGGGACCACCAATAATCTGGTGGACAGCTGGTTTGCGGGGATCGACGGTAAAGAAGTGGCAATCACCTGGGTGGGCCGCGACAATAACCAGCCGAGCAAACTTTACGGCTCCAGCGGTGCGATGCAGCTTTATCGCCGCTATCTGGACACCCAGTCGCCGATGCCGCTGATGCCGACACCGCCGGAGGATATCGCCTCCATGAGCGTCGATTCCGCCGGGAATTTCGTCTGCGGTACGGACAGCAGCAGCTGGCGCACTTTGCCTGTCTGGACGCTGGATGCCAATGCGCTTTGCCAGCAGCAGGCTCAACAGCAGCAGCAACAACTGGATCAGCTGCTTGAACAGCAACAGCCGCAGAGCGAACAGCCGCAACAGCAGCAAGGTGAGCAGAAGGAGAGTGACGGCGTGGCGGGCTGGATTAAGGATATGTTCGGTAAATAAGTACGCTAAGTTTGAAAGCCGGCTCATTGCGAGCCGGTTTTTTTTTGCCCGCCCCAGACCGGATTAACGTCGCAAATTCCTGAAAAAAACCCCTTTAGTGCAACAAGCCGATCACCGGCCAATTTCTTTGCATTTACATCCGGTTATTCCAGCGTAAAAGCGGATGAATGCCCGGATTTCCGCTTGCGGAGCTTCCGCCGTTTCGCATATTATCGCTGCGTTATAATAATAATTCTCGTTTACATCTCATCAATTTTATTCAGAGAAATGCAAATGGCTACTGAGTCCCTGAACCGCTTCTCCTTACCAGTGAATACCGCCAGACGCCGGCTGGCCGTCCTTGTGGCAATGGCGTTTTCCACCTCTGCCTTCGCCGCCGAAGAGACCATTGTCGTTGATGCCAACGCCGTCGCACCTGCGCAGGAGAGCGCCTGGGGGCCTGCGCCGACCATCGCCGCTAAACAGAGCGCGACCGGGACCAAAACGGATACCCCAATCGAAAAGAATCCGCAGTCGGTATCGGTAGTGACCCAGGAAGAGATGGCGCTGCATCAGGTTAATTCAGTGAAAAGCGCCTTTAACTATACGCCTGGCGTGCTGACCGGAAACCGGGGCAGCTCAGACGTCATCGATGCGCTTTCTATTCGTGGCTTCAGTGAAACCAACACCAACCAGTACCTTGATGGCCTGAAACTGCAGGGGGATAACTACTCCGAATTCGCCATCGATCCTTATTTTCTGGAACGCGCTGAGCTGCTGCGCGGTCCGGCATCCGTCCTTTATGGCAAAAGCAACCCGGGCGGCGTGGTGTCGCTCGTCAGTAAGCGCCCAACAACCGAAACGCTACGCGAAGTCCAGTTCCAGATGGGAACGGACAACCTCTTTTCGACCGGTTTTGACTTTGGCGGCGCGCTGGATGATGACGGCGTTTACAGCTACCGGTTAACCGGTCAGGCGCGCAGTCAGGATGCGCAGCAGGCGATGAATAAAGAGAAGCGTTACACCATTGCACCGGCATTCAGCTGGCGCCCGGATGATCGCACCCGTATTGATCTGTTGACCTATTTCCAGAACGAACCTGAAACGGGCTATTACGGCTGGTTGCCGCGTCAGGGCACGGTGGTACCGATCACACGTGCCGACGGCAGCGAGTACAAATTGCCGACGAATTTTGATGAAGGCGAACAGAGCAATAAAATTTCGCGCAACACCAAAATGGTCGGCTACAGTGCCGAGCACAGCTTCAATGATACCTGGACGGTGCGCCAGAACCTACGCTATGCCGACCTGCGTACCGATTATCGCACTATTTATGGTAACGGTTTCCTGCCGGAGACCCAGCAAATCACGCGCGGTTCGGCGGTTTCAGATGAGCGGCTTAGCCAGTTTGCAGTCGATACCCAGGCGCAGGCGAAATTTGCCACCGGCCAGCTGGAACACACCCTGTTGCTGGGTGTCGATTTCCAGCGCACCCGTAACGATATTGATGCCCAGTTCGGGACGGCTTCCAGCCTGAATGCGGTCAATCCGCAATATGGCAACGACAGCGTGACGCCGTTTGCCGATCCCTATCAACACCTGAACAAGCAGCGTCAGACCGGCTTATATCTGCAGGATCAGATGGAGTGGGATCGCTGGGTGCTGACACTCGGTGGCCGCTACGACTACGCCATGAACTCCGTTTATGATCGGGTGGCGGATTCCGTTGATCGGCAAAACGACCAGGCCTTTACCTGGCGTGGCGGCCTGAACTATGTATTTGATAACGGCGTCGCACCCTATTTCAGCTACAGCGAAGCCTTTATTCCAAACGCCGGTGCGACCTTCACCGGCGAAGCTTTTGATCCGTCGCGCGCCAAACAGTATGAAGCTGGCGTGAAATATGTACCTCAAGATCGTCCGGTAGTGATCACTGCTGCGGTTTATCAGCTGACCAAAACCAAAAATCTGACCGCCGATCCTGACACGCAAAATCATCCGTTTGCCAGTGTACAGGGCGGTGAAATCCGCTCCCGAGGCGTGGAACTGGAAGCGAAGACGGCGCTGAATGCCAACGTTAACCTGACCGCGTCTTACACCTATACCGATGCGGAATATACCCAAGATACGCTGCTGAAAGACAAAACGCCGGTACAGGTGCCCAAACATATGGCTTCATTGTGGGGAGATTACACCTTCAATGAGACGGCGCTGTCTGGTCTGACGCTGGGAGCGGGTGTCCGCTATGTTGGCGAGAGCAAGGGCCTTTACAGCACCGGTGACGATAGTAATCAGAACTTTGACGTGGCTGGCTACACCACGGTCGATGCGCTGGTGAAATACGATCTGACCCGTTTTGGTCTGCCAGGCTCCTCTGTCGGGGTGAACGTCAATAACCTGCTTGACCGTGAGTATGTGGCCAGCTGCTACCGCGAGTATGCCTGCTACTGGGGGGCAGAACGTCAGGTTGTCGCCACCGCCACTTTCCGTTTCTAATCTTTACATCCGGGCGCGGTTCGCCGCGCCCACCAATCAGAAGACCGCTATGTCTCATCTGCACGCTACCGAAACGACTTTCACGCTCGATAAGACAGCTTTTACCGTTCCCGGCAGAACGCTTCTGCAACCGCTGTCGCTCACTTTTCCTGCCGGAAAAATTTGTGGGCTGATCGGGCATAACGGCTCGGGTAAATCAACGCTGCTTAAGCTGCTGGGACGGCACCAGCCCGCCTCGGCCGGACGGGTGTTGCTGAACGGGACGGAAGTCTCCGCCTGGAAAAGCAAAGCTTTTGCCCGCGAAGTTGCCTATCTGCCGCAGCAGCTGCCGCCCGCCGAAGGGATGACGGTACGCGAGCTGGTGGCGATGGGCCGCTATCCCTGGCATGGCGCGCTGGGCCGCTATGGCGTCGCCGATCGTGAGTTGGTAGAAGAAGCCATCGCGCTGGTCGGGCTCAAGTCTTTAGCGCGACGTCTGGTCGACAGCCTCTCCGGCGGCGAACGTCAGCGCGCCTGGATAGCGATGCTGGTGGCACAAGACAGCCGCTGCCTGCTGCTGGATGAACCGACCTCGGCGCTGGACATCGCCCATCAGGTTGAAGTGCTGGCACTGATCCAGCGACTCAGCCGCGAGCGTGGCCTGACGGTAATCGCCATTTTGCACGACATCAATATCGCTGCCCGCTACTGCGACAGCCTTGTGGCCCTTCGTGAAGGCGCCATGATCGCCCAGGGCGATGCGCAGGCCATCATGCAGCCTGACGTGCTCGATCGCATCTACGGTATCCCGATGGGGATTTTACCTCACCCTAACGGCGGTGCGCCGGTGAGCTTTGTTTACTGAAGGATTGACCTTTCCATGCCGGATTATCTCCGCCGCCGCCTGTTAATGGCAATGGCTCTCTCTCCGCTGCTGCCCGTGCTGCGCAGCCAGGCTGCCCAGAGCGTGGATATCAGCCGCATCATTACGCTGGAGTGGCTGCCTACCGAACTGCTGATGGCCCTAGGCGTTGCGCCGATGGGCGCTGCGGAACTCCATAACTATCAGTTGTGGGTCGGTGAGCCGAAGCTGCCCGCCTCGACGGTAGATGTCGGGCTGCGTACCGAACCTAATCTGGAGTTGATGATCCAGATGAAACCCTCGCTGATCCTTTACTCCTCAGGCTACGGTCCTTCCCGCGATAAAATTGCCAGTATCGCGCCGTCCCATGGCTTTCCTTTCAGCGATGAAAACGGCAAACCGCTAACAATGGCCCGCAAGTCGTTGATGCAGCTGGGAGAGCTGATTGGACGAGAGCCTCAGGCCGAAGCGCACCTTGCCGGTTATGATGCCTATGTGGCGGCAGCAAAGACGCGCCTGGCCTCGCGGGTTAACAGGCCGCTGCTGCTGATGACGCTCCTCGACACACGTCACGCCCTGGTATTTGGCAAGGGAAGTCTGTTTCTGGAAGTGATGGAAACGCTGGGGATTGAAAATGCCTGGCAGGGAGAAACTAACTTCTGGGGAAGCGCGGTGATTGGCATTGAACGGTTGATAACGATGGATGACGTGGATGTCCTTTGTTTCGATCACGGTGATTCAGGGATCACGCAGCAGGTAACGTCGTCGGCGCTCTGGCTGGCGATGCCCTTTGTGCGCAAAAACCGTTTTCAACGCGTTCCTCAGGTCTGGTTCTATGGGGGAACGCTGTCGGCGATGCGCTTCTGCCGCATGCTGGACAGCGCGCTGGGGGCAAAATGAAAACATCTTATCGCTTTTCAGCGGGCTTGCTGAGCCTGCTTTTTTTGCTGACGCTGAGCCTGACCTTCTGGAATTTCAGCCAGCATCTTCCGCGCGGTCAGTGGTTTTCATCGATGATGTCGCCAGACATCAATAATATCGATCAGATGGTTTTTCATTACAGCCTGCTGCCACGGCTGATGTTGTCTCTGCTTGTCGGGGCCGGACTGGGACTGGCCGGGCTGCTTTTTCAGCAGGTTCTGCGCAATCCGCTGGCGGAACCCTCCACGCTGGGCGTGGCGACCGGCGCACAGCTGGGGCTGACGGTAGTTACGCTCTGGAGCCTGCCGGGCGGCGTGATTACCCAGCAAATCGCGGCAATGAGTGGGGCGATGATCGTCGGCCTGATCGTCTTCGGCATCGCCTGGGGCAAGCGCCTTTCGCCGGTCACGCTGATTCTGGCAGGACTGGTACTGTCACTCTACTGCGGTGCGGTTAATCAGCTGCTGGGGCTGTTTAACCACGAACGGCTGCAAAGCATGTTCCTGTGGAGCACCGGCACCCTGAACCAGATGGACTGGAGCAACGTCAGTTTTCTCTGGCCGAAGCTTCTGCTCTGTCTGGCGCTGGCGCTGCTGCTGCTGCGTCCCATGACGCTGATGGGGCTGGACGACGGCGTGGCAAAAAACCTTGGGCTGGCGCTGTCGGTGGCGCGCCTGGGCGTGCTGGTACTGGCGATCTTTCTCAGCGCACAACTGGTTAACGCAGCGGGTATTATCGGTTTTATCGGCCTGTTTGCGCCGCTGCTGGCGAAAATGCTGGGCGCGCGAAGGCTGCTGAGCCGCCTGCTGCTGGCACCGTTTATCGGTATGCTGCTGCTCTGGCTGGCGGACCAGGTAGTGATCTGGCTGACGGACAACTGGCGTGAAATCTCCACCGGAACAGCGACGGCGATTATTGGCGCACCGCTGCTGCTCTGGCTGCTGCCGCGCCTGCGCACTGGCGGTACACCGCCTGCGATGAATGCCGGAGATAAGGTGCCCGCAGAGCGCCATCGCGTCCTGCTGTGGGGGATCACGGGCGGTGCGCTGTTGCTGATTCTGAGCGTTGTGGCGCTGAGCCTGGGGCGTGATGCGCAGGGCTGGCAGTGGGCGACCGGGGAAATGTGGCATCAGCTTCTGCCATGGCGCATGCCGCGCCTGGTGGCGGCGGTAATGACCGGCATGATGCTTGGCGTGGCGGGCTGTATTATTCAGCGCCTCACCGGCAACCCGATGGCCAGCCCGGAAGTGCTGGGTATCAGTTCCGGCGCGGCTTTTGGCATCGTGATCATGCTGTTTCTTGTGCCGGGCGACGCCTTTGGCTGGCTGCTGCCAGCCGGTAGCCTCGGCGCGGCAGTCACGCTGTTGATCATTACCGTGGTGGGAGGCCGGGGCGGCTTTTCACCGGAGCGGATGCTGCTGGCTGGGATGGCGCTGAGCACCGCCTTCACCACGCTGCTACTGCTTTTCCTCGCCAGTGGCGATCCGCGGATGGCGAATCTGATGACGTGGATTTCCGGCTCGACCTATAACGTTGATGCGGCGCAGGCCTGGCGCACAGTTATCATCGCGGCGGTGCTGATCGCGCTGGTGCCGTTCTGCCGCCGCTGGCTGACCGTGCTACCGCTCGGCGGTGAAACGGCCCGCTCGCTGGGGATGGCGCTGAAACCCTCCCGGATGACGCTGCTGCTGCTGGCCGCGACGCTGACGGCAGCCGCCACGCTGACAATTGGCCCGCTGAGCTTTATTGGTCTGATGGCACCGCATATTGCCCGGATGACCGGCTTTCGTCGCACCCTTCCTCAGTTGCTGATGGCGGCGCTGATGGGCGGCGGGTTGATGGCGGTGGCGGACTGGTGTGGCCGGATGGTGGTCTTCCCGAATCAGATCCCGGCAGGACTGCTGGCAACCTTTATCGGCGCGCCCTACTTCGTTTATTTACTACGCAAAGTGTGACCGATTAGGGAATTTCGTGGGAGAAGAGGGCAGGTCTGAAAAGACCTGCCCTCATTGCTTCAGGCCAGTTTCGCGAAGCTGCGGCGTGCCGCATCAACGGTATGCTGAATATTTTCAGCAGTGTGCGCCAGTGACATAAAGCCCGCTTCAAAAGCGGAAGGCGCCAGGTAGACGCCTTCTTCCAGCATCAGATGGAAGAATTGACGGAAGCGTTCAACATCACACGCCTGCACGTCCTGATAGCTGGTAACCGTTTCAGCATCGGTAAAGAACAGGCCGAACATGCCGCCAACATGGTTCACCACCAGCGGAATATTTTCTTCTTTCGCCGCATGAAGCAGACCTTCAGCCAGCTGGTCCGTTAACGCTGTCAGGGTCGCATGCGTGCCGGGTTTGGCGATTTCGCTCAGGCAGGCAAAGCCCGCCGCCATCGCAATCGGGTTACCGGAAAGCGTCCCCGCCTGGTAGACAGGTCCGGTGGGCGCCAGCGCCTCCATCACCTCACGACGCCCGCCAAAGGCGCCGACTGGCATACCGCCGCCAATGATTTTACCCAGGCAGGTCAGGTCAGGCACCACGCCGTAGTGCGCCTGCGCACCGGCCAGCGCCACACGGAAACCGGTCATCACCTCATCAATAATGAACAGCGCGCCGAATTCATCGCACAGCGCCCGCAGGCCCGGCAGGAAATCGGGCTGAGGAGGGATGCAGTTCATGTTCCCGGCAACGGGTTCAACGATAATGCAGGCGATTTCATGCGGATACTGTTCAAAAGCGGCACGGACGGAAGCAAGATCGTTATAGGTACAGGTCAGCGTATGTTTGGCGAAGTCCGCCGGTACGCCCGGTGAATTTGGCTGGCCGAGCGTAAGCGCGCCCGAGCCCGCTTTTACCAGCAGACAGTCGGCGTGACCGTGATAGCAGCCTTCAAACTTGATGATTTTATCCCGTCCGGTAAAACCACGCGCCAGACGGATAGCGCTCATGGTCGCTTCGGTGCCGGAATTCACCATGCGCACCATATCCATCGTTGGCACCAGTTCGGTAACCAGTTCCGCCATCTTCACTTCCATTTCGGTTGGCGCGCCAAAGCTCAGGCCGCGCTCAACGGCCTCAATCACCGCATTACGAATGGCAGGATGGTTATGACCCAGCACCATCGGGCCCCAGGATCCGACATAATCGACATAAGCTTTGCCATCAGCGTCATACAGCCAGGCGCCGTTCGCCCGTTCAATAAAGAGCGGCACACCGCCAACGCCGGTAAAAGCGCGTACCGGCGAGTTCACGCCACCGGGAATTAGTTGTTGCGCCTGAGTGTAGAGATTTTCAGACTTGCTCATGGTTCCGCTCCTGAGGATGCATTAAAAAATCCTCACTATTCTATGTGAACATGCCGTCCGGTTGAAAGGTAAGTCGCGCCTTTGGCGCAGGGACGGGTGATTTTTAACAAGACATGAGTGACGTTGAGAGTAATATACGGGCCTGACTTTTTTCTGATGCTGAAAGAACTATGAGCGGAAACGAGGCTTCTTCGGAACAATTAAAGGTTGTGCCAGCGCGGCGTGGGGATTTCCTTCGCCTGCTCTTACGGCGCGATAAAACGCCGGTTGCGGTATTGGTCATGGCAGGGATCGTCGGTGCCCTGGCCGGGCTGGTCGGCGTGGCGTTTGAGAAGGCCGTGAATCTGATCGGTAGCCAGCGGCTGACGATACTCTCTGCGGTTGACGATTACTGGATCCTGGCCTTTCCTCTGGCTTTTCTCCTCTCCGCCATGCTGGCGGTGGTGGGCTATTATCTGGTTCAGCGCTTTGCGCCTGAGGCTTCAGGGTCGGGCATACCTGAAATCGAAGGTGCGCTGGAGGAGCTGCGGCCGGTACGCTGGTGGCGGGTGATCCCGGTGAAATTTATCGGCGGAATGGGCACGCTGGGGGCAGGGATGGTGCTGGGGCGTGAAGGGCCTACGGTACAGCTCGGTGGGAACATTGGCCGGATGGTGCTGGATATCTTCCGCATGAAAAGCGCGGAAGCCCGCCATTCACTGCTGGCAACCGGCGCTGCCGCAGGTCTTTCTGCCGCCTTTAACGCGCCGCTTGCCGGCATTCTGTTTATTATTGAAGAGATGCGGTTACAGTTTCGCTATACCGTTATCTCCATTAAAGCCGTATTTATCGGCGTTATCATGTCGAGTATCGTCTTTCGTATCTTTAATGGTGAAGGCGCGGTCATTAACGTTGGTAAGCTGGCCAATGCGCCCGTTGAAACGCTCTGGCTTTACCTGCTGTTGGGAATGCTATTTGGCGTCGTCGGCGTGCTGTTTAACTCGCTGATCTTCAAAACGCAGGATCTTTTTCAGCGTCTTCACGGCGGCCAGATGAAAAAAATCCTTATCACCGGCGCCGTGTTAGGCGGCGTATGTGGCGTTCTGGGACTGATTGAACCTGAGGCGGCAGGCGGCGGTTTCAGCCTGATCCCTATCGCGGCGGCGGGCCACTATACGGTCGGGATGCTGCTGTTTATCTTTATCACCCGCATCATTACCACGCTGCTCTGTTTTGCCTCAGGCGCACCGGGCGGCATTTTTGCGCCTATGCTGGCGCTCGGGACGCTGTTAGGCACCGCGTTTGGCATGGCCAGCGCCTCATTTTTTCCGGAATATCATCTCCAGGCCGGCACCTTTGCTATCGCAGGGATGGGGGCGCTTTTTGCCGCGTCGGTCAGGGCGCCGCTGACGGGCATCGTACTGGTGCTGGAGATGACCGATAATTATCAGCTGATTTTGCCGATGATCATTACCTGCCTGGGCGCAACGCTGCTGGCCCAGTTTCTGGGCGGAACGCCGCTCTACTCAACGCTGCTTTCCCGCGTGCTGGCGAAGCAGCAAAAGCAGGAAGATGAGGCGCTGGCCGCACAGAGTGCCACGCAGGCTGCAGCAAAACCGACGGATACTTGATTGCTATACTGGTGTATTGGATAATGGTGCAAATGATGGTCGAATTATGACCTGTATGGCGATCGGCCTGAATGCATACTGAGGTGTTAAATGAGTGACGATATAGCTCTGCCCCTGCAATTTACTGAAGCAGCGGCCAGTAAAGTCAAAAATCTGATTTCCGACGAGGAAAATCCAGACCTGAAACTGCGCGTTTATATCACTGGCGGCGGCTGTAGCGGCTTCCAGTACGGCTTTACCTTTGATGATAAGATAAACGACGGCGATATGACGATTGAGAAAGCGGGCGTGGCGCTGGTCGTGGACCCGATGAGCCTGCAATATCTGGTGGGCGGTTCGGTGGACTACACTGAAGGGCTGGAGGGATCGCGCTTTATTGTGACGAACCCGAATGCGAAAACTACCTGCGGTTGCGGCTCGTCTTTCAGCATCTGAGTAGTTGCCCCGGCGCGTTCGCTGCCGGGGTTTCTTTTACCACTCGACCGTCACTAATTTTATCCCCTTCCTTAAGCCCTCAGCGGGCGAGACAAGCGTACGTGTTATTCGGGGCTGGGCGGCGCGCTGTTTGCCGCAGTCAGCGGTGGGTAACGATGCTGGTGTGGTACTTTGCCCGTCAATATGACATTGCGAGTAAATGGTCAGTTTGACCCTGATGCTGCCCGTTGTGGTAGCGGCACAGGCATGACCTGCCATCACCAGGCCCATGGCCAGATAAACGGCTTTCATTCTTAATCTTCCCGGTATGCAAAAGGGTTGCCCCAAAGCGGGCAGCGTGAGTAACTGAATCGCTGCCTCGTTATTTTATTAACGTCATTTTCCGCCGAAACTTTAACCGTATTATCGGGCTTCTTGCCTTAGCGTTAGCGGTCAGGATGAAGTTCACGGCATAGCTGCTCTGCAGCCAGAATAATCCGCGGACCCGCACGGCTCAGCCAGTCCTCATTAAGGGCGATAACCGGAATTTTCAGCTGGGGCTGCCAGAAGGCCTTCACCGCAGAAATTCGTGCCGCATCGCCACCCGTGACTATAATCGCCGGATGACGCAGCAAAACCTGTTCGCGGCTTACCTGCGGCCAGGGCACCCGGCTGTCGGAAAAGATATTTTCACCGCCACACAGACGGAGGATTTGATCCTGTAACGTGTTACCTGATGTGGTGAACAGAGGGCGCTGGCCAAACTGCAGGAAAACGGCCTTGTGCGGCGCGCCATCATAGCGCTTATGCAGAGCGGCCAGCTGCTGCTCAAGTCTGGTTGCGGCCCGTTCGGCCTGCAAGGGGGCTGGGCTCCAGGCTTTCAGCTGGCGTAATGCGGCAATTACCTGCTCCACGGTGGTAGGATCTATCCAGACTATCTGGATACCGAAAGCCCGCAGCTGTTCGACCTGACGCTGCGGGTTGCCATCGCGCCAGGCGAGCACGAGGTCAGGTTTCAGCGCGATGATGCGTTCAACATTGATGCCCTGCCAGTTTGCCACCTGCTCAATAGCGACGGCAGCGGGAGGATAATCAGAGTAAGCGCTGACGCCAACCGGCGTGATGCCGGCCGCAAACGCCAGTTCAGTCAGGCCCGGCGCCAGGGCAACCACCCGTGGCGCGCTAAAAGCGGCTGTGCCGATGCACAGCAGCAGCAGGAATAAAAAACGTTTAGCCACGCTTTGCAAGCTGTGCCAGCAGTGCTTCCACCATCAGCGAGGACTGAGTTGCCGCAACGGTAAGAAATTCATCAAAGCTCAGATGAGATTCCCGATCGGCCACGTCTGAAATCGCGCGAACAACCACAAATGGCGTGCCGAACTGATGACAGACGTGAGCGATGGCGGTGGCTTCCATCTCCACACCGATAGCCTGTGGGAACGTTGAGCGAATGCGGGCCAGCGGTTCTGCACCATTAATAAAAGCATCCCCGCTGACTACCAGTCCACGCACCGCGTTCAGGCCCAGCTGGCTGATGCAGTTTTCCGCCGCGTCGATAAGCGCCGCGTCCGCGGTGAAAGCAGCCGGGCAGCCCGCCATCTGTCCAGGTTCATAGCCGAATGCGGTAACGTCGGCGTCGTGATAACGAACTTCATCCGAAACGACGATATCGCCCACGTTCAGGGTCGGTGCCAGACCACCCGCTGAGCCGGTATTGATGATAAAATCAGGTTTGCACAACTCAAGCAGCAGCGTGGTCCCCATCGCCGCAGAAACTTTACCGATCCCGGATTTCAGCAGCGCAACCTCCACGCCGTTCAGGGTGCCGGTATAGATTTCGCAGCCCGCCAGCGTCAGTGTCTGGCGGTTTTCAATTTTGTCACGCAGCAGTGTGACTTCCTGTTCCATCGCCCCAATAATGCCTGCTTTCATAGAGATACTCGCTAATGTTGTGGAATTTATCTGGCCTTCTGGCGCATAGTCTAGCATGGCAGCATCAGGGACATAATCGGCAAAACGAGCAGGGACGGCAATCTGGCCGGAAAATGGGAATCAGGCATGAACGACATCGACTTCAGGAAAAAGATCAATTATCAGCGCCGTTTTAACCCGCAGCAGGGGCAGAAAGACGAGCATGAAATTCTGCGCATCTTTGAAAGCGATCGCGGGCGCATTATCAATTCAGCGGCGATAAGGCGACTGCAGCAAAAAACGCAGGTTTTCCCGCTTGAACGCAACGCCGCAGTGCGTTCCCGCCTGACGCACTCTCTGGAAGTGCAGCAGGTTGGGCGTTATATCGCCAAGGAAGTGCTAACCAGGCTCAAAGAGCAGGGATTGCTGGAGGCTTATGGACTGACGCAGCTGACCGGCCCGTTCGAGAGTATCGTTGAAATGGCCTGCCTGATGCACGATATCGGTAATCCTCCCTTCGGGCATTTCGGCGAGTCGGCGATTAACGACTGGTTTACGCAGCGGCTGGATGCCAGCCACACACCTTCGTCCACGCGCGCCGACCGCTGCCAGCCGCCAGCGCTGCAGTATCAGGAAGATGGTCTCGATCCGCTACGCGAAAAAATCCGTCAGGATCTCTCTCACTTCGAAGGCAATGCTCAGGCGATCCGCATGGTGCACAGCCTGTTGAAAATGAACCTGACCTGGGCGCAGGTTGGCTGCATCCTGAAATATACCCGTCCGGCCTGGTTTAGCGGAAAGATTCCGGAAACGCACAATTATCTGATGAAAAAGCCAGGCTATTATCTCGCGGAAGAAGAGTATGTAGGGCGCCTGCGTAAAGCGTTAGATCTCCAGCCCCACTGTCGTTTTCCGCTCACCTATATTATGGAAGCGGCAGATGATATTTCTTATTGCGTGGCGGATTTAGAAGATGCCGTCGAGAAAAAGATATTCAGCGTCGAACAGTTGTACGAGCATTTATATACGTTTTGGGCTGATCACCGTCCTGGTGATTTATTTAGCCTCGTTGTTACCAATGCGTTAGAGAAGTCCCGCAGTCAGCAATTAAGCCGCAGCAGTGAAGACCAGTTCTTTATGTATCTGCGTGTTAATACGGTTGCCAGACTGGTGCCTCATGCGGCGGCCCGCTTTATTGATAATCTGCCTGTGGTGTATTGTGGGGAATTCAATGAGGCGCTGCTGGAGGATGGCAGTCCGCAAAACAAGTTGCTGGAAGTCTTCAAAAAAGTGGCGTTCAGCCATGTTTTTAATCATCCCGATGTTGAGCAGCTGGAGCTGCAGGGATACCGGGTTATCAGCGGGCTGCTCGATATTTATCAGCCGCTACTGGCGCTGACCCGGCAGGAATTTAGCGAGCTGTCAGAAAAGGATTATTTGAAAGGCTATCCTATTGAAACGCGGCTTTTTCATAAACTTTCCACGCGCTTTCGTCTGGCTTATAGTGAAGCCGTGGGACGACTGGATGGTCGTTCCGCAGATGTCTCAGTCTGGGAGTATTATTATCGGGCCCGTATGTTACAGGATTATGTGAGCGGTATGACCGACCTGTACGCATGGGATGAGTACCGGCGTCTGATGGCAGTGGAATAACGCGTTAGGGAAATTGGTTTTGTAAAGGCAGCCAATAATTTTTTACCTTTAACTGAAACTATTTCATGAACTTCGCGATAAAACACCACTCTCACCATCACGACCACAGCAATGGTTGCATACTTGGATAAATAGAGAAACAGACGCATGAAAAAAACACTTTTAGCAAGCGCGTTGGCTCTGGGCCTGGGAATGGCTATGAACCCGCTTATCGCCACCGCCGCAGAAACGGCTTCTTCTTCCACTCAGCAGCTGCCAAGCCTGGCACCTATGCTGGAAAAAGTGATGCCTTCGGTCGTCAGTATTAACGTTGAAGGAAGCACCACGGTGAGCACGCCGCGCTTACCGCAGCAGTTCCAGCAGTTTTTTGGCGATAATTCCCCTTTCTGCCAAGAGGGATCGCCTTTCCTTAATTCGCCAATGTGCTCCGCCATTCCTGGCGACGGCAAGGGCGGCCAGCAGGAAAAATTCCGTGCGCTGGGCTCGGGCGTGGTGATTGACGCCGCTAAAGGCTACGTTGTGACCAATAATCATGTGGTCGATAACGCCACCAAAATTCAGGTCCAGCTGAGCGATGGCCGTAAATATGAGGCGAAGGTGATTGGCAAAGATCCGCGCTCTGATATCGCCCTTATTCAGTTGAATGACGCGAAAAACCTGACGGCGATTAAAATGGCTGATTCTGATGAAATCAGGGTAGGGGATTATACCGTTGCCATTGGTAACCCATATGGCCTTGGCGAGACGGTGACCTCCGGCATCGTTTCCGCGCTGGGACGCAGCGGGCTGAACGTGGAAAATTACGAAAACTTTATCCAGACCGATGCCGCCATTAACCGGGGCAACTCGGGCGGGGCGCTGGTAAATCTGAACGGTGAGCTTATCGGGATTAATACCGCGATCCTGGCGCCGGATGGGGGGAATATCGGTATCGGCTTTGCTATTCCGGCCAATATGGTCAAAAACCTGACCGCCCAGATGGTGGAGTTTGGCCAGGTGAAACGCGGTGAGCTGGGTATCATGGGCACCGAGCTTAACTCGGAACTGGCGAAGGCGATGAAGGTGGATGCCCAGCGTGGTGCCTTTGTCAGCCAGGTACTGCCTAAGTCATCCGCAGCGAAAGCGGGCGTGAAAGCAGGGGACGTTGTGGTTTCCATCAATGGTAAAGCCATCTCCAGCTTCGCCGCGCTGCGCGCTCAGGTCGGCTCTCTGCCGGTGGGCACCAAGATGACGCTGGGGCTGATCCGCGATGGCAAGCCGCTGACGGTCAATATTGAGCTGCAGCAGAGCAGCCAGAGTAAAGTTGACTCCGGTACGATTTATACCGGCATCGAAGGCGCTGACCTGAGCAACTACGCCGCGAAAGAGGTTAAAGGTGTGAAGGTTGACAACATTAAGCCGGGTTCCGCCGCGGCAAGAATAGGGCTGAAAAAGGATGACGTTATCCTTGGCGTGAACCAGCAACCGGTGGCGAACCTGGGTGAGTTACGCAAAATACTTGATGGGAAACCGTCAGTGCTGGCGCTGAATATCCTGCGCGGTGACACCACAATTTATCTGTTGATGCAATAAGCCTGAGGGAAGCCGGTCACCGCCGGCTTCCTCTTCCCCTTCAGTACCGCACGTTTTTCCTTACTCCCTGTTTTATTGACTGACGCTTCCTGATCTCGTAAGAAGGCCAGCCTGGCGGTTTCAGCTTCTCTTTCCGCTACAGCGCTGACTGGCTAAACCTGCACCAAAACAGGGAGATAGTTTGCGCTTTATGAAACACAATCTCTTCAGACCCGTCCCGGGGTGACGGAGAGAAGGTTTGTGAACCTTCCCGCAAATTTCATACTTCAGCTCCGCCTTAGGGCAAATGCACAATGTCACACCCTCCTCTGCACGATATGCTGGCCCGATACCGTTTTTCAGGAGTTGTGCATGGCCAGTTATCATCTTGAAGCCCATCTGGCGCAGGAAATTGTCGCCCGCACCATGCAAATTATTGACAGCAATGTCAACGTGATGGACGCGCGGGGCCGGATTATCGGTAGCGGCGATCGTGAACGTATTGGTGAATTGCACGAGGGCGCTCTGCTGGCGCTGTCACAGGCCCGCGTGGTCGATATTGATGAAGCGGTAGCGAAGCATCTGCACGGCGTGCGGCCCGGTATTAATCTCCCGATGCGTATTGATGGGAATATCGTTGGCGTCATCGGTCTGACCGGAGAACCTGAGGCCCTGCGCCAGTACGGGGAGCTGGTCTGTATGACCGCGGAAATGATGCTGGAACAGGCGCGGTTACTGAATATGCTGGCGCAGGATAGCCGCCTTCGCGAAGAACTGGTGCTGAACCTGATCCGCAGCGATACCCTCTCTCCGGCGCTGATTGAATGGGCGCAGCGTCTGCGCATCGATCTCAATCAGCCACGCGTTGTGGCGGTCGTGGAGGTGGACAGCGGTCAGTTGGGCGTGGAGAGCGCGATGTCAGAACTGCAACAGCTGCAAACTCTGCTGCTGACCCCCGACAGGGATAACCTGATCGCGATTGTCTCGCTGACTGAAATGGTGGTGCTGAAACCGGCGTTGAATGCCCAGGGACGGTTTGACGCGGAAGATCACCGCAAGCGGGTCGATCTGCTGCAGTCCAGAATGAAAGAGAGCGGCCATCTGCGTATGCGCATCGCCCTCGGCAACTATTTTACCGGGCCGGGCAGCATTGCGCGCTCTTACCGGACGGCCCGCACCACGATGGATGTGGGCAAACAGCGTATGCCGGAGCAGCGCAGCTATTTTTATCAGGATCTGGTCCTTCCGGTGCTGCTGGACAGCTTACGGGGAGGCTGGCAGGCAAATGAGCTGGCGAGGCCGCTGCTGAAGCTGAGGGCCATGGACAGCAATGGTCTGCTGCGGCGTACACTGATCGCCTGGTTCAGCCACAATGTGCAGCCTTCCGCTACCGCCAAAGCGCTCTATATTCATCGCAACACGCTGGAGTATCGGCTGAACCGCATTTCCGAACTGACCGGGTTAAATTTGAGTAACTTCGACGATCGGCTGCTGCTTTACGTCGCGCTGCAGCTGGATGAAGAGCCATAACGGACCGGCGCCACACTGGCGGGCTGATGATGAGGTTTCATGAGGTCAGCGTCTCAACGGCCCCAGAGAACCGTTGAGACGAGAAGAAAAGAGGATTAGCGGCTGTTGCGGGTCAGTTTTTCCAGATCGGACTCGATCTCGGTAATTTTGTTCGATACCACGCTTTCCAGATGACGCAGATCTTCCAGAATCTTACGCTTAAGATCGACTTCCACCCGATCGCGCTGGCAGATTTGATCAAGCTCGTCGATCACATAGCGCAGGTTGGGGCTGATTTCCTGAATTTCTTTATAGCCCTGGCCGATATTATCGGCGACCACGGTTTTCCGCTGACGGGGATATTTAAACTTCACGCTCTTGGCGAAGAACTCGCCTTTATCTTTGCGGAAGTAAATTTTCAGAATGTCATTATTGGCTTCCTGACGCAGGCTGTAACGGTCGATATCGTCGGGATTACTGATGCCAAGGCCTTTCAGATTGTCATACATAGCGCGTGTTCCTGATTGAAGTTAAAAAACGCTCCGGCTGCGCGTCGTGAATACTGCGTTGTGCAGTGCCAGCATGTTAACAGAGGAGTTCTGTTACGCAGGCTGCGCGCTTACGCCTTATCTTCACTCGGCTCGCTTGTATCGGGCTCCTGCGCTAAATGTAGACGCAAAAGCCACAGCGCGGATTGGTTAGGAGGAATTGCTTAAATTGATGGCGCGGATTATCGCCTGGTTAATAGGCAATAGCATCTGTTATTTCGCGTCGTAAAACAGGATGGGCAGGACTGCTTTGTAAAGGAAACTTTACGGGCCACGCAGGGGTGGCCCGCTGGGATTAGTCGATGGTGCGCAGCAGTTCGTTAATGCCCACTTTGCCACGCGTTTTGGCGTCGACTTTTTTCACGATAACTGCACAGTAGAGGCTGTAGCTGCCATCTTTAGAAGGCAGGTTGCCTGAAACCACTACAGATCCGGCGGGAACCCGTCCGTAATGGACTTCACCCGTTTCACGATCGTAGATCTTGGTGCTCTGACCGATGTAAACGCCCATAGAGATAACCGCGCCTTCTTCCACGATCACGCCTTCAACGATCTCGGAACGTGCGCCGATAAAGCAGTTATCTTCAATGATGGTCGGATTGGCCTGCAGCGGTTCCAGCACGCCGCCGATGCCCACGCCGCCGGACAGGTGAACGTTTTTGCCGATTTGAGCACAAGAGCCAACAGTAGCCCAGGTATCGACCATAGAACCTTCATCCACATAGGCACCGATGTTGACATAAGAAGGCATCAGCACGGTATTACGCGCAATATAAGCGCCCTGACGGACGGCGGCAGGCGGCACAACGCGGAAGCCTTCCTGCTTAAAACGGGCCTCGTCATAGTCGGCAAATTTCATTGGCACTTTGTCGTAGAAGCGGCTTTCAGCCCCCTCAATTACCTGATTGTCATTGATGCGGAAAGAGAGCAGCACTGCCTTTTTCAGCCACTGATGGGTGACCCACTGACCATCGACCTTTTCCGACACGCGCAGGGCGCCGCTGTCGAGCAGGGCAATAACCTGACTGACGGCTTCCCGCGTGATGGTGTCAGCGTTAGCCGGAGTGATCTCGGCGCGGCGCTCGAAGGCGCTCTCAATAACATTCTGTAATTGTTGCATTAATTAAGCTTTCCTGTATTCAGTCATCGTTCAGGAGCGGACGCCGTGAGCGCCCGTTCGTGCCAGCGGGGATCCTGTCAGGCTCCCCGACGGGCGTGGCAAAAATTCTATCCGGGTCACACTTTATCGTTTGGATTAAGGGCTTCTGTCAACCGTTGTTGTAACTGTTGACGCAATTCCGGACTCAATGCCCGGCGGTCACTGTCGGCGAGAATAAACAAATCTTCGACCCGTTCCCCGATCGTACTGATCCGTGCGCCATGCAGGGAGATACTCAGATCGGCAAAAACTTCGCCCACTCTGGCCAGCAGGCCAGGCTGATCCAGCGCGATAAGTTCCATGTAGGTGCGGCGATCAGTGTGGGTTGGGAGAAATTTCGCCTCCGTCTCCACGCTGAAGTGCTTAAGCCGGGCAGAGGCACGACGCATTCGCGGCGGTTGCCAGGTTGTCTGGCCAATCGCCTGCTCCAGCGCCTGTCTGATCATCTCATGACGGTCTGCCGCCAGCGGACTGCCATCGGGTTCCAGGACGATAAAAGTATCCATCGCCATTCCGTCCCGGCTGGTAAAAATCTGCGCATCATGCACGCTGAGGTTTCGTCGATCCAGTTCACCTGCGACAGTGGCAAAAAGATAGGGGCGATCCGGGCTCCAGATAAAGATTTCTGTCCCGCCGCGGGTCGCCTGTGGGCTGACCAGTACCAGCGGCTGGCGCAGGTCGTGGTTCATCAGATGGCGGGCATGCCAGGCCAGCTGGTTCGGGGTGTGCCGCAGGAAGTAATCTGCGCGGCAGCGTCCCCAGATATTATGCAGCGCCTGTTCATCAATGTTATCCATCCGCAGCAGCGCCAGCGCCTGGAGACGATGATGACGCACCCGTTCTCTCAGATCCGGGCTGTTCTCCATGCCCCGGCGCAGCTGCTTCTCTGTGGCAAAAAAGAGTTCGCGCAGCAGGCTCTGTTTCCAGCTGTTCCAGAGGTTTTCATTGGTGGCGCAGATATCCGCGACCGTCAGGCAGACCAGATAGCGCAACCGGTTTTCATTCTGCATAACTTCAGAAAAGTGTTGTATCTCCGCCGGATCCTGAATATCGCGGCGCTGAGCGGTGACCGACATCAGCAGGTGATGGCGGACCAGCCAGGTAATTAACTGGGTTTCGCGTGAGTTCAGACCGTGCAGTTCAGCAAATGCCTGCGCATCCTGAGCGCCCAGTATCGAATGGTCGCCGCCACGCCCTTTGGCAATATCGTGGAATAATGCCGCAATCAGCAGCAGTTCCCGCTGAGGCAGACGGGGCCAGATTTCCACGCAGAGCGGATGCCGCGGACGGGTTGTTTCATCCGCGAAGCTCTCCAGTTTTTGCAGGACGCGGATAGTGTGCTCATCCACGGTGTAAGCATGGAACAGGTCAAACTGCATCTGCCCGACGATATTTCCCCACTGCGGCATATAGGCCCAGAGCACGCTGTGGCGGTGCATTGGGACCAGCGCGCGGCTGACCGCGCCAGGATGGCGCAGAATAGAGAGAAACAGGGCGCGGGCTTCCGGTATCTGACACAACGGCTGTTTGAGGCGACGGCGTGCATGCCGCAGCTGGCGAAGCGTGGTGGAATAGATGCCGGTAATTTTTGGCGTACGCACCATGGTGTAAAACAGACGCATAATCGCTTCAGGCTGACGGGTAAACAGCTCTTCATCAATCAGATCGATCAGCGTCCCACGCAGTTGGAACTCATGGTCGATCGGCCGCGGTTTCTCATCCTCACCCAGCGCCAGAATCGCTTCATCGAAAAGCTGTAGCAGCATCTGATTGAGTTCGCTGATGCGCCGGGTTACGCGATAAAAATCCTTCATCATGCGTTCGACCGGTTCGTTACCTTCCCCTTCGTAGTCCAGTCGCTGTGCCACATTAAGCTGGCGATCAAACAGCAGACGATTATCGTAGCGTGGCAGGGAAAGATGCAGCGCGAACCGGATGCGCCAGAGAAAGCTCTGGCACTCATTCAGTTCATTGCGCTCCGCCTGAGTCAGGAAGCCAAAGCCGACCATTTCATCCAGTGAGGTGGCACCGAAATGCCGTCGCGCCACCCACAGCAGCGTATGAATGTCGCGCAGCCCGCCCGGGCTGCTTTTAATATCCGGCTCCAGGTTGTAGCTGGTGCCATGATAGCGCTGATGACGGGCCTGTTGTTCCTCGATCTTTGCCGCGAAGAAACGGTCTGATGGCCAGAATCCATCACTGAAAATATTCTTTTGCAGTTCCAGAAACAGCGCCACGTCACCGGTCAGCATGCGTGATTCAATCAAATTGGTGGCGATCGTCAGATCGGAAAGGCCCTCCAGCAGACACTCCTCCAACGTTCTGACGCTGTGACCTACCTCCAGCTTCAGATCCCACATCAGGGTCAGTAATTCACTGGTTCGCTGGGCGTTTTCTTCTGAAAGCGGGGTGCGGCTGAGGATCAGAACATCAATGTCAGAGAGGGGATGCAGTTCGCCGCGGCCATAGCCGCCGACGGCGACCAGCGCGATGTCCTGCTGGCGGGGGAAACCGAAAAATCGCCAGAGGCGGCGCAGGAGACGGTCGATAAACAGTGTTCTGGCGTCAATCAGCGACTCGGCGTCCACGCCTTCATCAAATGCGGCTGCCATGCCCTGCTGGAACTGCTCCAGATGCTGTTTCAGCACGTCGCGCGTCAGCTCATCGTTACCCCAGCCAGCGGGCGAATTTGCCAGCCCATACTCCTTCAGTGATTTGGTCACGCAGTGCTCCCGGTTCTCTCCACAAAGGGACAAAATAGCAATCGACTGCTGCGACAATAGCGCTCTCAGGCCTCTGAGATCAAAAAAAACCGGCCTGAGCCGGTTTTTTCGTTTCTTCCGTACTTATGATTCGTGCGCCAGGATGGCCGGAATGGTGTCATCTTTACGCAGCGTCATAATTTCGCAGCCGTTTTCAGTGACGACGATGGTGTGTTCGTACTGCGCAGAAAGGCTGCGATCCTTGGTTTTTACCGTCCAGCCATCTTTCATACTGCGAATACGATAATCACCGGCATTGACCATAGGTTCGATAGTAAACGCCATACCGGCCTGAAGAACCACACCGCCGTCGTCGGCGTCGTAGTGCAGTACCTGAGGTTCCTCATGGAATCCTTTGCCGATGCCGTGGCCGCAGTATTCACGTACAACGGAGAAATCCTGCGCTTCCACGAATTTCTGGATCTCGCGGCCAATAGTCCGCAGGCGGATACCCGGTTTTACCATCCGCAACGCCAGGTAGAGGCTCTCCTGAGTAATACGGCACAGGCGCTCGCCCAGAATAGTCGGCTTGCCGGCAATGAACATTTTTGAGGTGTCGCCATGGTATTCATCTTTGATAACCGTGACGTCAATATTGACGATATCGCCATCCTTGAGGATCTTATCGTCGCTCGGAATCCCGTGGCAGACGACTTCATTGACTGAAATACAGACTGACTTCGGAAAGCCGTGGTAGCCGAGGCTGGCGGAAATCGCCTGCTGGGTATTCACGATATAGTCGTGGCACAGGCGGTCAAGCTCACCCGTGCTGACGCCCGGCTTAACGTGCTCTTCGATCATTTCAAGCACTTCTGCTGCGAGGCGACCGGCCACGCGCATCTTTTCAATTTCTTCGGGGGTTTTGATTGTAATTGCCATTAATTTTGTCCGCAGGTGCCGATAATTTCGGCAATAATAGAGGAAGTGCAGCAATGTTAGCAGCCCGCCCTGGCTCTGCCAATTGCAGTTTGTCCTTCGCGGCCGTCAGGCAACAAACATTGGCTTCGCCGGGCGCTTTGTGATATAAAGCGCGCCGACGATTCTCTGTGAGCAGGTTTACAGGGAAACGCATAAATCTCACTATGTGTAAATAACACACATGTATCGACACGTACTCCGGGGTGCCTTCACGCCTGCGTAAGCAGCGAAGAGGTCGGTGGTATGGGATACATGGAGGCTTAACCCCAAACATTTTATAGAGGTAATCATGGCAACTGTTTCCATGCGCGACATGCTCAAGGCCGGTGTACACTTCGGTCACCAGACCCGTTACTGGAACCCGAAAATGAAGCCATTCATCTTCGGCGCACGTAACAAAGTTCACATCATCAACCTTGAAAAAACCGTACCAATGTTCAACGACGCCCTGGCTGAGCTGAGCAAAATCTCTTCCCGTAAAGGTAAGATCCTGTTCGTTGGTACCAAGCGCGCTGCAAGCGAAGCGGTAAAAGAGTCTGCGCTGAGCTGTGACCAGTTCTTCGTAAACCATCGCTGGTTGGGTGGTATGCTGACTAACTGGAAAACCGTTCGTCAGTCCATCAAACGTCTGAAAGATCTGGAAACTCAGTCTCAGGACGGCACCTTCGATAAGCTGACCAAAAAAGAAGCGCTGATGCGCAATCGTGAACTGGCCAAGCTGGAAAACAGCCTGGGCGGGATCAAGGACATGGGCGGTCTGCCAGACGCACTGTTTGTTGTTGACGCCGATCACGAACACATCGCAATCAAAGAAGCAAACAACCTGGGCATCCCGGTATTTGCTATCGTTGATACCAACTCTGATCCAGACGGCGTTGATTACATCATCCCAGGTAACGATGATGCAATCCGTGCTGTAAGCCTGTACCTGACCGCCGTAGCAACTACCGTACGCGAAGGTCGCTCTCAGGATCTGGCTCAGCAGGCTGAAGAAAACCTCGCCGAAGCTGAGTAATAAGGATTGCTCTGAACCGGAGCCCTTATATCCGACACGCTTTCCATAACGGAAAGAAGGTGAAGGATAAAATCAGATATTAATCTGTAAGGGGCCTTTGTTGGCCCCTTTATTTTTTTCGAATTCGCTTTGCCGGCTGTCACAATCGGCGGGGCAGAATGTTTCTCCCGAGAACAGGCACAGGTGAGGGGGCGTGTTAATGCGACCTGCCGCCGTGCTGAGCTAACCGAGGATTAGAGAATGGCTGATATTACTGCTGCTCTGGTAAAAGAACTGCGCGAGCGCACTGGCGCTGGCATGATGGATTGTAAAAAAGCGCTGACCGAAGCCAACGGCGACATCGAGCTGGCAATCGAGAACATGCGTAAATCTGGCGCGATCAAAGCGGCCAAAAAAGCAGGTAACGTAGCTGCTGACGGCGTGATCAAAACCAAAATCGACGGCAACTACGGTGTGATTCTGGAAGTCAACTGCCAGACTGACTTCGTTGCTAAAGACAGCGGTTTCCAGGCCTTCGCTGACAAAGTACTGGAAGCGGCCGTTACCGGCAAAATCTCCGACGTTGAAGTGCTGAAAGCACAGTTCGAAGATGAGCGCGTTGCGCTGGTTGCCAAAATTGGTGAGAACATCAACATCCGTCGCATCGCCATTCTGGAAGGCGACGTGCTGGGCAGCTACCTGCACGGCGCGCGTATCGGCGTGCTGATTGCCGCTAAAAGCGCTGACGAAGAGCTGGTTAAGCAGCTGGCGATGCACGTCGCAGCAAGCAAGCCAGAATTCGTTAAGCCTGAAGATGTTTCTGCCGACGTGGTAGAGAAAGAGTACCAGGTTCAGCTGGACATCGCGATGCAGTCCGGCAAGCCGAAAGAGATCGCTGAGAAAATGGTTGAAGGCCGCATGAAGAAATTCACCGGCGAAGTTTCTCTGACCGGTCAGCCTTTCGTCATCGACCCAAGCAAAACCGTTGGTCAGCTGCTGAAAGAGAAAAATGCAGACGTGACTAACTTCATCCGCTTCGAAGTGGGTGAAGGCATCGAGAAAGCGACCACCGATTTCGCAGCCGAAGTGGCGGCGATGTCCAAGCAGTCTTAATGCTTGATAAGAACCGCCAATCGGCGGTTCTTTTTTGTCTGCGCTTTGCGCCCGCGATTTTCAGTCTCATCCCAATAGCATTTTACTGACGCTAAGAGGATGATAGATCAGATTTAACTCCTCATATCGTATCAACCATCCAGGAAAAAACACCATGGCGACCAATGCAAAACCTGTTTATCAACGTATCCTGCTGAAACTGAGCGGCGAAGCTCTGCAAGGTGCCGAAGGCTTCGGTATCGATGCAAGCGTGCTGGATCGTATGGCACAGGAGATCAAGGAGCTGGTAGAGCTGGGCATTCAGGTGGGGGTGGTTATCGGTGGTGGTAATCTGTTCCGTGGTGCCGGTCTGGCGCAGGCTGGCATGAATCGCGTCGTTGGCGACCATATGGGCATGCTGGCGACCGTGATGAACGGTCTGGCGATGCGCGATGCGCTGCACCGTGCCTATGTGAACGCCCGCCTGATGTCTGCGATCCCGCTTAACGGTGTCTGTGACAACTACAGCTGGGCAGAGGCGATCAGCCTGCTGCGTAATAACCGCGTGGTGATTTTCTCTGCCGGTACCGGTAACCCGTTCTTTACGACCGATTCAGCTGCCTGCCTGCGCGGGATCGAAATTGAAGCGGATGTGGTGCTGAAAGCCACCAAGGTTGACGGCGTCTACTCAGCGGATCCAGTGAAAAATCCCGACGCCACGCTTTACGATCAGATCAGCTACACAGACGTGCTGGATAAAGAGCTGAAGGTGATGGATCTTGCCGCGTTCACGCTGGCCCGTGACCATAAACTGCCTATCCGCGTGTTTAATATGAATAAGCCAGGCGCGTTGCGCCGCGTGGTAATGGGCGAAAAAGAAGGCACTCTGATTACGCAATAATATCTGTTGCGGCGTAAAATAGAGTATATTCTGCCTTCGCAGCGCATTAACGCGCTACACTCAGAAACAACGACGATTATTTGAAACCGGCCCTGCTGCACAGGGCTGGCTATTTCAATCAGAATCCAAGGGTTCCAACGTGATTAACGAAATCAGAAAAGATGCTGAAACGCGCATGGAAAAATGCGTGGAAGCATTCAAAAACCACATCAGCAAAATCCGTACCGGTCGCGCTTCGCCGAGCATTCTTGACGGGATCATGGTTGAGTATTACGGTTCTGCGACGCCGCTGCGTCAGCTGGCCAGCGTGACGGTAGAAGATTCGCGTACGCTGAAAATCAACGTGTTTGACCGCTCCATCAGCGCTGCGGTGGAAAAAGCGATCATGTCTTCCGACCTGGGTCTCAACCCAAGCTCAGCGGGTAGCGATATTCGCGTTCCTCTTCCTGCCCTGACGGAAGAGCGCCGTAAAGATCTGATCAAAGTGGTGCGTGGTGAAGCAGAGCAGGGACGTGTTTCCGTACGTAACGTCCGTCGTGATGCCAACGACAAGGTCAAAGCGCTGCTGAAAGACAAAGAGATCAGTGAAGACGAAGAGCGTCGTTCACAGGAAGATATTCAGAAAATGACCGACGTGTTCATCAAAAAAGTGGATGTCGCGCTGGCAGAAAAAGAAGCGGAGCTGATGGACTTCTGAGTTCACTGCCCTTCAATGAAACGCCGTACAGATTACCGTTCACTTGAGTGGTCAGTCTTACGGCGTTTTGCATTTACTTTCCTCTCTGATGAATCCGGCAAGCAGGCCCGTTTCTCAGTTCACTCTACAGAGCACACGCATGAAGCAATTGACGATCCTCGGTTCAACCGGCTCTATCGGCACCAGTACGCTGGCGGTTGTACGCGCTAACCCTCATCTGTTTGCCGTTAAGGCGCTGGTCGCCGGACGCAACGTTGAGCGAATGGCGGAACAGTGTCTGACTTTCCGTCCTGAGTGGGCGGCTATGTCAGACGAGCAGTCGGCCAGTGCGCTGAGAATTCGTCTGAAAAATATGAACGTGGCAACCGAAGTGTTGAGCGGTGAACAGGCTGCCTGCGACCTCGCCTCACTGGCTGAGGTCGATCAGGTTATGGCGGCGATCGTCGGTGCGGCAGGATTAATGCCTACCCTGGCCGCAATTCGGGCCGGGAAACAGGTGCTTCTCGCTAATAAAGAGTCTCTGGTCACCTGCGGCCAACTTTTTCTGGAGGCGGTCAGCGCCTCAAAAGCCCAGCTATTGCCCGTGGACAGCGAGCATAACGCCATTTTTCAGAGTTTGCCTTCTTCCCTCCAGCAACAGTTAGGGTACGCTTCTCTGGAAGATAATGGCATTGACAGCATTATTCTCACGGGGTCAGGTGGTCCGTTTCGGGAAACGCCGCTTGCTGACCTGGCGTATATGACGCCGGATCAGGCTTGCGCGCATCCAAACTGGTCAATGGGGCGAAAGATCTCCGTTGATTCGGCCACCATGATGAACAAAGGTTTAGAATATATCGAAGCCCGCTGGCTGTTTAACGCGACCGATGCCCAAATGGAAGTGATCCTGCATCCGCAGTCGGTTATCCATTCGATGGTGCGTTATCGTGATGGCAGCGTACTGGCCCAGCTGGGGTCACCGGATATGCGTACGCCGATTGCTCATGTGATGGCGTGGCCTGACCGGGTACAGTCAGGCGCCACGCCGCTGGATTTCGCCCGCATGGGGGCGATGACCTTTGCTGAGCCGGATTACGCGCGCTACCCCTGCCTGAAACTGGCCATTGACGCCTGTAAAGCAGGGCAGTCAGCCACCACCGCGCTGAACGCCGCTAATGAAATCGCCGTTGCGGCATTTCTGGATGCGCAAATTCGCTTTACCGATATTGCGGCGGTCAATATGACCGTGCTGGAAACGCTCTCCTGCGCAGAACCGACCAGCGTTGAAGCTGTGCTGGAGATCGACCGTCAGGCGCGCGCTGTTGCGGCCGCCTGTTTAGCGCGTTTCAGCAGTGTCCGCTAATTCCGTGAATTCGCGGTCGCGATTTGTGAGGTGGGGGAGGAGATGATATAGTCTCCGGCCGCTCATTAAGATTTCAGATGCGATGAAGCGGTAATGCAGGCCGTGTGAAACACGGCTTTTTTGCGTCGGGCGGGTGAGATATTTCAGAAACTTGTTTATTTCTGAGCAAAGGAAATTATTACGCGTTATGTCGTCCGAAAATCAAAACAATACCGATGACCTGCAAGGGGAAAACCCCCGTCACGTGGCCATCATTATGGATGGCAATGGCCGCTGGGCTAAGAACCAGGGGAAACTGCGCATTTCGGGCCACAAAGCCGGCGTGAAATCTGTCCGCCGTGCAGTCAGTTTTGCCGTCAGCAATAAGCTGGACGCGCTGACCCTTTACGCCTTCAGCAGCGAAAACTGGAACCGCCCGCCTCAGGAAGTGATGGCGCTGATGGAGCTCTTTGTCTGGGCGCTCGACAGCGAAGTGAAAAGTCTGCACAAACACAATGTTCGCCTGCGGATAATTGGTGACACCAGTCGCTTTAATTCGCGCCTGCAGGAACGAATTCGTCGTGCCGAGGAACTGACTCAACAAAATAATGGCCTCACGCTTAACATTGCCGCGAATTATGGCGGACGTTGGGATATTATTCAGGGTGTCAGAAAAATCGCTGAGCAGGTGCAGGAAGGGTTGATTCGTCCGGATCAGATTGAGGAAGATACCCTCTGCACTCACCTTTGCCTCCATGAGCTGGCGCCGGTGGATTTGGTAATAAGGACGGGAGGAGAGCATCGAATCAGTAACTTTTTGCTGTGGCAGGTCGCCTATGCGGAGTTCTTTTTTACCGATGTTCTCTGGCCTGATTTTGATGAACAAGTTTTTGAAGGTGCACTGAATGCATTTGCACAACGAGAACGCCGTTTTGGCGGCGCAGCACCCGGCGGTACCTGACCGCACAGGGGGTAATCTTTGCTGAAGTCACGCCTGATTACCGCGTTTATACTTATCCCGATTGTGATTGCAGCGCTTTTCCTGCTGCCGCCGCCAGGATTCGCCATTGTTATCCTGGCCGTCTGCATGCTGGCCGCCTGGGAGTGGGGCCAGTTTGCTGGCCTCGCTTCACGGTCACAGCGTATCTGGCTGGCCGTGCTTTGTGGGCTGCTGCTTGTCTTCATGATGTTCACGCTGCCTGCTTACCAGCATGCGCTCCATCTTCCGCAAATTGCTGGAACGCTTTGGGCCGCGCTGGCATGGTGGCTGGTCGCGCTGCTGCTGGTGCTCTTCTATCCTGCTTCCGCTTCGCTGTGGCGACATTCCCGTCCGCTCCGCTTGCTCTGTGGCGCGCTGACCATTATTCCGTTTTTCTGGGGCATGCTGACGCTGCGCCAGTATCACTACGAATCCGATCATTTCGCAGGCGCCTGGTGGCTTCTCTATGTGATGCTGCTCGTCTGGGGAGCGGACTCTGGCGCTTATATGTTTGGCCGGCTTTTCGGCAAGCATAAACTGGCACCGAAGGTTTCACCGGGAAAAACCTGGGAAGGCTTTTTTGGTGGTTTGCTGACTTCCGCGGTGATCGCCTGGCTGTTTGGCCTCTGGGCGCCGCTGAGTATCCCGGTACTGACGCTGTTGGTCTGTTCTGTTGTGGCCGCGCTGGCCTCGGTGCTTGGCGATCTGACTGAAAGTATGTTCAAGCGTGAAGCCGGCATTAAAGATAGTGGAAATCTGATCCCTGGCCATGGCGGCATTCTCGATCGTATTGACAGCCTGACGGCTGCGGTTCCGGTGTTTGCCTGCCTGCTTCTGTTGGTCTTTGGGACGATATAAGGGACCTTATGCTGAGCATTCTCTGGAGCCTGGGCGCTTTTATCATTGCGCTGGGCGTGTTAATCACGGTACATGAGTTTGGCCACTTCTGGGTGGCCCGTCGCTGTGGTGTTAAGGTTGAACGTTTTTCGATCGGTTTTGGCAAGGCGCTCTGGCGTCGCACCGATCGCCAGGGAACGGAATATGTTATCGCGCTGATTCCTCTCGGCGGCTACGTGAAGATGCTTGATGAGCGTGTTGACACTGTCCCTCCTGAGCTTCGTCATCAGTCATTCAATAATAAAACCGTCATGCAACGCGCCGCAATAATCGGCGCGGGTCCTCTCGCCAATTTCCTGTTTGCTATTTTCGCCTGGTGGCTGGTGTTCATTATCGGCGTACCGGGCGTCAGGCCCGTTATTGGTGAAATAGTAAGCGGATCGCCGGCGGCAACGGCGCAAATTTCGCCGGGTATGGAACTTAAAGCCGTTGATGGTATCGAAACGCCTGACTGGGATGCTGTGCGCATGGCGTTGGTGGCGAAAATTGGCGATCCGGAAACCCGCCTCAGCGTAGCGCCTTTTGGCACTTCTCTGGTCACGGAAAAACGGGTCGATCTGCGTAACTGGCACTTCGAACCGGACCGGCAGGATCCGGTCACCTCGCTGGGTATCCAGCCTCGTGGCCCACGGGTTGAAACCGTGCTGGAAGAAGTGCAGGCGAAATCCGCAGCAGAAAAAGCAGGTTTGCAAGCGGGCGACAGGATCGTTAAAGTCGATGGTCAGCCACTCGAACGCTGGCAGCAATTTGCCGCGCTGGTACGGGATAATCCCGGCACCGCGATCAACGTCGAAGTGTTACGTCAGGCAAAAACCGTTGAGCTGACGCTGACGCCTGATGTGAAGCCGGGCAATAAAGCAGAAGGGTTTGCCGGGGTAATCCCGCGCATTGTGCCTCTGCCGGATGAATATAAAACGGTGCGTCAGTATGGGCCGTTTGCCGCAGTCGGCGAGGCCACCGCCAAGACCTGGCAGCTGATGAAGCTGACGGTAACCATGCTGGGCAAACTGATTGTTGGCGAAGTAAAGTTGAACAATCTCAGCGGGCCGATTTCAATCGCCCAGGGGGCTGGGATGTCGGCGGAGTATGGGTTGATTTACTACCTGATGTTTCTTGCGTTAATCAGCGTGAATCTCGGTATTATCAACCTGTTTCCACTGCCGGTATTAGATGGTGGACATTTGCTGTTTCTGGCGATCGAAAAGATCAAAGGTGGGCCGGTGTCTGAGCGAGTTCAGGACTTCAGTTATCGCATTGGCTCGGTTTTGCTGGTGCTGTTAATGGGGCTTGCACTATTCAATGATTTCTCGCGGTTGTAGGAACAAGAAAGAAGCGGGCTAAGGCCAGTCAGCGCGAAACCTTATCAGGAAGTGCAGCTTACCACGGTAAGCCTGCTCAACCGGACAGGGTTTCAACCCGGCACGATCGCCGCAGCACTCCTTTCTCCTGTACCACTGAGAACCAGTTAGGAAGAATGCATAACAACGATGGCGATGAAAAAGTTGCTCATAGCGTCGCTGCTGTTTAGCAGCGCTACCGTATACGCGGCAGACGGCTTCGTAGTGAAGGATATTCATTTCGAAGGCCTACAGCGAGTCGCCGTCGGGGCGGCCTTGCTCAGCATGCCGGTTCGCGTTGGAGATACCATCTCCGATGAGGATATCGGTAATACGATCCGCGCCCTCTTTGCGACAGGGAACTTCGAGGATGTGCAGGTACTGCGCGATGGCACCACGCTTATCGTGCAGGTAAAGGAACGCCCTACCATCGCCAGCATTACCTTCTCGGGTAACAAAGCGGTGAAAGACGATATGCTGAAGCAGAACCTTGAAGCTTCCAGCGTACGCGTAGGTGAGGCCCTTGACCGCACGACCATCTCATCCATTGAAAAAGGTCTGGAAGACTTTTACTACAGCGTCGGTAAATACAGCGCGAGTGTGAAAGCTGTGGTCACGCCACTGCCGCGTAACCGCGTTGACCTGAAGCTGGTGTTCACCGAAGGTGTGTCTGCCAAAATCCAACAGATTAACGTGGTGGGAAATAAAGATTTCAGTTCAGAAGAGCTGATTTCCCGCTTCCAGCTGCGTGATGAAGTGCCATGGTGGAACGTCGTTGGCGATCGCAAATATCAGAAACAGAAACTGGCGGGCGATCTGGAAACCCTGCGCAGCTTCTATCTCGACCGTGGCTATGCCCGTTTCAATATCGACTCCACGCAGGTCAGCCTGACGCCGGATAAAAAAGGCATTTACATCACCATCAACATCAACGAAGGCGATCAATATAAGCTTTCCGGCGTGGTGGTGAACGGCAGCATGGCGGGGCACTCTGCTGAAGTTGAAGCGCTGACCAAAATCAAGCCGGGCGAGCTCTATAACGGCGCCAAAGTTACCCGCATGGAAGATGATATTAAAAAGATGCTGGGTCGCTATGGCTATGCTTACCCACGCGTGGTGACGCAGCCAGAAATCAACGACGCGGATAAAACCGTGAAGCTGCGCGTTAACGTTGATGCCGGCAACCGCTATTACGTACGTAAAGTCCGCTTTGAAGGTAACGACACCTCGAAAGATGCTGTTCTGCGCCGTGAAATGCGTCAGATGGAAGGCGCATGGCTGGGCAGCGACCTGGTTGAGCAGGGCAAAGAGCGCCTTAACCGTACCGGCTACTTTGAGACGGTGGATACCGAGACGCAGCGCGTGTCCGGCTCGCCCGATCAGGTTGACGTGGTTTACAAGGTTAAAGAGCGCAACACCGGTACCTTTAACTTCGGCATCGGTTACGGCACGGAAAGTGGCGTAAGCTTCCAGGTTGGCGTGACGCAGGAAAACTGGCTGGGTACCGGGAATACCGTTGGCATCAGCGGTACCAAAAACGACTACCAGACCTATGCTGAATTCTCTCTGACCGATCCTTACTTCACGGTGGATGGCGTCAGCCTGGGTGGACGCGTATTCTATAACGACTTTAAAGCTGACGATGCAGACCTGTCAGACTATACCAACAAGAGCTACGGCTTAGACGGTACGCTCGGCTTCCCGATCAACGAAAACAATACGCTGCGCGTGGGGCTGGGGTATGTGCATAACGACCTCTCCAACATGCAGCCGCAGGTGGCGATGTACCGCTACCTCGAATCCGTGGGCCAGAATCCCGATCGCTCCGGCAGGGAAACCTATTCCGCCGATGACTTCACCTTCAACTACGGCTGGACGTACAATAATCTCGACCGGGGCTTCTTCCCGACCTCGGGTAACCGTACCAACCTGAACGGTAAAGTCACTATTCCAGGCTCGGATAACGCCTTCTATAAAGCGACGCTGGATACCCAACAGTATCTGCCGTTGAACGAGGACCGTACCTGGGTTCTGTTAGGACGCGGACGTGTTGGCTACGGTGATGGTCTGGATGGCAAAGAACTGCCGTTCTATGAAAACTTCTATGCGGGTGGCTCAAGCACCGTACGCGGTTTCCGCTCGAATACCATCGGTCCGAAAGCGGCTTACTACAACAACAATTCGAACAACTGTTCAGGTACAGCGCTGCTGTGTAGTTCGAACGATGCGGTTGGCGGTAACGCGATGGCCACGGCCAGTGCAGAACTGATTACGCCAACGCCGTTCCTGAGCGAGAAGTACGCGAATTCGGTACGGACCTCTCTGTTCGTGGACGCAGGTACTACCTGGGACACCAACTGGGAAAACACTACGGAAACACGCGCAGCGGGTATTCCTGACTACAGCGAACCGGGTAATATCCGTATGTCAGCGGGTCTCGCGCTGCAGTGGATGTCGCCACTTGGCCCGCTGGTGTTCTCTTACGCCCAGCCGTTCAAAAAGTATGATGGAGATAAGGCCGAACAGTTCCAGTTTAATATTGGTAAAACCTGGTAACGCGGTTAACAGGGAAGTCATGTAAGTGAGTATCGCGCCGTTGACTGGCAATCCTGCGGGATTGCCTTAACGCGCAACACCTGTGTCGAAGACACAAACGTTGAAGGTAAGGAGTTTATAGTGAAAAAGTTGTTGTGTGCCGCAGGCCTTTCTATCGCTCTGGCGGTTTCCGCCGGTGCTCAGGCTGCTGACAAGATTGCAGTGGTGAACGTTTCCAGCATTTTCCAACAGTTACCTGCGCGAGCAACGGTTGCGAAACAGCTTGAGAATGAATTTAAAGGCCGTGCAACTGAGTTGCAGAAAATGGAGCGCGATCTGCAGAGCAAGATGCAGCGTTTACAGCGTGACGGCTCAACCATGAAGGCCAGCGAACGCAGCCGCATGGAAAAAGACGTGATGGCGCAGCGTGAAACCTTTTCGACTAAAGCGCAGGCTTTTGAGCAGGATAACCGCCGTCGCCAGGCTGAAGAACGTAACAAAATCCTGAGCCGTATCCAGGATGCCGTTAAAAAAGTGGCTGATGACGAAGGCTATGATGTGGTCATCGATGCTAACGCTGTGGCCTACGCAGGTAAATCCAAAGACATCACTTCTGATGTTCTGAAACAGGTTAAATAATCGATGTCTTCTATTCGACTGGCTGATTTAGCCCAGCAGTTGGATGCAGATTTGCACGGAGATGGCGAACTCGTCATCTCCGGCATTGCTTCTATGCAATCCGCCCAATCCGGTCAAATCACTTTTCTCTCTAACAGTCGCTATCGTGAACAGCTCGCAGCCTGCCAGGCTTCTGCCGTGGTGTTGACGGAAGCGGATCTGGACTATTTCAACGGCGCAGCTCTGGTGGTGAAAGATCCCTATCTGACCTATGCCCGCATGGCGCAGATCCTGGATAGCACGCCACAGCCAGCGCAGAATATCGCGGCCAGCGCGGTGATCGATCCCAGTGCAAAACTTGGCAATAATGTCTCTGTCGGTGCGAATGCTGTCATCGAATCGGAGGTTGAGCTGGGTGATAACGTGGTGATTGGCGCGGGCTGCTTTGTCGGCAAGCGTGCCCGTATCGGTGCCGGTAGCCGCTTGTGGGCTAACGTTTCGGTTTATCACGAAGTTCAGATTGGTGAACGCTGCCTGATCCAGTCAGGTACGGTGATTGGCGCTGATGGCTTTGGCTATGCCAACGATCGCGGCAACTGGGTGAAAATCCCTCAGCTTGGCACGGTTATCATCGGTGATCGCGTCGAGATTGGTGCCTGTACCACTATCGATCGTGGCGCGTTGGATAACACTCAGATCGGGAATGGTGTTATCATAGACAACCAGTGTCAGATTGCGCATAACGTTGTGATTGGCGACAACACCGCGGTAGCGGGTGGCGTCATCATGGCCGGCAGCCTGAAAATTGGCCGCTATTGTATGATAGGCGGTGCTAGCGTGATTAATGGTCACATGGAAATTTGTGACAAAGTTACGGTAACCGGAATGGGAATGGTGATGCGACCTATCACCGAACCTGGGGTATACTCTTCCGGCATTCCGCTACAACCCAATAAAACCTGGCGCAAAACCGCCGCTCTGGTCATGAACATCGATGAATTAAGCAAACGCTTAAAAGCCATCGAGCGTAAGGTCGATAAGGACTAAACGCCAGAGCAGCCTGTTACACGCTTTCAGTATCTGTCATCGCCGTAACGACGCGGCAGTGAGACGTTCATTAGGAGTTTTACCGCTCCGGCAACGTTTTCATTGTGCATCTGTTGTAGTAACAGGCAGGGCAGATAGAAATATAATGCCAAGCATCGAAAGCTTTGCGTACGGGACTAATTTGCGGCCTGCGGACGATCTGACGATCTTTGCAGGCCGTGTTATTGATGCCATCAGAAATTTTTAGGACAGGAAGAGTATTTTGACTACTGAAACTCATACTCTGAAGATTGAAGAGATTATTGAACTGCTGCCGCACCGCTATCCGTTTCTGCTGGTCGATCGCGTGCTGGAATTTGAAGAACATAAATTTCTGCGTGCGGTGAAGAACGTATCGGTTAACGAACCGTTTTTCCAGGGCCACTTCCCTGGTAAACCGATTTTTCCAGGCGTACTGATTCTGGAAGCCATGGCGCAGGCGACCGGTATTCTGGCGTTTAAAAGCGTAGGGAAACTTGAGCCAGGCGAACTGTACTATTTCGCCGGTATCGACGAAGCGCGCTTCAAGCGCCCGGTGGTGCCAGGCGACCAGATGATCATGGAAGTCACCTTCGAGAAAACCCGCCGTGGTCTGACGCGCTTTAAGGGCGTGGCGACCGTTGACGGTAAAATTGTCTGCGAAGCAACGATGATGTGTGCCCGCAGCCGGGAGGCATGATTTGTGATTGATGATACCGCTGTTATCCATCCGAGTTCCGTCATTGAAGAGGGCGCCGTCATCGGCGCTCGCGTGCATATTGGCCCTTTCTGCTTTATCGGCGCGAACGTTGAGATCGGCGAAGGCACCGTACTGAAGTCTCATGTGGTGGTAAACGGACACACTCGTATTGGTAAAGACAATACGATTTATCAGTTTGCCACTATTGGTGAAGCGAACCAGGATCTCAAATACGCAGGTGAACCCACCCGCGTTGAGGTTGGCGATCGTAACAGCATCCGTGAAAGCGTGACGATCCATCGGGGCACGGCGCAGGCTGAAGGTCTCACGAAAGTGGGCAGCGATAACCTGCTGATGGTGAATGCTCACATTGCTCACGACTGCGTGATTGGCGACCGCTGTATTCTGGCCAATAATGCCACGCTGGGTGGCCATGTTACGGTTGATGACTTTGCCATTATCGGCGGGATGACCGCGGTTCATCAGTTCTGCATTATTGGTGCACATGTGATGGTGGGCGGTTGCTCCGGCGTTGCTCAGGATGTGCCACCTTTCGTGATTGCCCAGGGCAACCACGCCACGCCATTCGGTATCAACCTGGTGGGGCTGGGTCGTCGCGGCTTCAGTAAAGAAGCGCTGCATGCAATCCGCAACGCTTATAAAATTCTTTACCGCAGTGGTAAAACGCTGGAAGAAGCGAAGCCTGAAATTGAAGAGATCGCACGCAAGCATCCTGAAGTGCAGCCCTTTTATGATTTCTTCGCCCGCTCTACGCGTGGCCTGATCCGTTAACCTATGCGGTCTTTAACCATTGCCCTTGTCGCCGGAGAAACCTCCGGCGATATTCTTGGTGCGGGTCTGATCCGTGCCCTGAAAGAAAAACACCCGAATGCGCGTTTTGTTGGCGTAGCGGGACCGCTGATGCAGGCCGAAGGTTGTGAAGCCTGGTATGAGATGGAAGAGCTGGCGGTCATGGGCATCGTGGAGGTGCTGGAACGGCTGCCAAGGTTGCTCTCTATCCGGCGCGATTTGACCCATCGTTTCACCGAGCTGCGGCCCGATGTTTTTGTCGGTATCGATGCGCCAGACTTCAATATCACCCTTGAAGGGCGCCTCAAGCAGCGCGGTATCCGTACGATACATTACGTCAGTCCTTCCGTCTGGGCATGGCGTCAGAAACGCGTTTTCAAAATTGGTCGTTCGACCGATTTGGTGCTGGCATTTCTCCCTTTTGAAAAGGCGTTCTACGATCGCTACAAGGTTCCCTGCCGTTTTATTGGCCATACAATGGCTGATGCGATGCCGATCGAACCTGATAAGCTGGCCGCCAGGCGCGAGCTGGGTATTGCTGAGGGCACGCCTTGCCTGGCGCTGCTGCCTGGTAGCCGCAGCGCTGAAGTAGAGATGCTCAGCGGCGACTTTCTGCGAACGGCCGCGCTGCTGCGCCAGAAATGGCCCGATCTGGAAATTGTGGTGCCGCTGGTGAACCCGCGCCGTCGCGAACAGTTTGAAAAAATCAAAGCCGAAGTGGCTCCCGATCTGCCAATGCATTTGCTCGACGGAAAAGGGCGTGCCGCTATGGTTGCGAGCGACGCTGCGCTGCTGGCCTCCGGCACCGCGGCGCTGGAGTGCATGCTGGCTAAATGCCCGATGGTGGTGGGTTACCGGATGAAGCCTTTCACTTTCTGGCTGGCGAAACGGCTGGTTAAAACCGATTACGTTTCCCTGCCTAACTTGCTGGCGGGCCGCGAGCTGGTGAAAGAGCTGCTTCAGGAAGAGTGTCGCCCCGACTTACTGGCTGCGGCACTTGAACCGCTGCTGGCCGACGGGGAGCCGCGTCAGCGTCTGCTGGCCACCTTTGCGGAACTGCACCATCAGATCCGCTGGAACGCCGACGAGCAGGCTGCTGCGGCCGTACTGGAGCTGTGTTCATGAGTGAATTTATCTATCCTTCAGCCTCCCGCATCGCCGGTGTGGATGAAGTTGGCCGTGGCCCGCTGGTTGGCGCCGTGGTGACTGCCGCCGTGATCCTCGATCCGGCTAAGCCTGTTGCCGGACTGGCGGATTCCAAGAAGCTGTCGGAAAAGCGTCGCCTGGCGCTTTATGATGAAATCTGCGAAAAGGCGTTAAGCTGGAGCCTGGGTCGGGCAGAGCCGGAAGAAATTGACCAGCTTAATATTTTGCACGCCACCATGCTGGCGATGCAGCGCGCCGTAGCGGGTTTACATATCGCGCCAGATTTTGTATTAATCGATGGCAATCGCTGCCCTGCGCTGCCTGTGCCCGCGCAGGCGGTGGTCAAAGGCGACAGTCTGGTGGCTGAAATCAGCGCCGCGTCGATTGTGGCTAAAGTGACGCGCGATCGTGAAATGGCGGCGCTGGATCTGCTGTTTCCGGATTACGGATTTGCTCAGCATAAAGGCTACCCGACCGCGCTACATCTTGAAAAACTGAGCCTGTTTGGCGCCACGCCGCATCACCGCCGCAGCTTTGCGCCGGTGCGCAATGCGCTGCTGGATGCTGAGGTGGCCACGGCCGCCCGCATCGCCGTTTAATTTCTCTTCAGCCTTTAGCAGGATCCATTATGGCCGAACCTCGTTTTATTCATCTCCGCGTTCACAGCGACTACTCCATGATCGATGGGCTAGCCAAAACGGGCCCGTTGGTGAAGCGAGCGGCGGAACTCGGTATGCCCGCGATCGCCATTACTGACTTCACCAACCTTTGCGGGCTGGTAAAGTTTTACGGTACGGCACACGCACAGGGAATGAAGCCGATCATCGGGGCCGACGTCAACGTCGCCAGCGAAGCGATGGGCGAGGAGCTTTCGCAACTGACGATCCTCGCCGCAACCAATGACGGCTATCAGAATCTGACCCTGCTGATATCCCGCGCCTACCAGCGTGGTTATGGTGCCGCCGGACCGGTGATCGATCGTGACTGGCTTATTGAACTCAATGAAGGATTGATTCTGCTTTCAGGCGGACGCCGTGGCGACGTCGGACAGATGCTGCTGCGCGGCAATGATGCGATGGTGACGGAGTGCCTCTCTTTTTATCAGACCCATTTTTCTGACCGCTATTACCTTGAGCTGATCCGCACCGGTCGCCCTGATGAAGAAACCTGGGTGCATGCAGCAGTCGCACTCGCTACCCGTGAAGGTATCCCCGTCGTCGCCACCAATGAGGTCTGTTTTCTTAAGGAAGACGATTTTGACGCGCATGAAATCCGCGTAGCGATCCACGACGGCTTTACCCTGGACGATCCCAAACGACCCCGCAACTACAGCGCTCAGCAATATCTGCGCACCAGCGATGAAATGTGTGAGCTTTTCTCAGACATCCCTGAAGCGCTGGCAAACAGCGTGGAAATCGCTAAACGCTGTAACGTCACCATTCGCCTCGGTGAATATTTTCTTCCCCAGTTCCCGACGGGCAATATGACCACGGAAGATTTCCTGGTTATGAAGTCAAAAGAGGGGCTGGAAGAGCGTCTGGAATTCCTGTTTCCCGACCCGGAAGTGCGTGCCCAGAAACGGCCTGAATATGATGAGCGTCTCGAGATCGAGCTGAACGTTATCAATCAGATGGGGTTTCCAGGCTACTTCCTGATCGTGATGGAGTTCATCCAGTGGTCGAAAGATAACGATGTGCCGGTCGGGCCGGGGCGCGGCTCTGGCGCGGGCTCACTGGTCGCCTATGCACTGAAAATTACCGATCTTGATCCGCTTGAATTCGATCTGCTGTTCGAACGTTTCCTTAACCCGGAACGTGTCTCCATGCCCGATTTTGACGTCGACTTCTGCATGGAAAAGCGTGACCTGGTGATTGAGCACGTCGCTGAAATGTATGGCCGCAAGGCGGTATCACAGATCATCACTTTCGGTACGATGGCGGCAAAAGCGGTTATCCGCGACGTGGGGCGCGTACTGGGTCATCCTTACGGTTTTGTTGACCGCATCTCCAAGCTGGTGCCGCCCGATCCCGGGATGACGCTGGAAAAAGCGTTTGCCGCTGAACCGCAGCTGCCTGAGATTTATGAGGCGGATGAGGAAGTAAAGGCGCTGATCGACATGGCGCGCAAACTGGAAGGGGTGACGCGAAACGCCGGTAAACACGCCGGTGGCGTGGTGATAGCGCCCACACAGATCACCGACTTCGCCCCGCTTTACTGCGATGAAAACGGTAATCACCCGGTTACCCAGTTTGATAAAAACGATGTGGAATATGCCGGGCTGGTGAAGTTTGACTTCCTCGGCCTGCGCACGCTGACCATCATCGACTGGGCGCTGAAGATGATCAACGCCCGCCGGGCAAAGCAGGGCGAGCCGCCAATCGATATTGCCGCGATTCCGCTTGAAGATAAAAAAAGTTTCGATATGCTGCAACGCTCGGAAACCACGGCGGTATTCCAGCTTGAATCACGCGGCATGAAGGATCTGATTAAGCGCCTGAAGCCCGACTGCTTTGAAGATATGATCGCCCTGGTGGCGCTGTTCCGTCCGGGACCGCTACAGTCAGGCATGGTGGATAACTTTATTGACCGTAAGCACGGTCGTGAAGCGATCTCCTACCCCGATATTCAGTGGCAGCATGAGTCACTGAAGCCGGTGCTGGAGCCGACCTATGGCATTATCCTGTATCAGGAACAGGTAATGCAGATCGCTCAGGTGCTGGCGGGCTACAGCCTTGGCGGTGCCGACATGCTGCGACGCGCAATGGGGAAAAAGAACCCGGTCGAAATGGCCAAGCAGCGCGGCGGCTTTGAGGATGGCGCAAAATCACGCGGCATTGATGGTGAACTGGCGGTTAAGATCTTCGATCTGGTGGAAAAGTTCGCAGGTTATGGCTTCAATAAATCGCACTCTGCCGCTTATGCGCTGGTCTCTTACCAGACGCTGTGGCTGAAGGCGCACTATCCCGCAGAATTTATGGCAGCGGTCATGACGGCTGATATGGATAACACCGAAAAGGTGGTTGGCCTGGTCGATGAGTGCTGGCGTATGGGACTCAAGGTATTGCCGCCGGATATCAACTCCGGCCTCTACCAGTTCCACGTTAATGACGACGGTGAGATCGTTTACGGTATCGGGGCGATCAAAGGCGTGGGTGAAGGCCCGATCGAAGCCATACTGGAGGCGCGTAATAAAGATGGTTACTTCCGGGAACTGTTCGATCTTTGCGCCCGCACTGATACCAAAAAGCTTAACCGACGCGTGCTGGAAAAGCTGATTATGTCCGGCGCCTTCGATCGCCTGGGGCCCCATCGCGCGGCGCTGATGAGCGCGCTGGGCGATGCGCTGAAGGCCGCCGATCAGCATGCGAAGGCGGAAGCTATCGGCCAGGCGGATATGTTTGGCGTACTGGCCGATGAACCGGAGCAGATCGAACAGTCCTATGCGGACGTGACGCCGTGGCCGGAACAGGTCAGACTTGATGGCGAAAGAGAGACACTGGGCCTTTACCTCACCGGGCACCCGATCAATCAGTATCTGAAAGAGATCGAGCGCTACGTGGGGGGAGTACGCCTGAAAGACATGCACCCGACCGAACGAGGCAAAATGACGATGGCTGTCGGTCTGGTGGTGGCGGCCCGCGTGATGGTAACAAAACGTGGTAACCGGATTGGCATCTGTACACTTGACGACCGTTCAGGCCGGCTGGAAGTGATGTTGTTTACAGATGCGCTAGACAAGTTCCAGCATTTGCTGGAAAAAGACCGTATTCTGATCGTCAGCGGACAGGTCAGCTTCGATGACTTCAGCGGAGGGCTTAAAATGACCGCCCGCGATGTGATGGACATTGATGAAGCCCGTGAAAAATATGCACGCGGGCTTGCTATCTCGCTGACGGACAGGCAAATTGATGACCAGCTTTTGAACCGTCTCCGTCAATCCCTGGAACCCCATCGTTCGGGGACTATTCCGGTACATCTCTACTATCAGAGAGAGGATGCACGGGCGAAGCTGCGCTTTGGCGCAGCCTGGCGCGTTTCGCCCAGCGATCGTTTGTTAAACGAACTGAGGTCGCTGATAGGGTCGGAGCAGGTGGAACTGGAGTTTGACTAAAACAGGAACATTATGAGTCTTAATTACCTGGATTTCGAACAGCCAATTGCGGAACTTGAAGCGAAAATTGATTCGCTGAAGTCGGTTGGCCGTCAGGATGAAAAACTGGATATTAATCTGGATGAAGAAGTGCAGCGTCTGCGTGAGAAAAGCGTTGAGCTGACGCGGAAAATCTTCGCCGATTTAGGGGCATGGCAGATCGCGCAGCTGGCGCGTCACCCTTTACGCCCTTACACGCTGGACTATGTCCGCAACGTTTTCACTGACTTTGACGAACTGGCTGGCGATCGCGCTTACGCGGATGACAAGGCTATCGTGGGCGGCATCGCCCGTCTTGAAGGCCGTCCGGTGATGATTATTGGTCATCAGAAAGGGCGTGAAACCAAAGAGAAAATCCGTCGTAACTTCGGTATGCCAGCACCGGAAGGCTATCGCAAAGCGCTGCGTCTGATGGAGATGGCCGAGCGTTTTAATATGCCGATCGTCACCTTTATCGATACGCCAGGCGCCTATCCGGGCGTGGGGGCGGAAGAGCGCGGACAGAGCGAGGCCATCGCCCGTAACCTGCGTGAAATGTCCGGGCTTAAGGTGCCGGTCATCTGTACCGTTATCGGTGAAGGTGGTTCCGGCGGCGCGCTGGCCATCGGCGTGGGCGATAAAGTGAACATGCTTCAGTACAGCACCTATTCGGTGATTTCACCGGAAGGCTGTGCGTCCATTCTGTGGAAAAGCGCGGATAAAGCGCCGCTGGCTGCTGAAGCGATGGGTATAATTGCCCCACGTCTGAAAGAGCTGAAGCTGATCGACACCGTCATTCCTGAACCGCTGGGCGGCGCGCACCGCAATCCGCTGGCGATCGGCGAATCCCTCAAGGCGCAGCTGCTGGCCGATCTGGCCGATCTGGATGTGCTGAGCAAGGATGAACTGCTGGATCGTCGCTATCAGCGTCTGATGAACTACGGCTACGCCTGATAAGCTCTGCCCGCCTAAACCACGGTGTGCCACTGCCGCCGTGGTTTTTTTATGTTCTTTTTCTTAGCCTCCCGCCTTTGCTACTTTATTGCTAACCAAAGGCCGCCAACAAGCCTTAGTGAACCGTCAATTTTATTGTGCTTCCTGTTCGCTGTTGCCAACCGTAACCCTTTTATTCTGCTTCTCTATTTCATCTTCGCTATGCTTACACCTTGCCGTTGCATTAACTCAGAGGTGAGCATTGAATATTATTGCGATAGTGGGTCCGCATAACGCCTTCTATAAAGATGAACCTATCCGGGAACTGGATGCCGCGCTGAATGTACTGGGTTTCAGAACGATCTACCCCAAAGACGCCAATGACCTGCTAAAGCTCATCGAGCACAATCCCCGCATCTGCGGCGTAATCTTTGACTGGGACGAATACAGCCTCGATCTCTGCAGTGAAATCAACGAGCTGAACGAATATCTCCCGCTCTACGCGTTCATCAGTACCCATTCCACGCTCGACGTGAGCGTCAATGAGATGCGGATGGCGATCTGGTTCTTCGAATATGGGCTTGGTGCGGCGGATGAGATCGCCCAGCGCATCCGGCAGTACACTGACGAATATATCGATACGATTACGCCGCCATTAACCAAAGCGCTGTTCAACTATGTGAAGGAAGGGAAATACACCTTTTGTACGCCGGGCCATATGGCCGGTACGGCGTTTCAGAAAAGCCCGGTGGGCAGCCTTTTCTATGATTTCTACGGCGCGAACACGCTGAAAGCGGATATCTCTATTTCGGTGACAGAACTGGGATCCCTGCTCGATCATACCGGTCCCCATCTGGAGGCCGAAGAGTATGTGGCAAGAACCTTTGGTGCCGAGCAGAGCTATATGGTCACTAACGGAACCTCAACATCAAATAAAATTGTTGGCATGTACGCCGCGCCCGCGGGAAGTACGGTGCTGATCGATCGTAACTGCCATAAGTCACTGACGCATCTGCTGATGATGAGCGACATTATTCCGGTCTGGCTGAAACCGACGCGCAATGCACTGGGAATTCTGGGGGGCATCCCTAAGCGGGAATTTACGCGTGAGAGTATTGCGCTAAAGATTGCGCAGATCCCCCGCGCCACCTGGCCAGTCCATGCGGTGATTACCAATTCGACCTACGACGGTCTGCTCTACAGCACGCAGTATATTAAGGAGACGCTGGACGTCCCTTCCATTCATTTCGATTCGGCATGGGTGCCCTATACCAATTTTCATCCGATCTACAGCGGCCTGAGCGGGATGAGCGGCGAACGAACGCCGGGGAAAGTCATCTACGAGACGCAATCGACGCATAAACTCCTGGCGGCATTCTCTCAGGCTTCCCTGATTCATATTAAAGGCGAGTATGACGAGCATACCTTTAATGAAGCCTACATGATGCACACGACAACCTCGCCGAACTATTCCATTGTCGCCTCCATAGAAACGGCTGCAGCGATGCTGCGGGGTAATCCGGGCCGTCGGCTGATTAACCGTTCCGTCGAACGTGCGCTGCACTTCCGCCGGGAAGTTCAGCGGCTGCGTGAAGAATCAGAAGGCTGGTTTTTTGATATCTGGCAGCCGGAAGGCGTCGGGGAACCGCAATGCTGGCCAATTCAGCCGGGCGATGAAGCGTGGCACGGTTTTATGGAGGCTGACGCAGATCATATGTATCTCGATCCGATCAAAGTCACGATCCTGACGCCGGGAATGAGCGAGCAGGGCGAGATGGCCGATGAAGGGATCCCCGCCGCGCTGGTCGCGAAGTTTCTGGATGAGCGCGGCGTGGTTGTTGAAAAAACCGGGCCCTATAACCTGCTGTTTCTTTTCAGCATCGGCATCGATAAAACCAAAGCGATGAGCGTACTTCGCGGACTGACTGAGTTTAAGCGCGCCTATGATCTTAATCTCAGGGTGAAAAATATGCTGCCGGATCTCTATGCAGAAGATCCTGACTTTTACCGCAATATGCGCATCCAGACCCTGGCGCAGGGTATTCATATGCTGATTCGCCAGCATGATTTGCCCCGGCTGATGCTTCAGGCTTTCGCCACGTTGCCAGAAATGCGGCTGACGCCACATCAGATGTTCCAGCAGCAGGTGAAAGGCAACGTTGAGACGGTGGAGATTGATAAGCTGGTTGGGCGGATCTCGGCCAATATGATCCTGCCGTATCCGCCAGGTGTGCCGGTGGTAATGCCGGGAGAGATGATTACGGAAGAGAGCCGTGCCGTGCTCGATTTTCTGCTGATGCTTTGCACGATAGGTCGTCATTATCCCGGTTTTGAAACGGATATTCATGGCGCAACGCTGACGGAAGCGGGGGAATATCTAGTTCGCGTACTGAAAGAGTGAATCCAGAATTGTGCCATTGTTGCCACTGACGAGCCTGCGTAAAGTACTGGCAGAAATTGATCAAGGAGTCATTATGTTAGGTATTAAGCAGGTTCATCACATTGCTATTATCGCCAGCCATTACGAAACCAGCAAAGCATTCTATTGCGATGTGCTCGGCTTTACCCTGATGGGTGAGGTTTACCGCGAAGCCCGCGATTCATGGAAAGGCGATCTGGCACTGAATGGAGAGTACGCCATTGAGCTGTTTTCATTTCCTTTCCCGCCCGCCCGGCCAACCCAGCCGGAAGCCTGTGGCCTGCGGCACCTGGCTTTCAGCGTCGGGGATATCGATCGGGCCAGCCAGTATCTCGAAGAGAAGGGCGTTAAATGTGAAGCGATCCGCGTTGATCCCGTTACCGGCAAACGCTTCACCTTCTTTTCCGATCCGGACGGTTTGCCGCTGGAGCTCTATCAGGCGTAAGATAGCGCCTGACTGACCCGGCCTGCGGTGGCCGGGTTTTCTCCATTGGTTGCGGAATCTTCATGTCAGTCTTGCTCTCTCTTCAACAATATCTTGCCGGACATCAGCATCTGCTGGTGGCTTACAGCGGCGGCCTCGACTCCAGCGTGCTGCTTCATCAACTGGTGTTATTGCGTCAGCAATTGCCCTCACTGCACCTGCGGGCGATACATATTCACCATGGACTGAGTGAGTCTGCCGATGTGTGGGTAAGTCACTGCGAAGCGGAGTGTCTCCGTTGGCAGGTTCCGCTGGAAGTGGTCCGGGTCACCGTCGATGGACGCAAAGAGGGCATTGAGGCTGCTGCGCGGCAGGCACGCTATAGCGCTTTTCGCCACGCGCTCCTGCCCGGCGAGTGCCTGGTGACCGCGCAGCATCAGGACGATCAGTGTGAAACTCTGCTGCTTGCGCTCAAGCGGGGCAGCGGCCCGGCCGGCCTGTCCGCCATGCCGCTAAAAGGATCGCTTGCGGGAGGGGATCATCTTCGTCCACTGCTTACCCAGACGCGACAACAGCTGGAAGCCTGGGCGCAGTCGCACCATCTGCGCTGGATCGAAGATGAGAGTAACCAGGACAGGCGCTATGACCGTAATTTTCTGCGGCAGGAAATCATGCCTGTGCTGACGGCCCGCTGGCCCCATTTTCCACAGGCGGTGGCCCGCAGCGCCAGCCTTTGTGCCGAACAGGAGCAGCTGCTGGATGAACTTCTCTCCGCCTCGCTCTCGGCACTGATTGACGAGAAAGGTGCACTCGACATCGCTCCGCTACATAGGATGAGCGATATCCATCGTGCCGCCTTGCTTCGACGCTGGATTGCGCGTCAGCGTGGCAAGATGCCATCAAAAGAAGCGCTGAGCCGTCTCTGGCATGAAGTTGCCTGTAGCCGGGAAGATGCCACGCCATGCCTTGTTTTGGGAGAGGCGGAAGTGCGCCGCTTTCGCCACCGGCTTTACTGGCTCACGCGGATGCCCGATCTGAAAAGTGTCATTATCCCGTGGCACTCTCCCCGGACGGCCCTGTTATTGCCAGCGGGGTTGGGGAAGCTTGTCAGAGGAGAGAGAGGAACGGCGGTGCGCTTACCCGGCGGGCAGGAAATCATCAGCGTGCGCTTTCAGGGCCGCGGGCAGTATAATATCACTGGCCGTGCCGGCAGCCGGCCGCTCAAAAAACTCTGGCAGGAGCTGGGCGTTCCTCCCTGGGAGCGGGAGCGCACGCCGCTGATTTACTATAACGATACCCTGATTGCCGCCGCCGGTCTGTTTGTGACCCGTGAAGGCGATCCGGCTGGCGGTCAGGCCATGAAAATTCACTGGGAGAAAGAAGCGTCATGATAGTCACAAGAATGCTGGTGTTCCTGATGCTGACAGTGGCAGCCCTTCCGGCCCTCGCGGAGGGAGATGCGCAGGCTGGTCAGCAAAAAGCCGCGCGCTGTCAAGGCTGTCACGGCGCGCAGGGTATAGCGCCCGTTCCGGACTATCCCAATCTTGCCGGTCAGCATGCCGGCTATCTCGCCAGCGCATTACGTGCTTATCAGGCGGGGACGCGCAGCGGTGGCGAGGCGGAAGTGATGCAAGCGTTTGTGGCGGGAATGAGCGAACAAGATATTGAGGATATTGCAGCCTGGTATGCCGGACTCAGGCCCTGAGGTCGTGCTGGGGCGGCAGTGGCGCCGCCCCGGAAGAAGGTTAATCAGTCTCGCTGACGACAACAACGGTGCCAAGCGTGGGATGGGTAAAGCTGGCAATATGGTCCAGCCGGAGCTCCCGGACTTCACCCGAAAGATCGATCGCCAGATATTCCACATTTTTTCGGGAAACCATATCTGTCGCTTTCGCCTTCAGCTTTTCGCCGTTTTTCAGCTCAAGCTGCAGCATCCAGTTATTCTGGCAGGCGAGTTCCAGGTTGTCGTAGTCATCGCAGTTGATCGGTTTGTAGGCTTCATTCGTCAACATAATCGCTCACCAATAAGTTAGCAGCAGCAAAGGCTGCTTGTTCCCTGATGGAAGAGGGTAGCGCCGGATTAGCCGCCACCTCATCGAGTGCTTTCAACACGCAAGCTAATGCGTCCGGCACGTATCCCAGATCGCCGCTGCCGATTTCAGCGTATTTACGGCGAACTAATTCACAATACTTTTGCACATGCACCTCTCTCAGAGTTTTCTCTGGCTATCAGGAAACTATAACACAGCCTTTTACGCGAAATCAGCCCACAGGCAAGTGATTTGGCCCGTCATCGGGTTACAATGGCAGTCAAAGACGATAAGGAAACCTATGGCACTCAAAGCGACCATTTACAAAGCAACGGTTAACGTAGCGGATATGGACCGAAATGTTTTTATCGACAGCGCCCTGACGCTGGCACGGCACCCTTCTGAAACCGAGGAGCGGCTGATGCTGCGCCTGCTGGCCTGGCTGGTGAATGCCCATGAGCGGCTGACGTTCACGCGCGGACTGAGTGCTGAAGATGAGCCAGAAATCTGGCTGATGAATGATCATAATGGCATTGAACTCTGGATCGATCTGGGACTGCCGGATGAGCGCAGAATTAAAAAAGCCTGTAATCGCGCAGGCCGGGTAATCCTCTATACTTACAACGCCCGGGCGGCACAAATCTGGTGGCAGCAGAATCAGAGCAAACTGGCGCAGCAGCCAGCCCTGACCGTACGCTTTCTGGATGACGCGCAGCTTGCATCACTTTGTCAGCTGGCGAGCCGCTCCATGACGCTACAGGCAACGGTTCAGGATGGCACGATCTGGTTATCTGCTGAAGCTAACCATCTTGAGTTGCACTTTACCGACTGGCTGATTGACGGCAAGCTGGCATGATTATTCTTTCGCGTAACGTGGTAATCCCTGACAGCGAGCTGGAAATTACGGCCATACGGGCGCAGGGCGCGGGCGGACAACACGTCAATAAAAGCTCTACCGCCATACATCTGCGTTTTGATATCCGCGCCTCCAGCCTGCCGCCGTTTTATAAAGAACGCATGCTGGCGGCGAGCCATCATTTGATCACGCCGGAGGGTGTCGTGATCGTCAAGGCGCAGGAGTATCGCAGCCAGGAAATGAATCGCGAGGCTGCCCTTAAGCGGCTGCAAAACCTGATCCAGGAGCTGACCGTGGTGGAAAAAACGCGCCGTGCGACGCGTCCCACTCTGGCATCAAAAAAGCGCCGGCTGGAGAGCAAGTCCCGCAAAGCCAGTACCAAATCCCTGCGCGGTAAAATGCGCCGCGCACCGGAGTAAACCTCACTCAGAAAATCAGGAGGAGCAGAGTGAAAAAAAGTGCCGTGGTTTTGCTGGCTACATTGCTGGCAGGCATGCTGACAGGCTGTCAGGGGCGTGAAACCGTTGTTGCCGCACAGGCGCCGCAAGCGATCGCGCAAACCTACCGGGGCGTTATTCCCTGTGCTGATTGCGAAGGGATCGAAGTGACGCTGCTGTTGCAACAGGGAGGCGAATACCGCCTGAACGAGCGTTATCTCGGTACGGATGTTACGGGTGACCCGCAGCAGGGGCGCTGGACAAGAACGGCTGAAATGCTGGTGCTGGTATCAGATAAGGGCGAGAAGCGCTATTTCCGGCCCCGCGATAGCGGGCTGGAAATGATGGATACGCAGGGGAATCCCATTCAGTCGACCAACAGTTACCGGCTGCAGCTGGTTAACTGATGGCAGGGCGGCGGCAGGTGATGCTCTGCCGCCGTCCTGATTTTAGCCGTTAATTTCGGCGAGCAGGAAATCTATAATGTCGTGGGTTTTGATCATGCGTTTTTCCCCTTCACGACGAGATTTGTATTCGATCTCTTCGCTGTCCAGGTTCCGGTCGCCAATCACGATAGTGTGCGGTACGCCAATCAGCTCCATATCCGCAAACATCACGCCAGGACGCTCTTTACGATCGTCGAGGATGACATCAATGCCTTTGGCGCGCAGCTCCGCATACAGCGTTTCCGCCAGTTCCTTCACGCGGAAGGACTTATGCATATTCATCGGCAGGATCGCGACCTGGAAAGGTGCCAGCGCCGCAGGCCAGATGATGCCGCGATCGTCATGGTTTTGCTCAATGGCGGCAGCCACGATACGGGAAATACCAATACCGTAGCAGCCCATGCTCAGCACCTGATTACGTCCATCTTCGCCCTGCACAGAGGCTTTCATCGCCTCGGAATATTTGGTGCCAAGCTGGAAGATATGCCCCACTTCAATACCGCGTTTGATCAGCAGCGTACCTTTACCGTCCGGGCTGGCGTCGCCTTCGACCACATTGCGGATATCCGCCACGCGTGGCAGAGGTAAATCGCGTTCCCAGTTGATGCCTGTAAAGTGTTTACCATCCACATTTGCACCCGCGCAGAAGTCGCTCATGGCGGCAACGGTGCGGTCAACAATCACCGGCAGTGAAAGACCCACAGGGCCGAGTGAGCCTGGACCCGCGCCAACGGCAGCGCGAATTTCATCTTCGCTGGCGAAGGTAAGCGGCGTGGCGACGATATCAATTTTCTCCGCCTTGATCTCATTCAGTTCATGATCGCCGCGAACCAGCAAAGCAACCAGGCTATGGCCGCTTTCCGCTGAGGCTTTGACCATCAGTGTCTTCACGGTTTTTTCGATCGGCACGCCGAACTGTTCGACCAGTGCGGCAATCGTCTTCGCGTCTGGCGTGGCAATCTCATTCAGCGCTTCCGTGGCGTCCGCACGGCCACCGGCAGGCGCAACGGCTTCAGCCAGTTCAATATTAGCGGCATAGTCAGAATCGGTTGAGAAGACGATGTCATCTTCGCCACTCTGTGCCAGTACCTGGAACTCATGCGAAGCACTGCCGCCTATTGAACCGGTATCGGCCTGCACGGCGCGGAAATCCAGCCCCATACGGCTGAAGCACTGGCTATAGGCGCGATACATATCGTCGTAAGTTGCCTGAAGCGATTCCTGCGTTGTGTGAAAGGAGTAAGCATCTTTCATGATGAATTCGCGCGAGCGCATCACGCCAAAGCGCGGGCGAACTTCATCACGGAATTTGGTCTGGATCTGAAACACGTTAAGCGGCAGCTGCTTATAAGAACTCAGCTCGTTACGGATCAGATCGGTCACCACTTCTTCATGCGTCGGGCCAAGCACAAAAGGGCGCTCTCCACGATCGACAAAGCGCAGCAGCTCAGGGCCATACTGTTCCCAGCGTCCGCTCTCCTGCCACAGATCGGCGGGCTGTACGACCGGCATAGAGATTTCAATCGCACCGGCGTTGTTCATCTCTTCACGCACGATGTTTTCAACTTTTTTCAGTACGCGCAGGCCGGTCGGCAGCCAGGTATAAAGACCGGAAGCCAGTTTGCGGATCATGCCCGCACGCAGCATCAGCTGATGGCTGATGACTTCAGCGTCGGCAGGCGTCTCCTTCTGAGTGGAGAGCAGATATTGAGTAGTACGCATGAGTTACGATTCCAGTTAACCAATCCGCTTAGAAATTAAGCAAAGCATTGAAAATGCAAATAAGGTGGCCGGGTCCGGTAGATAAGTGCCGCAAAACGGTCACTTATGCCCATGGCCGGCGTCGACGTAGTGTAACAGTGTGTCCGTAGACTCAAAAGATGCGGGGAAATAAATTAGCGTGGATCGACGCCCGTCACGAGCGTGCCCGCTTCATTAACCTGCCAGCGGACGTTGAAATCGAATAGCCATGCGGCATATTCACGGCCGGGCGCTTCTCCCTTGCGATAGGCCGGACGAGGATCCTGCGCCAGCACCTGAGTGATAAAGCGTGCCAGGTGCGGATATTTTTGCTGCTGGTGGGCGATCTGCGCCAGCGCCTGAGGCGAGAAGCTCACCGGCATGGCGGCCTCGGGTGCCTGCTGGGCAAAACCTGCGCGGGCTTCGGGTAAGGCTTCGGCAAACGGCAGGTAAGGTTTGATATCCACCACAGGTGTGCCATCGACCAGGTCAAGGCTGCCCAGCTCCAGCACCACGCTGCCCTTATCCGTTCTGATGCCGGTCAGCTCAACCAGCGACATGCCGACGGGATTAGGCCGGAAGGTTGAGCGGGTGGCAAAGACGCCCATACGGGCATTGCCGCCCAGGCGGGGAGGGCGGACAGTGGGTCGCCAGCCGCCTTCCATCGTCTGATGGAAAACAAACAGCAGCCACAGATGGCTGAAGGCTTCGAGTCCGCGCACGGCTTCGGGCTGATTATAAGGTGGATGAAGATGCAGTTCGCCGCCGCCGTCCTGAATAAGGCCAGGCTGCCGCGGTACGGCAAACTTTTCCTTCCAGGGAGAATGGATGGTGCCGATTTGCTGGAAGGAGAATGTCTGCATTATTTCGACACTTTCAGCGCAGAGCCCTGGCATACGGCCTGGCGATAGCAGCCCTGGGAATGGCTGATGATTTCACATTTGTGCAGCAGCACCGCGTTGGCTTTCAGCGCCGAAGCGCGGATCTGCATCCGTTTGCGGGCAGTATTGATATTCGGCGGTGAGCTTTGGCTGGTGGCCTGGCAGTCGTTACCGTAAACCTCACCCAAATCGCGGAAAGGCTTGCTGACCAGATCGCCAGCGTCGGTATAGATTTTCACCGGCGCAGGACGTGGTGCGGGTTTCGAACGTGCTGGCTCAGTTTGCGTAGTCTGCTTAAAAGGCTCGACGGGTTTGTAAGGTTTATGCAGCAACGAACACCCTGTCAGCGAAAGGGCTAACAAACAGAGCGGTAAAACACGCATGGGAAATCCTCATGTTCGGTAAGGGAGGCGCTATTGAAACAACCCAGAGGAAAAATAACAAGCGGAGGAAGAATAAAGCGGGCATTAGCCCGCTTTCATAAGGTTGACGCCAGCGATAGGGCGCTAACGTCATATCCTGTTTACCAGCCTTTCACCGCACCGCCGTTGAAAATTTTATTCGCGGCGTCGTTCACTTCGTCAGACTGATAGGCCTGAACAAATTTTTTCACGTTTTCAGCATCTTTATTATCTTCACGTGAGACAAGCAGGTTCACATAGGGTGACTCTTTATCTTCCACGAAGATGCCATCTTTCGCTGGCGTCAGATCGATCTGGCTGGCGTAGGTAGTGTTGATGACCGCCAGAGCGATTTGATTATCGTCCAGCGAGCGCGGCAGCTGGGGTGCTTCAAGCTCAACCAGCTTAATGTTTTTAGGGTTCTCAACCACGTCCAGCGAGGTAGGCAGCAGGCCAACGCCATCCTTCAGCTTAATCAGCCCCACTTTCTCCAGCAGCAACAGTGAACGCCCCAGGTTTGTTGGATCGTTAGGAATCGCGACCTGGGCGCCAGCTTGCAGTTCGTCCAGCGATTTGATTTTTTTAGAATAGCCCGCAATAGGATAGACGAAAGTATTCGCTACCGAGACCAGCTTGTAGCCTCGGTCTTTGATCTGCTGATCAAGATAAGGTTTATGCTGGAAAGCATTCAGGTCGATATCGCCTTTGCTTAACGCTTCATTCGGCAGGACATAATCGTTGAAGGTAACCAGTTCAACATCCAGACCATATTTGTCTTTAGCAACCTGTTTAGCAACTTCTGCAACCTGCTGTTCAGCACCCACAATGACGCCAACCTTAATATGGTTTGGATCCTTTTCTTTCTGATCGCATCCAACCAGCGCTAATGTACCAATCAGCGCACCCACAGCGGCAAATGTTTTAAAGTTAAAAGACATATCCCTTCCTTAATGTTCTTAACGAGCAGTAATTACCTGTGAGTTACCGCGCGTACGATGCGGTCGCCACAGAATTGAATTAAATAGACCAAAACTACTAACAGGATCAGTACAGTATTCATTACGGTCGCGTTATAGCCAATGTAGCCGTATTGAATGCCGATCTGACCAAGACCGCCAGCACCAACGGCGCCGCCCATTGCAGAATAGCCGACCAGCGTAATCAACGTAATTGTCGCAGCATTAATCAGCCCCGGCAGCGCTTCCGGTAGCAGAACCTTTTTCACAATCTGTAGCGGGGTGGCACCCATCGCGCGCGAGGCCTCGATCAGGCCATGCGGCAGTTCCATCAAGGTATTCTCGACCATGCGCGCAATAAAGGGTGCGGCGCCAATCGTCAGCGGCACTATTGCCGCCTGCAAGCCTATAGAGGTGCCGACGATCATCCGCGTGAACGGAATCATCCAGACCAGCAGGATAATAAAAGGAATGGCGCGGAAGATATTCACCAGCGCTGATAAAAAACGATACAGCGCACGATTCTCAACAATCTGTCCGGGACGCGTCACATAAAGCAGTACGCCCAGCGGCAGCCCAAGTACAAAACCAAAGAAACCGGAGACGAAGGTCATCACCAGGGTTTCCCATACGCCGCGGGCCAGTAACCACATCATTGCCTCAGACATAACCCAATACCTCCACCTTTACATGATGCTCCTTCAAAAACGTGATGGCGGCCTGCGTGTCAGCGTCGGTACCGTGCATCTCGGTCAGCATGATGCCGAATTTCACTCCACCGGCGTAATCCATCTGCGCGCTGATAATATTGTTATTCACGTTAAAGCGACGGGCCGACTCGGACAGCAGCGGCGCATCGACCGACTGGCCTGTGAATTCCAGCTGCAGCAGTGGAACCTGCTCAGGCTGCCTTTCTGGCGACAGTCGTGAAGCGTAATCCTCAGGAATATCCAGATGCAGCGTCGACTGAATAAATTGTTGAGCCAGCGGCGTCTTTGGATGCGAGAACACTTCGCTCACTTTATCTTGCTCAATCAGCTCACCCTGACTGATCACCGCCACCTGGTCGCAGATGCGCTTAACAACATCCATCTCATGAGTGATCAGCAATATCGTAATGCCCAACCGACGGTTAATGTCCTTCAGTAAGGCCAGAATCGAGCGGGTGGTTGCCGGATCCAGCGCGCTGGTGGCCTCATCACAGAGCAGAACTTTCGGGTTACTCGCCAGTGCACGGGCGATAGCGACACGCTGTTTCTGACCGCCAGAAAGATTGGCCGGCCAGGCGTCATGCTTATCTCCCAAACCAACCAGCTCCAGCAGTTCGCTGACACGTTGGTTAATTTCGCTGCGGGAAAGTTTACCCAGCTCAAGCGGCAGCGCCACATTGCCGGCGACGGTGCGGGAATTCATCAAGTTAAAATGCTGGAAAATCATGCCGATTTGACGACGGGCCAGTGTCAGATCACCCTCAGAAAGCTGCGTCAGCTCTTGATTATCGACCAGTACATTACCTGAAGTGGGGCGCTCAAGAAGATTCACACAGCGGATCAGGGTGCTTTTACCCGCGCCCGATGCGCCAATCACGCCGTAGATTTGCCCGGCAGGCACATGCAGGCTGACATCTTTCAGCGCTGTAATGGTGCGTGTACCTTGCTGGAACACTTTGGTGATATTTGAAAGTTTTATCATTTTATTGTCGTGAAGCAATTATCCGTGGCGTGTAATTTAGCGCGCCTAACAGCGCGTGAGTTGCGAGTGGATGTTAAGGCATCCAGACGTCTAAATCAATGAGAGTCATGTAATCTGACATTCTCGCTGTCACCCTAATCATGCGATACTCTAAGGCAACATAAGTAGCAGGAGTCTCTACGTGACTGATAAAGTCCCCGCAATTTTTCTGGATCGTGATGGCACGATGAACGTCGATAAAGGTTATGTCCATGAAATCGACAACTTTCAGTTTATTGATGGCGTCATTGATGCCATGAGAGAACTGAAGGAAATGGGCTATGCATTGGTGATGGTAACCAATCAGTCCGGTATCGCCCGTGGCCTTTATACGGAAGATACCTTTATGCAGCTGACCGAATGGATGGACTGGTCGCTGGCAGATCGCGATGTCGATTTGGATGGCATCTATTTTTGTCCTCATCATCCTGAAGCCGTCGTTGAAGAGTATCGTCAGGCGTGCAACTGCCGTAAGCCGCAGCCAGGTATGCTGCTTCAGGCAAAGGACGAACTGAACATTGATATGTCGGCGTCTTATATGGTTGGTGACAAAATTGACGATATGCTGGCGGGAAAAGCGGCGGGCGTGGGTAAAACAGTCCTGGTCCGTAGCGGCAAGCCCGTAACAGAGGAGGGCGAAAAAGCCGCAGATTGGGTAATAGATAGCCTGGCTAACCTGCCTGCCCGCCTTAAGGCGCAGTAAAAAACAGCGTTATGGGTGAAGTTTCGCCGAACGATAAAAAAGTTCATCTTTCTGCTTGCCTTCCCCCGGCGCATCCCTATAATGCGCCTCCATCGACACGGAACAACGGCTTACATGCCGCCGGGTTGAGAGGTTCAGGAAGCTGAGCCGCCAGAGAAAAACTTCTGAAAAAGAGGTTGACTCTGAAGGAGGAAAACGTAAGATACGCCACCTCGCAGTAAGTCGCCAAGGCGCTTACCGCAACGCTCTTTAACAATTTATCAGACAATCTGTGTGGGCACTCGCAGGATTGATATCAGCGTCTCCGGACGCAAAAAATATCAAGTCTTAAGAGTGAACACATAATGAAATTCATTATGAGTGTTTTACACTTGAGCATCGCTTAACGTGTTTAAGCAAATCAAGCTTTTAATTGAAGAGTTTGATCATGGCTCAGATTGAACGCTGGCGGCAGGCCTAACACATGCAAGTCGGACGGTAGCACAGAGGAGCTTGCTCCTTGGGTGACGAGTGGCGGACGGGTGAGTAATGTCTGGGAAACTGCCCGATAGAGGGGGATAACTACTGGAAACGGTAGCTAATACCGCATAACCTCGCAAGAGCAAAGTGGGGGACCTTCGGGCCTCACGCTATCGGATGTGCCCAGATGGGATTAGCTAGTAGGTGGGGTAATGGCTCACCTAGGCAACGATCCCTAGCTGGTCTGAGAGGATGACCAGCCACACTGGAACTGAGACACGGTCCAGACTCCTACGGGAGGCAGCAGTGGGGAATATTGCACAATGGGCGCAAGCCTGATGCAGCCATGCCGCGTGTATGAAGAAGGCCTTCGGGTTGTAAAGTACTTTCAGCGGGGAGGAAGGCGGTGAGGTTAATAACCTTACCGATTGACGTTACCCGCAGAAGAAGCACCGGCTAACTCCGTGCCAGCAGCCGCGGTAATACGGAGGGTGCAAGCGTTAATCGGAATTACTGGGCGTAAAGCGCACGCAGGCGGTCTGTCAAGTCAGATGTGAAATCCCCGGGCTTAACCTGGGAACTGCATTTGAAACTGGCAGGCTAGAGTCTTGTAGAGGGGGGTAGAATTCCAGGTGTAGCGGTGAAATGCGTAGAGATCTGGAGGAATACCGGTGGCGAAGGCGGCCCCCTGGACAAAGACTGACGCTCAGGTGCGAAAGCGTGGGGAGCAAACAGGATTAGATACCCTGGTAGTCCACGCCGTAAACGATGTCGACTTGGAGGCTGTTCCCCTGAGGAGTGGCTTCCGGAGCTAACGCGTTAAGTCGACCGCCTGGGGAGTACGGCCGCAAGGTTAAAACTCAAATGAATTGACGGGGGCCCGCACAAGCGGTGGAGCATGTGGTTTAATTCGATGCAACGCGAAGAACCTTACCTACTCTTGACATCCACGGAATTTAGCAGAGATGCTTTAGTGCCTTCGGGAACCGTGAGACAGGTGCTGCATGGCTGTCGTCAGCTCGTGTTGTGAAATGTTGGGTTAAGTCCCGCAACGAGCGCAACCCTTATCCTTTGTTGCCAGCGATTCGGTCGGGAACTCAAAGGAGACTGCCGGTGATAAACCGGAGGAAGGTGGGGATGACGTCAAGTCATCATGGCCCTTACGAGTAGGGCTACACACGTGCTACAATGGCGCATACAAAGAGAAGCGACCTCGCGAGAGCAAGCGGACCTCACAAAGTGCGTCGTAGTCCGGATCGGAGTCTGCAACTCGACTCCGTGAAGTCGGAATCGCTAGTAATCGTGGATCAGAATGCCACGGTGAATACGTTCCCGGGCCTTGTACACACCGCCCGTCACACCATGGGAGTGGGTTGCAAAAGAAGTAGGTAGCTTAACCTTCGGGAGGGCGCTTACCACTTTGTGATTCATGACTGGGGTGAAGTCGTAACAAGGTAACCGTAGGGGAACCTGCGGTTGGATCACCTCCTTACCTGAAGATACTTTCCCGCGTAGTGTCCACAACAGATTGTCTGATAGAAACGTTAGAGCAAGACGGCTGCGAAGTCGTGACACTTCTGTGTCCCCTTCGTCTAGCGGTTAGGACTCCGCCCTTTCACGGCGGCAACAGGGGTTCGAATCCCCTAGGGGACGCCACTTGCTTGGTGACAGGTGAAAGGTGTCTCCACGAAATATCTCAAAACTGGCTTACGAGCCATGTCTGAGATATTTGCTCTTTAACAATCCGGAACAAGCTGAAAATTGAAACGACACACTGCGTTTATCCTCCGTAATAAGGATAAACAGACCGGTGTGTTCGAGTCTCTCAAATGCTTACAGCACACAGTATCCTGCGGGACGCTTGTGGGTTGTGAGGTTAAGTGACTAAGCGTACACGGTGGATGCCCTGGCAGTCAGAGGCGATGAAGGGCGTGCTAATCTGCGATAAGCGTCGGTAAGGTGATATGAACCGCAACAACCGACGATACCCGAATGGGGAAACCCGGTGCATTTATGCATCATCGCAACATGAATACATAGTGTTGCGAGGCGAACCTGGGGAACTGAAACATCTAAGTACCCAGAGGAAAAGAAATCAACCGAGATTCCCCCAGTAGCGGCGAGCGAACGGGGAACAGCCCAGAACCTGAATCAGTTTGTGCATCAGTGGAAGCGTCTGGAAAGTCGCAGGGTACAGGGTGATACTCCCGTACACGAAGATGTGCTTACTGTGAGTTCGATGAGTAGGGCGGGACACGTGATATCCTGTCTGAATATGGGGGGACCATCCTCCAAGGCTAAATACTCCTGACTGACCGATAGTGAACCAGTACCGTGAGGGAAAGGCGAAAAGAACCCCGGCGAGGGGAGTGAAACAGAACCTGAAACCGTGTACGTACAAGCAGTGGGAGCCTCTTTTATGGGGTGACTGCGTACCTTTTGTATAATGGGTCAGCGACTTATATTCTGTAGCAAGGTTAACCGTATAGGGGAGCCGCAGGGAAACCGAGTCTTAACTGGGCGTTAAGTTGCAGGGTATAGACCCGAAACCCGGTGATCTAGCCATGGGCAGGTTGAAGGTTGGGTAACACTAACTGGAGGACCGAACCGACTAATGTTGAAAAATTAGCGGATGACTTGTGGCTGGGGGTGAAAGGCCAATCAAACCGGGAGATAGCTGGTTCTCCCCGAAAGCTATTTAGGTAGCGCCTCGTGAACTCATCTCCGGGGGTAGAGCACTGTTTCGGCTAGGGGGCCATCCCGGCTTACCAACCCGATGCAAACTGCGAATACCGGAGAATGTTATCACGGGAGACACACGGCGGGTGCTAACGTCCGTCGTGAAGAGGGAAACAACCCAGACCGCCAGCTAAGGTCCCAAAGTCATGGTTAAGTGGGAAACGATGTGGGAAGGCACAGACAGCCAGGATGTTGGCTTAGAAGCAGCCATCATTTAAAGAAAGCGTAATAGCTCACTGGTCGAGTCGGCCTGCGCGGAAGATGTAACGGGGCTAAACCATGCACCGAAGCTGCGGCAGCGACACTTATGTGTTGTTGGGTAGGGGAGCGTTCTGTAAGCCGTCGAAGGTGGACTGTGAGGTCTGCTGGAGGTATCAGAAGTGCGAATGCTGACATGAGTAACGATAAAGCGGGTGAAAAGCCCGCTCGCCGGAAGACCAAGGGTTCCTGTCCAACGTTAATCGGGGCAGGGTGAGTCGACCCCTAAGGCGAGGCCGAAAGGCGTAGTCGATGGGAAACAGGTTAATATTCCTGTACTTGGTGTTACTGCGAAGGGGGGACGGAGAAGGCTATGTTGGCCGGGCGACGGTTGTCCCGGTTTAAGCGTGTAGGCTTGTGTTCCAGGCAAATCCGGAACACTTAAGGCTGAGGCGTGATGACGAGTCACCACGGTGATGAAGCAACAAATGCCCTGCTTCCAGGAAAAGCCTCTAAGCATCAGGTAACACGAAATCGTACCCCAAACCGACACAGGTGGTCAGGTAGAGAATACCAAGGCGCTTGAGAGAACTCGGGTGAAGGAACTAGGCAAAATGGTGCCGTAACTTCGGGAGAAGGCACGCTGGCGCGTAGGTGAAGGGACTTGCTCCCGGAGCTGAAGCCAGTCGAAGATACCAGCTGGCTGCAACTGTTTATTAAAAACACAGCACTGTGCAAACACGAAAGTGGACGTATACGGTGTGACGCCTGCCCGGTGCCGGAAGGTTAATTGATGGGGTTATCGCAAGAGAAGCTCCTGATCGAAGCCCCGGTAAACGGCGGCCGTAACTATAACGGTCCTAAGGTAGCGAAATTCCTTGTCGGGTAAGTTCCGACCTGCACGAATGGCGTAATGATGGCCAGGCTGTCTCCACCCGAGACTCAGTGAAATTGAACTCGCTGTGAAGATGCAGTGTACCCGCGGCAAGACGGAAAGACCCCGTGAACCTTTACTACAGCTTGACACTGAACATTGAGCCTTGATGTGTAGGATAGGTGGGAGGCTTTGAAGCGTGGACGCCAGTCTGCGTGGAGCCAACCTTGAAATACCACCCTTTAACGTTTGATGTTCTAACCTGGCGCCGTAATCCGGCGTGGGGACAGTGTCTGGTGGGTAGTTTGACTGGGGCGGTCTCCTCCTAAAGAGTAACGGAGGAGCACGAAGGTCAGCTAATCACGGTCGGACATCGTGAGGTTAGTGCAATGGCATAAGCTGGCTTGACTGCGAGAGTGACGGCTCGAGCAGGTGCGAAAGCAGGTCATAGTGATCCGGTGGTTCTGAATGGAAGGGCCATCGCTCAACGGATAAAAGGTACTCCGGGGATAACAGGCTGATACCGCCCAAGAGTTCATATCGACGGCGGTGTTTGGCACCTCGATGTCGGCTCATCACATCCTGGGGCTGAAGTAGGTCCCAAGGGTACGGCTGTTCGCCGTTTAAAGTGGTACGCGAGCTGGGTTTAGAACGTCGTGAGACAGTTCGGTCCCTATCTGCCGTGGGCGCTGGAAGATTGAGAGGGGTTGCTCCTAGTACGAGAGGACCGGAGTGAACGCACCACTGGTGTTCGGGTTGTCATGCCAATGGCATTGCCCGGTAGCTAAGTGCGGAAGAGATAAGCGCTGAAAGCATCTAAGCGCGAAACTTGCCTCGAGATGAATCTTCCCTGAGACTATAAGTCTCCTGAAGGGACGTTGAAGACGACGACGTTGATAGGCCGGGTGTGTAAGCGCAGCGATGCGTTGAGCTAACCGGTACTAATGACCCGTGAGGCTTAACCTTACAACACCAGAAGCGTTCTGGTGAGCGTTATGAGAGACGCAACAATTTTCAGCCTGTACCGGATAGAGAATTAGCGGAAACGAAAGATTTTGCGCTGAGGCAAGGCGGCAAGCGCCGGAAAGGAAGGAGCATACTCAGGTATGTGACTGACTTTGCAAGCGCAGGCAACGCGGCATCAGTGAAAAAGATTCGTTTCGTGCACCAAGATTTGCCTGGCGGCTGTAGCGCGGTGGTCCCACCTGACCCCATGCCGAACTCAGAAGTGAAACGCCGTAGCGCCGATGGTAGTGTGGGGTCTCCCCATGCGAGAGTAGGGAACTGCCAGGCATCAATTTAGACAATAAGCGTGTCTTTTCCGCTTGTTGTAAGTAACAAAGTGCTGATATGGCTCAGTTGGTAGAGCGCACCCTTGGTAAGGGTGAGGTCCCCAGTTCGACTCTGGGTATCAGCACCACTAATTAACTTGTATCAAGTTAAGATTTAGCGGGAACAGAAAATTTGCACTGTAAAGGCGAGAACGCCTGATAAGTATCAGTCCAAAGGCTTTGTTTCATGCAGCAAGATTTGTCTGGCGGCTGTAGCGCGGTGGTCCCACCTGACCCCATGCCGAACTCAGAAGTGAAACGCCGTAGCGCCGATGGTAGTGTGGGGTCTCCCCATGCGAGAGTAGGGAACTGCCAGACATCAATTCAGACCAGCCTCTGGTCATGACCTTCCAGTGACGTGGAAAGGGCGAAACACCTGATATCAGAAGCAACATTCTGAATTCAGTACAGAATCGGTGGAGCGGTAGTTCAGTTGGTTAGAATACCTGCCTGTCACGCAGGGGGTCGCGGGTTCGAGCCCCGTCCGTTCCGCCACTTAAACAGTGAGCCCTGAGTCATAAGACTCAGGGCTTTTTTGTGATCTGGTTTTGGCTTAGTCGCGCATATCCCGCTTACGCTGGTTCTTTCTTCTATTCTTCAATCCTGCCGGCGCTGCTCCGTTTTTATCCACTCACTCATAAAATCAATAAATGCCCGGATGCGCGTACTGACTGCGCGATCGCTGTAATAGACCGCATTGAAAGGCATTTCAACCGGTAGCCGTTGCTCTGTCAGCAGCTCGATCAATCTGCCAGATTCAATATCCTGGTCAATCATATAATCGGAAAGGCAGGCTATGCCATTCCCGGTCAGGCAAAGCTGTCTGAGCGTTTCACCGCTGTTTGAGGTGACAGCCGGATTTATTTCATAAAGTTGCCCATCTTTCTGCGATACCGGCCAGCGATTCAGACTTTGAGGTTCCACAAAGCCCAGGCAGTGATGAACGTTTAGTTCCTCAGCCTGTTGAGGTACACCATGTCGTTGAAGATAGGCGGGGCTGGCCACGATTTTCCTGTAGCTGGTAAAAAGATGACGGGCACGCAGGCTGGAATCCGTCAGGTTACCGGCACGGATGGCGATATCAACTTTGCGTTCAATCAGATTGATGAAAGTCTCTGAAGAAACCAGCGACAGCCTGACGTCAGGATAGCGTTCGCGGAAAGCATTCACCATCGGCATCACCAGGTGTAGTACAACCGGCGTAGCGGCATCAATGCGCAAAAGCCCCTGCGGCATGTTTCGACTTTCCATTAACTCATTTTCTGCGGCGGCCATCTCCTGCAGAATATGCTGTACTCGCCGGAAGTACGTTTCTCCTTCCTGGGTAAGCTTAACTTGTCTGGTGGTACGGGTGAGAAGCTCCACGCCAAGCTTCGTTTCCAGTTTTTTTACCGCACGACTTACCGCGGAATTCGCCATTTTAAGCTGCTCTGCCGCCCGGCTGAAACTACCGCTTTCCACCACGGCAACAAAAATTTGCAGTTCTTCTGACGTCGCCCGCATGATCACTCCTTTCGCAAAATCCCAGCTGCACAGTTTTTGGTTTTGCTATTTAAACATGCACTCACAGATAGCACCATTGCTGGCGGTAAAGTCGCACCGGCTTTGCAAATCGTCGTAAACAGGATGGTTTATCTCAGCGTAAAAGCAGGCAGTTTTACCAGGCCTGTTTGCATTTGCTTACCAGTCACTCTGACGTTAATTAGCAGGCTCTGATTGAAACTCCGCCTTAAAGCCCCTATAACTGAATGACTAAGCGTGATCGTTAGCGGTAACAATAGCCAGGCGGTAAAGTGCGTAAAAAGACCTATGCCATGAGATATGTAGCGGGGCAGCCAGCGGAACGGATATTTCCGCCTGGTGCGATGCTGCACGTTGGGCAGGCCCTGCCTCCAGGCGAACCTTTAACAACAGAGTCGGCGTTGCGCGTGCTGGTATGGAACATTTTTAAGCAACAGCGTGCAGACTGGCTCTCTGTATTACAGAACTTTGGCAAAGATGCGCATCTGGTGTTGCTACAGGAAGCGCAGACCACGCCGGAACTGGTTAAATTTGCTACCAGCAACTACCTTGCGGCCGATCAGGTTCCTGCGTTTGTGCTGCCTCAGCATCCCTCAGGCGTTATGACGCTCGCCTCTGCACACCCTGTTTATTGCTATCCGCTGCGTGAGCGTGAGCCGCTCCTGCGGTTAGCGAAATCCGCGCTGGTGACTGCTTATCCGCTTCCCAGCAATGAGATGCTGATGGTCGTGAACATCCATGCCGTCAATTTTAGTCTGGGCATTGACGTCTACAGCAAACAGTTGGGACCTATCGGTGAGCAGATCATCCATCATCAGGGGCCGGTGATTATGGCCGGGGATTTCAATGCCTGGAGTCGTCAGCGAATCAACGCGCTCTACAACTTCGCCCGCGACATGGGGCTTGAAGAGGTAGGGTTCACCGACGACCACCGCCGTAAAGCGTTTGGCAGACCTCTCGATTTCGTTTTCTATCGCGGTATGGGCGTAGCCAAAGCGTCCGTTCTGGTGACGCGCGCCTCCGATCACAATCCGCTACTTGTCGAATTCCATCCCGGCAAGCCTTCGCTCCTCTGAGGAAATGCTGGCCTGCCTCCATGGGCAGATCGGCAATATAGTCTGCCCACCACTGAAAACCGTAATAAGGGAATTAACGATGGCAATGGGGCATCATGAGCATGTTAATAACCAGTTCGGCGCCCAGGCAGACGCCTATCTGAACAGCGCTGTACATGCCGGTGGGCGCGATCTCATACGACTGGGCGAACGTCTTGCGGAAGAGAAGGCGGCCAGCGTGCTGGACCTGGGCTGTGGCGGAGGGCATGCCAGCTACGTTGCCGCTCAGCACGTTAGCAGCGTTGTGGCTTATGATCTTTCGTATGAAATGTTAGAGGTGGTCAGGGCAGAGGCAAAAAAGCGGGGTTATACACACTTAACCACCACGCAGGGTTACGCTGAGAAATTGCCTTTTACAGATGAACAGTTTGATATCGTTATCAGCCGCTATTCTGCGCATCACTGGCATGACGTAGGCAGCGCCCTGCGTGAGGTTAAACGTGTACTTAAACCACGAGGGCGGGTTATTTTTATGGATGTCAGCTCGCCGGGACATCCACTGCTTGATATCTGGTTACAGACGGTTGAAGCGCTACGGGATACCTCCCACGTCCGGGATTATTCGCCCGGCGAATGGCTGTCGATGCTGACAGACGCCGGGCTGGCAATCAGCGCGGTCAGTCAGGACCGGCTGGCATTAGCGTTTCCGGAGTGGATTGAACGGATGCGTACGCCAGCGGTAATGGTCGAAGCGATCAGAGCCTTGCAGCAAGCAGCGTCTGAAGAGGTACAGCGTTATTACTCCCTTCAGCCAGATGGCAGTTTTAGTGCCGATACGATCTTTATCGAGGCGGTAAAAACAGCCTGACAATTCCGTAAGCGCGGTAATACCACGACAGGATCGTGAAGCATAAAAAAAGCCAATCCGGAGATTGGCTTTTTTAACAGGCTAACCTGTTAACTTTGAGGTGTGCTGCTGTTGGTCACAAACAGCGTCAGCTTATCGCCAGGACGGATATTCTCCGATCCTCCACTGTTCCAGCGCATCACATCCTTCAGGTTTACCCCATGACGTTTAGCGATGCTGGCCAGAGAATCACCTTTACGGACTTTATAGGTGATGCTGTTGCCATTATCGGCCAGGGTGGTGGCGCTGCCGCCGCCCAGACTCAACGTTTGTCCTGGTTTAATAACCGCGCCACGCAGGTTATTCGCCTGCTGTAACGCTTTAACGGAGACGTTATTACGCTGCGCAATGCTGGACAGGGTGTCACCGTTACGGACCTTGTAGGTCTTGCCGCCACCGTTTTTCGCCAGCGCAACCGGCTGCACCGCTAAAATATCACCGCTCGCCAGAGAGTTGCGTAACTTCGCAACGTTCGACTTCGGCACCATAATATAGTGAGGCCCGTTCGGTGCTGTTCTGCCGCGCTTGTAACCCGCGTTATAATTTTTCAGCTTGCTGACCGACATACCGGCCATCTCGGCCGCCTGCGTCAGTTCAATCGGCTGACCCACTTCAACACGCGCCAGAGCACGGGTCTTATTGGGGGTCGGTAAACGGATGCCGTAACGCTTGTTGTGCTTGAGAATATCGCCCAGCGCCAACATCTTCGGTACGTAAATTGTCGTTTCTTTCGGCAGCGAGAGCGACCAGAAGTCCGTCGGCTTACCGCGGGCTTTATTCGCTTTCATGGCTTTGAGCACCCGACCTTCTCCGCTGTTATAGGCGGCGATGGTCAGTAACCAGTCACCATCGAACATGCGGTTCATGCGCTGCATAATATCCAGCGCTGCGCGGGTCGAGGCGACAACATCACGACGCCCGTCATACCACTGGGTCTGTTTCAGACCATAATTTCGCCCCGTCTGCGGCACTATCTGCCAGATGCCGGCAGCATTGGCGGAAGAAGTGGCATGGGGATCAAAAGCGCTCTCCACTATGGGTAGTAGTACCAGTTCCATCGGCATATTACGTTGCTTAATCTGCTCGACTATCCAGTACATATACGGCTCTGCCCGTAATGTTACATCGTGGAGATAGCTCTTGTGTCTCAAATACTTCTGTTTCTGTTCGCGTACCCGTGCATTATCCGGGACCTTCATCTTCAGCTCGTCACCAATGAAATTCCACAGGTTTTTATCCTGCGTCAGGCTCGTTCCATCATCCTGCCAACGCGGTGATAACAACCGATCCGTGTCTTTCTCATTACTCGCTGAAGACAAGCTCTGTGCATGCTGTTCGGGCTGAGTGGCATCATGCTGAGATGCCTGGCACCCGGCCAGCAAGACTGAGGCGAGTAATATCGCTTTAGCCTTCATGTGTGTATCAATTTGTCGCTTAAAAGACGAGCAACTATACGTGCTCGTCTTGCCCAACACAACCTGAAAAATCAAAAATGGTCTTTCTTCTGACGTAAGGCTGAAAATATCTCCCACTCATCCCTTTGCAGAGAGTCTTCGAAAGAAACAGCCTGTATATCAGCCTCTTGTGTTCTCAGGAAAACGTTAATCTGCCGCTCAAGCGACAGCGTTGTCGGTAATGTAACCTGCTTTTTTGCCCGTAACTCTTTAATTTTAAGATAATACGCCGATATCCCGGCATCCTGGGGTAAAAGCGTCGCAGCAAACTTCATATTTGATAAGGTATATTCATGCGCACAGCAAACCAGCGTCTCTGCGGGAAGTTGATTAATCTTTTGAAAAGATGAGAACATTTGTTTAGCCGTGCCCTCAAATAACCGTCCACAGCCGCCAGAAAAGAGCGTGTCGCCACAGAAAAGATAAGGCGCGCTGTAATATGAGATATGTCCTAAAGTATGGCCGGGCGTCGCCATCACACGAAACTCAAGATCCAAAATTTTGATATGGTCATCTTCCTTTACCACTGCGGTGGTCCCCTTGTTTACCGTCTCTTCAGGGCCATAGACAGTCAGTTCAGGAAAATGAGACAGCAGCTCTTTCACGCCGCCAACGTGATCGTGATGATGATGGGTAAGGAGAACAGCTACGGGCTGCCAGCGATTTTTTTTCAGCATCGCCAGTACTGGTGCCGCTTCGCCTGGATCGACAATCAGACACTGACCATCCTCGTTATTTAATGTCCAGATGTAGTTATCATCGAGTGCCGGAATACTGGTAAGATTCATCATCGCCTCACTGAATGGTCGAAATGGAAAGAAGATGGTAAAGCATGAAGCCTGCTAAAACACGCCAAATTCGTCATGTGCCGTACGCCTGGGGGGAGATGCCCTGGGGGGAGTTTTACCGTGATGCGCTGACCCGGCATCTGCAACCCTGTCTGGCTAAGATATATGGCTTCCATCTTCTGAAGATTGGCCCTCTCAGTGCGGAAATCGATACTGAGGCCTGTGCAATATCCCATCAGGTCAACGTGGGGCTGCGCGGCGACAATCTGCAGGTCATTGCCGATCCGATGAGCCTGCCTTTTGAATCCAAATCGGTTGACGCCTGCCTGCTGGCCCACTGTCTCGCCTGGAGCAGCGATCCGCACCACATTCTGCGTGAGGTGGATAGAGTACTGATAGACAATGGCTGGATGATTATCAGCGGATTTAATCCCTTCAGCGTGCTGGGGATTGGCAAACTTATTCCCGGTCTTCACCGGCGTGTTCCCTGGAACAGCAGAATGTTTACGCAGATGCGGCTAATGGACTGGCTGGGCCTGCTGAATTATGAAGTCGTGCAGCGCACCCGTTTTCAGGTGCTGCCCTGGAATCAGCAGGGCGGGAAAGTGATCAGTACGCATTTTCCGGCGCTGGGATGCCTGAGCATTATTGTGGCACGTAAGCGCACCTTCCCGCTGACGATGAATCCGGCTAAAAAGAAGGTCGCGAAGAACCGGATCAGAGCGGCGGTGGGCGCGACCAGTCAGTATCACGCCCGGCAACGCGATCAGGAAGCGGACTGATAGCCGATATCTTCAAAGGCCGGACTACCGGCCGCCGCGCGGGCCAGCTCGTCACAGCGTTCGTTCTCTTCATGGCCGGCGTGGCCTTTAACCCACTCCCAGCGGATCTGATGATGGCTGAGCGCGGTATCGAGGCGCTTCCATAAATCGACATTCTTCACCGGCTTCTTATCTGCCGTTTTCCAGCCGCGCTTTTTCCAGTTATGGATCCAACTGGTGATCCCCTGACGGACGTACTGACTGTCTGTGCTGATGACGACATCGCATTGCTGCGTTAAGGCTTCAAGTGCCACAATTGCGGCCATCAGCTCCATGCGGTTATTGGTCGTCAGAAAATAGCCGGCGCTGAAGGTTTTTTCATGCTGACCATAGCGTAAAATGGCACCGTAACCGCCCGGGCCAGGATTGCCAAGGCACGAACCATCGGTGAATATTTCTACCTGCTTAGGCATCTCTGGTAGACTCCCTGCTGAAAAATGCCAAGTCTGACATAAACGGGTCCTATGAGCACAGTAAATACAACGCGTCAGATCGTTCTCGATACTGAAACCACCGGTATGAACATGATAGGCGTGCACTATGAAGGGCATCGTATCATCGAAATTGGTGCCGTTGAGGTCGTGAACCGCCGCCTGACGGGCAATAACTACCACGTTTATCTGAAACCCGATCGGCTGGTCGATCCCGAAGCCTTTGGCGTCCACGGTATTGCCGATGAATTTCTGGCCGACAAGCCCACCTTTGCGGATATTGCCGATGAGTTCCTCGCCTACATCAGCGGGGCGGAATTAGTCATCCATAACGCGCCCTTTGATATCGGCTTTATGGACTATGAATTTGCCAAACTCAATCGCGATATCCCCAAAACCGAGACCTTCTGCAAGATTACTGACAGCCTGGCGATGGCGAGAAAGCTCTATCCGGGCAAGCGAAACAGTCTGGATGCGCTCTGCTCGCGCTATGAGATAGATAACAGTAAGCGAACGCTACACGGCGCGCTGCTTGACTCCGAAATCCTGGCCGAAGTTTTCCTGACCATGACCGGCGGACAGACTTCACTCGCCTTCTCTATGGAAGGCGATCGTCAGCAGCAGAGCAATGGCGATACCGTTTACCGTGTTGCGCGCCCGGCGTCAGGCCTGCGGGTGGTCGCCGCCAGCGCAGAAGAGATCGCTGCCCATGAATCGCGCCTGGATTTGGTAATGAAAAAAGGCGGAAGCTGCCTCTGGCGGGCTTAAATGCGCGAAGCACAGAAGAAAATGTGTCATTGGGTGAAAAAACAGGCAGTCGGTCAGAGAGTGGAATAAAAAGCGTTGACGCCCGAATCGCCTCACCGTAATATTCGCCCCGTTCCCGACGGGGAACAAAGCGCGGAGCGGTAGTTCAGTTGGTTAGAATACCTGCCTGTCACGCAGGGGGTCGCGGGTTCGAGCCCCGTCCGTTCCGCCAAGTATCCAGAAAGCCTGATGCAGCAATGCGTCAGGCTTTCGTCGTTTCTGCGCCGTATAAAACTGCCATCGCCCGCAGAAACGACAAAGCCCGCCGCTATTTTTATGGGTGAAGCTATCCATCACTTCTCAACGGCCACCTTACCTGCATAGGCAGTGGTGCTGACCAGACGTTCTTCGCGCGCAATCCAGCGATAGCAACCTGCTGAAAGCGCCGCGCCGATAAACCAGCTGAAGTTGGCGATCGCGTGAAGGGAAGGGATAAAGCTGAGAGTCAGGCCAATCAGCACGGCAGGCACCAGCGCCGCGATGGCTTTGGGATTAAAGCCGCCCCGATACCAGTATTGACCTGCCGGCGTAGCGTTAAAGAGATCGTCTACCGACACCTTCCCACCTTTAATCAGATAGAAATCACACAGCAAAATCCCAAACAGCGGACCGATAAAAGCGCCCAGCACGTCGAGCGTATAATGGATCAGTTCCGGTGACTGAAACAGATTCCATGGGGTCAGCAGGACGGAGCCCACAGCCGCGATCATTCCACCGGTACGAAAGCTGATCCTCTGCGGTGAGCAGTTCGAAAAGTCGAAAGCCGGAGAGACAAAGTTGGCGACAATATTAATGCCGATAGTGGCGATAATCATGGTCAGCAGACCAATAGCGACCGCCACATCGCTGCCCACCAGACTGACGGTCTCAATCGGATCGGTGATCATTCGGCCAAACAGGGATTGCGTACCGGAGACGATAACCACGGTGACCACGGAAAACAGCAGGAAATTAAACGGCAGGCCCCAGCGGTTGCCACGCCGGATATCGCTCATGCTTTTACCATAGCGGGAGAAGTCACCAAAATTCAGCAGCGGGCCGGAAAAGTAGGAGACGACCAGCGCGGTTGCGGTAAGCATCTGCCAAGCCTGTTCGCTGCCGGAAAGTGACTTGCTGGCCAGCGTCAGCGAGATACCCTCAAAGCCGGTCTTGTATACAATCCATCCCGCCAGCGCCACCATCACGACATACACAGCCGGCCCGGCAACATCAATAAAGCGCTTAATGGCGTTCATCCCATGCCAGAACACCATCGCCTGGGCAAACCACATAATGCCAAAGCAGATCCAACCGAGCTGCGACAGGCCCAGCCAGGCGCTCTGAGTCATCGGGGCGAGCGCAGGCCAGAACTTCAGGGAGACAAGCATCAGGGCATTGGCAGCAAGATAGGTCTGTATCCCGTACCAGGCGAAGGCGATCAGGCCACGGATTATCGCCGGGATGTTTGCGCCAAACACGCCAAATGCCTGACGGCAGATAACCGCATAAGGTACACCCGCCATCTGACTTGGTTTCGCCACCAGGTTCGCGCAAATCTGAACGATGCAAATTCCGGCCAGCAGGCAGAGCAGCACCTGCCAGCTGGCCAGCCCCAGCGTGAAGAAGCTGGCGGCGACCACATAGCCGCCCATGCTGTGCACATCAGACATCCAGAACGAGAAAATATTATACCAGCCCCAGCTTTGATGGCGCGTCGGGGCCAGATCTTCATTGCACAGTCTTGGGCTGTAGTGGGCGCGGGCTTCAGCCGACGCCGCCGGTGAGACATTTTGATTATTTGGCATGAAACCTGCTCCATATGATCACCCCCAGTTGGGCTGGGGAGAACATTGCAGGATTCAGGCCAGAGATGATTTCTTGTATACAAAAAGTGCACTGAATGTACAGGAGCGGTGACGAAATTGATCGCTAGCGGAGTGAATGATGATAGCTGAAACCGGCCACAAAACGGCCTCAGACCTGATGGGAAAGGATGAAGCGATCTATCAGGCGCTGCTGTCAGCCATGGTTGAACATCAGCTGCCGCCCGGGAGCCGGCTGCCCGAAGAGGCGCTCTCAGAAGTCTTTGGCGTCAGCCGCACCGGCATTCGCAAAGTGCTCCAGCGCCTTGCGGTAGTGCAAATGGTGGTTTTACTGCCCAGACGCGGTGCGCAGGTTGCCACGCCCTCCGTTGAGGAAGCACAGGAAATCCTCCAGACCCGCTCGCTTATCGAGTGCGCCAATCTGCCTCAGGTGCTGGCCCGCTGTCAGCCGACGCACCTGGCCGCGCTGAAAAAGGTGATTCAACAAGAGCAGCAGGCGCATACCAATCGTGACGGCCCCGCCGCCATCCGTTACTCAGCGGCCTTTCATATTCAGCTCCAGGCTATCGCGGGCAACCAAGTTCTCACGGAGATGGTGGCGCGCCTGACGCAGCGCTCATCGCTGGTGATTGCGGCCTGGGGCGCGCCCTGGCAGCAGGGATGTCGCTGTCACGATCATGAAAAGCTGACCACCCTGATTGCAGAAAAAGCGTGCGGTCCGCTTACGGACGCAATGCAGCAACATTTCACGCATATTCTGGCAAGCCTGCGTTTTGAACGCGGGGGTGAAACTGTGCCGGACTTTGCCCGCTTATTCGCAGGAACAGGAGCAAACGAATGATGTCAAAACAGATTATTCAGGTGATCAATCCCAACACCAGCGTGGCCATGACTGCCACTATTGGCGCGGCTGCCCGTGCCGTGGCCGGGGCGCAAACGGAAATTATTGCGGTGAATCCTGCGCAGGGCGTGCCGTCGATTGAAGGGCATTTTGATGAGGCGGTTGCAGCGATAGGTGTCCTGGAACAGATAAAAGCGGGGCGGGCGCAGGGTGCCAGCGGCCACATCATCGCCTGTTTCGGCGATCCCGGTCTGCTGGCCGCCCGTGAACTGGCGCAAGGGCCGGTCATCGGTATCGCTGAGGCGGCGATGCATATGGCGACGATGGTGGCGACGCGCTTTTCCATCATCACCACGCTGCCCAGGACGCTGATCATCGCCCGGCACCTGCTGCGACAATATGGTTTTGAACACCACTGCGCCGCGCTTCACGCGATCGATCTACCGGTTCTGGCACTGGAAGATGGCAGCGGCCTCGCTCAGCAGAAAGTGCGGGAAGGCTGCCTGAAAGCGAAAAGGGAAGATGGCAGCGGCGCCATTGTGCTGGGCTGCGGCGGTATGGCAACGCTTGCCGCGGAGCTGACGCGTGAACTGGGGATCCCGGTTATCGACGGCGTCGGTGCGGCGGTGAAAATGGTGGAATCCCTTGTGGCGCTTGGGCTATCGACCAGCAAGCATGGCGATTTAGACTTTCCCGTACGAAAAAGCCTGTCGGGTCAGTTTGAACGCCTAAACTAAAATTAAGAAACGGCCCGACAACAGGACCCTCCCGATGACAGAAGCGAACGAAAAAAAAGAGTACAGCTTTAATAAAGGCTATCCGCGCGACCTGCGGGGCTATGCAGGTAATCCGCCCGATGCAGCCTGGCCGGGCCAGGCGCGGATCGCCGTGCAATTTGTGCTGAATTACGAAGAGGGCGCGGAAAACAGCGTGCTGCATGGCGATACCGGTTCTGAACAGTTCCTGTCAGATATTATTGGCGCGGCAAGTTACCCCGATCGTCATATGTCGATGGAGTCATTATATGAATATGGCTCGCGGGCGGGATTCTGGCGCATCCATAACGAATTTCGCCGGCGCGACCTTCCGCTGTCAATTTTTGGCGTGGCGATGGCGCTGGCCAGACACCCCGATGTTGTGGAGGCGATTAAACAGGCTGACTACGATGTGGTCAGTCACGGCTGGCGCTGGCTGCACTATCAGGCGATGGATGCCAAAACGGAGCGCCAGCATATCCAGCTGGCGGTAGACACGCTAACCGATCTCTTTGGCAAGGCGCCAACGGGCTGGTATACAGGGCGCGACAGCCCGAACACCCGCCGGCTGGTGGTGGAGCAGGGCAGTTTCAGCTACGACAGCGATTATTACGGCGACGATCTGCCGTTCTGGATGCCGGTCACCTGTCAGGATGGAACGGTGAAATCACATCTGATTATCCCCTATGCCCTTGATACAAATGATATGCGCTTCGCCACGCCGCAGGGCTTCAACTCGGCCGAACAGTTTTACACTTACCTGAAGGACAGTTTTGACGTGCTCTATCAGGAAGGTGAAACCTCGCCTAAGATGCTCTCGATTGGCATGCACTGCCGTCTGCTCGGCAGGCCCGGACGCTTCAGGGCACTACAGCGCTTTCTGGACTATCTCCAGCAGCACGATAATGTCTGGATCTGTACGCGTCAGCAGATTGCGGAACACTGGATGGCGAAGCACCCGGCTCCGCAGAGTTGAACGGATAACTGCCGCGCTGCCGCTTACTGGCGGCAGTGTCTGGCTCAGTTCATCAGGCTGACCTGAGCGGCAACTATCCGCCAGCCGTCGGGCAGCCTGACCCAGGTCTGCTGCTGACGGCCCGTTTTTTCACTACCTTCCCGCGTAAACTCCGTGCTGCATACGGCGTAATCCTCGCCGAAAGTGACAATGGTGGTATTGCTTAACTGCCGTATCAGTCCGGCCGAAGGGCGGGAGGCGCGAAACGCCCTGATCGCCTCAATACCGTACAGATTTTCTCCGGCACCGAGCCGTACGGTTCGTTCATCATGCCAGAACAGCTCATCGAGCACTGTCGTATCGTTGCTGACCAGCGCCGCCTCATAGCGGTAAAAGGCGGCAGTGACCTCTGCCACCGTCGCCGGAAGATTTATCGCCATTTTGCTCAACTTGTTGCCTCCAGAGTAGCGGGGATCGCCTTTGCGATGCCCATTTGTTCCAGCGTCCAGGCTGCCCGCAGGCAGACTTCCTCTCTGAAAGGCGCAGCGATCAGTTGCAAGCCGATCGGCAGGCCGCCAGGCGTTTGTAGCGGAACGGTGGTCACCGGCAGGCCCAGAAAGGAAATCGGCTGCGTCAGCATGCCCATACTGGCGCGGATCGGCAGATCGCTATGATTAATACGCATGGTTTCCTGACCCACCAGCGTGGCGCTTTGCGGCGTGGCGGGCGCGATAAGCAGATCAAACTCATCGAACAGCGGCATGACCTGCTGCCTGAAATAGTGGCGAAAACGCTGCGCCTGCACGTACCAGGCGGCAGGGATCATCGCGCCCGCCAGCAGTCGCTCACGCGATAGCGGCTCAAATCGTTCCGGCATCTGCCGTAGCGCCGGAAGATAGTGATTGCCCCCTTCGGAAGCGGAAATAATAAACGCAGCGGTACGTGCCAGCGCGGCGTCAGGGAACGTAACTTCATCCTGCACGTTAAGCGCCTTTGCCGCCACCGCAACGGCGACCCGCGCCTCATCGCTGCACCAGGTCTGAAAGTATCCGCCGAGAACGGCGCAGCGCAGCCCTTCACCACCCTGAGCGAGCCGTGGCTGGACCGCATTAACTGGTGTTTCAGCCTGAAAGCCATCCAGCGGATCGCGACCCTGTAGCGCATCATAAACCGAGGCGAGATCGTCAGCTGTGCGGGCAAAAGGGCCGATATGATCAAGGCTGGCGACAAAAGGGTGGGTACCGCTGCGGGAAAGGCGGCCAAAGGTTGGCTTGAGGCCAAAAATGCCGCAGAGCGACGCAGGAACCCGGATAGAACCGTTGGTATCTGAGCCGAGTGAAAAATGGACCAGCCTGGCCGCCACCGCTGCCGCCGAACCGCCCGACGATCCGCCCGCTACCCGGTTCAGATCGTGCGGATTTCGCGTGGCACCGTAATGGCTGTTTTCAGTAGTAAAACCATAGGCATAGGCGTCCATATTCAGCATGCCGGAGAGCAGGCCGCCCGCTTGCCGTAATTTATGCACCGCCCAGCTGTCAACCGCAGCGGCAGGACGGTCGCTGAATAAACGGGCGCCAGCCAGCGTTGTCTCCCCGGCGACGTCAAACAGGTTCTTAACCGCATAAGGAATACCCGACAGCGGGGGCAGCGGCCCGCCCGCCTGGCGCAGACGATCTATATGATCGGCCTCACTGAGCATGCGATCCCGGGTAATCTGCGTCCAGGCGTTTACTGCCGGATTATGTTTCTCGATCTCAGTAAGCGTCTGCCGGGCGATCTCATGTGCGCTGATTTCGCCGTGACTTAATGCGGAGCGCAGCCCGGCAATGGAAAAAGCGGCAAGGTTCATGCTTTGTAGACTCCCGCGATTTCCTGGCGCTCATCGAGCGGAAACGCCATCAGCGGTTCTGCCATGGCGGCGATGCGGGTAAACTGAATATAGAGTTCAGCGCGTCGCTCATCATTTAACGTAACGCCCATTACCTGCTCCATATGCAGCAGCCAGGCGGCCCAGTCGGGCGAAGTATCGTTCATCTCTTTCTCCTGTTAAAAACCGGCAGCGCTGCCGTTGCTGCGGGGATCGTATGCGCCTTCCAGCATGCCGTTGGCATGGCGGACAATGGCGCCCGCATGGCCTACGGCCTCGCTGAAGTCGGGTAATTTCTCCACCTCATGACCCAGCGCCCGAAGCCTGTCGAAGGTTTCCTGTGAAAAACGCCCCTCCAGCTTCAGCGAGTCGGAGGCCTGTCCCCAGGTACGACCCAGCAGCCAGCGTGGCGCGCTGACGCACTGTTGCAGCGGCAGCCCCTGGACCACATGGCGGGTAAAAATGGCGGCCTGCGTCTGTGGCTGGCCGTCGCCGCCCATGGAGCCATAGACCATGGTGCGTCCGTCATGCAGACGGGCCGCCGCCGGGTTCAGGGTATGAAAAGGCTGTTTGCCGGGCGCGAGCGCCAGTAAATGCTCAGGATCGAGGCTGAAAGCCGCGCCACGGTTCTGCCAGGTGACGCCGGTGCCGCGCAGCACCACGCCGCTACCGAACTCATGGTAGATGCTCTGGATAAAGGAGACGGCCAGGCCGCTGCTGTCCACCACGCCCATCCATACCGTATCGCCCGGCCCCTTACCGGCTCCCCAGGGCGCGGCCCGGTTCTCGTCAATTTTGGCCGCCATCGTCGCCAGCACGTCAGAATCGAGCAGCGTCTGCATCTCTTCCTGCATATGCAGCGGATCGGTGATATAGCGATCGCGTAGGCTGAACGCTAACTTGGTGGCTTCGACAATACGGTGAATCGTCTGCGCCTCATCGGCCTCTTTCATATTCAGGTGGCGGGTAATGCCGAGAATTGCCAGGGAAACCACCCCCTGCGTTGGCGGCGTCATATTAAAGACCTCGCCATGCTCATGCTGGATCCGCAGCGGCGTGCGGCGCCGGGCACGATGCTGGTTAAGATCCTCAAGCGTGACGGGCATACCCAGGCGGGCCATCTCCGCAGCAAACCGTTCAGCCAGCGGTCCACGGTAAAAGCTGTCCAGCCCCTGGGCGCTCAGTTCGCCGAGGGTGGCGGCCAGGTCTGGCTGGGTGAAGCGGCTGCCGGCTCGCGGGATTTCACCGCCGGGCATAAATGTAGCGGCAAAGCCGGGTTGATCGATAAGCTCATGGAATTTGCTGGTGGTCGCGTCAGCCTGGGACTGGGTAACCGGAATTCCTTCCGCCGCGTAGCGGGTGGCATCGTCGAGCAGGCGGGAGAGCGGCAGCGTCGGGCTGCCGTACCACTGTTTCGACACCGTAAGTGCTTCTGCCCAGCCGCTAACGGTTCCCGCTACGGTCAGTGCGGATGCCGGCCCGCGATGGGGGATCTGCTTCGCGCCGCCGTAAAAGGCAAAATCGGCCAGCGAGCCAGCCGCGCCGCTGGCGTCAATGGCGACAGGATCGCCTTCTGGCGGCACAATCAGCCAGAAACCGTCGCCGCCCAGGCCGTTCATGTGCGGATAGACCACCGCAATCGTCGCCGCAGCGGCCACCATGGCCTCAATGGCGTTACCGCCTTCTCGCAGTATTGCCAGCGCGCTCTGGCTGGCCAGATGATGAGGCGCTACGGCCATGCCGAGCGGCGCGATATGACTCTGAATCATTCCAGTCTCTTTTTGCCGGGGAAAAAGAATGAGTAAAGCAAGAGCTGTTCCAGTTTGCCTGGATAAGGGCGTTCAGCTTCGTAAAAAAGGCGGACAAAATAAAAAGCTCAGCACCTGGCCGTTGCCCGCCGCGTTTTTTTAGCCACCAGGCACGTTATTTGTATATGCTGACTCTTCTGAAACAAAAGTTACAAGGCCAGCGTAATGAAGCAGCTTGATGAGCGTCTGAAAAGCCATTATCCGCAGCTCTCCCCGCAGGAGCAGCGCGTTGCCGACTTTATCTTCGACCACTTCAACGATCTGATCAGCTATAACAGCGCTGAACTGGCGCGGCTTAGTGGCGTATCAAAAGCCACGGTCAGCCGGCTGTTTAAACATCTCGGTTATGAGAAATATAAAGAGATGCGCGACGAACTGCGCACGCTGCGTCAGAGCGGCATGCCGCTTACCGACAACCGTGACGCCGTACAGGGCAACACGCTGCTTGCCAGGCATTATAAGCAGGAGATGGCCAACCTGACCCGCTGGGTGAACGATCTGGATGCGGCGCAGTTTAACGATGTGGTAAGGCAGCTCGCGGTCAGTAAACGCATATTTATTATCGGGATGCGTAATTCCTACCCGCTTGCGCTACATCTCCGGCAGCAGCTGCTTCAGGCAAGGGGTAACGTTCAGCTTCTGCCTCAGCCGGGACAAACGTTATCGGAAGAGCTGGTGGAGCTCACGCCTGAAGATACGGTCGTGGTGCTGGCCTTTCGCCGCCGTCCGCGCCTGATCAAACCGCTGCTGCTGCATCTGCAACAGGCGGGCATTCCTTCGCTGCTGATTTGCGAACCCGGTGCGCAAAGCGTGATGGCGCTGGCCCACTGGCAGCTCTGCGCACCGCTGGACAGCGTCTCGGCCTTTGACAGCTATGGTCCGGCCAACAGCCTGATTAATCTGCTGGCGAACGCGCTGCTGCATCAGTTATTAAGCGAAGGGCGCCAGCGTATTCACCAGATTGCGGCGCTGTATGGTCATCTGGATGAGCTGGAACAACGCTGATGGGGCACCATTTTGGTGCCTTGCTTCTTTTTGGTTACTGGAAAATTTCCCCGTCAGGGCGGAGGCGCTTCGTTATGATGCGATCTGCTGAGAAACGTCTGTTCGGGGAGAATGCCTGCTCTCCTCGTTAACACTCCGTTTACTCTCCTCTTTTCTGCCCGATAGTAAGCCCGATGATAAATTCCATCATTTGCATGCTTCGCTGGCACATTAGTTGCAAATGCTTATTTCAGGGATCTTTCGTTTCACGTTAAGTCACCGGGGAAGAGAAAATGAAAAAAGCATTACTGGCAATTGTAGGTGCGGCGCTGATGTTCTCTCAGTTATCCGCTGCGCGGGCAGACGCGTTACAGGATATTGAGAAGCGCGGCGTATTGCGGGTTGCGATTCCGCAGGACTTCCCGCCATTCGGCTCGGTGGGCACCGATCTACAGCCGCAGGGCTATGACATCGACATGGCAAAATACCTGGCGCAGAAGATGAAACTTAAGTTACAGCTGGTGCCGGTAACCAGCGCAAACCGCGTGCCTTATCTGCAAACGGATAAAGTGGATCTGGTTATCTCCAGCCTCGGTAAAAATCCGGAGCGGGAAAAAGTCATCGCCTTCAGCCGCCCCTATGCGCCGTTCTTTCTCGGCGTATTTGGGCCAAAAGAGGCTACGCTGACATCTGCCGCAGATCTGAACGGTAAGTCGGTTGGCGTAACGCGCGGCGCGGTGGAAGACATGGTGCTGAGCAAAGTGGCACCGGCGGGAACCGAACTGAAGCGTTATGAAGATAACAACACTACGCTCTCAGCCTGGCTCTCTGGCCAGGTAGAGTATGTTGCTACCGGTAACCTGGTGGTGGCGGCGATCGCCCGCCAGAATCAGGAAAAAGCGCCGGTGGCGAAATTCATGCTGAAGGACTCTCCCTGCTTTATCGGCATGCGTAAGGGAGAGCCGGCCCTGAAGGCGAAGGTGGATGCGCTGATTGAACAGGCGATGGCGGATAAAACGCTCAATGCCCTCTCTGAAAAATGGCTGAAAGCGCCACTGCCTGCCAGCCTCGGCGCATAAGGGCGGGCGATAATGGATCAACTCGATTTTACCGCACTCTGGCCCTACTGGCCGGAACTGCTGGCCGGCCTCTGGATCACCGTCCAGCTTACCGTGCTGGCGACGCTTGGCGGCGTGGCGCTGGGGATACTGGGCGCAGCGTTGCGCAGCGGCCGCCCCTCGCTGGTCAGCCGCCTGTGGGGAGGTTACGTTGAGCTGATCCGCAATACGCCGTTCGTGGTTCAGCTCTTTTTTATCGTCTTCGGCCTGCCGAATCTTGGGCTGAAGCTGACGGCAGGCGAGGCTGCGCTGCTGGCGATGCTGATAAACCTGGGGGCTTACAGCACCGAGATCATCCGGGCAGGCATCCAGGTGACGCCAAAAGGGCAGTGGGAAGCGGGGCGCGTGCTCGGCCTGACGCGCAGCCAGACGTTTCTGCGCGTGGTGCTGCCACCTGCGCTAAAACGGATTTATCCGGCACTGGTCAGCCAGTGCATTATCGTGATGCTGGGTTCGTCAGTGGTATCTCAGGTTTCTTATGAGGAGCTGACTTTTGCCGCAAACCTGATCCAGTCGCGCACTTTCTTAAGCTTTGAAGTCTATCTGGTAACCACGCTTATCTACCTTCTGCTGTCGGTGATGCTGCGACAGCTGCTGATGGCGGCGGGCCGCAAATGGCTGGGAGTGTCCTCATGATGACCACCTTTACCGACTGGGACATTCTGCGCAACCTGCTGCTGGCGGCACGCTGGACGATGTTGCTGTCACTGACCGCTTTTGTGGGCGGAACGCTGGTGGCGCTGCCGCTGGTGATGCTGCGCCTGAGCGGGCGACGCGGGCCGCGTTGGCTGATCCGTGGCTACACCGAACTCTTCCAGGGCACCCCGCTGCTGATGCAGCTCTTCCTCGCTTTCTTCGGCGTGGCCCTGTTCGGTATTAACGTTTCGCCGTGGACAGCGGCGTCGCTGGCGCTGACGTTTTATACCAGCGCCTTTCTGACGGACATCTGGTACGGCAGCATCAACGCCCTGCCGAAAGGACAGTGGGAGGCGTCGCGCTGCCTGGGTCTTAATGCCGGCCAGACGCTCTGGCGCGTTATTCTGCCGCAGGCGCTACGTATTGGCATTGCGCCCACGGTGGGTTTTGCCGTTCAGGTGGTCAAGGGCACCGCGCTGGCCTCTATTATCGGTTTTGTCGAGCTGACCAAAGCGGGCACCATTCTCAACAATGTGACTTATCAACCTTTTAAGGTGTTCGGGCTGGTGGCGCTGGGCTACTTCCTGATCTGTTATCCGCTGTCCCGTTACAGCCAGTACCTGGAGAAAAAATTCAATGCCGCTCATCACCATTAATCAGGTACAGAAGTACTACGGTGACAATCACGTGCTGAAAGGCGTGGATCTCGATGTGGATATGGGCGAGGTCATCTCGATCATTGGCCGCAGCGGTTCAGGAAAAAGTACGCTGCTGCGCTGCATGAATGGCCTGGAGGGCTATCAGGAGGGCAGCATCAAACTGGGCGGCATGACCATTACCCATCGTGATTCACAGGCGCGTGACATCAGCCGTTCCATCGGCATGGTGTTCCAGAATTTCAATCTGTTCCCGCATATGACCGCGCTGGAAAATGTCATGCTGGCACCAAGGCGCGTATTGAAAATGAAAGAAGCCGAATGCCGATCGCTGGCCGTGCGGATGCTGGAAAAAGTGGGGCTTGGTGACAGAATGGACTATTCCCCGGCAAATCTCTCCGGCGGTCAGCAGCAGCGGGTGGCGATTGCCCGCGCGCTGGCGATGAACCCCAAAGTCCTGCTGTGTGATGAAATCACCTCGGCGCTCGATCCCGAGCTGGTCGGTGAAGTGCTTAAGGTGCTGGAACAGTTAGCAAAGGAGGGCATGACCCTCATTCTGGTGACCCACGAAATGAATTTTGCCCGCGAGGTGGGCGACCGCGTGGTGTTTATGCATCAGGGACGCGTCTGGGAGCAGGGCGACAGCAAAACGCTTTTTGCCCGGCCGCAGACGCAGGAACTGAAACAATTTATCTCGTCGGTGCGTTTTAACTGAGCGCCGGAGCGACAAAAGAAGGAGTAACAGATGGACGTAACCCGCCTTTCCCAGATCAACCCTCCGCCACGGCTGCTGATGGGGCCAGGTCCTATCAATGCGGATCCCAGGGTGCTGCGCGCCATGTCCAGCCAGCTGATTGGTCAGTACGATCCGGCGATGACGCACTACATGAACGAAGTGATGGCGCTCTACCGTGGCGTGTTTCGCACCGGAAACCGCTGGACGATGCTGGTTGACGGCACCTCTCGCGCGGGAATTGAAGCGGTGCTGCTTTCGGCGATCCGTCCCGGCGACAAAGTTCTCGTGCCGGTATTTGGCCGCTTCGGTCATCTGCTGTGCGAAATTGCCCGTCGTTGCCGCGCCGAGGTTCACACGATAGAAGTGCCCTGGGGCCAGGTGTTCACCCCTGATCGCATTGAAGATGCGATCAAATCGGTGCGTCCGCGCCTGCTGTTGACGGTGCAGGGCGATACCTCCACCACCATGCTACAGCCGCTGGAAAATCTGGGGGCAATTTGTAAAAAATATGGCGTGCTGTTCTATACCGATGCTACCGCCTCGCTGGCCGGGAATGCGCTGGAAACGGATGCCTGGGGGCTGGATGCCGTTTCTGCCGGTATGCAGAAATGTCTGGGCGGCCCGTCCGGGACCTCACCTGTCACGCTCAGCCCGCAGATGGAGGAGGCGATCCGCCGCCGGAAATGCGTGGAAGAGGGGATCCGCACGGCGGCTCATCAGGATGGCGATGAGGAGATGATCTACTCCAACTATTTCGATCTCGGTATGATCATGGATTACTGGGGACCAGAGCGGCTTAACCATCACACAGAAGCCACCACCGCGCTTTTTGGCGCCCGGGAGTGTGCCCGGTTGATCCTCGAAGAAGGGCTGGATGAAGGGATTGCCCGCCACAAACTGCACGGTGATGCCATGCTGAAAGGCATTCAGGCGATGGGGCTGGAAACGTTTGGTGACCTGAAGCACAAGATGAATAACGTGCTGGGCGTGGTCATTCCACAGAACATCAATGGCGATCGGGTCCGTCAGCGGATGCTGGAAGATTTCGGCATCGAAATCGGCACCTCTTTCGGGCCGCTGCATGGCAAAGTCTGGCGCATCGGCACCATGGGGTATAACGCGCGTAAAGACTGCGTCATGGTTACCCTCAGCGCGCTGGAATCGGTCCTGAACGGTCTCGGCTTCAGGACGCCGCAGGGCGCGGCGATGCAGGCCGCCTGGGACCATTACGGCAGCGGGGCGCGCTGATGAAGGCGGCAGAGGTCCGCGAGGCCGCAGCCCGCGTGATGGCCCGCTGCGACGCGCTGGCTGGCATTAGCGAAACGCCGGGAAGCCTGACGCGCGTTTACCTCTCTCCGGAACATCTGCGCGCCAATGCGCTGGTAGGGGAATGGATGGCGGCGGCGGGGATGACGGTCTGGCAGGACAGCGTCGGCAATATCTGTGGCCGCTATGAGGGGCGACAATCCGGCGCAACGGCGCTGCTGCTCGGTTCTCACCTGGATACCGTCCGTAACGCGGGCCGCTACGACGGCATGCTCGGCGTGCTGACAGCGATTGAAACCGTTCAGGCGCTGCACCAGCGGGGCGAGCGACTGCCGATGGCCATCGAAATTATCGGTTTCGGTGACGAGGAGGGAACGCGGTTTGGCATTACCCTGCTAGGCAGCCGCGGCATAACGGGCAGCTGGCCGGAAAGCTGGCTCAGCCATCCTGACGGTAACAGTATTACCGTGGCGCAGGCGATGGCGGACGCCGGGCTTCGCAGTGAAGCGGTACACCAGGCGGCGCGCAGGATGGAGGAGATCGCGGCCTATCTGGAACTGCATATTGAGCAGGGGCCGTGCCTGGAGCAGGAAGGGCTGGCACTGGGTGTGGTGACCGCAATCAACGGCGCCCGTCGCCTTAACTGCCGGTTTACCGGTGAAGCGGGCCACGCCGGAACGGTGCCGATGGCGCAGCGCAAAGATGCGCTTGCCGCCGCCGCAGAATGGATGCTCTTTACGGAGCAGGCGACACCAAAGCATCACCCACAGCTGGTGGCGACGGTGGGCACGCTATCCTGTTCGCCCGGCGCGGTGAACGTTATTCCCGGCGAGGTGACGCTCTCGCTGGACGTACGGGGGCCTGAGGATCGTGCGCTGGCTGAACTGCTCTCAGAATTGCTGACCCAGGCGGAAGCTATAGCACTGCGCCGGGGATTGCGCTTCACCGCCGATGAGTATTACCAGATCCCTGCCACAGGCTGCGATATAAAGCTGCAGCAGGCGCTGACCCGCGCGGTTACTGAGGTGCAGGGCCGCAGCCTGTCACTGCCAAGCGGTGCCGGTCACGACGCCATTGCGATCGCAGAGCGCTGGCCGGTGGGGATGCTGTTTGTCCGCTGCGCAGGAGGGATCAGCCATCATCCCGCCGAATCGGTTAGGGAAAAGGATGTCGCCCTGGCGATTCAGGCTTATCTGAAAGTGGTGTGTGAGGTTGCCGGCGCTGACCATTTTCCGCAGGAAAAGCCCCTCAATGTTCACGTCAGCGCCACGCTGACCGCCTTCAATCAGGCCACTGTGGAGGATGCCCGTCATCAGATTGCCCACTGCGTGGCGCTCAGCGACTGGCGTAACGCCATGGTGGCTGGCCGGCCCTATGCGTCGCTGGAGTCCCTGCTGCTGACGGCTGATGAGCTGGCCCGGACGTGGGACGGCGAGGCGCTGAGTCAGGCGCTCTCGGCCCATCCACGGATCGGTGAAAAGCCGCCAGGAGCGGGGAAAGAAGCCGATTTGTCGAGACGCGAGCAGTCCAGCGTCAGCGACACGGATTCCGCGCTGAATCAGGCGTTGCGGGCAGGTAATCTCGCCTATGAGCAGCGGTTCGGCCAGGTTTTTTTAATTCGTGCCAGCGGCCGCAGCGGCGAAGAGATCCTTGACGCACTGGAACGACGTCTTGCCAACGATGCACAACAGGAGCAGCGGGAAGCGCTAAACCAGCTGCGTGAAATCACCTTGCTACGCCTGAAGGAGACGTTTCAATGAGCACTGTCAGTACGCATATTCTGGACACGGCGCTGGGCATCCCTGCGGCTGGCGTGGCGGTTTCGCTGGCGCGCAAGCGCAATGCAGGCTGGCTGCCGGTGGCGCAGGGCTGTACCGATGCTAACGGGCGAATCGCAGGACTGACGCCGGAAGCCCTGCCGCCGGGTCTCTATTGCCTGACGGCGGAGATCGGTGACTATTTTGCCGCCAGCGAGCGCGAGGCGCTCTACGTCAGCGCCCGGATTGATTTTAAGCTGCCCGAATCCGGCGGTCATTACCACCTGCCTTTTCTGATATCGCCCTGGTCATGGTCGACCTATCGCGGCAGTTAATAGTCAGCATTTCTCTCCCCGTTCGGCGGCGATTGGGACGGTGCTGAACGGAAGGTATCCTTAATGCCTGCGGCAGCAGGCCACGCAGAAAGGTGACATGATGAGCGTCAGGCCAGAAGATACGCGTTATCCGGCAGGGAAAACCTTTGCCTGGGGATTGCAGCACGTGCTGACCATGTATGGTGGCATCATCGCCCCGCCGCTGATTATTGGTTCTGCGGCGGGACTGGAGACGGAGGCGCTGGCGATGCTGGTCACCGCTGCGCTTTTCGTCAGCGGATTTGCCACGCTGCTTCAGGCGCTTGGGCTGCCCGGCTTCGGCGCGCGACTGCCGCTGGTACAGGGCGTTTCCTTTGCTGGCGTCGCCACCATGGTCACGCTGGTGACCACTGGCGGGGGGCTGCCGGTGGTATTTGGTGCCGTCATGGCATCTTCTCTGATTGGACTCCTGATCGCGCCGTTATTCGCGCACATTATCCGTTTTTTCCCTCCCGTCGTCACCGGAACGGTAATTACGGTGATTGGCCTGTCGCTGATGCCGGTTGCCGCCCGCTGGGCGATGGGTGGCCAGCCCGGCGCGGCGGACTGGGGTGCGCCTTCCAATATCGGCCTTGCCGCGCTGACGCTGGGGATGGTACTGCTGCTGAACCGGGTGGGCAGCAGCGCGATCAAACGGCTCGCCGTCTTGCTGGCGATAGTCTCCGGCACGCTCTATGCGGTCATCAGCGGTAAAGCGCACTTTGCCACGGTATTGCAGGGTGACAGCGTGGCGCTGCCGGGCATACTCACTTTTGGCCTGCCGGTATTCGACGGGGTTGCCATACTTTCAATGACCCTGATTGTGCTGGTTCTGCTGACGGAAACCACCGCCGGGCTGATCGCCATCGGCGAAATTGTGGAAACCGACGTGGACGGTAAACGCATTGCCCGTGGGCTGCGCGCCGATATGCTGACCAGCGCGCTGGCGCCCTTTTTTAACTCTTTTCCACAGAGCGCCTTCGCGCAGAATATCGGGCTGGTGGCGATAACCGGTATCAAGAGCCGCTACGTGGTGGCCGCAGGTGGGGTGATCCTTGTGCTGCTCGGCTGCCTGCCGGTGCTGGGACGTATCGTGGCGGCAGTGCCTTTGCCAGTGCTCGGCGGGGCGGGCGTGGTGTTGTTTGGCACCGTGGCAGCCAGCGGTATTCGCACGCTGGCGAAGGTGGAGTACCGGGAGAATATGAATCTGGTGATTGTGGCGACCTCGATCGCGTTCGGCATGATCCCGATCGTCATGCCTGCCTTTTACGATCGGTTTCCCGGCTGGGTTCACACCCTTTTTCATTCCGGCATCAGCGCCGCCTGTCTGGTCGCCGTCACGCTGAATCTTCTGTTTAATCGTGTAGATAAACGCGTTGTCAGTACCGGCGCGCCTCAGGAACGAACCTGACGGCGTGGCGCCGTTTTCTGGGGCAGAACACGGCGCTTATGCAGGAGAATCAATCGTTCAGGCTGAACGCATCCGCATCGCGCCAGGCGGGGAAGCGTTCGCGGTAGTCACACAGCGCATCCAGCGACAGTTCGGCGTTCAGCACAGCGGGCTGATGCGGTTCGCCTGCCGCCAGTATCTCGCCCTGAGGGGTAATAATCCGGCTGTCGCCGCTGTAGTGATGCTGATTCCCGTCGCTGCCGACGCGGTTACAGCCCGCCACATAAGCCTGATTCTCAATCGCTCTGGCGAGCAGCAGCGCCTGCCAGTGAGCGGCGCGCGGTGCAGGCCAGTTGGCGACATACAGCGCCAAATCGTAATCACCACGGCTGCGGGAAAAGATCGGAAAGCGCAGGTCGTAACAGATTTGCGGCAGGATCCGCCAGCCGCGCCACGCGATAATTTCCCGACGATCGCCGGCCAGATAGTGATGGTGCTCATCCGCCATGCGGAACAGATGCCGCTTGTCGTAGCGATACACCTCACCTTCCGGCGTCACCAGCAGAAAACGGTTAACCGCACCCTGTTCCGTCTGGATTGCTGCACTGCCGCCGACCATAGCATCAGCGGCCTGCGCTTTTTCGTGCAGCCATGCAATCACGCGCGCTTCAGGCAGCGAGCTTTTCGCCGCCTCCATCGCAAAGCCGGAGGTAAACATTTCCGGCAGGACGATCAGATCGCGATCGATAAGGCCGCTCAGGAGGTTATCAAAAAAACGCAGGTTCGCTTCGCCGTCCATCCAGACCAGCGGCTGCTGTAACAGAGTAAGTTTCAAAGTTGACACAGGCGCTCCGCGGCAGCGTCCAGCGTGGCTTCCTGTTTGGCGAAGCACAGGCGGATCAGTTTATGAGGGAAGGGATCGGCGCAGAATACCGACAGCGGAATCGCCGCCACGCCCGCTTCTTTTGTCAGCCACTGACAAAAGGCGACATCGTCCAGATCGGAGATAGCGCTGTAGTCCGCCAGCAGAAAATAGGTGCCTTCACAGGGCAGGATTTCAAAGCGGCTGTTCGCCAGTGCCTGAACAAAGCGGTCACGCCGCGCCCGGTAAAACGTAGGCAGCGTCTGATAATGCTCCGGTTCAGCGTTCAGCATATCCGCCAGCGCCAGCTGTGCCGGGGTGTTCACCGAAAACGTCAGATACTGATGGACCTTACGCACTTCTGACGTCAGCGCCGCCGGGGCGACGCAGTAACCCACCTTCCAGCCGGTCATATGAAATGTTTTGCCGAAGGAGGAAACGGCGATGGCGCGTTCGCGCAGTTCAGCATGCGCCAGCACGCTTGCATGGCCCGCGTCGGCAAAGCAGATATGTTCGTAAACCTCATCACTCAGCACGTAAATTTCCTGCGCACGGACCGCCTGCCACAGCGCATCAATATCGCTTTTCTGCCAGACGGTAGCGGAGGGATTATGTGGCGTATTGAGGATCACCAGACGGGTCCGTGAAGAGAGCTGGGCGGCGAAGGCCTGCCAGTCGACGCGAAAAGCGGGTGGCTGCAGAGCGATGCGTTTCATCACGCCACCGGCCAGGGTTACGGCAGGCGCATAGCTGTCGTAGCTGGGATCAAAACAGATCACCTCATCGCCCGGACGCACCAGCGCGGTAATCGCCGCATAGAGCGCTTCTGTCGCGCCAGCGGTCACCGTCACGTCGCTGTTGCTGTCCGGCAGATGGCCGTAAAGGGCGGCGGTTTTCGCCGCAATCGCTTCGCGCAGCGGAGCCACGCCGGTCATCGGCGCATACTGATTTGCGCCTTCGCTGACATGATGTGCCAGGCGGGATTTCAGGTAGGTGGGGCCGTCAAAATCGGGAAATCCCTGGGAGAGGTTGATGGCGTTGTGCTGCTGCGCCAGGGCACTCATCTGCGTAAATATCGTCGTGCCAAGCGCAGGCAGTTTGCTCTCTGGCACCAATGACGTCTGGCTCATGGTTAACTCACCTTGCGAAACGTTATCTGAATTCGCCACTGTTGAGTGGGAATGGTTAAAGCTCTGTTGCTGCCACTATAGCGTCGATGCTAGTATTTGGCAATCAAGACGCTTAGACGTCTAAATGCAGTCGCGAGGCGGGGCTAAGCCGGTGACGATAAGGAGTTTTATGAGCCTGAACAGAGAATTGGAGCAACTGGTCGCCGCCTGCCACTGGATAGGCGGGAAAGGCTGGGCGCCCGCTACCGGCGGCAATATGTCGATACGGCAGGGTGAGGACTTCTGCCTGCTGAGCGAATCCGGTAAAGATAAAGGCGCACTGACCTGTGACGATTTTATTCAGGTGGAAATCGCCACCAATCGTGTGCCGTCGGGTCGCAAACCTTCGGCGGAAACCGGCCTGCATACGCTGATTTACCGGCTGTTTCCCGATGCGGGCGCGGTGCTGCATACCCACACGGTCAACGCCACGGTGCTCTCTCGCGTTGAGAAAAGCCCCGCACTGCTTCTGCAAGGCTACGAAATGCAGAAAACGCTCGCCGGGCAAAGCTCGCATCTTGATGCTGTTTCTGTTGCGATCTTCGATAACGATCAGGATATTGAGGCGCTGGCAGCGCGTATTGCCCGCTTTGCGGCGCAGTCGCCGTTACGCTACGGGTTTCTGCTGCGCGGCCACGGACTGACCTGCTGGGGCAGGGATGTGAACGAGGCCAGACGCCATCTTGAGGGGCTGGAATTTCTCTTCCAGTGCGAATTACAACGTCGTGTGCTGGAGGCAAAATGATCCGCGCGATTGTCACCGATATAGAGGGAACGACCAGCGATATCCGCTTCGTTCATAACGTGCTTTTCCCTTACGCCCGTGAAAATCTGGCGGCGTTTGTGGCGGGTTTCCAGCACCGTGACGATGTGGCTGGTGCGCTCGCCGATTTACGCGATGAGCTGGGTCAGCCGGAGGCGAGCGTGGAGGATCTGATCAGCGCGCTGTTCAGCTTTATGGACGAAGATCGCAAATCCACTGCGCTGAAGGCCCTGCAGGGCATGATCTGGCGCGATGGCTATCTGAGCGGACGCTTTACCGGCCACCTTTATCCTGACGTGCTGCCTGCGTTAAAAGCCTGGCAGCAGCAGGGCATCGATCTCTATGTTTACTCTTCCGGATCGGTCGCCGCGCAGAAGCTGCTGTTTGGCTACAGCGACGAAGGGGATATCACCGCGCTGTTCAGCGGCTATTTCGATACGCACGTGGGAGCCAAGCGCGAAACAGGCTCCTACCGGACTATCGCTGCCGAAACCGGACTGGCGCCCGACGCGCTGCTGTTTCTGTCGGATATTCGTCAGGAGCTGGATGCCGCCCGCGAGGCCGGCTGGCATACCTTACAGCTGCTGCGTGGCGAAGCGGACAGCGCAAGCCGCCACCGGCAGGTAAACTCATTTGATCAGATCAACCTGGAGGCGTTTTCCCAATGAGTGCACTGACTATTTTTACCGACAGCGAAGCAACCACGCCCGTCTGGCAGAGCAGTGACGCCGACGCGATCCGCCAGAAGCTGAACGGCAAAGGCGTACGCTTTGAACGCTGGGAAGCCGATCGCGATCTGGGTGCCGATCCCACGCCGGAAAAGGTGATTGCAGCGTACCAGCACGCCATCGACCGGCTGGTGGCGGAAAAGGGCTACCAGAGCTGGGATGTGATCAGCATGCGCGCTGACAACCCTCAGAAAGAGACGCTGCGCACTAAATTCCTTTCTGAACACACTCATGGCGAAGATGAAGTGCGCTTTTTTGTCGAGGGCGCGGGGCTGTTCTGCCTTCATCTTGATGGCCATATTTATCAGATTTTGTGTGAAAAGAACGATTTGATCTCCGTTCCGGCCGGTACGCCGCACTGGTTTGATATGGGATCGGCCCCCCACTTTACGGCGATACGTATCTTCGACAATCAGGAAGGCTGGATCGCCAGGTTTACCGGCGATACGATTGCCGATGCTTATCCGCGCCTTCCCTGACAGCATGCCGCTTTCAGCCTTAACGCTCTTGAGGCGTTAAGGCCTGAATTTCCTGCCTGCCGATCGTTCAGGCGTCAGGTCAGCGGTAGCGCGTGGGATAATAACGTTGCCTCCGCTCACCTGAAGCCCGATCGCCGTTTTATCCGTACGTTGCATGTCGGGCGCGCTGTCAGCTAAACATCTCTTTACGCAGCAAAACGATCTCCTCCGCCAGATCGCGGCAGAGCATCGCGTTCATCAGATGATCCTGCGCATGCACCAGGATCAGCGTCACCGGCACTTTGCCACACCCTTCATCCGCACCAATCAGCTGGGTCTGAATATGATGCGCGCCTTTTGATGCCTCGAGCGAGGCGGCGAGCGCGTCGTCAGCCTGTTGCCACTCCCGCCTGCGTGCGCACTGGATTGCATTCATCGCATGTGAACGCGCCTCGCCCGCATTTATCAACAGCTCCATCATCGTTTGCTCAAAATCCATCACCGCCTCCGCTTATTGGCATGCCAAATATTGGTATAACATCCTATCGGAATACCAATATTCGCTTCTGCGTGTTCAGTCACAGAAAATTAAGTGGGTTTGTTTACTTTTGGTATGCCACGAGAACAAAATTTCGCCAGCGTATAAAACACTGGGATGCCCGATCACTTACTTCTGAGGTACGACGCATGTCTTTACAGAATCGACTTATCGACTCTCTGGGAAGTTTTGCCACCAAATTCAATAGTTACCGTTACATCATGGCGATAAAAGCCTCCTTTATCACCCTGATGCCGGTGATCATCGTTGGCGCGTTCTCGGTACTGATGTCCAATATGGTGCTGGACAGTAAAAACGGCCTGGCAAGCTTTCAGGCGCTCAGCTTTCTGGCCGAGCTGAAGCCGATCACCACCAGCATTAACTACGCCACGCTGAGCTTCCTCAATATCGGCGCCGTTTTTCTGATCGGCATTGAGCTTGGGAAAATTAACGGCATTAAAACGCTTTTTCCCGGTCTGCTGGCCATCATCTGTTTTATCGCCGTCACCCCGACCACATTGACGATGCTGGTTGAAGGGCAGATGCAGGTTGTGACCGACGTGCTGGCGAAGCAGTTCTCGGACACCAAAAGCCTGTTCCTCGGCATGTTTATTGCCATTCTCTCAGTTGAAATTTACTGCCGTCTGGAAAATGTCGATAAGTTGAAAATCAAAATGCCGGATACGGTCCCGCCCAATGTTGCGGCCTCTTTTTCGGCGCTGATCCCGGCAATTATCACCGTCACCGCCATCGCCACGTTCGGCTTTATCTTCCATCGCGTTACCGGCATGTATCTCTACGATGCCGTTTACAAAGTGGTACAGGAGCCGCTGGAATCGGTCGTACAGAGCCTGTGGGGTATCCTGCTGCTGATGTTTGTCGCCCAGCTGTTCTGGGTTATCGGGATTCATGGTAACCAGATGGTGAAACCGATCCGCGAGCCGCTGCTGCTGGGCGCGATCCTGGTCAATATGAATGCGTTTGAGCAGGGCCTCGAAGCGCCAAATATCATCACCATGCCATTCTGGGATGTCTATATGAGCATTGGCGGCTCCGGTCTGACCATCGGCCTGCTCAGCGCGGTCATGCTGGCCACCAAACGCAAAGAGATGCGGGAAATCGCCAAGCTTTCCTTCGGTCCCGGCCTGTTTAACATCAATGAACCGGTCATCTTCGGTATGCCGATTATGCTCAACCCGATCCTGGCGATCCCTTTCATCATCACGCCGCTGGTTACCGGCACCATTGGCTACTTCGCCACGGTGATGGGATTTGCCGGTAAGGCCGTGGTAATGGTGCCCTGGACCACACCGCCGATTATCAACGCCTGGCTTTCCACTGCGGGATCGATGGGTGCCGTGGTGACACAAATTATCTGCATACTGGTTTCCATTCTGATCTATCTGCCGTTCGTCAAGATCGCCGCACGTCGTGCAGAAGCAGCAGAAGCGAAAGCGATGCAGCCCGAAATGGTTCAGAACTGAGGAGGAAGGATGAGCAAGCAGACGATAACTATTCCTGATGACTTTATTCTGGGCGCTGCTGCATCGGCGTGGCAGACCGAAGGCTGGAGCGGGAAGAAGGCGGGGCAGGATTCTTATCTGGATGCCTGGTATAAAAACGATCGCCACGTCTGGCATAACGGCTACGGCCCGGCGGTCGCCACCGATTTTATCAACCGTTATAAAGAAGATGTGGCGCTGATGAAGGCGGCGGGATTAACGCACTACCGCACCTCGATCAACTGGGCGCGCTTTCTGACCGACTATGAAAATGTCGTGGTGGATGAAGACTATGCCGCTTATTACGATCGGCTGATCGATGAGCTTCAGGCGCAGGGAATTGAACCGATGCTCTGCCTTGAACATTACGAACTGCCTGCGGCACTGCTGGAAAAATATGACGGCTGGGGTTCCAAAAAAGTCGTGGAGCTTTACGTTCGCTACGCGGAAAAAGTGTTTGAGCGTTATGCCAGCAAAGTGACGCGCTGGTTTACCTTTAATGAGCCGATTGTGGTGCAGACCCGCGTCTATCTGGATGCGTTACGCTGGCCTTATGAACAAAACACCGATAAATGGATGCAGTGGAATCACCATAAGAACCTTGCAACGGCCAAAGTGGTCAAGCTGTTCCGTGACAAAGGGTACAGCGGTACGGTAGGCACGATCCTTAATCCAGAAGTCACCTATCCCCGCTCCAGCGCGCCCCACGACGTGAAAGCCGCTGAAATTTACGATCTGTTTTTTAACCGCGTCTTTCTCGACCCGGCGATCAAAGGCGAGTATCCCGCAGAACTGCTGGCGCTGCTGGCGAAGCATCAGGTGCGCTGGGAATACGACGACGAGGAGCTGTCGCTGATCGCTGGCAATCGGGTCGATGAAGTGGGCATTAACCTCTACTATCCGCACCGGGTAAAAGCGCCTTCACGCGCCTGGAACCCGGAAACGCCGTTCCATCCAGCCTTTTATTATGAACATTTTGACCTGCCGGGCCGCAGGATGAATAAGTCGCGCGGCTGGGAAATTCAGCCCCGTATTATTTACGACATGGCGATGCGGTTAAAAAATGAGTATGACAATATTCCCTGGTTTGTGGCCGAAAACGGCATGGGTATCGAGGATGAAGCGCAGTTCAAAAATGCGGAAGGCCAGATTCAGGATGATTACCGCATCACCTTTATCGGCGAGCATTTACACCAGGCGTTAAAGGCGCGGGCTGATGGGGCGAACTGTCAGGGCTATATGCTCTGGGCCTTTACTGACAACGTTTCGCCAATGAACGCTTTTAAGAACCGCTATGGCCTTATCGAGATCGATCTGGAGAACCAGCGCCAGCGCCGGATGAAAAAGTCGGCACACTGGTACCGGCAGCTTCGCGACACGCACCAGCTGACCATTAACATTGATGATGAAGAGAAATAGGGAGTCGCAATGAAACGTATCGTACTGGCCTGCGCGGCAGGCATGTCCACCTCCATGGTGGTGACCCGGATGGAAAAAGAAGCAGCGGCGCGTGGGCTGGAGTATCAGATCTACGCTATTCCTGAGCAAAATCTGCGTGATGAACTGCAAAGCTGTGGCGCTGATGTCGTTGTGGTGCTGCTGGGGCCGCAGGTTCGCTTCAAGCTGGATGAGAATCGCAAGCTCACCGACAGCTATCAAATCCCGATCGCGGTGATCGATTCCGTAGCTTATGGCACGCTCAACGGTGCAAAAGTCCTCGATCAGGCGCTGGCTTTGGTAAACTAGGGCGGTAAACCCGTTTGTGGCGGGCCGGAGAGCATCTGGCCCGTCAAAAGAAGGCCAGGTAATGCGGCGCTGCGCGGCGGGATAGTGATTGTCGTCAACGAGTTAAAGGTGGATGAAGTGGAAAAGGGCGCGCCGGGACAGGACAAAAAGCAGTATCAGGAAATTGGGCAACATCTGCGCCAGCAAATTATCGACGGAGACTATCCCGTCGGGTCGCGGTTGCCTCCCGAACGGCATATTGCCGAAAGCTGGGGCGTGAGCCGGACAATCGTGCGTGAGGCGCTGCTGATGCTGGAACTGGAAGGCACCGTCGATATTCGTCAGAGTTCCGGCGTTTACGTGATGCGTATTCCTTCAGAAAGCAGCGATGAAGAAGAGGCGTTTTTCCGCAGCGACGTGGGGCCGTTCGAGATGCTCCAGGCGCGTCAGCTGCTGGAGAGCAACATCGCCGCCTTTGCTGCCAAAATGGCAACCAAAGCCGATATTGAAAACCTTAAGCGCATTCTTGAGCAGGAACAAAGGGCGATTGCCGTTAACGATGAAAGCCAGGATAACGACAAGATGTTTCATCTGTTACTGGCAGGCGCGACACAAAACCAGATGCTGCTGGACACGGTGACCAGTATCTGGCGCCATCATGAAAACAGCCCATTGTGGCAGCAGCTTCGCAGCCATATCGAAACCCGCGCTTATCGCCTGAAATGGCTGGGCGAGCATCAGACCATTCTGGCGGCACTACGCCGCCGTGACGTGCTTGGCTCCTGGCAGGCGATGTGGCAGCACCTTGAAAACGTTAAAAATTCCCTGCTGGAGCTGTCGGATGCGGATGCGCCCGATTTCGACGGCTATCTGTTTGAATCTGTCCCTATTTTCCAGGGCAAGCTGGTGTGACTGCACTGACCATCGTGCCGCTGAGCGAGGCGCTCGCGCACCAGGAACAGATCACTGACTGGCTCTACACGGCATTTGGTGCCGCTAACAACCGGGATTTTTTTGCCAGCATCCTGCAAAGCAGCCTCAGTGGATACGATCTTCCGCTCACTTTCGTCGCCCTTGATGGCGATCGCGCGGTGGGAACGGTGGGATTGTGGCGCTGCGATCTGATCAGCCGTCAGGATCTTTTTCCCTGGCTGGCAGCGCTCTACATTGATGAAAGCTACCGTGGGCGTGGGCTAAGCGGGCAGCTTCAGCAGCACGTGATGGCTGAAAGCCGTCAGCGCGGCTACCGGGATCTCTATCTCTATTCCGCCTGTGCAGACTATTACGAACGCTTTGGCTGGCGATATATCGGCGATGCGCTGGATTATCCGGACACTCAGGTTCGCCTCTATCATCATTCTCTGCGGTAACGCACCCGGCCATCAGCCAGGCGAGCCGACGGAGTGGCGTCGTACCAGGGTTGGGCTGAACATATTGGTCACCTCCGGCAGCGGCTGTCCGTTTGCCAGCGCCAGCGCCAGTTCGGCCGCCTGCTGCGCCATGGTGACAATGGGATAACGCACCGTTGTGAGCCGTGGACGCACGTAGCGCGAGACCAGCACATCATCAAAGCCAATCAGCGACATCTCTTCCGGTACCCGCACCGCATTATCGCTCAGCACCGCCAGCGCGCCCGCCGCCATGGAATCGTTATAGCAGGCGACGGCAGTGAAGTTTTTTCCCCGGCCAAGCAGTTCGGTAATCGCCTGCTCACCGCCGACCTCATCAGGTTCTCCCAGCGCTACCAGGCGATCGTTGCAGGGCAGATTATGCTCCTTCAGCGCATCGTAATAGCCTTGCAGGCGCTCTTCGGCATCGGAAATAGCATGGTTGGAACTGATCCAGGCGATATTCGTATGGCCCAGCTGGATCAGATGACGGGTAGCCAGCCATGCGCCGTAACGATCGTCCAGCGCAATACAGCGATCTTCAAAGCCCGGCACCGTGCGGTTAAGCAATACCATGCCGGGGATCTGCTTCATTAAGCCAATCAGTTCTGCGTCAGGGATCTTTTTAGCATGGACGATCAGCGCACCGCAGCGGTGACGGATCAATTGTTCAATCGCCTGCCGCTCTTTTTGCTCATTATGGTAACCGTTACCAATCAGCAGAAAGTTTCCGGTTCCATAGGCGACTTCTTCCACCGCTTTGACCAGCGCACCGAAAAAGGGATCCGAAACATCGCCCACGACCAGCCCCATCGTTTCGGTCGACTGTTGGGCCAGGGCGCGCGCGTTGGCGTTCGGATGGTAATGCAGCGCTTCCATCGCCTCGGTTACAGCCAGCCTTGAGGCTTCGCTCGCCTTAGGAGAATGGTTAATCACTCGGGAAACGGTGGCGACGGAAACGCCGGCAAGTCTGGCAACATCCTTAATGGTAGCCATAGGGTAAGGGGCCTTCCTGGGTAAGCGTTTACATGGCGGTAAGTGTTGCGGAAATTCCGGACGACTTCAAGCAGACAGAATGCCAGCGCTGTCGCAAAGCTGAAAATTCTCCCGGCCTGGCGGAGGACGGCGGCAAGCGGGACGCTCAGCGGCTAAAGGCGCAGGACGCTGAAAAAATGGTATTCTGATTTTCCTGTAAAAAGTTAACGCCTGCCGGACACGCACATGACTCTGAAAAAAATACCGCATCTCGCCCACTGGGGCGCCTTTAACGCCGTGGTGGACGCGGACAAACTGCTGCGCTGTGAACCCTTCTTCGCCGATCAGGATCCTTCTCCGATGCTGAATACTATTCCGGAGCTGGTCTATTCCGATAAGCGTATTCGTCAGCCTATGGTGCGGCGTTCCTGGCTTAAATCGCGTGAGAAGAGCGACAGAACGCTGCGCGGGCGTGAAGACTTTGTCGCGGTGGACTGGGAAACCGCGCTGGATTTGGTGGCGGAAGAGAACCGCCGCGTGCGCGATCGCTACGGTGCCGCCGGCATTTTTAATGGCTCTTACGGCTGGTCCTCCGCCGGTCGCGTCAACCACGCCCGTACCCTGGTACGCCGCTTCTATTTTCAGGGTGGCGGCGGTATCGATCAGCAGGGAAACTATAGCTGGGGAGCCGCACAGTTCTTTTTGCCTTATGTGATCGGCACTTATATGCCGCTGACCGGCCGCGTCACCGACTGGCCGCAGGTGATTGAACACTGTGAGATTTTTATCGCCTTCGGCGGCCTGGCGCTGAAAAATGGTCAGGTCGCCTCGGGAGGGGCAGGGCAGCACAGCCTGAAGCCCGCGCTGCTTCAGCTGGCGGCAAAGGGCACCAAAGTGATCAATATCAGCCCGATGCGGGATGATTGCCCTGAGTTCGTTAACGCGGAATGGATCCCGATCCGTCCGAATACTGACGTGGCGCTGATGCTGGCGATGGGGTATGAAATTGAACGCGCTGGCGCCGCAGACAATGCGTTTCTGGAGACGCACTGCGTCGGTTACCCTCAGCTCCGTCGTTATCTGCTCGGCGAAGAGGATGGCACGCCAAAAACCCCGCAGTGGGCAAGCGAGATCACCGGCATTCCTGCCTTACGCATTGAACAGCTGGCGAAACAGCTTATGGGTAAGCGCAGTTTTATCACCTGTTCCTATGCCGTGCAGCGGGCACATCGCGGCGAGCAGCCTTACTGGATGATGATCGCCCTCTCCGCTATGCTGGGCCAGCCAGGCCTGCCGGGCGCCGGTTTCTCCTTCGGTCACGGCTCAATGAATAGCGTGGGGAACCCCCGTATTGAAGGACCGGCGCCAATGATGTCGACCGGCGTCAACCCGATTGCCGATCGGGCCATTCCCGTCGCCCGCATCAGCGATATGTTGCTCAACCCTGGCGCGCCGTACAGCTTCCAGGGAGAGACGCATCACTATCCCGATATTCACCTGATCCACTGGGCGGGCGGCAATCCTTTCCACCACCATCAGCAGCTTAACCGGCTGGTCGAGGGCTGGCAGCGGCCAGATACGGTCATCGTTCAGGATATCGTCTGGACGCCAGCAGCACAGATGGCGGATATCGTGCTGCCGGTTACCACCTCGCTTGAGCGTAACGACATCGGCGGTTCCTCCCGCGATCGCTTTGTGCTGGCGATGCATCAGGCGATCAAGCCGCAGCATCAGGCCCGTAACGACTTCGATATCTTTGCCGACCTGGCGGAACGGCTGGGCTACCGGGAGACCTTTACCGAAAACCGCAACGAAGCGCAGTGGATCGAGCATCTCTATCAGCAGTGCGCCGCCGCTCACGAGCGTAAGGGCTTACGCTGGCCTGATTTCCAGAGCTTTTGGGATCAGGGGTACGTGGAAGTGCCTGAAGGTGAAAAACCGTTCATCTTTATGGAGAACTTCAGACAGGACCCGGTGGCGCATCCCATCAACACTGCCAGCGGTAAAATCGAACTTTTCAGCGAGACGATCGCAGGCTATCAGCTTGAGGATTTTGCGCCGCACCCGGAATGGCAGCCGCCGAAAGAGTGGCTGGGCGCTGACCTCAGCGAACGCTTCCCGCTGCATATGATCTCCATTCAACCTGCCGACCGGCTGCACAGTCAGATGGACGCCACGCCATCGGTACAGGCGGCCAAAACGGCCGGACATGAGACGCTGTGGATGCATCATAATGATGCCGCGCCGCGTGGTATTGCGGATGGCGATGAAATTGAAGTGACAAACAGCCGTGGCCGTATGCTGGCCGGTGTCAGGCTGACCGATGGCGTTACGCCGGGCGTGGTGCTGATCGCCACCGGCGCCTGGTTCGATCCGGGATTTGGTCAGGCCTGGCAGCCTTACGATCGCGCCGGCAATCCCAATGTGCTGACGCTGGATATCGGTACCTCGTCGCTGACCCAGGGACCCAATGCGATGAGCTGCCTGGTGGAGATACAGAAAGCCAAAATGTGCAAAAGTGTATAAGAATCACACGCCTGGTTACACTTTGCGGACAACTGTTGCGAATGCTGGCTGGCGAAGCGGTAAGCCGGATTGCTACAGTTTCAGTCCCAGAGGTATTGATGGGTGAACATCAAAACAGTTTTCAGACTTTGTTTCACCAACCTGCGCAGATGCGCAGGTTTTTTTTGCCCATAATCACGATCGGAAACAGGGTTTTCCCGTTTTCTCTGGCGCATTATGGATCTCGATCTTTGCCCATAACTCAGCCAACCACAGCAGAAAAATCATGTCGCGCGTAAAAAAATCAGGTGCAAAAGGTGCCGCCAGCTCGCCGTTTAATCTTATCCGGTTCCGTATCATCTGTCTGGGCGTCGTCGGTTGTATGCTCCTGCTGCTGGGCTGGGTGGCTGATTTACAGCTTATTAATCATCCGATGCTGGAAAAAGAGGCGGACCAGCGGTCGCTGCGTATCGTCACGCTGCCCACCAACCGGGGAACGCTGCTGGACCGTAACGGAGAAGCGCTCGCACTGAGCGTGCCGTCCCGGGATATCATTGCCGACCCGAAGCGCGTACTGGAAGCCAAACCTGATTTCAGTAACGCCAAGTGGCTTTATCTTGCTAACGCGCTTGAGCAACGCCCTGAACAGATCGCCCGGCAAATCGAAGCGAATCCACGGCGGCGCTTCCTTTATCTGGGCCGAAAAATTGAGCTGGGGATTGCCAAAGATATTGCTCAGCTTCATCTTCCCGGCATCAGCTCACAATATGATGACAGCCGCTTCTATCCGATGAGCGATGCCACGGCACCGCTGTTAGGCATTGTCGGTGCTGATAATAAGGGGCTGAACGGGCTGGAAAAAAGCTTTGATAAGGTGCTGGTTGGGACGCCTGGCGTGGAGAAGTACCGTCAGGATGCGGATGGCAATATCGTCGCCATGCTTGACTACCAGCCTCCCCGCCAGGCACCAACGGTGCAGCTCAGCATTGATAAGTTCGATCAGTACACTATGTATACGGCCCTGCGCAACGGAGTACTGCTCAACAAGGCGGATTCCGGCGCGGCGGTGATGATCAAAATCGATACCGGCGAAATTCTGGGGATGGCTTCTTACCCTTCTTTCAATCCTAATAATTTCGTCGATGTTTCTCCCGCCCAGATGCGCAATGTGGCGATCAATGACAGTTTTGAACCCGGCTCTACCGTGAAACCGCTGGTGGTCATGGAAGGGCTGGCGCGTAAACTGGTGCGGCCCGACTCGGTGCTGGACACCACGCCTTATCGCGTTAATGGTCATCTGATCCGCGACGTCGGACACTGGCCGCGTCTGACCATGACCGGCATACTACAAAAATCGAGCGATATCGGTGTCTCCCATATTGCGCTCGCCATGCCGGCAGAAGCGCTGGTAAAAACCTACCAGGCATTTGGCCTGGGCAAGCCAACCGGACTGGGGCTGACCGGCGAGAGCGTGGGCTACTTCCCGCTGCACCGCGAGCGCTGGGCTGATATTGAGCGGGCGACCTTTTCCTTTGGCTATGGTCTGCGCGTTACGCCGTTACAGATTGCCCGCGAATACGCCACCCTGGGCGCTTTTGGTCTCTACCGCCCCCTCTCGATCACGAAAGTCACCCCGCCGGTAATGGCCAAACGCGTGGCCGATGAGCAGACGGTACGCGCGGTTGTGCATATGATGGAAAGCGATGCGTTGCCGGGCGGAAGCGGGGTACGTGCCGCCGTGCCGGGCTACCGTCTGGCGATCAAAACCGGTACGGCTGAAAAGATGGGGGAGAGCGGTAAATATGATGGCGGTTATATTAACTATACCGCTGGCGTGGCACCCGCCAGCCATCCGGAGGTGGCGCTGGTGGTGGTGGTCAATCATCCTGGCGGAAATGAGCACTTTGGCGGCACGGTCGCCGCGCCGATATTTGGTAATATCATCGGGCCGGTGCTCAAACATATGAATATCGCGCCCGATGCGCTTTATGCCCGACACAGCGGCTGATACGTTGAAGTAACAGGCGATTCGCCGTGTAGCAATGCGGCGAATGCTTTTTAAACATCCTGCAAATATTCCCCTCCGAACATTGAGTTGTTTTCCCCAATCCGGCATGGTTATAGCCACCATTGTGCTGCTATGGAGCTGGCATGCTTTTCTCTTTCCTCCGTCTGGTCTTCAGCCTGCTTTACCGCACGCGACTGAAGGGCGATCTTTCCCCGCTCTCACGCGAGAAAGTGCTGATTGTTCCAAACCATATGTCGTTTCTTGACGGCGCGCTGCTGGCGGCTTTTCTGCCGGTAAAACCGACATTTGCGATCTACGGCTCGATAAGCGATCGCTGGTATATGCGGCTGGTACGCAAATATGTGGATATTGTCCCGCTCGACCCCACCAGGCCGATGTCGGTTAAGCGGCTGATTAAAGAGATAAACCAGGGACGCCCCGTGGTGATATTTCCGGAAGGGCGTATCACCGTTACCGGTTCCCTGATGAAAATTTATGATGGCGCCGGCTTTGTCGCCGCCAGAACCCAGGCAACTCTGGTGCCGGTACGCATTGAAGGCGCTGAGTTCACGCCGTTTGGCCGCCTGGCAGGGGTATTTAAGCGCCGCCTCTTTCCGCATATCAGCCTGACCCTGTTGCCCGCCACGCAGATCCCGATGCCGGAGGCGCCAAAAGCACGCGAGCGCCGCAAGCTTGCCGGTGAGCATTTGCATCACATTATGATGGAAGCCCGCATGGCGGTGCGGCCACGCGAAACGCTGTATGAAGCGTTTCTGGCTGCCCGCACGCGTTACGGCCTGTTTAAGCCCTGCATTGAAGATATCAATTTCAGAGCGGACAGCTACACCGGGCTGCTGAAAAAAGCGCTCGGCGTGGGACGTATTCTGGAGCGCTATACCGCACCAGGCGAATATATCGGTCTGCTGCTGCCTAACGCGACGGTATCCGCCGCCGCTATCCTGGGCGCCTCCATGCGGGGCCGCGTGCCCGCGATGCTGAACTATACCGCTGGCGTCAAAGGCCTCAGCAGCGCGCTGACCGCATCTAAGGTGAAAACGGTCTTCACTTCTCGGCAATTTCTGGATAAGGGAAAGCTCTGGCATCTGCCGGAAGAAGTGACGCAGGTGCGCTGGATCTATCTTGAAGATCTGAAAGATACCGTCACTTTCCAGGATAAGCTCTGGATAGTGAGCCGCCTGTTGCTGCCCCGTCTGGCGGCAGTCAGCCAGCAGCCGGAAGAGGCGGCAATGGTACTTTTCACCTCAGGTTCAGAAGGGCATCCCAAAGGCGTGGTGCATTCGCATAAAAGCCTGCTGGCAAACGTGGAGCAGATCCGTACCGTGGCGGATTTTACTCCTCGCGATCGCTTTATGTCAGCGTTGCCGCTGTTTCACGCTTTTGGCCTGACCGTCGGGCTGTTCACGCCGCTGATGACCGGGGCGCAGGTCTTTCTCTATCCCAGCCCGCTGCATTATCGCGTGGTGCCGGAACTGGTGTATGACCGCAACTGTACCGTTCTCTTTGGGACTTCCACCTTCCTGGGTAACTATGCCCGATTCGCCAACCCTTATGATTTCGCCCGCCTGCGCTATGTGGTTGCCGGGGCGGAAAAGCTTCAGGAAGCCACGCGCCAGACCTGGATGGATAAATTCGGCATCCGCATTCTGGAGGGCTACGGCGTGACGGAATGTGCGCCAGTAGTGGCTATCAACGTGCCCATGGCGGCAAAAAACCATACCGTGGGGCGCATTTTACCGGGCATGGATTCGCGGCTGATCTCGGTGCCGGGCATTGAGCAGGGCGGACTGCTGCAGCTACGCGGGCCAAATATCATGAAAGGTTATCTGCGCGTCGAGCATCCCGGTGTACTGGAAACGCCACGGGCGGATAACGGCGAAGGCCAGCTGGAGGAGGGCTGGTACGATACGGGTGACGTCGTCAGCTTTGATGAACAGGGCTTCTGCCAGATTGAGGGACGCGTAAAACGCTTCGCCAAGATCGCCGGTGAGATGGTTTCGCTGGAAACAGTCGAGCAGATTGCGCTCAAAGCCTCAGCGGATAAGCAGCATGCGGCCTCAATGAAGCCAGACGGCAGCCGGGGCGAAGCGCTGGTGCTTTTCACCACTGACAGTGAACTTAACCGGGAGCAGCTTCTGCGCGCCGCACGTGAGCTGGGGGCGCCGGAGCTGGCGGTGCCGCGTGATATCCGCTTCCTGACGCAGCTTCCCCTCCTCGGCAGCGGCAAGCCCGATTTCGTCACCCTGCGCAGCATGGCGGAGCAGCCGGAGAAAACCGATGCGTGAACCCCACTCTGATGGACTGTTTTCACGGGGAATGCTGGCGGTGATTGCCGCCCAGTTTCTCTCGGCATTTGGTGATAATGCCCTGCTTTTCGCCACGCTGGCGGTCCTGAAACAGCAGCTCTATCCCGACTGGAGCCAGCCGGTGTTGCAGATGGTGTTTGTAGCCACTTACATCCTGCTTGCACCCTTTGTCGGCCAGGTGGCGGACAGCTTTCCCAAAGGGCGCGTGATGATGTTTGCCAACGCCCTGAAGCTGCTGGGGGCGCTAACCATCTGCTTTGGTTTCGATCCTTTTATCGGCTACGGTCTGGTCGGCATCGGCGCAGCGGCCTATTCTCCGGCGAAGTATGGCATCCTGGGTGAAATTACCAGCGGTGATAAGCTGGTGAAGGCAAACGGCCTGATGGAGTCGTCAACCATTGCCGCCATTCTGCTGGGGTCTATCGCTGGCGGCATTCTGGCGGACTGGCATCTGCTGGGCGCGCTGATCGCCTGCGTGGTGGCTTACGGGCTGGCGGTTGCGGCCAATATGCTGATACCGGTGCTCGCTGCGGCCAGGCCGGGGCAGGCGTGGCATCCCGGTAAAATGTCCATCAGCTTTTTCAGCGCCTGCCGGACGCTCTGGCGGGATGGTGAAACGCGCTTTTCGCTGGTCGGCACCAGCCTGTTCTGGGGCGCGGGCGTGACGCTGCGTTTTCTGCTGGTGCTGTGGGTGCCGGTGGCGCTCGGCATTACCGACAATAAAACGCCTACCTTACTGAATGCGATGGTGGCGATAGGCATCGTGGCCGGCGCGGTGGCGGCAGCGAAGCTGGTGACGCTGAAAACGGTTGGACGCTGTATGCCTGCCGGGGTGCTGATCGGCGTGGCGGTTATCTGTTTTTCATTACAGCATACCAGCGCGGGCGCTTATGGACTGCTCATCGTTATCGGTATGCTGGGCGGTTTTTTTGTGGTGCCGCTTAATGCGCTGCTGCAAATGCGGGGGAGGGAGAGCGTGGGCGCTGGGAATGCTATCGCGGTACAGAACCTGGGTGAAAACGGCGCGATGCTGCTGATGCTGGGATGCTATTCACTGGCGGTGAAGCTGGGTGCGCCGCCGGTGGCGACTGGCGTGGGTTTTGGCGCGCTGTTTGCGCTGGCGATTGCGGTCCTCTGGGGCTGGCAGCTGGCGCAGAAGCGCACAAAAAGCGTCTGACAAACGGCCGGAGCGGCGCAACGTTCTGCGGCGCTTCCGCTATGGAGATAACCCACGCTTACCGATGTTTCCCGCGCCCGAGGCGCGGGATGCATTACGCTTTAACGACGCTCGATATGCTCAGGCCACCGGTCCGGATTGTGGCGATCAGGGCGCGGGGAACGGATAACGCTGGTGAATCGCCTCTAATGCCTGCATCACTTCACTGTCCAGCGTCAGGTTATAGCTGTCGATATTGGTCTGTAGCTGCGCCAGCGTGGTGGCGCCCAGCAGGGTGCTCGCCACAAAAGGCTGCTGACGGACAAAGGCGAGTGCCATCTGGCAGGGATCGATACCGTGCTGCTTAGCCAGCGCCACATATTCCGCGGTGGCCAGCTGCGCCTGCTCGCCGCTGTAGCGGGTAAAACGGCTGAACAGCGTATTGCGCGCCCCGGCGGGTTTCGCGCCATTCAGGTATTTTCCGCTCAGCGTGCCGAAGGCCAGACAGGAGTAAGCCAGCAGTTCCACGCCTTCATGCTGGCTGATTTCCGCCAGCCCGACCTCGAAACTGCGGTTAAGCAGGCTGTAGGGGTTCTGAATGCTGACCATGCGGGGAAGCTCATGTTTTTCCGCCAGTTGCAGATAGCGCATCACGCCCCACGGCGTTTCGTTCGAGACGCCGATATAGCGGATTTTTCCGGCCCGAACCTGCTCGTTCAGCGCTTCAAGCGTTTCCAGCAGGGTTACGGTGCTGGTCGCATCATTATATTGATAGTTCAGCTTGCCAAAATAGTTGGCGGGGCGTTGCGGCCAATGCAGCTGATAAAGGTCAAGATAGTCGGTATTCAGGCGCTTCAGGCTGGCATCCAGCGCTTCGCGGATGTTTTTGCGGTCCAGCGCCTGATTGGGACGGATGGTGGCGTCACTGCCTCTGCCCGGCCCGGACACCTTAGACGCCAGCACAATCTTGCCACGGTTGCCCCGTGACTTCAGCCAGCTGCCAACATACTTCTCAGTTAAGCCCTGGGTTTCCGGCCGCGGAGGCACCGGATACATCTCTGCGACATCAATCAGGTTTATGCCTGAACGCATCGCCAAATCTAACTGCGCATGGGCATCGGCTTCGCTGTTCTGCTCACCAAACGTCATGGTGCCCAGCCCCAGACGACTGACTTCCAGAGTGCTGTGGGGGATACGGTGATAGTGCATTTGCCGGCTTCCTTTTTTCATTATTAAACGTGGAACCTGAGCACCATGCATAACTTACCTGCCGTAACGTCGCGGCACATGCTCAGATCCGGCTATCGACTATAACCGCCGTAGGCAGCAGGGGGAAGGGGGGAATTATCGGGAAGTGCGTGCTTCGCCACCTGAGCAAAAAGGGCAGGTGGCGAAGGGCAATTTAGCGTTCAACGATGGAGGAAATTTCATCCCCATTGATTTGCAGTTCGTGTCCCGTTCCGTCGGTATATTTTACCAGGCCGGTTTCTTCATCAATTTCAGGTTTGCCCTGCGTCATAATCATTTTGCCTTCCTTAGTCGCCATGACGTAATCGCTGCTGCACCCGCTGACCAGCATACTCAGTGCCAGTGCCGCCGCGCCAAACATATATCTCATTCTCTGCTCCTGAAGATGGTTGCAATAGCCTAGTAATAACGTATTTAAGCCGCCAGCGTAACCTCATAACTCTGAAAACAGGCCGCAAGCACGCCACGCCATTGACATTTTTCGTAAAGTGATATTACAAGCGTAAAGCGCAGCGCCCGGCCTGGCTACTATCAGCCGCTACGCTTTTTACTTCGCCTGAGATTGAGGAACTCCACCGCCACAGAGAAGAACATGGCGAAACAGAGCCAGGCTTTGGGCACCTGCACATGAAAGCTTGCAAGGATTAACGTAAATCCCACCAGCATCAGAAATGAGAGTGCCACTATCTTGATAGTCGGGTGACGTTCAACGAATTCGCCGATGCGACGGGCGGCGTTTTGTTGATGTGCCGGCAGTCTGGCCATCACCAGCGTGAGGGAAAATAATATTATCCATACCGAGAACGATCTCCAGGCTAGACAGCGTTCCCAGCGCCAGCCAGGCATTGGGATCGGCTATCCAGTCAAACATAACTCCTGCGTCCTTAGAAAAAGCGAAAAAAGAACGCATCCTGTCGTTAAGCCGCTAAGTGCCTACAGTAAAAAATGGCGTGCCAGCAGGGGACCGGTGAAGCTCTTCTTAAGATAAAAGCCGCGCGGCAGCGTCATCACAGGCTGGCCGTTTTCGCCGATCCCTTCGGTCAGCGCACGACTGTTGGCGGCCTTGGGCCGGATTTGCAGCACTTCGCCATGACGGGCGGTGATCTGTCCGATCTGGCCCAGCACGATCATATCCATTAGCTCCTCCCAATCCCGGCGTAGCAGCTCCTCTTCTTCTTTACTGGGACTCCAGAGCAGCGGCGCACCCACCCGTCGCTGGGCCAGGGGGATCAGTCTGTCACCCTCCACCGGCACCCACAGAACGCGGGCCAGTTTGTGGCGAACGTGGCTGGTCTCCCACACCACGCCGCTATTGCCGGTCAGCGGGGCAACGCAGACGAAGGTGGTTTCCAGCGGGCGGCCCGTTGCATCAACCGGAATCGTTTTTAACTCCACGCCAATCTCAGCAAAGTCCTGTTCCGGCTTGCTGCCCGCACTGGCCCCCAGATAACGCTCAAGCAGCATGCCGACCCAGCCTTTGTCCCGTTTCAAATCGTTGGGTATCGGCAGATGGGCATGCAGCGCAAGCTCGCCCAGCGTATAGCCCGCAAGCTGGCTGGCCCGCTCAAGCAACTGCGTCTCGTTTTCCGGCGGCGGCACCGGAAGAAAGGACTGCGTCATAATCTTACCCACACTGTACAAAAATTAACCACACTTATCCCGCTCGCCTCACAGGCCGGAAATGTCGGGAATGAAGCGCAATAATAGCATGATAAATCATGCGTTTTTTTCATCGCGCCGTGAGACTTAGTTTAGCGGCTAAAGGTTATGCCCTGTTTGACACTGGCAATGAACAGGATCTTACACCCTGTTATCCACAGAAAAATGGGATAAGTGCTTTCGTTGCTGACCACTGGTTCGATTTACAGCCTTGACGCCGTGACTTTTCTGCCATTTTTGCTCTTAAGTGCGCAAGTAAACGGCATAAGCTGTGGATAAATTAGCGGGTGATGGATCTTTCGCCACCTGCGGATCTTCTGGAGATGACAGTCGTATGAAGGCGAAATAAATTCCCGGTATAACCCGATAAAAGTCATTCTTTATAAAGGGTTGAGTAATGCTGTACAGATGCGCCATCAGCGCGTTAAGAAAGTTTTCCCCATCTGTTAACCGGGTTCTGCACATAGCTATCCACAGAAAACGTGAATAAGATCGCGAAACTCGCCCCTCTTCTGTTTATAACTTTGACTTTAACTGTGAGTTATCCCGTAAGAAGCAAGCGAAAAGGGGATAAACCAGTGGTTTACCGTCTGTAAGGAGTGTGAAACAATCAGAACATCCAGATTTTTTAGTTTGAGGTAGTCCAGTGATCGATGATGATGGCTACCGCCCGAATGTTGGTATCGTAATTTGTAACAGGCAGGGACAGGTGCTGTGGGCCAGACGTTTTGGTCAACACTCCTGGCAATTTCCGCAGGGCGGGATTAATCCCGGGGAAACAGCGGAACAGGCCATGTACCGCGAACTCTTTGAGGAAGTTGGTTTGCACCGTAAGGATGTCCGCATCCTTGCCTCTACCCGAAACTGGTTACGATATAAATTGCCAAAACGTTTGGTGCGTTGGGACACAAAGCCGGTCTGTATCGGCCAGAAACAGAAGTGGTTTCTTCTGCAGTTAATGTGCAATGACGCAGATATCAATATGCAGACCAGCAGTACGCCGGAGTTTGACGGATGGCGCTGGGTCAGCTTCTGGTATCCGGTGCGCCAGGTCGTCTCCTTTAAACGTGACGTCTACCGCCGGGTAATGAAGGAGTTTGCCAGCGTGGTGATGCCGCTCCAGGAGAGTACCGTACAGCGAAATGCACCCTGGCGCCGGAAGCGAGGTTAAGCCATATAGATGATGCTCACACAGCTGCGCGAAATAGTGGAAAAAGTGGCCGGCGCCCCCCGGCTTACCGAAGCGCTCGATATCCTGGTCAATGAGATTTGCCTGGCGATGGATACCGAAGTCTGCTCGGTTTACCTCGCCGATCACGATCGCCGCTGCTATTACCTGATGGCGACGCGCGGGCTGAAAAAGCCGCGCGGGCGTACCGTCGCGCTGGCCTTTGACGAAGGGATCGTCGGGCTGGTGGGCCGTCTCGCGGAGCCGATTAACCTGGCCGATGCGCAGAGCCATCCCAGCTTCAAATATATTCCTTCCGTAAAAGAAGAGCGTTTCCGCTCGTTTCTCGGCGTGCCGATCATCAGCCGCCGCCAGCTGCTCGGTGTGCTGGTGGTGCAGCAGCGTGAGCATCGCCAGTTTGATGAAAGCGAAGAGTCTTTCCTGGTCACGCTCGCCACGCAGATGGCGGCTATCCTCTCCCAGTCCCAGCTTAACGCGCTGTTCGGGCAGTACCGGCAAACGCGCGTCAAAGCGATAGCGGCGGCACCCGGCGTTGCGGTGGCGCCCGGCTGGGTCGATGTCACCCAGCCTTCACTCGATACTATTTTTGCCGCCTCGACGCTCGATACCCAGCGCGAACGCGAACGTCTTTCGCTGGCGATGGATGAGGCCTCAAGCGAGTTCAGGCGGTACAGCAAACGTTTCAACGCCAGCGTGCATAAAGAGAGCGCGGCAATCTTCGACCTCTATTCCCACCTGCTCAGCGATGCCCGCCTGAAAAAAGATCTCTATGCCGAGATTGATGCCGGATCGGTGGCCGAGTGGGCGGTGAAGAAAGTCATAGAGAAATTTGCCGCCCAGTTTGCCAGCCTTCAGGACAGCTATCTGCGTGAACGCGCCGGCGATCTGCGCGTGCTGGGGCAGCGGCTGGTGTTCCATCTTGATGACACCATGCAGGGAACCAACGCCTGGCCGGAACGCTTCGTGCTGGTGGCGGATGAACTGACGGCCACGATCCTGGCCGAGCTGCCGCACGATCGTCTGGCTGGCGTGGTAGTCAGAGACGGCGCATCAAACTCTCACGCGGCAATCATGGTGCGGGCGATGGGCATCCCAACCGTGATGGGAGCGGATATTCAGCCTGAACTGCTGAATGGTCATCTGCTGATCGTGGATGGCTACCGCGGTGAACTGCTGGTCGATCCTGAGCCGCTGCTGGTGCAGGAATATCAGCGGCTGATCAGCGAAGAGAATGAGCTGAGCAAGCTGGCTGAGGATGTGGTGGAACGCCCGGCGCGGCTGAGCAGCGGCCAGACGGTGAAGGTGATGCTCAATGCCGGCCTGAGCGCCGAACATGAAAAAACCCTGGGAAACAAAGTCGATGGCGTCGGGCTGTATCGTACTGAAATCCCCTTTATGCTACAGAACGGCTTCCCTTCAGAAGAGGAGCAGGTCGCCCAGTATCAGGGGATGTTGCAGCTCTTTCTGGATAAGCCCGTCACGCTGCGTACGCTTGATATCGGCGCCGATAAGCAGCTTCCCTATATGCCTATCAGCGAAGAGAATCCCTGCCTTGGCTGGCGCGGCATTCGCCTGACGCTCGATCAGCCAGAGATCTTCCTCGTCCAGCTCAGGGCGATGCTCCGCGCTAACGTGGCCAGTAATAACCTCAGCATTCTCCTGCCGATGATCACCGGTATTGAGGAGATCGATGAGGCTAAACGGCTGATTGCTCGTGCCGCGCTGGAGGTGGAAGAGATGCTGGGATATGCCATTCCCAGGCCGCGTATTGGCGTGATGATTGAAGTGCCGTCGATGATCTTTATGATCGGCCATCTGGCGCAGCGGGTCGATTTTATCTCAGTGGGCACCAACGATCTGACGCAGTATCTGCTTGCGGTCGATCGCAACAATACGCGGGTGGCCAGCCTCTATGACAGCCTGCATCCTGCGGTGCTGCGCGCGCTGCAGATGATAGCGCAGGAAGCGGAGCGCGCGGGCGTTGAACTCTGCCTCTGCGGCGAAATGGCGGGCGATCCGATGTGCGTTCCTCTGCTTATTGGACTGGGATTCCACCATCTCAGCATGAATGGCCGCAACGTGGCGAGGGTAAAGTATTTACTCAATCGCCTCGACTGTGAAGAGGCGCAAAAGCTGGCGGAACAGAGTCTTGAGGCCAGACTGGCAGAGGATGTCCGGCAGCGGGTGGCGGCCTTTATGGAGCAGCGCGGGCTTGGCGGCCTGATTCGGGGAGGCCGCTGAGCCTCTTAATAAAGTTTACAGTTCCGGCAAACTTCGCAGATTTAGGCTGTGCTATCATGCGCGGCTTAATGCAGCGCCTCGCGCGCACTGGTTAACTCCTTGTCGCCTGCAAGTCAGGGCAGACTTAAAAAATGGTGAAAGATGACTAACGGCTATCTGGCTTTTCCTCAGTTTGACCCGGTAATTTTTTCCATCGGGCCGATCTCCCTGCACTGGTACGGCCTGATGTATCTGGTCGGTTTCCTTTTTGCCATGTGGCTCGCCGTGCGTCGTGCCAACAAACCTGGCAGCGGCTGGAAAAAAGAAGAGGTTGAAAATCTGCTCTATGCAGGCTTTCTCGGCGTTTTTCTCGGTGGCCGTATCGGCTACGTGCTGTTCTATAATTTCCCGCTGTTTCTGGATAATCCGCTCTATCTGTTCAAGGTCTGGGATGGCGGCATGTCATTCCACGGCGGTCTGATCGGGGTTATCTGCGTGATGCTCTGGTTCGCACGGCGCACCAAACGTCATTTCTTCCAGGTGGCCGATTTTATTGCGCCGCTGATCCCGTTCGGCCTGGGTGCCGGTCGCCTGGGGAATTTCATTAATGGTGAACTCTGGGGCCGCGTGGCGCCTGATGTCTCCTGGGCGATGCTCTTTCCGGGTTCGCGCGGCGAAGATGTTGCGCTGGTCGCCACCCATCCTGAATGGCAGTCACTGCTCGCCACCTATGGCGTGCTGCCGCGCCATCCGTCACAGCTTTATGAGCTGCTGCTGGAAGGGATCGTGCTGTTTATCATTCTGAATCTTTTTATCCGCAAAAAACGTCCGATGGGGGCCGTGTCCGGTCTGTTCCTGATTGGCTATGGCGCGTTCCGCATCATTGTGGAATTCTTCCGCCAGCCCGATGCGCAACTGGGCCTCTTCGATAACGCCATCAGCATGGGGCAGATCCTCTCTGTGCCCATGATTGTGGCGGGCGTCATTATGATGATTTGGGCCTACCGCCGCCGTCCGGTAGAGCCGCTTAGTGAGGGAAAATGAAACAGTATCTGGAATTAATGCAGAAAGTGCTTAGCGAGGGCACGCCGAAAAATGACCGCACCGGCACCGGCACGCTGTCGATTTTTGGCCATCAGATGCGTTTCAATCTGCAGGAAGGCTTTCCGCTGGTGACCACGAAAAAATGCCATCTGCGTTCGATTATTCATGAACTGCTGTGGTTTCTGAATGGTGACACCAATACCGCTTACCTGAAGGAAAACAAGGTCACTATCTGGGACGAATGGGCCGATGAAAATGGCGATCTCGGCCCGGTTTATGGCAAGCAGTGGCGCAGCTGGGGCGCACCGGACGGTCAGCAGATCGACCAGCTGGCAAAGGTTATTGAGCAGCTGAAAACCGATCCTGACTCGCGCCGTATCATCGTCTCTGCCTGGAATGTGGGCGAGCTTGATCAAATGGCATTAGCGCCTTGCCACGCTTTCTTCCAGTTCTATGTGGCGGACGGTAAGCTTTCCTGCCAGCTCTATCAGCGCTCCTGCGACGTTTTCCTTGGCCTGCCGTTCAATATCGCCAGCTACGCTTTGCTGGTTCATATGATGGCCCAGCAGTGCGATCTGGAAGTGGGGGATTTTGTCTGGACCGGCGGTGATACGCATCTTTACAGCAATCACCTTGAACAGACTCATCTTCAGCTGACGCGTGAACCTCGCTCGCTGCCAAAACTTGTTATCAAGCGCAAACCTGCCTCGCTTTTTGACTATCGTTTTGAAGATTTCGAGATTGAAGGTTACGATCCACACCCGCCGATTAAAGCGCCGGTGGCTATCTGACCGGTGTCGGGAGCGGAAAGCGTCCGCTCCCGCTTTTATGCCCTTAGGCATCTGTTCTGCTGCCAACCCCAAACCCCAAACCCCAAACCCCAAACCCCAAACCCCAAACCCCAAACCCCAAAACCAACGTCAACAGCCCACAGCCAGTCTCAGTTCAAATTTCAAATCGTCTGTGGCTAATGGCTATTTATCTCCAGGCACGATATGGCATTACCTGTTCCGCCATACGCTGTGCAGTTTCCTCCCTGCTCACCAGTTATGCATCGCGCCCTGGCCTGACATCCACCCTTAACACTGTGCTTTGCGAACCCGCTCGCAATGCTTTTGCCTGCCTGATTAAACAGGCCCTTTTTATCTGGAGGCTGTTCGCAACCGGCACTTTCACTGCTGGACGCTGTGCGGGCCACACGGGAGAGTAGCGCCATGAAAAAGATGCAGGGTTTTACGCTCGTGGAGTTACTTATCGTGATGGTGATAGCCGGTATTTTGTCTGTCTCTGCCGTTAGCGGCTGGCAGCGCTGGCAGCAGCAGCAGCGGCTGAATGACGTTGCCCGGCAGGTTCAGCTGTTCCTGCTGCGGCTAAGAAGTGAAGCAAACTGGCACAATGTGCCGCGCCTGTTGTGGTTACGCACGGATGCGGGAGGCTGCCTCGGCAGCGGGCCGGTTGACCGGGGGTGCGATCGCCGAAACCGGCTCTCTTTCCGTGTGCCTGAAGGCGGTATCACGCTGCGCTCGCTGACCCCGGACACCGGATTTTATGGTCGCCGCAGCGTGGCAAAACCGGGCCGGGTAGTGATTACCGGAGTAGCAGGTGAACGACACATCGTTATCTCTTCCCGCGGCAGAGTGCGGATTTGCCGGCCCGAAGAAGCGCTCTGTCAGTGAAGCAGGCCGGATTCAGCCTGGTAGAAACGCTCGTCGCCATGGCGATCGGTAGCATACTGATACTGGGTACGGCGCGTATGTTGCCGCAGATGCAGTATCATAACGTCCGAAGCCTGATGCGATTTCAACTTGTTGAAGAGATGCAGCAAATCATGAGCATACTGGAAAAATCGGTGCGGCGGGCAGGGTACTGTAACGGCACCTGTAACGGAGCTGGCCTCACGCTTCTGCGTACGGCGGCAACCTGTCTGCTGGTCAGGTGGGATGATAACAGTAACGGCAGATGGGAAGAGGCCGGTGAAAGCGAGCAATATGGTTTCCGCCTGCGAGAGGGAAATCTTGAGGCGCAGCGAGGCGTGGAAGATTGCCAGGGTGGCGGATGGGAAAAGCTTAACGACCCCTCGGTCATCGTGGTTGAGGACTTTCAGATCGTTCAGCAAGCGAAACAGTTCCGTCTGACGCTGAAAGGGAGTGCCCGGGCGTTTCCTCATTCTCCCGTTACGCTTGCGCGCTGGGTCACGGCGGTGAACCTGTGAGCCTCCATCAGCAGGGAAGCGGGGCGTTGACGGGCGTAATGATATTGCTGGCGATGTCAGCCGCGCTGTTACATGCCACTCGCGGGCAGCTTGATGCCTCGCTGGCGCTGGTTGCCGATGAGCGTCAGTTTATCCGGCAGTTTAACCTGGCGGAATCCGCGCTCGCCTGGGGAAAGCAGCTGGCGTGGTCAGGGCAGAACGCGGTCAGGGAGTGCAGAACGGAACGCGATTATGGCTGGCGAGCCTGCCTGGAGAGCATAACGGCGCAACGCGCGCTCCTGAGGGGTGACAGCGGTGCCGGGACGCTGGCTCATTATCAGTGGCTGGAAGTGAATGAAGAGACGAAAATCTGGCAAACTGCGCCCCATGGCTGGATCGATTTCTGTCCGCTTACATCCGCTGAAAGGTGTGATAAAGATGACTGAACAGCATGGCTTCAGCCTGCCGGAAATGCTGGTCGCGCTGCTGCTGTTTGCCACCGGTACGACGGCGATGATGCAATATCAGCTGGCGCTGGACAAAGGATTTCAGTTACACGCGGAGCAACGGGAAGCCTGGCGTCAGGCCTGGCAGTACCTTGATGCGCCTTTGTCGTCCGGCTGGCAGGGTACGCTGCGCGTGCAGCCCGGTCCGGCGGGATGTTCGCTGCTGGCGTCTCAGGTAACCGGGCCTGCGGGGCGAAGCGCGGGGCTGACACTGTTACGCTGCGCGCCTGCGGCGCAATAAAAGTGAAGGTTCGTTGTTTTGCAACAACGATGAGAGGGAGTAAAGTGTGCGCCAGCGCGGCACAACGCCAGAAGAAGGAGCAGACATGTTTACCGTATACCACTCAAACCAGCTGGACTTGTTGAAAACGCTGGCGGCCTGGCAGATAGAAAACCAGCCGCTGCGCGATCCCTTCCAGTCTGAGGTGGTGCTGGTACAAAGCCCCGGCATGGCGCAATGGCTGCAGATGTCTCTGGCGACGCAGTTTGGTATCGCCGCCAATATCGACTTTCCGCTGCCAGCAAGCTTTATCTGGGATATGTTTGTTCGCGTTTTGCCCGGCATTCCGAAGGAAAGCGCCTTCAATAAGGCCAGTATGAGCTGGAAGCTGATGGCCATTCTCCCGGAGATGCTGAAGCACCCTGAATTTGCCATGTTACAGCACTATCTCACCGATGATGGCGACGGCCGGAAACTCTTCCAACTGGCTTCCCGCGTAGCCGACCTGTATGACCAGTATCTGGTCTACCGTCCGGACTGGCTGAACGCCTGGGAAAGGGGCGACCGAATCGACGGGCTGGGTGAAGCGCAGCAGTGGCAGGCACCGCTCTGGGCCGCGCTGGTGGCGTACACCCATCGGCTGGGGCAACCGGAGTGGCACCGCGCCAATCTTTACGCCCGTTTTATTTCGACGCTGGAGAAGAGCACCACGCGTCCCCCCGGCCTGCCGGATCGCGTTTTTATCTGCGGCATTTCGGCGCTGCCTCCGGTCTATCTGCAGGCGCTTCAGGCGCTTGGCCGGCACATTGATATTCACCTGCTGTTCACCAATCCGTGCCGCCACTACTGGGGTGATATTCAGGATTATGCCTTTCTGGCAAAATTGCAGAACCGCCGTCGACAGCATTTTGAGCATAAGCGCGAAAGCACGCTGTTCCGTCAGGATGACGCCACCTCCCTGTTTAATGAGGCGGGCGAGCAGCAGCTCAGTAATCCGCTCCTTGCGTCATGGGGCAAGCTGGGCCGGGACAACCTCTTCTTGCTGTCACAGATGGAAAGTCGTGAAATCGATGCCTTTGTGGACATTGAACCGACAACGCTGCTGCAAAGCCTGCAGCGTGACCTGCTTGAGCTGGAAGATAACGCGGTGCTTGGTCTGAAGGCGGAAGAGTGGCAGAACAGCAGGCATAAACGCCTGCTCGATCCTGAGGACAGATCGGTCAGCCTGCATCTCTGCCACAGCCCGCAGCGTGAAGTGGAAGTGTTGCAGGATCGCCTGCTGGAGATTATGGAAAAGGATCCAGCCATCTCGCCACGCGATATTATCGTGATGGTGTCGGACATTGATGCCTATACGCCCTTTATTCAGGCCGTTTTCGGTAACGCGCCCGCTGAACGCTACCTCCCCTTTGCGATTTCCGATCGCCGCGCCAGCCAGGCTCATCCGGCGCTACAGGCCTTTCTCGCCCTGCTAAGCCTGCCGGACAGTCGCTTTCCCTGTGAAGAGGTGCTGGCGCTGCTGGAAGTCCCGGCGGTGGCGGAACGCTTTATGATTGATGAAGAAGGGCTCAAGCGACTGCGTTTCTGGGTGGGTGAAGCGGGCATCCGCTGGGGGCTGGATGATGAAACCGTCCGCAATCTGGAACTGCCGCCTACCGGGCAGCATACCTGGCATTTTGGTCTGACCCGCATGCTGCTGGGCTATGCCATGAACAGCGAGGCCGGTGACTGGCAGGGGGTGCTGCCCTACGACGAATCCAGCGGGTTGATAGCGGAGCTGACGGGGAATCTGGCTGACTTACTGATGCGGATGCGTCGCTGGCGTGAGCAGCTTTCTCTTCCCCGCCCTCTGGAGGAGTGGCTTCCGCTCTGCCGGGAACTGCTGCAGGACTTTTTTGCCGGCGATGCCGATACTGAGGTGGCGCTGGCGCTGATAGAAGAGCAGTGGCAGCAGACAATTAATTACGGTATGCAGTCGGGCTACCAGCAGGCGGTGCCGCTATCACTGTTACGTGACGAATTAACTGCCCGGCTGGATCAGGAGCGGATCAGCCAGCGCTTCCTGGCCGGACCTGTCAACTTCTGTACGCTGATGCCGATGCGCTCCATCCCTTTTAAAGTGGTATGTCTGCTGGGCATGAACGATGGCGTCTATCCGCGTACGCTGGCCCCGCTGGGGTTTGACCTGATGAGCCAGCAGCCGAAAAAAGGCGACAGAAGCCGCCGTGATGACGACCGTTATCTCTTTCTGGAAGCGCTTAATTCGGCACAGCAGCAGCTCTATATCAGCTATATCGGCCGGACAATTCAGGATAATTCGGAACGTTTCCCGTCAGTGCTGGTCAGTGAACTGGTGGAATACATCAGCCAGAGTTTCTGTCTGCCAGAGGATCGCGATCGCGACGTGGACAGCAGCGCCAAAGCGGTGGAAGCCCATCTGAAACATCTTCACAGCCGTACGCCGTTCGCGGCAGAGAACTTCACGCCGGAGGCGGAATACAGAAGCTACGCCGCGGAGTGGCTGCCTGCGGCGAAAGCCAGCGGCGTGGCGCATCCTCCTTTTATGCAGCCGCTGCCACCGCTGTCTGTCGGGGAGCTTAATCTGGAGCAGCTTACGAGTTTCTGGCGGCATCCGGTGCGGGCCTTCTTCAGCCAGCGCCTGGGCGTCAGCTTCCGGCTTGAAGAGACCGAGCTACCGGATGCAGAACCCTTTACCCTGGATAATCTCAGCCGCTACCAGGTCAATACGCTGCTGCTGAACACACTGATTGAGGGCGAGCCAGGCGAACCGCTTTATGCGCGCCAGCGGGCGGCGGGTAACCTGCCCTATGGCGCCTATGGCGAGCTGTTCTGGCAGGAGCAGCTTGAAGAAATGAGCGGGCTGGCTGAACGGGTGCGCGAACAGCGTCGGGAATCAACCAGCCGCGAAATTAATTTGCCCGTGGGCGGCATACAGCTCACGGGCTGGTTATCCCATATTCAGGAAGATGGCCTGCTGCGCTGGCGGCCTGGGCATCTTAACTACACTGACGGCCTGGCGTTATGGCTGGAACATCTGGTTTACTGCTCACTCGGCGGCAGAGGTAGCAGCAGGATGTATGGCCGTAAAGAGAGTCAGTGGTGTTTTCCTGCGCTTCCTGAAGAACAGGCTCTGGGCTGGCTTGAGCGTTATGTTTCTGGCTACCTGCAGGGAATGAGCGCGCCGCTGCTTCTGTTGCCGAAGACGGGCGGTGCCTGGCTTGATACCAGCTACGACGAAAAAAATGATGTGCTGCTGCGTGATGAAGGCACTCAGGCGAAAGCGCGGATAAAAATGATGCTCGCCTGGCAGGGAAATTATCAGATTGAGGGGGAGAGCAGCGATCCCTACCTGGCAAGGCTTTTCCGGACGCTGGATGAGGATTCTCTGCAGGAGATTAGCCGTAATGCCGAGGCCTGGCTGCTGCCGGTACTACAGATGAATGATAAATCTTCGGGTACCGGCTAGTCCGGTCTTCAGAGATGAGGCGCTCTCCGGGTCACGCAGGGACTAGGGAAATCGCCTCCTGTAGTGTTACTTTGTCACACACAGTCAGTTCTGGTTACCTCTGTCCTTCATACAGAGCTGGAAAGTGAAATTTGCAGGGCATTTATCTTTTCTTTATTGCAGAGCATCCCTCTGCACAGAGATAAGAACGTAAGATCGTCAAGGAGTTTGAATGCGTCGTTATGCAGTCTGGTTCACCACGCTTTTTATGTTTTTTTCCCTATGGAGTCCGTTAGGCCAGGCGCAGCAAGGCTGGCAGCCCATAACTGAAACCATTCGCAAAAGTGAAAAAGATCCGCGTCACTATCAGGCTATCAAACTTGATAACGGGATGACGGTATTGCTGGTTTCCGATCCTCTGGCAACGAAGTCGCTCGCTGCCCTGACGCTTCCGGTAGGCTCGCTGGAAAACCCCCGCAATCAGCAGGGCCTGGCGCACTACCTTGAGCATATGGTACTGATGGGATCAAAAAAGTATCCTGAACCGGACAACCTCGCGGAATTCCTGAAAAAACATGGCGGCAGCCACAATGCCAGCACCGCCTCATACCGCACCGCATTCTATCTTGAGGTGGAAAACGCCGCACTTAAGCCAGCGGCAGACCGCCTTGCGGATGCCATTGCTGAGCCGCTGCTGGACCCGGTGAATGCTGATCGTGAGCGGCACGCGGTTAACGCTGAGCTGACGATGGCGCGCTCCCGTGACGGTTTGCGCATGGCGCAAGTTGGCGCGGAAACGCTCAATCCGGATCACCCAAGCTCGCTTTTTGCCGGCGGTAATCTGGAAACCCTGAAGGATAAACCGGACAGCAAACTGCATGATGCACTGAAGGCGTTCTACCAGCGTTACTACTCCGCTAACCTGATGAAAGCGGTGATCTACAGCAGTAAGCCGCTGAATGAACTCCAGGAAATAGCCGTCAGCACCTTTGGGCGCGTGGAGAATCGTCATGCCAGCGTGCCAGCTATCACCGTGCCGGTGGCCACGGATAAACAGAAAGGCGTCATTATTCACTATGTGCCCGCCCAGCCGCGCAAACAGCTACGGATAGAATTCCGGATTGAGAACAACAGCGATAAGTTTCGCAGTAAAACCGATACGCTGATTGCCTATCTGATCGGCAACCGCAGTAAAAATACGCTCGCTGACTGGCTGCAAAACAACGGCCTTGCCGATTCCATTACGGCAGGTGCGGATCCGGTTATTGACCGCAACGGCGGTGTGTTCTCTATTTCCATATCACTGACGGATAAAGGCCAGGCCAGCCGCGATCGGGTTATCGCTGCTGTCTTCAGCTACCTGAACAAACTGCGCAACGATGGCATTGATAAGCGTTACTTTGATGAAGTTGCGCATGTGCTGGATCTGGATTTCCGCTATCCCTCTATCACGCGAGATATGGATTACATCGAATGGCTGGTGGATACCATGCTTCGCGTTCCGGTCGAGCATACCCTGGATGCCTCCTATATCGCTGACCGTTACGATCCGGCTGCGATCAAAGCCCGCCTTGATGGCATGACGCCGGAAGCAGCCCGTATCTGGTTTATCAGCCCGGGCGAGCCACATAATAAAGTGGCCTATTTTGTTGATGCACCCTATCAGGTGGATACCATCACTCCGCAGCGTTTTGCCACCTGGCGCGCTGAAAGCAGCAGAATCGATCTTTCCCTGCCGGTCCTTAATCCCTGGATCCCGGCTGACTTTTCACTTATCCCACCTGAAAAAGCGTACCAGCATCCGCAACAGCTGATCGATCAGCCGGGGCTGCGGGTTTTCTATATGCCGAGCCACTATTATGCCAGCGAGCCGAAAGCGAATATCACGCTTGCCCTGCGCAACGAAGCGGCGATGAGCACGGCCAGGCACCAGGTGCTTTTTGCGATCAACGACTACCTGGCCGGACTGGCGCTGGACGAGCTGAGTTCACAGGCCTCCGTTGGCGGCATCAGCTTCTCCACCCGCGAGGATGATGGCGTGACCTTTAACGCCAGCGGCTTTACCCAGCATCTCCCCGAACTGATGAAGGCGCTGGTGGCGAAGTACGCCTCTTATCAGCCAACCCAGCAGCAGCTGGAGCAGGCTAAATCCTGGTATCTTGAGCGTCTGGATGCTGCTGATAAAGGTAAAGCGTTCGAGCTGGCGATTCAGCCAGCGCAGATGCTTTCTCAGCTTCCCTATACCCAGCGCAGCGAACGTCGAAATCTGGTGCCCAGCCTGACGCTTGGCGAGCTGAACGACTATCGCAAAATGCTGCTGGAGAAATCCCTGCCCGAGCTGATGGTGGTCGGCAACATGACGGCGGAAGAGACAAAAAACCTGGCCCGTTCGCTGAAAGCGCAGCTGAGTTGTGAAGGAGAAAGTACATGGCGTAGCCGCTATATCGCGGTGGATAAGAAAGCTGCTGCAAACCTTCAGGAGAAGGGCAGCAGTACCGACTCTGCGCTGGCCGCCCTTTACGTTCCGCTCGGCTATGCGGAACATGAAAGCATGGCCAACAGCGCATTGCTGAGTCAGATAATTCAGCCCTGGTTCTATAATCAGCTGCGTACCGAAGAGCAGCTTGGCTACGCGGTTTTCTCCTTCCAGATGCCCGTTGGCCGCCAGTGGGGAATCGGTTTTCTGCTGCAAAGTAACGTGAAACAACCAGCCTACCTGCTGAGTCGTTTCCGCGCGTTTTATCCCACGGCGGAAAAACGGCTGCGTGAAATGAAACCGGAAGATTTTGCCCAGTATCAGGCGGCAATGGTCAATGAACTCAAACAGCGGCCTCAGACGCTGGATGAAGAGGCTGGCCGCTTTAACAAGGATTTCGATCGGGGAAATTACCGTTTCGACACGCGCGATAAGGTTATTGCCCAGGTTCAGGCGCTAACGCCAGAGGCGCTGGCAACATTTTTCCATAAGGCGGTTATTGCTCCACAAGGCTTAACGCTGCTATCGCAAATTTCAGGTAGCCAGCACGGTAAGGCGGATTACGCGAAGCCGGAAGGCTTTACCACCTGGCAGGAAGTGTCGAAGTTACAACAATCATTTCCGGTAAAAAGCGATAAGTCATGAAGCAAGTTGTTGCACGTCTGGACCCGCTAAGCCTGCCCTTGCAGGGAGAGAGGTTGATTGAAGCCTCGGCGGGAACAGGCAAAACGTTCACCATCGGATTACTCTATCTGCGGCTTCTGCTGGGCCTTGGCGGTGAGGCGGCTTATCACCGGCCGCTGTCGGTTGAAGAGATTCTGGTGGTGACCTTTACTGAAGCGGCGACCGCAGAACTGCGGGGACGCATCCGGGCAAACATTCACGAGTTACGTATCGCCTGTGTGCGCGGGCACGCTACCGATCCTGTGCTGTCACAGCTTCTGGCGCAGATAGCGGATCTTTCTCAGGCCGCCGCCAGGCTGCTGGCCGCAGAGCGGCAGATGGATGATGCGGGGATTTTCACCATCCACGGTTTCTGTCAGCGGATGCTGAACCTTAACGCATTTGAATCGGGAATGCTGTTTGAGCAGACGCTGATTGAGGATGAATTTCCGTTACGCCGTCAGGCGGCGGCTGATTTCTGGCGCCGGCACTGTTACCCCTTATCGTTACCTTTGGCACGGGTAATGACGCAGATGTGGCAGGGGCCTGAACAGCTGCTGACCACGCTCGCGCCCTGGCTGAACGGTGAATCGCCAGCCCTGAAATATCCTCCTGACCTCAATGAAAGTTTTGAGGAGCGGCATGAGAAACTGTTAGCGCGCCTCGACGCCCTGAAAACGGCATGGCTCGCGGTAGAGGATCTCCACGATCTGATAGCCTCATCCGGTGTGGATAAGCGCAGTTACAGTAGTAAGCACTTACCTAACTGGCTAGAGAAAATCAGTGAGTGGGCCACAGGCCCAACCGAAGATTATGCCTATCCAAAAGAACTGGAGCGGTTTGGCCAGGCGGTGCTGTTGGAGAAAACCAAAAAAGGCGAGCCTCCCCGGCATGCGCTGTTTGAGACTATCGACCGTTTTCTGGCTGAGCCGCTGTCGCTGCGCGATTTGGTGATAGCCCGCGCCCTGAGCGAAATCCGCTTCGCCACGCAAAAACAGAAGCGTCTGAACGCCCTGCTTGGCTTTGACGATCTGCTGGGACGGCTGGATGCGGCGCTGCGGCAGCCGGGAGGCGAAGCGCTGGCTGAGGCGATACGTGGCCGCTATCCGGTCGCGCTGATTGATGAATTTCAGGATACTGACCCGCAGCAATATCGCATCTTCCGCACGCTGTATCATCAGCAGCCGGGGTCGGCGCTACTGCTGATAGGCGATCCGAAGCAGGCGATTTACGCTTTTCGCGGCGCGGATATCTTCACCTATATGAAAGCGCGAAGTGAAGTTAGCGCCCACTATACGCTTGATACAAACTGGCGCTCATCTCCGGCGATGGTGAGCAGCGTAAATCAGCTCTTCTCGCGTCTGGATAACCCTTTTCTGTTCAACCAGATCCCCTTTGTCGATATTAACGCTGCCGGCCCCAATGCTTCGCTGAGTTTTAGCATCGACGGGCAGGAACAACCTGCGCTTTCCCTGTTTCTGCAGCCCGGCGAGGGCGTGGGAGTAAGTGATTACCAGCAGTTTATGGCCCGCCAGTGCGCCACTGATATCTGCCGCTGGCTTACCGCCGGGCAACAGGGTACGGCCCGCCTTGGTAAAGGCGGGCAGCAGAAGCCGGTTGAAGCCTCCGATATTACCGTGCTGGTGCGCAGCCGTGGTGAGGCTGTCATCATACGGGAAGCGCTGAACGCCCTGAATATCCCCTCCGTCTACCTGTCCAATCGTGACAGCGTTTTCGCCACTCAGGAAGCGCGGGAGATGCTCTGGTTGCTGCAGGCTGTGCTGGCGCCGGAGCAGGAGCGTGTTCTGCGCAGCGCGCTCGCCACCAGTATCTTTGGACTGGATGCGCTAACGCTGGATGCATTGAGCCAGGACGAACGGGCATGGGATGCCCTGGTCGATGAATTCGATCGCTATCGTCAGCGCTGGCTGAAGCGGGGGGTCCTGCCGATGCTGCGTGAACTGATGATCGCACGACAGATTGCTGAAAATCTGCTCGCCTCTGAGAATGGCGAACGCAGGTTAACGGATTTGCTGCATCTGGGTGAGCTGTTGCAGGAAGCGTCGGCACAGACTGATAGTGAATTTGCGCTGGTGCGCTGGCTGGCGCAGCAGATTGCCCAGCCGAACGGTCAGGCGGCCAGCCAGCAGCTCAGGCTGGAAAGCGACCGGCATCTGGTACAGATCGTCACCATTCACAAATCCAAAGGGCTTCAGTACCCGCTGGTCTGGCTGCCGTTCATTGCCAATTACCGCGAAGTAAGCCAGGCCATTTATCATGACCGGGAAAGCTTTCAGGCGCTGCTCGATTTACGGGGCGATGAAGAGAGTATTGAACTGGCGGAACAGGAGAGACTGGCCGAAGATCTGCGTCTGCTCTACGTCGCGCTCACCCGCTCGGTCTGGCACTGCAGCCTGGGGATTGCGCCGCTGGTAAAAGGAACCCGTAAAAAAGAGGGGAACAGCGATCTGCATAAAAGTGCGATCGGTTACCTGATCCAGAAAGGCGAAGCTGCCGACGCTGCTGCCCTGCGTGAACAGCTGCTGGCGATGCAAAATGAGACGATGGCGCTGATTATCCCGCAGGCGTCTGAAGCGCAGCCCTGGCAGCCAAAGCCACCGCCAGCGCAGGCGCTGAGCAGCCAGCAGATTGCGAGACAGCTGCGTGATGAATGGCGCGTCACCAGTTATTCCGGCCTTCAGCAACATGGGCATTCCGCCACTCTGGAGCTGCTGCCCCGTCTGGATGTCGATGCGGCAGGTGAAGCGCGGGCAGAGCAGGCAGCCCAGCTTACGCCGCACACGTTCCCGCGCGGCGCTTCCCCGGGTACCTTTCTGCATGGGCTCTTTGAAAACATCGATTTTACCCGGCCAATCGACGAAACCTGGCTGGCAGAGCAGCTGGCGGCTCAAGGGCATGGCGAAGCATGGCTACCGGTAATGACGCAGTGGCTGAACCTTGTGCTGAAAACGCCGCTGAACGAGACCGGCGTCAGCCTAAGCCAGCTGAGTCCCGACAAACGACAGGTTGAGCTGCAGTTTTATCTGCCCATCGCAAAAATGCTGAACGCAGAACGGCTCGATCGGTTGATGCGCCGCCATGATCCGCTCTCTGCCGGCTGTCCGCCGCTGAATTTTCAGCAGGTTCAGGGGATGCTGAAAGGCTTTATCGATCTGGTATTCTGCTGGCAGGATAAGTATTACCTGCTCGACTATAAGTCAAACTGGCTGGGTGAGTCGGGGGAAGCCTACACGCCCGAGGCAATGGCGCAGGCAATGCAGACGCACCGCTACGATTTGCAGTATCAGCTCTATACGCTGGCGCTGCACCGTTATCTGCGCCATCGCCTGGCCGATTATGACTACGAACACCATTTCGGTGGCGTGATTTATCTCTTTTTGCGCGGCGTGGAGGGGACGGCCAGCCACAACGGCATTTATCGCGCACGGCCGCAAGCGGCATTTATCAACGCGCTGGACGCGCTGTTTGCCGGCCAGCCCGGGGAGGAAGTATGAGTAATATATCCCAACTGCTGCTGACCGCATGTCAGCAAAAACTGCTGCGTTCGCTGGATGTCCAGTTCGCGCTGATGGTCGCGACGAATGAGCGTCCCTGGCTGATGCTGGCGGCGGCCTGCGTCAGCGCGGAAGCGGGAGAAGGACACGTCTGCCTGCCGCTGGCCGGGTTTACCGAAGCGTCGCTGTTTGGCGGTCGCCATCCGGAACTGGCACGCCAGCTCTGGCTGGCAGCGGGAGAGCCGGAGTGGGAAAAACGGCTGAGCGCGGAAGAGGCGGTGGGTGACGGCACCACGGCCACGCCGCTGGTGTTGCATCAGCAGCGTCTTTATCTCCACCGGATGTGGCAGTCTGAGGGACTGGTGGCCCAGTTTATCCGGCGTGAAGCCGCGCAAATCCCCTTCGCTGAACAGAAACTGCGGGCCGCGCTGGATCGGCATTTCGGCCTGGAGCCGGATAACTGGCAGAAAATCGCCGCCGCGGTGGCGATTACCCGGCAGATTTCCATTATTTCCGGCGGGCCGGGTACCGGAAAAACCACCACCGTCGCCAAACTGCTGGCCTCGCTGCTTGAGCTTTCAGGCGGAACCCTGCGTATCCGGCTGGCGGCTCCCACCGGCAAGGCGGCTGCCCGCCTGACGGAATCGTTAGGGAAAGCGCTACAGCGCCTTGAGGTTAGTGAGGATGAGAAGCGTCGTTTCCCTGCTGAAGCTACCACGTTGCATCGTCTGCTTGGCGCAGTGCCGGGCAGCCAGCGCCTGCGCTATCACGCCGGTAATCCGCTACACCTGGATTTACTGGTGGTGGATGAGGCGTCGATGGTCGATTTGCCGATGATGGCGAACCTGATTGCTGCACTGCCGTCGCATGCCAAAGTCATCTTCCTTGGCGATCGCGATCAGCTGGCATCGGTTGAAGCGGGCGCGGTGCTGGGTGATATCTGTCGCTGCGCAGAGGCGGGTTACAGCACTATCCGTGCCGCCGAACTGATGCGCCTCACCGGCTGCGAAGTGACGGCAGGTGAGCAGGAAGCGGCTCCTCAGGTCCGCGACAGTCTTTGCCTGCTGCGTAAGAGTTACCGCTTCGACGCCTCTTCGGGCATTGGACAACTGGCGCTTTCGGTTAACGCAGGTGATACGCGACAGGTTGAAAAGGTCTTTAGCGCGGGATTTGCGGATATCAGCCATTTTTCGCTGAGCAGCGGCCAGGAATATCAACAGTTACTTGACGCCTGCGTGGAAGGATACAGCGCCTATTTGCGGCTGATAGCCAGTGGGGCAGCGCCGCAGGCGGTGATTGAGGCGTTTGGTCGTTTTCAGCTGCTTTGTGCCCTGCGCGAGGGGCCATTTGGCGTGACGGGTCTGAACGAACGTATTGAAACCAGCCTTCAGCAGAAAAGGGTTCTGCACCGAGCGCCAGGACCCGCCGGTAAATGGTATGTGGGGCGACCTGTGATGATTGCCCGTAACGACAGCGCGCTGGGGCTGTTTAATGGTGACATCGGTATTGCGATGCGTGATGAAGAGGCGGCGCTCAGGGTCTTTTTCCCGCAGGCTGATGGCACTATCAGAGCCGTTCAGCCCAGCCGCCTGCCGCCTCACGAAACGGCCTTTGCGATGACGGTCCATAAATCCCAGGGTTCGGAGTTTGAGCATACGCTACTGGTTTTACCAAATCAGTTCACGCCGGTATTAACGCGGGAACTGGTCTATACCGCAATTACCCGCGCGAAGCAGCGGCTTTCGCTCTATGCGGAACGCAATGTTTTTCACAGCGCGGTGAAGATGCGCACCAGCAGACGCAGCGGGCTGGTTGAGCGGCTGGGAGAAGGCGCTCTCGCAGCCATCTGACGCGGTCTCTTCTATCCGTTAAAGCAGAATAAGGCAGCGAGGCCGTCGCGATGGCATTTACGGTGGATTGTCGCTACGCCTGTCGGGCATGGCGAAGATCCGCCATCAGCACTTTTGAGCGTCGCTGATAGTTATACATCTGCTTTTTACTTTCCGGCAGCAGTTCAATATCCACCGGCATAAAGCCGCGCTCCTGAAACCAGTGAATGCTGCGGGTCGTCAGGACAAACAGTTTTTTCAGACCCATCTGCCGGGCCTGAAGCGCCACCCGTTCCAGCAACTCTTCCCCACGCGCCGAGCTGCGGTAATCAGGGTGCACCGCCACACAGGCCATCTCCCCAATCTCTTCCTCCGGAAAAGGGTAAAGCGCCGCACAGCCGATGGTCAGATTGTCCCGTTCGATAATAGTGAATTTATCAATTTCCATCTCCAGCTGCTCGCGGGAGCGGCGTACCAGAATACCCTGTTGCTCCAGCGGACGGATCAGCTCAAGGATGCCGCCAATATCATTGATGTTGGCGCGGCGAATTTTCTCCGCGCTTTCCATGACGATTTGCGTACCGATACCATCACGTGAAAACAGCTCCTGCAACAGCGCGCCATCTTCCTGATAGCTAATCAGATGGCTGCGGCGCACGCCGCTGCGACAGGCCTTAACGGCGCCGCGCAGGAAGCGTACCGTGCCGGAGAGGTAATCATCTTCCTGCTCCAGTTCTTCAATACGCTTTTGCGCTTCATCCGGGAAAAGTTCCGAGATAACCTTGCCTTCGCTGTCGTTGACGCCCTGTTCTGAGCAAAAACCGATCATCTTCTCAGCTTTCAGCTTGATCGCCAGCTGCGTGGCCACTTCTTCTGATGTGAGATTGAAACTTTCGCCAGTCACCGAAACCGCAACCGGACCCATTAAGACAATCGCGCCGCTGTCCAGCTGACGATGAATCGCTTCTTCATCAATCCGGCGTATGCGGCCGCTGTGACAGTAGTCCACGCCATCATCCACGCCCAGCGGCTGGGCGATAATAAAGTTACCGCTGACGACATTAATATGTGCGCCCTGCAATGGCGTATTGTTGAGGCTCATCGAGAGGCGGGCAGTAATATCCAGCTGTAAGCGGCCAGCCGCCTGCTTCACCAGTTCCAGCGCCTGAGCATCCGTCACGCGGGTATGCTTATGATACAAAGGTTCCAGCTGCTGGGTGGCGAGGCTGGCATCAATCTGCGGCCTGGCGCCGTAGACAACGACCAGGCGGATGCCAAGACTATGCAGCAGGCCAATATCATTGACGATGCTGGAGAAATTCTCATGCTCTATGGCTTCCCCGCCAAGCATGATGACAAAGGTCTTACCACGGTGGGCGTTGATGTAGGGGACGGTATGACGAAACCCCTGAACCAGCTCGGTACTCCGTTCCTTCACGGCTAACCCCTATGAATGATTATTCGATAAAAATGTATTTTTATTCTTTTGGCGATCTTGTGCAAGCGGCAATTGGTGCCTTTTTTGCGGGTCTGCTGCGCTAAACCCTGAGCGACAGGCAACCTTGTTTTGCTTTAAGGGGTGACACCGCCAGAGGGATTCGTTAAAGTTTTTCACCTTGGTAGTCATTTGGCTTTTTTTTATACAGTACAGCAGACTGGAGTGGCATGACCGATTTACATTCCCCCGGCCGCCGCCGGTGGTTAAAAAGCGCCGGAGCGGTCTGGCTCCTCAGCGTCAGCAAAATTGGCCTGGCCGCCAGCAGCCACATGGTGGCCATCCGCATCTGGCCTTCTTCGACCTACTCCCGCGTGACGCTGGAGTCCAGCACTCCCCTGAAATACAGGCAATTTGCGCTGAGTAACCCGGAACGCGTGGTGGTGGATATCGATAATATCCATCTCAATCCCGTGTTGAAGTCAGTGGGCAACCTGGTCCGCAGCGACGATCCTTATATCAGAAACGCCCGCGTTGGCCAGTTTGATAAAAATACCGTGCGGCTGGTGCTTGAGCTAAAACAGAACGTCACGCCAAAGGTCTTTACTCTCGATCCCGTTGCCGGGATCAGGAATCGGCTGGTACTGGATCTCTATCCTGCCAGCGCCAGCAGCAAGCAGTATGAGGACGACCCGTTGCTGGCGCTGCTGGAAGATTACAATAAGGGAAACCTGGAAGAGAATCAGCCCGCCGCCGCACCCCGACCCGGCAAAGCAGGAAAGGATCGTCCCATTGTGGTGATGCTCGACCCTGGGCATGGCGGTGAGGATCCTGGCGCGATCGGCAAGCATAAAACGCGTGAGAAGGATATTGTGCTGAAGATTGCGCGCCGGCTGAAAGCGCTGATCGACAAAGAGCCTAATATGCGCGCCTATATGACCCGGAATGAGGATGTTTTTATTCCGCTAAAGGTGAGGGTGGCGAAAGCCCGCAAGCAGCGCGCCGATCTGTTTATCTCTATACATGCCGATGCCTTTACCAGCCGTGCGGCGCGCGGCTCCTCCGTCTTCGCGCTCTCAACCCGTGGCGCAACCAGTACGGCTGCCCGTTATCTTGCCCGAACGCAAAACGAGTCCGATCTGATCGGCGGCGTCAGCAAAAGCGGCGATCGCTATCTCGATCACACCATGTTCGATATGGTGCAGAGCCTGACCATCAACGACAGCCTGAAGTTTGGCGGCGAAGTGCTTGCGCGCATGGGGAAAATTAATCATTTGCATAAAAAGACGGTAGACCAGGCGGGGTTTGCGGTACTGAAAGCGCCCGATATCCCTTCGATACTGGTTGAAACGGCGTTTATCAGTAATCTGGAAGAGGAGCGAAAGCTGCGCACCAGCAAGTTTCAGCAGCAGGTAGCAAACTCAATCCTGGCGGGTATCAAAGCCTATTTCGCCAATGGCGCGCCGCTGGCACCGAGAAAATAATTGCAGAAAAGCGGGTGGCAAGGCCATCCGTGGTTACTCAGAGGAAAAAGTTGGCGAACGCCAGAAACAAAAAAACACCCGAAAGGGTGTTGGTTGCGGGAGCCGGATTTGAACCGACGACCTTCGGGTTATGAGCCCGACGAGCTACCAGACTGCTCCATCCCGCGTCCGTATAATACACCTGTCACTTCCGTCACGACAGTTTTTTTTCATTTTTTCCGAAGAAAAGTGGTTGCGGGAGCCGGATTTGAACCGACGACCTTCGGGTTATGAGCCCGACGAGCTACCAGGCTGCTCCATCCCGCGTCCGTATACTACCACTATCGCTTCCGTCACGACAGTTTACTGCTTTTTATTCTCCTAAGAGAATTGGTTGCGGGAGCCGGATTTGAACCGACGACCTTCGGGTTATGAGCCCGACGAGCTACCAGGCTGCTCCATCCCGCGTCCGTGGAAGCGCACTATACGCCGGATGGCTTTTGATGCAACCCCTTTTGCGATTAAAGTCATGAAAAGGTGCTCTTGTGGCTACTTTTCCCCCATCATGTTGAAAAATTACACCGAAAGGGCGGAAACTTTTCCGGCAGCACGTTTTAATCTGCTGGACGCTTTGCTATCTTCGGCCTGGAATTCCGCTTAATAGTAAGAGAGAACAATGAAAGGGTGTTGGATAAAATATGCAGTGACCGGGGCGTTCATCGCCCTGCTGGCGGGATGTTCATCAAAACCGACCGATCGCGGACAGCAATATAAAGATGGCAAGCTTGAGGTGCCGCTGGCGCTGGTGAATCAGCCTAATGCCAAAGGCCGGCCGGTTAACGGCAAAGACTTCAGTGATCAGGTGAATGAAGTGCAGTATGCCTCGCCGGCGATGTTCTCACGCCAGGCGGGCGTTTACAGCGCAATTCGAAGCTGGCTGATGGCGGGCGGCGACACGCGTCAACTGCGTCAGTTTGGCCTGAATGCTTACCAGATGGAAGGTACGGACAATTACGGTAACGTCCAGTTTACCGGTTACTACACGCCCGTCATCGAGGCGCGACGTACCCGTCAGGGCGAATTCCAGTATCCGCTTTACCGGCTGCCGCCGCGCCGTAACGGACGCCTGCCGAGCCGGGCGGAAATCTATAGTGGGGCGCTGGATGAGCGCTATGTCATTGGCTACAGCAACTCGCTAATGGATAATTTTATTATGGATGTTCAGGGCAGCGGCTACGTTGACTTTGGCGATGGCCAGCCTCTGATGTTTTTTGGCTACGGTGGCAAAAATGGCCATGCTTATCACAGCATCGGCAAGGTGCTGATCGATCGCGGCGAAGTTAAACGTGAAGATATGTCTATGCAGGCCATCCGTAAATGGGGTGAAGAGCACAGCCCGGCAGAGGTGAGAGAGCTGCTTGAACAGAATCCCTCCTTTGTCTTCTTCAAGCCGGAAAATTTTGCACCGGTACGGGGAGCCAGCGCGGTACCGCTGATTGCAAAAGCGTCTGTGGCTTCCGATCGCTCGCTGATCCCGCCGGGGACCGCCCTGCTGGCGGAAATTCCGTTGCTGGACAATAACGGTAAATTTACCGGAAAATATGAGATGCGAATGATGGTGTCGCTCGATGTAGGCGGTGCGATCAAAGGACAGCACTTTGATATCTATCAGGGTATTGGCGAGCAAGCGGGCCACATGGCCGGCTGGTTTAACCATTACGGCCGGGTCTGGGTATTAAAAACCGCGCCGGGTACGGGTGAACCCCTGTTCTCTTCTGCACAAAACAGTATGGGCAAAACGGCACTGGTAACCCGGTAGCCTTTTCCCGGCGGGCTGGATCGCCAGCCCGCGTCTTCATTCTGAGGTAAAGCATGACTTCTCTTTCTGACGCCTGGCTTCAGCGCTTTGGTGGAACCGCGCGTCTTTATGGCCAGCCCGCGCTTCAGCTGTTTGCTGACGCACATATCTGCGTGGTAGGGATCGGCGGCGTGGGCTCATGGGCGGCCGAAGCCCTGGCCCGGACCGGCATCGGTGCCATCACCCTGATTGATATGGATGATGTTTGTACCACCAACACCAACCGGCAGATCCATGCGATGAAGGGAACGGTGGGCCAGGCGAAAACCGCGGTGATGGCGGAACGCATCCTGGCGATCAATCCGGAATGTAAAGTTACCTGCATTGATGACTTTATCACGGCGGATAATACGGCTGAGCTGATGAGCGCCGGGTTCAGTTACGTGATTGATGCGATAGACAGCGTACGGCCCAAAGCGGCGCTGCTGGCCTGGTGCCGTCGCAATAAAATTCCACTGGTCACCACGGGCGGTGCCGGTGGTCAGATTGATCCCACGCAGATCCAGGTCGCCGATCTGGCAAAAACGATTCAGGATCCGCTGGCGGCAAAGCTGCGTGAACGGCTGAAGCATGACTTCAACATCGTGAAGAACAGCAAAGGTAAGCTGGGCATTGACTGTGTGTTTTCCACCGAGGCGTTGATGTATCCACAGCCTGATGGCTCGGTTTGCGCCTCACGCAGTACAGCGGAAGGGCCGAAACGCATGGATTGCGCCTCCGGGTTTGGCGCCGCAACGATGGTCACGGCCACGTTTGGTTTTGTCGCTGTCTCACACGTCCTGAAAAAGATGATGGCAAAAGCCGCACGGCGCTAGCAGACGCGCTATCCCGGTGGCGGTACGCAAGCGTTACCGGGATAGTGCGAAGCAGGTAACGCACAGGACGCGATAAATGAAGTCAGAACGGTGCTTAAGAGAACTGGCCTGAACCTGCTTCAGACGCGCTTATCCTCTCTGGCGGCGGCGCTCACGGCCCCGGCCAGGGCGTTCAATCCGGCGCTGCGCGAGGCGCTAAGCTGGCTGCGCAGCCCCAGCGCGTCAAACAGCGCCAGCGGATCGCTGTCAGTTAATGAGGCTGACGTCTGGCCTTCCACTGCCGTCAGCAATACCGCCAGCAATCCCCTTACAATACGTCCTTCACTGTCGCCATAAAAATGAAGCGTGCCATCCTCAAGCTGCTGGTGCCCCAGCCAGACACGATTTTCACAGCCGCTCAGTTCAATGTCCGGTGTTTTCAGCTCGTCGGGCAGAGCGGGCAGCTGTTTGCCTAACAGGATGAGCTGACGATAACGCTCTTCCCATTGAGTGAAGGCGGAAAATTGCTGTTTCAGGCTTTCAGCGGTAATGCGATCGCCAAAGGGATGAGGAGCAAGGAAAGTTGTCATAATTAGTCCGCTAAAAGGTCAATGGCGGTCGTAAGGCTGGTCACCAGCGCGTCGACGTCGTTAAGCGTATTATAAGGCGCAAACGAGGCACGCAGCGTGCCGTTAACGCCAAGGCGATCAAGGAGCGGCTGCGCGCAGTGCTGTCCGGCACGAAGCGCGACGCCACTCTCCGCCAGCAGCGTGACCACATCGCTGTGATGCAGGCCGGCAAGATCAAAGGCGAGTATGCTTGAACGGCTGGCCCGGAAGCTGCGAAAACCGGGCAGGGCAGCGAGACGCTCTTCGGCCAGATCGGCCAGACCGCAGCTCCAGCTCTCCGCCGCAGCCAGATCCAGATCGGTCAGCCATTTCAGCGCAGCACTCAGCCCAATCACCCCCGCGACATTGGGTGTGCCAGCCTCGAAACGCCAGGGGACCGGCTGCGGCGTAAAGCCCTCAAAGCTGACTTTACTTAACATCTTGCCGCCTCCCTGCCAGGGCTGCATCTTCTCCAGCAACGCCTTTTTGCCAAACAGCGCGCCGGTGCCCATCGGACCATAAAGCTTATGGGCAGAAAAAGCATAGAAGTCGATATCAAGCGCCGTGACGTCCGGTGGTGCGTGCACCACGCCCTGCGCCCCATCAATCATCACTTGAGCGCCGGCTTCGTGAGCCAGACGGATCGCAGTCGCCAAATCCGGCACGCCGCCGGTAACGTTGGACATCTGTCCCAGCGCCAGCAGGCGAGTCCGGGACGTCAGTAAGCCTGGTAATAGCGCCATATCTGGCAGGAGATCGTCGCCCAGCGGCCATTTAACCACGGTTGCGCCGGTCTGTGAGGCCACCATCAGCCAGGGGACAAGGTTAGCGTGATGCTCCGCTTCGCTGACGATAATCTCGTCGCCGGGCTGGAGTCGTGGGCGTAAATAACTTTGCGCCACCAGATTTATCGCTTCGGTGGTGCCCTTAGTCCAGACAATATTTTTACCCTCCGGCGCATTCAGCAGGCGGGCTACTGAGGTTCTGGCCTCCTCGTAGCGCTCCGTCAGTGCGCGAGCGGCGGCAAACTGGCTGCGGTGCACCGTACCGGCGCTGAGGCTGTAAAACTGACGGGTCGCTTCAATAACCACCTCGGGCTTAAGCGCGGTGGCGGCGCTATCCAGGTAGACGCCGGCATCTTTCAGGGCCGGGAATTGCTGGCGAAACTGAACAGGGTTAAATGACGTCATAATCTCCTCGGCTGCGCGTCGTCGTATCTGAGACAACGCTGAATTTCAGGCCCTTTTCTGGCAATGTTGGAAAAGCGCGTTATGCTGGATTATGCAAGGTTTAAACTATTACCCGCAAATATGAGACTTCCGCCCGGCAATTTACGCGTTTTTTGCCTTCAGGTCGTGCTCTTCGGGTGGTTTATCGCATTACAATCTGCAAGGAGAATTAAAGATGAAAAAACTCGCTGCTATTATGGCCGCCTGTGCCATGACTTTTACTCTGGCTGCCTGTTCCAGCAACTACGTAATGCACACTAATGATGGCCGTACTATTGTCGCCGACGGCAAGCCCGTTGTGGATGATGATACCGGCATGATCAGCTATCAGGATGCTAACGGTAATAAGCAACAGATTAACCGCTCAGATGTGAAAGAGATGGTTGAGATGGGGCAGTAAGCTTCAGGTAAAAAAAAGCACCGCAATTTGCGGTGCTATAAATACTTTGGACAGACAGGGTAAATCTACAGGAATAAGGTAGCCAGGCTACCGGATCTGAAAATCGTCAGATCAATTGCAAACACAACATCACGACCACAAGCCAAAAGCCTTTCAAAACTCTGCGTATTCGCCCAAATTTCAAACTGCTTTTCGTTCCGGCTCAGGAAGTGCGGCAACTATAGGTATTTGCTGGTGCATCCTCAACGGACAATTTATAATGTCTCGGATAAAAAAAACTAATACGTGAAGTTCCGTCAGGTTCCTCTCGTCCCGTTGTTGTCACACGCTATCCGGTAACTATGTCTAAACGCCTTCCTCCTTTAAATGCGCTGCGGGTTTTTGATGCCGCCGCCCGTCATCTCAGCTTTACCAAAGCCGCCGAAGAACTCTTTGTCACGCAGGCCGCCGTCAGCCACCAGATCAAATCCCTGGAGGATTTTCTAGGCCTTAAGCTGTTCAGGCGACGTAACCGCTCCCTGCTGCTGACCGAAGAGGGGCAGAGCTATTACCTCGATATTAAGGAAATTTTCTCCTCGCTTAACGAAGCGACCCGCAAGCTGCAGGCGCGCAGCGCCAAAGGGGCATTAACCGTCAGCCTGCTGCCCAGCTTTGCCATTCAATGGCTGGTGCCGAGGCTCTCAAGCTTTAACTCAGCTTATCCGGGGATCGATGTACGGATCCAGGCTGTGGACCGCGAGGAGGAGAAGCTTGCCGATGATGTGGATGTGGCTATTTTCTACGGACGGGGGAACTGGCCTGGCCTGCGTGTCGAAAAACTCTATGCGGAATATTTGCTTCCAGTCTGCTCTCCGCTGCTGCTGACGGGCGAGCATCCGCTTAAGACGCCGGCCGATCTGATACATCACACCTTACTGCATGACGCCTCCCGCAGAGACTGGCAGTCCTATACGCGCCAGCTTGGCGTGGCGCATATCAACGTGCAGCAGGGGCCCATTTTCAGCCACAGCGCCATGGTGTTACAGGCCGCCATTCACGGCCAGGGGGTGGCGCTGGCCAACAATGTGATGGCGCAGACTGAGATTGAGGCGGGGCGCCTGGTCTGTCCCTTTAACGATGTGTTAGTGAGTAAAAATGCTTTTTATCTGGTTTGTCATGACAGTCAGGCAGAACTGGGTAAAATAGCCGCCTTCCGGCAGTGGATTCTGGCGAAAGCCGCGAGCGAACAAGAAAAATTTCGCTTTCGCTACGATCACTGAAATTTTATTTTGTTACGCGTCGCTATTGCGGCCTGTACAACACTGAGGAGAGCGTTCATGTCGAGTCGTGCAATGCTGATATTTGCCGCCATCAGCGGCTTTATATTTGTGCTTCTGGGCGCGTTTGGCGCCCATGTTTTGAGCCACTCGCTCGGGCCGGCTGAGATGGCCTGGATGAAGACGGGCCTGGAGTACCAGGCTTTCCACACGCTGGCGATTCTGGGCCTGGCGACGGCGATGCTGCGCCGGGCGAATATCTGGTTTTACTGGAGTAGCGCTTTTCTGGCGCTGGGTACGCTTCTGTTTTGCGGCAGCTTATATTGTCTGGCGCTCTCCCACCTTAAAATGTGGGTTTATGTTACGCCAGTTGGAGGCACCTGCTTCCTGATTGGCTGGATACTGATGTTGGTTGGCGCGCTGCGTCTGAAAAAAAGGGCAGATCGCCATGAATAAAGTTTTACTCTATTGCCGTCAGGGCTTTGAGAAAGAGTGTGCTGCGGAAATTACCGCAAAAGCGGCGGAGCATCAGGTCTTTGGTTTTGCGCGGGTAAAAGAAGATTCTGGTTATGTGCTGTTTGAATGCTATCAACCGGAAGAGGCGGAAAAGCTGATCAGGGAACTTCCTTTCAGCGAGCTGATTTTCTCCCGCCAGATGATCGTTGTCGGCGAACTGCTGCGGGATTTACCGCAGGACGATCGCGTGACGCCGGTAACCGGGATGCTCACGGGCGTGGTTGAGAAGGGCGGTGAACTGCGCGTTGAGGTACCTGATACCAATGAAAGCAAAGAGTTGCTGAAGTTTTGCCGCAAGTTCACGGTTCCTCTGCGTAGCAGCCTGCGCGCCGCAGGCGTTTTGCTGAAGTATGAAAGCGCTAAGCGGCCTGTCGTCCACGTTTTCTTTATCGCACCGGGCTATTGCTATGTAGGCTATTCCCTGCCGGATAACAACTCGCCGTTTTTTATGGGCATCCCGCGCCTGAAATTCCCTGCAGATGCGCCCAGCCGCTCAACGCTGAAGCTGGAGGAGGCTTTTCATGTGTTTATCCCGGCCGATGAATGGGATGAGCGGCTTGGCAGCGGCCTCTATGCGGTCGACTTAGGGGCCTGTCCCGGTGGCTGGACCTATCAGCTGGTCAGACGCAGTATGATGGTCCATTCAGTGGATAATGGCCCGATGGCGCAGAGCCTGATGGATACCGGGCAGGTTTTCCATCACCGCGAAGACGGTTTTAAATATCGCCCAACCCGCAGCAATATTTACTGGCTGGTGTGCGATATGGTGGAAAAGCCGGTGCGGGTAGCCAACCTGATGGCCGACTGGCTGGTCAACGGCTGGTGCCGTGAAGCCATCTTCAATCTCAAACTGCCGATGAAAAAGCGGTACGAAGAGGTGTCGCAAAACCTGGCCATGATCCAGGAAAAACTTCAGGCTAACGGTATCAATGCCCAGATCCGGGCACGGCAGCTTTATCACGATCGCGAAGAGGTGACGGTACACATCCGGCGTATCTGGGGCGCAACGCCCGGCAGACGTGATGAACGCTAAGAGTAAACGTCCTGACTGCCGATCCTGAGGATGGGCGGGCCGGCGTAAGCAGGCTCGCCCGCAAAAGCCTATTGCATCTGGCCTGGCAGGCCTGTCCGGCGCTGCTGTTCCGGCAGCCTTAACGCTTTCAGATTTCCTTCCAGCACCAGATCCGTTTTAAGTGTGGCTACCCGTCGGCAGATGTCAGCCATCACCCGATGCTCGTTCAGCTTTTTCCGCCATTTATCGGGAACGGCCTCCAGATTCTGGTAGATGGCATCCAGTGAGCCGAACGTATTCAGCAACTGTGCGGCGCTTTTTGCGCCGATGCCAGCCACGCCCGGAATTTTGCTGCTGGCGATCCCGGCTAGCCCCCAGTAGTCGATAAGCTGGGCCGGCGCCACGCCAAATTCGTTTTCGATAAAGGGAACGTCCAGCCAGCGTTTCTGAAAATAGTCACGGATCAGAATGCGGGGCGCCAGGAGCTGGCAATAGCCTTTATCGGTGGAGACAATGGTGGCCTGACAGCCGTTGTCAGCCACTTTCGCGGCAAGCGTGGCGGCCAGATCGTCAGCTTCTTCCCCCTTCGCCTGCCAGCAGGCCACACCTGCCTGCTGAAAGGCACTGCGCAGTAACGGCATCTCCTGCTGTAGCGTCTCCGGCATTGGCGACCGGCCAGCCTTATAGTCCGGCAGCAGCTGATGGCGCCAGCCTTCATGGCGCTCATCATCATCGAAAACCGCCACGGCATGCGTCGGCTTACTGTGAATAATCAGCTGCTGGAGCGCGTGAAGGCAGGCGTCCTGACACGGCGACCCCTGAACCGCATGAATGCGACGGATAAGGTTCAGGGCGTCAATAATCAGTAAGTGAATCGTCATAAGTCACGCATAAAGTGGGGGCGGCCTGTTTGCCGCTCCGGTGGGGTTACTTAATGATTTCGTAGCAGGGAATATAAGCCGTACCCGGCAGCTTCATGCGGTGCTGAGCAACGAATCCCTGTAACAAATCGTCCATGCGGCGCATCATTTCCCGATCGCCTTTCAGTTTGTACGGCCCTTTTTCTTTGATCGCGCGGATACCGACATCCTTCACGTTACCGGCAACAATACCGGAAAACGCCCGGCGCAGCGCCGCGGCAAGCTCTTCCGCTGGCTGATCGGGATAGAGATTGAGGTTGGCCATATTTTCATGCGTCGGCACAAAGGGCACCTGAAGGTTCGGCGCGATGCGGATCGCCCAGTTAAAGCTGTAGGCATCGCCCGTTTCGCGACGATACTCTTTCACTTTCGGCATCGCTTTTTTCATCTGGCGCGCCACTTCGGCGGCATCATCTATGATGATGGTGTAGTGCTTGCGTGCCGCTTCACCCAGCGTGCTGACGATAAACTCATCCATCACGCGGAAATAGTCAGCGCTCTCTTTGGGGCCGGTCAGGATCAGCGGAAGCACCTGTTGCTGGTTGTGCGGGTTCATCAGGATCCCCAGCAGATAGAGCAGCTCTTCCGCCGTCCCGACGCCGCCTGGAAAGATAATGATCCCGTGCGCGATGCGGACAAACGCTTCAAGGCGTTTTTCAATGTCCGGCATAATAATCAGCTCATTAACCAGCGGATTAGGCGGTTCAGCCGCAATGATCGACGGCTCCGTCAGGCCGATAAACCGCCCTTCTTTGTATCTCTGCTGGGCGTGTCCTACGGCAGCGCCTTTCATCGGCGCCTCCATCACACCGGGCCCGCAGCCGGTGCAGATATTCAGCTCCCGCAGGCCAAGCTGGGAACCGACGTTGCGGCAGTATTGATACTCCACGGCGTTAATGGAGTGGCCGCCCCAGCAGACAACGGTATTTGGCTCTTCACCGACGTGCAGCGCCCGTGCGTTACGAAGCAGGGAAAAGACCAGATTGGTTATCTGAACGGAATCGTCGATCTGCGGACGCTGAAAATGAGCGGCATTGTCGATCTGTCCGTTCACAAAGAGGATGTCGCGCAGTACCGCAAACAGGTTCGCCTGGAGTGACCGGATAATACGGCCATCCACAAAGGCCTCTTCTGGCGGATTAATCAGCTCCAGCTTTACGCCGCGTTCGCGACGCAGGACGTTGATATCAAAACTTTCGAAGCGCGCCAGCAGCTCGTGGCTGCTGTCCGTCTGGCTCCCGGAGTTAAGTACGGCAAGAGAACAGTTGCGAAACAGTTGGTAAAGATCGCTGCTGGCCGTTTGCTTCAGCATGTCTACTTCAAGCTGGGACAGCAGATCCATTGAGCCAAGAGGGCTGATATGTGTGATCAAATTAACTCCTTTACACCCGTCCGGGTGATGGTCACTCCCCGATAAACACTGACAAATCCGGCCACGCCGGGAAAAACGCCGTGAAGAGAATAATGTCCCTGGGCGAACGGCAACGCTTTCGCCCCTTCACAGAGTAGCCCCGGCAACCCGGCTTTAACAATAGGGGAGCCGGTGCATATGCGTAGCGGCACGCAAATCGTGCTGATTACTGGCGTACCAGGCGGGAATGACCGGGCTTCCAGTCGCCGTTGTTACTGCGCCAGGGGTTAATATCCAGCCCGCCACGGCGCGTATAACGTGCATACACGCTCAGGCTTTCCGGCTGGCAGAACCGCTGGATGTCGTTAAAGATGCGTTCTACGCACTGCTCATGGAATTCATTGTGGTGGCGAAAAGAGACCAGGTAACGCAGCAGCGCCTCACGCTGGATACGTGGGCCGCGATAGCTAATTTGTACCGAGCCCCAGTCCGGCTGGTTAGTGATCAGGCAGTTCGATTTCAGCAGGTGGCTTACCAGCTGTTCTTCCACCACTTCTGGCAGCGTCGCCTGTTGCAGATATTCTGGCGTGAACTGGTAATTTTCAATCACGATATCCTGTTCGTCGATGCAGTAACCGGCAAAATGGCCGATCGGCTGCCCTTCTATTTCCTGCAGACGGAATAACGAAACGCTGACGTCTCCCGCCGCGCAGGCGCTGAGATCGCGTTCAAGCGTGGCGCGAACCTCGGCCCAGTCAGCGAATCGGGTCTGATTAAAACTGTTGAGGTAAAGCTTGAAGCTTTTCGACTCAATCAGATTAATGCTGCTGGCGTTAAGGGTCACTTCACCTACTGCCACCTGCGGCACTCCTTTTGCGTTCAGCCATGAGAGCTCGTAGAGTGTCCAGATATCGGCACCGTGGAAAGGAAGGCTGTCCGGATAGAGTCCCAGCGGTTCACGGTTCATGCTGCGCGGCACGGCCTGCAGTAAAGAGGGGTCGTAGCGATCGTGGTATTCTGTTGGTTTCCCCAACGTCAGGCCGTTTAATGCCTGATGCGGATCCTGTAAAGACATCGTAATTACCTTATAGCTTGAGCACACGGGCAGCGGCGCAATCAAATCAGTTCGTTTATGGCCTGAGCCCGACGAGAAGGGACGGCGGGGGAGCGTTCAACCCCGGCAGACATACTGGCCTTAGTGTAACTCAGGCAGCAGAGAGTGAAAAAACAATGATCGAAGAAACCACCCAGGCACTTACCGAATTTACCCGTCGCTACTGCGATCTATGGGAGCGGGAATGCGGCCATCCGCCAGCAAGCAGTGAGCTGACTGGCGTGCCATCTCCCTGTACTCAGGAAACCGTGCAGGATGAAATTTACTGGCTGCCTCAGCCGTTTACGCTGGCCAAAAATCTCGATGCCGTGGAACGGGCGCTGGATCTGCGTATTCAGCCTGCGGTCGTTGCCTGGTACACCGCGCAGTTTGCTGGTGATATGACGGCCACCCTTGCAGGACAGACCTTCACGCTTTTACAAACCTGGAGCGAAGAAGATTTCTTACGCGTTCAGGAGAATCTGATTGGCCATCTGGTGATGAAACGCCGGCTCAAGCACTCCCCCACGCTGTTTATTGCCACCACCTCCTCTGAGCTGGAGATTGTTTCCGTCTGTAACCTGAGCGGCGAAGTATTTATTGAACAGTTAGGCACATCGCAACGAACGCCGCTGGCGCCCTCGCTTGAGCAGTTTATAGCGTCGCTGACGCCTTCGCGCGGTTTGTAAGAGAATGACGGGCCTGGTTTGTGAGAGATCTCTTACACGTTATGTGAGAGATCGCTTGTTAGACGGCGGGCATGGCGCAGGTTTTATAATTTATCATGATATTAATCAATTGGTTGTTTTCAACACATCCGGCCGAAATTGATTTCAGCGCTGTCCATTGCCGCTGGCTATATTGTTAACTTCAGATATTCGGGCACACTGTGCCGTATCGGAAAGGATTCCGTGACTTATGGAATGAGTCTGGACACATCGGGAAGATGCTGCAAGGAAAGGCTTCAGGATGAAGCGAGGATATCTCAGGAAAGAGATAAGGGACACCTTCAGGATGAAGAATGTGAGCTGCCAGTATAGGTAGCGTGCGGGGACGCAAAGGACAATCACCAGTGAAGGTGAGCGTGTAGGGAACACTCAGGGACCTAGTTATCATGGATGAGCAGGGAGCACACTCGTAGCGGGATGGCTGCAAACGAACCGGGAGCACTGTTTTTACAGTGCTCCCTTTTTTTCGTGCATACTTCTTACTGACCCGCACGCGAATGTTATGCTTGCGGCCTTTTATCATAATGTATGACAGGAGACCGCTGATGGAACATGAACAACAGGTACAGATCCAGCTTACGGCAATAGTTGAAGAGTTACATGAGGCAGGCCTCTGGCAAACCTGCGCGCCCACTACGCAGGCCTTTGAAAGCCAGGAACCTTTTTGTGTGGATACCATGACACCAGAACAGTGGCTTCAGTGGGTGTTTCTGCCGCGCATGCAGGCACTGCTCGACGCCGGCTCGCCGCTGCCCGAAAAGCTGGCCATCGCACCTTATTATGAGGTTGCGCTGGAAGGTGCTCTGCCAGGGCGGGCGAAACTCCTGCACGCGCTCAATCAGCTTGATCAGCTGTTTGGGCACGACAACTGATGCTGGAGATTATTTATCAGGATGAGTGGCTGGTCGCGGTAAATAAACCTGCTGGCTGGCTGGTGCATCGTAGCTGGCTCGATCGTCATGAAAAAGTGTTCGTCATGCAGACGGTACGCGATCAGATCGGCCAGCACGTTTTTACCGTGCATCGTCTCGACCGGCCCACTTCCGGTGTTCTGCTGATGGGGCTCTCCAGTGAGGTGGGGCGCCTGCTTTCCCAGCAGTTTGAGCAGCATCAGCTCCAGAAGCGCTATCACGCCGTTGTGCGCGGCTGGCTGGAAGGTGAGGCGACGCTGGATTATCCGCTGACCGAAGAGCTCGACAAAATAGCCGATAAATTCAGCAATCCGGAAAAAGCCCCTCAGTCAGCGGTAACGCACTGGCGCGCCGTGGCAACCGCCGAGCTGCCTGTGCCGGTAAGCCGCTATGAAACCTCACGCTATACGCTTGTTGAACTGCTGCCGGAAACGGGGCGCAAACATCAGCTGCGTCGTCATATGACGCATCTGCGCCACCCTATCATCGGTGACAGCGCCCACGGCGATCTCCGGCAGAACCGCAGCGCAGCGGCCAATTTTGGTATGCGGCGCCTGATGCTGCACGCCAGCGAATTAAGCCTCACCCATCCCGTTACCGGCGAGCCGCTGCTGTTACGGGCCGGTCTGGACAGCATCTGGCAGGAGATGATGGTGCAGTTTGGCTGGCAGGATGTGCTGCCTGAGGTTCCCAGGGTTGAGTTTACGGCGGCAAGCCTTCAGGATAGTTCCCTGACGTAAGCGCAGGCTAATGGAGAACATCATGGCTCAGGTAGGTATTTTTGTAGGGACAATGTACGGCAACTCACTTCTGGTTGCTGAAGAAGCGGAGCCGTTGCTGGCTGACGCCGGTCACCAGGTCAAAATTTTTGAAGATCCCGAACTCGATGACTGGCAGCGCTATGCCGAACATGTTGTGCTGGTTGTGACCTCGACAACAGGCCAGGGGGAGCTGCCGGATAGTATCGCGCCCCTCTATCGTGCGATGAAAGATAAGCTGGGTCATCAGCCAGCCCTGCGTTATGGCCTGATTGCGCTCGGCGACAGTAGCTATGATGATTTCTGCGGCGGCGGTAAGAAATTCGATGCGCTCTTACAGGAGCATGGCGCGACGCGCGTGGGGGATGTGCTGATGATTGATGCCTCTGAGCATCCTGAACCGGAAGAAATCGCTTCGCCCTGGGTGGAAAACTGGGCCAGAGCGATAAGCTGATCTGCCTGATGTGCCCCTGTTAAACCGCTAACAGGGGCGTTGTCGTCAGGTAACCGGCGCCGGATTAAATACCGCTAGCGCATTACGAATGCCCCAGCGATCGGACCAGGTTTGCTTACGCCCGCTCGCGATATCCAGAATCAGCTCAAACAGACGCCAGCCTACCTGCTCAATACTTTCTTCCCCTGTCGCAATGGTGCCCGCATTAATATCCATCAAATCGTGCCAGCGGTCCGCCAGCGCGGTGCGCGTTGCCATTTTGATCACCGGGATTGCCGCCAGGCCGTAGGGCGTTCCCCGTCCGGTAGTAAAAACCTGAAGCGTGATGCCTGACGCCATCTGCTGGGTGCCGCAGACGAAATCGCTGGCGGGCGTGGCGGCATAGATCAGGCCACGCCGGGTAGGGCGCTGACCCGGAGAGAGCACTTCCGCGATGGCGCTGCGCCCCGATTTGGCGATGGAGCCGAGCGCTTTTTCCACCACGTTGGCCAGCCCGCCTTTTTTATTGCCCGGCGAGGGATTAGCGCTGCGGTCAGTTTTCCCCATATTGAGATAGTCATCATACCAGGCCATCTCTTCCAGCAGGCGTTTACCCACCTCTTCATCCACGACCCTCGGCGTTAAGAGATGCACGGCATCACGCACCTCCGTCACTTCTGAGAACATCACGGTAGCGCCGCAGCGCACCAGCAAATCGGAGGCGAAGCCGACGGCCGGATTGGCGGTAACGCCGGAAAACGCATCGCTACCGCCACACTGCATCCCCACCACCAGCTCAGAGGCGGGCACCGTTTCACGCTGGCGCTGATTAAGGCGTTTAAGGTGGCGTTCGGCGACCTGCAGAATGTCGCTGACCATTGATTCAAAACCGATGTGTTTTTCATCCTGCAACCTGACCACGTCCTCTTCACCCAGGGAGATCGCCTGCACGTCCGGCGTGCCTTCCAGCAGCCGCTCAGGCTGAAGTTTTTCACAGCCCAGACCCACCACCATCACCTCACCGCCGAAGTTAGGGTTCAACGCCAGGTTGTGAATGGTGCGGATCGGCACCACTGCAGCGGGTGCGTTAATCGCCACGCCGCAGCCGTAAAGATGGTTCAGCGCCACCACGCCATCCACGTTGGGATAATTGGGCAGCAGCTGACGTTCAATAATATTGACCACATAGTCGACGACGCCCGCGACGCAGTGAACGCTGGTGGTGATCGCCAGCAGGTTGCGGGTACCCACGCTGCCGTCAGCGTTGCGATAGCCCTCAAAGGTGTAACCTTCCAGCGGCGGCAGCGCAGGCGGAACCGCATTAGCCAGCGGCAGGCTGGCGAGCGCTGGCGCTTCGGGTAAGACCACCAGCGATTCATCTATCCAGCTGCCGCGTGAAATATCACGCAGGGCATAACCGATGACTTCGCCGTAACGAATAATATTGCCGCCCTGCGCTATTTCACTCAGCGCAACTTTATGCCCCTGGGGAATATGTTCTTTTAAGATTAATCCGCATGGGAATTCTGTGCCCGCTTTCAGGCCATTATTATTTACCACAATGGCGACGTTATCGTTTTCATGCACTTTTATATAAAGAGGTCGATCGTTTAAGGGAATGTTCATTGCTCAACATGTCCTGAATAAAAGGTGTTTAAAGGCGAATTTTTTCTCCCTGAGGGAGCGGCATCCTTTTTTACGCATTTCTGACGGTCATCGCTATTCTGCTGGTAACCAGTATAGAAGCGAGGCAGTGGAAACACATTATGCATCTGTCCGACATGAACGCCCGTCTGTCGCCGCGTTTTTAGGCATAAGAACAGATATCAGTGAGAGGGCTCACAAAGATAAGGTCATCTGCGGCGGAATGTGACAGATGCCGCATAACGTCAGCGAAGCGTGAGCCAGCCCGCAGCAGATTGTGCAGTTGCCAGAGAAAGGGTGAATATTAAATCATTATGTAGGGCATTTAACCGATGTGTTCCCGCAGCCCGGTTCATATACTTTTTAGCGAACAGGACGATGAGCTATTTCAAATTGGCGTACGACTATTCTGCAAAATAATCGCTACCTTAAACCCGACATCATTCTGATACCCAACGCGATGTGTATGCCGTCCAGAGTGAGTTTGCCTGACCGCTATATTTCAGGAGTGCACCATGAATTCAGTTAGCAATACTGCGGGCGCCGTGCAAAAAAGAACTAATGCCCGCTATTGGATAGTAGTGATGCTGTTTATCGTCACCTCATTTAACTACGGTGATCGTGCAACCATCGCCATTGCCGGTTCCGCCATGTCCAAAGATATCGGCCTCGATCCCGTGGGGCTGGGCTATATCTTCTCCGCGTTCTCGTGGGCTTACGTTATCGGTCAGATCCCCGGCGGCTGGCTGCTGGACCGCTTCGGTTCTAAACGTGTCTATTTCTGGAGTATTTTCCTCTGGTCGCTGTTTACATTGTTGCAGGGGTTTGTCGATCTGTTCAGTGGCTTCACCATCATAGCGGCGCTGTTCCTGCTGCGATTTATGGTCGGCCTGGCAGAAGCGCCTTCCTTCCCGGGTAACAGCCGCATCGTAGCCGCCTGGTTCCCCGCTCAGGAGCGCGGCACGGCCGTCGCTATCTTTAACTCCGCGCAGTATTTCGCGACGGTCATCTTCGCCCCAATCATGGGCTGGCTGACTTCTGAAGTGGGTTGGGCGCACGTGTTCTGGTTTATGGGCGGGCTGGGGATCATCATCAGCTTTATCTGGCTGAAAGTGATCCACGATCCGACCGATCACCCTGGCGTAAACAAAGCCGAGCTGGAATATATGGAGCAGGGCGGTGCTCTGATCAATATGGATCAGCGCAAAGTCGATGAGCGCAAGGTGCCCTGGAGCGTTAAGTTTCATCAGATCAAACAGCTGATTAGCTCGCGAATGATGCTGGGGATCTATCTTGGTCAGTACTGTATCAATGCGCTGACCTACTTCTTTATTACCTGGTTCCCGGTCTATCTGGTTCAGGACCGCGGGATGTCCATCCTTAAGGCGGGGATTATCGCCTCTGTACCGGCAATTTGTGGTTTCGTCGGCGGCGTGCTGGGCGGTGTGATTTCCGACTGGCTGATGCGCAAAACTGGCTCCCTGAATATCGCCCGTAAAACCCCGATTGTCCTCGGCATGATGCTGTCGATTTCGATGGTGATCTGTAACTACGTCGAAACCGAATGGATGGTGGTGTTCTTTATGGCGCTGGCCTTCTTCGGCAAGGGCATTGGTGCGCTGGGCTGGGCGGTTATGGCAGATACAGCACCGAAAGAGATTAGTGGCCTGAGCGGCGGGCTGTTCAATATGTTCGGTAACGCCTCCGGCATCATTACCCCGATTGCCATCGGTTACATCATCGCCACGACGGGTTCTTACAACGGCGCGCTGATTTACGTCGGTATTCATGCCTTTGTCGCTGTATTGAGCTATCTGGTGCTGGTGCGTGACATCAAGCGTATCGAACTGAAATCTTTATAAGGACGATTTATGAACACGCAGAGCAGCCCGGTCGTCACTGATATGAAAGTCATTCCCGTCGCCGGACATGACAGCATGCTGTTGAATATAGGCGGCGCACATGGTGCTTACTTCACCCGGAATATCGTGGTGCTGACCGACAGTGCCGGGCATACCGGCGTTGGAGAGGCTCCGGGCGGCGAGACGATTTACCAGACGCTGGTGAATGCGATTCCCCAGGTTAAAGGGAAAGAAGTGGCAAGAATGAATCGCCTGGTGCAGGAAGTGCACAAAGGCAATCAGTCGGCCGATTTCGACACCTTTGGTAAAGGCGCCTGGACCTTTGAGCTACGCGTCAATGCCGTCGCCGCGCTGGAAGCGGCGCTGCTTGACCTGCTGGGACAGTGCCTCAACGTACCTGTTGCGGAACTGTTAGGGCCAGGCAAGCAGCGCGATGAAGTGACGGTGCTGGGCTATCTGTTCTATATCGGCGATCGTGAGCAAACCGATCTGCCATACCTGGCCGGTGACCGGCGCGGTCACGACTGGTATCACCTGCGCCATCAAAAGGCGATGGACAGTGCTGCCGTGGTCAGGCTGGCCGAGGCTGCCCAGGATAAATATGGCTTCAAAGATTTCAAGCTGAAGGGTGGCGTACTGCCCGGCGAGCAGGAGATTGAGGCCGTTAAGGCGATGAAAAAACGCTTCCCGGAAGCGCGTATCACCGTCGATCCCAACGGCGCCTGGTATCTCGATGAAGCCATCGCGCTCTGTAAAGGGATGCAGGGCATTCTGACCTATGCCGAAGATCCCTGCGGTGCAGAACAGGGATATTCGGGCCGTGAGGTGATGGCGGAGTTTCGCCGGGCAACCGGGTTACCGGTGGCGACCAATATGATCGCCACCAACTGGCGTGAGCTTAATCATGCCGTCATGCTCAACGCCGTGGATATCCCGCTGGCCGACCCGCATTTCTGGACGTTAAGTGGCGCGGTGCGGGTTGCCCAACTCTGTGACGAGTGGGGTCTCACCTGGGGCTGCCATTCAAATAACCACTTTGATATTTCGCTGGCGATGTTCACTCATGTTGGTGCCGCTGCACCTGGCAAGCCAACCGCGATCGACACGCACTGGATCTGGCAGGAGGGCGATCAGCGCCTGACGAAAGCGCCGCTGCAAATTCACGACGGGAAAATCGCCGTCCCGGATGCGCCCGGACTGGGTGTGGAGCTGGACTGGGCGCAGGTTGAGAAAGCGCATCAGTGCTATAAATCCCTGCCAGGCGGTTCGCGCAATGATGCTGCGGCGATGCAGTATCTTATCCCCGGCTGGGCCTTCGATCGCAAACGCCCCGCCTTCGGTCGCTGAATGCCATCAGTTATAAGGAATACGTTATGAGTCAAGACCACTCAACCCCGCGCGTCACCGAGATGCAGGTCATCCCGGTGGCCGGGCACGACAGTATGCTGCTTAACCTCAGCGGTGCCCACGCGCCTTATTTCACCCGTAACATTGTTATCATCAAGGATAATTCAGGCCATACCGGCGTCGGTGAAGTGCCGGGCGGCGAGAAAATTCGCCAGACGCTGGAAGATGCTGCCGCGCTGGTCGTCGGTCACGGCCTTGGCGAATACAAAAACCTGCTCAGCCTGGTGCGCCAGACGTTCGCCGATCGCGATGCGGGTGGCCGTGGTAATCAGACTTTCGATTTGCGCACGACCATCCATGTGGTGACCGGTATTGAAGCCGCGCTGCTGGATTTACTCGGGCAGCATCTGGGCGTCAACGTCGCTTCTCTGCTTGGCGACGGGCAGCAGCGTGACCAGGTCGAAATGCTCGGCTATCTCTTCTACATCGGCGATCGCCGTAAAACCTCGCTGGATTACCAGAGCCAGAGCGACGATCCCTGCGACTGGTATCGTCTGCGGCATGAAGAAGCGCTGAGTCCGGAGAGCGTGGTCAGGCTGGCTGAAGCCGCCTATGAGAAATATGGCTTTAATGACTTCAAACTGAAGGGCGGCGTGCTGGCGGGCAGTGAGGAAGCGGAGGCCGTGACGGCGCTGGCGAAGCGCTTTCCTGAAGCCCGCATCACGCTCGATCCTAACGGCGCCTGGTCACTGAATGAGGCGATTACCCTCGGTAAGCAGCTGAAAAATGTGCTGGCCTATGCAGAAGATCCCTGTGGCGCAGAGCAGGGCTATTCAGGCCGGGAAGTGATGGCAGAGTTTCGTCGCGCGACCGGTCTGCCCACGGCCACCAATATGATCGCTACCGACTGGCGGCAGATGGGTCATACTTTATCGCTGCAGTCCGTCGATATTCCGCTGGCGGACCCCCATTTCTGGACGATGCAGGGCTCCGTCCGCGTGGCGCAAATGTGCCACGAATTTGGCCTCACCTGGGGTTCTCACTCTAATAACCATTTTGATATTTCACTGGCGATGTTTACCCACGTGGCGGCGGCTGCGCCAGGCAAAGTTACCGCCATTGATACCCACTGGATCTGGCAGGAAGGGAACCAGCGCCTGACCAAAGCGCCGCTGCAAATCAAAGGTGGCCTGGTTGAGGTGCCCACCCAGCCGGGCCTCGGCGTTGAGCTGGATATGGATCAGGTCATGAAAGCCAATGCGCTTTATCAGCAACATGGGCTGGGCGCGCGGGACGATGCGCAGGCTATGCAGTTCCTGGTACCTGAGTGGACATTCGACAATAAACGCCCCTGCCTGGTGCGCTAATTCTGTTTCTGGAGAGAGTGATGAGCTATGTAAGTAACCCAAACAGCTTCCGCCAGCGTCTGCTGGCCGGCGAAACGCTTATCGGTAGCTGGTGCGCGCTGGCCAACCCGACAACGACCGAAATTCTGGGCCTGGCGGGCTTTGACTGGCTGGTGCTTGATGGCGAACATGCGCCAAACGATATCACCACCTTTGTGCCACAGTTGATGGCGCTGAAAGGCAGCGCCAGCGCGCCAGTGGTGCGTCCGCCCTGCAATGAGCCGGTCATCATCAAGCGCCTGCTCGATATCGGCTTTTCAAACTTTTTAATTCCTTTTGTCGAGACGGAAGAAGAGGCGGTGCGGGCTGTTGCCTCTACACGCTATCCGCCGCTGGGCATCCGGGGCGTTTCCGTCTCTCACCGCAGCAACATGTACGGCACGGTGCCTGAATATAACACCACCGTTAACGACAACATTACGCTACTGGTTCAGATCGAAACCCAGCAGGCGGTAGATAACATTGATGCCATCGCGGCAGTCGAGGGCGTGGACGGCATTTTCGTCGGTCCCGGCGATCTCTCCGCAGCGTTAGGCTACCTGGGCCAGCCTGCCCACCCTGAAGTGCTCAAGGTTATCCACTATATCTTTGAGCGGGCGAAGGCAGCCGGCAAGCCGAGCGGCATTCTGGCGCCGGTGGAAGCCGATGCGCGTCGCTACCTTGAATGGGGCGCTGGCTTCGTCGCCGTAGGCAGTGATGTTGGCGTTTTCCGTGGCGCCACCCAGGCACTTTGCGATCGCTTTAAAAAATAACCCGTCGTTCAGGAGAACAGCATGAAAATTGGATTTATTGGTCTTGGCATCATGGGCAAACCCATGAGCAAAAATCTGCTGAAAGCTGGCTATTCGCTGGTGGTGCGTGACTCTCATCAGGCTAACGAAGCGGAACTGATAAGCCTGGGTGCGGTTTCCGCCCCAAGTGCGAAGGCGGTGGCCGAGCAGAGCGATGTTATCATCACTATGCTGCCCAACTCGCCCCATGTGAAAGAAGCGCTGTTGGGCGAAGAGAGCGTGATTCAGGGCGCGAAGCCCGGCACCATCGTGATCGATATGAGTTCTATCGCGCCGCTGGCCAGCCGTGAGATCCATGAAGCGCTGGCGAAGAAAGATATCGCTCTGCTTGATGCGCCGGTGAGCGGCGGTGAGCCGAAAGCCATCGAGGGAACGCTGTCAGTGATGGTGGGCGGTGATAAAGCGCTGTTCGATAAATGCTACGACATTATGAAAGCCATGGCTGGGTCGGTCGTGCATACGGGCGATATTGGCGCAGGTAACGTGACCAAGCTGGCGAATCAGGTCATCGTGGCGCTGAACATCGCGGCGATGTCGGAAGCGTTAACGCTGGCTACCAAAGCCGGAGTGAATCCGGATCTGGTCTATCAGGCGATCCGTGGCGGCCTGGCGGGTAGCACCGTGCTGGATGCTAAAGCGCCAATGGTGATGGATCGCAATTTTAAGCCGGGATTCCGCATCGATCTGCATATCAAGGATTTAGCTAATGCGCTGGAAACCTCTCATGATGTCGGCAGCCAGCTGCCGCTGACCGCAGCGGTAATGGAAATGATGCAGGCGCTGCGTGCGGACGGGCTCGGTACTGCCGACCACAGCGCGCTGGCTTGCTACTATGAAAAATTAGCGAAAGTTGAAATTACCAAGTAGCCCTTAAATCCGGCTCATCGCAGAGCCGGGATCCGCACCGCCGGCTCTGGCCGGTTCAACAGCGCCCGGATAACGTATGAGAATAGTAATCGCACCGGATTCATATAAAGAGAGTCTCTCTGCTCAGCAGGTGGCGACGCAGATCGAGTTGGGTTTTCGTGAAATCTTTCCCGATGCCCATTACGTTAAACTGCCGGTTGCTGACGGCGGTGAGGGAACGGTAGAGGCGATGGTGGCCGCCACTGACGGTCATATCGTCCGGCTGGAGGTGACCGGGCCGCTGGGCGCGAGCGTGCCCGCTTTTTATGGCCTGTCCGGTGACGGGAGCTGCGCCTATATTGAAATGGCGGCCGCCAGCGGTCTGGAGCTGGTGCCTGCCGCAAAGCGCGATCCGATGATTACCACCTCCTGGGGAACCGGCGAGCTGATCCGCAACGCGCTGGATAAAGGCGTGGCACATTTCATTATCGGCATCGGCGGCAGCGCCACCAATGACGGCGGCGCCGGGATGGTCCAGGCGCTGGGCGCTAAGCTGCTGGATAAGCAGGGACGGCAAATCGGCTATGGCGGCGGCGCGTTACCGGAAATCTGCACGATTGATATGAGCGACTTTGATGCGCGCATCCAGCATTGCCGGTTCGAAGTGGCCTGCGATGTGACAAATCCGCTGCTGGGGAAAGAGGGCGCCTCCGCGGTATTCGGGCCACAGAAAGGCGCCACGCCGGAACGGGTCACGCAGCTGGATAACGCGCTGGCGCACTTTGCGGAGATGATTAAACGCGATCTCGGTATTGATGTGCTTTCTGTTCCCGGCGGCGGCGCGGCTGGCGGGATGGGTGTTGCCCTGCACGCGTTCTGCCAGGCTGAGCTGCGGCGCGGCATTGAAATCGTTACCGAAGCGCTGGGGCTGGACGAACTGGTGCGTGACGCCACGCTGGTGATCACCGGGGAAGGACGCATCGACAGTCAGACTATTCACGGCAAAGTGCCGATTGGCGTGGCGAACGTGGCGAAGCGCTACAACAAGCCGGTGATTGGTATTGCCGGGAGCCTGACCGATGACGTCGGCGTTGTGCATCAGCATGGGCTGGACGCGGTCTTCAGCGTGCTTTACAGCATCTGTACGCTTGAGGAAGCGCTGGACAACGCAGCGGAAAATGTGCGGATGACGGCGCGGAATATCGCCGCCTCGCTGGCCATCGGCCAGCAGCTTCCCCGCCGCTGAACCCTGGCGTCTGACGGTTAACGGCCAGGCGCTTTCTTTACGCCAGCGGCCTCAGCCTGGACTGCTGGCTGCCACTTTACCGTGGCAGCGTCAGGATCTCCTTCGCCAGCCTCGTCACGTTTTCCATCTCATCCAGTAACTCGAAAAGTTCCGGCTCAACGTCGGCGATAGTGCTGCGCGCGCGCAGGCTTTTATCGAGCTGCTGGCAGAGCTGCTTGAGCCTGGGGACGCCGCTGTAGCTGGCGCTGCCGTGCAGCTTGTGAATAATATCCCGCAGCTCCGGCACGTTATCTTCCGCCATAAAGCGTTCCACCAGGGATGTCACCTCAGGCAGGAAGTCCACCAGCATTTGCAGCAGGTCGCGCGCCAGATCGGGTTTATTGGCCGCCTGACGCAGGGCAAGCTGCCAGTCGAGCGAAGGAGAAAGACCGGGAGGATGTAACCGTACCTGGGTGACGCCCGGCGTATAACACGCCAGCAGCTGTCCCAGCTTAACTTCGTCGATAGGCTTGGCCAGATAGTCGTTCATGCCCGCCTTAATCAGCTGCTCGCGTTCGCCATCCAGCGTATGCGCGGTGACGGCAATAATCGGGGTGGAAGCGTGATGCGGAAACTCGCGAATAATTTCGCTGGCGCGAATCCCGTCGATCTCCGGCATCTGAATATCCATCAGAATAATATCCAGCTCATGCGTTTTTGCCTGCTGAATGGCCGCTTCGCCGCTGTCGCATAAAATGATGGTTTCCACCTGCTCTTCCAGCAGCGCCCCGATCAGCTTCAGGTTGGCCGGGTTGTCATCCACCGCCATGACCCTGAGCGGCAGGCGCTGTCGGCGGGGAAGCACTTCACCTTCACGCGCATGGTGATCGATTAATACCGGCAGCAGGCGGGTAAGGGAGACCGGTTTGATCAGACAGGCAGTGACGCCGCGCACCTTAAGCTCTTCGGCATACACCTGCATCTGACAGGGCAGCGCCATAATCACATTATCAGCGCGCTTAAGCGCCGGCAGCAGCTGTTCTGCCGGTATCTCATGGCTCTGATGACGCGTAACGGGCAGGCCGATCAGCAGCGCATCGTAGTGCGCATCGGGCAGGCCGTCGAGCGTGCTGCTGTGGCTGATGGTCATCTGGGTGGCGTCCAGCATATCCAGCGTTGCTTTCGCCGCGCTGTCGTTGGCCTCCACATAGGCCAGGCGTTTACCCACCAGACAGTCGGTGGCGCGGGGATCGCTGGCCGCGTTCGGGTTGAGCGCCAGATTGACGTGGAACCAGAACGTGGAGCCATGATTCAGGCGGCTGTGGAACGAGATCTCGCCGCCCATCTCATTGACCAGTTTCTGCGTAATCACCAGGCCAAGTCCCGTTCCGCCATGGCGGCGCGAGATGCTGGCGTCCGCCTGACGGAAAGCCTGAAAGAGCTGTGACTGCTGCTTCTCCGAAATGCCGATGCCGGTGTCATGGATCTGCACCTCCAGATCGACCCGGTTGTTGCTCTGCGATCGTTTTTCCACGCGGATATCAATATTGCCGCGTTCGGTAAATTTAATGGCGTTACCCAGCAGGTTAACCACAATTTGCTGGATGCGCAGCGGATCGCCAATGGCGTTGTCCGGGACATCGTGCTGAATGCTGAGCGTCAGCTCCAGCCCCTTTTCATGGGCGGACTGCGCCAGCAACACCACCACCTCATCAAGCGTGGCGCGCAGCGGGAACGGAATGGTTTCCAGCACCAGCTTACCCGCCTCCAGCTTGGAGAAATCCAGCACATCATTGATAATACTCAGCAGGTTATTTGCCGATCGCTCAATGGTATGCAGGTAGTCGCGCTGGGTAATGTTCAGCGAGGTTTTCAGCGTTTGTCGGGTAAAGCCGATCACGCCGTTTAGCGGCGTGCGCAACTCGTGCGACATGTTCGCCAGGAATTCAGATTTGATGCGGGCAGCTTCCTGCGCCCGCTTTTTCGCCAGATCCAGTTCGACGTTCTGGATCTCCATCTGCTCCAGCGTTTCCCGCAGATCGGAGGTCGCCTGGTCAATATTCTGCTGCATCTCTTCATGATAGGCGGTCAGCGACATCGCCATGGAGTTGATGCCGTTTTTCAGCATATCCAGCTCGCCCAGCATATGCCCGGTGACGCGACTGTCCAGCTGGCCACGGCGAATCCGATCAACCGTACTCACCATGTCACGTATCGGACCGGTGACGTCGCGCATCAGACGATAGGCGAACAGCATGGCGATGCAGAGGCAAAAGAGTAGCAGCAGGGTGGAGATAAAAACCTCTTTATACTGCTGCAACCTGACGGATTGAAGATCTAACTCAATCGCTATATAGCCCAGCGGATTGCCGCTGGATTGGGCGCTTGTTGTCGGCGGCTCATCGGGATAATAGCTCTCTGACACGATGGGCGTGCGCAGGATCACCGAATTGCCCTTTCGTTCATAGGTAAAGGTACCGGGCAGGCGGGCGGTGTCCGGCAGGCGCAGGCCGGCGGCATTGACATGATAATTAGAGGTGACGAACAGCTGGTTTTGCGCATCAAACACGGTGATAGCACGCACAATGTCCGAGTGGCGGCGGTGTAGCAGGCTTACCAGCTGACGAACCGATTCCCGGTTGTTGAATGTCATGCCGTATTCGCTGGAGACCGCCAGCGGCTCGATAATATTGACGCCGGCATCCACCAGCTGGCGCTGTAGCTCGTTAAAGCGATGCACCACAAAGAAGGTGCTCAGCAGCAGCCCAATCATCAGGGTCGGCGCCAGAATCAAAATCATCATGCGGGCCCGCAGGCTATATTTGGTCATAGTGTTCCTGAAACGGGTAGATAACCGGCGGCGTGTCACTGGTCGAATTAATCCAGCGGCTGGTGTAGGCTACGCACGTTTTTTGCTAACAACTCTCGGGAAACTGAATAATGGCGCAATTCTACTCTGCAAAACGGCGCGTGACGACCCGCCAGAAGGTCAGGGTGACGGTAAATGATCTGGACGGGCTGGGGCAGGGCGTCGCCCGCTACAACGACAAGGCGCTTTTTGTCAGCGGCGCGCTGCCCGGCGAGCTGGCCGAGGTAGAGATTGCCGACGAGAAACGCGCTTACGCCCGGGGCAAGGCAACGCGTATTCTCACCGCCAGTCCTGAGCGCGTGCAGCCGCAGTGTGTCCATTTTTATCAGTGCGGCGGTTGCCAGCAGCAGCACGTCTCCCCGTTGTTACAGCAGAGCAGCAAAGCGAAGGCGCTGGCGCGGCTGCTGTCACAGGAAACCGGTCAGCCGGTCAGCATTGAGACCGTGATTGCGGGAGAAGCCTACGGCTACCGGCGGCGCGCCCGTCTGGGACTGAACTATCATCTGCGCAGCCAGACGCTGCAAATGGGCTTTCGCCAGGCGGGCAGTAACGATCTGATCGCCCTGACAGCGTGTCCTATACTTGTGCCCGAACTGAATGCGTTAATCCAGCCGTTGCACCAGATGCTAAGCGGGTTACAGGCCGTCAGACGCCTCGGCCATGTTGAGATGGTGCAGGCAGATAATGGCCCACTGCTGGTTTTACGCCATCTTGCTGCCCTGAGCGCGCAGGATCGACAAGAACTGGAACGCTTTTCGCATAAACACCAGCTCGCCTTGTATCTGGCGCCGGAAAGCGACACTTTGGTGCAGCTGAGTGGCGAGACGCCTTATTACCAGGTTGAAGGCCTGAAGCTCACCTTCAGTCCGCGAGACTTTATTCAGGTCAACGCGGCGCTGAATCAGCAAATGGTCAGCACGGCGCTGAACTGGCTCGATCTTCAGCCAGACGATCGGCTGCTCGATCTCTTTTGCGGTATGGGCAATTTCACGCTGCCGGCCGCGAAACAGGTTAAAAGTGTCACAGGTGTGGAGGGGGTTACAGCATTAGCGGAAAAGGGTGCGTATAATGCTGCGCAGAATAATCTTAATAATGTGGCCTTTTTCCAGGCCAACCTGGAAGAGGATGTCACCCTTCAGCCATGGGCCGCTGAAGGGTTCAACAAAGTATTACTGGATCCGGCACGTGCAGGGGCTGCGGGCGTTATGCCGCACATTATTAAACTTGCCCCCGAACGCGTGGTCTATGTTTCCTGTAATCCCACTACACTTGCCCGGGATGCGCAAAAACTTGTGTCATCTGGCTACCGGTTGGAAAGGTCCGCGCTGCTTGATATGTTTCCCCATACCGGGCATGTGGAGTCCATGGTGTTGTTTAGCCGAATATAGTCCCCGCTGCGGGAGCTACGCCAGGAGAGGTTATGGTTGCGGTAAGAAGTGCACATATGAATACGGCTGGCGAGTTTGCGCTCGACCAATGGATCAGCAGTTTGGGGATCTCAAACCCGCAATCATGTGAACGCCTGGCCGACACCTGGCGCTATTGTGAAGAAGCGACGCAGCACCATCCTGACGCCGCCCTGCTGCTGTGGCGGGGCGTTGAGATGGTCGAAATTCTCTCCATGCTCAGCATGGACAGCGAAAGCCTGCGCGCGGCGCTGCTTTTCCCCCTTGCCGATGCGGGCGTCACGCCGGAAGCCGTGCTGGAAGAAAAATTCGGTACGGCTATCGTTTCGCTGGTGCACGGCGTGCGCGATATGGACGCCATCCGGCAGCTGAAAGCCACCCATAATGATTCGATGGCCTCCGAGCAGGTCGATAACGTCAGGCGTATGCTGCTGGCGATGGTGGAAGATTTCCGCTGCGTGGTCATCAAACTGGCCGAGCGTATTGCCCACCTGCGGGAAGTGAAAGACGCGCCGGAAGATGAGCGTGTACTGGCTGCAAAAGAATGTACCAATATCTATGCGCCGCTGGCTAACCGTCTGGGTATTGGCCAGCTCAAATGGGAGCTGGAAGATTTCTGCTTCCGCTATCTGCACCCCGAAGAATATAAGCGCATCGCTAAACTCCTGCACGAGCGTCGCATCGATCGTGAGGAATATATCGACACCTTCGTTCAGTCATTGCGCACGGAGATCGTGAAAGAAGGCGTGAAGGCCGAAGTGTATGGACGGCCGAAACATATCTACAGCATCTGGCGCAAGATGCAGAAGAAAGCGCTGTCGTTCGATGAACTGTTCGACGTACGCGCGGTGCGTATCGTGGCCGAACGTCTCCAGGACTGCTACGGTGCGCTCGGCATCGTCCACACGCTCTATCGCCATCTGCCCAGCGAATTTGATGACTATGTGGCGAACCCGAAGCCGAACGGCTATCAGTCGATCCATACCGTTGTGCTTGGCCCGGATGGGAAAACCGTTGAGATCCAGATCCGTACTCGTCAGATGCATGAGGATGCGGAGCTGGGCGTGGCCGCGCACTGGAAATACAAAGAAGGTGCCAGCGGCGGCAGCGCACGTGGCGCATCGGGCCATGAAGAGCGTATCGCCTGGCTACGTAAGCTGATCGCCTGGCAGGAAGAGATGGCCGATTCCGGCGAAATGCTCGATGAGGTCCGCAGCCAGGTCTTTGACGATCGCGTTTACGTGTTTACCCCGAAAGGCGACGTGGTCGATCTGCCTGCCGGATCGACACCGCTTGATTTCGCTTACCATATTCACAGCGATATCGGCCACCGCTGCATTGGTGCCAAGGTGGGTGGCCGCATCGTGCCCTTTACCTATCAGCTCCAGATGGGCGATCAGATTGATATCATCACCCAGAAGCAGCCCAACCCAAGCCGTGACTGGCTGAACCCTAACCTCGGCTACATCACAACCAGCCGCGGGCGGTCTAAAATTCACGCCTGGTTCCGCAAACAGGATCGCGATAAGAATATCGCGGCGGGCAGACAGATCCTGGACAGCGAGCTTGATCAGCTGGATATCAGCCTGAAAGAGGCGGAAAAACTGCTGCTGCCGCGCTATAACGTCAACTCGCTTGATGAGCTGCTGGCGGCGATTGGCGGCGGCGATATTCGCCTTAATCAGATGATTAACTTCCTGCAATCGAAGCTGAACAAGCCGAGCGCCGAAGAGGAAGATCGTGAAGCCCTGCGCCAGCTTACGCAGAAATCGACCGCGCCACGCAGTAAAGAGAGTGGCCGGGTGGTGGTGGAAGGTGTCGGTAACCTGATGCACCATATTGCCCGCTGCTGTCAGCCGATCCCTGGCGATAACATCGTCGGCTTCATCACCCAGGGCCGTGGGATCTCAATCCACCGCGCCGACTGCGATCAGCTCAGCGAACTGATCTCCCACGCGCCGGAGCGTATTGTTGATGCCGTCTGGGGCGAAAGTTACTCCAGCGGCTATTCGCTGGTGGTGCGCGTGACCGCCAACGATCGTAGCGGACTGCTGCGGGATATCACCACGATTCTGGCCAATGAGAAAGTGAACGTGCTTGGCGTCTCCAGCCGCAGCGATACCAAAAAACAGCTGGCGACGATCGATATGGATATTGAAATTTATAATCATCAGGTTCTTGGCCGTGTGCTGGCCCGGTTAAACCAGGTGCCCGATATCATCGACGCCAGAAGGCTGCACTGATTCGTTCCGCTGGCGACTTACCGGCAGGTTTGCGCCGGCGTAGCGTTCACTTCTGAGTAGCGATCTGGGTCGGCCCTCAGGAAAAGATCTCCTGAGGGCCGCGCGACGTTGCTGGTGCTGGCTTCGCTCGCCATGGCACACCTTTCTGAGTTCGCGCATGGATTGCCTGACGGTGAGATAAAACCGCCTGGGCCACTGACGCTGCGTTCAGGCTGTTTACCAATCGTAAAAGCCTTCCCCATTTCCCCCATGAATTTTGCTTTATCATGCCGTATAGTCAGGGTTTATTTCTCTTCCGAAATGGACGCTGTTATGAACGCTATCGATCGCCTGCTGGGCATCATGAAAACCCTGCGCGATCCGCAAAAAGGCTGTCCCTGGGATCGTGAGCAGACCTTTGCCAGCATCGCGCCTTACACCCTTGAAGAAACCTATGAAGTGCTGGACGCCATCAGCCGCGAAGATTTTGACGATCTGCAGGGCGAACTGGGCGATCTGCTGTTTCAGGTGGTCTTTTATGCCCAGATGGCGCAGGAAGAAGGGCGCTTTGACTTTAATGCGGTTTGTCAGACCATCAGCGATAAGCTGGAGCGCCGTCATCCTCATATCTTTGGCGACGCCGAGGTCAGTGACAGTAAAGCGGTGCTGGTGAACTGGGAAGCGATTAAAACGCAGGAGCGGGCAGATAAAGCGCAGCATTCCGCGCTGGATGACATTCCCCGCGCGCTTCCCGCACTGATGCGTGCCCATAAAATTCAGAAGCGGTGCAGCAATGTTGGTTTTGACTGGACGACCCTCGGTCCGGTGCTGGATAAAGTTCATGAAGAGATCGACGAGGTGATGCACGAAGCGCGGCAGGCGGTCATCGATCCGCAAAAGCTGGAGGAAGAAATTGGCGATCTGCTGTTCGCAACGGTCAATCTTTCTCGTCACCTCGGCAGTAAAGCGGAAACCGCGTTGCAGAAGGCGAATGACAAATTTGAGCGCCGTTTCCGCGAGGTTGAGCGGATTATTGCCGCCCGGGGACTGGCAATGAAGCAGGCCACGCTTGAGCAGATGGAAGAGGCATGGCAGCAGGTCAAATCTGAAGAAGTGGGCGGCTGACAGCCAACGCAGCGTTAACAAGGTGAGCAGCAGGCGTGCATTCCCTGTGGGGCTTCATGGAGACTTTCCTTGTTGCCCATCTTTGCGCAGAAAAGCGCCATGGTAAAGTTGCATAAGCGGATTATTAGCGCGTTAAGAATAGTAAGCTGACTCGATTCAACAAAATTGTGACGTATGTCAACCTCAGGCCGCAGAGATTCCGGTAGGCTCTGGGCGGTCAGTGCGGTGGAAGGCGCAGAACCAGAAACGATTAATTGTGGCACGGCGGGGATTCCCGTATACTGTTTTCCCGTCCTGGTTATTCCATCGTCTTTAAACCTACTTTCTCAGGTTCAGCATGACAACGAACTATATTTTTGTGACCGGCGGGGTCGTATCCTCTCTGGGTAAAGGCATTGCCGCAGCCTCCCTGGCCGCCATTCTCGAAGCACGTGGTCTTAATGTGACCATCATGAAGCTGGACCCGTATATCAACGTGGATCCGGGTACCATGAGTCCAACGCAGCACGGCGAAGTGTTCGTCACCGATGACGGCGCTGAAACCGATCTGGACTTGGGTCACTATGAGCGCTTCATCCGCACCAGGATGAGCCGCCGTAACAACTTCACCACGGGCCGCATCTACTCAGAAGTCCTGCGCAAAGAGCGCCGGGGCGACTATCTGGGCGCCACCATCCAGGTGATCCCACATATCACTAACGCGATCAAAGAACGCATCATCGAAGGTGGCGAAGGCCACGACGTGGTGCTGGTTGAGATCGGCGGTACCGTCGGCGATATCGAATCCCTGCCGTTCTTGGAAGCGATTCGCCAGATGGCCGTTGACGTTGGTCGCGAGCACACCATGTATATGCACCTGACGCTGGTGCCTTATATGGCGGCAGCCGGTGAAGTTAAAACCAAACCGACCCAGCACTCTGTAAAAGAACTGCTCTCCATCGGTATTCAGCCTGATGTGCTGATCTGTCGCTCTGACCGCGCGGTGCCGGCAAACGAACGGGCGAAAATCGCGCTGTTCTGTAACGTGCCGGAAAAAGCGGTTATCTCGCTGAAAGACGTTGATTCCATTTATAAGATTCCTGGTATGTTAAAATCCCAGGGACTCGATGATTATATCTGTAAGCGCTTTAGCCTGAATGCGCCGGAAGCTAACCTGTCTGAATGGGAACAGGTGATCTATGAAGAAGCGAATCCGGGCGGCGAAGTTACCATCGGTATGGTCGGCAAATATGTTGAGCTGCCGGACGCCTATAAATCGGTGATTGAAGCGCTGAAGCATGGCGGCCTGAAAAACCGCGTTACCGTCAATATTAAGCTGATCGATTCGCAGGATGTGGAAAGCCGCGGTGTCGAAATGCTGAAAGATTTGGATGCTATCCTGATCCCGGGCGGCTTCGGCTACCGTGGCGTGGAAGGTAAGCTGCTGACCGCCCGCTATGCGCGCGAGCACAATATTCCTTATTTGGGCATCTGTTTAGGTATGCAGGTGGCGCTGATGGAATTTGCCCGCAACGTGGCCGGGATGGAAGGCGCAAACTCTACCGAATTTGTGCCAGACTGTAAGTATCCGGTGGTGGCGCTGATCACCGAATGGCGTGATGAAGAAGGCAATGTCGAACTGCGTACTGAGCAGAGCGATCTGGGCGGCACCATGCGTCTGGGTAGCCAGCAGTGTCAGCTGACCAAAGAGAGCCTGGTTCATCAGCTGTACGGCTCTGATACTATCGTTGAGCGCCATCGTCACCGTTACGAAGTGAACAATATGCTGCTGAAGCAGATTGAAGCGGCTGGTTTGCGTGTCGCAGGCCGTTCAGGGGATGACCAGCTGGTGGAGATCATTGAGATCCCTAATCACCCATGGTTTGTTGCGTGTCAGTTCCACCCGGAATTCACCTCAACGCCCCGAGATGGTCACCCGCTGTTTGCCGGCTTTGTAAAAGCCGCCAGCGAGTACCAGAAGCGTTTGGCAAAATAAGTATTTTCATAACGGCGCACGACCTCCTGACACCGTCACATTCAGACGGTCATCGGTAAATCCCCGGCGCTTGCGGGGGATGAAAGGCAGCCAGCAGGCTTGTCGATCGGAAGATGAAGGGGGCTGTGCGTAGTTTGTCTGAGTTTAAGATAACTTGTACTGAGGAAAAAACTAATGTCCAAAATCGTTAAAGTCATCGGTCGTGAAATCATCGACTCTCGCGGAAACCCGACTGTTGAAGCTGAAGTGCATCTGGAAGGCGGTTTCGTAGGTATGGCAGCGGCACCTTCAGGCGCCTCTACTGGCTCTCGCGAAGCGCTGGAACTGCGTGATGGTGACAAATCGCGTTTCCTGGGCAAAGGCGTAACCAAAGCCGTTGCAGCCGTTAACGGTCCTATCGCTGACGCGGTAACCGGTAAAGACGCAAAAGATCAGGCAAACATCGATAAGATCATGATCGATCTTGACGGTACCGAGAACAAATCCAAGTTTGGCGCCAACGCTATCCTGGCCGTTTCTCTGGCAGCAGCCAAAGCCGCTGCGGCAGCAAAAGGCATGCCGCTGTATGAGCATATCGCTGAGCTGAACGGCACCCCAGGCAAATTCTCTATGCCTCTGCCAATGATGAACATCATCAACGGTGGCGAGCACGCCGACAACAACGTTGATATCCAGGAATTCATGATCCAGCCTGTCGGCGCGAAAACGCTGAAAGAAGCGATCCGTATGGGTTCTGAAGTGTTCCACACCCTGGCAAAAGTGCTGAAGTCTAAAGGCATGGGCACCGCTGTAGGTGATGAAGGCGGCTACGCGCCAAACCTGGGTTCCAACGCTGAAGCACTGGCCGTTATCGCTGAAGCGGTAAAAGCAGCGGGCTACGAGCTGGGCAAAGATATCACCCTGGCGATGGACTGTGCAGCCTCTGAATTCTACAAAGATGGCAAATACGTGCTGGCTGGCGAAGGCAACAAAGCCTTCACTTCAGAAGAGTTCACCCACTTCCTTGAAGACCTGACCAAACAGTACCCTATCGTCTCTATCGAAGATGGCCTGGACGAGTCTGACTGGGATGGCTTCGCTTACCAGACCAAAGTGCTGGGCGACAAAATCCAGCTGGTTGGCGACGATCTGTTCGTAACCAACACCAAAATCCTGAAAGAAGGTATCGATAAAGGTATCGCTAACTCCATTCTGATCAAATTCAACCAGATCGGTTCTCTGACCGAAACTCTGGCTGCGATCAAAATGGCGAAAGATGCAGGCTATACCGCTGTCATCTCTCACCGTTCAGGCGAAACCGAAGACGCAACTATTGCCGACCTGGCAGTAGGTACCGCAGCAGGCCAGATCAAAACCGGTTCAATGAGCCGTTCTGACCGTGTTGCCAAGTACAACCAGCTGATCCGTATCGAAGAAGCGCTGGGAAGCCGTGCGCCATTCAATGGTCTGAAAGAAGTGAAAGGCCAGTAATCGCCTGATTCCCCGGCCCGCTAAGGGCCGGATAATCTGCGCTGTTAATAAGCCAGGCACCGGTTGATCCGGGCCTGGCTTTTTTACGCCTTGCTTACCGCGCCCGAGACCAGCCTGCCCTGGTGGAAAGTGGCGCGCACGTCAGAAAGACGGGCTACCGCTTCGGCAGAACAGCTGGCCGAGACCAGCATCATTTCTGCTGGCGAATTCAGGACCGGCCACTGTCGTTCGCCGGTATCGCTGAGCGGTAAAATATTCCCGGTGGCGATCGCCAGCGACCGGCTCAGGCTGAATTCGTCGATATTGCCATAAAGCTGGGCATACAGATTCGCTTTCTCCAGCATGCTGCCCGTGCCAAAGGGCGACCAGTGATCGATAACGCTGTCGGTACCGGTCATCACCAGAATCCCTTTTTCACTCAGTTGCGGTAGCGGCATCGATCTTTTGCCAATCGGCACGGTAGACGCCACGGAGAATTGCTGTTCTGCCAGCCCATTTATAACCTCTTCCAGCTCATCATCCGCCATAACGGAGAGGGCGAAGCCGTGACTCAGCGTGACCTTTCCTTTCAGCTGTGGGTTCTGCGCGACGGTTTTGATCATATATTTCACGGCGGCAATGCCGGCAGGCGAGGTTTCATGCAGATGAATATCGACGCCTTTATGCATATCCAGCGCAATGCGGAACATGGCATCCAGCGATTTTTCCATCGCGCCATCGACGTTAGTGGGATCAAGCCCACCAACATACTGCACGCCCATCTGCATCGCTTCGCGCATCAGGCCATCCACGTTGGAATGCAGCAGACCGTGCTGGGGAAAGGCGACGATCTCACAGCTGAAATCCTGCTGATGTTTTTGCAGTGCAGTCTGTAAATGCTCCAGGCTTTTCAGCCCGCTGACCGGATCGATATTGCAGTGGCTGCGGGCGACGGTGGTGCCCTTCGCCTGCAGCAGCGCGATAAGGGCTTCTGCATGCTGAACGGAATCAGGTAACAGCCGGGGAATGATCGTCTGTTCGCGGGCGATCATATCCATAATGGTTTTGCCTTTTCTGGGACGCGGGGCTTCCCAGGGGCCGCCGTAAAAGGTTTTATCCAGATGGATATGCATATCACGGGTGGCGGGCAGCAGCAGTAATCCCTGCGCGTCAAAGGCAGGTAACGTGCCCTTAAGGCGATTTTTTACCGGCTCAATGGCGGTAATTTTCCCCTGGTTAATTTCCAGATCGTAAAGCGCGGTTTTTGTCGCGATTGTCGTTTCGCCTTCACGCTCAAAGCCCTCTTCAAGACGAACATTACGCAACTGATAGTGTGAAGCGGTGATGGATCTAACGGCTGGCGCCTCCTCACAGATAGGCCGGCTACCGGTTGAGCTGGCGGTGGCAGTGCTGGCCATGCCGGAAGCTAACAACGCGCCACCGGCAGTTAACCGGGCGCTGTGAGAAAGAAAGTGTCTGCGGCTTTTTTCTGAAGTGTGCACGGTGAGTCCCTTGTTCCTGTGGCTTAGTGACTGTTCATCATAGTCAAATCAGGATTGCTAGCAATCTAATGTTTGCAGAATTGCAGCCTGTCCGGCACTTTCTCTGACGTATCCTGCCACACAAAGCGAGTTGGTAATGCCGGTCCGATCTGCCATACTCTGCGCCCTTAATTTAACTCCCGGTCGAGAAAGTGATGCAGTACCCGATTAATGAAATGTTCCAGACGTTGCAGGGCGAAGGGTTTTATACCGGCGTGCCGGCAATTTTTATCCGCCTTCAGGGATGCCCGGTGGGCTGTAGCTGGTGTGACACCAAACACACGTGGGATAAGCTGGCCGATCGGGAGACGTCGCTGGGCGATATTCTGCTGAAAACCGTGGAAACGGATGCCTGGGGAAATGCCGATGCCGCTGCGCTGTTAAGCACTATTCGCACCCACGGCTGGACGGCCCGCCACGTAGTGATCACCGGTGGTGAACCTTCTATTTACGATCTGACGCCGCTGACGCAGACGCTGGAGCAGCACGGCTTTAGCTGCCAGATTGAAACGAGCGGGACGCATGAAGTGCGCTGTAGCGAGAAAACCTGGGTAACCGTTTCACCTAAGGTAAATATGCGCGGCGGGTATGATGTACTGAACCAGGCGCTGGTACGGGCCGATGAGGTTAAGCATCCTGTCGCCCGCCAGCGGGACATTGAGGCGCTGCAGGCGCTGCTGAATACGCTTGATGACGACAAAGCGCGGATTATCGCGCTGCAGCCGATCAGCCAGAAAGAAGATGCCACCAGACTCTGCATTGAAACCTGCATCAAATATAACTGGCGGCTCTCCATGCAGACGCATAAGTACCTCAATATCGCCTGATTACGGCGTTTGCGCTGCTTTTGTTTTCCATGCCTGATAAGCAGCGCTGATTTCCGTTTTCGCGGCAGCCGTATCGTTAAACCCCGCCAGTTCGACCTTTTTACGGCCTTCCGGCAGCTGCTTATAAACGCGGAAAAAGGCTTCAAGGCGCTCCTTTTCCATTTTTGGCAGATCGTCCAGCGACTGTATATCATCGTAGGTCGGGTCGATTTTACTGGCCGGGACGGCCACGATCTTGTCATCTGACTCGCCGCCATCGATCATCTTCAGTACACCTATCGGACGCAGTTTGATTAAAGTGCCTGGGGCCAGCGGTGCGCGGGTATAAAAGATCACATCCAGCGGATCGTTATCCCCGCCCAGAGACTGGGTAATGGATCCATAGTTTGCCGGGTAAGCTACCGGCATGGACTGGAAACGGTCAGCCACGATAAAGCCGGTTTTGGCGTCGGTTTCATATTTGATCATGCTGCCGGCCGGAATTTCGGTCAGCGCATAGAATTCGTCAGGGTTATTTTCAGGCTGGGGGAAGTCCAGAATATTCATGGCGCTTGCCTGGCAGCAGGCGGCAACCAGCACGGCTGCAACGGACAGATTTTTAACCAGTTTCATTGTTGATTCTCTCGATCTTTAATGAAGGAGCCAACAACGTAGTGAAGCAGGATGACAGAAAGATGACAGAAGGGGGCGGATCGGCCCAGGCCGATCCCGAGCCGGATTAGCCTTTATAAACGCAGCCAGCCGTGCAGGTTTCTTTGATCATCACCGCGCTGAGCAACGGCAGCACCGGTTTCATCTGTTCCCAAATCCATTTCGCCAGCACTTCGCTGGTCGGATTCTCAAGCCCCGGGATCTCGTTGAGATAGTAATGATCCAAGCGATTGTAAACCGGCTTAAAGGCCGCTTTCAGCTCGGCAAAATCCATGACCCAGCCGGTATGCGCATTCACTTCGCCGGTGATTTCGAGCCGCACCAGAAAGGAGTGCCCGTGCAGACGACCGCATTTATGGCCGGCGGGAACGTTAGGCAGATGGTGGGCAGCCTCGAATTGAAAATCTTTAAACAGCGTGGTAGTCATGTGGCGGTCTCAGTATTCATTTCCTGGAAAAAGCTGGCGAAGTCTACCCGAAAATCCTTTTTTACGCATCCGTTTCCCCCTCCTGGGCGGCTGCCGCCAGCCCCCTGGCATGCTGCAAAATTTAACTCTATGAAAGTTATGGAAATAATAAATCTGTTTCGTTGTTAGGTTTTACCCGGAAAACTGTTTAGTTCTTTTGGTTATTTAATATGACCAACCCTTATTTAAGGGTTATCAGGCGAGTCGTTACCCTACGCTTACAATGCTGTCTTGACGGCCCGGCTCCCGATACTGGAATTCTCAACGCAATGACGACTCAGGTACCCCCAGGTTCACTGCTTCCGCTTAATCCGGAACAGCTTGCCCGCTTGCAGGCGGCCACCGGTGATTTTTCGACGACCCAGCTCGCCTGGCTTTCCGGCTATTTCTGGGGCATGGTCAATCAGGCGCCCGGTAGCGCTGTCGCTCAGGTGCCGGCGCAGGCTGAAGCCCCTTCGATCACGCTACTTTCCGCCTCACAAACGGGGAACGCCCGTCGTCTGGCGGAACAGCTTCGTGATGACCTGCTGGCGGCAAAGCTGAACGTGAATCTGGTCAACGCTGGCGATTATAAATTTAAGCAGATCGCACAGGAAAAACTGCTGATCGTTGTCACTTCCACACAGGGAGAAGGCGATCCGCCGGAAGAAGCGGTGGCGCTGCATAAGTTTCTGATGTCGAAGAAGGCGCCTAAACTCGACGCTACTGCTTTTGCGGTCTTTGGCCTTGGCGATACCTCTTACGAATTTTTCAGCCAGGCGGGCAAAGACTTTGATAACAAGCTGGGCGAGCTGGGCGGTGAACGTCTGCTGGCCCGCGTGGATGCCGACGTCGAATATGCAGCAGAAGCGGAAGCGTGGCGCAAACAGATTGTTGAAATCCTGAAAGCTCGCGTGCCCGATGCGGCACCGGCGCAGACGCTGAGTAACGCGGCGGGCAGCGTCAACGAAGTGTTCAGCACGCCCTACACCAAAGAAGCGCCGCTGACCGCCAGCCTGGCGGTGAACCAGAAAATCACCGGACGCGGTTCCGACAAGGACGTGCGCCATATCGAAATTGATCTTGGCGATGCCGTTCTGCGCTATCGTCCCGGTGACGCACTGGGCGTCTGGTATGAAAACGATCCGGCGCTGGTGGAGGAACTGGTCGGGCTGGTCTGGCTGAAAGGCGATGAAAGCGTACAGGTGAACGAGCTGACGCTGCCGCTCGCCGAAGCGCTGCAAAAGCATTTTGAACTGACGGTCAACACGCCGCAGATCGTTGAGCAATATGGCCGGCTTTGCCGCGATGAAAGGCTGCTGGCGCTGCTGAGTGAAAAAACGAAACTCCAGTACTATGCGCAAAATACGCCCATCGTCGATATGATTCGCCAGGCACCGGTCGAACTGAGTGCGGAGCAGCTGATCGCGCTGCTGCGTCCACTGACGCCGCGTCTCTACTCCATCGCCTCTTCGCAGGCGGAAAGTGAAACCGAGGTACATATCACGGTAGGCGCAGTACGCTATGAAATTGATGGCCGCGCCCGTGCGGGCGGTGCCTCCAGCTATCTGGCCGATCGTCTGGAAGAAGATGGCGAGATCCGTGTGTTTATCGAGCATAACGACAACTTCCGTCTGCCCGCGAATCCGGACACGCCGGTGATTATGATTGGTCCCGGCACCGGCATCGCGCCTTTCCGCGCCTTTATGCAGCAGCGTGATAACGACGGCGCCACCGGCAAAAACTGGCTATTTTTCGGCAACCCGCACTTCACGGAAGATTTCCTCTACCAGGTGGAATGGCAGCGCTATGTGAAAGATGGCTTGCTGACCAACATCGATCTGGCCTGGTCGCGCGATCAGCTTCACAAAGTTTATGTGCAGGACAAAATCCGCGCACGGGGTGCAGAAGTATGGCGCTGGATTGAAGAGGGCGCGCATATCTACGTTTGCGGCGACGCCAACAGAATGGCGAAAGATGTTGAGCAGGCGCTGCTGGACGTGGTGGCGGAATATGGTGGCATGGATGCGGAAACCGCCGACGAATTCCTGAGCGAGCTGCGCATTGAGCGCCGTTATCAGCGGGACGTGTACTAGGTTTATCGCCGAACGGCATAACCGGCCCGGCTGGCGCGGACTTTCCGCCAGCGGCACAGACGAACAATTGAGAGACATTGCCTCATGACGAACGAAAAACATCCCGGCCCGCTGGTGGTTGAAGGCAAACTGAGCGATGCCGAACGCCTGAAAAAGCAGAGCAACTATCTGCGCGGCACCATTACTGAAGATCTGGACGACGGCCTGACCGGCGGCTTTAACGGCGACAACTTTCTGCTGATCCGCTTTCACGGCATGTATCAGCAGGATGACCGTGACATCCGTGCCGAGCGCGCGGAACAGAAGCTGGAGCCACGCCATGCCATGATGCTGCGCTGCCGTCTGCCGGGCGGCATTATGACGCCTGAGCAGTGGCTGAGCGTGGATAAGTTTGCGCAGGAGCATACGATTTACGGCAGCATCCGCCTGACCAACCGCCAGACATTTCAGTATCACGGCCTGCTGAAGGGTGACGTTAAGCCCGCGCACCAGATGCTGCATGCGGTGGGACTGGACGCGCTGGCGACCGCGAACGACGTAAACCGTAACGTGCTGTGCAGCTCCAATCCGGTGGAATCTGAACTGCATCAGGAAGCCTACGATTGGGCGAAAAAGCTCTCCGAGCATTTGCTGCCGAAAACCCGCGCCTACGCGGAAATCTGGCTGGATCAGGAGAAGGTCGCCACCACTGACGAAGAGCCGATTCTGGGCGAAACCTATCTGCCGCGCAAATTCAAAACTACCGTTGTCGTACCGCCGCATAATGACGTTGATTTACATGCGAACGACATGAATTTCATCGCCATTGCCGAGAACGGCAAGCTGATCGGCTTTAACCTGCTGGTGGGCGGTGGGCTCTCCATTGAGCATGGCAATAAAGCGACCTACGCCCGTACCGCCAGCGAGTTCGGTTATCTGTCGCTGGACAAAACCCTGGCAGTGGCCGAAGCGGTGGTGACCACCCAGCGGGACTGGGGTAACCGTACCGATCGTAAAAATGCCAAAACCAAATACACGCTGGAGCGCGTGGGCGTTGAAACGTTCAAAGAAGAGGTTGAACGCCGTGCGGGCATCAAGTTTGAACCCATCCGCCCTTATGAATTTACCACCCGAGGCGATCGCTTCGGCTGGGTAAAAGGCATCGATGAGAAATGGCATCTGACGCTGTTTATTGAGAACGGACGTCTGCTCGATTATCCGGGACGACCGCTGAAAACCGGCCTGGCGGAAATCGCCAAAATCCACCAGGGCGACTTCCGTCTGACCGCCAATCAGAACCTGATCGTGGCGGGCGTGCCGGAGGCGGAGAAACCGCGTATTGAAGCGCTGGCCCGTGAGCATGGACTGATGGAAAGTGTGACCGCCCAGCGTGAAAACTCTATGGCCTGTGTCGCCTTCCCAACCTGTCCACTGGCGATGGCGGAAGCAGAACGTTTCCTGCCGGCTTTCGTGACCCGCGTGGAAGAAACTATGCACCGTCACGGCGTGGGCGATGAACACATTGTACTGCGCGTGACCGGATGCCCCAACGGTTGTGGCCGTGCGCTGCTGGCGGAAGTTGGCCTGGTCGGTAAAGCGCCGGGACGTTACAACCTCTATCTCGGCGGTAACCGCATCGGCACACGTATTCCACGCATGTACCGTGAAAATATCACCGAAGACGAAATACTTTCTCACCTTGATGAACTGCTGGGGCGCTGGGCGTTGGAGCGCGAGGCGGATGAAGGGTTTGGTGACTTTACTGTCCGGGCAGGCGTAGTTGAGCCGGTGCGCGATCCGGCCCGCGATTTTTGGCAATAACGGAGGCTTAACATGGCGCTACCCGATCTCGCCGTACTCAATGCGTTACCGAAAGTCGAGCGCATCATGGCGCTGGCCGAAGTGAACAATCAGCTGGATAAACTTTCAGCCCAGGATCGCGTGATCTGGGCGCTCGAGAACCTGCCGGGCGAGGCGGTGCTCTCTTCCAGTTTCGGCATTCAGGCCGCCGTCAGCCTGCATCTGGTGAATAAGGCCAGGCCGGGAATTCCGGTCATTCTGACCGATACCGGCTACCTGTTTCCGGAAACCTACCAGTTTATTGATGCGCTGACGGAAAAGCTGGATTTGAATCTGAACGTTTTCCGGGCAACGGAGAGCGCGGCCTGGCAGGAAGCGCGTTACGGTAAGCTTTGGGAGCAGGGCGTGGAAGGGATTGAGCGCTACAACCAGATCAATAAAGTGGAGCCGATGAACCGTGCATTGCAAACGCTGAACGGCCAGACCTGGTTTGCCGGTTTACGGCGCGATCAGTCCAGCAGTCGGGCGCATTTGCCGGTGCTGGCCGTGCAGCGCGGCGTCTTCAAGGTGTTACCGATTATCGACTGGGATAACCGGCAGGTGCATCAGTACCTCAAGGATAACGGTCTGGATTACCATCCGCTGTGGGAGAAAGGCTATCTTTCGGTAGGTGACACGCACACCACGCGGAAATGGGAACCGGGCATGGCGGAGGAAGAGACCCGCTTCTTCGGTCTGAAGCGTGAATGCGGGCTGCACGAATAAGCGTGGTTATCTGCGGACAGCAAATCCCGGCAACGCCTTGTCGGTAATCAAACGGGAAAACAGACACACTGTTTTCCCTTTTCATCATTCCGAAGGTCTGATAGCCGCTTTTATCCGCAGGGTTAGCGCCACAGGCCTGTTAAATTCCCATCAGCGAAGTGAACCCATCAGCGGTGCGGGTTATGTTCACTTTTGTCACTTCATAGTCCGCCACGGCCTGGAATGGATCTTCGTCCAGAATAGCGTTGAGACGATCGCGATCGATATCTTTCACCATGATCGCGCCCCCGGTGCGGGGATCTTTTCGTCCGGCGCTGATAAAAACACCACTATCGAAGTATTTATTCAACCAGGCAATATGCGCATCCAGCACGGCTTCCACTTCCTCAAGCGGGCGGGTGTAGTTCAGGAAAACAATGTACATAAGCACTCCTGTCAGGGGAGTGGCCTGCCGGTTTGATAAAATGTCTGGCTGTTAACACCGGCGGACCAGCGGGTTTATTTGCCTCATCATTATGCGATCCCGCCAGGCCTGGCACAATCACGGCCGGAGTGAAATGCCCGCAATATCATCCGTTAAGCGTGACTTGTGTCGTCTTTTGCAGTCACGTTATTCCATTCGGTAACTACTCATTCCAATTAGTAATTTCATAAGCCTCCGGCGCGGGCCGTATAGTCGCGTTAACTATTTGTTATTAACGACAAGGCTGACGTGGACTATCTCCCAATATTTGCTGATATCCGTAACAAACCGGTGCTGGTTGTCGGCGGCGGCGACGTGGCCGCGCGTAAGATTGAGCTGCTGCGGCGCGCAGGCGCGCGGGTGCAGATTGCCTCAAAGGCACTGTGTGAGGAACTGGCTGCGCTGCATCATGAAGGGCTGGTCGAGTGGCGGGCTAAAGCCTATCAACGCGAGCTGCTGACGGGCGTTTTTCTGGTGATTGCCGCCACGGACGATGCGGAACTGAATGCCCGCGTTTTTGATGACGCCAGCGCCCGTCACCTGCTGGCGAACGTGGTGGACGATCAGCCGAAATGCTCCTTTATTTTCCCCTCTATTGTGGATCGCTCCCCGCTGGTGGTGGCGATCTCTTCCAGCGGTACCGCGCCGGTACTTGCCCGCCTGCTACGCGAGAAGTTAGAGGCGCTGCTGCCCGCGAATCTGGGGCAGATGGCGGCCATTGCCGGTCAGTGGCGCGGCAAGGTGAAAGAACGCTTCAGCAAGATGTCCGATCGCCGCCGCTTCTGGGAAGCTGCCTTTAACGGCCTTTTTGCCAGCCAGGTCGCCTCCGGCAATGTGGAAGGCGCAAAACGCACGCTGGATGAACAGCTGGACGCGCCGCAGGAGAACCAGGGTGAAATTATTCTGGTGGGCGCCGGGCCTGGCGATCCCGGACTGCTGACCCTGCGCGGGTTGCAGGTAATGCAGCAGGCGGATGTGGTGCTGTATGACCATCTGGTCAGCGATGAAATTCTCGATTTAGTCCGGCGCGATGCCGATCGCATCTGCGTCGGTAAACGCGCTCATGCGCATACCGTCCCGCAGGAAGAGACGAACCAGCTGCTGGTGGCGCTGGCGAAGAAAGGGAAATGCGTCGTGCGCCTGAAGGGCGGCGATCCCTTTATTTTTGGCCGCGGTGGCGAAGAGCTTCAGGCGGCTGTCGAGGCGGGCATTCCCTTTCAGGTCGTGCCGGGCGTTACGGCTGCCGCTGGCGCAACGGCTTACGCCGGTATTCCGCTGACTCACCGCGACTACGCGCAGAGCGTGTTGTTTATTACCGGCCACTGCCGCGCCGACGGCGACGGGCTTGACTGGCCCTCACTGGCCCGCGCCCGTCAGACGCTGGCGATCTACATGGGCACGGTCAAGGCGGCGGATATCTCCGCGCAGCTTATTGCCCACGGACGTGATGCACAGACGCCGGTCGCGGTCATCGGTCGCGGTACGCGTCAGGATCAGCAGGTTCTGACCGGTACGCTCGACCAGCTCGACGCTCTGGCGCAACACGCACCCAGCCCCGCTCTGCTGGTGATTGGCGAAGTGGTCAATCTGCATCAGCAGCTGGCGTGGTTTCAACATTCAGCGCAGCAGGCCGGACGTGAGTCCGCCGTTGTGAATTTGGCTTGAGGAAAAGTTATGGATCAGAAAAGACTCACTCACCTGCGTCAACTGGAAGCGGAAAGTATCCATATCATCCGCGAAGTGGCGGCAGAATTTGGTAATCCGGTCATGATGTATTCGATCGGTAAAGACTCTTCCGTGATGCTGCATCTGGCGCGCAAGGCATTTTATCCCGGCACCCTGCCTTTTCCCCTGCTGCATGTGGATACAGGCTGGAAGTTCCGTGAAATGTATGAATTTCGCGACCGTACCGTGAAGGCGATTGGTGCCGAACTGCTGGTGCACCGCAATCCGGAAGGCGTGGCGATGGGCATCAACCCCTTTGTGCACGGTAGCGCCAAACATACGGATATTATGAAGACCGAAGGGTTGAAGCAGGCGCTGAACAAGTATGGTTTTGATGCGGCATTTGGCGGTGCCCGCCGCGACGAGGAGAAATCCCGCGCGAAAGAGCGCATCTACTCCTTCCGCGATCGTTTTCACCGCTGGGATCCGAAAAACCAGCGTCCTGAGCTGTGGCATAACTACAACGGCCAGATTAACAAAGGCGAAAGCATCCGCGTTTTCCCGCTCTCCAACTGGACCGAACTTGATATCTGGCAGTACATCTTCCTGGAAAATATCGAGATTGTGCCGCTCTACCTGGCGGCGCCGCGACCGGTACTGGAGCGCGACGGCATGATGATGATGGTGGATGACGACCGTATCGACCTCCAGCCTGGCGAAATGATTCAGCAGCGCATGGTGCGCTTCCGCACGCTGGGCTGCTGGCCGCTGACCGGCGCGGTAGAATCTGAAGCGAAGACGCTGCCTGAAATCATTGAAGAGATGCTGGTTTCCACTACCAGCGAACGTCAGGGGCGCGTCATTGACCGCGATCAGTCCGGCTCGATGGAGCTGAAGAAACGCCAGGGTTATTTCTGAGGAGCCGAGATGAATACCGTCATTGCACAACAAATTGCCGACCAGGGCGGCGTGGAAGCCTGGTTACACGCGCAGCAACATAAAAGCCTGCTGCGTTTCCTGACCTGTGGCAGCGTCGACGATGGCAAGAGCACGCTGATTGGCCGCCTGCTGCACGATACCCGTCAGATTTATGAAGATCAGCTCTCGTCACTCCATAACGACAGCAAGCGTCACGGCACTCAGGGCGAGAAGCTCGATCTGGCGCTGCTGGTCGATGGTCTTCAGGCCGAGCGTGAGCAGGGCATCACTATCGATGTGGCCTATCGTTACTTCTCCACCGAGAAGCGTAAGTTTATTATCGCGGACACGCCGGGCCACGAGCAGTACACGCGTAATATGGCCACCGGCGCTTCCACCTGCGACCTGGCGATCCTGCTGATTGATGCCCGTAAAGGGGTGCTGGATCAGACACGCCGCCATAGCTTTATTTCCACCTTACTGGGCATCAAGCATCTGGTTGTGGCGATCAACAAAATGGATCTGGTGGAGTACAGCGAAGCGACTTTTGAGCAGATCAAACAGGATTACCTGGATTTCGCCGGACAGTTACCAACCGATCTGGATATTCGTTTTGTTCCGCTTTCTGCGCTGGAAGGCGAGAATGTCGCCTCACCCAGTGAAGCGATGAGCTGGTACAGCGGCCCGACGCTGCTGGATGTGCTGGAAACCGTCGAGATTAAGCGCATCGTGGAACAGCAGCCAATGCGCTTCCCGGTGCAGTACGTGAACCGCCCTAATCTGGATTTCCGCGGCTATGCCGGCACGCTCGCCTCCGGAACGGTGCAGGTGGGACAGCGCGTCAGGGTTCTGCCTTCTGGCGTGGAATCCAGTATTGCGCGTATCGTGACATTTGACGGCGATCTGCAGGAAGCCCAGGCGGGTGAAGCGATTACGCTGGTGCTGAAGGATGAAATTGATATCAGCCGTGGCGATCTGCTGGTGGACGCCAGCGCGACGCTGAAACCGGTGCAGGCCGCCAGCGTCGATGTGGTATGGATGGCTGAGCAGCCGCTCTCACCCGGCCAGAGCTTCGACGTCAAAATCGCCGGTAAGAAAACCCGTGCGCGTGTTGAGCGCATCGAGCATCAGGTGGAGATCAACAACCTGACCCGCCACAGCGTGGAAAATCTGCCGCTGAACGGGATCGGCCTGGTCGAACTGACGTTTGATGAGCCGATGGTACTGGATAGCTACCAACAGAATCCGGTGACCGGCGGCATGATATTTGTCGATCGCTTAAGTAATGTCACCGTTGGTGCGGGCATGATCCGTGAGCCGCTGGCGCAGCAAGCGCAGTTACAAGGTGATTTCAGCCAGTTTGAACTGGAGCTGAATGCGCTGGTTCGTCGCCACTTCCCGCACTGGGGCGCACGCGATCTGCTGGGCGGGGAGTCAAATGGGCGCTGAACATGATGAAAATGTCATCTGGCACTCGCATGCGGTAACCCGTGACGAACGCGAGGCGCAGCATGGTCATCGGGGCGTCCTTCTGTGGTTTACCGGACTTTCCGGTTCGGGAAAATCGACGGTTGCGGGCGCGCTGGAGCAGGGGCTGCATAAGGCGGGCATCAGTACCTATCTGCTGGATGGTGATAACGTACGCCATGGCCTCTGTCGCGACCTCGGTTTCAGCGATGAGGATCGTAAGGAGAATATCCGTCGCGTGGGTGAAACGGCTAAGCTGATGGTGGATGCGGGACTGGTGGTACTGAGCGCCTTTATCTCGCCTCATCGCGCTGAGCGGCAGATGGTCCGCGATTTGCTGGGAGAAGGGCGCTTTATCGAAATTTTCGTCGACACGCCGTTGGCGATTTGCGAAGCGCGCGATCCGAAAGGGCTTTATAAAAAAGCCCGTGCGGGCGAACTGCGCAACTTCACCGGCATTGATGCGGTTTATGAAGCACCAGAGCGGGCGGAGATGGTGCTCAACGGCGAAGAGAAAGTTGAGGTGCTGTGTGAGCAAATTGCGGCTCTACTGCGCAGCCGGCAGATTATCCCTTGCTAAGAAAACGTCAAGCCTGCAGGGAAGCGGGCGCTCAGCGGCGGCTGTCATCATTTCAGTGAAGGTTATTATCCCACTCGCAAATTGCGGCTGGCACCATTATCGATATGAGAAAAGAAGACAGTGCGCCGCTTTGCCATACTTATCCTCATAACATACCGGTTTGCGTTTCTGCGAAGGCGCGCCGTTATTGCTCAATCCTTACCGCCTTTATGGCTTTCTTTCAACGCATGTCAGATCGCTTCCAGCAGTTTCTGATAATAGTAATATGAGCGACACCGTCGGTTTTTTGCGGATGCGGAAAGCGCCGCGAGCCCATTGCACGCGAGCCCGACGGTCATCGACGTAACCGGGAGATGTAACGATTTTTGCTTAAAGAAACGTCTGGCAAATGATGCTTATCTGAGCGAGACGAGGCTTTTTCCGTCGTCACTGCGCAGATCGGTGACCAACAATTGGTAACAAAATCACCCCGGCAAAGCATCGATCTGCCGCCTGAGCGCGATATTATCTTTTATTGAGAAGTCACGGCGAAATGCCTCAGAGCAGGTCGTGTCACGCATCAACAGGATACTTATGCATAACGTTACGCCGTTGCTGGCCCGCAAAGAAGATCGAGAACGGGAAGAGAGCGCCGGGCCCTTTCCCGGAGGCATGGTGGGCTTCGCCTCCTGGTGGATTGCCCTGGCGATCCCTTTTATGCTTTACGGTTCGAATACCCTGTTCTTCTTTCTCTATACCTGGCCTTTCTTCCTGGCCCTCCTGCCGGTTTCAGTTCTGATTGGTATCGCCACCAGCGTGCTGCTGCGCGGTCATCTGCTGCTGACCCTGTTACTGACCGCCATCAGCGTTATCTGTCTGTTCTGGCTGATTTTCAGCCTGCTTACCGGCTGGTAAGCAGCCGTTGCCCTCCTGTTTTGCCCCCTTGTGTATAACCTGAACGGCAATCCATGGCTATTTCACCGCCAGGGTGGAGTCAGAGGGAAAGTTGTGGGATGATTGAGCCGTTTTTCAGGGGGCGGGGATGGGTAAACTGACGCTGCTGTTACTTGCTTTACTGGCCTGGCTGCAATATTCGCTCTGGCTGGGCAAGAACGGCATACATGACTATACGCGCGTTAATGACGATGTTGCGGTGCAACAGGCCAGTAACGGCAAGCTTAAAGCACGAAACGATCGGCTGTTTGCGGAAATCGATGACCTTAATGGCGGTTCTGAAGCGATCGAGGAGCGCGCACGCAATGAACTCGGGATGATTAAGCCCGGTGAGACCTTCTATCGCCTTGTGCCGGATCAGAATAAACGAAACGCACAGCAGGGCGCTGCCAACAGCCAGCTACGATAAGCCATGAACATCGCAACATCCTTTCCGGACGTGATTGCTGTCGTACCCGCAGCGGGTATCGGCAGCCGGATGCAGTCTGAATGTCCGAAGCAGTATCTCACTATCGGCGACAAAACTATTCTGGAGCATACGCTCGCCAGGCTGCTGGCACATCCGGTGATTGGCCGGGTGATCGTGGCCATCAGTCCTGACGATGCGCTGTTTGCGCGCCTGCCTGTTGCGCGCGATCCGCGTATTACGGTGATCAAGGGCGGGAAAGAACGGGCGGACTCGGTACTTGCCGGGCTGCAGGCGGCCCCCTCCGCAAGCTGGGCGCTGGTCCACGATGCGGCGCGTCCCTGCCTCCATCCCGACGATCTGACGCGCCTGCTGGCGATCACCGCGACCAGCAGCGTTGGTGGCATCCTTGCCGCGCCGGTACGGGATACGATGAAGCGGGGCGGAGCGGGCAGCGATGCCATTGTGCATACCGTCGATCGTGAAGATCTCTGGCATGCGCTGACGCCTCAGCTGTTTCCGCTTGATCTGCTGCGCAACTGCCTGCAGCGGGCGCTGGAAGAAGGCGCCACCATTACCGATGAAGCTTCAGCGCTGGAGTACTGTGGCTATCATCCTGAACTGATCGTCGGACGCAGCGATAATATCAAGGTTACGCGGCCGGAAGATCTGGCGCTGGCCGCTTTCTACCTCACTCAATTAAAAAATAAGGAGAGCGCATAATGCGTATCGGCCACGGTTTTGACGTACACGCGTTTGGCGGCGAAGGCCCGTTGATTATTGGCGGCGTGCGTATTCCTTATGAAAAAGGACTGCTGGCGCACTCCGATGGTGACGTGGCGTTGCATGCGCTGACCGATGCGCTGCTGGGCGCGGCCGCGCTGGGTGATATCGGCAAGCTGTTTCCGGACACCGACGCGGCGTATAAAGGGGCGGACAGCCGTGAACTGCTGCGTGAAGCCTGGCGGCAGATTGCCAGCAAGGGCTACGCGATTGGCAACGTTGATGTCACCATCATCGCCCAGGCGCCTAAAATGCTGCCGCATGTGCCGCAAATGCGCATCAATATCGCCGAAGATCTCGGCATCCATATGGATGATGTTAACGTGAAAGCCACCACGACGGAGAAGCTCGGCTTTACCGGACGTGGCGAGGGGATCGCCTGTGAAGCCGTGGCGCTGCTTATCCGGGCGAACGCCTGATGGAACTGCAGGCACTGAGCTGGCTGCACGGTAAACCTGTCGTTACTGGCGTCCTTAAGGCCAGCCCGGAAGACTTTGTCGTTATCGAAGATCTGGGCTACCGGCCAGACGGTGACGGCGAGCAGGTGCTGGTTCGCGTACGAAAAAAGGGCTGTAACACCCGCTTTGTGGCCGAAGCGCTGGCGAAATTTGCCGGCGTTCCTGCACGAGACGTCAGTTTTGCCGGCATGAAGGATCGTCATGCGGTGACCGAGCAGTGGTTTTGTCTGCGGGTGCCAGGGAAATCGACGCCAGACTTTTCTGCATTTTCGCTGGAAGGCTGCGAGGTGCTGGAAAGTGCCCGCCATCGTCGTAAACTGCGTACTGGCGCGCTGCAGGGCAACGCCTTTACGCTGATCCTGCGGCAGATTACCGATCGTGCGGCGGCGGAAGCGCGACTGCAGCAGATCGTCGTTGCTGGCGTACCCAATTATTTTGGCGAGCAGCGCTTTGGCCATCAGGGCAATAACCTGACGCTGGCCCGGCGCTGGGCGGCAGGAACACTCCGCGTAAAAGAGCGTAACAAGCGCAGCTTTCTGCTTTCCGCTGCCCGCAGCGCGCTGTTTAACCAGGTCGTGAGCGATCGCCTGGCGGCGCAGGGCGGCCTGCACAGGGTAATGTCAGGCGATGCGTTACAGCTGACCGGACGAGGGAGCTGGTTTGTGGCCGACGCCACGGAAATCGAAATCCTGCAAAGCCGCGTTAATAATAATGAACTGCGGATAACGGCGCCGCTACCCGGAAGCGGCGAGTGGGGCACCAAAGAGGCCGCACTGGATTTTGAACAACATAGCCTGGCGGCGGAAGCAGAGTTAATTGCCCTGCTGGAACGCGAGCGGGTGGAAGCGGCGCGCCGCGCGATGCTGGTGATCCCCCGCGATTTGCGCTGGGATTGGTCAGACGATCGTACTCTCAGGCTGAACTTCTGGCTTCCGGCGGGCAGTTTTGCCACCAGCGTGGTGCGTGAAATTCTTGAACAAGAAGGTGAAGATGCGGATATTGCTGAGTAACGATGACGGTATTCATGCGCCGGGCATTCAGACGCTGGCGGCGGCGCTGCGGGAGTTTGCCGAGGTGCAGGTTGTTGCGCCCGATCGCAACCGCAGCGGCGCATCAAATTCCCTGACGCTTGAGACGCCTCTGCGTACCTTTTGTTATCCTGGCGGCGATATCGCCGTTCAGATGGGAACGCCGACCGACTGCGTCTATCTGGGTGTGAATTCGCTGATGCGGCCCGGACCGGATATCGTGGTCTCCGGCATCAACGCCGGCCCTAATCTCGGCGATGATGTCATCTACTCCGGCACGGTTGCCGCCGCGATGGAAGGGCGTCATCTTGGCCTGCCCGCGCTCGCCGTCTCGCTTGACGGCCACAAGCATTACGATACCGCTGCGGCGGTAACCTGTTCTATCCTGCGTGGCCTGCAGCGCGAGCCGTTACGCACGGGGCGCATCCTGAATATCAATGTGCCCGATCTGCCGCTCTCAGAGATTAAAGGGATTCGTGTCACCCGCTGTGGCAGCCGCCATCCCAGCGATCAGGTGATCCCTCAGCAGGATCCGCGTGGCAATATGATGTACTGGATTGGCCCACCGGGAGAGAAGCTCGATGCCGGCCCGGATACCGACTTTGCTGCCGTTGATGAAGGCTATGTCTCGGTAACGGCGCTGCATGTGGATCTGACGGCCCACGCGGCGCAACAGGTGGTCGCAGACTGGCTCACCAGCGCCGGAGTCCTCTGCGAATGATAGCTCGACGTATTGATACGCTTCTGGCGCAGCTTCGCCAGCAGGGCATTAATGACGAAAGGTTGCTGCAAGCCATGGAAGAGGTGCCGCGCGAGCGTTTCGTTGATGAAGCGTTCGAGCATAAAGCCTGGGAAAATATGGCGCTGCCGATCGGCTCGGGGCAGACCATTTCCCAGCCTTATATGGTGGCAAAAATGACGGCGCTGCTGGAGCTGACGCCCACCTCTCGCGTGCTGGAAATTGGCACCGGTTCCGGCTATCAAACCGCGATACTGGCGCACCTGGTAGAGCACGTCTATTCTGTTGAGCGCATAAAGGGATTGCAGTGGCAGGCAAAACGCCGCCTGAAGCAGTTGGATCTGCATAATGTCTCTACGCGTCACGGCGACGGCTGGCAGGGCTGGCCGTCACGCGGTCCTTTTGATGCGATTATCGTCACCGCCGCGCCGCCAGAGATCCCGGTTGAGCTGATGTCGCAACTGGACGAAGGAGGCATTCTGGTGCTGCCGGTGGGCGAAGAGCAGCAGCAGCTTAAACGGATACACCGTCGGGCCGGGGAATTTTCCGTTGAAACGGTGGAGCCGGTGCGCTTTGTCCCTCTGGTCAAAGGCGACCTGGCCTGATTTACCGCCCCCGACACCATACGCATTTACATACATCTGTTAATGGCACCGGGTCGGCGATATTGTTACCATCGCATTCATTTTTTACGAGTTATCATCGGTGACCGATCGAAAGCACATCGCGGTTAGCCACCAACGTTTTGCCGTAGCGGGGGATATAAATGAGCACGGGAAGCCCAGTATTCACATTGAGCCGTATTGCGGCCGTTTCACTTGTTAGTTTTTGGCTGGCTGGCTGTTCCAGCTCAGACAATACGCAGGCACCCATCAGCGCCGTGGGCAGTCGCAGCGACGCCGCTTCGGCAAACAGCGGCCTGGTTACCCGCCCTTCCATTTCCAGTAACGCTTCCTCCGGCAACACTGCAGGTAATAATAGTAATGTTGTTACGCAAAATGGGCGTATCGTTTACAACCGCTCTTATGGGAATATTCCTAAAGGTAGCTACAGCGGTCAATCTTATACCGTCAAACGCGGCGATACTTTGTTCTATATCGCCTGGATTACCGGCAACGATTTCCGCGATTTAGCCCAACGAAATAACATTCCCGCGCCCTATGAACTGAATGTGGGCCAGCAGTTGCAGGTTAGTAACAGCTCAGGTGGCACGCTTACCGGCGGCAATGCTATTACCGCGGCGGATGACTCCGCAGGCGGCGTTCCGGCGACCCCGGGCAGTGCACAAATTAAAGGCGGAACGGTTGCACCGCCGCCGGTTATTACGTATTCTGGGAATTCAGGTAAATCAAATGAAGGCAAGATGTTGCCATCATCCGGTACAAATACTGTTGCAACGACAACAGCGCCGGTTACCGCTCCGACCGTTAGCAGCACAACGAGCAGTTCAACCCCAGTGGGGAGCTGGCTCTGGCCGACAAACGGTAAGATTATCGATAACTTTTCTGCTTCTGAAGGAGGCAATAAAGGGGTTGATATCGCGGGGTCGCGGGGTCAGGCCGTCATTTCAACCGCTTCCGGGCGGGTGGTTTATGCCGGTAATGCGCTTCGCGGTTACGGTAATTTGATTATCATCAAACATAATGATGACTACCTGAGTGCCTATGCTCACAACGATACGATGCTGGTCCGCGAACAGCAGGAAGTCAAAGCGGGTCAGAAAATCGCCACGATGGGGAGCACAGGGACAAGTTCTGTTAGATTGCACTTTGAAATTCGTTACAAGGGGAAATCCGTAAACCCGTTGCGTTATTTACCGCAGCGATAAACCGGCAGAACCCTGGTGTTCTGCCCTGGGATCACGGGTAGGAGCCGCTTATGAGCCAGAATACGCTGAAAGTGAACGAGTTACATGAAGACGCGGAATTCGACGAAAACGGAGCTGAGATTTTTGATGAGAAGGCTCTTGTCGGAAATGAACCTGCTGATAATGAATTAGCTGAAGAAGAGCTGCTGTCACAAGGCGCAACGCAACGCGTGCTGGATGCGACACAGCTCTACCTGGGAGAGATTGGTTATTCTCCCCTGTTAACGGCAGAGGAAGAAGTGTTCTTCGCTCGTCGTGCACTCCGTGGTGATGTGCCATCACGCCGCCGCATGATTGAAAGTAACTTGCGTTTGGTAGTGAAGATTGCCCGTCGTTACAGCAATCGTGGTCTGGCTTTGCTGGATCTGATTGAAGAAGGTAACCTGGGGTTAATCCGTGCGGTAGAAAAGTTTGACCCGGAAAGAGGGTTCCGCTTCTCCACCTACGCTACCTGGTGGATTCGCCAGACGATTGAACGGGCTATTATGAACCAAACCCGTACCATTCGCCTGCCGATTCACATTGTGAAAGAACTGAACGTTTATCTGCGCACCGCGCGTGAACTGGCGCACAAGCTGGATCACGAACCCAGCGCGGAAGAAATTGCAGAGCAGCTGGATAAACCTGTTGATGACGTCAGCCGTATGCTGCGCCTCAACGAACGCATCACCTCAGTCGATACGCCACTGGGCGGAGACTCTGAGAAAGCGCTGCTGGATATTCTGGCCGATGAGAAAGACAACGGTCCGGAAGATACCACGCAGGACGATGACATGAAGCAGAGCATCGTCAAATGGCTGTTCGAACTGAACGCCAAGCAGCGTGAAGTGCTGGCTCGTCGCTTTGGCCTGTTGGGCTACGAAGCGGCAACGCTGGAAGATGTGGGTCGCGAAATTGGTCTGACGCGCGAGCGCGTTCGTCAGATTCAGGTTGAAGGTCTGCGTCGCCTGCGTGAAATTCTTCAGGCGCAGGGTCTGAATATTGAAGCTTTGTTCCGTGAATAAGCGTCAGTGACTTCAGTTGTGAATGCGAAAAGCGGTGGCGCAAACCACCGCTTTTTTATTGCCTCTATTCTGTCAGTGCTCTTCCTTTCTGTGGTTGCGGCCTGCCCATTCCTTTGATTATCCGCTGGTATCCGCAATGCTATCCGGAAAAGCCATGCCCGCGCCTGGACGCGGGAAGGCATAATTTACACCAGTGACTTGAGCCGGTAGATCCATTCCAGTGCCTGACGCGGTGAAAGGGCGTCGGGATCCAGCGCTTCCAGCGCCTCCACGGCTGGCGAGGTCTCTTCTACCAGCAGCGGAAGCTGCGGGCCATCGGCCTGCGTGGCTGCCGCACTGCCCGACATCGCTTCCAGTTCTTTCAGTTTTTGACGGGCCCGCTTAATCACCTCTTTCGGAACGCCCGCCAGCGCGGCGACGGCCAGGCCGTAACTTTTGCTTGCCGCGCCGTCCTGCACGCTGTGCATAAACGCGATGGTATCACCATGCTCTATCGCGTCCAGATGCACGTTCGCCACGCCCTCCATTTTCTCCGGCAGGGTGGTCAGTTCGAAATAGTGAGTGGCAAAAAGCGTCATCGCTTTGATGCGGTTTGCCAGGTTTTCGGCACAGGCCCAGGCGAGCGAGAGGCCGTCATAGGTAGAGGTGCCGCGTCCGATCTCATCCATCAGCACCAGACTGTACTCGGTGGCATTGTGCAAAATGTTGGCGGTTTCGGTCATCTCAACCATAAAGGTTGAACGCCCGGATGCGAGATCGTCTGCGGCACCAACGCGGGTAAAGATGCGATCGATCGGCCCGATAACAGCCTGTTCAGCGGGGACATAGCTACCGGTATAGGCCATCAGCGCAATCAGCGCCGCCTGGCGCATATAGGTGCTTTTCCCACCCATGTTTGGCCCGGTAATCACCAGCATACGCCGCTGAGGTGAGAGCGAGAGCGGATTGGCGATAAAGGGCTCTTTCAGCACCTGCTCGACCACCGGATGGCGCCCCCCGGTAAGCTTAATGCCCGGCTTGTCGGTCAGCGTCGGACAGGTGTAGTTCAGTGTCCAGGCGCGCTCGGCCAGGTTTGCCAGCACGTCCAGTTCGGCCAGCGCGGCAGCACTGAGCTGCAGCGCCTCCAGATGCGGCAGCAGAAGATCAAAGAGCTCTTCATACAGCGCTTTCTCCAGCGACAGCGCCTTGCCTTTGGAAGTCAGCACTTTATCTTCATATTCTTTCAGTTCAGGGATGATGTAACGCTCGGCGTTTTTCAGCGTCTGACGCCGTACGTAGTTAATGGGCACCAGATGACTCTGCCCGCGGCTGACCTGAATGTAATAGCCGTGAACGCCATTGAAGCCTACCTTCAGCGTATCCAGTCCCAGCTTTTCACGTTCGCGTATCTCAAGTTTATCGAGATAATCCGTTGCGCCATCGGCCAGCGCGCGCCACTCATCCAGCTCCGCATTGTAGCCAGGCGCGATCACGCCGCCGTCACGCACCAACACCGGTGGTGCTTCAATAATGGCCCTTTCCAGCAGATCCCGCAGTTCATCAAATTGCCCCATCTGCCTGCGCAGCGTTTGCAGATGCGGCGTTTCGGCATCGGCCAGCAGGCTGTCGATCTGTGGCAGCTGCTGAAAAGCATGGCGCATGCGGGCCAGATCCCGTGGCCTGGCAGTCCGCAGCGCCAGTCTGGCGAGGATACGTTCAAGATCGCCAACCTGACGCAGCAGAGGCGCAAGCTCGGCAGAAAAATCCTGCAGCGCGCCGATACTTTGCTGACGATTGATCAGCGTCTCCTGATGGCGAACCGGCATATGCAGCCAGCGCTTCAGCATCCGGCTGCCCATTGGCGTCACGGTTTTATCCAGCACCGATGCCAGCGTATTCTCAATGCCGCCCGCCAGATTCTGGGTGATTTCGAGGTTACGCCGGGTGGCGGCATCCATAATGATGCTGTCCTGCTGGCGCTCCATCATCAGTGAACGGATATGGGGCAGTGAGGTGCGCTGCGTATCCTTGGCATATTGCAGCAGGCAACCAGCGGCCCGCAGCGCCAGCTCCGCTTTCTCAACGCCGAAACCGCGTAAATCACGGGTGCCGAACTGCAGATTGAGCTGCTGACGGGCGGTATCGATTTCAAACTCCCAGAGCGGACGCCGGCGCAGGCCGCGACGATGCTCAATCAGGGAGAAAGCGGGGAAATCTTCTGCATAAAGTAGCTCAGCCGGATTGGTACGCTGTAGCTCGGCGGCCATGGTTTCGGCGTCTGCGGGCTCGGCCAGACGAAAGCGGCCAGAGCTGATATCCAGCGTCGCGTAGCCGAAGCCGCGTGAGTCCTGCCAGATCGCCGCAAGAAGGTTGTCCTGACGCTCCTGTAACAGTGCTTCGTCACTGATGGTTCCCGGTGTGACAATACGGACTACCTTACGTTCTACGGGACCTTTGCTCAGCGCGGGGTCGCCGATCTGCTCACAGATCGCGACGGACTCGCCCATGTTAACCAGTCTGGCAAGGTAATTTTCCACGGCGTGATAGGGCACGCCCGCCATCGGAATAGGCTCGCCCGCGGACGCGCCGCGTTTGGTCAGTGAAATCTCCAGCAGCTGAGAAGCCCGTTTAGCATCATCATAAAACAGCTCATAGAAATCCCCCATCCGATAGAACAGCAGAATTTCCGGATGCTCGGCCTTGAGACGCAGGTACTGCTGCATCATTGGCGTGTGGGCGGGGGTTTTAGTGATATCGTTCATACGATTACTTTGCCTAATCCATTGAATGTAAAGTGAAATCCCTGCTGGTTTTTTGCGTTTTATTCGTCACAGGATCTGGCCTTAGAGGGTGATGCTAGTTTAACGCAGCCCAGGCGCGAACGACACCCGTAAAACGGGAAGGTGGTTCGCAATCCTAAGAAATTATCGACCAATGAGCGTGCAGAATGTCAGGTGAAGAATGGCAGACAGAGTGGTGAAAAAGGCGTGGCGGTAAGTTAATGACCGCCAGGTGAAAGGGAAAACGACAAGCGTGAAGACGCATCCTTTTAATGTGCCTAGGCCTGACCACTCTGCAGTGCCCAGACGGCAGCCTCAACGCGTGACTTCAGCTTCATCTTCTTCAGCAAATGTTTGACGTGAACCTTCACGGTGCTTTCCGTAATCGACAGCTTGCGGGCGATCGCCTTATTGGTCATTCCCTGGGTGATAAGCTTGAGTATGTCGCGCTCGCGGCGGGTCAGCTGCTCAATATCCCGCTCTTCGGCAGGGCGGTTTTCCCGGAGGCTGGCCACCAGCACGTTCGTCAGCGTCTCGCTCAGCACCATCTGGCCGGCAGCGGCTTGGTGCAGCGATTTAAGCAGCTCTTCCGGTTCCATATCCTTCAGAAGGTAACCATCCGCGCCGCGTTTAAGGGCATTCACTACATCATCTTCATGATTGGAAACGCTGAATACCACAATGCGGCCGGAAAGGTCGATAGTGCGCAGTTGTACCAGCGTATCCAGACCATTCATGCCCGGCATATTCAAATCAAGCAGGATCAGATCGGGGTCGTGCAGTCCGGCCAGCTCAACGCCCTGGACGCCGTTACTGGCCTCAGCCACGACTTGCAGCCGATCGTCCAGCGCGATGAGCTGCTTTACGCCGTTGCGCAGCATCGGATGGTCGTCAATCAGTAATATGGAGGCGGCTTCTTCTCTCACGCAGGTCTTTCCCATGGTCGGTGCCGCGGTTTACCGGGCAGGAATTACTCAGATTGTCGCTATTTTACCTGTTGCACTCACTAACCCCATACCACTAAAGAGGTAATCATTAATTTCCGGTAGGGTGATTATATTCAACGGGCATATCTGAATCTGTATTCAATTGCCTGATTCTTAATGCCTTAATATTGGTGTGGTCACTACTCATTAAGGATGGTGCATGGTTTTTCGACGGGAATTTACCCGCTCTCTCATTGATGTACATCAACCTGCAGGAGGGGCGTGGTGCGCAGGATGTGACGCGATATTACTCTTTTTGTGAGAAAAACTATGTCGCAAATTTCATCATCCTCTCCAAAGCCCAGCGGTTCGGTGATCGAGGACTGGCAACCTGATAACCCGGAATTCTGGCAACAGAGCGGTAAACGCATTGCCAACCGTAACCTCTGGATTTCCGTTTACTGCCTGCTGCTTTCCTTCTGTGTCTGGATGTTGTTCAGCGCGGTGGCAGTGAACCTTAATAAGGTCGGTTTTAATTTTACGACAGACCAGCTCTTTTTGCTGACCGCGCTGCCTGCGGTTTCCGGTGCGCTGCTGCGTGTGCCTTACTCCTTTGTGATCCCGCTGTTTGGCGGCCGCCGCTGGACGGCGTTCAGTACCGGCATTCTGCTGCTCCCCTGCCTGTGGCTCGGTTTTGCCGTCCAGAATCCTGATACCTCCTATTTTACCTTCATCCTGATTGCACTGCTCTGCGGCTTCGCCGGGGCGAACTTCGCCTCGAGTATGGGTAACATCAGTTTCTTCTTTCCGAAAGAACGTCAGGGCGGCGCGCTTGGTATTAATGGCGGCCTGGGGAATCTCGGCGTCAGCGTAATGCAGTTCTTCGCGCCGCTGGCGATTTCATTTGGCATTTTCAGCTTCTTTGGCGGCGGCGTGCAGCATGCGGATAGCGGCGAGATGATCTGGCTGGAAAATGCCGCCTGGATGTGGGTGCCTTTCCTGACGGTAGCTACCCTGGCAGCCTGGTTCGGTATGAACGATCTGACGGCGGCGAAATCCTCGCTGAAAGAGCAGCTACCGGTCCTGAAACGTCCCCATCTCTGGGTGATGGCGTTGCTCTATCTGGCGACGTTCGGCTCCTTTATCGGTTTTTCTGCCGGTTTTGCCATGCTCTCGAAAACCCAGTTTCCTGACATTGTTATTCTGCGCTATGCCTTCTTCGGGCCGCTGCTGGGCGCACTGGCCCGTTCGGCAGGAGGGATGCTTTCTGACCGGTTCGGCGGTATTCGCGTCACGCTGCTTAATTTTATCGTGATGGCCATTTTTACCGCGCTGCTCTTCTTAACCTTGCCTGGTGAAGGTCAGCCTGGCTCTTTTATCGCGTTCTATGCCGTCTTTATGGTGCTGTTTATTAATGCCGGTCTGGGTAGCGGCTCGACCTTCCAGATGATTGCGGTGATCTTTCGTAAGCAAACGCTCGCCCGCGTGAAAGCCGAAGGCGGCAGCGATGAGAAAGCACAGCATGAAGCGGTCACGGAAACCTCCGCGGCGCTGGGATTCATCTCTGCCATTGGCGCACTGGGTGGATTCTTTATTCCACAGACCTTTGGCATGTCACTGGCGATGACCGGCTCTCCGGCCAATGCCATGAAGGTGTTCCTGGTTTTCTACGTCGTCTGCGTGGCCATTACCTGGCTGGTTTACGGGCGTAAAAAAAGCGCCTGAGTGTGATAACCGGCGTGCTGCTTTCAGATTAAGCCGCACGCCGGATGCCTGCTACCCCTAAATAGCCGCAGGAAGTAAACAGGCAGTGAACAGGCGTGGCGGCGTCATTTTTGCATTGATATATCAACAAGTTATACATGAAAGTTACGTTACCACTTTAGTGGTATCCTGACTAAAACCCCTGGTTTCTCCCCGGATTTCTGTTGATCCCTGTCAATCTGCAGCTACTACCCGACCAGTACGCTTGCCCACAGATTAAGCAATGTCATTAAGTACCCCTATAACTACAGAGCCTTCAGGAGAATTCCGGATGAGCAAGTTTCTCGATCGGTTTCGCTATTTCAAACAGTTAGCGGAACCCTTTTCTGGCAATCATGGCCAGACCCTCAATGCTAATCGTGACTGGGAAGATGGCTACCGCAGCCGCTGGCAGCACGATAAGATTGTCCGCTCGACGCATGGCGTTAACTGCACAGGGTCGTGCAGCTGGAAGATTTATGTGAAAAACGGCCTGGTCACCTGGGAAACCCAGCAGACCGACTATCCGCGCACCCGTCCCGATCTGCCTAACCACGAACCACGCGGCTGTCCACGTGGCGCCAGCTACTCTTGGTATCTTTACAGCGCTAACCGCCTGAAATATCCCCTGATGCGTAAACGCCTGATTAAACTCTGGCGTGAAGCAAAGGCGCAGCATAGCGATCCTGTAGATGCGTGGGGTTCTATCGTCAGCGATCCTGAAAAAGCCAAAAGCTATAAAATCGCACGCGGTCGCGGCGGCTTCGTGCGCTCAAGCTGGCAGGAAGTGAATGAACTGATTGCTGCTTCCAACGTCTATACGGCAAAAACCTTCGGCCCGGACCGCATTATGGGCTTCTCTCCCATCCCGGCGATGTCGATGGTTTCCTACGCGGCTGGTGCGCGCTACCTGTCGCTGATTGGCGGAACCTGCCTCAGCTTTTATGACTGGTACTGTGACCTGCCGCCTGCTTCACCAATGACCTGGGGCGAGCAGACTGACGTACCGGAATCGGCCGACTGGTATAACTCCTCTTATATTATGGCCTGGGGCTCTAACGTGCCGCAGACCCGTACGCCAGATGCCCACTTCTTTACGGAAGTGCGTTACAAAGGCACCAAAACCGTGGCGGTTACGCCAGACTATGCGGAAGTGGCCAAGCTGTGTGACCAGTGGCTGAACCCTAAACAGGGGACGGACAGCGCAATGGCGCTGGCGATGGGCCACGTCATGCTGAAAGAGTTCCACCTCGATCGTGAAGTGAGCTATTTCCGTGACTACGTCCGCCGCTATACCGATATGCCAATGCTGGTGCTGCTGGAACCGCGTGAAGGCGGTCACTACGCCGCAGGCCGTATGCTGCGCGCCAGCGATCTGGTCGATAACCTCGGCCAGGACAATAACCCGGAATGGAAAACCATCGCCATTAATCAGGCTGATGGTGAACTGGTTGCGCCGCAGGGCTCTATCGGCTATCGCTGGGGCGAAAAAGGGAAATGGAACCTGGAGCAGCGTGATGGTAAGTCACAGCAGGAAGTGGAGCTTCAGCTCAGCCTGCTTGGCAGCCATGACGAGGTGGCCGAGGTGGGCTTCCCTTACTTTGGCGGCACGGAAAGTGAAAACTTCAACAGCGTGGCCTTAGACGAGATCCTGCTGCATAAGCTGCCGGTAAAACGTCTCCAGCTTGCTGACGGTAGCGACGCGCTGGTGGCCAGCATCTACGATCTGACGCTGGCAAACTATGGTCTCGATCGCGGTCTGGATGATGCGAATTGCGCCGCCAGCTATGACGACGTGAAGGCATACAGCCCAGCCTGGGCAGAGCAGATCACGGGCGTATCGCGCCAGAATATTATCCGCATCGCCCGCGAATTTGCGGAAAATGCGGAGAAGACCCGCGGCCGTTCAATGATCATCGTCGGTGCCGGGATGAACCACTGGTATCACATGGATATGAACTACCGTGGTCTGATCAATATGCTGATCTTCTGCGGCTGCGTCGGCCAGAGCGGCGGTGGCTGGGCGCACTATGTGGGCCAGGAAAAACTGCGTCCGCAGACCGGCTGGACACCGCTGGCGTTTGCGCTTGACTGGCAGCGTCCGCCGCGTCATATGAACAGCACCTCGTTCTTCTATAACCACTCCAGCCAGTGGCGTTATGAAACCGTCGCCACCCGCGATCTGCTTTCGCCGCTGGCGGATAAAACCCGCTTTACCGGTAGCCTGATCGATTTCAACGTGCGTTCTGAACGCATGGGCTGGCTGCCATCAGCGCCTCAGCTCAACACCAATCCGCTGCATCTGGCCGCGCAGGCGAAAGCGGCAGGTCAGTCGCCGGTGGACTTTACCGTTGAAAGCCTGAAGCAGGGCACGCTGCGTTTTGCGGCTGAACAGCCCGATAACCCGCAGAACTTCCCGCGTAACCTCTTTGTCTGGCGCTCAAACCTGCTGGGCTCATCCGGTAAAGGGCATGAGTACATGCTGAAATATTTACTGGGCACCGAGCATGGTATTCAGGGGAAAGACCTGGGCGTGCAGGGCGGCGTGATGCCGGAAGAAGTGGAGTGGCTGGATAACGGCGGCGAAGGCAAGCTGGATCTGGTGGTGACGCTCGATTTCCGCATGTCCAGCACCTGCCTCTACTCCGATATCGTGCTGCCAACGGCGACCTGGTACGAGAAAGACGATATGAATACCTCGGATATGCATCCGTTTATTCATCCGCTTTCCGCAGCCGTTGATCCGGCCTGGGAATCTAAAAGCGACTGGGAAATCTATAAAGGCATTGCCAAAGCGTTCTCTGAGGTTTGCATCGGCCACCTTGGTCAGGAGACGGATATTGTTACGCTACCGGTGCAGCATGACTCCCCGGCAGAGCTGGCGCAGCCGTTCGACGTAAAAGACTGGAAAAAAGGCGAATGCGACCTGATTCCGGGCAAAACCGCGCCGCATATCATTGCGGTCGAGCGTGATTACCCGGCGACCTGGGAGCGGTTTACCTCTGTCGGCCCGCTGCTGGACAAGCTCGGTAACGGCGGTAAAGGCATCAGCTGGAACACTCAGACCGAAGTCGATTTCCTTAAGAAACTGAATTACGTCAAGGCTGATGGCCCGGCGGCGGGTCGTCCGAACATTGATACCGCCATTGATGCGGCAGAAATGATTCTCGCGCTGGCGCCTGAAACTAACGGCCAGGTGGCGGTGAAAGCCTGGCAGGCGCTGAGCGATATTACCGGCCGCGATCACTCTCATCTGGCGCTGAATAAAGAAGACGAGAAGATCCGCTTCCGCGACATCCAGGCGCAGCCGCGTAAGATCATCTCCAGCCCGACATGGTCCGGTCTGGAAGATGAACACGTCTCCTACAACGCCTGCTACACCAACGTGCATGAGCTGATCCCGTGGCGCACCCTCAGCGGCCGCCAACAGATCTATCAGGATCACGAATGGATGCGCGCTTTTGGGGAGAGCCTGCTGGTTTACCGTCCGCCTATTGATACCCGCGCGGCCAAACCGCTGCTGAACAAAAAGCCGAACGGCAATCCGGAGAAGGCGCTCAACTTCCTGACGCCGCACCAGAAATGGGGCATCCACTCCACCTACAGCGACAACCTGCTGATGCTGACGCTGTCACGCGGCGGCCCGATCGTCTGGATGAGTGAAGATGACGCGAAGGAGCTGGGCATCGTGGATAACGACTGGATCGAGGTGTTTAACGCCAACGGCGCGCTGACCGCCCGTGCGGTCGTCAGCCAGCGTATTCCCGCCGGTATGACCATGATGTATCACGCCCAGGAGCGCATTGTGAATATCCCGGGTTCGGAGATCACCAGCCAGCGTGGCGGCATACACAACTCGGTGACGAGAGCCTGTCCGAAACCGACCCATATGATCGGCGGTTACGCGCAGCTTTCCTACGGCTTTAACTATTACGGCACCGTCGGCTCCAACCGTGATGAGTTCGTGGTAGTCAGAAAGATGAACAACATTAACTGGTTAGACGGCGAAGGTAACGATGATTACCAGGGCAGCCAGCAGGAGAAAACGCTATGAAAATTCGTTCGCAAGTCGGCATGGTGCTGAACCTGGACAAATGCATCGGATGCCATACCTGTTCGGTTACCTGTAAAAACGTCTGGACCAGCCGCGAAGGGATGGAGTACGCCTGGTTTAACAATGTGGAAAGCAAACCGGGCGTGGGCTATCCCCATGCCTGGGAAGATCAGGAAAAGTGGAAGGGCGGCTGGATCCGTAAAATCAGCGGCAAGCTGGAGCCGCGCATGGGAAGCCGCGTGGGTCTGCTGTCGAAAATTTTTGCCAACCCGGACGTACCGGCGCTGGATGATTATTACGAACCGTTTGATTTTGATTATCAGCATCTGCACAACGCACCCGCCGGTAAGCATCAGCCTATCGCCCGTCCACGCTCGCTGATCACCGGTCAGCGGATGAAGAAGATCGAAAATGGCCCGAACTGGGAAGAGATCTTGGGCGGCGAGTTTGAAAAGCGCAGCAAGGATAAAAACTTCGATCACATCCAGAAAGAGATGTACGGCCAGTTTGAAAATACTTTCATGATGTATCTGCCGCGCCTGTGCGAGCACTGCCTGAACCCGGCCTGTGTGGCTACCTGTCCGAGCGGTGCCATCTATAAGCGTGGCGAGGACGGCATCGTCCTGATCGACCAGGACAAATGTCGCGGCTGGCGCATGTGTCTGACCGGCTGCCCCTACAAAAAAATCTATTTCAACTGGAAGAGCGGCAAGTCAGAGAAGTGCATTTTCTGCTATCCGCGCATCGAAGCGGGTCAGCCAACCGTCTGCTCTGAAACCTGCGTGGGCCGCATCCGCTATCTGGGCGTGATGCTTTACGACGCCGATCGCATTGAAGAAGCGGCATCAACGGAACATGAAAAAGATCTCTATCAGCGTCAGATGGACATCTTCCTCGATCCGAACGATCCGGTGGTGATCGAAGAGGCGCTGAAAGCGGGTATCCCACATAGCGTGATCGACGCCGCGCAGCGTTCGCCGGTCTACAAAATGGCGATGGAATGGAAGCTGGCGCTGCCGCTGCATCCGGAATACCGCACCCTGCCAATGGTGTGGTATGTGCCGCCGTTGTCGCCAATCCAGTCCGCCGCTGATGCGGGTGCGCTGGCGCACACCGGCGTACTGCCAGATGTTGAAAGTCTGCGTATTCCTGTGCAGTACCTGGCGAACCTGCTGACCGCAGGCGATACCGCTCCGGTCCTGCTGGCGCTGAAGCGTATGCTGGCCATGCGCCACTACAAACGCGCCGAAACGGTGGAAGGGGAAGTGGATACCCGTGCGCTGGAGCAGGTAGGGCTGACCGAAGCGCAGGCGCAGGAGATGTATCGCTATCTGGCTATCGCAAACTACGAAGATCGTTTTGTGGTGCCATCAAGCCATCGCGAACTGGCTCGGGAAGCGTTCCCGGAAAGTAAGGGCTGCGGCTTCAGCTTCGGGGATGGCTGCCACGGCAGTAACGGCAAATTCAACCTGTTTAACAGCCGCCGTATCGATGCGATCGATGTATCGCCGAAAACGGTTCGCCAGGAGGATGCCTCATGATTGCCCTTCGAGTTATCGCGCGTCTGCTGGACTACCCGGATGAAGCGCTGTTTCACCATCAGGCTGAGCTGATCGAAGCGCTGGAGTCCGCCAGCGAAGTAAACCTTCGTCACAGCGCCCGGCTGGTGAATTTTATTCAGACACTCTTTGCACGTCCGCTGCTGGATGTGCAGGCAGAGTACTGTGAGCTGTTTGACCGGGGCAGAGCTACCTCTCTGCTGCTGTTTGAACACGTGCACGGCGAATCACGCGATCGCGGCCAGGCGATGGTCGATCTTCTGGAGCAGTACCGGGCCGATGGCCTGGAGCTGGACTCCAGAGAATTGCCGGACTTCCTGCCGCTCTACCTGGAATATCTGGCGAACGGCAGCGCTGAGCGTGCCCGGGAAGGATTAGGGGATATCGTGCCGATTCTGGCGCTGCTGGCGGCCAGACTGCAACAGCGTGAAAGCCCTTACGCCGTGCTGTTTGATGCGTTGCTCTCAGTATCAGGCACCGATGTGGCGGCGGAGAGCCTGCAAACGCAGGTAGAGAAAGAGGCCCGCGATGATACTCCGGCGGCGCTTGATGCCGTCTGGGAAGAGGAGCAGATTAAGTTCCTCGGAGAACAGGGCTGCGCGTCGGCGCAGCAGGCCGCGCACCAGCGTCGCTTTGCCGGAGCGGTTGCGCCTCAGTATCTGGACGTGGCCCAGGCCACAACGCGATCCACAGGAAGCTAATCATGCAATTCTTAACTCGGTTCTTTTTTGATATTTATCCCTATATCGCCGGTACAGTATTCCTGGTGGGCAGCTGGCTGCGCTATGACTACGGGCAGTACAGCTGGCGTGCAGGATCGAGCCAGATGCTTGATAAAAAGGGCATGCGTCTGGCCTCTAACCTGTTCCATATCGGTATTATCGGCATCTTTTTCGGGCATATCGTCGGTATGCTGACGCCGCACTGGATGTACGAATCCTTTCTGCCCATCGATGTTAAGCAGAAACTGGCGATGATTGCCGGTGGGATTTTCGGCCTGATGACGCTGGTAGGCGGCGGATTGCTGCTTAAGCGGCGTCTGACCAATCCCCGCGTGCGGGCGACCAGCAGCTTTGGTGACATCATGATCATTACGCTGCTGGTGGTACAGGTATGTCTGGGTCTGCTGACGATACCGTTCTCCGCCCAGCATATGGACGGCAGCGAGATGATGAAGCTGGTAGGCTGGGCGCAGGCCGTGGTCACTTTCCAGGGGAATGCTTCACAGCATCTTGAGGGCGTGGCGCTGATTTTCCGCCTGCATATGGTGCTGGGTATGACGCTGTTCCTGCTCTTTCCGTTCTGTCGCCTGGTGCATATCTGGAGTGCGCCAGTGGAGTATCTGACCCGCCGCTATCAGTTAGTGCGCAACCGCCACTAACCGTTCAGCCACCACGGGACGATGCTGTCTGCAACAGCGATGCCATGACTGTAGAAGGCCGGAAACTCCGGCCTTTTTTTGGTCAAAAAAGCATTTGACGTCTTTTTTAAGTAAACGGGGCTGGCGAAAAAGCAGAGGCGACTCACTGTTACTTATGCTGTCAGTTTGCTGCTTAACTGCTTCCAGGAACGACCTGGTTCAGCCCGCTTAACGGGCTAATCTGGACATCCCACGCTTTGCGCACACTTAACCTGTCTCGTACAGATATCGCAAACCGCACACACCGCCTCAGCCTCTGCCAAATATGGCGATCACCGAATCCAGGTGCGTCTTCATCGCTTTTTTCGCCGCGCGCGGATCGCGGGCTTTCAGCGCTGTGAGAATGGCAAGGTGTTCCGTTTCTGAACGGTGAGGCATATCCTGCGGCGTGTAATGCTGTTGCAGGCTGCGAAACATGGTGCCGTAACGATGGCCCAGCAAGTGCGCGATGATAAAGGCATAAGCAGGGTTGCCGCTCGCCTGCGCGATGCGGATATGAAACAGGCGATCGCCGGGGTGGGTGGCGGAACCTTGCCGGTTATCGCGGCAGTTCTGCTCAAATGCCTGCGTAATCAGCGTAAGTTCATCATCAGAGGCATGTCTTGCCGCCAGCGCTGCGGTTTCAGGCTCGATCAGTCGCCGCGTTTGCAGCAGGGAGAAAGGCGGCAGTTCAGCGCTGAAGTCAAGCTGGATATCGAGTTCATCATCCACATCCGCCCACTGATTTCGCCCGGCCTGCGCCATTACCGGCTCTTCGGTAGCCGGTCTGACGGAGGGCGATCTGACGATCACCCCGTTGCCTACCCGTACATCAACCAGCCCGATAACTTCCAGCGCGATCAGCGCTTCCCGTACCGAGGCGCGACTCACCTGTAGCTGGCTGGCCAGATCGCGCTCGGCGGGAAGCCGGCTGCCCGGCGGAAATTCGCCGCTGTCGATAAGCCGCTTAAGCTGATCGGCAATCTGACGGTAGATCCTTGGATTCTCTAATTTTTTTATTGGCATAGTCCACCAGGGAAAAGTGACGTTAAGCGATTCAGCCTGCATTTATCGGAAATTGTGCTTGCCGCTTTGTTTTTAAAATGTGAAAAATTGGTTAACAAAAGCGCGTTTTAAGGCTGAATATGCCCCCGATAGTAGCAAAAGGGCAATGCTTAAAACGCTTTTTTTCACCCTTAATGGCCTGACCATTAGTCCTTTATCTTAAGGAAACGCGATGGATCTTCACGGCAAGAAAGTGCTAATTACCGCCGCCGGGCAGGGAATCGGCTTAAACACGGCGATTTTATTCGCCCGCTGCGGTGCCGAGGTCGTGGCAACAGACATTAACATTTCCCGTCTTACCGATATTCAGGGCGTCACCGGCAAAGTCCTCGATGTCACCGATCCTCTGGCTATCCGTGCGCTGGCTGAAGAGGTCGGTAGTGTGGATGTCCTGTTTAACTGTGCCGGCGTGGTACACAGCGGCGACATTCTCAGCTGCAAAGAAGAAGAGTGGCAGTTTGCGCTCGATCTTAACGTAACGGCGATGTTTCACACTATACGCGCGTTTCTTCCCGGCATGCTGGCTCAGCAGAGCGGCTCCATCATCAATATGTCTTCGGTTGCCTCCAGCGTAAAAGGCGTGCCTAACCGCTTCGCTTACAGCACCTCGAAAGCCGCCGTGATTGGCCTGACGCGCTCGGTTGCCGCTGACTATGTTTCCAGAGGCATCCGCTGTAACGCCATCTGTCCCGGTACGGTGGAGTCGCCCTCGCTTCAGCAGCGCATTGCCGCCCAGGCGGCGGCAGAAGGGCGCAGCGAAGAGGAGGTTTATCAGGCCTTCGTGGCAAGACAGCCCATTGGCCGCATCGGCAGAACCGAAGAGATTGCCGAGCTTGCCCGTTATCTTGCTTCGGATGCCAGTGCTTATACCACAGGTGCGGTACATATTATTGATGGCGGCTGGAGCAACTAATCCGCCTGTTAACCTTTTAGCGATCTGAGGAAACGTTATGAAATTAGTACGCTACGGCCAGCCTGGCCAGGAACGTCCGGCCATGCTCGATCAGCAGGGCAAATTGCGGGATTTATCACAAACGATCGACGATCTGGCCGGAAGCGCACTGCTGCCCGCCTCACTGGCTAAGCTTCGCCAGATTTCGCCCGATACGCTGCCGCTGGTGGAAGGCTCGCCGCGTATCGGCCCCTGCGTGGGGCAGGTCGGGAAATTTATCTGTATCGGCCTGAACTACGCCGATCACGCTGCGGAAACCGGGGCGGAAATCCCGAAAGAGCCGGTCGTTTTCAGCAAGTGGACCAGCGCCATCGTTGGGCCGAATGATGCGGTTGAGATCCCGCGAGACTCGGTGAAAACCGACTGGGAAGTGGAGCTTGGCGTGGTGATCGGCACCGGCGGACGCTATATCAGCGAGGCGGATGCGCTTTCACACGTTGCCGGCTACTGCGTCATCAACGATGTTTCGGAGCGCGAATTTCAGATTGAGCGCGGCGGCACCTGGGACAAGGGCAAAGGCTGCGATACCTTCGGCCCGCTCGGCCCCTGGCTGGTTACTACCGATGAAATCCCCGATCCGCACAATCTGAGCCTGTGGCTGGAAGTGGATGGCAAACGCTATCAGAACGGCAACACCAGCACCATGGTCTTTAAGGTGCCGGAGGTTATCAGCTATCTCAGCCGCTTTATGAGCCTTCAGCCGGGCGATGTGATCTCAACCGGTACGCCGCCAGGCGTCGGTATGGGGCAAAAGCCACCGGTCTATCTGCGTGCCGGACAGGAGATGCGCCTCGGTATCGAAGGGCTGGGCGAACAGCTCCAGTTAACAAAACAGGCCTGAAATCCGTTCAGTTAAGGAAGCATTCATGACAACGATCACGGCATTACGCGTCGAAGACGTGCGTTTTCCTACCTCTCTTTCGCTGGATGGTTCCGACGCCATGAACCCCGATCCCGACTATTCAGCGGCCTACGTGATACTGGAAACCGATAATCCGGCGCTGAGCGGTCATGGCCTGACCTTTACCATCGGACGCGGCAATGATATCTGCTGTGCGGCGATCCGGGCGCTGACGCACCAGATTGTCGGTCGCAACCTGGCAGATATCGCAGCGGATATGGGCGCGTTCTGGCGTGATTTTACCAGCGACAGCCAGCTGCGCTGGATTGGCCCGGACAAAGGCGCGATTCATCTTGCGACGGGCGCGGTGATCAATGCCGTCTGGGATTTATGGAGTAAGGCGGAAGGCAAACCGCTGTGGCGACTGGTGGCGGAGATGTCTCCCGAAGAGCTGGTGCGCTGCATCGATTTCCGCTACATCACCGACTGCATCACGCCGGAAGAAGCGCTGACGATGCTGCAACAGCGGGCGGATAATAAAGCCCGGCGCCTCACCTCTCTGCTGGAGGAGGGCTATCCCTGTTACACCACCTCGGCAGGCTGGCTCGGCTATCCGGACGATAAACTCCGTCGCCTTTGTCAGCAGGCGGTGGATGCCGGTTTCGATTATCTGAAGCTGAAAGTTGGCCGGGATCTGGAAGATGATATCCGCCGGGTCACGATTGCCCGCGACGTAATCGGGCCGGATCGTAAACTGATGATCGACGCCAATCAGGTCTGGGAAACCGGTGAGGCAATAGAGTGGGTGAATAAGCTGGCTTTTGCCAGACCCTGGTTTATCGAAGAGCCCACCAGCCCGGACGACATCGAAGGTCACCGGCGCATACGCGAAAGCATCGCGCCGGTAAAAGTTGCCACGGGGGAAATGTGCCAGAACCGCATCATGTTCAAACAGTTCATTATGCGGGAAGCGATTGACGTGGTGCAGATCGACGCCTGCCGCATGGGAGGAGTCAATGAGATCCTGGCGGTGATGCTGATGGCGGCAAAATATGATTTGCCGGTCTGCCCGCATGCTGGCGGAGTGGGACTGTGCGAATACGTTCAGCATCTGTCGATGATTGACTATCTCTGCATCGCCGGGACACATGAAGGCCGGGTGATTGAATATGTTGACCATCTGCATGAGCACTTTGTCCATCCCTGCGTGATTAAAGGCGCGGCTTATATGCCGCCTGAGCATCCTGGTTTCTCCATCGAAATGTTTCCGGCGTCGATTGAAGCCTACCGTTTTGTTGCTCAGGCGCCGAACTGATGACGCTGAGAATCGACGCGCACCAGCACTTCTGGCGCTACAGCCCGACAGAATATGGCTGGATAAACGGCGAGATGAAGGTGCTCAGGCAGGACTTTGTACCTCAGCAGCTGGCCGGAGGGCTGGCGGCGCAGCGGGTTGACGGAACGGTGCTGGTGCAGGCGAGGCAAACGGCTGAGGAAACGGCATGGCTGCTCAGTCAGGCAAAAGGCAGCGATCGGGTGCGTGCCGTTGTGGGCTGGGTGGCGCTGACGGCGCGTGACCTGCCGCAGCAGCTTGAGCAGTATCGGCGTGAGCCGCTGCTGCGCGGCTTTCGCCATCTGATTCAGGATGAGGCCGATCCCGACGGCTGGATGAAGCTGGATGCCGTCAATGCCGGGCTGCGCCAGGTGCAGCAGCAGGGTTACGTTTACGATCTGCTGGTCACACACCGCAATCTGGAGGAAGCCACGCGTTTCGCCGCGCGCCACGACAGAGGGCCGGTGGTACTCGATCATCTGGGTAAACCCGATATTGCCGCAGGCGCAAAGGCCTGGGCTGCGCAAATTGCGCCGCTGGCCGCGCTGCCCCACGTCAGCTGTAAAATATCGGGCCTGCTGACCGAACCCCGACCACCCGGCTGTGCGCCTGGCGATCTGTTGCCTTTTATCGACGCGGCGTTGGCGCTTTTTGGCAGCGATCGTCTGCTGATGGGCTCAGACTGGCCGGTTTGTCTGCTGGCGGCCAGCTATGAGGAGGCCTGGCAGTTTGGTGAACGGGCCATTTCGCCGCTGTCGGCCAGCGAACAGGCCGATATTCTGGGCGGCAACGCCTGCCGTATTTACCGGATCGACGGAGTAGCAGCATGAACCTGCACCTAGAAAATAAAGTCTTTATCGTGACCGGCGGCGGTTCCGGCATCGGTGCCGCTATTTCACTGACGCTGGCGGAAGAGGGGGCGATTCCGGTCATCGTCAGCAACAGCGAACCCGCGGCGGATCTGATGGCGCAACTGCGTGAAATGCAGCCTGCCACGCTGTTCCAGCTTGCGGAATTACAGGATGAAAGCAGCTGTATCAATGCGGTGAATGCCGTAATAACAGCCTTTGGCCGCATCGACGGCCTGGTCAATAACGCCGGCGTCAATGATGGCGTCGGGCTTGAGGCCGGACGCGAGGCTTTCGTGCGATCGCTCGAGAAAAATCTGGTTCATTACTATCTGATGGCGCATCTCTGTCTTGATGCCCTGCGCGCCAGCAAAGGGGCCATCGTGAATATCAGTTCCAAAACGGCGCTGACCGGACAGGGTAATACCAGCGGCTACGCCTCTGCTAAAGGAGGCGTACTGGCGCTAACCCGGGAATGGGCCGCCTCGCTGCTTCAGGACGGGATACGCGTGAACGCGGTGATCCCGGCAGAGGTGATGACGCCGCTTTATGATCGCTGGATTAAAAGCTTCGACCAGCCAGAGGAGAAGTTGCAGCAGATCACGCGCCACATTCCGCTGGGCAAAAGAATGACCACGGCGCGGGAAATTGCCGATACAGCCGTCTTTCTGCTTTCAGCCCGCGCGTCACATACGACAGGTCAATGGCTGATGGTTGATGGCGGCTATACCCATCTCGACAGGGCGTTAACGTGAAGGGGGCTCGGCGCTACTGCCAGGCGCTGGATCTGGCCGATGATGCGCAGCTGATTGAAGAATACCGTCAGCATCATCATCGTATCTGGCCCGAAATTACCCGCCATCTGCGGCGCTATGGCATCGTCAATATGGAGATTTATCTGCTGGGTAACCGGCTGGTGATGATGATGGAAACCGCTGCGGATTTTGACAGCGAACGCTTTGCTCTTGAAAGCGGACGCGATGCGAAAGTTTGCGAGTGGGAAGCGCTGATGTGGAAGTATCAGCGGCCCACCCCCTGGACGCCGCCGGGGGAAAAATGGGTGGCGATGGAGAAGATATTCAGCCTCAGGGAGCAGGACACGTCCGACTAACGAATCGCTGCGTTATGCAGGAAACCTAATCTCTCTGCCGGTGTTTTTCGCTGTACTGGCAACAGCTACCGAGGAACGAAATATGCTCGTCAATAAAACGACTGCACCGGCCTGGCGCGGGCAGAACGCCGTATCAAACTACCGGCTCGCTTTTACGCTGGTTACCGTCCTGTTTTTTCTGTGGGGCCTCTCCTACGGGCTGCTGGATGTGCTGAATAAACACTTTCAGGATGTGCTTCACGTTACCAAAGCGCAGTCAGGACTGCTGCAGGCGGCTTACTTTGGTGCCTATTTTGTTATCGCGCTGCCGGCGGGCTTCTTTATGGATCGCTACGGCTATAAAGCCGGTGTACTGGTAGGACTCTGCCTCTATGCGCTGGGCGCGCTGCTCTTTGTGCCCGCGGCGGCGGCGGCGAGTTTTAACCTGTTTTTACTGGCGCTGTTTGTCATCGCGCTGGGGCTGGGATGTCTTGAAACGGCGGCAAATCCTTACGCCACCGTGCTGGGCGATCCTTCCGGTGCCGAACGACGCTTGAATCTGTCGCAATCCTTTAACGGATTAGGCCAGTTTATCGGCCCGGTTATTGGCGGCTCGCTCTTCTTCTCAGCCACCCAGGGAACGACCACGGAAGGGCTGGCCTCGGTGAAAACTACTTACGTGGTTATCGCGGTGCTGGTGCTGGCGATCGCTTTTGTTTTTGGCCGCACGCGTCTGCCGGATATCCGTGCGCAGGAGGCCGAAGAGAGCAGCGGCGACAGAAAAAGTCTCTGGCAGCATGGGCATTTTACCGGTGGCGTGATTGCACAATTTTTTTATGTTGCGGCCCAGGTCGGCGTAGGCGCCTTTTTTATCAACTACACTACCGAGCACTGGCAAAACCTCTCAAACCAGAATGCCTCCTATCTGCTTTCGGTAGGGATGATTAGCTTTATGGTTGGACGCTTTTTCAGTACCTGGCTGATGGGACGTGTGCGTCCGGCTACGCTGCTGGTGGTATACGCCGCGATCAATATCCTGCTCTGCGCCGTGGTGGTTTCGGGCGTGGAGACTCTGTCGGTCATTGCCCTGGTAGCAATATTTTTCTTTATGTCGATTATGTTCCCCACGCTGTTTGCTATGGGCGTCAAAAACATGGGCAAACAGACTAAACGCGCCAGTTCGCTGATGATCATGGCGATTGTGGGGGGCGCGATCATGCCTTACCTGATGGGCGCTGTCGCGGACCGCTACAGTACCGCAGTCGCCTATGCTTTACCTTTACTTTGTTTCGCTGTGGTACTGGCTTACGGACTCCGCCAGCGAGCGCATCACTAACAGGCAGGAGAGTAGATGATCATATCTGCATCAACGGACTATCGGGCGGCAGCGCAGCGCAGGCTGCCCCCTTTCTTGTTTCACTATATTGATGGTGGAGCTTATGGAGAGCATACCCTGCGGCGCAACACAGAGGATCTGGCTGATATTGCGCTTCGTCAGCGCATACTGAAAAATATGTCTGAACTCAGTCTGAACACCACGCTGTTTGGTGAAGACCTGGCGATGCCGGTGATCCTGGCGCCGGTGGGCCTGACCGGGATGTACGCCCGGCGCGGTGAAGTCCAGGCGGCCCGCGCCGCCGCCAGTAAAGGCATTCCCTTTACGCTCTCGACCGTCTCTGTGTGTCCTATTGAAGAAGTTGCGCCCGCTATCGACCGGCCGATGTGGTTTCAGCTCTATGTGCTGAAAGATCGTGGTTTTATGCGAAATGCGCTGGAGAGAGCGCAGGCCGCCGGGGTGAAAACCCTGATCTTTACGGTCGATATGCCGGTTCCCGGCGCCCGCTACCGTGATGCGCACTCCGGTATGAGCGGCGCTAACGCGGCTTCACGGCGTATTGTGCAGGCGATGATGCATCCGCAGTGGGCCTGGGACGTTGGGCTGAACGGCAAACCTCACGATTTGGGCAACGTTTCCGCCTATCGCGGGAAGCCGACTACGCTGGAAGATTATATCGGCTGGCTGGGCGCCAACTTCGACCCTTCGATCTCCTGGAAGGATCTTGAGTGGATCCGGGAGTTCTGGAAAGGGCCGATGATCATCAAAGGTATTCTCGATCCGCAGGATGCGAAGGATGCCGTCAGCTTTGGCGCAGACGGTATTGTGGTCTCTAACCATGGCGGACGCCAGCTGGACGGCGTGCTTTCCACTGCCCGGGCGTTACCGGCCATTGCGGATGCGGTGAAAGGAGAGATCAAGATTCTGGCCGACTCCGGCATTCGCACCGGACTGGATGTGGTCAGAATGATCGCGCTGGGGGCAGATAGCGTGCTGCTGGGCAGGGCATTTGTTTACGCGCTGGCCGCGGCGGGCGAAGCGGGCGTGGTGAATTTACTGACGCTGATGGAGAAAGAGATGCGCGTGGCCATGACCCTGACCGGTGCGAAATCGGTGGCCGATATCAGCCGGGATTCGCTGGTGGCGCTGTAATAAAACCGTCGGCGGAGCAGGTCTGCCGACGGCACAGATTACCGGGCGTTGACACCACGGTCGGAACGCCAGTTATCGTAATAAATGTGATCGGCCTGAAAATCGGCGGTGGCCGTATCGCCAGTCAGTCGCCAGGCGAGCTGGAAAGCAAAGTCAAAGGTCACGCCCAGGCCTTTTCCGCTGATCAGATTGCCATCCTCGGTCACGTTTTCGCCGGTATAGACGCCATCGCTGATGCCTTTATAGAGATCCCCGGAACAGGTATAGCGGCGTCCCTTCAGCAGATGATGGCCACCGAGCACGCGTGCTGCCGCCGAACAGATGGGGGCAATCCATTTTCCCGCCTCGTCGTGACGACGTATAAAGTCCGTAACCAGCGGGTTTGCCGCCAGATTAACCGTTCCCTCCGGGCCACCGGGGATGACCACAGCATCAAACTCCTGATCCAGCTGCGTTAGCAGCACATCAGCGATCACAGGCACTGCATGATAGCTGATGACTTCACGGGAATCGTGGCAGGCCACGGTCGTTACCTTCACGTGCAGACGATTTAACACATCGATCAGAATAAAGGCTTCCGCCTCTTCAAATCCCGGGGCCAGCAGTACCGCAGCCTGTTTGCTCATCACGCCTCCTGATTAAACACAAATTCCTGATAAATGAAATAGCGTTTTATTTTCACAGTGTCAACGGCTTTCTGGTCAGGGAAACGAGCCGGAAAAAAATCAAAAATTGCGGGGGAATTTACCGGCCATCTATTTTCATGTTCAGGAGCGATGCTCTACCATAAGGGCTACTGTTCCGCTTTTCACTCTGGATATTGAATGCGTTATCTGGTCACCGTTTTACCTGCGTTGCTCCTGTTGTCCGCCTGCAGCAGTAAAGCCCCGCCGCCTGAACCGCACGGCAACCCTTTTAAGGGAGGCGATCGTTTCCTGTTACAGCCTTCGCACAACGTGGCCCCGCTGGGCGGCGATTTTGCCACCAATCCGGCAGCGGAAGCATTTATCGATAAAATGGTGCGTGAACATAACTTTGACCGCCAGCAGTTGCATAACATTCTGGCGCAGACAAAAAACCTGGACTGGGTGATCCGGCTGATGGATCGCCAGGCGCCGACAACTCAGGGGCCAACCGGGCCTAACGGTGCCTGGCTCCGCTACCGCGCCAAGTTTATTACCCCCTCAAACGTGCAGAACGGCGTGGCATTCTGGAATCAGTATCAGGACGCCTTGCAGCGTGCTTATCAGACTTACGGCGTGCCGCCGGAAATCATCGTGGGCATTATCGGTGTGGAAACCCGCTGGGGACGCGTGATGGGCAAAACGCGAATCATTGATGCGCTTGCCACTCTGGCGTTCAACTATCCGCGACGGGCAAAATTTTTCAGCGGCGAGCTGGAAACCTTCCTGCTGATGGCACGTGATGAAGGGGATGACCCGCTGGATCTGCGGGGCTCTTATGCCGGTGCCATGGGTTACGGCCAGTTTATGCCTTCCTCATTCAAAAGCTACGCGGTGGATTTTAACGGCGATGGTCATATTAATCTCTGGGATCCGGTCGATGCCATCGGCAGCGTTGCGCACTACTTCAGCGCCCACGGCTGGCTGAAAGATGGCACGGTAGCGCTACAGGTCAGCGGCGGCGAGAGCGGATTAAAGACCGGCTTCAGTACCCGCTATTCTGTCTCATCGCTGGCGGCGGCGGGCTACCGGGCGGATGTCAGGCTGGATGAGAATCAGCAGGTCAGCCTGCTGCGGTTTGATATGGGGAAAAGCTATCAATACTGGTTCGGCCTGCCGAACTTCTACACCATCACCCGCTACAATCACAGCAACCACTACGCCATGGCCGTATGGCAACTGGGCCTGGCAGTACGGGATGCCAGAGGGGGGCAGTAACCGCTTCGCTGGCATGATCACCAAACCGGCCTCACGGGCCGGTTTTTTTACCCGCAGGGAATGCTCAGTCAGGCAGCGGCGGCGTAAAATTTCAGCCCTAAGTCAGGTCTTTTGACTTATCCGCGATCGGGGCTGCTATTTTCTTCAGTCACAACCTGCGTCATTATTTCGTTTTGCCAACTGAACCACGGATTCCAGGTCAGCCGGGCGTGGATTTTCCCAACTTCGCGATAACCCCAGGCTGAGAACCAGACCTCTGCGCCCTGCCGGCAGGCGCGATAATTCTCTTCACGCTGACCATTCTCACACATCCGGTCGCTTCCCCTGACGCCGTAAACCGGGTTTTGCGGCGAAAACAGCACTGACATATGCGAAAACTGGCTGATACGTTGCCGGGGAAGGGCGTCAGGGCGTACGAGTACCCTACGGGACAGCACCCGTTCTCGCTGAGGAGCGCCATACCAGATCAGACGACTTCGCGGCGAGGTAAACTGCTGATCAAACGCTTTCAGCATTGCTGGTGTATCGAGCACCGAATCATGTTCAGTCAGGACCATCAGTACCGGTTTATCGTAAGGATGGCGGTGCAAAGCGGCTTGCGCCGCGCTGCTGGAGTACCAGAACTGGGCAAATCCGTTGGTGGGGACAATCATATAGCGCGTCGGGCGCTGTAGGGGATAACCCGTGCGGGGAGCTTTTAACCACTGCCGGAAAGGGGCGATGAAAGGCGTCAATGCGACCAGCGGTTCATTGGATTTTATGGCAGGGGAAAATAGCAGCATCCCTGCCACTTCAGGATGCTTAACGGCATATTCAATCGCCAGATTCGCGCCGGTAGAAAACCCACCCAGCCAGACTTCATCCACCTCTTTTTGCAGGAGCGTCGCCTGTTCACTGACCACGCGGCGCCAGTCATTAACCGAGACGGCGTTTAAGTCTTCCGGTCGTGTACCGTGCCCTGGTAGCAGCACGCTGCGCACCAGAAAGCCCTGCCTGGCCAGTTCGGGCGCAATATCCGTAAAGGAGCCAGGAGCGTCGCCCAGACCGTGGATTAACAGGATGCCTTTTTGCGCGCGACCTTCCGGACGCCACTCCTGTGGCGTATTCCAGCGTAGCTCCATCTTTCTGTCGGGGCTCTGAAAATCACGGTGCTGCTGCACCCAATGCGTGGTTTCCCGCTGATACTGCGCAAAAGTAGATTGCCCGGAAGGCGGATGCTGCTGTGACGAATGCCCGCAGCCAGCCAGCAGCATGATAACTACACCAGCAAAGAGTGAGGCTATGCGCATTCTTCTGCGTATCCCTGTTAAAAATGAGTGCAACCGGATTTCGTTGTTGAAGTCTGAACATCCATCCCGGATCTGCATAAGAGCACAGGAAAATGTTCTGCGGCAATTGAATCTTTGCCCTGCCGCCAGGAGCTTCTAAAGTTAATCAGGTGAAGCCGATCTTACATAAGAGAAAAAGATGACAGACTGGAACCCCGATCTTTACCGGCAGTTTGAAGCTGAGCGGACCCGACCGGCAAAAGAGTTACTTTCCCGGATCCCGCTTCGTCAGGTTCAGCATATCACCGATCTGGGCTGTGGCCCCGGTAACAGCACCGCACTGCTCTGTCAGGCGTGGCCGGAGGCCTACATCACCGGTGTCGACAGCTCGCAGGCGATGCTGGAACAGGCGCTTCAGCGTCTTCCCGGCTGTCGGTTCGAACAGGCGGACATTCAGGGCTGGCGCGCCAGTTCACCTCAGGATCTCCTTTATGCCAATGCTTCGCTACAATGGCTGAGCGATCACGCCACGCTGCTGCCAACGCTGGTTGCTCAACTAGCCAAAGGAGGCGTGCTGGCGGTGCAGATGCCGGATAATCTTGATCAGCCGACTCATCGTCTGATGCGGAAAGTGGCTGAAAGCGGCGTGTGGCGGGCTAAGATTCATCACGACCCCTCGCACCGGCAATCCCTGCTTACCACGGAAGCTTACTATGACCTGCTAAGTGCCGTAGGGTGTTCGGTGGACATCTGGCGAACCACTTACTATCACGTCATGCCTTCCCATTCGGCAATGATTGACTGGCTGAGATCGACCGGACTGCGGCCGTTTTTGGCATCGCTGGATCAGGCTGAACAAGCGGCTTATCTCACACGCTATCTCGCTGAGTTGGTTTCCGCTTATCAGCCAAGGCAGGATGGCAGTGTGCTGATGCCCTATCCACGCCTGTTTATCGTCGCCAGGAGAGGTTGAGTGCGGTGGCAAATCTCACCGCAATACCATGGCTGGAAAGGCGGCCGCATAGCGGGGCATTTCTCAGCGTGAGACGCATAAACAGTGGTAATCTGACGTTTATTTTGCTGAGGGAGCTTTTGAATGATGATGACGGATAAGGAACTGGCGCAGCTAAGCGCAGATGTGGGGGAGCGCCTGCTTAAGCTCGGCGCGACGATGACTACCGCAGAATCCTGTACTGGCGGCTGGATAGCGAAAGTGTTGACGGATATCCCGGGCAGCTCGCAGTGGTTTGAGCGTGGTTTTGTCACCTATAGTAATGAGGCTAAACAGGAGCTGGTGGGCGTGACGGCGGCGTCGCTTGAGCAGGCTGGTGCCGTCAGTGAGCCGGTCGTCAAAGAGATGGCGGAGGGCGCGAGAGCCAAAGCAAAAGCGCAATTCGCCGTTTCCGTCAGTGGGATTGCCGGACCAGATGGTGGTTCGGCAGAAAAACCGGTTGGCACCGTCTGGTTTGCCTTCGCGGCTCAGGGGCAGCCGACGCTCGCCCTGCGTGAAATTTTTAGCGGCGACCGGGAGGCCGTTCGCCGCCAGGCCACGGCCTGCGCGCTGCTGAAGCTGCGTGACTATTTTCTCAAAAAATAAACTTGATACTGTATGACTATACAGTATAATTGTCCCCGTATTGACTATGAGCAAAGCCGCCGAGCGCGTCTTTACCCCGCATGATGAGGAGTTGAAATGGCTATTGACGAAAACAAGCAAAAAGCACTGGCAGCAGCGCTGGGCCAGATTGAAAAGCAATTTGGTAAAGGCTCCATCATGCGCCTGGGTGAAGACCGTACCATGGACGTGGAAACCATCTCTACCGGTTCCCTGTCGCTGGATATCGCGCTGGGCGCGGGCGGTCTGCCAATGGGCCGTATTGTTGAAATCTACGGGCCGGAATCCTCAGGTAAAACCACGCTGACGCTGCAGGTTATCGCCGCCGCGCAGCGCAAAGGCAAAACCTGCGCATTTATCGATGCCGAACACGCCCTTGACCCGGTTTATGCGAAGAAGCTGGGCGTGGATATCGATAACCTGCTCTGCTCGCAGCCGGATACCGGTGAGCAGGCGCTGGAAATCTGTGATGCGCTGGCACGTTCCGGTGCGGTTGACGTGATCATCGTTGACTCCGTGGCGGCCCTGACGCCGAAAGCGGAAATTGAAGGTGAAATCGGCGACTCTCACATGGGCCTGGCGGCGCGTATGATGAGTCAGGCGATGCGTAAGCTGGCGGGTAACCTGAAGAACTCCAGTACGCTGCTGATCTTTATCAACCAGATCCGTATGAAAATCGGTGTGATGTTCGGTAACCCGGAAACCACGACCGGGGGTAACGCGCTGAAGTTTTATGCCTCCGTTCGCCTCGATATCCGCCGTATCGGCGCCATCAAAGAGGGCGACGAAGTGGTGGGAAGCGAAACCCGCGTGAAGGTGGTGAAGAACAAGATTGCCGCCCCGTTCAAGCAGGCTGAATTCCAGATTATGTATGGTGAAGGCATTAACATTTATGGCGAGCTGGTCGATCTGGGCGTGAAGCATAAGCTGATTGAAAAAGCGGGCGCCTGGTACAGCTACAACGGCGATAAAATTGGCCAGGGCAAGGCCAATGCGGGTAACTTCCTTAAGGAAAACCCGGCCGTAGCCAACGAGATTGAAGCGAAGCTGCGCGAGATGCTGCTGAGCAACCCGGATAGCAAGCCTGATTTTACGCCAACGGCAGCGGAAGCTGACGAAACGGGCGAAGCAAACGAGAACTTCTGATCCAGCGGTGTTCTCTCCGCTGAGGTCAGTTCAGAGATGAAAGAGCGGCGTAACAGCCGCTCTTTTTTTATGTCTGCCTTTTTTCGACGCCCCCGCCAAACACCTTTTGTTTCTTATAGCGTTCCCCGCTAACCTTAGATTCTGTTTATCACCTGATAATCCCGTGGAGTAAGATGTCTGACGCCACTGAACGTAGCCAGTTTACGCGCCTGCTTGATCGGGCGATGCGCATTCTGGCGATGCGCGACCACAGCGAGGCGGAATTCCGCCGTAAGCTGTCGCTGTCGGCCGAGCGCGCTGCCATGTTTGCGAAAAATAAGTTACAGGAGCCGGAGATGGTTACGCCTGAGCAGATCGACCGCGTGGTGGCCTGGTGTTATGAAAACCGCTATCTGGATGATGCCCATTTCGCCGGACGTTTTGTGGCGAGCCGCAGCAGAAAAGGCTACGGTCCCCAGCGTATCCGGATGGAGCTGGGACAGAAGGGCGTGGATAAATTGCTGACGGATGAGGCGCTGGCTGAGGCCGATATTGACTGGCAGAAGCAGGCTTATGAAGTGGCCGTACGCAAGTTCGGCCTGCCGCTGCCGACAGACTGGAAGGAAAAAGCCAAAGTACAACGCTATCTGATGACTAAAGGCTTCTTTTCAGAAGATATTCGCGGGGTTTTCTCCCATTTTGACGAATGAGCTGCGATGGGATTTTACTTCCCCCCGAAGAAAATTTATCTTATTCACCACTTTTTGATCGTGCGTTGCCGGGAAAAGGGCCATCCTGCCGGTAAAACAACCCACGAAATGTTCGCTAGCGTGATTCCAGGATAATTATGAGCAAGAGCACTGCGGAGATTCGCCAGGCGTTTCTCGACTTTTTTCAGAGCAAGGGACATCAGGTTGTAGCCAGCAGCTCCCTTGTTCCGACCAACGACCCGACGCTGCTTTTTACCAACGCCGGAATGAACCAGTTCAAAGACGTTTTCCTCGGCGGGGATAAGCGAAACTATTCACGCGCCACAACCTCCCAGCGCTGCGTCCGCGCGGGCGGCAAACATAACGATCTGGAGAACGTCGGCTACACGGCGCGTCACCACACCTTTTTTGAAATGCTTGGCAACTTCAGCTTTGGCGATTACTTCAAACGGGAAGCGATCGGCTTTGCCTGGGAACTGTTGACCGCCGAGCAGTGGTTTAACCTGCCGAAAGAGAAGCTGTGGGTCACCGTTTATGAAACCGACGACGAAGCTTTTGATATCTGGGAGAAGGAAGTGGGTGTACCGCGTGAGCGCATCATCCGCATCGGCGATAACAAAGGCAGCGCTTATGCCTCTGATAACTTCTGGCAGATGGGCGATACCGGCCCGTGCGGTCCTTGCTCTGAGATCTTCTTTGACCATGGTGACCATATCTGGGGCGGCCCACCGGGTAGCGCAGAAGAAGATGGCGACCGTTTTATCGAGATCTGGAACATCGTCTTTATGCAGTTCAACCGCCAGTCTGACGGTACCATGCTGCCGCTGCCGAAACCTTCTGTCGATACCGGTATGGGGCTGGAGCGTATCGCGGCCGTCCTGCAACATGTGAATTCCAACTACGAAATCGATCTGTTCCAGAAGCTGATTAAATCCGTTGCCGAAGTGACCGGTGCAACCGACCTTTCCAGTAAGTCGCTGCGTGTGATTGCTGACCATATCCGTTCATGCGCTTTCCTCGTTTCTGATGGCGTAACGCCATCTAATGAAAACCGGGGATATGTGCTGCGCCGCATTATCCGTCGCGCTGTCCGTCATGGCAATATGCTGGGCGCGCAGGGCACGTTCTTCTGGAAGCTGGTAGGTCCGCTGATTGAAGTGATGGGCGCGGCAGGTGAAGCACTGGCGGCGCAGCAGGCGCAGGTCGAACAGATACTGCGAACCGAAGAAGAGCAGTTTGCCAAAACGCTGGAGCGCGGACTGGCTCTGCTTGATGAAGAGCTGGAAAAAGTGCAGGGCGATACGCTGGATGGCGAAACGGTTTTCCGCCTTTACGACACCTTCGGCTTCCCGGTCGATCTGACCGCAGACGTCTGCCGTGAGCGTAATCTGAAAATTGATGAAGCGGGTTTCGAGCGGGCGATGGAGCAGCAGCGCCAGCGCGCACGTGAAGCCAGTGGTTTCGGCACAGATTACAATAATGTGATCCGCATTGATGAAGCCTCAAGCTTCAAAGGGTATGAGCAGCTGGCACTGAGCGCAGCCGTTAAGGCCATTTTCGTTGAAGGTGAGCCCGCCACTGAAATCACTGCCGGGCAGGAAGGCGTTATCGTTCTGGACGAGACGCCGTTCTACGGTGAGTCTGGCGGCCAGGTGGGCGATACCGGCGAGCTGAAAAGCGATAGCGCGCTGTTTGCCGTGACCGATACGCAAAAATATGGTCAGGCCATCGGCCATATTGGCAAGCTGGCATCAGGTCATGTGCGTCTGGGCGATCGTCTGGCTGCTCATGTGGATGAAGCGCGTCGTGCCCGCATTCGTCTGAATCACTCAGCAACGCACCTGCTTCATGCTGCACTGCGCCAGGTTCTGGGGCATCATGTGGCGCAGAAAGGCTCGCTGGTTAATGATAAATACCTGCGCTTCGACTTCTCGCATTTTGAAGCGATGAAGCCGCAGGAAGTCCGTCAGGTTGAAGAGATCGTCAATGCCCAGATTCGCCGCAATCTTGCCATTGAGACGAACATCATGGATCTGGAGGATGCCAAAGCGCATGGCGCAATGGCGCTGTTCGGCGAGAAATATGACGATCGCGTGCGCGTCCTGTCGATGGGCGACTTCTCTACCGAACTCTGTGGTGGGACACATGCCAGCCGTACGGGCGACATCGGGTTGTTCCGCATCATTGCTGAATCGGGAACAGCTGCCGGTATCCGTCGTATTGAGGCCGTTACCGGCGAGCGTGCGTTGATGCAGGTCTATGCGCAGAGCGAACAGTTACAGGATATCGCGCAGCTGCTGAAGGCAAATAACAGCAATCTGGGTGAGAAAGTGCGAGCGATGATCGATCATGCGCGCGGGCTTGAACGGGAATTACAGCAGCTTAAAGATCAGCAGGCGGCTCAGGAGAGCGCCTCACTGAGCAGTAAGGCTGTTGAAATTAAAGGGGCGAAGCTGCTGGTTAGCGAACTGGCTAACGTGGAACCCAAAATGCTGCGTACGATGGTGGACGAGCTGAAAAACCAGCTTAAATCCGCAGTCATCGTGCTGGCAACGGTTTCTGACGGCAAAGTCTCTCTGATTGCCGGGGTGACAAAAGATCTGACTGACCGCGTTAAAGCCGGCGAGCTGGTGGGTGCACTGGCCCAGCAGGTTGGCGGTAAAGGTGGTGGACGACCGGATATGGCTCAGGCGGGAGGCACAGATGCTGCCGCACTACCCGCTGCGCTGGCTGGTGTCGAATCATGGGTGACAGAAAAACTGTAACCAAAAATGCATCTCAGAAAACGCTGTGGCAGGTTGTGGCAGCGTTTTTTGTCCGGTGCGCCCATAAAATCATAAAGTCGGGTTGATAGTGTGTATTTCGGCTAAACTTAGTATCAGCAGAATGTAATGGTATGACGATGTGCTTGTGATGTATTTGTCATGGTCTACATTTAGCGTAATACGATGGATATGCCGGGAGACAGTTGACCCGACTCTTTTAATCTTTCAAGGAGCAAAGAATGCTTATTCTAACTCGACGAGTTGGTGAAACCCTCATGATTGGCGATGAGGTGACTGTAACGGTGCTGGGTGTGAAAGGTAACCAGGTTCGCATCGGTGTGAACGCCCCGAAAGAAGTATCGGTCCATCGTGAAGAGATCTATCAGCGTATCCAGGCCGAAAAAACTCAGCAAACGAGTTACTAACGGATCCTGCGCCTCGCTGTCTGAAGCGAGGCGCTACCGGTTTTTTCACGCATTCTTCCCTTCGTTTCTTCTTTTTCTGATTATCTCTTCTTCCATTTATCTCTTCTGAGCCCTCATGATTTTTACGCGCGCAGGCGTCCTTTCATTGTTGATAATTCACTCTTTTTGCCGCCAAAACGCCCGGATTGCGTGGGAAGTGTGCAATTAAACACGGAAGGGGAAAAATTGTTTGACTTATAAGTCCGCCAAAGTAATATGTGCGCCACGCAGTGCCGATGAGCAGAAACAAGTTCTGAAGCACAACTCGCAAGAGTGCGTATGGTGAGGTGGCCGAGAGGCTGAAGGCGCTCCCCTGCTAAGGGAGTATGCGGTCAAAAGCTGCATCCGGGGTTCGAATCCCCGCCTCACCGCCATTTGCATCCGTAGCTCAGCTGGATAGAGTACTCGGCTACGAACCGAGCGGTCGGAGGTTCGAATCCTCCCGGATGCACCATTTTCAAGAGCATGCTGTTCCCTGAGTGTCTGGTGTCTTACCGGTCATGAAGGAAGTGAAAGCGGAGAAGCTAAGCCGTATTCACCACGAACAACCTGTTTTAGTTTCAGGATACGGTGTTAGCAGCCTGTATCACGGTGAGTCGTCAGCACCCTGCGTTATACCAGAATTTGCAATGCATCCGTAGCTCAGCTGGATAGAGTACTCGGCTACGAACCGAGCGGTCGGAGGTTCGAATCCTCCCGGATGCACCATTTTAAACCGAAAGGGCGTAATCCCGGCAGGAACAAAATGGCATGTCAGTTTCTTCAGTATCTCCTCAGGTTTGTCACGTAATCTCCCTCAGTATTATCCGATGCATCCGTAGCTCAGCTGGATAGAGTACTCGGCTACGAACCGAGCGGTCGGAGGTTCGAATCCTCCCGGATGCACCAAGAACGCAGTGAGTCTGTTGTTAACGTCTCGATGCGGTAGTTCCCCGGTATTACCCAATGCATCCGTAGCTCAGCTGGATAGAGTACTCGGCTACGAACCGAGCGGTCGGAGGTTCGAATCCTCCCGGATGCACCATTATTCAGAACGCAGTGAGTCTGTTGTTAACGTCTCGATGCGGTAGTTCCCCGGTATTACCCAATGCATCCGTAGCTCAGCTGGATAGAGTACTCGGCTACGAACCGAGCGGTCGGAGGTTCGAATCCTCCCGGATGCACCATCTCTACGTTCCATCCCGATCGCTTCTGGCATCCTTCAGCGCTACGCGTAATCTTCGCCGTTATTCATCCTGTTAGTTCTTCTTGTTATCCACTCCGTTAAATATCCTGTTACCCATTTATCCTGAACCATGTTTATCATCCGACGTTTCATATGTTCCGGTAACTTGCTGTCGGAAAACCCGCTGACTTAACTCAATTTTTACTTATCTCGCTGATTACCGGGTTTTTTACACCCTGCCCGCGACGATCCGTACCCCCACAGGAAAATCTGATAATAAAATTCCTCAATTATTTCAAGGCATTTGCGGATCCATGCCAACAGCGACAAGAAGAGCGCTTTGCGCTAAAGTAACCGTTCGCTTAATCAGGATTAGGGGTGAGTATGTACGGCCATTATGACGGTTTGATATTTGATATGGATGGCACCATTCTCGATACCGAACCGACGCACCGTAAAGCCTGGCAAACCGTTCTGGCCCGCTATGGACTCACTTTTGATGAGCGTACAGTGATTGGCCTCAACGGTTCCCCCAGTTGGCGAATAGCGGAAGTCATTATCGCCAGCCACCAGAGCGATCTCGATCCTGTCGCGCTGGCCCAGGAAAAAACCACAGCGCTTAAGGCGATGCTGTTTGATACCGTCCGGCCACTGCCGCTGATTGAGGTAGTCAAAGCCTGGAAAGGGAAGCGTCCTATGGCCGTGGGAACGGGCAGTGAGCACGCCATGGCGGAAGCACTTCTCCAGCACCTGGGGTTACGCGACTGCTTCGATGCCATTGTCGGCGCCGATGATGTGACCCGCCACAAGCCGGAGCCGGAAACCTTCCTGCGCTGTGCCGAGCTTCTGAAAGTGGAACCTGCCCGCTGCGTGGTGTTTGAAGACGCTGATTTTGGCATTCAGGCGGCGAAGGCGGCGGGAATGGATTTTGTTGACGTCCGTCTGCTGTGAGTGAGTGGCTCACCTACGGTTCCCTGTTCGCCAGCAGTTTCCTGAGCGCCACGCTGTTGCCTGGTAGTTCGGAAGTGCTGCTGGCTGGCCTGCTGATAAAAGGCAAAGCCTCAGTCAGCGGCTTAATCTTTATTGCCGCATTCGGTAACACGTTAGGCGGCCTGACAAATATTATACTGGGTCGCTGTCTGCCGGTGAAACGGCAGGGGCGATGGCATGACACAGCAACAGCATGGCTGCACCGGTGGGGGCCTGCTGCATTACTACTCAGCTGGTTACCCGTGATGGGCGACTTGCTGTGCGTTCTCGCCGGCTGGCTTCGTTTCGCCTGGCTGCCGACGGTGATTTTTCTCGCTGTCGGTAAGACCTTACGCTACGTTGCGCTGGCTTTTGCAACATTACAGGGCATGGAATGGTGGCACTGATTCGCGAAGAATCAGGGCTGCGTTTAACATTATGCTTAACAATAAAAATCTTTCTCCGAGCGGGAGGTCAATTTGATCCCGGATGTATCACAGGCGCTTTCCTGGCTGGAAGCTCATCCTGACGCACTGAAAGGCATTGGTCGCGGTATTGAACGCGAGACGCTGCGCGTCAGACCCAATGGGCATCTGGCCACTACCGGGCACCCTCAATCTCTTGGCTCCGCTTTAACGCATAAGTGGATTACCACCGACTTTGCGGAAACGCTGCTGGAATTTATCACCCCGGTGGATGACGATATCGATCATCTGCTGACTTTTCTGCGTGACATACATCGCCACGTCGCCCGTGACTTAGGCGAAGAGCGGATGTGGCCGATGAGTATGCCGTGCCTGATTGAAGACAGTAATGAGATTGAGCTGGCTCAGTACGGCACGTCAAATATCGGACGCATGAAAACGCTCTACCGCCAGGGCTTGAAGAATCGTTATGGCGCGTTAATGCAGGTGATTTCAGGCGTTCACTATAACTTTTCCCTGCCGCTGAGTTTCTGGCAGGCCAGAGCCGGCATTGTGGACGAGCAGAGCGGTCATGATGCAATCTCTGACGGCTACCTGCGCCTGATCCGTAACTATTACCGGTTTGGCTGGATTATTCCGTTCCTGTTTGGTGCCTCGCCAGCGATTTGTTCTTCCTTTCTGCAAGGTAAAGAAACCAGGCTGCCTTTTGAGCGCACCGACAAAGGCATGCTCTATCTGCCTTACGCAACCTCATTAAGGCTGAGCGATCTGGGATATACCAATAAGTCTCAGAGCGGACTGGGCATTACGTTCAATAATCTGCCGGAGTATGTGAAAGCGCTGAAGGCGGCGATCAAAACCCCGTCAGAAGAGTATGCGCGGATGGGAACGAAGGATGAGCAGGGCAACTGGCTCCAGCTCAATACCAACGTGCTGCAAATTGAAAATGAGCTTTATGCACCTATTCGTCCTAAACGCGTCACGCGTTCCGGCGAAAATCCGTCTGACGCCCTGCTGCGCGGCGGTATTGAATATATTGAAGTGCGTTCACTGGATATTAATCCATTCTCGCCAACCGGCGTGGATGCAAACCAGGTGCGCTTCCTCGATCTCTTCCTTATCTGGTGTACGCTCGCAGAAGCGCCGGAAATGAGCAGTGACGAGCTTCAGTGCACACGGGCGAACTGGAACCGCGTTATTCTGGAAGGGCGCAAGCCGGGCCTGATGCTGGACATCGGCTGCGGCGAAGCGCAAAGCCCGCTGGCGGAAGTTGGCAAAACGCTGTTCAGCGATCTCCGTCGCGTGGCGCAAACGCTGGACAGTCAGCACGGTAATCATCAGTATCAGGAAGTGTGCGATCGCCTGGTCGCCTGTTTCGACGATCCGGATCTGACGTACTCAGCCCGGATTCTGATGATGATGAAAGAGAACGGTATCAGTGGAACAGGGCTGGCGCTGGCGGAGCAGTATCGTCATCAGCTGACTGAGGAGCCGCTGGAGATTCTGAGTGAAGATCGGTTCGCAGAAGAAGCCGCACGTTCTCAGGTTAGCCAGCAGGAAATCGAAGAAAGTGATACGCTTAGCTTTGAAGACTTTCTGAAGAGCCGTGGCTAGCACCAAAGAAAAAGGCCACATCACTGTGGCCAAAATAACATCTCTGTTGTCAGGGATGATGATAACAAAATGCGCGTCTTTCATAAGTTAAGACCGGGCTGGACAGAGAAAGTTTCATCGTTTTATAAATAATTTCATCAGTTGAGGTAACCATATGCCATTGTTGGATAGCTTTACCGTCGATCATACGATTATGGCGGCACCTGCGGTACGCGTGGCCAAAACCATGACCACGCCTCATGGCGATACGCTGACCGTTTTCGACCTGCGCTTCTGCAAGCCGAATAAAGAGGTGATGCCTGAGCGCGGAATCCACACGCTGGAGCACCTCTTCGCCGGGTTTATGCGTAATCACCTGAACGGTGATGGCGTGGAAATCATTGATATTTCGCCTATGGGCTGCCGCACCGGTTTTTATATGAGCCTGATCGGCGCGCCGGATGAGCAGCGCGTAGCCAGCGCATGGAAAGCCGCCATGCAGGACGTGCTGAAAGTGACTCACCAGCGCACCATACCGGAGCTGAACGAATATCAGTGCGGTACCTATGAGATGCATTCGCTGGATGAAGCGCAGGATATCGCACGTCATATCATTGAGAATGATATTCGCGTTAACCATAACGACGAGCTGGCACTGCCGAAAGAAAAACTGAAAGAACTGCATATCTAGTCCGGGGCGGGGCGCTGTAGCTGCTCCAGAACAGAGTGACCAGGGGCGGTATTTTCCGCCCCTACTTATTTCTACGATCCCACCGATTCCTTCAAGGATTGCTGTGGACGGATCCTGACCTGCTTAATCATGTTTTCCTGCACGTCGAGAATATCGATCGCATAGTCGCCGATTTGCACTGTGGTATCCGGCAGAGGGATATCTTCCAGCGCTTCCAGAACCATACCGTTGACCGTACGTGCCTCTTCTTCCGGCAGCATCCAGTTGAACGCTTTATTCAGCTCACGCACGTTAGCGCTGCCTTCAATTAACACTGAGCCATCATTCTGCGGCATCACTTCTTCTGCCAGAGAAGGGGACATAGAGGTGGTAAAGTCACCGACGATCTCTTCGAGAATGTCCTCAATGGTAATCAGGCCCTTAATATCACCATATTCATCAACTACCAGACCCACTTTCTTTTTATTACGCTGGAATTTTACCAACTGCACGTTGAGCGGCGTGCCTTCTGGCACGTAGTAAATCTCATCAGCCGCACGCAGCATCACCTCTTTGGTGAACTCTTTTTTCTCGGTCATCAACCGATAGGCTTCACGCAGGCGCAGCATGCTGATGGTATCGTCCAGCGAGTCGCGGTAGAGCACGATGCGACCATGAGGAGAGTGGGTCAGCTGACGGACGATCGATTTCCAGTCATCATTGATATTGATGCCGACGATTTCATTACGCGGCACCATAATATCGTCGACGTTGACCTTCTCAAGATCGAGCACCGACAGCAGCATATCCTGATTGCGGCGTGACATCAGCGAGCGTGACTCATAAACGATAGTGCGCAGCTCCTCCTTGCTGAGTGCTGCGCTCATCGCGCCGTCAGCCTTGATGCCAACCATACGCATCAGAAGCCGGGTAATAGTGTTCAGCAGCCAGACCAACGGCATCATCACAATCTGCAGCGGCGCCAGTAATACGCTGCTGGGGAAAGCCACTTTCTCCGGATAAAGCGCGGCAACGGTTTTCGGCAGAACCTCGGCAAAAATCAGCACGACAAAGGTCAGAATACCGGTCGCGATAGCCACACCAGCATCACCGTAGAGACGCATACCCACGATAGTGGCCAGCGCTGAGGCCAGAATATTGACCAGATTATTGCCGATCAGTACCAGACTTATCAGCCGGTCAGGGCGACGCAACAGTTTCTCGACGCGACGGGCGCCACGATGGCCGTTTTTAGCAAGGTGCCGCAGCTTGTAGCGGTTGAGGGTCATCATGCCGGTTTCCGACCCTGAGAAATAGGCGGAAACCACAAGCATGATGACCAGCGTAATGATTAGGGCGGTGGTCGAAACATTTTCCAACGAGGAAATTCCTTAAAGTTGAGGGTCAGGAGGTTAAAAAGTGCTGAAGCATGCGGCTACCGAAGTAAGCCATGGTCAGCAGAAAAGCCCCACCGCAGTTGAACCATGCGACGCGGCGTCCACGCCAGCCCTCATGATAGTGACCCCAGAGCAAAACGATATAGACAAACCAGGCGAGGATAGAGAGCACGGCTTTATCAATATTCTCGCGGCTGAATAAGTTATCCATATAAAACAAACCGGTACAGAGTACCAGCGTCAGCAACACGACGCCAACCTGCGTGATGTGGAACATTTTACGTTCAATCGTCATCAGCGGCGGAATATCGTGACTGAATGCCAGCTTCTTGTTCTTAAGAAGATAGTCTATCCACGCCAGTTGTAGCGCATACAGCGCGGCAATAATCAGCGTAGCATAGGCAAACAGCGCCAGACCAATATGCACCATCATCCCTGGCGTCGTTTCCAGATGCGTGATGAAGGCGTTAGGCACGAAGGTCGCAAAGGCAAGATTGATCAATGCGAAGCTGTACACAATGGGCAGCAGGATCCAGCCCCGGTTGCGTGACGCAACGATGGTCATAATGGCGCATATCAGCAGGCTGACCAGCGAGCCAATATTCAACAGGCTGAGATTCTGGCCGTTGTCGAAGGCAAAAATGCGCTGCTGCAGGGCGACGGCGTGGCACACCAGCGCCACAATGGCTGACATGACCGCCAGGCGACGCCAGCCGCTCTGCTTGCGAAGCAGGCTCGGGACGATCAGTGCAAGGCTGCAAGAGTAGGCGAGAAGCGCCAGAATCGAAAAAACGGACATAAGAAGTGTCAGGTACCGGCCAGATAAGAAAAAAACCAGTATAGCGCCAGCCGCTTCTGGCTCCAAACGATCTCAACGCTGATGGCTGAGATCGCTACAGCTTCATGTTATAATCCGCCCCATTGTGTCGCCTGGCGACCTCTCATTACGCGAGCGAGAGACGATGTTTGATAATTTAACCGACAGATTGTCGCAAACCCTGCGCAATATCAGCGGCCGTGGACGGCTGACCGAAGACAATATTAAAGATACCCTGCGCGAAGTGCGCATGGCGCTGCTCGAAGCGGACGTTGCGCTGCCGGTCGTGCGTGACTTCATTAGCCGCGTCAAAGAGCGTGCGGTGGGGCATGATGTTAATAAGAGCCTGACGCCGGGGCAGGAATTCGTCAAAATAGTGCAGGGCGAACTGGTTGCCGCAATGGGGGCCGAAAATAATACCCTCAACCTGGCAGCCCAGCCGCCAGCCGTGGTGCTGATGGCTGGCCTGCAAGGTGCGGGTAAAACCACCAGCGTCGGTAAGCTGGGTAAATTTCTGCGTGAAAAGCACAAGAAAAAGGTGCTGGTCGTCTCTGCTGACGTCTATCGCCCTGCGGCGATAAAACAGCTTGAAACGCTGGCCGAACAGGTTGGGGTTGATTTCTGTCCTTCCGATCTCAGCCAGAAACCGGTCGATATCGTGAAAAACGCGCTGCAGCAGGCAAAGCTGAAATTTTACGATGTGCTGCTGGTAGATACCGCGGGTCGTTTACATGTCGACGAAGCGATGATGGACGAGATCAAACAGGTTCACGCCGCGATTAATCCGGTAGAAACCCTGTTTGTGGTCGATGCGATGACCGGCCAGGATGCCGCCAACACCGCGAAGGCGTTTAATGAAGCGCTGCCGCTGACCGGCGTCGTACTGACCAAGGTTGATGGGGATGCGCGTGGCGGTGCTGCGTTGTCGATTCGTCATATTACCGGTAAGCCGATCAAATTCATGGGTGTCGGTGAAAAGACCGATGCGCTGGAGCCGTTTTACCCGGAGCGCATTGCCTCGCGCATTCTGGGCATGGGCGACGTACTGTCGCTGATTGAAGATATTGAAAGTAAAGTCGACCGTGCCCAGGCTGAGAAGCTCGCCACCAAGATGAAGAAGGGCGACGGTTTTGATCTGAATGACTTTCTGGATCAGCTTAAGCAGATGCGCAACATGGGCGGCATGGCCAGCCTGATGGGCAAATTGCCTGGCATGGGGCAGCTGCCAGATAATGTGAAGTCGCAGATGGATGACAAAGTGCTGGTGCGGATGGAGGCGATGATTAACTCCATGACGCGTAAAGAGCGTGAAAAACCGGAAATCATTAAAGGTTCCCGTAAACGCCGCATCGCAACAGGTTCAGGTATGCAGGTGCAGGACGTTAACCGCTTGCTGAAGCAGTTTGACGACATGCAGCGCATGATGAAGAAGATGAAAAAGGGCGGAATGGCGAAGATGATGCGCGGCATGAAAGGTATGATGCCGCCGGGCTTCCCGGGACGTTAAATCAGCCGAAAAGCGACTCGGGCGAATTAGATTGCTTTTTACGCCAAAATGAGTAAAATTTTCGGGCTTTTTATATTGCACCCGGGCCCCGTTCCCTCAATGGGGCCCGGTTGTTTTATTCACTAAAGAGGATGTTATGGTAACAATTCGTTTGGCACGTCACGGCGCTAAAAAGCGTCCGTTCTATCAGGTCGTCGTTACTGACAGCCGTAATGCTCGCAACGGTCGTTTCATCGAGCGCGTTGGTTTCTTCAACCCGATCGCATCTGGTCAGGCTGAAGCACTGCGTCTGGATCTGGACCGCATTGAGCACTGGGTTGGCCAGGGCGCTACTGTTTCCGATCGCGTTGGTGCGCTGATCAAAGAAGCTAAGAAAGCAGCTTAATCTGTCACGGTGGTCAACATGAGCAAGCAACTCGCCGCGCAGTCTCCCGCTAACCCATTAGTACTGGGGAAGATGGGGTCGGCCTACGGTATCCGTGGTTGGCTCAAAGTGTTTTCCTCCACCGAAGATGCCGAAAGCATTTTTGACTATCAGCCGTGGTTTATCCAGCGGGCGGGTCAATGGCAGCTTATCGAGCTGGAAGGCTGGAAGCGCCACAATCAGGACATGATCATCAAAGTCAAAGGCATTGACGATCGTGATGCTGCAGGTCTGCTGACCAATTGCGAAATTGTCGTGGATTCTGTTCAGCTGCCGGCCCTTGAAAACGGCGACTACTACTGGAAAGACCTTATCGGTTGCCAGGTAGTTACCACTCAGGGTTACGAACTGGGAAAAGTCACTGAGCTGATGGAAACTGGTTCGAACGACGTTCTCGTCGTTAAGGCAAACCTGAAGGATGCATTTGGTGCGAAGGAGCGGCTGATTCCGTTCCTTGATGGACAGGTTATCAAGAATGTCGATCTCACTACCGGCACGATTGAAGTCGATTGGGATCCTGGTTTTTGAGCTCCGTACGAGACGGTAAAACGCCCGCGCAGTCGATGTGGATTGGCATAATCAGCCTGTTCCCGGAGATGTTCAGCGCGATTACCGATTACGGAGTAACCGGCCGGGCAGTAAAAAACGGCCTGCTCAGCATTCAGAGCTGGAGTCCTCGTGACTTTACTCATGACCGGCACCGTACCGTGGACGATCGTCCTTACGGCGGCGGACCGGGAATGCTGATGATGGTTCAACCCTTACGGGATGCCATCCACGCAGCGAAAGCAGCGGCGGGAGAAGGGGCAAAGGTGATTTATCTTTCACCTCAGGGGCGCAAACTCGATCAAAATGGGGTTTGCGAGCTGGCGACAAGCGAGAAGTTAATTCTGGTTTGTGGCCGCTATGAAGGGATAGATGAGCGCGTAATCAAAACCGAAATCGACGAAGAATGGTCGATTGGCGATTATGTACTCAGCGGTGGGGAGCTGCCAGCAATGACGCTGATTGACTCAGTCGCCCGGTTTATACCTGGTGTTCTGGGGAAACAGGCGTCGGCCGATGAGGATTCGTTCTCCGATGGCCTGCTGGATTGCCCGCACTACACCCGACCTGAAGTGTTAGAAGGAATGGAAGTTCCGCCAGTTTTACTGTCGGGTAACCATGCCGAAATTCGCCGGTGGCGCCTGAAACAGTCGTTGGGCCGTACCTGGCTAAGAAGACCTGAACTTCTGGAAAACCTGGCTCTGACTGAAGAGCAAGCAAAGTTGCTGAAGGAGTTCCAACAGGACTTTAACCAGCAACATAACGATGATGGGCATGCTGGCGGAAGCCGCAGCGCCTGAATATCAGTTTACCCAGGATAAGAGATTTAATTATGAGCAACATTATCAAGCAAATCGAACAAGAGCAGATGAAACAGGACGTACCTTCATTCCGTCCGGGTGATTCCGTGGAAGTGAAAGTATGGGTCGTTGAAGGTTCAAAGAAACGTCTGCAGGCATTCGAGGGCGTGGTTATCGCTATTCGTAACCGCGGTCTGCACTCTGCATTCACTGTTCGTAAAATTTCTAACGGCGAAGGTGTTGAGCGTGTATTCCAGACTCACTCACCTGTCATCGACAGCATCGCTGTTAAACGCCGTGGCGCCGTACGTAAGGCCAAACTGTACTACCTGCGTGAGCGTACCGGTAAGTCTGCACGTATCAAAGAACGTCTGGGCGCTAAAGCAGCATCCTAAGTTAATAGTGAACAAGGGGCTGACCGCAAGGTCGGCCCTTTTTTTTGCCTGTCATTTAGCGACGGGCAGCCTGGAGCAGCGATACGACCAGCGGCGAAAGGGCGTTGCGCAGCGCGGCGCGTTCCGACTGGAACAGCGTGGCGATAAAAAACTTATGATCGGGCAGTTCAATGCCCCGTACATCTCCCTCACTGTCCCATGCCGTAATGCGTAACGGAAAATCTCCAAGCGCCTGCACGAAGTCCGGATTGACGCCGAAGTTACAGTGGTAGCCCTCGTTCGTTTCCAGTTTGCCATAGGCACGGGCAATAAGAGATCCCGGTTTCAGCACAACATCGCCCGTTTTTTCCACCAGCGAGCAGCTGAGCGGTGAAATAACCACGCGCCCCTCAGTCTCTGTTTCCGCATGGGCGGCGTCATGCCAGCCCATCACATTGCGGGCATATTCGATAACGGCATACTGAAAGCCGCCACAGGAGCCCAGGAATGGCACGTTATTCTCCCGCGCACAGGTAATCGCCAGATAGGCACCTTCATCGTTTTGATAAGGGCTACCGGGAACAACCCAGATGGCGTCGAAATGTTGAAACAGGGCAGAGCTGGTTATCGTTTCTGTCGGCACCCATTCGGCTATTGCTGAGAGGTTCAGCGAAGCAGCGGCAAGGGCGACGGCGGAGGGAATTGCCTGGTGAGCAACAGCGGAAGAACGATAATCACCAACAAGGGCCAGTCGAAGTGGAGATTTCATGAGAGCATCCTTTACAGGAAAAAAAGAGGTTATAGCAAAAGGAGTAAATAATACAGCTGATAACAGGCGTACCGCGGCGAGGCCACTCACACTGGCTGATGGGGTCGTTCCCGCCAGAATAAGCCGTTTTATTGGCAGAGGGGAACGTTAAGGCCCGCGTATGTCTTTTCCAGGATGTGGGGGCCGTTTATGGCAGGGAACAGCGTTTCATCGATACAAGGAAGCTTCACGCCAGAGTAAGTCGTTTCTTTGGCTGCAGAGATCCCTGGCAAAGTAAGCTGCTTTAATAAGGTCGTTAAGGCCGGTAAAAATGATAAACCGCCGTGTTCACTGGCCCGCTATCCAGAATCGCCAGACCATACTGAATCCCTTTAAACTCCGCGCCACAACGCACCGCCACACCCCGGCTGGCGATGTTCTCCTCGGCGGCAAGAATTTCCACCGTATCCCTTTCCGGGCTTTGCCAGGCTTGCGCCAGCAAATAACGTACAGCCTGACTGGCAACTCCCTGACGTTGTTCACAAGTAGGAACCCAGTAGCCAATAGAGCAGAGATTGCGTTGCTCAACAGAGTAACGTAGACCGGCACCACCAAGCAGGCGGCCATCCTCAGCAAACATTCCCAGTTCGTTAGCGCTGCCTTTCTCCCGCATCAGCCGGGTCACTGCAAACCAGCAGCGGGCTTCTTCTTTGGTAAAGCCAGCATGAGGCCATGTTAGCCAGGGGAGAAGGGTATCGAGGGAACTATTAACGGCGGCCGCAAACGCTGGGGCATCTTCATTTCTGAACGGGCGAAACGCTATCTTCAACGTTATTCTCCTTTTCATCCTGTTTGGTCGGTCGGGACTTAATGGTCTCTGTATAACGTAACCTTAGGTTGTGATGAAACCCTTTTTTCAAACTGAATAAACGTGCCTTCGATGTTTGGCCTGCCAGCTACCCCTCAGTAAGCGCGACACATGCCGTTAATCAGGGCAGGCATCAGGTCGCCTGAGTTAAGCGAAGCGGCTCAGCAAGTTATGGAGGTTTAAAAGTAAAGAATTCACTCCACTTAGCTTTCAGGCGAGAGTAATGTTGTGGTGTAACGATTTTATTACACATTCTGATGGTCTGCGGGTTTTTGTTTTTTAATTATTCTTCATATAACAATAGCTTATAATTGATTTATTGAGCTGGCTTAATTTTAGTAATATAAACTGTACAACTCAGGATTGAGTTTTGTACGCGATCTGATACATTAACCCTCACAGCTTAAACAGTGACCGACGCATAACGAATTAACAGGATAATGGCCATGCACAAAGACGCGCTTAACAACGTTCATATCACCAACGAACAGATCTTAATTACGCCGGAGGAACTGAAAAAACAGTTTCCGTTGACGGAGGCGCTTGAAAACCAGATTGCCGCTTCCCGTCAGACGATATCCGATATCATCAGCGGCAAAGATCACCGTCTGCTGGTCGTCTGCGGTCCCTGTTCAATTCATGATACCGAAGCTGCGCTTGAGTATGCCCGTCACCTGAAAATCCTGTCTGAACAGCTGAAGGATCAGCTGTATATCGTTATGCGCGTCTATTTTGAAAAACCCCGTACTACCGTTGGCTGGAAGGGATTAATTAATGATCCTTTCATGGATAACTCTTTCGATATGGAAGCCGGGCTGCATATTGCGCGTCGCCTGCTGCTCGATCTGGCCGAAATGGGCTTGCCACTGGCAACGGAAGCGTTGGATCCTAACAGCCCGCAATACCTTGGCGACCTGTTCAGCTGGTCAGCCATTGGCGCCCGTACGACTGAATCACAGACTCACCGTGAAATGGCGTCCGGCCTCTCAATGCCGGTCGGTTTTAAAAACGGCACGGACGGCAGTCTGGGAACGGCCATCAACGCCATGCGCGCGGCCGCTATGCCGCACCGTTTCGTCGGAATCAACCAGAGCGGCCAGGTCTGCCTGCTCCAAACTCAGGGTAACCCGGATGGTCACGTTATTTTGCGCGGCGGTAAGCAGCCTAACTACGGCCCTGAAGATGTGGCGCAGTGTGAAAAAGAGATGCAACAGGCAGGACTGCGTCCTTCCCTGATGATAGATTGCAGTCACGGTAATTCGAATAAAGATTTCCGGCGTCAGACTGGCGTGGCAGAATCCGCCGTGGCGCAGATCAAAGATGGCAACCGCTCGATCATGGGGCTGATGCTGGAAAGCCATCTGCATGAAGGCAATCAGACTTCCGAACAGCCGCGCAGTGAGATGCGCTACGGCGTCTCCGTGACCGATGCCTGCATTAACTGGGAAACAACGGAAGAACTGCTGCGTGAAATACATCGGGATTTAGACGGCGTGCTGACGGCGCGTGTGTCACAAGAGGGGTAATAATGGTCGCTGAACTGACCGCGCTACGCGATAAAATTGATGATGTGGATAAAGCGCTGCTCGACCTGCTGGCCAAAAGGCTGGAGCTGGTCGCTGAAGTCGGAGAAGTTAAGAGCCGGTACGGGCTGCCCATCTATGTGCCGGAGCGTGAAGCCTCTATGCTGGCTTCACGACGTAAAGAGGCCGAACGGCTGGGCGTCCCACCGGATCTGATTGAGGACGTATTACGCAGGGTCATGCGTGAGTCCTATTCGAGTGAGAATGATAAAGGTTTCAAAACGCTCTGTCCGACGCTTCGTCCCGTGGTGATCGTGGGCGGCAGAGGTCAGATGGGGCGTCTGTTTGAAAAAATGCTGACGCTCTCCGGCTATCAGGTAAAAATCCTCGATAAAGAGGACTGGGCGCAGGCAGAAAGCCTGCTGTCCGGTGCCGGTATGGTTATTATCAGCGTTCCGATTCATCTTACTGAAGAGGTGATCGCGACGCTGCCAGCGCTGCCGGAAGACTGCATTCTGGTAGATCTGGCGTCGGTGAAAAACAGTCCGCTTCAGGCGATGCTGGCCGCGCACAACGGACCGGTGCTGGGGCTGCATCCTATGTTTGGTCCGGACAGCGGTAGTCTGGCGAAACAAGTTGTCGTCTGGTGTGACGGACGTCAGCCTGAAGCCTATCAGTGGTTTCTGGAGCAGATCCAGGTATGGGGAGCGCGTCTTCATCGCACCAGTGCGGTTGAACATGACCAGAATATGGCCTTTATCCAGGCGCTGCGTCACTTTGCCACGTTCGCCTACGGGTTACATCTGGCAGAAGAGAATGTGCAGCTGGATCAGCTGCTGGCGCTCTCATCACCGATTTACCGGCTGGAGCTGGCGATGGTTGGACGCCTGTTTGCCCAGGATCCTCAGCTCTATGCGGACATTATCATGTCTTCGGACAGTAATGTGGCGCTGATTAAGCGCTATTATCAGCGCTTCGGTGAAGCAATCAAGCTGCTTGAACAGGGCGATAAACAGGCCTTTATTGACAGCTTCCGCAAAGTGGAGCACTGGTTCGGTGACTACGCCCAGCGTTTTATGCTGGAAAGCCGTACGCTGCTGCGTCAGGCTAACGACAACCGGCTATAACTCATCATCTCTAAGGCCGGAAACGGCCTTATCATGACTGAACCCCGCTTCCAGAAATATCTCCCGCGCCTCTGCCGAACATAAAAAATCGCCCAGCGGTTGTGCTGCGTGGTGACATAACGCAAACGCATAGTCGGCACGAACCTGATAAGGCGATGGCACCGGCAGCGTGACAAAATCCGCTCTGGCCGCCATCAGTGAAGCATAACTCTGATAGCCAATAAAAATATCTGCCTGTCCGGTTTTCAACAGCCAGGTAGCAGCAAGTTCCCCCGGCGGAACGGGAAGACTGTCAGCGCCGCCCACCAGTTTCAGAGCCCGACGCTTCAGATCCTCTCCCAGACCTTGATGCTGTTTTTCGATACGATCAAAAAGCTGCCAGGTGTAATCCCCAGAGGGATCGGACAGGGGCGTTGACGTGCCGATCCGCAGAGCGGGATCGGCCAGTAGCGACAGCCAGTCGCGTTGTGCAAGCGCCGCCGGAAGCGTCAGGCAGAGTTTATTATGCGTAAAAATAGTCACGCCCAGCGCTTTCCCCAACAGTAAGAGCTTTTGCGGATGCGCCCGATTAGCAGAAGCGAAAAGATCGCATTTTTCACCCTGTTCAATTCGTTCCCGGAGAAGCCCTGCCGGACCAAATGCCGTTATGATCTTTGTAGCAGGTGACTGAGTTTTAAAAGCGGCCATCAGCGATGGCCAAACCGGTCTGAGGCTGCCGGCGGCAAGCACATAGATATATTTATCTTCGGCCATCTGCAGTTTTCTCACTTTAGTCATTACTGCCGGTGTATGAAGCGCGGTAGAAACGCTGATACCACGTATTGGTGCGCTGCTGCATATCAATATCACTAAATGTTGCCGGGTAGAGCTTTTTCGCCATCCACAACTCGCCCAGAGCCATCGCTTCCGGCATAGGATAACCCCATGCCTTTGCATATTCCGGCATCAGCCAGACGCGATGGTTTTTTACCGCATCAACGGCCTGCCATGCCGGTTGCTGCTTTATTTCGTCAAGTACGCGGGGATAACGGTGCTGGATGAAAATCACCTGAGGGTTCCAGGCGATGATTTGTTCCATCGAGACTTGCTTATAGCCTTTGATCGTTGGTGCTGCGACGTTGCGTGCGCCTGCGTGGATCATCATCAGGCCAGTGTATTTACCGGATCCGTAAGTTGTCAGCTCCGGGTTCGCCATATAAACACGCAGGCGCTCGGCCTCCGGGACAGATTTTAACCGGTCATGAGTTAACTGACGCGAGCTGAAAGTAGCGGCAATCAGCGCCTCAGCCTGCTCCGGCTTATTGACGATCTGGCCGATCAGGCGGATCCCTTCCTGCAGCCCTTCGTTATAAGCCTGCTCATCATCAGCGAGCACCGGATTAAGTTTGCTCTGCTGCGTTGCGTCGCCGGCACGAAGGGAGATAGCAATAGTGGCGATGCCCAACTGCTGGATCTGATCGATCATTTCCTGCGGTGCATAGTTGGTGACAAAGACTACCTGAGGACGTAGCGCCACCAGTTTTTCCAGATCAACATGGGTAAGATCGCCCAGCGTCGGCAGTTTGTTCAGTGCTGGTACCAGCCGGGCATAATCATCGCCCAGCTGCTGTTTCCAGTTGCCAAGAATTCCCACCATTTTATCCGTAGCATCAAGCTGCACCAGCAGGTTTAGCGTCTGATGTTGTAGCACCACAACCCGATCGACGTTATCCGGAATAGTGACCTGCCGGCCAAGCTGATCGGTCACCTGACGCGTAGCCTGGCAGGAGAAAGAAAATAGGCTGATAAACACCAGGCCGAGTGCGGCCCTGAAAAAGAGTGGCATAAAAGATCCTGTTATTTCGCTGTATAAGTAATTATATAGCGATAAGCAAAACAGGGGAAGAGAACTACGGAAAGAGGAGGAAAGCAGCCATCCGTTAAGATGGCTGACGTGGCGGTAACTTATTCAGGCATAACGGGGACAATATTTTCGCCTGGATAACAGCCCAGCACTTTCAGAGAACGGGTGATAGGCGTCAGTTCACGCAGCGCCTGCTGAACCTCTTCTGAGCGAAGGTTGCCCTGGAAATCGATATAAAACATCTCTTCCCACGGATTACCGTTAATAGGGCGTGACTCCAGTTTACTCATCACCAGATTGTGCTGGCGAAGCACCAACAATGCTTCGACCAGCGCGCCAGCCTGTTGACCGGTTGCCAGGATCAGGGTCGTCTTGGCCGGAACCTGAAGCGATACCTCAACCGGTTTACGGGCCAGAATGATAAAGCGGGTAATATTCTGTTGCTGATTTGCGAGATTACGCTCCAGCACCTGTAATCCGTAGAGTTCACCGCCCGCTTCGCTGCCCAGCGCCGCGACCTTAGGTGAATTAAGCGCTGCAACCCTTTCCATCGCGGCGGCGGTGCTTTCGGTGTATTCAATTTTCCAGTGTGGGAAACGGTTAATAAACTGGCTGCACTGCTGGAAGGGTTGAGGATGGCTATAGACTGTTTCGATCTGCTGTAAATCGGTGCTTCCCGTCACCAACACGCAGTGATCGATAGGAATCGTCATCTCACCCACTATTGACAGACTGGTTTGCTGCAAAAGGTCGTAAACCTCATTGATAGAGCCTGAGCTGGTATTTTCAACAGGCAGCACGGCGTAATCAGCCTGGCCCGTTTCCACCTGATTGAAAATATCCTGAAATTTCAGGCAACCGCTCTCGATAAAATTATCGAAGTGACGCGCGGCGTAATGGCGGGCAGCGAGATGAGAGTATGAACCTTTCGGCCCAAGAAAGGCCACGCGGGCAGATTGTGCACTGGTTTTATTAAGATGCTTTTGCAGCAGCGCCTGCTGGGTCAGTACGGAGTCTTCAATAATCAGCTGAAAAAGGCGTGTGATGTAATGCGCATCCAGATTGTGGCTTTTACCGAGCGTAATAAGATGTTCAAGCAGATCGCGCTCGCGATCAATGTCGCGCACCGGCCTGTGAGAGGCCATTTTTGCTGCGGCAACCTCAATCGCCAGCGCCCTGCGCTGAGCCAGCAGGCCCAGCAATTCTTCGTCCAGAGCACTGATTTTGTGGCGCAGGCTCAGCAGTGGATTTTCAGCGGTCATAGTCCTACCTGTCAGATGTCCATAAAAAAAAGCCTCCCGGAGGGGAGGCTTTATTGTTCGTCTTCGTATTCATTTTCACACGACGAATGGCCTCCCGTTCAGGGGAAGGTAAAAAAGAATGCGAAGAAGAACAGCCGTTTTTTCATGATGATGTCCACAAGGGGGAAGAGAGTAAAGTAACCGCTAATTTCTTTCTGTCAATAAAAAACGCGCCCTGAGGCGCGTTCGTATTCATCATAATTCTTCATCGACAATACTGAAGTCTTTAACGCTGGCGTTGGCGCGGCGGGCTTCGCCTTTATGCTGAACCTTGTTCAGCTGACGCTCCAGCTTGTTAATCAGTTCGTTGATAGCGGCGTACATATCATCATGTTTCGCGCTGGCAATCAGCGGGCCATTAGGCGTGTTGATAGTCGCATCGGCAACGAATTCCTTCGGCTCTTTGGAAAGAACGATGTGAGGATTAATCAGGTGGGTTTGCCACTTTTCGAGCTTGGCGAGACGGTCTTCGACATGCTGGCGGATAGCTGGAGTGATTTCCATGTGCTTGCTGGTAATGTTGAGAACCATAGTGCTTACCTCTACTCATTTCCGTCGAATGTAGGTTCAGCATACCCTGAAAAGCGGGCAAAAGGGTGCTTCAGATCATGTTTTTTTGTCACTTTTTGTCAGGTTTGCAAATTCTGTGAGGTGGTCTGGTAAACAGCGCTTCGGGGGTTGAGAAGTATCTCAAAGCCGGGCAGGATCGATGAGTTAACGCGATGACAAACAGCTGTAAAACTGGTTAAAAAAAGGGCAGCGCTCAGCGCTGCCCTTTTTTATGTCGGTGCTTAAGCCTTATTCGTGGCGATGATCTTCGCCACTTTATCCGCTTGTGCAGTAAGCTGCAGCTGGCGGTAGGCATTTTCCATCAGCGGCAGAGCCGTACGGGTCGCCTGCGTATCCGGGTAGTCTTTCATCATTTGCTCAACGCGATTAACTACTGCAACATAAGCTTCGCGCTTAGTGTAGAATTGAGCGACAGCAAGTTCATATTTTGCCAGACGATCTTTCAGGTACACCAGACGCTTTCTCGCATCGGTGGCGTACTGGCTGTTCGGATAACCGCGCAGCAGCTGAGAGAAGTCCTGGAAAGCAGCACGCGCATGGGTCGGATCGCGATCGGAACGATCGATACCGAAGAAGCCCTGTAACGCGCTGTCATCCAGCGCCATATCCGTCAGGCCCCGCATATAAATGACGTAATCAATATTCGGGTGAGTGGGATTCAGACGCATGAAGCGGTCGATGGCAGCCTGTGCCAGCGGCAAATCGGCATTTTTATAGTAAGCGTAGATCAGGTCCAGCTGAACTTGCTGGGAGTAAGGTCCGAACGGGTAGCGGTTATCAAGCGCTTCCAGTTGCGTTATTGCTCCTTTAAAGTTACCGTCCTGCAGTTTTTGCTGGGCTGTGGCATAGATCTCAGAAGGGGGGTTGTCAGGCACCGCTTCCTTCGAACCGGAACAACCAGCTAATGCCAGGCTCAACGTGGCTGCAGCCACCAGATATTTCATACGCGTCATGACGATTTGATTATCCTCAGAGTGTTATTCAGGAAGCTGTCCGTATAGCCCCCGATAGTGACCAGGTACAATAGCACATTATATTAAACGGCATCGCCGTGAAAACCCAACGTTAACGAAGAAGCTGTTTATGGCACAACAAGTAAAACTCAACGCAACGGTCTCCGAATCGCAACTCGGACAACGCTTAGATCAGGCTTTGGCCGAATTGTTCCCTGATTATTCCCGATCCCGTATAAAAGAGTGGATTCTCGACCGTCGCGCTAGCGTTAATGGCGTAATCATCGACAAACCCAAAGAAAAAGTCCTCGGTGGCGAACAAATCGCTATTGATGCAGAAATAGAAGAGGAAGCGCGCTGGGAAGCGCAGGATATTCCTCTGACGATTGTTTATGAAGATGACGATATTCTGGTCATCAACAAACCGCGAGATTTGGTCGTGCATCCTGGTGCCGGCAATCCTGATGGTACGGTGCTGAATGCGCTTTTGCATCATTTTCCTGCCATTGCCGATGTGCCCAGGGCCGGGATTGTACACCGCCTGGATAAAGACACCACGGGCCTGATGGTGGTCGCTAAAACCGTTCCCGCTCAGACTCACCTGGTGGAATCCCTGCAATTGCGGGAAATCACGCGTGAATATGAAGCTGTCGCCATTGGCCGGATGACGGCGGGTGGCACGGTAGATGAACCTATTAGCCGCCACTCCACTAAGCGTACGCATATGGCCGTTCACCCGATGGGAAAACCGGCGACCACGCACTACCGTATTATGGAGCATTTCCGCGCCCATACGCGTTTGCGCCTGCGCCTTGAAACCGGTCGCACCCATCAGATCCGTGTGCATATGTCTCATATTGCTCATCCGCTGGTGGGCGATCAGCTTTATGGTGGCCGTCCACGTCCGCCTAAGGGCGCTTCAGAGGCTTTCATTAATACCTTGCGTAAGTTTGATCGTCAGGCCCTGCATGCGACCATGCTGCGCCTTTACCACCCCATTACCGGTATTGAAATGGAATGGCATGCGCCGTTACCTCAGGATATGGTTGATTTGATCAATGCCCTGAAAGTGGATACGGAAGAGTTTAAAGAACAGATGGACTGGTAATGCACCTTATCACGCCGTCGTGGACGGTTCCGGTTGGCGTGGCGGCCTGTTCCACCACGCGCCGGGGTGGATTCAGCCATGCGCCATGGGATTCGCTGAATCTTGGGGCGCATGTCGGGGATGCGCCAGAAAGTGTACAGGCGAATCGCGAGCATCTGGCTGTGCGGGCTGGTATGCCTTCTCAGCCCGTCTGGCTGGATCAGGTTCATGGCACTGACGTGCTTCAGCTGACGGCCACAACGCCACACTCTCTGCGGGCCGATGCTGCTTATACCCGGCAACGGGGCGTGGTCTGTGCCGTTATGACGGCTGACTGTTTGCCAGTGCTGTTTGCTTCGCGTGATGGTAAGGAGGTGGCTGCGGCGCATGCCGGTTGGCGTGGATTATGCGCTGGCGTTCTTGAAGCCACGCTTGATGCCTTTATTTCTCCCCCGGAAGACGTTGTCGCCTGGCTGGGTCCTGCTATTGGACCCGCTGCTTTTGAAGTGGGGCCCGAAGTCAGAGAAGCGTTTCTGGCTGTAGATCCAGATGATTATGTCGCTTTCCGCCCCGTTGGCGATAAATATTTTGCCGATATCTGGCAGCTGGCGAAAGGGCGTCTGAGGCGGCAAGGCCTGCGCCATATCACGGGTGGCGGGCTATGCACCTATTCTGAACCAGAGCAATTTTTTTCTTATCGGCGCGAACCTGCAACAGGGCGTATGGCAAGTTTAATCTGGCTGAGATAACCTAGCGGCATAAGACGATCCAGGCTGATGTATATTTCGCCAACTATTTCGGGTCATTTAACTTGAAAATTTGAGGGATGACCTCATTTAATCTCCAGTAGCAATTTGACCTGAAAGGGGGAATTATGCGTCTGGATCGTCTTACTAACAAATTCCAGCTTGCTCTCGCCGATGCCCAGTCTTCCGCACTGGGACGCGACAATCAATTTATAGAACCTCTGCATCTGATGAGCGCACTGCTCAATCAGGAAGGCGGATCCGTGCGTCCTTTACTGACGACTGCTGGCGTCGATGTGGCCGCTCTTCGTACTGCCGTGGAGCAGGCTATCAGTCGTTTGCCTCAGGTGGAAGGCACCGACGGCGACGTCCAGCCTTCAGCCGATCTCGTGCGGGTACTTAATCTGTGCGACAAACTGGCGCAGAAGCGCGCCGACAATTTCATCTCATCTGAACTCTTTGTGCTCGCCGCGCTTGAATCTCGTGGCTCGCTAGCCGACTTACTGAAGTCTGCCGGGGCGACCAGTGAAAAGCTGACTAAGGCGATTGACCAGATGCGTGGAGGAGAAACCGTGAACGACCAGGGGGCGGAAGATCAACGCCAGGCTTTAAAGAAATACACCATTGATCTGACCGAACGCGCTGAGCAAGGGAAACTTGATCCGGTTATTGGCCGTGATGAAGAGATCCGCCGTACCATCCAGGTTTTGCAGCGCAGGACAAAAAACAATCCTGTGCTGATTGGTGAGCCAGGGGTAGGTAAAACGGCCATTGTCGAAGGGCTGGCGCAGCGAATCATTAATGGTGAGGTGCCGGAAGGGCTGAAAGGGCGTCGGGTACTGGCTCTGGATATGGGCTCGCTGGTGGCGGGCGCGAAATATCGCGGTGAGTTTGAAGAGCGGTTGAAAGGCGTACTCAACGATCTGTCGAAACAGGAAGGGAATGTCATTCTGTTTATTGACGAGCTGCACACCATGGTTGGGGCAGGTAAAGCCGATGGCGCCATGGATGCCGGCAATATGCTGAAACCAGCGCTGGCGCGGGGTGAGCTGCATTGCGTTGGTGCCACCACGCTTGATGAGTATCGGCAGTATATTGAAAAAGATGCTGCGCTTGAGCGCCGCTTCCAGAAAGTCTATGTGGCTGAACCGAGTGTGGAAGACACTATTGCGATCCTTCGCGGTCTGAAAGAGCGCTATGAACTGCACCACCATGTGCAGATTACCGATCCGGCTATCGTTGCGGCGGCGACCTTATCGCATCGCTATATTGCTGACCGTCAGCTGCCAGACAAAGCAATTGACCTGATTGACGAAGCGGCATCAAGCATTCGTATGCAGATAGACTCTAAACCCGAGTCACTCGATCGCCTTGAACGCCGTATCATTCAGCTGAAGCTGGAGCAGCAGGCGCTGAAAAAAGAAGCTGATGACGCCAGCATCAAACGTCTCGATATGCTGGAAGAAGAACTGGGTCAGAAAGAGCGTGAATATTCTGAGCTGGAAGAGGAGTGGAAAGCAGAAAAAGCCTCGCTCTCTGGAACGCAGACGATAAAAGCAGAGCTGGAGCAGGCGAAACTTGCAATGGAGCAGGCGCGTCGTTCAGGCGATCTGGCGCAGATGTCTGAACTTCAGTACGGACGCATTCCAGAGCTGGAAAAACAGCTCGCGCTGGCAACGCAGTCAGAAGGCAAAACCATGCGGCTGCTGCGTAACCGGGTAACTGATGTGGAAATTGCTGATGTGCTGGCCCGCTGGACGGGGATTCCTGTCGATCGCATGATGGAAGGTGAGCGGGATAAGCTGTTGCGAATGGAGCAGGAACTGCATCAGCGCGTTATCGGTCAGGATGAATCGGTAGAAGCCGTGTCAAACGCGATTCGCCGTAGCCGTGCAGGACTTGCGGATCCGAACCGGCCAATTGGGTCGTTTCTGTTTCTGGGGCCAACGGGGGTCGGTAAAACCGAGCTCTGTAAGGCGCTGGCGAACTTTATGTTCGACAGTGACGATGCCATGGTCCGGCTCGATATGTCCGAGTTTATGGAGAAACATTCGGTGTCGCGTCTTGTTGGTGCGCCTCCCGGCTATGTCGGTTATGAAGAAGGCGGCTATCTGACAGAGGCTGTTCGTCGCCGGCCATACTCAGTGATATTGCTGGATGAAGTCGAAAAGGCGCATCCCGATGTGTTCAATATCCTGCTGCAGGTGCTGGATGATGGACGACTGACTGATGGACAGGGCAGAACCGTTGATTTCCGTAATACGGTAGTAATCATGACATCTAACCTGGGGTCGGATCTGATTCAGGAACGTTTCGGCGCGCTCAGCTATGCGGAAATGAAAGAAGTTGTCATGACTGTGGTAGGGCAGCATTTCCGCCCTGAGTTTATTAACCGTATTGATGAGCTGGTGGTATTCCATCCATTGGGCGAACAGCATATTGCTTCGATCGCCAAAATCCAGCTGCAACGGTTGTACGATCGTCTGGAAGATCGCGGCTACCAGCTGCATATTTCGGACGCTGCGTTACAGCTGCTTGGTAAAAATGGTTACGACCCGGTCTATGGAGCAAGGCCGTTGAAACGGGCAATTCAGCAGCAGATTGAAAACCCGCTGGCGCAGCAAATCCTTTCTGGAGCGCTTGTGCCCGGTAAACCAATTGAAATGGATGTTGAGGATGGCAATATCACTGCGCATCAGTAAGCGCAGTTTTGTAAGAAAATGGGCCTTCGGGCCCATTTTTGTTTATTAACCAGGCGTAAAATGTCGTTTATACAGCCACTGGTTTAAAAATTAAGCGGTTGAAACTTTTTTGATGATTAAACCTTGTCAGCTGACGGAAACTCCCTATAATGCGCAACCACTGAGACGGCACAACGGCTTACAGGCCGGCGGCTCAGGAGGTTCAGGAAGCTGAGCCGCCGGAGAAAAACTTCTGAAAAAGAGGTTGACTCTGAAGGAGGAAAGCGTATTATACGCCACCTCGCAGTAAGTCGCCAAGGCGCTTACCGCAACGCTCTTTAACAATTTATCAGACAATCTGTGTGGGCACTCGCAGGATTGATATCAGCGTCTCCGGACGCAAAAAATATCAAGTCTTAAGAGTGAACACATAATGAAATTCATTATGAGTGTTTTACACTTGAGCATCGCTTAACGTGTTTAAGCAAATCAAGCTTTTAATTGAAGAGTTTGATCATGGCTCAGATTGAACGCTGGCGGCAGGCCTAACACATGCAAGTCGGACGGTAGCACAGAGGAGCTTGCTCCTTGGGTGACGAGTGGCGGACGGGTGAGTAATGTCTGGGAAACTGCCCGATAGAGGGGGATAACTACTGGAAACGGTAGCTAATACCGCATAACCTCGCAAGAGCAAAGTGGGGGACCTTCGGGCCTCACGCTATCGGATGTGCCCAGATGGGATTAGCTAGTAGGTGGGGTAATGGCTCACCTAGGCAACGATCCCTAGCTGGTCTGAGAGGATGACCAGCCACACTGGAACTGAGACACGGTCCAGACTCCTACGGGAGGCAGCAGTGGGGAATATTGCACAATGGGCGCAAGCCTGATGCAGCCATGCCGCGTGTATGAAGAAGGCCTTCGGGTTGTAAAGTACTTTCAGCGGGGAGGAAGGCGGTGAGGTTAATAACCTTACCGATTGACGTTACCCGCAGAAGAAGCACCGGCTAACTCCGTGCCAGCAGCCGCGGTAATACGGAGGGTGCAAGCGTTAATCGGAATTACTGGGCGTAAAGCGCACGCAGGCGGTCTGTCAAGTCAGATGTGAAATCCCCGGGCTTAACCTGGGAACTGCATTTGAAACTGGCAGGCTAGAGTCTTGTAGAGGGGGGTAGAATTCCAGGTGTAGCGGTGAAATGCGTAGAGATCTGGAGGAATACCGGTGGCGAAGGCGGCCCCCTGGACAAAGACTGACGCTCAGGTGCGAAAGCGTGGGGAGCAAACAGGATTAGATACCCTGGTAGTCCACGCCGTAAACGATGTCGACTTGGAGGCTGTTCCCCTGAGGAGTGGCTTCCGGAGCTAACGCGTTAAGTCGACCGCCTGGGGAGTACGGCCGCAAGGTTAAAACTCAAATGAATTGACGGGGGCCCGCACAAGCGGTGGAGCATGTGGTTTAATTCGATGCAACGCGAAGAACCTTACCTACTCTTGACATCCACGGAATTTAGCAGAGATGCTTTAGTGCCTTCGGGAACCGTGAGACAGGTGCTGCATGGCTGTCGTCAGCTCGTGTTGTGAAATGTTGGGTTAAGTCCCGCAACGAGCGCAACCCTTATCCTTTGTTGCCAGCGATTCGGTCGGGAACTCAAAGGAGACTGCCGGTGATAAACCGGAGGAAGGTGGGGATGACGTCAAGTCATCATGGCCCTTACGAGTAGGGCTACACACGTGCTACAATGGCGCATACAAAGAGAAGCGACCTCGCGAGAGCAAGCGGACCTCACAAAGTGCGTCGTAGTCCGGATCGGAGTCTGCAACTCGACTCCGTGAAGTCGGAATCGCTAGTAATCGTGGATCAGAATGCCACGGTGAATACGTTCCCGGGCCTTGTACACACCGCCCGTCACACCATGGGAGTGGGTTGCAAAAGAAGTAGGTAGCTTAACCTTCGGGAGGGCGCTTACCACTTTGTGATTCATGACTGGGGTGAAGTCGTAACAAGGTAACCGTAGGGGAACCTGCGGTTGGATCACCTCCTTACCTGAAGATACTTTCCCGCGTAGTGTCCACAACAGATTGTCTGATAGAAACGTTAGAGCAAGACGGCTGCGAAGTCGTGACACTTCTGTGTCCCCTTCGTCTAGCGGTTAGGACTCCGCCCTTTCACGGCGGCAACAGGGGTTCGAATCCCCTAGGGGACGCCACTTGCTTGGTGACAGGTGAAAGGTGTCTCCACGAAATATCTCAAAACTGGCTTACGAGCCATGTCTGAGATATTTGCTCTTTAACAATCCGGAACAAGCTGAAAATTGAAACGACACACTGCGTTTATCCTCCGTAATAAGGATAAACAGACCGGTGTGTTCGAGTCTCTCAAATGCTTACAGCACACAGTATCCTGCGGGACGCTTGTGGGTTGTGAGGTTAAGTGACTAAGCGTACACGGTGGATGCCCTGGCAGTCAGAGGCGATGAAGGGCGTGCTAATCTGCGATAAGCGTCGGTAAGGTGATATGAACCGCAACAACCGACGATACCCGAATGGGGAAACCCGGTGCATTTATGCATCATCGCAACATGAATACATAGTGTTGCGAGGCGAACCTGGGGAACTGAAACATCTAAGTACCCAGAGGAAAAGAAATCAACCGAGATTCCCCCAGTAGCGGCGAGCGAACGGGGAACAGCCCAGAACCTGAATCAGTTTGTGCATCAGTGGAAGCGTCTGGAAAGTCGCAGGGTACAGGGTGATACTCCCGTACACGAAGATGTGCTTACTGTGAGTTCGATGAGTAGGGCGGGACACGTGATATCCTGTCTGAATATGGGGGGACCATCCTCCAAGGCTAAATACTCCTGACTGACCGATAGTGAACCAGTACCGTGAGGGAAAGGCGAAAAGAACCCCGGCGAGGGGAGTGAAACAGAACCTGAAACCGTGTACGTACAAGCAGTGGGAGCCTCTTTTATGGGGTGACTGCGTACCTTTTGTATAATGGGTCAGCGACTTATATTCTGTAGCAAGGTTAACCGTATAGGGGAGCCGCAGGGAAACCGAGTCTTAACTGGGCGTTAAGTTGCAGGGTATAGACCCGAAACCCGGTGATCTAGCCATGGGCAGGTTGAAGGTTGGGTAACACTAACTGGAGGACCGAACCGACTAATGTTGAAAAATTAGCGGATGACTTGTGGCTGGGGGTGAAAGGCCAATCAAACCGGGAGATAGCTGGTTCTCCCCGAAAGCTATTTAGGTAGCGCCTCGTGAACTCATCTCCGGGGGTAGAGCACTGTTTCGGCTAGGGGGCCATCCCGGCTTACCAACCCGATGCAAACTGCGAATACCGGAGAATGTTATCACGGGAGACACACGGCGGGTGCTAACGTCCGTCGTGAAGAGGGAAACAACCCAGACCGCCAGCTAAGGTCCCAAAGTCATGGTTAAGTGGGAAACGATGTGGGAAGGCACAGACAGCCAGGATGTTGGCTTAGAAGCAGCCATCATTTAAAGAAAGCGTAATAGCTCACTGGTCGAGTCGGCCTGCGCGGAAGATGTAACGGGGCTAAACCATGCACCGAAGCTGCGGCAGCGACACTTATGTGTTGTTGGGTAGGGGAGCGTTCTGTAAGCCGTCGAAGGTGGACTGTGAGGTCTGCTGGAGGTATCAGAAGTGCGAATGCTGACATGAGTAACGATAAAGCGGGTGAAAAGCCCGCTCGCCGGAAGACCAAGGGTTCCTGTCCAACGTTAATCGGGGCAGGGTGAGTCGACCCCTAAGGCGAGGCCGAAAGGCGTAGTCGATGGGAAACAGGTTAATATTCCTGTACTTGGTGTTACTGCGAAGGGGGGACGGAGAAGGCTATGTTGGCCGGGCGACGGTTGTCCCGGTTTAAGCGTGTAGGCTTGTGTTCCAGGCAAATCCGGAACACTTAAGGCTGAGGCGTGATGACGAGTCACCACGGTGATGAAGCAACAAATGCCCTGCTTCCAGGAAAAGCCTCTAAGCATCAGGTAACACGAAATCGTACCCCAAACCGACACAGGTGGTCAGGTAGAGAATACCAAGGCGCTTGAGAGAACTCGGGTGAAGGAACTAGGCAAAATGGTGCCGTAACTTCGGGAGAAGGCACGCTGGCGCGTAGGTGAAGGGACTTGCTCCCGGAGCTGAAGCCAGTCGAAGATACCAGCTGGCTGCAACTGTTTATTAAAAACACAGCACTGTGCAAACACGAAAGTGGACGTATACGGTGTGACGCCTGCCCGGTGCCGGAAGGTTAATTGATGGGGTTATCGCAAGAGAAGCTCCTGATCGAAGCCCCGGTAAACGGCGGCCGTAACTATAACGGTCCTAAGGTAGCGAAATTCCTTGTCGGGTAAGTTCCGACCTGCACGAATGGCGTAATGATGGCCAGGCTGTCTCCACCCGAGACTCAGTGAAATTGAACTCGCTGTGAAGATGCAGTGTACCCGCGGCAAGACGGAAAGACCCCGTGAACCTTTACTACAGCTTGACACTGAACATTGAGCCTTGATGTGTAGGATAGGTGGGAGGCTTTGAAGCGTGGACGCCAGTCTGCGTGGAGCCAACCTTGAAATACCACCCTTTAACGTTTGATGTTCTAACCTGGCGCCGTAATCCGGCGTGGGGACAGTGTCTGGTGGGTAGTTTGACTGGGGCGGTCTCCTCCTAAAGAGTAACGGAGGAGCACGAAGGTCAGCTAATCACGGTCGGACATCGTGAGGTTAGTGCAATGGCATAAGCTGGCTTGACTGCGAGAGTGACGGCTCGAGCAGGTGCGAAAGCAGGTCATAGTGATCCGGTGGTTCTGAATGGAAGGGCCATCGCTCAACGGATAAAAGGTACTCCGGGGATAACAGGCTGATACCGCCCAAGAGTTCATATCGACGGCGGTGTTTGGCACCTCGATGTCGGCTCATCACATCCTGGGGCTGAAGTAGGTCCCAAGGGTACGGCTGTTCGCCGTTTAAAGTGGTACGCGAGCTGGGTTTAGAACGTCGTGAGACAGTTCGGTCCCTATCTGCCGTGGGCGCTGGAAGATTGAGAGGGGTTGCTCCTAGTACGAGAGGACCGGAGTGAACGCACCACTGGTGTTCGGGTTGTCATGCCAATGGCATTGCCCGGTAGCTAAGTGCGGAAGAGATAAGCGCTGAAAGCATCTAAGCGCGAAACTTGCCTCGAGATGAATCTTCCCTGAGACTATAAGTCTCCTGAAGGGACGTTGAAGACGACGACGTTGATAGGCCGGGTGTGTAAGCGCAGCGATGCGTTGAGCTAACCGGTACTAATGACCCGTGAGGCTTAACCTTACAACACCAGAAGCGTTCTGGTGAGCGTTATGAGAGACGCAGACAATTTTCAGCCTGTACCGGATAAAGAATAAAGTGACGTTCTGCGGACTGAGGTCCGTGGGATTTTGTTTTGTGGCAACGCGGCCAGAAAGCAAAAGACACAGGACGGCACGAAAAGAATTTGCCTGGCGGCTGTAGCGCGGTGGTCCCACCTGACCCCATGCCGAACTCAGAAGTGAAACGCCGTAGCGCCGATGGTAGTGTGGGGTCTCCCCATGCGAGAGTAGGGAACTGCCAGGCATCAAATCGCGATAACCCTGACCTGACGGTCAGGGTTTTTTGCGTTTCAGGGCCGGGAAAAAGCGGCTGCGCCAGGTCTCCGGTCTGACGCCGCCCCTGCGTTATTCCAGATAACCCCGCGATATGCCACCCACTCCCGGGCCTTGCTGTGCCTGTCAGACACAGGCCCTGTTTCTCCCGTACCTTCCGGTCAGGAACAGTGACCGGATTTGAACGACTCTGACCAGTGTTGAGCTTTACGGTGCTTTTCATGTTCTCTCATCTGTCAGCCTCAGCACCCGCCGGAAATGCCCCTTGCGTCACGGTTATCTTCATGTGTCCTGCCGGATGAGCGTGATCCTGACCGGTTGTCACCGGCCGTTACCTTAACCTTCCGGCACGGCCTGAAAAGACCTTTATACGCTTATGTTATCAACACCTCAGTCTGCCAGGTGCTGCTCTTACCCGGGCTGTCCGTAAAAGCAGCTGATATGTCCGCACGGCACTGACTGCTATTGCACATTATCCTGAGCTGTCGCTTCAGTTCCTTTTACTCTGCCACTTTTCAGCAGCAGAAAACACTACGATTCAGTCCCTTAGAGTTCGTTCGAAATGCCTTGTTTGACCGGGCACAGAGCAATAATCCCTTTTATCTTTCCAGCATGCTTATAAAACTGTTGTGGCAATAAAGCATTAGATTTTCTTATCACTTTCTTTCTGGACGGCAATATGCTGTGTTACTCTCAGCTAACCGGCTGATTACGATAATTTATAAAAAAATCGAGAGGGAGATATGGCAAATACAGATTCTCTACAACACTCAGAAGATACGCTCACTGAGCTCACCACGGGACAAAGAGTCAGGGCTATCATAGGGGCCTCCTCAGGTAACCTGGTGGAATGGTTCGACTTCTACGTTTATTCATTCTGTTCACTCTATTTTGCCCACGTCTTTTTTCCTTCGGATAATCCAAACACTCAACTGCTCCAAACCGCCGGCATTTTTGCAGCCGGTTTTCTGATGCGCCCAATCGGTGGCTGGCTGTTCGGTTATATTGGAGATAAGCATGGCCGTAAAACGTCTATGTTGATTTCCGTCTGCAAGATGTGCTTTGGATCGCTGGTTATCGCCTGTCTGCCGGGCTATAACGCCATAGGCATGTGGGCACCGGTATTGCTGCTATTGGCCCGTTTGTTTCAGGGCCTGTCAGTGGGAGGAGAATATGGCACCAGCGCCACCTATATGAGCGAAGTGGCAGCAGAAGGGAGAAAAGGCTTCTATGCCTCTTTTCAATATGTCACGCTGATTGGAGGACAACTGATGGCGTTACTAACCGTTGTCGTGCTTCAGCATATCCTCCCAGAGAGTGAGCTCAGGGCCTGGGGATGGCGGATCCCTTTTGCCCTCGGTGCAGTACTGGCCGTAGTGGCACTGTTTCTTCGCCGTTCTCTGAACGAAACCTCTGACAGGGCAACGCGTGCGCATAAAGATGCCGGTTCGCTGAAGGGGCTGTGGAAGCATCGCCGTGCCTTCATCATGGTGCTGGGATTTACCGCAGGTGGCTCGCTGAGCTTTTATACTTTTACCACTTATATGCAGAAGTATCTGGTTAATACTGCCGGAATGGAGACGAAAACCGCCAGTGGCCTGATGACCGCCGCACTTTTCGTCTTTATGCTCATCCAGCCCATTATCGGCGGGCTTTCAGATAAAATCGGCCGGCGCAGTGCCATGCTGATTTTTGGCGGATTAGCAGCGGTTTGTACAGTACCGGTTCTGACAATACTACAAGGCGTAACCAACCCAGTCACAGCCTTTGCGCTGGTGATGCTCTCACTGATTATCACCAGCTTCTACACCTCTATCAGCGGTATATTAAAAGCAGAGATGTTTCCGCCCGAAGTGCGAGCGATGGGAGTGGGACTTTCTTATGCGGTAGCGAATGCGCTTTTTGGCGGCTCGGCGGAGTATGTTGCGCTTCTGCTCAAAGGAATGGGTAATGAAACCAGCTTCTTCTGGTATGTTTCTGCCATGGGAGCGATCGCTTTTCTGGTCTCACTGATGCTGCACCCTAAAGGGAAAGGAATTCGGCTCTGATTACTGACCGTAATTCCATAATGCATAGCCGGTGGCAGCACCGGCCACATCCCAGCTGAGGTCTTTCCAGCTCCAGCCCGATCCAGCTTCACGGCTATCGTAAAGCTCTTTCGCTGCGCCGATGCCGATGGCAAACATCAGGCCAAAACTGCCGCTGTGCCGGTCGCGCCAGCCTTGCTGTTCTCCCCATGCATTACCCGACGCCGCCATAAAAGCCGATGCGATAAAATGCTGGGCTTTATCCTGTCCGGTCCATTTATCCTCCGCCATGTGACTACAGCCCGTGCAGCAAAGCGTGGCGAGAAGCAGAAATTTGCGCATCGATCTTTCCTGTAAAAAGGCCTGTGAGCATCACAGGCCTGAAATAACAAAAAAGCGAACTAAAGAATACGGCTGATAAGCCTGTCGATACGGATACGGCGCAGGCGGCGGATAAGTTTACGCACCTTCAGCGGATAATCCGCGATGCTTTCTAGCTCACGGAAATGGCTGACCACCGTTGTATGTTCGCGGATCAACGCCAGCTCTTTCTCACTTTGATCGGCAAGCTCCTGCAACGGATCGTGGATCAGGATCGCATTCTCAAGATCGAGTCGCCAGGCTCGTGGGTTCAGGTTATTGCCGGTGATCAACATCCACTCATTATCGACCCACATCCCTTTCAGATGGTAGCTGTTCTCACCATCCTTCCAGAGACGCACGGTAAGCTGTCCATTAGTGACGTAATACTGCAGCCTGCTCAGGAAACGGCGGAGGTTGATTTCATACAGATAGGGAAGGGCACCGATAATCTTGAAAGGTTGATCTTCCGGAATATAGAAGTCATTAGCGGTTTTATCGCCGACGATAATCTCCACGGCTTTTCCACGCCGAAGCAGCCAGATAATGTTGCGGGCCAGAATGGCGGGCATATTAAAATAGGGCGTACAAAGCGTCAGCTTCTCCTCGGCACAGGGCATCAGGTGGAAGATGGTTTTATTCAGAAGGCTTCGTTTGCCAAGACCGACCAGAGGCGTGACGGCGAGCTGTTCATTGCCTGCATTGCCCGTAAATTCATAATCGAAACCGCGAAGATCCTGCCGGAACTGCCGGGTTTCATTTTTAATCTCCGGACTTTTCGGCCTTTCATGTTTATCCAGACGATGGACAGCTTCCGCCTCGATAAGGTTTTTATCGATCCAGCGAAGTAAGGTATCGGCCAGGGTGGGATTGGTGATCAGCTGATAGCGATCGTAGCGATATTTATCACGCTGATGAAGATAGACATCATTGAGGCTGGCCCCGGTATAAAGCAGGGTATCATCAACGATAGAGCCTTTGAGATGCAGAACGCCTAATGCTTCCCGCGTATTAACGGGCACGCCATAAACCGGAATGGCTAATTCTGGATCCCGATCTGCCATCTCACAATACCAGTCTGCATTGGTGGCGCCGCGCGCCGCGCCGATACGCCCGCGCTGTGCGCGATGCCAGTCGACGAGAATAGTGATATCCAGCGCCGGACGCCGGCGTTTTGCTTCGTAAAGCGCAGAGAGAACAGCGCGGCCACCCTCATCATTCTCAAGGTAAAGGGCGACAATACAGATACGCCGTTCTGCTCCCGCGATTTTTTCCAGCAGCGTTTCACGGAACTCAGCGGGAGAATAGAGCGTGGTGAAGTCAGCAACCGACTGAGACAGTTTCGGCAGTTGAGCAAGGTGCTGTTGGTGTTTATTGCGTTTAAATTTGGACAACATCACAATGCGTATCTTCTCTGTTCATGGAATGGCCTTTTGCCCTGAAATCATCACCCTAACCGCTAATATTACCATTAGTTCATGCCGATGGGACCAGTTTTACGTTTCCAGACATTATCGAACCGGCGCAGAGAGCGGAAGCGACAGGCTGACGATGCCATCTTCAAGCTGGATATCGACAGCAAATCCGAGCTTGCGGGCCAGTGCGATCATTCCCCGGTTACCCGGCATCGTAATACCGTTCAGGCGGTCAAGGCCGTGCTGGCGGGTATAAATAATCATCTTTTCCAGCAGTCGGCGGCCCAGGCCTAAGCCTTTAAGATCGGATCGCACCAGCACGGAAAACTCCGCATCGATATTATCCGCATCAGAGATTGCCCTCGTCACGCCGATAATCTCTTCTTTGCCAGCCTGCTGGCGAACGGCGACAAAAGCCATTTCCCGATCGTAGTCGATTTGCGTCATGTTAGCCAAATCGTCATGGGAGAACTCGTTGATCTCACTGAAGTAACGGTAGTAGAGATCTTCTTTGGTAACCTGGGCGATAAACTCTCTCAGCTGCGGTTCATCTTCCGGCAGAATGGGGCGGAACAGGCAGCGCTGGCCATTTTTTAGCTGAACGGCTTCTTCAAGCGCGTGCGGATAAGGGCGGATCGCCAGACGGGCTTCAGGATCGCCCTGAAAGTCAGCCAGCTGCAAAGTGACGTCCAGCAGGGAAAATTCACTGCCCGAGGCGAGCAGCGGATGAATATCCAGCCGCACAATTTCAGGGCAGTCGACAATGAGGTTAGAAACCTGCACCAGTACCTGGCTGATGCCAGCAATATCCAGCGGCCGGAGCGCGCTACGGCCACGGATTTTGCCGCTTTTAATTGCCTGTATGACCAGATAGCGTGCCAGAGTCATATTCAACGGCGGGAGCGCGACAACAGCCTGTTTATCTGCCTGCCACTCAATGCCGCCTTCGCCAAGCATAATCAGCGGCCCAAAAACCGGATCCTGCTCGACAACAATTCTCAGCTCCTGAGCACCGGCGCGGTTTGCCATGCTTTGCACCAGCAAGCCGTGAATATTCGCCTGAGGCCAGGCAAATTTGACGCGATCAAAAATCGCTTCTGCCGCCTGCTGGACTTCCGCTGCGGTACGCAGGTAAAGCATGACCCCCTGAACTTCAGACTTATGGGGAATATCAGGCGATCGCAGTTTCAGGGCGACCGGATAGCCAATCTGTCCGGCAATATGGACCGCTTCCGCGCTGTCGCTGGCGATCCATGTTGGTAAAGTGCTCAATCCGTAGGCCTGCAGGATCTCCCGCACCTCGTGCGTATCCAGCGTGGTGGCGCCCTCATCAAGCGCCTGGCGGATAAGCCGGTGGGCAACGGCCGTGTTGGCCGTCAGATTCGCAGGCAGCGCGGGCGTTTCACGCAGCTGCTTCTGGTTACGGCGGTATTCCACCATATGCATAAAAGCGGTGATGGTGCCTTCGGGCGTACGGTAAGTGGGAATACCTGCATCGCTGAACAGTCTTCTGGCTTCCTGCGAAGAGAACTCACCACACCAGTTGCTGAGTAACGTCACCTGCTTAGCCCTGGGGTGCGCTTTAATTCCCTCTAGCAACTTTTGCGCGGTGGGCGTGGCAGGCGCAACGGCACTGGGAGAGTGAATGATCATCAGCGCATCCAGATCCTGACTGTCGAGCAGGCGAAGCACGGTTTGCAGGTAACGTTCTGCCGTTGCATCATCTCTGAGATCTAATGGATTACCAGCGGTAATGCCTTCGGGCAGTGCTGCGCTGAGATCGATAAGCACTTCCTCACTTAACGTGGCGAGCTTGCCGTTGCGGGCCTCAAGCGCATCAAGAGCCAGCGCTGCTGGCGCGCCGCCATTGCTGACTATCATCAGGCGCTCTCCCCGTAAAGGGCGCATATGACTGAGCGTTTCAACAGCGGAAAAAAGCTCATGGGTATCCTGAACGCGCAGTAGTCCGGCGCGCTGTATCGCGGCGTCCCAGGCCGCATCCAGGCCGGCATGCGTTTTCAGAAGTTTCTGCGCCTGCTGGCTTCGTCCACTCTTGATTACCAGTATCGGTTTATTACGGGCGGCGCTACGGGCTGCGGAGACAAACCGGCGCGCGTCGCTGAGATGTTCCAGATAAAGCAGAATCGCACTGGTTTTGCCATCGCGCGCCAGAAAATCCAGCAGGTCATCTGCATCAATATCCAGGCTGTCACCCAGGGCGATAAACCATGAGAAACCCAGCTGCCGCTGCTGCGCCCAGTCAAGGATGGTATTGGAGACGGCGGCGGACTGAGAGATAAAGGCCAGCTTACCCGGTACGATCGGGACAGGTGAAAAGCTGGCGTTCAGTCCCTGCCAGGGCGCGAGCAGGCCAAGGCTGTTCGGGCCGAGCAGGCGGATCTGCCACTGGCTGGCGCACTCTCTGAGGGCGGCAAGCTGGCTTTCTGGCGCAGACAGGATAATACAGGCCTTACAGCCGCGCTCGCCCAGCGCCTGCAGGAGAGCCAGATTGCGGCTGGCATGGGTACAGATAACGGCGAGATCGGGTGAAACGGGCAGGCTGGCGACATCGGGCCAGGCCAGCACGCCGCACACCGCTTTATATTTCGGCGTGACGGGCAGTACCGCGCCGCTGAAGCTCCCGGCGAGAAGGTTGCGCATCATCAGATAACCCGCCCGTCCGGGGCGCACTGAGGCGCCAATAACCGCTATCGATCCCGGTTTTAACAGCGCTTCTAATCCACGTTGGCTCATGACCTGCTCCTGAAGGAATCTGCTACTGATTCTAAACGCTTTCAGCGAGATAAACCTGACCTGGCAAGCGGAGTTACTTAATTTCCTGTAAAAAACCGCCGGACAGGCTGCCGCAATGCCATGAACGGAACACGCCCTTTTCCTGCAATGAAGCTTAAAACCCACAGAGAATGAGCAGAGATGATGTCAGTCCCGGTTCTCTTCAGTGGCCAGTTGAACGGATGAGTGCGGTTTGCCCGCGAGATAACGCTGACGGAAAAGGTCAAAATGTTGCGTAAGCCTGGCGCCTGCCGCGGTATCGCCCGCCTGCATCAGCAGTTCGGCCGCCACTTCTGCCGTACAGTGTTGCCCTTCGGCATGGATCTCGCGAAGCTGATAGTTGGATGGTCTGGTCAGCGTCAGAGACATTACCGGCAGAGCGTCAAGCCAGGGGCTCTTACGAAACATCTTGCGCGCTTCGGTCCAGGTGCCATCAAGCATAATAAAAAGCGGCGGTTTGCCGTGGCGCGGCGGTGAGGTTAGCACGGGGCGGCCCGCATCGGCATAAGAGTGCGGAAACACTACCATAGGCTGTAGCGCGGGATTTTTTACGGCGTCGAGCAGTAAAGGATCGGGCTGGGTGCGTGACCAGCCAAACGCCTGCGTCTCCGGTAAAATATCAGCGATCAGTCTGCCGGTATTACTCGGTTTCATCGGTTCGGTATCGAACATTACCAGACAAAAACGGCTGCGGGCCGTTTCGGTTTTTAGCGTGGCGCAGAGACAGTTTTTTGTGGGAAGCAGGCAGCGCTGACAGCGCAAAATGCGGTTGCCACGGGCAAGAAAAGGGCGCGTGGCGCGGGCCAGACGTTCGGCTCGCAGGCGAAGAACGGCGTTTTCAGTCATAGCAGATTATCGGTTGAAAACGCCATTCTAGCGGAAAGCGGGGCAGTGCAATAGAGGCCGGCAGCGACCGGCCCGGTAAGCTTACAGGTTTTCGTCAAGCCACTCGTTAAAGGGCGCTTTGGGCATAGCGCCGCTGAGCATATCCACCATCTGACCCTGTTTGAAAATCATAATGGTCGGGATACTACGGATACGGAAACGGGTGCTTAACGCCGGTTCCGCTTCGGTATTCACTTTCAGAAAACGAATTTTGCCGCCTCGTTCCGCCGCCACTTCTTTATAAACGGGCGCAAAGTTAACGCACGGGCCACACCAGGGGGCCCAGAAATCAATCACCACCGGCAGATCGTCCTGCAAATATTTATCAAGGGTGGCGGAGGTAGCATTAATCACCTCGCCTTCAAAGAGGACGCTGCCGCAGCGGCCACATTTTGCGGTATCGCTTACGCGCTCATCCGGGACGCGATTCGTCGCCTGGCAGGATGCACAAACCGTATTCATTTAAACACCTCGGAGAAGAATAAAGGTAAGCATTTACTTACCGCAAGCCTGAGTAATTAAGCGATAATTATGATAGTCATTACGCAGGACAACAAAGAGATTTGTTCAATGGGTATAATAGGTGCAGGCTCTGCCGCCGCGCCTGACTGGCGGCGAGGGCAGACAATCTTTGCTTTTAGAGGAAGTTAATAGCTAAGCGCTGCCACATCAGGTAATCTGCGCGCTTCGCGCTCAGCCAGGTGGAGGTAAAATGAACGACGAATTTAAAGGTAAAAGCGGTAAAGTCAAAGTGATGTATGTCCGCGGTGATGACGAGAGTAAGAAAGGCGGGCACAACCCCCGTACGGGTAAAGGTGGCGCTCGTCAGGATGACAGTCGTCGTCCTTCACGTCACGCTGAAAGCAAGCCGCGTGGCGGGCGCGATCGCGACGCACTTCCGAGTGACTCGCCGTGGCGTACGGTTTCCCGTGCGCCTTCCGCGACTGCTGACAACAAGCCCGATCACGGCGGCATCAGCGGAAAAAGTTATATCGATCCGGAACAGATTCGCCGTCAGCGGATGGAAGAGACGCGGGTATATGGTGAGAACGCCTGCCAGGCGCTGTTCCAGAGTCGTCCTGACTGCATCGTGCGCGCCTGGTTTATCCAGGAAGTCACGCCGCGTTTCCGTGATGCGCTGAAATGGATGGCGGCTAACCGCAAGGCTTATCACGTTGTGGATGAAGCTGAACTGATCAAAGCCTCCGGCACCGAGCACCACGGTGGCGTCTGCTTCCTGATCAAGAAGCGTTCCGGTATGCCGGTCAGCGAATGGCTGGCAAAAGCGGACACAAAAGATTGCGTACTGGCGCTGGAAGAGATCGGCAATCCCCATAACCTGGGCGGCATGATGCGTAGCTGCGCACACTTCGGTGTGAAAGGTCTGCTGGTGGATGATGCTTCTCTGCTTGAGTCCGGCGCTGCCGTGCGTACGGCAGAAGGCGGAGCTGAACATGTTCAGGCGATCAGCGGCGAAAGCTTTGCTGCCGGACTGGACGCGTTCCGTAAAGCGGGGTACACCATCGTGACGACCTCCAGCCATCAGGGAACGCCGCTGGCTCAGGCAGAACTGCCGGCAAAAATGGTGCTGGTATTAGGCCAGGAGCGTGACGGCCTCTCCGATGCCACGATGGGACAGGGCGATATGAGTGTTTCCATCGGCGGCACAGGCAATGTTGAGAGCCTTAACGTGTCGGTGGCCACGGGAATTCTGCTGGCAGAGTGGTGGCGGCAGAACGCCTGAGTAGTGATGAGATAAAAACGGCCCTTTTCAGGGCCGTTTTTTTATGGGGCTGGCACACCGGATTTAATGCGCGCCGCCGCCACCGCTACCTGCGCCAAATGGCGGACGGGCAAACCAGATCAGTACCAGCAGAAGCAAAAACACTCCAGCGGAAGCCCAGAAGATTTCATTGGCTGAAATGATCAGGCCCTGATTAGTGATCTGCTGAGCAATCCAGGCGGAAGCCTGCTCGCGCGTCATGCCCAGGCTCTCCAGCTTACTGTACATCTCCTGCGAATTGATGTTGTAAGCATTCACTGACTCTGTGAGCTGGCTGTGATGCAACGACTCCCTGTTTGCCCACATCGTGGTGGTAATCGAGGTGCCGATGGATCCTGCCAGCGTACGCGTAAAGTTGGATAAGCTGGACGCCGCCGCCAGCCGTTCAGGCGGTAGTCCCGACAGCGTGATGGTGGTCAGCGGCATAAAGAAGCAGGCCACCGCAAACCCCTGGATAAACTGCGGCCAGGCCGCTGCGGCGAAGTCCATGCCTGGCTCAAACGTGTAGGCACGCCAGTAGAAGCAGACGGCATACATGATAAAGCTGAAGGTGACCAGCTTGCGCATATCCAGCCGGTGGGCGAAGCGACCAATTATCGGCGAGAGGATCACCGGCAGGATGCCCACCGGCGCTGATGCCAGTCCGGCCCAGGTGGCGGTATAGCCGTATACCTCCTGTAAAAGCTGCGGCAACAGCACAATAGAGCCGAAGTAGAGCATGTACGCCAGGCTTATCGACAGACAGCCGATGGTGAAATTCCGCGATTTAAAGAGCGATAAATCCACGATCGGGTGATCGTCCGTAAGCTCCCAGACCAACAGCAACACGAGCGCAACCACGGCGACCACCGTCAGAATAATGATCTCCTGTGAGCTGAACCAGTCCAGCTCTTTACCGCGATCGAGCATCACTTGCAGACAGCCTATGCCCACCACCAGCAGCACCAGCCCAACGGTGTCGATAGGGCGGATAACGGTAGCCGTCTCACGGTTACGCAGCGTTTGCAGGGTCAGCATCACCACCACGGCGCCAATCGGCACGTTGATGAAAAAGATCCATCCCCAGTGATAGTTATCGCTGATCCAGCCGCCCAGAATCGGGCCACAAATCGGCGCGACGATCACCGTCATTGCCCACAGCGAAAGCGCGATACTGCGTTTTGCCGGAGGGAAGTTACTGAGCAGCAAACTCTGCGAAAGAGGGATCAGCGGACCCGCCACCACGCCCTGAATCACGCGGAAGAAAATGAGCATCGCGAGGCTGTCTGACATGCCACAGAGCCAGGAGGCTACCGCAAACGCCACCGTTGACCAGAGGAACAGCTTCACTTCACCGACGCGTTTTGCCAGCCAGCCGGTAATCGGGATCGAAATGGCGTTAGCCACGCCGAACGAGGTAATAACCCAGGTTCCCTGGGAATTAGACGCTCCCAGGTTACCGGCAATGGTCGGAATGGCCACGTTAGCGATTGTGGAATCCAGCACCTGCATAAACGTGGCCAGCGACAGCGCGATGGTCATCAGAACCAGCTGCGCGCCTTCAAGCGGTTTTTGTGCCACAACAGTCTCCCGCTTTCTCAGCCCGCATTGGCGCGAATAATGTCGGCGATAAGCTGGTTAGCCGGAGCCAGATCCAGCATCAGCGCATTACTTTCATAGGCTGGCGTCTTGCGCGCCTGCGTTGCCAGTACCGGACCTTCAACATTACTGGTATCAATTTTCACCAGCGTTGACAGACCGATACGCAACGGATGCTTCTCAACTTCTTTCGGATCAAGTTCGATACGGACCGGCAGACGCTGGACAACCTTAATCCAGTTACCGGTTGCGTTCTGCGCTGGCAGCAGCGAGAAAGCGCTGCCTGTGCCCATATCAAGCCCGACCACTTTCCCCTGATAGACTATATCGTCGCCGTAAATATCGCTGACCACGGTGGCGGGCTGTCCGATACGAACATCGGCCAGCTGGGTCTCTTTGAAGTTAGCGTCCACCCACAGATGAGTGGCAGGCACAATCGCCATCAGCGGCGTTGAGGTTGAGATCTGAGCACCAACCTGCACGCTGCGCCGTGACACAAAGCCATCAATCGGGCTGACAATATCCGTGCGTTTCAGCGCCAGCCAGGCATCACGCAATTCGGCGGCGCTCTGTTTCACCGCAGGCTGATTCTCAAGAGAAGTATTCAGGATCATCGCCTGATTGGCGTTCAGCTGCTGCTCAGCCACATCAAGCTGCGCTTTGGCGGAGGCAACCGCATCGCGGGCATGCTGGAGATCTTCACGACCAATCAGGTTGGCAGCGCCCAGCGGCTCACGCCGTTTCAGATCGGCCTGCGCCTGCGCCAGCGCCGTCTTGCGCAGTTCAATAGTGGCCTGATACTGCCTGTTGTTAATAATTAACTGGTGCGTCTGACGTACGCTGGTGGCCAGCGCATTCTGCGCTTTCTCAAAGGCCTGCTCCGCATCGGTTTTATCCAGCGTTACGAGCACGTCGCCTTTTTTGACATAATCCGTGTCTTCAAACCATACCTTATTAACGCTACCCGGCACCTGGGCCATAATCTGCACCTGGTTTCCCGCCACGTAGGCGTCGTCCGTTTCCTGAAAGTGGCGTAAGACCATAAACCAGTAAACGAGCCAGGCCACCCCGATCAGAATGAACAACGCAGCAAGGAGAAGTAATGCGCCTTTGCGTTTTTTCTTTTTATTCGCTGACTGCGGCGAGCTTTGCGTTTCCGCATTTGCACTCATGGTGTTCTCCACGTTTTCCATACCAAGCAGGCATGACGCCCAATGGCCGCCATGCCTGAAGTCTAAAATGCCAGCGGATCAGCGCTGGCATGAGTTTTTATTAAGCGAACTAAAATAGCGATTCCTGAGGAGACGGTTGTCGCACATTATGCTATTGGCGAACGGCCTGTCGCGAAAGGGAAGCGTTAGCCTGTTCTTCTTCCATATGATCCAGACGCATCAGCAGCTTACGCGTAATCGCTTCCAGCTGACTTTTTTCAGCACCGCTGAGCGCCGACCACAGCTGCTGCAGGCTCTGATGCTGAGGCGGCAGCAGCTGCCGTAAAAATTCGTGGCCCTTTGGCGTCAGATGCAGATGCAGACAGCGACGATCGTTATCGCTTTCACGACGTTCAATCCAGCCGCGCTTTTCCAGCTCATCGGCGATACGCGTCGCGTTCGTGCGGGACGAACCCAGCGCTGCGCTGAGCTCAGAGGGCTGGATACTGTGGTTCTCCTGCGCATCCAGCGTAATTAATGCCATAAACAGCGTCTCGTTAATCCCCTGAGCTTTCAGCATTTTATTGCGGTTTTCCAGCAGCTTGCTCTGCATGTGCATACAGAGCCTGGTCAGCATGATCTCCTGCAGAGGAAAATCTTTCTGACGGTTAGCGCGGAAATTCAGCATCTGTTCAATGGGAGTAAACGAACTTTCCATCTGGGACCTCATAGGTTGCAACGGGTATTGTAACGATGGTGATAAAAATTAACTTCCCGTTCAGGGCTGCTATTGAGCGCAGCGCCATCGGGCACCACCCATAATTTTCAGGTCACTCCATAACCCGGATACAAAGCAGCATGAGTAACAGCATGCCGCAGGACAACGAAACAGGTCCAACTGGCAGGCCACTGCCTGCCAGCGCTAAAACAAAATGTCAGGTCGTGAGAAATAAACGGCATAACCCTCTGACGCCAATGCCGAAAGACGGGAACGAAGCGCGGATGCAGGAAGAGAAAACCGGATTAATACGGTCAGGACCAGACGCAACGCGTAACAAGCCGTGCGTGGTGGGCAGACGGGGGGGCGGGCAACGATGACCGCAACCTGCTGCTGATTTCCGCTCAGGGCGGATAAAGGTCTGGTCTTGCTCAGTCTGATTTCCACTTCGTCTTAATAGTTTCATGCGAAAAAATAAACAACCTGAATAAGTGCAGGCTAACCTTATCAGAGTGCGTTAATGCTTAACAGCATGCAGCCTCTGAAAATTTTTCAACTTCATGCAGAGTGGCTAAGGTGTGTGCAACTCATATTTTGCACCGCGCCACCAGCACAACAGATTAAGTAAAGTTAAGATAGCGCCCGCCATACAGACGCCTGGCCAGCCTGCATGCTGGTAGGCGCTGGCCGATATCAGCGAACCCAGCGCTCCGCCAATAAAATAGCTGGTCATATAGCCGGAGGTCAGCCTGTTACGGGCTTCCGGCATCTGCCGGTAAATTACACTTTGATTGGTGATATGCACGCCCTGCACCGCCAGATCGAGCAGAACAATGCCGATAAGTAAGGCCGGTAGCGAATAACCGCCCATCGCGGTCACCGGCCAGGAAACCAGCATAATAATCAGGCCGAACGTCGTGGTCTGCCTGGCTTTGCCTTTATCGGCCAGCGAGCCTGCCTGACGCGCAGCCAGCGCGCCCGCTGCACCAACCAGGCCCAGCATACCGATCTGCGATTCAGAATAGCTGTAGGGGGGAGAGGCGAGCAGAAAGGCCATTGACGTCCAGAGAATACTGAAATTGGCAAACGCAAGGCAGCCGATCACCGCGCGCATTCTGAGCAGCGGCGTGGTGACAAATAGCGTAAAAATAGACCCCAGTAACTGACCATAATTAAGCGGAACGGATTGTTGATAGCGGGGAAGATAGCGCCAGAGCGCCAGCGCCATCAGCACCATCAATACGCTGGCTACCCAGTAAACGGTACGCCAGCCACCAAATTCGGCCAGAAATCCTGATACGGTGCGCGCGAGCAGGATCCCGAGCAGCAGTCCACTCATCACCGTGCCCAACACTTTTCCGCGCTTTGCCGGCTCGGCCAGCGTCGCCGCTAAGGGAACCAGCAGCTGTGCGACGACCGAGAAGAGACCGGTCAGTACCGTTCCCAACAGCATCACGGGCAGCGAGGAGGAGAGCGCGGTTATGACCATCCCGCCAGCAGCAAGCAGGCTCATCGTCACGATAAGGCCCCGTCGTTCGAGCATATCGCCGAGCGGCACCAGCAACAGTAAACCCGCCGCATAGCCCAGCTGCGCCGTGGTCACGATAAAACCGGCCTGATTGAACGAAAGCCCGAACGTGCGGGCAACGGTTTCGAGCAAAGGCTGAACGTAATAGTTACAGGCGACGGAAAGACCGGTTGCCAGAGACATTAAAACCACGAGGGCAGGGCTAAGGCTGTGCTGGGGGGATTTCATTGCGCTCAGTAAGTTAGTAAGGATATGTAAAGAGAAGAGTAACTGAAAAAACGATTTTGCTCTCAGTATAATTTCCTGGCCTGCACAAAAAAAGCGCCCGTCGGGCGCTTCAGAATGCGGAGAAAGGAAGAGGCAGAGAAACAGGCGCGAGCGTAGCGCATTCCGTGCCAGCATGGGCGCGAGCCAGCTCTCAGGGGCGCGGCTTTTGCATCTTACGCGCACTTCTGGTTATCGCAATCACCGGGGAAACATCGCTGCTGTCCCCGGCGATTCAACGGCTGTTTACTTAGCCGCCGCTGCTGCTTCTTTCACCCAGCCATCAAACTGCGCCTGGTGTGCTTTGATCCAGCCATCAACGTGAGCCTTGATCTCGGCCTCAGAAGACTGACCTTCATGCATACGTGAGTTCTGTGCATTGATATCCGCCAGCGGCAGTTTCATCTCTGCAAACAGTTTTGCCGCCGCCGGGTTTTTCTCCGCCCAGGCTTTATTGGCGACGATATGCATGGTGTTTACCGGGAAGCCATAATTAGCGCCGTTAGGCAGCTTGGTATCCACCTCTTTCTGTTCGCCCGGCATTGAAGAGAACGGTACCTGCAGCCAGACGGTATCACGGCCCGGAACAAGCACATCACTCACCCAGTACGGCGTCCAGGTGTAATAGAAAATGGGCTTACCGGCTTTGAAGCGGGAAATGGTATCGGCGATCATGGCCGAGTAGTTCCCCTGGTTATGCTCCACGCTGTCGCCCAGATCAAAGGCTTTGATCTGATGATTAATCACCGCCTCACAGCCCCAGCCTGGTGTACAGCCCGTCAGGTCGGCTTTCCCGTCACCGTTGGTATCAAACAGCTTCGCCAGTTTCGGATCTTTCAGCTGATCGATACTTTTGATGTGATACTTTTCCGCCGTTTTTTTATCAATCAGGTAACCCTGAGCGGCGCCTGTCACGTAGGTACCTTCGCGGTAAAATTTATCATCGCCGCCGGCCGCTTTATACATATCGTCGTGGAGAGGCCGCCAGTTTGTGGCGATGAACGTGGCATCGCCCGCAGCGATGGTGGTATAGGCCACGTTATAATCCACTTCGCCTGGCTCCTGAACGGTATAGCCCAGTTTTTCCAGCGCACGGCTGACCAGCAGCGTCTGGAAGGTCTCTTCAGAAATGGTGCTCTGCACCGGCTTAACGGTAATCCCTTTACCTGGTAGATCGGCTGCGGAAACCTGAGTGGCGACCAGCGTGGTGAACGCGGCGGCTAAAAGTGCTGTCTTGCGCATAGTGAATCCTTATTGTGATTTATCTTGCGTGCGAAGCGGGCAGCGCGCGCAGGGCACGCACCGCCAGAAGGGTTACTTGATAAACGGACGGGTGACCAGGCCCAGCGGGCCGCTGGCGTACCAGCGACGGCTGCCGCGGCTGCGGCTGTCACGACCGAGCGACTGCGTCAGGCGATCCAGAATGATTGCCAGAATCACGATGCCCACGCCGCCCACGGTCGCCAGTCCCATATCCAGACGGCCGATGCCACGCAGAACCATCTGCCCCAGCCCGCCGACGGCGATCATGGAAGCGATCACGACCATGGAAAGCGCCAGCATCAGGGTCTGGTTCACGCCAGCCATGATGGTCGGCATCGCCAGCGGGAGCTGAACTTTGAACAGCATCTGACGCGGATTCGCGCCAAAAGATTCCGCTGCCTCAATCAGATCGGCAGGCACCTGCTTAATTCCGAGGATGGTCAGGCGCACAATCGGCGGCAGGGCAAAAATGATGGTAACCACCACGCCCGGCACGTTGCCGATACCGAACAGCATCACAATCGGCACCAGATAGACGAAGGCGGGCGTGGTCTGCATGGCATCCAGCAGCGGACGAATAAATTTGGCCGCTCTTTCGCTGCGCGCCAGCCAGATGCCAAGCGGCAGCCCGATAATAATGCAGAAGAGCAGCGCGGTTAGCACTAACGCCAGCGTCACCATTGCCTGTGACCAGGCGCCGATCGCGCCGATAATAACCAGCGAAACCAGCGTGGCGATGCCCATGCTCAGGCTGGAAAGCTGCCAGGCGATCAGCGCAAAAAGGATTATCGCCACCGGAGCGGGCATCCCCAACAGCATCTGCTGAAATGCGCTGAGAATATAATCGACCGGTACGCGGATCCCCTGAAACACCGGACGGAAATGGGTAACAATCCAGTCAATACCGGTGGTCACCCAGCTATCCAGTGGAATCAGCGTCTTATGGAAAGGGTCGAGGAGATTAAAATGCTCAACCTGCGGCGCTGGTGCGCTGTTTAGCCAGTCGCTACCGCTGGCTGCCGCATCATGCCCTCCTGACGGGGTGCCCCAGGCGTTGGCAGCATCGCCACCGGCAGGCGCCGTATCGGCGGGTGTTGCCGAGCCCGTTGACCAGGGATCGCTGCTGGCTGCTGACTGGACACCGTCGGCAGCGGGATGCACCACTTCAGCGGCGGGAGTGCTATCGGCAGGCTGTGCAGAGGCCGCCGCCCATGGATCGATTGTCTGTTTACTCATTGGTTGCTCCCTCACGATCTAATGCCTGAAGTAACGTGCCTTTTGAAATAATGCCGATGTACTGGTTATTCTCGCCAACGACCGGCACTGCGCAGGGAGCCTGAGCGACATGCGATAACAAATCGTTAAGCGAGATATCACCGTCCACGGCGGCAGGCGTCGGGAGCATCGCCTGGTCAAGGCTTTCACCGGCCGCCAGCGCGGCTTTCAGCGAATCGGTAGAGACCACACCAATAAATTGCTGTTTATCCAGCACGTAGCCAAATTCGCGGTCCTGGTCCTGCAAAAGTTTGATTGCCGTGCGTGGGCCGAAGCCGGGAGAGCGGTGCATCAGCGCACCGGCGCCGCGTCGGGCAATATCCTTCGCGCTAAAGACATGACTGATATCCACGCCGCGGAAGAAGGTTCGCACGTAATCATTGGCAGGATTATTCAGAATTTCATCCGGCGTGCCGACCTGAATAACTTCACCGCCCTGCATAATGGCAATGCGATCGCCAATGCGCATCGCTTCATCGAGATCGTGAGAAATAAAGACAATGGTGCGCTGGTGGCGGGACTGGAGCTTGACCAGTTCATCCTGCATTTCGGTGCGGATCAAAGGATCAAGTGCTGAGAAGGCTTCATCCATCAATAATATATCTGGATTAATCGCCAGAGCACGGGCTAATCCAACGCGCTGACGCATGCCGCCGGATAATTCATCCGGGTAGGCGTGGGCATAATTATCCAGGCCAACCTGACGTAACGCTTCCAGCGCTTTTTCCTGCCGTTCCTGCTGAGGAATGCCGGCTAATTCCATCCCAAATGCGGCATTATTCAGGACCGTCATGTGTGGCATTAATGCGAAGGATTGAAATACCATACTGATTTTATTTCGCCGCACCTCGCGCAGTTCACTGTCCGATATTTTGGCAATATCGACGCCATCAATGATGACCTGACCGCGGGTGGGTTCTATCAGACGATTGAGAAGGCGAACCATGGTGGACTTACCGGAGCCGGAAAGGCCCATGATCACAAATATCTCGCCTTCTTCAATGGCCAGACTGGCATCTTTCACCCCGAGAGAAAGACCAGTTTTCTCCAGAAGCGCTTCCTTCGTTATTCCTTTTTCAATGTGCTTAAAGGCACGGTCGGGATTTTCCCCAAATAATTTATATAAATTCTTTACTTCTAATTTAATGGCCATGCATTAATTACTTTCCTGGTTAGTTAATTATCTTATATTTCTGGCTTGCCCTAGTTTAATATTAACGGTCAATACACTAGCACACTCAGAATCTGAGACAACCCTTTAAGAAGATTCTTGAAAAACTGGCTGAGACGGACGTCCCGGAAATTCCAGGCGGGATAAGGGATTCTGGCGAATTTTTATGATGAAAAAAAATCTGCTATTTCGCGGTAATTTTGGGATGAAACGAACGGAAATGGAATTTTGTGCGGACAGATTGCCGTCCTGTTAGCCTGATATAAATCTCGCCTGTTAACCGGATATTTTTTTGCAGAAACGGTGGCTCAAGCTGGAATAATCCTTAAGCAAAAATGAAAGGGCTGAAACGATCAGCCCCCGAAATAAACTTCAGAAATTCCAGTCTTCGTCTTCAGTCACCACCGCTTTCCCCATCACGTAGGAGGAGCCGGAACCGGAGAAGAAATCGTGATTTTCGTCGGCATTGGGCGACAGGGCTGCCAGAATAGCGGGATTCACATTGGTCAACTCTGCCGGGAACAGCGCCTCATAGCCGAGATTCATCAGCGCCTTGTTGGCATTATAATGCAGGAACTTTGTCACCTCTTCCGTCCAGCCAACACCATCATAAAGTGCCGCAGTATAGGCCAGCTCATTCTCATACAGTTCCAGCAAAAGCCCGATGGCAAACTGTTGCAGCTCCTCTTTCCGCGCCTGAGACGCCTGCTCCAGGCTCCGTTGATACTTATAGCCGATGTAGTAACCGTGTACGGCCTCATCTTTGATGATAAGCCGGATAAGATCGGCGGTATTGGTCAGTTTGCCCCGGCTGGACCAGTACATCGGCAGGTAAAAGCCGGAATAAAAAAGGAAAGACTCCAGGAAGACGCTGGCAATTTTCTTCTTCAGCGGATCGTCATGATGATAATGCGCCAGCACAATCCCGGCTTTACGCTGAAGCGGCGCGTTCTCCTCGCTCCAGGCATAGGCCGCATCCACGTCAGTGGTGTGACACAGCGTGGAGAAAATTGAGCTGTAGGAGCGGGCATGAACGGCTTCCATAAAGCTGATATTGGACATCACCGCCTCTTCATGCGGCGTCACGGCATCAGCCATCAGCGCCGGTGCGCCCACGGTATTCTGAATGGTGTCCAGCAGCGTCAGGCCGGTGAATACGCGGATAGTGAGACGCTGCTCTTCTTCACTCAGGCTGTGCCAGGCGGGAAGGTCGTTAGAGAGCGGCACCTTTTCCGGCAGCCAGAAATTTGCGGTAAGACGGTTCCAGACCTCAAGATCTTTCTCATCTTCAATCTGGTTCCAGTTAATCGCTTGTATACGCTGTAATTTCATAATGATCTTCTTTACCGGGGCTTTTTTGCCCTTCAGGATAATGCGTCAGAGCGAGCAGGAGACGCAGCCTTCAACTTCCGTCCCTGTCAGAGCCATCTGGCGCAGGCGGATGTAATAGAGCGTTTTGATGCCTTTCTTCCAGGCGTAAATCTGTGCCTTATTAATGTCACGCGTGGTGGCGGTATCCCGGAAGAACAGCGTCAGCGACAGCCCCTGATCCACATGGCGGGTCGCTTCGGCGTAAGTGTCGATAATGGCCTCCGGCCCGATGTCATACGCATCGCGGTAAAAAGCCCGATTTTCATTATTCATAAAGGGAGCCGGATAGTAGACGCGCCCTGTTTTGCCCTCTTTACGGATCTCAATGGGCGAAACGATGGGATGAATACTGGACGTCGCATGATTGATATACGAGATCGAGCCCGTTGGCGGAATCGCCTGCAAATTCTGGTTGTAGATACCGTATGCCATCACATCCTCCCGCAGCTGACGCCACTGCGCCTGGCTGGGCAACGTGATGCCCGACCGCGCAAAGAGCGCGGCCGCTTCTGCCGTACGGGGCGCCCAGCGTTGTTCCACATACTGCGTAAAATAGTCACCGCTGGCATAGCGCGATTTTTCAAAACCGGCGAAGCGGGACTTGCGTTCGCGCGCAATCAGGTTAGAGGTGCGCAGCGCATGATAAGTGATGGTGTAGAAATAAAGATTGGTGAAGTCGAGGGCCGCTTCCGATCCGTATTGAATGCCTTCGCGCGCCAGATAGCCGTGCAGGTTCATCTGCCCGAGGCCGATGGCGTGTGACTGCGCATTACCTTCAGCTACCGAAGGTACCGCATCAATCTGGCTTTGATCCGACACGGCGGTCAGGCCACGCACGGCAATCTCCACGGTGCGGGCAACATCGGGTGAATCCATGGTGTGGGCGATATTCAGCGATCCAAGATTGCAGGAGATATCTTTGCCAACGCGGCGATAGCTGAGATCCTCGTGATACTCAGAGGGCGTGTTGACCTGCAAAATTTCGGAGCACAGGTTGCTCATATTGATACGCCCATCGATCGGGTTGGCGCGGTTAACCGTATCCTCAAACATGATGTAGGGATAGCCGGACTCAAACTGAATTTCGGCCAGCGTCTGGAAAAACTCGCGCGGATTAATAAAGGTCCGGCGAACACGCTCATCGGCCAGTAGCTCATCATACTTTTCGCTGATGCTGATATCCGCAAAGGGCAGGCCGTACAGGCGCTCAACGTCATAAGGGGAAAAGAGCGCCATCGGCTGGTTCATTTTTGCCAGCTGGAAAGTGACATCCGGGATCACCACGCCCAGCGACAGCGTCTTGATGCGGATTTTCTCGTCGGCATTTTCACGTTTGGTATCCAGAAAACGCAGGATATCGGGATGGTGGGCATGCAGATAAACAGCGCCAGCGCCCTGACGTGCACCGAGCTGATTGGCATAAGAGAACGCATCCTCCAGCATCTTCATCACCGGGATAACGCCGGAGGACTGGTTCTCAATACGTTTGATCGGCGCCCCGGCTTCCCGCAGGTTCGAGAGCAGTAGCGCCACGCCGCCGCCGCGACGGGAAAGCTGGAGCGCTGAATTTACCACCCGGCCAATCGACTCCATATTATCTTCAATGCGCAACAGGAAGCAGGAAACCAGCTCACCGCGCTGCTGCTTGCCGCAGTTAAGAAACGTCGGTGTGGCGGGCTGAAAGCGGCCGGAAAGCATCTCATCCATCAGCGCCGTGGCCAGCAGTTGGTCACCTTTCGCCAGCGTCAGCGCCGTCATACAGACGCGCTCGGTAAAGCCTTCAAGGTAGCGTTTGCCATCAAAGGTTTTCAGCGTGTAGCTGGTGTAAAACTTCCAGGCGCCGAGAAAGGTCTGAAAGCGGAAACGGCGGGCATAAGCCTGCTCAAACAGCGCGGTGACAAAGTCAAACGGATAGGCGTTCAGCACCGCCGCTTCGTAATACCCCTCTGAGACAAGAAACTGCAAACGTTCCGCGACAGAGCTGAATGCAACGCTGTTGGGGATGACATGCTGAAGGAAGTATTGCCGCGTCGCTTCCCGATCCCGATCGAACTGTATCCGGCCTTCACTATCGTAAAGGTTCAGCATCGCATTCAGCGAATGATAGTCCAGCCCGGCGGGACTGGCGGTTATGCTTGTACTTTCTGTCGCTGCCAAAATTCAGTTACTCCCTGAGTTACATTTTTAACGTCTTCAGCCGTGCCCAGCAGTTCAAACCGGTAGAGGCAGGGCACGGCGCATTTTTGCGCGATAATGCTGCCCGCCAGGCAATACGCTTCACCGAAATTACGGTTACCTGCGGCGATCACGCCGCGGATAAGCTGGCGGTTCCCTGCATCATTCAGAAACTGGATCACCTGACGGGGAACCGCGCCGCGATGGGTACCGCCGCCGTAGCTGGGAACGACCAGGATATAAGGCTCGCTTACCCGTAACTGTGCCTCTGGCGCCAGCGGGATCCGCCAGGCGGGCAGGCCGGTACGCAGCACAAAGCGATGCGTGTTCTCTGACTGGCTTGAGAAATAGACCAGCGTCATAACGTCAGGCCTGCATTGCCGCCGCCCGGCTCAGGGCGGCTATTTTGTCCGGGCGAAAGCCGCTCCAGTGCTCGCGATCGGCCATGACGACCGGCACCTGCCGGTAGCCCAGAGACTTCAGCGCTTCGACCGCTTCCGGTTGCTGATCCAGGTTGATTAACTGATAGGCGATGCCCTGTTTATCCATGGCGTTCTTTGTTGCATTGCACTGGACACAGTGGTTCTTAGTGTAAATAATAATGCGCATGATTCGTATTTACCTTTATGATCGGTTTTTGTCGCAGTCAGGCCGATGCCGCGAACCTGTGAGGTGTCTTTGTATCGCGTCTGATTCAGGATGAAGCTGATTTGCTAATACTAGATGTGGTGGTTATTTAATTCAACCATACAATATGTAGATATTCTGCGGGCGATGGGATGTCTGGCGCGGAGGCCTTGTTACGCAGGGGATGAGGCGAAAGATAAAAAAATCCCCACAGGATTTCTGCGGGGATTACGAGGAATGCGTCAGAATTAGTAGCGGCTTTTCGTCCCGGTCGCAATCAGGGCGCCGATAAAGACACCGATTGCCGCACCGATACCTACGCCATGCCAGGGATTGTGACGGACGTAGCTGTCAACCTGATCGCCGGCATCTTTTGCGGCCTGGGAAACCCGGTTACGGCCATGCATTTTGGCGCGGGTTTCTTTCAGCATCGCCTCTGCGCGTGAGCGGGCATTCTCTAAATCATCTTTTGATTTACTGCCGTAGGACTTCAGCAGATCGTCAAGGGTATCGGCCAGCTGGCTGACGTCCTGATGGATGTCAACGTCATCGTTTTTCGTCGTCCGGTTAAACATTGTGCTCTCCCTTGTGAATAAAACCTGTTATTAACTGTAGACCATTCAGCGGCTTTAAGCCTGCGGATGCGCCAGGCGCCGCCTTTCTGGATTATTCCGAAAGCGCTGCGGCGGCCCGCTGTTGTAAGGTTGCGGGGTTTGTCAGTTTCAGAGGATTATGCATGTATTTACGCCCTGATGAGGTTGCCCGCGTTCTGGAAAAAGCGGGATTTGAAATGGATGCGGTCACGCCAAAATCCTACGGCTACCGGCGTGGTGGAGACTATGTCTATGTCAATCGTGAGGCGCGACTGGGGCGCACTGCGCTGGTCATTCATCCGATGTTAAAAGAGAAAAGCCACCCGCTGGCCAATGCGGCCGCTGAGATCAAAATGTGCGAGCACTATGTGCATTTTCCGGTTCGCCTGAATGGCGATGCGCCGGATCACTATGGTATACCGCACGGATTCAGCTCCCGGGCAGCCCTGGAACGCTACATTGACCAGCTGTTTGGCTGATTTTCCTGGCGTATTTCAGCGTGTGCCCGCCGGGTGCCGCTGAACGCGCTGGCAGTACCACGCTTTCCCACGCCTTGTCCCCTAAAAAGTCTCGTTGCAATCATCCGTCAGAGCCAGTATAACGCTGTCCATGTGGAAGTTTAGACGTCTATACGGATGGATTGATAATGCAACAACCCGAACAGGACAACCCCCAGCAATTTAAGCGCAGCATGAAACCCCGCCATCTGATTATGCTTTCGCTTGGCGGCGTGATAGGCACCGGCCTGTTTTTTAATACGGGATATATTATTTCTACGACCGGCGCGGCAGGCACCTTACTGGCCTACATTATCGGTGCGCTGGTGGTCTATCTGGTAATGCTCAGCCTGGGCGAACTCTCGGTGGCGATGCCGGAAACGGGCGCTTTCCATATTTACGCTGCCCGCTACCTCAGTCCGGCGACCGGCTATACCGTCGCCTGGCTTTACTGGCTGACCTGGACCGTGGCGCTCGGCTCCAGTCTGACCGCCGCCGGATTTTGTATGCAGTACTGGTTTCCGGCATCGCCGGTCTGGCTCTGGTGCCTGCTGTTTTGCCTGCTGATCTTTTTTCTCAACGTGGTGTCGTCGCGCTTTTTTGCCGAAGGAGAATTCTGGTTCTCGGTGATTAAAGTGGTCACGATCCTTGCCTTTATCATTCTCGGGGCGGGAGCGATGTTCGGCTTTATTCCGCTGAAGGATGGCAGCAGCGCACCCTTTTTCCAGAACCTGACCGCCTCTGGCTGGCTGCCGCACGGCGGATTACCCATTCTGATGACGATGGTGGCGGTGAACTTCGCCTTCTCCGGTACGGAGCTTATTGGCATCGCCGCCGGAGAAACGGAAAACCCGCATAAAGTGTTGCCGCTGGCGATCCGCACAACCGTCGCCCGTCTGATCGTTTTCTTTATCGGCACCGTATTGATCCTGGCCGCGCTGATCCCGATGGATCAGGCCGGTATCGTAAAAAGCCCCTTTGTGCTGGTATTCGAGAAGATAGGGATCCCTTACGCGGCAGATATCTTTAACTTTGTGATCCTGACCGCGATACTTTCTGCCGCCAATTCCGGGCTTTACGCCTCGGGGCGCATGCTCTGGTCGCTCTCCAATCAGCAAACCCTGCCGCGTTGCTTTGCACGTCTCACGCGCCGTGGCATCCCGCTGATCGCGATTTCCGCCAGTATGCTGGGCGGCCTGCTGGCGCTCTTTTCCAGCGTGATCGCTCCCGACACCGTCTTCGTGGCGCTCTCGGCGATTTCAGGCTTTGCGGTGGTGGCGGTCTGGCTGAGCATCTGCGCCTCGCACTATTTCTTCCGCCGCGCCCACTTACGTGAGGGAAAACCCCTTTCTGCGCTAAGCTACCGTGCGCCGCTCTATCCGCTGACGCCCATTCTCGGGTTTGTGCTCTGCCTGCTGGCCTGCGTAGGCCTGGCGTTCGATCCGGCGCAGCGCATTGCGCTATACTGCGGCCTGCCTTTTGTGGCGCTCTGCTACGGGGCTTACTATTTCACCCAGCTGCTGAAAAAACGCGAGCAGGCAAAGGAGACGCTGCATGTCACTGAATAAACTACCCGTTGAGCGCCTGGTCGCGGCTGGTCTGGTCCTGGATGGTGCGATGGCGACCGAACTGGAAGCCCGCGGCTGCGATCTGACCGATGCGCTCTGGTCCGCGAAAGTGCTGATCGAAAACCCGGAGCTGATTTATCAGGTTCATTACGATTATTTCAGCGCAGGGGCACAGGTTGCTATCACGGCCAGCTATCAGGCAACGCCTCAGGGTTTTGCGAAACGCGGACTGACGGAGCCGGAAGCCCTGGCGCTGATTGCCAGAAGCGTCACGCTGGCGGCGCGGGCGAGGAGTGATTATCTTGCGCGCCATCCGCAAAGCGGCCCGCTGCTGATTGCGGGGTCGGTCGGCCCTTATGGCGCTTTTCTGGCTGACGGTTCAGAATACCGCGGCGATTATGCGCTGCCGGAGCAGGAGATGATGGCGTTTCACCGTCCAAGGATACGCGCTTTGGTGGAAGCCGGAGCAGATATTCTTGCCTGTGAAACCCTGCCTTCCTTCGCCGAGACTCAGGCGCTGGTGGCGCTGCTACAGGAATTTCCCCAGATGCCTGCCTGGTTCTCCTTTACGCTGCGCGATCAGCAACATCTTAGCGATGGCACGCCGCTTTCTGAAGTGGTAGCCCTGCTGGACAGCGTTCCACAAGCCGTAGCGCTGGGAATCAACTGCATTGCGCTTGACCAGGTTACTGCGGCGCTGAAAACGCTCTGCGCACTGACCGCCAAACCGCTGGTGGTCTATCCTAACTCTGGCGAGCAGTATGACGCTGAAAGCAAAACCTGGCACAGCAAAGGCGCCCACTGTACGTTAAGCGACAACCTGGCTGAGTGGCAGGCCAGCGGGGCGAGGCTGATAGGCGGCTGCTGCCGTACCACACCCGCGGATATCAACGCCATCGCCCGGCGCATCCAGAGCCAATAACATGCTGATAATTTGCGTTATAACGCCCGAACTTATCGGGCGAAGATAATGAAAAGCGGCCGCTCTGCGCTTAGACTATTCTGAAGAATCGTTAATGCAGGATTAATTATGAAAAGGCTGTTACTGGCGCTGGCTTCAGCGTGGTTTCTGAGCGGTTGCGCCACTATTGTGGGCGAAAAAACGCAGGAAGTGCCGATACAGACCTGGCCTCAGGGCGTACGGTTTGTGGTGCAGGATGAAACGGGCAGGGCGGTCGCGGAAGGCGTGACGCCGCAGACCGTATCATTGCTGAAATCTGACGGCTCCTACTTCGGTAAGAAGAAATATACGTTACAGCTTGAGCGTGCCGGTTACGTGCCGCAAACCATCCCGCTCGAGCTCAGCCCCAATCTCTGGTATATCCTGGGGAATATTCCCCTCGGCGGGATCCCAGGCTGGCTGATTGTCGATCCCTTTAACGGCGGCATGTATAAAATCAAACCGGCCAGAATCTATACCCAGATGAATCTGGTTGGCGCCCGCGGCGGCTAGGCTGCGTGAGGCGAAGGGGCTTCCCTTAGCGGAAGCCTTTTTTTACTGTGCGGTAGGCTGCACCATATTGTGTGCCGGCTTGTTTTTCTCCAGATACTGATGCTGGAAGATGCACATGCGGATGGTATTGCGGTACTCGCCATTAATAAAGAATTCGTGGATCAGTTCGCCCTCAATCTCAAATCCGAGCTTGGTATAGATATGGATCGCTTTCTCATTTTCTTTATCGACGATCAAATAGAGCTTATAGAGATTCAGCACTGAGAAGCCATACTCCATCGCCAGCCTGGCGGCTTTACTGGCCAGTCCTTTCCCCTGATGGGTGGGGTCGATAATGATCTGGAATTCGGCACGGCGGTGAATGTGGTTAATCTCAACCAGCTCTACCAGCCCTGCTTTATCGCCTTCATGCTCGACAACGAAACGGCGTTCGCTCTGGTCATGGATATGCTTGTCGTAGAGATCGGAAAGCTCAACAAAAGCCTCATAGGGTTCTTCGAACCAGTAGCGCATTACGCTGGCGTTGTTATCGAGCTGGTGGACGAAATGGAGATCTTCCCGCTCCAGAGGACGGAGCTTCACGCCATTCGCGGCGGGCATGGCAGACATATAAAATCCTTTTGCAGAGGCAATATTGCCTGAGGAAGTATACGTCTGACGGGATCAAATGGCACGGCATAAGGCCGGAAACAGCAACGCCAGCGTTGAGGAATGCGCTGGCGTTGAGAGCGATTTAACGCATCAGAAGTTGTAGCCAGCCACCAGGTAATAGCCCCAGCCGGTGGATTTCACTTCAAACGGACCACTGCCGAAGTTCAGCTCCCTGCCATCAGCCCACTGACCGCCGTTATGGAAGTAACGGGCGACAATCGAGTAGTGCCAGTGATCGTATCCCAGCGAGAGGATATGGCTGGAGGCGATGGAATTGCTGCTGCGTGATGAGCCGCCTTTGTCGCGCAGATCGGAGCCCCAGTCAAAGTTGGTAAAACCAACATAACCGAGATTTCCGCCCCAGAGCGTCGTGATAGGCACAAAGTATTTCACCTTAAAGCGATAGCCATCCCAGCTGTTTTCGTTCGCTGCGCCGTAGTTTTCCCACTGATATTTGGCATAGACGTTCAGCGACAGGCCGATGTCAGAATGGGTATCGATATCCGTTCCCAGACCCATATACCAGGTATTCTGGCGGTTGTCGCTGTTGCGGCCCATATCGTAGATATAGTTATTGGCGAAATACCACTCTTTGAACGGGCCAAAGCTCAGGTCGGTATTGGTGAGCTTATCGATGGAGAAACGCGGCTCAATCTCCAGAAACAATGGCGTACCGTGATCGAAAATGCCGTTGGCATTGGAGTTACCCACGCCAAAGAAATTAGGCAGATCCAGATAGCCGTAGAAGTCGAACCAATCTTTTTTCGCGAAGGCTTCATATTCGAGATAGACGTCGTTATTGAACTGCGGTCCAAAGCGCGTGTGGTAGCTGCCCACGACGTTGACGCTCTGATGCCACCAGTCGGAGGCATATTCCGGGCCTTCGCTGGCCGCTGTTGATGAAGCACTATAAGAGAGCGCCGCAAGTGCGCCAGCCATCAGAATTTTATATTTCATTCTATTACCACATGCTTAAGGACCATTTTCAGCAGCCACTGCGATGGTCTGGTTAAGTCGTCAACAGGAAAGGAATGGGGGGGCCGCTCGCACAGCCGAAAACACCCGCCTTGAATGCTGCAGCAGTGTGCCGCGATCCGGGCTTAAGGAAATAGAGATTGCTCACACTTGTCAAACTCTGTTTCATTTCAGTTTAAATGAATTGTGATCTGCTTCACATATATGCCATCGGGAACGGAACTTTAGGGTAAAAGGTGAAATATGGCCGTTTTATCGTGAGGTAATCGTTTGCTCCGGTAGCGTTATACAAAGCGGCTGAAAAAATCGACATTATGAATGACGCAGGCCAGAACCTGAGTCTTTGCACTAATAAGGTTAACTTATGGATGGAAGGGGAGGTCTGAAGGAGATCGGGGAAAAGGCGTGCGATAAAAAAACCCGCCTGCTGAGCAGACGGGCTTGTCGTTTTTAACGAACCACGTGCAGGAAGTGCATGTGTTTTTCATACTGATCGAGAATGTCGTGCAGGATCTGTTCCTGGTTCCAGCCCATCACGTCATAGTCCTGGCCACCTTCTTTCAGATAGACCTCAGCACGATAGTACGTTTGTTCCTCGTCTTTATCATTGCCGCCCATACCCGCCAGGGCAAATGTCGGCTGAAGATAAGGACGCAGGCGCACCTCATAAACGAAGTTCAGTTCATTACCCAGATCCACTTCGAAATGGATGCGGTCATCGTTGCTCTCGTCGGTAAATGAAGTGGTATTCTGTTTAGCCAGTTCAGCTTCAACCATTTTCATTGCCGGCGAGATCACTTCATTAATGAAACGCTTAACCTGAGAACGTTTCGGGAAGTAGGCGATATTCCGTAATCTGCGCTGCCACGTAATAGGATTTCTGGCGGCCGTTGGCGCAATGGTAGCGACTTGCTTACTGTCCCGTTTCCAGGCATCAACCCGCAGCGCTTTAAGCAGCCCATACATGGATAACAGCAGAATGACGGCAAAAGGCAGCGCACTGGCAATGGTCGCCGTTTGCAGCGCCTTCATGCCGCCCGCCAGCAGCAGCGTGATGGCGACAACGCCCATCATGCCGGCCCAGAAGATCCGCTGCCAGATCGGCGTTTTGTCGCTGCCGCCGGAAGCCAGGGTATCCACCACCAGTGCGCCGGAGTCGGCTGAGGTCACAAAAAAGACCACGACCATCGCCATCGCAATAAAGGAGAGCACCGAGCTGAACGGGAAATGCTCAAGGAAGTTGAACAGGGCAAGCGTCTGATCGGACTGGACTGTGTTTGCGAGATCGCGGGCACCCTCCATCATGATCATCCAGATGGCGCTGTTACCAAAGAAGGTCATCCAGAGCAGCGTAAAGCCGGTAGGGACGAACAGCACGCCGGTAACAAATTCACGGATGGTGCGGCCACGTGATACACGAGCGATAAACATGCCGACAAACGGAGACCAGGCCAGCCACCAGCCCCAGTAGAACAGCGTCCAGCCGCCGAGCCAGCTGCTGGACTTGGGTTCATAGGCGTAGAGGTTGAACGTCTTGGTCACAATCTCAGAGAGGTAACCGCCTGTATTTTCCACAAAGGATTTGAGCAGCAGCACCGTTGGACCCAGCACACCGACCAGCACCAGCAGCAATACGGCAAGTCCCAGATTGAGCTCCGATAACAAGCGAATGCCCTTATCCAGACCCGATACGACCGACAGCGTGGCAAGCCCGGTAATGATGACAATCAGCATGACCTGCATGGTCTCGTTAACCGGCAGCCCAAACAGGTGGTTCAGGCCAGCGTTGACCTGCAGCACACCATAACCGAGCGAGGTTGCCACACCCAAAACGGTACCAATGATGGCAAAAATATCGACCGCATGACCCATCGGACCATAGATGCGGTTACCGATGATCGGATAGAGCGCCGAACGAAGCGTCAGCGGCAGACCATGGCGATAGCTAAAGAAGGCCAGAATCAGGGCAACGATGGCGTAAATCGCCCAGGCGTGCAGTCCCCAGTGGAAAAAGGTTATGCGAAGCGCTTCTTTGGCTGCCTGCACGGTTTCCGGTGTACCGGTTGGCGGCGACATATAGTGCATGACCGGTTCGGCCACGCCAAAGAACATCAGACCGATCCCCATACCGGCAGAAAAAAGCATGGCGAACCAGGAGATATAACTGAAATCCGGCTCGGCATGATCCGGCCCCAGCTTGATATCGCCAAAGCGCGACAGGCCAAGATAAGCCACCATCAAAAGTATCAGCGCGACAGTGAGAATATAAAACCAGCTGGCGTTGGTGAAAATCGTGGCTTGTAATGCGGTGAGCCTGCGGTCAGCCTGCTCCGGAAAGAGTGCCGCAAAGGCAACCAGCAGGAAAATGAGAACGGCAGAAGTGTAAAATACCGGCGGATTAATATGGCTGCGTTTAGCCTTAGGTGTCGTTTCGCTTTGATTCATAATTTACCTGATGAATATAAAACAGCCGTGAAGGTAACAAATCGTAAGGAGGAATGAAACCCAAACGGTTCCGCAACGTTAGCAGTTTGTTCGGGTGACGGCGTAAACCAGTGCATGTATGGAGATATTCTAGTCTTTATCAGCAAATATGCTGGGTTGTTCATAATGATGCGGTGATTTTTCTAAGAAAATCCCGGAAGAAGACGCATTGCGGCTGTCTGGAGAAACCAAAGTAGTGAGGGAGCAGTAACCTGTAAAAGAATATACGTCTTAATTCTGCTATCTCCCTCAGGCGGAGCATCTCCTTTATATCTGCTTATGCCAGCGAGCCTTATGGCGCTGAGCCTCTTTGTCTTATGACGCTTTCCCTGACAGGACCGAAACCGGCAATGGGAAACCGGGATTGTACTTTACGCGGGTCGTTTTCCTTCAGCACAGATTGAGTTTGGCCATCTGGTTTTACCCCTCTCGCGCCGGCAAGGCCATATGTAACTTGCTCTTCATCCGTCTGTTTTTCAGCAGAGAGTGGGAACGTGCGACGCGCGGCGCGTTAACTCTTCACTTCGTAAGAAAAGCCTGTCCCGTTACAGCTTCACAGTCACGTCATTGTTCGTTCACCTCTCTGTCATCTGCTCAGTTCAAGGTATCGCCATCCCGCAGCAAGTTTCGATGCTGTGTTTACACGCTGAAACCGAGATCGAGATCATGATGGAGTTATCCAGACATCCGACCACTGTATACCAGGCAATCGCCGCTCAGCTGGAACAGTCGCTGCATGAACGCTATCGCGGTGGCGATTATCTGCCGTCGGAGCAGCAACTGGCCGATCACTACGGCGTGAATCGCCACACGCTGCGCCGTGCGGTGGATGAACTGGTGAATAAAGGCCTGCTGCAACGGCGTCACGGCGTTGGCATCCTGGTACTGATGCGGCCTTATGCTTATCCGCTGCATTCGCAGGCGCGCTTCAGTCAGAACCTGCTGGAACAGGGGAGTGAGCCGACCTGCGAGCGACTGCTGGCGGTGCTGTGCCCGGCCAGCCACGACGTGGCCAACTCGCTGGGCGTCGGTGAAGGAGAGAATGTTATTCATCTGCGCACGCTACGGCGGGTTAACGGCGTGGCGGTTTGTGTGATCAATCATTTTCTCGCCGATCTCACCTTATGGCCCGGCCTACAGAGTTTCAGCAGCGGGTCGCTGCATGACTTCCTTTATCAGCATACCGGCAAACAGTTGGTTCGCAGCCAGACCCGTATCAGTACTCGCCATGGCCAGCCCAAAGAGTGCAGGCAGCTTGAGATCCCCCTGCAGTCGCCGCTGTTGTGCGTGCGTACGCTGAACAAAACGACCGACGGCGCAGCGGCAGAATATTCCGTCAGCCTGACGCGCGGCGACATGATTGAACTTACCCTGGAGCACTAATGAAACAGCAAAACGCCCGTCAGCGCTGGCTGTCGGTACTGGCGCACAGCAGCGCGGCGCAGCTGGAGGCGCACTGGCAGGCGCTCAATCTGCATCCCTCTTTTACGCTGATTCGCCCGGCAGAAACCGGCCTTACCCGGCTACAGGCGCGCATGGGTGCCACCGGTAATCGCTTCATTATGGGCGATGCCACCGTCACGCGTGCCGTGGTGCAACTTGACGACGGCAGCCTTGGCTACAGCTATCTGCTGGGGCGCGATAAAGCGCAGGCGGAACGATGCGCATTAATTGATGCGCTACTGCAACAGACAGAATTCAACGCATTGTTACAGGAAAAGGTCATTGTTCCCCTGGCGGCCCTGCGTGATGAGCAACGTCAGCTGCGCGCACGTGAAATCGCCAGCAGCAAAGTGGATTTTTTTACTCTGGTACGGGGAGATAACCAATGACGTTGCTGGCCAGCTTTACTCATCCTGTGGCGGATGCTCAGTATGCCTTCAGGCGCATTTTAAAAGCCATGAGCGAGCCGGGGTGTATGGTGTCATTGCCGCTTCATCACGGCTGGGGAACGCTATCACCTGCGGCTACTGCGGTACTGCTGACGCTGGTGGATCAGGAGAGTCCACTCTGGATTGATGCGGGGCTGGACAGCGAGTCGCTGCGCAATAACCTGCGCTTTCATACCGGTGCGCCGCTTGTGGAAAGCCGCGACGCGCCATTTGCCCTGAGTCACACGGCCTCCCAACCTGACCCGACAGATTTTGCCGCAGGCGATAACTTCTCACCCGAAAAGAGCACCACGTTGATTATTGAAGTGGCGTCGCTGAGTGGAGGGCTGACGCTGCGTTTGTCCGGTCCTGGCCTGCGTGAGCCTCGTGCCATTGCGCCAAAGCTGCCGGCAAGCGTTATCAATTACTTACGGGCGCGGCCCCATACGTTTCCGCAGGGCGTCGACCTGATTTTTACCTGCGGCGAAGCGATGATGGCGCTGCCGCGCACGACAACTGTGGAGGTGTACTGATGTATGTTGCGGTGAAAGGGGGAGAGAAGGCGATCGCCAACGCCCACGAATTGCAGGCCGATCTGCGCCGTGGCGATCGACAGGTTGCTGAACTGGGATGCGATCAGGTGGCACAACAGCTGGGGCTGGCAGTGGATCGGGTAATGACGGAGGGCGGCATTTACGATCCGGCGCTGGCCGCGCTGGCGATCAAACAGGCAAGCGGCGATCTGGTAGAAGCCATTTTCCTGCTGCGCGCCTACCGTACCACGCTACCGCGCCTGGCGGAAAGCAGGCCGCTTGCCACCAGCGAAATGCGCATTGAACGGCGGATTTCGGCAGTCTACAAAGACTTACCTGGCGGACAGGTGCTGGGGCCGACCAGTGACTACAGCCACCGCCTGCTTGATTTTACCCTGATGGCCAACGGCGAAACGCCACAGGCACCGCGTGATAATGAGGCGCTGCCCACCCATTGCCCACATATGTTCAGCATGATGAGTGCTGAAGGGCTGGCGCAGGAGGAGCAGGATGACGGCGAAGAGCCCAGCGATATCACACGGGAACCGATGGGCTTCCCCGCCTCGCGAGCGGCGCGCCTGCAACAGCTGGCACGCGGTGACGAAGGATTTCTGCTGGCGTTGGGTTACTCCACGCAACGTGGCTATGGCCGCACTCACCCTTTTGCCGGAGAGATCCGCAGCGGCTATCTCAGCGTTACCCTCTGTCCCGAAGAGCTGGGCTTTGACATCGAGATAGGCGAAATTCTGTTGACCGAATGCGAAATGGTTAACGGGTTCAGCCATAACGGTGATGAAGCACCGCAGTTTACGCGCGGTTACGGGCTGGTATTTGGCCGCAGCGAACGTAAAGCAATGGCGATGGCGCTGGTTGACCGCGCCCTGCAGACGCGCGAGCACAATGAACGTATTACCAGCCCCGCACAGGATGAAGAGTTCGTTCTTGCGCACGCCGATAACGTCGAAGCCGCAGGATTTGTCTCCCACTTAAAATTACCGCACTACGTCGATTTTCAGGCGGAACTGGAACTGCTGAAGCGGCTGCGTCAGGAACATCAGGAGCGCAACAATGGCTGAACTGAACGGCTATAACAACGGCTATCTGGATGAGCAGACCAAACGCACAATTCGCCGGGCGCTGTTAAAAGCGGTGGCCATTCCTGGCTATCAGGTGCCTTTCGCCGGACGTGAAATGCCCATGCCCTATGGCTGGGGAACCGGTGGGATCCAGATTACCGCCAGCGTGATTGGCGATACCGACGTGCTGAAGGTGATCGATCAGGGTGCCGATGACACGACCAATGCCGTATCAATCCGGCGTTTTTTTCAGCGCGTCAGCGGCGCTGCCACCACGGAGCGCACCGTGGATGCCACGCTGATCCAGACACGGCATCGCATACCGGAAACGCCGCTCGAAGAGGATCAGATCCTGATCTATCAGGTGCCAATCCCGGAGCCGCTGCGCTTTATCGAGCCGCGGGAAACTGAAACCCGCACGATGCACGCGCTGGAGGAGTACGGCATCATGCAGGTCAAACTGTATGAAGATATTGCCCGCTATGGCCATATCGCCACAACCTATGCCTACCCGGTCAGGGTCAACCACCGTTACGTGATGGATCCCTCTCCAATCCCTAAATTCGACAATCCAAAAATGCACATGATGCCGGCGTTGCAGCTTTTTGGCGCAGGACGCGAAAAGCGTATTTATGCGCTGCCGCCTTACACCGTCGTGGAGAGCCTGGATTTTGAGGATCATCCTTTCAGCATCCAGCAGTGGGATGAACCTTGTGCGCTGTGCGGATCGCGGCACAGCTATCTTGACGAAGTAGTCATGGACGATCGGGGCACGCGCCTGTTCGTCTGTTCCGATACCGATTTTTGTCACCAGCAGCAGGAACAGAAAAATGCACAGTGAGCGGCCGCTGCTTGCGGTAAATAATCTGACGCATCTCTATGCGCCAGGCAAAGGATTCGAAGCGGTAAGTTTCGATCTCTATCCTGGCGAAGTGTTGGGGATCGTGGGCGAGTCGGGGTCCGGTAAAACCACCTTGCTGCGCAGTCTCTCGGCACGCCTGCCACCGCAGCAGGGCGACGTGGTTTATGACGATCGCAACCTTTATGCCATGAGCGAAAGCGAACGCCGCCGTTTGCTCCGTACCGAATGGGGCGTCGTGCATCAGCATCCGCTGGATGGGTTACGGTCACAGGTGACGGCGGGGGGGAATATAGGAGAACGGCTGATGGCGGTGGGCCACCGTCATTACGGTGACATTCGCGCTCAGGCCTGCCACTGGTTACAGGAAGTGGAGATCGACGCCAACCGCATTGACGATCTTCCCATCACTTTCTCGGGTGGCATGCAACAGCGTCTGCAGATTGCCCGCAATCTGGTCACGCAACCCAGACTGGTGTTTATGGATGAGCCTACCGGTGGTCTGGATGTTTCGGTACAGGCACGTCTGCTCGATTTGCTGCGTACTCTGGTACGCGAGCTTAATCTTGCGGTCATCATTGTCACCCACGATCTGGGCGTCGCCCGTCTGCTGGCGCACCGGCTACTGGTGATGAAGCAGGGACACGTAGTGGAGAGCGGATTAACTGACCGCGTGCTGGACGATCCGCAACATCCTTATACCCAACTGCTGGTTTCATCAGTGCTCAACTGATGCCGGAGGCCACGATGAAAACAATTTTGCGCGTCGAGAAACTGAGTAAAACCTTTGTGCTTCACAACCAGAGCGGCGTCAGCCTGCCGGTACTGGAGAATGTCTCTCTGGAGATCAACTCGGGAGAATGTGTGGTGCTACACGGTTATTCCGGTAGCGGAAAATCGACCTTGTTGCGTGCGCTTTACGGCAACTACCAGGCCAACAGCGGCCATATCTGGTTACAGCATCAGAATGAGTGGATCGATATGGCGCAGGCGCCGGCCCGGCAGATGCTGGCGATTCGACGCCACACTATCGGCTGGGTCAGTCAGTTCCTGCGGGTAATCCCGCGTATACCGACGCTGGAAATCGTCATGCAGCCGCTGCTGGAACGTGGCGTCGATCGGGCGTTCTGCGAACGGCGCGCTAAAGAACTGCTGACCCGCCTTAACGTGCCTGAGCGTCTGTGGGGACTGGCTCCCTCAACCTTTTCGGGTGGCGAGCAGCAGCGGGTCAATATTGCTCGCGGTTTTATCGCTGATTACCCGGTACTCCTGCTGGATGAACCCACTGCTTCGCTCGACAGCACTAACAGCGCGGCGGTAATTGCGCTGATTGAACAGGCGCGCGAACGTGGCGCAGCAATCGTCGGTATTTTTCATGATGAAGTCGTGCGCGAACGGGTCGCCGATCGTCTGCATGTTATGCAGCCCGCAAAAACAGGAGCCGAAGCATGATCGTTAACAATGTGGTGTTAGTGCTGGAGAATGAAGCGATCACCGGCTCGCTGGAGATGCGCGACGGACGTATTTCAAGCTTTAGCGAAACCTGCAGCCGCCAGCCGGGCGCCCTCGACGGTGAGGGCGGCTTCCTGCTGCCGGGGCTGGTTGAGTTGCATACCGATAACCTCGATAAATTTTTCACACCACGCCCGAAGGTTGACTGGCCCGCACATTCAGCCATGAGCAGTCACGATGCCCTGATGGTGGCGAACGGTATCACCACGGTGCTGGATGCGATCGGCGTCGGGGATGTTCGCGATGGTGGCCACCGGCTGGATAACCTGAGCAAAATGATCGACGCCATTCAGGAGAGCAACCGAAAGGGCCTGAACCGCGCTGAACATTTGCTGCATCTGCGATGTGAACTGCCGCACCACGCCACGTTACCGCTGTTTGAAGCGCTGATGGCAACGCCGGAGCTGGCGCTGGTATCGCTGATGGATCATTCACCAGGCCAGCGTCAATACGCCTCGCTGGAAAAATACCGTGAGTATTATCAGGGAAAATATCAGCTCAGCGACAGGGAGATGGATGCGTTTGAGCGCGAGCAGCTAATGCTGGCGGCGGAGTGGTCGCAGCCCAACCGGGAAGCCATTTCCGCGTTGTGCCGCAAACGGGGGATTGTACTGGCCAGCCATGATGACGCCACCGCCGCGCATGTGGCGGAGTCACAGGCCGCCGGTAGCGCTATTGCTGAGTTTCCCACGACGCTCGAAGCGGCGCGCGCCTCGCGTGCACTGGGAATGCAGGTGCTGATGGGCGCGCCAAATATTGTGCGTGGCGGTTCGCATTCCGGCAACGTGGCTGCCTGGGAGCTGGCTGCGCACAACATGCTGGATATCCTCTCATCCGATTACTATCCCGCCAGCCTGCTGGAAGCGGCGTTTCGTCTTGCCTCGGACGAGCGTAATACCCTGGCGTTGCCGCAGGCGGTGGCGCTGGTTAGCCGTAATCCGGCGAAGGCGCTGGGACTCAGTGACCGCGGAGCGATTGCAGAAGGCCTGCGTGCCGATTTGATCCTGGCGCACACGCAGCACGGCTATCCGCATATCAGCCATGTCTGGTCACAAGGCCGTCAGGTTTACTGATGGCGCGCCTGATCTGGCTGACTGGCGCATCGGGATCGGGCAAAGACAGCCTGCTCGGCGCGCTGAGGGAGTCGCTGCCCGCGAATCTGATTATCGCCCACCGCTATATCACCCGCGCCGCTGATGCAGGCGGCGAAAACCATGTAGCGCTCAGTGAGCCGGAATTTGCGCGTCGCGCCGCCGCCGGGCTATTTACTCTCAGCTGGCAGGCGCATGGCTATCACTACGGAATCGGTATCGAGGTCGAGGCGTGGCTTGCCCGCGGGCAGAACGTGCTGGTGAACGGTTCCCGCCTGCATCTGCCGCAGGCACAGCAGCGCTTTGGCGGCCAGCTGCTGCCGCTTTGTTTGCAGGTTTCACCTGAGGTTCTGGAGGCGCGACTGCGGCGTCGCGGCAGGGAGAGTGAGGCGGAGATCAGGCAGCGTCTGGCACGAGCGGCGCAGCCACAACCTGCCGGCGTTCTGTTGCTGAATAACGATGGTGCGCTGCAGCATACCGTGGCGCGGCTGAGTGAGTTGCTGGAGAACTACCGATGAAACTGACTTTTCTCGGCACGGGTGGCGTTACCGCAGCGCCGCTTTTTGGCTGCAGCTGCCAGGCCTGTGGTCGTGCCCGGCTGGAGACACGTTTTCGCCGCGCGCCCTGCAGTGCGCTGATTGAGGTGGGCGGGGAACGTATCTTACTGGATGCCGGATTACCGCTGCTGACTGAACGTTTTCAGCCAGGCGAGCTGACGCGCATTCTGCTGACGCATTATCACATGGATCACGTGCAGGGATTATTTGCGCTGCGCTGGGGGATGGGGAAGCCGATTCCGGTCTGGGGACCGCCCGATGAACGGGGTTGTGATGATTTGTTTAAACATCCCGGCCTGCTCAATTTCCGGCCCGCGCTGACGCCTTTTGTGCCGCAACAGTTTGGTGAACTGCAGGTCATCGCGCTGCCGCTCCAGCATTCGCGGCTGACGTACGGTTATCTGTTTGACTGGCAAGGTACCCGGCTGGCATGGCTTTGTGACACCTGCGGCTTGCCGCCCGATACCGCAGAATTCCTCCGGGGACAGCAGATCGATCAACTGATTATCGACTGCAACGATCCGCCGCGCGTCGATGCGCGTAACCACAATGATGTGACTCGCGCGCTGGCGACGATAGCCAGCCTGCAACCCCGTCAGGCTTGGCTGACCCATCTCAGCCATGAGATGGATAACTGGCTGCGGGAAAACAGTCTGCCAACAGCGATCCGCCCGGCATACGATGGGCTGACGCTGGGAATGGGCGTCGATCAGGCTGTCATTGTTTGATCATCTTACTGTCATTGAACATTCACTGCGCATTGCCCTAATAGGCCTCAACTTACGGTCGGTTAACGAAACGGAACACACTATGGCCCAGGTACTTCTGAAAACAGTGGTCGATAACGAGCTGCACCCCTCCACCCCAAGCGGACAGAAAGTCTTGTCAGTACAGGGACTGAGCAAGGCTTTTGGCGAGACGCGGGTATTGGATAATGTCAGTTTCGATCTGCATGCGGGTGAGCTGGTGGCCGTGATTGGCCGTTCTGGCGCAGGCAAATCGACGCTGCTGCATATGCTGAACGGCACCATCAGCGCCAGCGAAGGGGCCATTTACAGCCTGCAAAACGGCGAAGTTAACCAGAACATCGTCGCGCTCAACAGCCGTCAGATGCGGCAATGGCGCAGTGAGTGCGGGATGATCTTTCAGGATTTCTGCCTGGTGCCACGGCTGGACGTGCTGACGAATGTGCTGCTGGGCCGGCTTAGCCGGACCTCAACGCTTAGCTCGTTCTTCAAGGTTTTCTCCGATGCCGATCGCGCCGCTGCCATTGAGCTGCTGCAGTGGATGAATATGCTGCCGCAGGCGCTGCAGCGGGCAGAAAACCTCTCCGGCGGCCAGATGCAACGTGTGGCGATCTGCCGTGCCCTGATGCAAAACCCCAGAATTCTGCTGGCGGATGAACCTGTCGCTTCGCTCGATCCCAAAAATACCACGCGCATTATGGATGTGCTGCGTCAGGTGAGCGGTCAGGGCATCAGCGTGATGGTGAACCTGCATTCTGTTGACCTGGTAAAACAATATTGTACCCGCGTAATCGGTATTCAGCGCGGCGTAGTCATGTTTGACGGCCATCCTTCCCGGCTTACCGACGGCCTGCTGCACCAGCTCTATGGCGATGAAATTAATCAACTCTACTAACTCCCACGGCAAGAGAAAAACTTCGAATGAAACTGACATCTTTAGCTTTATTGACCAGTGTGATGACCTCAGCCGCTTTTGCCGCAGAGGCACCAAAAACGCTTAATCTGGGCATTCTGGGCGGACAAAACGCCACGCAGCAGATTGGCGATAATCAGTGTGTGAAAAGTTTCTTTGATAAAGAGCTGGGCGTGGATACCAGACTGCGCAACTCCTCCGACTATTCGGGCGTCATCCAGGGGTTACTGGGTGGAAAGATCGACATGGTACTGAGCATGTCGCCCGCCTCTTTCGCGTCGGTGCACCTGCAGGATCCCGAGGCTGTGGAGGTAGTGGGTGTGGTGGTGGATGACAAAGATAATTCGCGTGGCTACCACTCTGTGGTGATCGTCAAGGCTGACAGCCCTTATAAAACGCTGGCCGATCTGAAAGGCAAAGCGTTCGGCATGGCCGATCCCGACTCTACCTCCGGTTTTCTGATGCCAAACCAGGCATTTAAAAAAGAGTTTGGTGGCACCGTCGATAACAAATACAACAACACCTTCTCCAGCGTGACCTTCTCTGGCGGCCATGAACAGGACATTCTCGGCGTGCTCAATAACCAGTTTGACGGCGCGGTGACCTGGACTTCCATGGTGGGCGACTACGACAGTGGTTACTCCGCGGGCGCGTTCAGTCGTCTGATCCGGATGGATCAGCCCGATCTGATGAAAAAAATTCGCATTATCTGGCAGTCGCCGCTGATCCCGAACGGTCCGCTGCTGGTAAGTAATAAGCTGCCGGCTGAATTCAAACAGAAAGTCGTGGCTGCCATCAAAAAGCTGGATAAAGAAGACCACGCCTGCTTCGTCAAAGCGGTGGGCGGTGAGCAACATATTGGCCCGGCCACTATTGCAGACTATCAAAACATCATCGATATGAAACGCGATCTGATGAAAGGCGAGCGCGGATAAGTCACGTGCGCCTCAGGGCGCACCTTTAACTTCACTGTCCGGCAGTAAAGGCCCGGCTCTTTCACCCACAGGATCTCCCCCGTGACTGATTTCGAACGCTACTACAAGCGCATTCGCACTCAGCAGAAGCGCGATACGTTAATCTGGTCGTTGTTGCTGGTGGTGCTCTATCTCACGGCCAGCCATCTGGCCGAATTTAAGCTGGTCACTGTCTTGCAGTCATTGCCTGATTTCTTCGATTACCTGCGCGAGATCGTACCGGTTCTACACCTGCCGCTGCTCTTTGCAGATGGTAAAACCGAAGGATCGCTGGCTTACTGGGGCTACCGGCTGCCGATCCAGCTGCCGCTGATTTGGGAGACGCTGCAACTGGCGCTGGCCTCCACTCTGGTGGCAGTCGCTCTGGCCAGCGTGCTGGCGTTCTTTGCGGCTGATAATACTCAGACCCCCGCAGGCGTGCGCCTGGCTATCCGCTCCTTTGTCGCTTTTTTACGCACCATGCCGGAACTGGCGTGGGCGGTCATGTTTGTTATGGCGTTCGGGATTGGTGCCATACCCGGCTTCCTGGCGCTGATGCTGCATACCGTAGGCAGCCTGACCAAGCTGTTTTATGAAGCGATTGAATCGGCCTCCGACAGGCCGGTGCGCGGACTGGCGGCGTGCGGAGCCAGCAAACTGCAGCGCATGCGCTTCGCTTTCTGGCCGCAGGTCAAACCGGCATTTCTCTCCTATAGCTTTATGCGCCTGGAAATTAACTTTCGCTCCTCGACGATACTCGGCCTGGTGGGCGCGGGCGGTATTGGTCAGGAGCTGATGACTAATATCAAGCTGGATCGTTACGATCAGGTCAGCATTACGCTGCTGCTTATCCTGATTGTGGTTTCGTTGCTGGATACGTTATCCGGTAAGTTACGCCGCCGTGTGGTGGAGGGATAAGATGATCGCGATTGCGCCTGACACCCGTAAAATGAAGCAGCAGCACGCTGAGCTGTTTGCCGCCCAGAACCGCTATCTGCGCCGTATCGGCCTGCTGGCACTGGCGGTGCTGCTCTATTACCTTTTCTTTTTCACCGTCTATGGCATTGAGTGGAGCCGTTTAGCCGCCGGCAGCCAGCAACTGGGGCGCTACTTTCTGCGCATGTTTGTCTGGCAGAACTTTGCCAGCTGGCCTTTCAGTTATTACTTCTCGCAAATTGGCATCACGCTGGCGATTGTCTTTGCGGGTACGATTACCGCCTCGCTGCTGGCGTTACCGCTCTCCTTTCTGGCAGCGCGCAACGTTATGCATGGCAGGCTAACCAGGCCGGTAGCCTTTATGATGCGCCGCCTGTTTGATGTGCTGCGTGGCATCGATATGGCGATTTGGGGGCTTATCTTCGTGCGTGCGGTTGGTATGGGGCCGCTGGCCGGGGTGTTAGCGATTGTTATGCAGGACGTAGGACTGCTCGGCAAACTCTATTCAGAAGGGCATGAGGCCGTTGAGCGTTCGCCAGGCCGGGGTCTGGCCGCCGTGGGGGCTAACAGCCTGCAAAAACACCGTTTCGGCATCTTTACGCAGTCGTTCCCTAACTTTCTGGCGCTCAGCCTTTATCAGATTGAATCAAACACCCGCTCTGCTGCGGTGCTGGGTTTTGTCGGTGCGGGCGGCGTAGGGCTGGTGTATGCCGAAAATATGCGGCTGTGGAACTGGGATGTGGTGATGTTTATCACGCTGATTCTGGTGGCCGTGGTAATGACGATGGATGCGATTTCCAGCCGTCTGCGTAAACGCTATATCACTGGCAAAGCGGTACCGCTGTGGCAGCCTGCCGCCCGTAGCTAATGGCACTCATACCGGCCCCGTGAAAGCGTAAGCAGAGGATGTGTGCAGATATTTACCCTGAACGGTTGCGAGCGTATTTAAGGGACGTTTAAGAGTTAATGAGAAGGGAAGGCAGACGGGACGTCAGCTATGTGCTTTCAGCAAGGGGCAGGGTGCGTCACTATTGCAACGCTGTGACAGGTAAGTAGCAGACTGGATACTGGTAATAGCCATCGCCCTGTTATCGCGTAATACGTGGTGGATTCAAATCCAGCGCCTTTTACAACGAAAAACAGGTTGCCCTGTACGATAACAGGCAACCTGTTTTGCCGCGTGGCGGCCGTGCTCCATTGAGATAAAGCGCATCAGCCGCGGATGCGGCAATCAGCCCATAATCCTGCGCGGTCAGGTGCTACCGGTCGGGACGCTACTGCTCGTCGCGCTCGTTTTTGGCCCGCTGACGATCATAATAGTCATCTTCCGCCGCAATGATTTCATCCATCAGTGAGTTCATATCCACCTTATGCTTCTCTTCTACAAAGCGGCCGGTCAGCGTGGTTTCCGGCGTTAACTTGCCATCTTCATATAACGCCCAGATCTCTTTGGCATAGCGGGTCTTGAGCAGCTGCGGCGCGAACTGACCATAGTAAGCGGTGATATTATTGACATCACGTTCAAACATGGCCGCGGCATGGTTGTTGGCAGCGGCATCCACAGCCTGGGGCAGGTCGATAATTACTGGCCCTTGCGCATCAAGCAGCACGTTGAACTCCGATAAATCCCCATGTACCAAACCGGCACACAGCATGCGGACGATATTACGGATCATCGTATCGAAATCGGCCAGGGCAGTTTCTTCTGACAGAGTCACATCGCTGAGACGCGGGGCAACGGCGCCTTCCGCATCAGTCACCAGCTCCATCAGTAACACACCGTCGATGCAGATATAGGGCTGCGGCACGCGCACACCCGCATTAGCCAGCCGGAACAGCGCATCGACCTCGGCCATCTGCCAGGACTCTTCCTGCTGCTTGCGACCGAACTTCGAGCCTTTTTGCATGGCGCGGGCGTTACGGCTGTTGCGGGATTTCCTGCCTTCCTGATACTGCACCGCCTGCTTAAAACTGCGCTGGCTCGCTTCCTTGTACACTTTGGCACACTGAATTTTGTCGCCGCACAGCACGGTATAGACGTCTGCTTCCTTACCGCTTTTCAGCCGCTGCAGCACGGTATCTACCAGGCCATCATCGACCAGAGGTTGGATTCTGTTTGGGATTTTCATACGGCTTTATACCTTATTTCAGCCGCTTTTCGTATCCATAACGGTGATGGCGATACGGGAAAAAACTGGCAGTGTCTGAGTGAAGACGATCATTTTACCTGAAAATGGTGGGGGAAGGGCAGCGTTCAGCGTTTATTGTTTTGATGATAAAACAGCCTGTTGAAGGATTGTGAATCAGGGTTGGCGCATATCAGGCTGCCTGGGATAAAGGCTGTGCGAAAAAGAGAGCTTGCGCTGGTTTTGAGATCTGTCCTGACGGTGAATCCGACGGCAGGTTTCTCTGCTGAATTATCGTGTCAGCACAGAAACTGGCGAAGAGCTGCCCGAATAATACTGAATGGTTATCAGGCATGGCTGGATGGTCTGATTGCCGCGGCAGGTTTGGGGTAATCAGGCCATAACAGTCAGAAAGAATGTAGCGCGTTTCAGGACAGGGGGACGCTTTACGCAATTGGAAGAGTTTGTTCGCCTGGCTATGGGGAAAATTCGGTAGCATCAGGCGCTTTGATCGCACCATTCATGAAAGGGGCGTCGGGCTGGAGGTCTTAAAGTTCTGCGTTTGGTTGAGCCACTTCAGATTTCGCGGCACTAATCAGAGGCACAAAAAAGCCCGCAGGGCTTGTGCCATGCGGGCTTTCAGGACTTCATCGGATGGTTCTGGTAGCCATCGATCAAGAATTTGGTGGGCTGGCGGAATCTGAATCTTTTATTCAATATTATGTTTTATAAGTAATTTTATTAATTCAACTTTGGTTGGTATACCTAACCGTATACCAATCGCGTTCACTAAGGCGTTTTTCAAGTAGGTAAAGGGCTGGTTTTGCTTATATCGTTTCGCATGTTTCTAGCCCCGAAGCTCGCTTGACGTTACATAGATCGGAAAGGGACACGAAGTTTAGGCGTACTGAACAGGAAAACGGCATTCAGTGACGAAAAGCCCAATTACAAAACTGAAAATGTGATCTGATGATAGTCCGCTATGAGCGAAAACCGGACGCCCGCATAGTGTAAACAGGCGTCCGATATTCTGAAGTGGGCAGATTACTTAACCCGCTTCCCCGTTTCGTCAATGACCTTCTCGCCATCCTCTTTGGTAAACGCTCCTTTCTGACCTTCCTTTAGAATATCCAGCACTATTTCTGAAGGTCGGCAAAGACGAGTGCCAAGCGGCGTAACGACTAATGCAGGTCTGCGGAGGTACAGAGTCCTTCAATGCAGTGAACCAGTGACCTGCCTACCTTTGCGCGCGCTTGCTTCCCCGCCTCGCTTGCGCACATTAATACCCCATTTTTGTGCTCTTTCTGAAAGGCAGCAAAACTGCGCCATATACGACGCGGCACATCTTTTAGTTACCTTGAAAAATCGTGCAATTTTGCGCAAAATCATGCACTAAATCACAATTTAATCCTTATGAACTCTATAAATATAACAATCTATCATCATTCCACTTTTTTTTGATTTTTCCACCATGTAACATTGCTATCATTTTCAGCCACTTATTAAGAACTCCAATGACAAACTATGATTTTAGAGCACTCAATAATGAAGAGTTTGAAAGACTAGCTACAGACCTCTTAAGCAAGAGAGAAAATCTGCTTATTGAGCGTTTTAAATCAGGAAAAGATGGTGGAATTGATGGTCGTTTTTATCACTCTGGCGAAGTAATAATCCAAGTTAAACATTATGTTAAAACTGGTTATAGTGGATTATTAAGTAAACTTAAAAGCGAAGAAGTTGCAAAAGTTAAAAAATTAAAACCTAATCGATACATTTTCATCACAAGCGTTGGTTTATCCCCTGGTAATAAAAAAGAAATCTTCGATTTATTTAATCCTTACATTCTAAGCAATAATGACATCATTGGTCCTGAGTATCTCAATGATCTTTTAGCACTTCACCCCGAAATAGAACGGAACCATTACAAACTTTGGCTTTCCAGTACAAATTTTCTAATGAGCATGCTAAATAATGCTGCAATTCAAAATAGTAACTTCCTGATTGAAGATGCTAGGAAAGAATCATACAAATTCATCGAAACTAAGCAATTACAAAAAGCTTTAGATATTTTAGATGAAAACAAAGTTGTAATCATCACTGGTTTACCTGGCGTTGGTAAAACCACTCTTGCAAAACAAGTGATGCTTATGCATTGCAATCGCGACTATGAAATTTACCACATTGAAGGATCAATTTCAGAAATTGAATCTATATACTTTAAAGAGAGAAAGCAATTTTTCTATTTTGATGATTTTCTCGGCGCTACTCTTTTAGAAATTTTCACTAGAAACTCTGATTCTAAAATCGTTCAGTTTATTAAAAAAATCATTACCGACAAAAACAAAAAGATGATTTTGACGTCAAGAACCAACATATTAAACAGAGCTAAAAATCTCAGTGATATATTTAATATAGAAAAAATTGAAAAAAAAGAACTTGAGATAAATGTATCAGATCTTACTGATATAGAAAAGGCTGATATACTTTACAATCATGTTTGGCATAGTTCATTACCGCAGGAGTACATTGATACTTTTTATGATAATCGTAATTATTTTAAAATAATACATCATCCAAACTTTAACCCACGGCTTATATCGTTTATTACAGATAGCGATAGAATATCAGGAATCGATAGTTCGAATTTTTGGTCATATATCGAAAATTCATTAGACAATCCAGAAATGATCTGGTCGCACTGTTTCAATAATCAAACACGTGAGGAAGTCCTTGATCTGGTTTGCTTGGTTGTTTTTAATTCTAATAACATTGAAGAACGAGACTGTAAAAATGCATTAAAGTGCATTTTCAATATCAAATATAAAAATAACTTTCACTCCAAAGTAAACAAAATAGATGAATACATAAAAGAGTCAATAAAATCAACACTTAATAGAAGCCTGACACAGCTAGATAAAAATGTAATGATAAGACTGACACCATTCAACCCATCAGTGTCTGACTATATCATCAATCGCTATGCTACTGATGAAACCTCTCTTGCACTTTACTTTTCAGCCCTTAAGACAAATCAATCAATTAACACTTTGTTCTCTTTGTACAGCAATAGGAAAATTAATGCAGATGTATTTGTTTCAGTGCTGGAGTCAGTACTCAATGCTGTTGATCTTAAATGCTTAAATGATTACTCAATTCATCTTCTTCATTCGATTATAAATTCCAATTTAATCTCCACCAATAAAAACAGAATGGTCTATCCGAGCTTATTTTTAAACATTAAAGAAGAATATCTCACTTACGATTACGAAGTTGGGGAGTGCGTGTTATGGGCTGTAAAAAAGGCTGCAAGTCTATTTTCAGATAAATTCATCTCTGACTTTATAAATTATGCCATAAGGTCTAGTTGGAGATATACTCTTAACCATGACGATTACCTCCCCTTAGCACACTTAATCAACCTTCGACCTGCAATAAAAGGAGAGGAAGTTACTCATGAACTCATGGAACATATCAAAGAATATTGGCATGAAAATTATGACGAACATTTATCTGGAACAGGAAAAATTCAATCATTAGATGATGACGAAAGATCTAAAGCTGATGAAATTGCATATGACATGCTACATGATTTAATTAGTGAATACGATTTACCCTTTGATGACAATGAAATTGAATATATGTATAGTCAAGTTGATGCGTCTACACACCTCTATGACTCTTACGATTATGAGGATCAAAGAGATCGCTTCCATAGCCACAGAGATGAAAAAGAACATATCGAAAGCTATATAAACGATTTATTTAAAAAACATTAGCTAATTTCATAACTCACCATTTTGGCCACATATGAAAAATATTATTGCATAAATGCGCAGACCACCGGAGGCCAGCCCGGTGGTTTGCTGTTGATACATCATAATGCACAGCTGAATAGTTCAAAATTGATTTTTCAAAAGATTTCATTGTGGTGCTGCATCATCAACTCCCTTTTCCAAAAGTCCCATTTGGATCACACAAAAATCCACAACAGCCCCAACCATTTCGGTGTCTCTTTCATAGTCCTGCCGCAACTCTGCACTGCTGTAACTCAGCTTTTGGCCCTTATATTCCCAATCTCAGAGCATTGTTAGAATTGGACCATTCCATTCAAATCGTACACGCGTTTCCGGTTTAACTTTTCTGGCCTCCATCGTAAGTTGTCCTTTAATTGCCACATCCACCTGACCTGCCCCTACCGATTAGTACGTTCCGAACTTAGCATTGTCTGCTCTTGGCACTTGGCGGAAATAATACCTTGGGCATTAATCAGCACATCCTGAAGAATAAAGCGGGCGAGAAGTGCGCAGCTTGCCCTTCAGCGGCATGGAAGTGTCAGATGACGAGGAAGCAGGTACTTCAAAACATTTGAGTGAGCAGGAAGCGAGGTGCCCTTAAAAAAAGATTTTATGAAAAATACTTCACACTCTACACCTTTTATTTAATACTTTTAAATTCAACTAATTAGGTGGTGAAGTATGGGTGTAGAATCGCCTGAATTCTACACCACGGGTGTACAATAGGCGTAAAAAAACCGGCTTGCGCCGGTTCCGTGTGGCTCAGATGGCTGCCGGGTCATCACACTTTGGTAGCCAGTCGGTGTTGCTCTCCTCCGTCAGATCCAGATTGGTCTGGATCCCCAGCTTCGTTCGTCGCTTCAGGTAGTTCAGCCCGTATTCCCGTAAAATCCCTTCAAGCGCCAGGCCAAACATTTTCATGCTCAGCGGGTTCCTGTAGCCATTGGCCTCCATGTAGCACAGGTAAGCGTGATACAGATAGCGGCGTGGCTGTGCGGGCCGGATGCTGGCATTCCCCATATAAAGCGCGTTTGGCTCCGGTGCGGTAAACAGGTAGCCACAGAAGTCCACCATCGGATCGGCATCGCGCTTGATGCGCATTGCCTCGCCGGAGTTCTGCTGCGACTGAAGCAGTGCGCGGGCATCCTGCGGCTGACTGAACCGCTGCATCAGCTGGCGCACGATAACGGCCAGCTCTCCCCGGATTTTCTCTTTCAGCTGCGGATCGCGCTCGCTGGCCGCAACGATTTCCGGAAAATGAAGAATGACCCGGCGGCGTGACACGCCCCCGCTGCGGTCGGTGAAGCGCATCGGGTTGTTGTTCACCGCCAGAATAACTGCCGGGATATGGGTTGAGTAGGCGTCACGGTATTTCGGATCAACGGATACCGCATCGCCGCCGGTGATGGCCTTGATACCCGCACCGTCGCCGCTCCATTTCTCCTGGTCAGGCAGAATAATCAGTGAGTAGCCAATCACTGCCGCGCGTTCACGTGAAGACTCCAGCGTCTCGATGGTTGCAGAGGTGGTGTTATCCGTTCCGGCCAGCATGGTGGCGATTTCGGCCATGATACTTTTACCACTGCCACCGGGGCCGGTCACCTCAAGAAACAGCTGCCAGTCATAGCGGTTTGCCAGCACCATGAACAGCGCGGCCAGAATGATGTCGCGTTTCTCTGCACTGCGTCCGGCAGCCCGGTCCAGCCACCGCCAGAAGTGCGGCGCGTGTTTTTCCAGCGTCTCGCCGCCAACCGGTGGCGTGAAGTCCACATCACTGACGGTGCGCAGCCAGTAATCCTTACGGTGCGGGCTGAACGTCGCGGTGTGGGTGTCCAGAACGCCGTTACGAAAGCCAATCAGACGCCGGGCCGGTTCAGCCTGCTGCGGCACGATAAGTTTCAGCGTGTCGACGATAGCCGCCACCTTCGCCGATGAAAAGCTGGCCCCAACTTTAAGGAACAGGGCCGCCACCTCACGGCGAAACTGATTGCCGGGCATCACCTTCCACGCGCCCGCCCGGTAACGGCTCAGAATTTCACCACTGGCGTCCACGGCCAGTCGGTCACGATAATGTTCAGACACACGCTCCGCCTTGTCGCTGACGCTCATGGCTGAAAATTCCGCCTCGCTCATGGTGGTAAACGGGCTGGTGCGTACTGGCCTGGCCGCGTCGCTCAGCGCCCTGCGCGTTTCATCCGCGCCGTTCTGAATAAAGGCATCATTCCAGTCACCGAATACGGGTGGCAGGGCTACCGTGGCGTTGCAGGCTTCTGCGGCCTTACCTGCTTTTGTTTGCCCGTCACCGTTCAGGTCACGGTCTGCGGCAATCAGCAGGGGCAGCGTGGCGTGTTTTTCGCGGACAAGGCCAGCCAGAGAAAGGAGGTTCACGGACGACAGTGCCACCCACACTTCATCGCCGGTCAGGTTATGCACTGTCAGCCCGGTGGCGTACCCTTCTGCCAGCCAGATGCGCTTTGCCGGTTTATCACTGCCGAGAACGTGGCAGGCACCTTTCACCTGACCGCCTTTTAAGGTGCGCTTTTCACCGGCGGCGTTAATCAGCTGGACGTTGACCTGCTGTCCGGCCATATCATGCAGCGGCACCACCACGTCACCGGGACGGTAGCTGATGGTTGCCACCTTATGCGGCTTCGTCAGCGCCAGGGCATTATGCTGCGGCCAGCCCTTGCGGGACAGGTAGGCGTTACCGGTGGCTGCTTTCGACGTGCTGACCAGCTGCTGCGCCAGCATGGCGGCGGCCTGGTGGGCTGCTTCGGTGTCAGCCGTGTTTGTTCTCAGGAACTCAGGCTGTACCGGTGGCAGCACGCCGCTCAGCTCACTGACGCGTACAGCGGCCTCGCTCAGGGAAATACTGAGCGCCTTTTCCACCAGGGTGAGACCGTCACCGGCCCCGCAGTGGTTACAAATCCAGGTGCCGCGTCCGTCTTTATCATCAAAGCGAAAGCGGTCAGTGCCCTGACAGACCGGGCACGGCATATGGCGGTTTTTCACCACCGTCAGGCCCAGTGCGGGGAGGATGCGGGGCCACTGGCCCCGGGCGGCAGTGGCCGCCTCTGATACGGTCATTTTCATTATATTTTTCTCCCTCAGTGCAGTACCGGCACGTCTTTGAGACGTCCGCACAGTTCATCCATTACCACCTGTCCGAGAAAGGACAGGCATGGCGCGGCTTTCAGCGGCCCGGCGGCCATCAGGTCAGACAGCAGTGCACAGGCGATTTCCTGCCCACGCTGGGGTCCGTGCTGGCGCAGATAAAATCCTTCCAGCCCGGTTTCGATAGCGTGTTCAACACGCGCCAGCGTCAGGGAGTGATAGCGGTTCTGCTCATGGCACAGGGTCAGCCAGGCACAGGCCACCGCGCGGCGGTAAAGCGCGGCTTTTAAAGCGGGCGACAGGGTACGTTCTTTCATGGCTGCACCTCCTCATTCATCCAGCCGTCATGGCAGCGCGTCACCACGCCGTCCAGCTGGGCGGTCATCAGGTAAATAAGTGAGGCCAGCTGCGCATGCTGGTCAGCCGGTGGAGCTTCGTGGCAGTCCTGAATCCGGGTCAGGTCAGAAACCAGTTGACCGACGTTGCGGATATGGTCGAGGCGAAGAATATCTTCATGAGAAATGCTGGCGTGGCTCATGCGTGCACCTCCCTGACCGGCAGGCGGGCGGCCAGTGACAGAATGTAATCACGTGCAAGTGTCAGGCGCGCAGCGCGCTCACTGGCAGCCACGGTGCGCAGCATCTGTATACGGGAGTGGCGCTCACAGCGGCGCAGGGCGGCAAAAACAAAGACAAACTGAATATGTGGGGAATGAGTGACTTTAGCCATGATGGCAGTCTCCAATGAGTAGCGGTTAATGCCACCACCGGAGCTGCAAATCTCATGGGTGGTAGCCCGAACAGGGTTTGCAGTACCGGCCTCAATGGATACCGGCCAGCCCGAGGGCTGCCCCGCCCGGGCCACCATTATTTGATACAGACAGAGGCATAAAAGCCACTGCCCGAAAAATAGGGAAGCCGAAGCTACGACGTAAAAAAAGACGCATGGCGCGTCTGGTGTCGCCATTGAGTTGCACGGGCTGCAAATCCCGGCTGCCGATTTTGCGGCAGCGAAAGGAATGTAGCAGGAAAATGCCCCGGCAGGCAAGCCGGGGAAGCAGAAGAAAAATATCATAGGGTGCCTCAGCAGTAGGTGAGGGAAATACCGGCACGGGAAAGGTTTTCCACATCGGCCTTACCGGCGGATGCGTCCAGGCCCCCTAAGCTGAATGCAGTCTTTACACCCTGAAAACGCTGAACCAGACCCGGTTTGTCGACATCCGCAGCGATTGCCAGCGCCAGATTTCTGGCATCCTCAACGGATAAATCATGCGTTATGCCCCCTATGGTCAGCACAATCATGACAAACGCTCCTGACCGCGTGCGGCAATGCGATCATTCATCCAGTCGCCAACTTCACTGGCAACCCACGCCACATTTTTTCCGCCCAGCGAGACCTGCGCCGGAAAGGCATTGCGGCTGATGAGGTCGTAAACGGTGGAACGGGATAAACCACAGATATGCATCACTTCCGGCAGGCGGATAAAGCGTTCCTGAGCGGGCAGCGATGAAGGTAAAACAGGGGCCGCCGGAGCGGATGAGGATGCGGAAACAGTGTTATACATGGCTACCTCTCAGGGTTCCGTAATGAGCCGGGCGGACGTGCCCGGTCTCTGGTAGCTCTTTATTTTGAGTATATAAACGATGATCACAATGTTTGTTTTTTCAATAACAAACATTGACTTTTGGGCAGTACCTCCAGATGTAAACTCATGGCAATTAAAGGTAAACCCTGGCAATGTCGTTATTTTCTTTTAATCAAATCAGCTCTGTATTTTATTCCAAAGTGTTCTAAACATGCCGCTTTCTCTAAAGCACTCTGGGTGAACAATGATGAACAGAGGGTGAAGGATTATTTTCCGATTGTTCACCCCTTAATTTCCTGTATTTACTCTTTTTTTCTTAAGAGTGAACAAAGGTGAAGGATATATATAAAAGTAAAATCAGCATGGTGGGTTTACGAAGCCCTTTTCCTGGCTGGCCAGAAGAAGGTCTTTTTGTCTGGTCGCTGAGACAACGGCATCCGGTGGTTCAGCTGTGCCAGCCCCGGCACAATTGACTTCCCAAAACCGAAAAGGCAGGAAATAACATGACCGGCACCCAGCGCACCCCCGAAGCAGACTTTACCACCGCATTACCCGCCGCTACCCGACAGGCGCTTGAGAAAGTACAGACCGCTAAATCAGCATGGCTTGCTGCACGCAAGCAACAGACTGATGCCGCAACGATGGCCGCCACCATTAAACGACGCAGGCAAGAAACAGAAGCTGAAGCGAAGCTCATGAACGAGGAGTGGCGCGAGCTGTTCCGGGAAAACCAGGGCAGCATGACGCCGCGCATGAAGAAGCTGCGTACGGATATCGCACTGGCCCGCGAGACGCTAAACGAGTTTGATGAATTGCTGAACACACTTCAGACCGAAACGGAAACCCTCCCGTGGGCCTCCGGAGACCGGGCAAAAGAATACATCACTGCCCACAAATCATTGATGATGGTTTACTCGCACCACGTATGGTCACGGTTCATGGCAGAGCATGGTGAGGAAATGATGCAGGCCCTCAGCCTGCGGATGCACGCAATGGAGCTTTATCATGCCGGTGGCTATGAGGGCGTGGATGATGCAGAGACCAAAATTAAGCAGTTCATCCGGGGAGACATTACCGAAAAAGCGATGAAGCATTCTCCGTCCACCGAAGGAGATGCCCTGCTTTCGGGGATAGGACTCAGTGCTGAATCACAGGCGCATCACGATGCACGTAATGCGCCCAGCCCGATGACACGACATACACTGTTCATGAAGCGTGAAATGGCCGCGAAGGACACAGCACAATGAGGCAGGACTGCCAGCACAGCAACTCGCCTGCCAGACACTTTCGTTACCGGCAGCGTTCTGAAAGTCTGATACGCACCAGGGGGCCAGCTGATGGCGCTTAAATGCCCGGAATGCGGCACGGTATCGCACACGCGTACCAGCGCCTATGAATCTCCCACCGTCAAGCGAACCTGGTATCAGTGCCGGAATCTGGATTGTTCGTGCACCTTTACCGCGCTTGAGAGCGTGGAGAAAATCATCATGAAACCGCACAAGCCCGTGGCGGCAGAGCCTAAACCGCAGAATGACGTCCCGGTTCGCCAGCCGCAGACGCTGGGCCGCTATGGTTCAGCTAGCACCCGCAAAGACCGCCACGCACAACCCTGACAGAGAGGAAAAGCAGCATGACACAGCAGCAGATGACCGACGAACAGATTCAGGCCGCCGGCAATCGTATTGGTACGGCGCAGGCCAGAGTACAGCGGCCACTTAAGGAATCCGGATGGCTCCTGCGATTACCCGAGGCTGACGTTATCAGCCACACCACCGAGCTGGTGAAGGGCCTTTCCCCTGACTGGCGTTTACGTATCGAAGACCTCAACGTGAAGATGCTTGCCTGGCTGGAAGCGAGGCAGGCCGAAAATGCCGCCACTGAAAATCTCAGCGAGCTGCGCCAGCGTAAAACAGAAATGGAACAGGCAAGCCGGGACAACAGGGCGCGCTTCCGTGAAATGCTGGGACAGAATGGCGGCAACGTCACGCCGGATATGAAGGCACTGCGCGCGGAGTATCTGGAACAGCAGGAAACGGCATCAGACCTTGCCGGGCTGGTTGCCGAAAAGGAAAAGCAGCTGCCAGTACTGGCAGACGTGACCGGACGAAAGGCTAACGCTTACGTATTCTGTCATGAGGGCATCACGGATGAGCGCATTGATACGCTTATTGATGACTTCTTTATCATTCATGGCGCCGAGCTGAGCAGCCTGCTCAGGATGAAGTACAGCCAGTTTGAACGTAATGGCTCAACGCATGAACCGGGCGTTATTGAAGGTGCGAACGATGCCGACACGCTTTACCGTGAATATGTCCAGAACCTTATTAAGCAATGGACGGGGGTAAACCAGCCGCTGATGTTCCGGGATGACGTGCTGAGCGTGAGCGGTGCGCATCCTTTCAGGGGAGCCAGAACCGACCGCAGCAAGCGTAAACTTTTCTGAGCGGCAGACTCAGAGACTCACCGAAGCCCGGTCAGCCCCGGGCTTTTTTACGCCTGCTGCGTGAGTGCATGTCTATGCCGCATGAAAACGCATGACTTTCCGGCATCCCGGAACGGCAGGAAAGGCCAGCTGCGGCGCGGCACAGAGCTAATCATGCAGGTGCATGAAAACTGCTGCATAAAGCGGGCAGGCGTGGCGGGGGTACGAGAGCGCGCTCGGGGGTTAAAACGATATGTAGCCCCATTAAGTGGGTTATATGAACAAGCTTTAAACAGTGATAAGATTTATTTTAGAAATGCCCTCTTTAAGGATTGATCCATGCATAGAATAGTTAAGGCTCATCTTGATAGCTTCGTAAAAAGTTATGGACTTGAAAGTAATAATGAAGATGTTCAATTCGAATTGTTTTGTAATAAAGCCATGCTTTCCTCACGTATAAATGTTGACTTTGAACTAGACGATGTAACAACTGGTACAGGCGATGATGGCACAGATGGCGTTGCCATCATTATTGATGAAGAGCTATGCATTTCTCCTGAGGATGCAGCATCAGTATTTTCATCTCAGAGAAAAAATCATGATGTTGACCTGGTTTTTATCCAATCAAAAAGAAGCGAAGGTTTTGATCTTGGCGACTTTCTGAAGTTTAAGGAGTCAATTCTCAGGTTTGTTGATGAAGAGCCTTACTCCGCAGTAGACGATGTGCAAAAAAACGCGCGCTCCATATTTGATGTGGTTATAAAAAATGTTCCTAAAATACGAGGTGGTAAACCTACATTCACAGCAAAATACATTGCAACAGGAATTTATAAAGAACCCAAAGAACTTGAAAGTGCAAAAGAAAGTTTTGTACGTGAGGTTGAAGAACTTGGTTATTTTTGCAATGTAAGCGTAGAGTTCGTTGACAGAGATGAACTTACCAAAACTTGGATTGATACTTATTCAGTGGTTAGTGCCGAGTTACCACTTTTCAGTAATGCTGCATTGCCTAAGATAAATGGTATTGACGAGGCTTACTTAGCAGTAGTTAAGGCTAAAGATTTTGTTGATAACCTACTTATCACTGATGAAGGGGCGTTAAGAAATCATGTTTTTGTAGAAAATGTCAGAGCCTTCTTAGGCATAGAGAATCCTGTAAATGCTTCAATAGCTGAAACGATAAAAGATAAAAACGCCGCATCGAGATTCCCTGTTCTTAATAACGGTATAACTATTGTTAGTCCGGATGTGCGTCTTCAAGGTAGTATTTTACATCTTGATAATTTCCAGATTGTAAATGGTTGTCAAACATCGAATGTACTTTATGAATGTAAAGATGATTTAGATGATGATTTAATGGTTAATTTGAAAGTTGTAGAAACATCCAATGAAGATGTTTTTTCTGAGTTGGTCCGCGCCACAAATAGTCAAACAAAGGTTGAAGAAACTCAATTCTACTCTTTGAGACCGATAATTAAAAAGGTTGAAGCATATTTCGACACCTTTGAAGGCCACGATGGAAGACTTTACCTTGAAAGACGAGAGCGACAATATATAGGTCGAGATATTGCTGCTGTGAGGGTTTTTTCAGTTCATATGGCGGCAAAGTGTGTTTCAGCAATGTTCTTTAGAAGGCCTGATTTATCCTATAGATATCCTAAGCGAATGTATGAGTTGCTCGCTGAAAAAATATTCAGTGATGAAACTAAGGAAATTGTTTTCTATTCGGCCTGTCTAACTCTATATAGATTGCATTTACTTACATCAAATGCCGATATACCTCAGAATATAAGGAAATATAAATGGCATATTATGGCTGTTGTAGGCGCTCTCATCGCTGGAAAAGACATCCCTAAACCCGGCTCAAAAAAAATGGATGTTTACTGCACCAAAATTATTACTGAAATGACCAAACATGGAGACAAAATTAAAGCGACCTTCCAAAAAGCTGTGGATATAGTGTTATCAGTTGAGGATATAACTGATGATAGAATGAAACGGCAAGCCATTTTAGACGAAATGCTCGATAAAATATGATTGAAGGCGAGCTTAGCTCGCCTTAATAATTACTCTTCCAAGTGGCAATTCTTAAAATTTACAACATCATAATCAAGCCGTTTCGTACGCTCAACGATAAGTTTTTGCAATGGGAAGATTTCGTTTTTTACTGATTTTAGAGGTAATTATCTCCATATTAGTAGGGGAAGGTTATACACCTTTTGAAACCCTCTCTCCCCACCATGCCATAAGTTCTTTCCTTTGAACGAGATAAGTTGAGCGGTTATATGCTCTGCGAACTTCATTTTTATCACTATGAGCTAAGGCTGCCTCAATGACATCTGAGTTGAAACCAGCTTCATTTAAAGCTGTACTGGCAATTGAGCGAAGCCCATGTGCGACCAATTTACCGCCATAACCAATCCGCTTCAGCGCAGCATTTGCAGTCTGGCTATTCATTGGCTGCTTTGGGTCATTTCTGCTAGGAAAAATATGTTCACGATGTGCGCTGATAGGCTTCATCACTTCTAAAATATCTAAAGCCTGAGGTGACAAAGGTACAATGTGTTCACGCTTTGCCTTCATCCGTTCGGCTGGAATCGTCCAAATTTTTGCATTGAGATCGATCTCTGCCCATCCAGCACCAGAAGCCTCAGAAGGACGCACGAGAGTAAGGAGCTGCCATTCAATCAAGCAACGAGTTGGAACGGATAGATTAGACATTACCAGTGAACGCATAAGCTTCGGCAATTCCTCCGGTCGCAACGTGGGCATATTCTGCTTTTTAGGCTTCTCAAAAGCCATACCAATCCCAGAAGCAGGGTTAGCATCAATCAGCCCGGTATTAACCGCATAAATCATAATCTCGTTGATACGCTGTACCAGACGACGAACGGTTTCGAGAGCACCTCGGGCCTTAATCGGCTCCAATGCTTCAACCAGCTTTCGGGCTTTAATTTCCTGAACCGGGATCTCTCCAATGACAGGAAAAACATCTTTCTCAAGAGAGCGCCAGATATCCTTTGCATAATCCGGCGTAACGCTGGCTTGCTTCAAAGCAAACCAGTTAGCGGCCACGGTTGAGAAAATGCTGTCTAACGCGATCTGCTGCTGTTCTGTGAGCTGTTCGGCTTGCGTCTGTGGGTCAATGCCATTAGCGAGTAAGGAAAGGTAATCAGCACGCACGCGTCTGGCATCTGCCAGCGAAAGGGCAGGAAAAGCACCCAGGCCCATCATGGTGCGCTGCTTTGTCGCTGGCCTTTGATAACGGAAGCGCCAAAGCTTCTTGCCGGTGGTTTTCACCACCATGAACAGTCCGTCGCCATCATGCAGAGTCAAATCTTTATCAGTGGCTTTAGATCGAAGAACTTCTGTGTTTGTGAGGGGGCGTGTAGTCCGTGCCATGCGGGGTTTTCTGCCTGAATTGGTATACGTTATTGGCATACATCTTACCGTATACCAATACGTATACCAATTATCACCGGATTTGGCTGGATCTCTACGGACTACTACAGACGTAAAAAAGCCCGCGAGGCTGGTTCCAGGCGGGCTTTCAGGACTTCCCCGGACGTATCCGGTACATAATGTGGTGGAGCTGGCGGGAGTTGAACCCGCGTCCAGAATTACTACACCGTCGGCACTACATGCTTAGTCCAGTTTTTACATTCGCTGGTTAGCTGCGAACGGACACGCCACTAACAAACTAGCCTGATTGGATTTAACGCTGCAACCCCAGGCAGGGTATTCACGCGATCTCTTTTGTTTTTGACCTCTCTTGATCCCCGTCTTAAGAGCGGAAGCTAGGGAGAGAGGGCTCTAAGCAGGTTATTAAGCTGCTAGTGCGTAGTTTTCGTCGTTTGCGACTATTTTTTTGCGGCTTTTAACGAGGCCAACCGCCCCTCGGCATGCTCCTAGGGCTTCGCAAATCCTGTCGAATCCAGAATCAGCCCCAAGTACTGTTCAGCAGTATATCAGAAAAACCAGCCTCTGTGCCAGTGGCTTAGCGGTTGGCGTGCTTCATAATACGCGCTTTGTCTAATTTCCACTCACGATCTTTAATGTCATCGCGCTTGTCGTGTTCTCTTTTGCCTTTGGCGACGCCAATTTTCAGCTTAGCCCAGGCGTTCTTCCAGTAGAGCGATAGCGCCACGATGGTATAACCGTCGCGGTTCGCTTTACCGAACAGCGTATCCAGCTCGCGCTGTTTCAGCAGCAGCTTACGGGTGCGCGTAGGGTCACAGACCACATGTGACGAGGCTCCCGTCAGCGCCTGAAAGGTCGAACCGAACAGGAAGGCTTCACCATCGCGCAGCAGTATGTAGCTTTCGCTGATATTGGCCTTGCCGGCGCGGAGTGATTTGACTTCCCATCCCTGTAGCGACAGCCCCGCTTCGAACTCTTCTTCAATGAAGTATTCATGGCGGGCCCGCTTGTTCATGGCAATGGTAGCAGAACCGGGTTTATGTGCTTTTTTCTTTGTCATAGTGCTACTTAGTTTACATGAAGCGGTGGTTGATGGCATCCCCTGTAACAACGGACGCAGGGAAAAGCGCTATTTTAGCAGAACGCTGGCGGCTCCGAATTTTTGTTTACCCGCCGGCGATGTTATTATTTATCTATTGAAGATTAACAGGAAACATTATGTCTCAGATTAGCCGTTCCGCGCTGGTGCCCTACAGCGCCGAGCAGATGTTCCGGTTGGTAAACGATGTGGATGCCTATCCGGAATTTCTACCAGGGTGTACGGGCAGCCGCGTGCTGGATTCGAGTGAACAGGAGATGACGGCGTCCGTGGACGTTTCCAAGGCCGGCATCAGTAAAACGTTTGTGACGCGCAATACGTTAACGAATAATCAGCGTATCCATATGCAACTGGTCGACGGGCCCTTCCGTAAGCTTAGCGGCGGCTGGACTTTTACTGCGTTAAGCGATGAGGCGTGCAAGGTTGAGCTGAATCTGGATTTTGAATTCAGCAATATGCTGATCGAAATGGCCTTTGGTCGCATCTTCAAAGAGCTGGCAAGCAGCATGGTGCAGGCTTTTACGCACCGGGCCAAAGAGGTTTACAGTGTCTGACATCGCTGTTGAAGTGGTCTATGCGCTGCCGGACAAACAGTATCTCTACACAGTGAACGTGGAAGAGGGCAGTACCGTCGAGCAGGCGATCCGGGCATCAGGCCTTCTTGAACTGCGTAGCGATATCGATCTCTCCCGCAATAAGGTCGGCATCTTCAGCCGGACGGTAAAGCTACAGGATGAAGTGCAGGGAGGCGACCGCATTGAGATTTATCGTCCCCTGATTGCTGACCCCAAAGAGCTGCGGCGCCTGCGCGCTGAGCGGGCAGCAAAAAAATAAGGCGCTCTTTAGCGCCTTACCGGTATAACGAACACTTCTGCCTTTACCTACCCGATTAGCCTTTATTGCCTTTCAGGTTCGGGCTGTTCTCAATATTGGTCAGCGTGCCGCTGCTGTCGAAAGTCAGCGTCAGCGTCTGCTGTTTCACCGGCTCATGGCCAGGCTCCTGACGGAACACGTAAAACCAGACGTTACTGCCGAAAGGATCGCGCATCATCGGGGTGCCCAATGTGTACGCTACCTGCTGTTGTGTCATGCCGGTATGAATTTTTGCAACGTCAGTGGCGACCAGATAGTTGCCCTGATTGATATCAGGCCGGTAAACCACTCGTTCCAGAGTGGAACATCCAGCGGTCATCATCAGAAGAACCACCGCCGCAGCAGTCAGCGTTTTACAGCGCATAAGTCTCTTTATTCCTTTTCGGGCCAACACCGTGGGCATCTGGCTATTTTATTTGCCGGTCTGAACCCAATCGGTCGCCGCAGAACGCGGGACGGTCAGTAACCTTTTCACAATCGGTTTCAGGCTGGCTGTAACAATAACGCCAGATGGCCCGTTCATCAATGACCGGCACCTGGCTGTATCGGTTTATCGCTACACTAACAGCGTAAGAAGCCGATGATAATAAACCTTTCCGCAGTTTAAAACCTCTGCGAATGAGGGTTATGACCACATGCGGCCAAAAAAGTGCGGTAATCAGGCGGCTAAAAGCTCTTTTGCGTTAGCCAGCGTATTGCGGGTCACTTCGCTGCCGCCCAGCAGACGAGCCAGCTCCTGTAAGCGGGCGCGTTTATCCAGCGGCCGCATATGGGTTTCGGTCATCGCACCGTCGGTCTCTTTGCTGACATAGAAATGTTGATGACCACAGCCGGCGACCTGTGGCAGGTGGGTCACGCACATTACCTGGGTGGACTCGCCGAGCTGGCGCAGCATTTTGCCGACCACGGCAGCGGTAGGGCCGCTGATACCCACATCCACCTCATCGAAAATCAGCGCTGGCGTATCCATTTTACGGGCGGTAATCACCTGAATCGCCAGGGCGATACGCGAGAGTTCGCCGCCTGAGGCAACCTTAGAAAGCGGCTGGAGCGGCTGTCCGGGGTTGGTGGTGACGCGAAAATCGATGCGGTCGGCGCCCTCAGCGGTCAGATGGTCGGCGTTAAATTGCACCTCAATGCTCAACTGGCCGTGCGGCATAGAGAGCGTATGCATACTTTCACTGATTAAGCCGCTCAGCTCACGGGCAAAATGGCTGCGGCGGTCGTGCAGCTTTTCCGCGCAGGCCAGGGCGGTACGATGGTGTATGGCAACCTTCTGTACAAGTTCATCCTGATCGCTCTCCTGCTCATCGAGTAGCCTCTGTTCTTCAAGCATCTGCTGATGAAACGCCGGCAGCTCTTCGGGAGAGATATGGTGTTTACGGGCCAGCGCGATCTGACGTGAAAGCCGCTGCTCAAGCTCATAGAGGCGGTTTGGATCGAGATCGAGCCGTTCAGAGTAGTGGCGAAGTTCATCGCTGGCTTCACTGATCTGAATCGAGGCTTCTTCCAGAAGCGTATAAACGCCGGTCAGCTTATCGTCCATGCTGATAAGTTCACTGACGTGCTGTTGCGCAATATGGAGTTGAGCCAGTAAGGTTGAGTCCTCGCCATCGGCCAGCAGCATTAGCGCCTGCTGGCTGGTGGAGAGCAGCTGTCCGCTGTTAGCCAGGCGCTTGTATTCTTCATCAATGTTTTCATACTCGCCCGCCACGGGAGCAAACTCATTCAGCTCTTTAAGCTGATACTGGAGCAGCTCACGGCGCGATTCACGCTCCTGAGAGAGTTGCTGATGCTGCGCCAGCGTCCGGCAGCTTTGATGCCACTGACGATAGGCCTGAGCCATCTCCTGACGCAGATCGTTTTCACCGGCATAGGCATCCAGCAGCACTTTCTGATGTTCAGGCTTAAGCAGCATCTGGTGGGCGTGCTGTCCATGGATCTGGATCAGTAGCTGACCTAAATCGCGAAGCTGGGAGAGCGGAACAGCCGTTCCGTTGATAAAACCGCGGGAGCGCCCGTCGCTATTAATAACGCGACGCAGCAGACATTCCTGGCCTTCGTCGAGTTCGTTTTCAACCAGCCAGCGCAGGGCGGACGGGGTATCCTTAAGGGAGAAGCGGGCGCAAATGTCCGCTCGTGTGGCGCCCTGACGCACCATATCTGCTTCTGCTCGTCCGCCCAGGCAGAGACCCAGCGCATCAATAGCAATAGATTTACCGGCACCGGTTTCGCCGGTGATGGCGGTCATACCGCGCTGAAAATCGATCTCCAGCTCACGAACAATCGCAAAGTTACTGATGGTCAGTTGTGCCAGCATAATTGTTGTTCCTGTACGAAAACACAGATATGGTTTTTCATACAGTATATACTGGTTTTATAACCAGTAAAGGTGCTGAGGGCGTTTTTAAAATAATTTTTTTGACCAGGCTAGCTTAGAACTCAATGTGTTGAAATAATTGTAGTTTTGTGGGTGTATCAGGTTAAGGTGATCGTCATTCCGCCGGATAAGGACATCTTCACCTTCCTGAATCGGCAGTGCAATCTGGCTGTCGCAGCTCACTTCAAGGTCGCTGCGCATTGTGGAAAATCGCAGACGGATCGTACTGCTGCTGTTAATGACCAGCGGACGGGCAGAGAGCGTGTGCGGAAACATCGGCACAATGGCGATAGCATCCAGCGACGGCGTCAAAATCGGCCCACCAGCGGAAAGCGAATAGGCAGTGGAACCCGTCGGCGTTGAGATAATCAGACCATCGGAACGTTGGGAAAAAGCGAAGGTTTCGTCGATATACACTTCGAATTCGATCATATGAGCGACCTTGCCGGGGTGCAGCACCACTTCATTGATCGCGGTGCCGATGCGGGGTTCCTCTCCTTTGCGGCAAACGCTCGCCTCAAGCAAAAAACGGCTCTCGGTAATATATTTACCTTCAAGCACGTCTGCCAGCTGCTGCTGCGCGTTGTCAGGATCAAGGTCGGTCAGAAAACCCAAATTGCCGCGGTTGATGCCGATGACTTTTATATCGTATCGCGCCAGTACGCGGGCCGCGCCCAGCATATTTCCGTCGCCGCCCACCACCACTGCCAGGTCTGCCTGCTGACCAATTTCAGAGAGCGTGCCGGTTTCCACATCGGTAAGGTTAAGCTCGCGGGCAATCTGCTGCTCAATGATGACCTGATATCCCTTTGCCGTCAGCCAGCGGTAAAGCATTTCATGCGTAGTCAGCGCCGTGGGATGGCGTGGATGTCCGACAATACCGATACAGTTGAAATGGTTGTTCATGATGCTGGCTTTCCTCATGAGGTAAACTACCCCAGACAATGTGACGGGTTCCCTTGAAACCTCAATTCTGATCCCCATAATAAGCGAACCAGCGAGATGAATGTGCACAAACGCGGAGAAATTCATGAGTAGTAAAGAACAGAACACACCAAACGAGCAAGTCTCAGACGATATTGAGATGGAACAGGCGCAGCCTCAGGACGCAGAGACAGCAGAAGGCGTGGATCTGCGTGATGATCGCATTGCCGAACTGGAAGCCCAGCTGGCGCAGTCGCAGGGCGGCGTGCGCGAGGCGCAGATCCGTGCGCAGGCTGAAATTGAAAACATCCGTCGTCGCGCTGAGCTTGATGTGGAAAAAGCGCATAAGTTTGCGCTTGAGAAGTTTGCCAATGAACTGCTGCCGGTGATCGACAGCCTCGAGCGTGCGCTTGAAGTCGCCGATAAGAATAATGCCGAGCTGACCGCGATGGTGGAAGGTATCGACCTGACGTTGAAATCCCTGCTGGGCGCCGTCCGCAAGTTTGGCGTCGAGGTGGTTGGTGAAGTGAATGAGCCTTTCAATCCCGAACTGCATCAGGCGATGTCGATGATGGAGTCGGAAGGGGTGGCGCCAAATCACGTCCTGATGGTGATGCAGCGCGGCTATACGCTGAATGGCCGTCTTCTTCGCCCGGCGATGGTCGCGGTTGCCAAAGCCAAAGCGTAATCTATTCGTTAAAAAAGCACCTCCGGGTGCTTTTTTTTCGTCTTTATTCCGGCAGTTGCGGACGCCAGTCGATCGGCTTTTCACCTTGTTCTTCCAGCAGCTGATTCGTCTTTGAGAAATGACCGCAGCCAAAGAAGCCCCTGTGGGCGGAGAGTGGAGAAGGGTGAGGCGCTTTTAATACATGATGCCGCTTAGGGTCGATGATGCTTCCCTTCTTCTGCGCATGTGAGCCCCAGAGCAGGAACACCACACCTTCCCGGTACTCATTGATGGCGGCGATGACATTGTCCGTAAAGGTTTCCCAGCCAAAGCGGGCGTGCGAGTGGGCTTTACCCGCTTCGACCGTCAGAACAGTATTAAGCAGCATCACGCCCTGACGCGCCCAGCTTTCCAGGAAGCCGTGCGCAGGCCGCTCGAAGCCGGGAATGTCCGTAGCCAGCTCTTTATAGATATTGACCAGAGAAGGCGGTACGGCAACCCCTGGCAGCACGGAAAACGACAGCCCGTGAGCCTGATGCGGCCCGTGATAAGGGTCCTGTCCGAGGATCACCACCTTCACTTCGCCTAATTCGGTGAGGCGAAACGCATTGAATACATCTTTTTGCGGAGGATAGATAACCTTACCCGCAGCCCGCTCATTCGCCACCATGGCGAGCGTTTCGACAAAATAGGGTTTCTCTTTTTCCTCAGCCAGCACATCGTGCCAGGTCAGCGCATTGACCATTTTCGCCTCCTTTATTTTGTAAGGTGAATAGCTTAGCGCGTATCGTGCGCGGGAAGAACTTAAAATAATTTTGAAAATTTACAGATTTTATTAAAAATAGTTTTTTATGAAAAATCTATGCGAATCATAAAGTTGGCATTTTTTGCATTTCTGGCGCGCTACAGATATTGATTCTGGTCAAAGTTGCCGCATTTAGAGACTGATATACAGTAGAGAGCAGATCAATATTGAACTGATAACTCGTGCTGACGCCGGTCAGCCATAACTGCCTGGAGGCAAATATGATTACTGGAATTCAGATTACGAAAGCTGCAGATGCCGCGCTGATGAACTCATTCTGGTTGCTGGACGATGAAAAAGCCGAAGCACGCTGCGTATGCGCTAAAGCGGGCTACAGCGAAGATCAGATTGTACCCGTGGGTGAGCTGGGCGAAATCGAGTACCGCGAAGTGCCGCTGGAAATGAAACCGGAAGTCCGTGTGGAAGGCGGCCAGCATCTGAACGTTAACGTATTACGTCGTGAAACGCTGGAGGATGCGGTTAAGCATCCGGAGAAATATCCGCAGCTGACCATCCGTGTGTCTGGTTATGCCGTACGTTTTAACTCACTGACGCCTGAACAGCAGCGTGACGTTATTGCCCGTACTTTTACAGAAAGTCTGTAACAATTTCGCCTAAACGGCCTGATTATATAAATTAAAACCCGGATGGCGCTGAAACAAACGCCATCCGGGTTTTTTATAATCCATTTGTAATTCAGCTTGTTATAACAATCCCTTAGCAGCTAAAACGGTATCCCCTGCCTGAAAGCGCGGTTCCGCTACTATTGCCCTCCAGTCCGCTATTTTTGTAGAACATAAGCCAAAAAAAACCGCCCCGGGAGGCGGTTTTTCTGTATGGCTGATGCTTTATTCAGCACTGTCCGTTTTGGCTGCGCTGCTTGGCTTACGGCGTTTGCCGATATTCTTGATATCCCGGTGGCGCTTCTTAACGCGCGGCTTATTTTCAGCGTCTTCTTTCTGTTTCTGCTCTTTGCGCTTTGCCAACACCTTTTTCGACGGCTTGCCGTTCAGCTTTTCGCTTGGTGCACGGGTAGTCGGGCGCAATTCATCAATAGTGCGCGCTTTTAGGGGCTCTTTGATATAGCGAATAATCTTGCCCAACAGCACGTTATCGTGTGCCTCAACAAAGGAAATTGCCGTTCCTTTTTTCCCGGCGCGGCCCGTACGGCCGATACGGTGGAGATAGGTATCCGACGTGCGCGGCAGATCGAAATTAAACACGTGGCTGACATCTTCAATGTCGATGCCACGGGCAGCAATGTCGGTAGCGACCAGAACATTAACCCGCCCGTCCACCACGCGTTTAATCGCTTCGTTACGCTTAAACTGCTCCAGTTCGCCTTCCAGATAGCTGGTGTTGATGCCCGCCTCGCGCAGCCAGCCGCAGAGTTCATGAACGCGTTCACGTTTGCGCACGAAAACAATCGAACGGGTCGCTTCTGGCTGCTTAAGAAGATGAATCAGCATGGCGGTTTTATGCTTGATGTCATCTGCACGGTAATACCACTGCAGGATTTTTTTACGCTCACGACGGGCCGGATCGGCTTCGATTTCAACCGGTTCGTTCAGCAGGCGCTCAGAGAAGTCCTGGATCGCTTCCCCTTCCAGCGTGGCGGAGAAAAGTAGCGTTTGCTTGCGCCAGCGGGTTTCGGCGGCAATAGTTTCAATATCCTGAGCAAAACCCATGTCCAGCATGCGGTCCGCTTCATCCAGGATTAGCGTTTCTACCGCACGACAGTCAAAATTTTCTTCTTTGATGTACTGAAGCAGTCGTCCGGTTGTGGCCACCACCACGTCCTGGTTTTCGCTGAAAACTTCAGCATGGTTCATATAAGCCACGCCGCCGGTAATAGTGGCAATGTCCAGGTGGGTATGCTTTGCCAGCTCGCGGGCCTGATCGGCAACCTGCATCGCCAGCTCGCGCGTTGGCGTCAGCACCAGAATACGCGGCGGTCCCGATTTTTTGCGCGGGAAGTCGAGCAGATGCTGCAGTGCGGGCAGTAGATAAGCCGCCGTTTTGCCTGTACCGGTTGGTGCCGAACCCAGAACGTCGCGACCCTCCAGTGCAGGCGGGATTGCAGCGGCCTGGATTGCAGTGGGGCGCGTGAAGCCTTTTTCCTGCAGAGCGTTCAGCAGGCTTTCATCAAGTTCGAGTTCGGAAAAAGTGGTTACAGTCATGGTCTACCTCAGTTTGGGGCGCTGATTATAGACAGATTGAACACGATCTTCATCTGTTTGTGTGGGCTTAATGACTTTTCCTTCAACATACTTTGTCATATGCTAGCGCCGTTTCCCCTTCAGGTCAGTCAAATGTCTTCAAAGAAAGCGGTTCTGCGCGCCAACGGATTTACCTTCAAACAGTTTTTTGTCGCCCACGATCGTTGCGCGATGAAAGTTGGCACGGACGGCGTTCTTTTGGGTGCCTGGGCACCGGTCGCGGGTGTGACGAGAGTACTGGATATCGGCACCGGCAGCGGACTGATCGCCCTGATGCTGGCTCAGCGTACCGGCCAGACGGTCAGCGTGGACGCGGTTGAACTCGACGAGCAGGCCGCCGCACAGGCCAGAGAGAATGTTCAGGCATCGCCCTGGCGTGAGCGTATCCATATTCATCAGGATGATATCCGGCAGTGGGCTAAGCAGTGCGAAAACCGTTACAACCTGATCGTCAGTAATCCGCCTTATTTTACGCCCGGCGTTGAGTGCGCCAGCCCGGCGCGGGCTGCTGCCCGCTATACCGCAGACCTGACGCATGAGATCCTGTTGCAATGTGCGGAAGAATTGATCGCGGAAGATGGTTTTTTCTGCGTCATCCTGCCAGCAACAGCCGGTAATGCGCTGGTGGAGCATGCCTTGCCGCGCGGCTGGCACCTCCGTTCCCGCACCGATATTTCTGATAACGAAATGCGCCCGCCAAACCGGGTGCTGCTTGCACTCTCTCCCCAACCGGGTGAGCTGCTTCTGGATCGGATGACCATTCGCGGGCCGGATCAGCGTTATTCAGAAGCGCACTGCAGCCTGACCCGCGATTTTTACCTGTTTCGCTGATCAGGGTGTCAGGATCGTCGGTCTGGCCTCATCCAGCATATCCGGGTAGTCGAGCGTAAAGTGCAGGCCGCGGCTCTCTTTACGCGCCATGGCGCAGCGAACAATCAGTTCCGCCACCTGAACCAGATTCCTCAGCTCCAGAAGGTTGTTCGAGATGCGAAAGTGAGCGTAATACTCATCAATCTCCTGCTGAAGCGTATTGATGCGTCTCAGCGCGCGTTCAAGCCGCTTGGTGGTCCGCACTATCCCCACGTAATCCCACATAAACAGGCGCAGCTCATGCCAGTTATGCTGGATGACCACGCGTTCGTCAGAATCATCAACGCGGCTCTCGTCCCAGACGGGTAGTGTTGATGGCAGCGTAACGGTTTGCAGATAGCGATGAATATCTTCAGCGGCTGACCAGCCGTAAACCAGGCACTCCAGCAACGAGTTGGAGGCCAGGCGGTTGGCGCCATGCAGACCTGTATAGCTGACTTCACCGATGGCATAAAGGCCTGTGACATCGGTGCGCCCTTGCTGGTCAACCATCACGCCGCCGCAGGTGTAATGTGCCGCCGGAACAATCGGTATTGGCTCTCTGGTGAGGTCAATGCCCAGCGTTTTCAATTTTTCATTGATGGTCGGGAAATGAGATTCAATGAACTCAGTAGGTTTATGACTGATATCCAGGTACATACAGTCTGCACCGAGACGCTTCATCTCGTGATCGATGGCACGGGCCACGATGTCTCGCGGCGCCAGTTCAGCACGTGGATCAAAATCAGGCATAAAGCGGGAGCCATCCGGGCGTTTCAGCACCGCCCCCTCACCACGTAGCGCTTCTGTCAGCAGAAAATTCCGTGCTTCCGGGTGAAATAAACAGGTGGGATGAAACTGGTTAAACTCCAGGTTAGCCACCCGGCAGCCCGCCCGCCAGGCCATCGCGATGCCGTCACCGGAGGCGACATCGGGATTGGTAGTGTACTGGTAAACCTTCGCTGCGCCGCCGGTAGCAAGCACCACAGCCCGGGCACGGCAGGTTTCCACGCGTTCACGTTTACGGTTCCAGATATAAGCCCCCACCACGCGACGTTCACCGGCAAGACCGATTTTATCCGAAACGATAAGATCAACCGCATTGCAGCGTTCGATAAGCTGAATATTAGGGTGGGTGAGCGCGCGGCTGACCAGCGTCGTTTCAACGGCGCGGCCCGTGGCGTCGGCGCTATGCAGAATGCGGCGATGGCTGTGACCGCCTTCCCGCGTCAGGTGATAGCGGGAGGCGCTGCTATCGGGCGTCTCTTTATCAAACAGCATGCCGTTATCAATCAGCCACTGTACGCAGTGGCGCGCATTACTGGCGATAAACGAAACCGCCTCACGGTCACAAAGACCGCCACCGGCAATCAACGTATCTTCAACATGAGATTCAATGCTGTCGGTTTCATCAAACACAGCGGCAATGCCGCCCTGCGCGTAGAAAGTGGATCCTTCACTCACAGGCCCCTTGCTGAGCACCGTTACCTGATGCGTTTCGGCCAGGCGCAGCGCCAGCGATAAGCCGGCAGCGCCGCTACCGATGATAAGCACGTCACAACTGTATTCGGAAAGAGAGGTCATTTTGTTTAATTTACTAAACAGGAGGTTTAGTGAGCATAACATTCCTGACGGCGATGAAAAATGCTTTTCATAACTTGTGTTCAGCAAGTTGAAAAGGAGAGACAGAGGCGAACGGGCGCCGGAAAGAAGGGAAGAGCAGCTTTTCGCCGTTTAATATTGCGAACCCGCCTGGACTGTGGCGATTTAGAGGTGAAATAACGAGCCTCATGAGTTACTCTGCGGCGTTAGTGCAAAGCGCTGCGCCTTAAAGCAAAACCAGAAGAAAGCAGAGGCTTCAGGCCGGTTATAACAAAAAACGTACCGGTCTTCTCTTTCTGCCGGGAACTCAAAATTATAAGGTCGTAATGGAACTTTACTCATGATGATCAATCAAACCGGATGCTTGCTCGAAATAGATAGGTTGTTGCGGGTAGTTCATCAACGCGTGGAAAAAGATTTGGGGAGACATTACCTCGGATGAGCGAGCAGTTAACGGATCAGGTTCTCGTTGAGCGAGTGCAGAAAGGGGATCAGAAGGCGTTTAATTTACTGGTGGTTCGCTACCAGCATAAAGTGGCGAGTCTGGTTTCCCGCTATGTTCCCTCGGGCGATGTGCCAGACGTAGTACAGGAATCCTTTATAAAAGCCTATCGGGCGCTGGAATCCTTTCGTGGCGATAGCGCGTTCTATACCTGGCTTTACCGGATTGCCGTAAACACGGCGAAAAATTATCTGGTTGCGCAGGGACGACGTCCTCCTGCCAGTGACGTTGATGCTATTGATGCTGAAAACTTCGAAAGTGCGGGCGCGCTTAAAGAAATTTCGAACCCTGAGAACTTAATGTTGTCTGAGGAATTGAGACAGATCGTTTTCCGCACTATTGAGACGCTTCCTGAAGACTTACGTATGGCGATTACGTTACGTGAGCTGGATGGCCTGAGCTATGAAGAGATAGCCGCCATCATGGAGTGTCCCGTGGGAACGGTGCGTTCACGTATTTTCCGGGCGCGAGAAGCTATTGATAATAAAATTCAACCACTTATCCAACGCTAGCGATAGCGGTCACAGGAAGGGTACTTAGGCATGCAGAAAGAACAACTTTCCGCTTTAATGGATGGTGAGACTTTAGATAATGAAGTGTTATCCGCATTGTCTGAAGACGCCACGCTACAGAGAAACTGGGAAAGCTATCATCTGATTCGCGATACCCTGCGTGGTGATACCGCTCAGTTCGTGTACGTTGATATCGCCGCCCGCGTAGCGGCAGCGATTGAAAATGAACCGGCAAGGCCGGCACCTCTCATTCCTGAAGCACAGCCGAAGCCGGAACAGTATGTCAAATTGCCGTTCTGGCAAAAAATGCGCCCCTGGGCGGCCCAGATCACGCAGGTTGGTGTTGCTGCCTGTGTCTCGCTGGCCGTGATCGTTGGCGTACAGCACTATAACGCGCCACAGGATGGCCAGGCGGCGTCTGACTCACCGGTATTCAATACGTTGCCAATGATGGGCCAGGCTTCACCGGTCAGTCTCGGTGTCCCTTCTGAAAGCGCGCTTAACGGCAATGCGCCGCAGCAGGTTCAGGATCAGCGCCGTCGCGTCAATGCGATGCTGCAGGATTATGAACTTCAGCGCCGTTTGCATTCCGAGCAGCTTCAGTTCGGGCATAGCCCTGCGCAGCAGGCTGCTGTCCAGGTCCCGGGTAACCAGTCGCTAGGAATTCAGTCGCAGTAATGAAGCACTTTTGGTACGCCGTCAGCCTTATGGCTGGCAGCCTGATGTACTCCAGCGTCGCCCCGGCGGAAACCACCTCCGGGGCGCTTCTTCAACAGATGGAGCAGGCCAGCCAGACCCTCAGTTACGAACTCGCCTACATTAACGTTTCCAGGCTCGGGATAGAGTCGATGCGTTACCGCCACGCCGTCCTTGATAATAAAACGTATGCGCAGTTGCTGCATATGGACGGTCCGCGCCGGGAAATTATCCAGCGGGGCAACGAAGTCAGCTATTTCGAACCTGGCCTGGAGCCTTTTACGCTGGCGGGCGATCATATCGTGGACTCAATGCCGTCACTGGTTTTCGCAGATTTTAAACAGCTCTCTGAAAACTATGATTTTGTCGCCGTGGGCCGGACCCGCATCGCCGACCAGCTCTGCGAAGTTATTCGCATCGTGGCCCGGGACGGTACCCGCTACAGTTATATCGTCTGGATGGACAGTGATACCAAGCTGCCGCTGCGTGTCGATCTGCTGGATCGTGATGGCGAAACCCTGGAGCAGTATCGCGTTGTCAGCTTCGCCATTGATGAAGGCGTAAGCAAAATGATGCAGGGGCTGGTTAAGGCGACGCTGCCGCCTGCGCTTTCCGTGCCGCAGGGCGATAAGGTGAAGTTTGACTGGCAGGCGGGATGGTTACCCGTGGGCATGAAAGAAGTGACTCAGAGCCGCAGGCAGATCCCTTCCCTGAATAAGCCCGTGGAATCCCGGCTCTATTCTGACGGCCTGTTCAGCTTCTCCATTAACATCAGCGCAGCGGATAAAAATGCGGCCTCACAGCTTTTGCGTACCGGACGGCGTACGGTGCATACTGAAATACGTAATAACCGTGAAATTACGGTGGTGGGGGAATTGCCACCCGCTACCGCTAAACGCATTGCTGACGGCATCAATCTGGGTAACGCAAAATGATGAGAGAATGGGCCACAGTCGTATCATGCCAGGATGGCGTGGCGACGCTGCACTCAGAAATAAAAACATCCTGTAGCAGCTGTTCCGCCCGCAAAGGCTGCGGCAGCCATATGCTCAACAAGCTTGGGCCGAAAAACGCGCACGTGATGAAAATCGCCACGGCTGAACCGCTGTCGCCCGGGCAGCGTATCGAACTGGGTATTGCTGAACAAAGCCTGCTCAGCTCCGCGCTGCTGGTCTATATGACGCCGCTGGTGGGGTTGTTTATCCTGGCCGGCCTGTTTCAGATGCTGTTTCACAGCGATCTGGCGGCGGCGGCGGGAGCGCTGTTAGGCGGTATCGGCGGCTTTATTATCGCCAAAGGCATTTCAGGTTATCTGAGCAAGTCCGCCGCATTCCAGCCGGTTATCCTGAGCATTGCCCTTCCACACGATGCGCTTCGTGTAGAAACCGAAGCCTGAGGCCGGCCGCCATCGCTGTGGCGGCGGCCAGATTAACACCTTACCTGCCCACGTTTTCCCCTGCTTGAAAAAAGGCTTAACCGGTAATTTTTCGCGGGTTATCTCAGCCTGACAGCCCCTTTTAACAGAAATATTAAGAAATAAAGTGACATATCTTGTGTTAAATCCGGCAACGTCGTAGCATCTGCCTGAATTGATAATGATAATCATTTAATTTTATGGGGTTAATCATGCCATCTCTGTTGAAAAAAGCAGGCCTGCTGGTTTGCGGGCTGTTTGTGGCCTGTCAAACCTTGGCGGCGCCGTTTACCGTTGAAGATGTCAGCGGCCGTCAGGTTGAAATCAAATCGGAAGTGAAACGCATTATTTTGGGTGAGGGACGGCAAATTTACCTGCTGGCCGCCTTTGACACGCAAGCGCCGTTCAGCCGCGTGGTAGGCTGGCGTGACGATCTGCCTAAGGCGGATTTCGACAGTTATCAGAGCTATGAGAAGAAATACCCACAAATTAAAAAACTGCCCACGTTTGGCGGCGCTAAGGATGGCACCTTCAACGTTGAACAGGCGCTGACGCTCAAGCCGGACCTGGTGCTGATGAACCTGGAATCCAAAGCCGCCACGGATGAAGGCAAGCTTATCGAAAAACTGACGAAACTGGGCATCCCGGTGGTGTTCATTGATTTTCGCGAAAAGCCGTTTGAAAACGCCGAAAAGAGCATTCGTATTATGGGACAGCTGCTTGGTAAACCTGAGCGTGCCGAAGAGATCCTGGCTTTCCGCCGTGAGCAGGTAAATATCGTTACTGACCGTCTTAAGGATTACCGGGGCAAACGGCCCTCGGTCATGCTTGATCGTGCCGGTGGTTATACTGACGAGTGCTGTATGTCCTTTGGCGATGAAAATTTTGGCCGGATGGTCGATGTCGCGGGCGGCAGAAACATCGCTAAGGATCTTATTCCCGGCACCTTCGGTACCCTTAACCCGGAAGAGATCATCAGCGCCAATCCAGATGTGGTGATCGTTACGGGCGCTAACTGGAAGAACTACAACACGGCTGACGGTTGGGTTGGCGTGGGACCGGGAGCCGATCTAAAGGTAGCTGAACAGCGTCTGACCGCACTGATGGCCAGGCCTGCTTTCAGGACGCTGCCGGTTGCGACCAACGGTAACGCGCACGCGATCTGGCATCAGTTCTATGACAGTCCTTATAACTTTGTTGCCATTCAAGTCATCGCAAAATGGCTGCATCCTGATCTGTTTCGCGATCTTGATCCTGACGCCACATTCCGTACTTTCCATGAACGGTTTTTACCGCTGGATTATCAGCCCGGTTACTGGGTGAGCTTGCCAGCCAGGAATTGATGGCTATTCAATAAATTAGCGGCAACAGATATGACGGGCCACTTCGGTGGCCCTTATTATTGGCCGTCTGTTTTTAGTCCGTATTGAGAAAGCGTGATGGATGAGCGAAGAGGTGGAAATAGCGGCGTGACGCCGCGAATTTGATGTGCCCCAGAGCGCGTGAATTCTTTCGTGCCGGGGGTTAACAGTGTAAGATGCGTGCTCATTGATGGCGGGTACATTGCGAGAGTTGTCCATAGCTCTGTTCACCGTGAGAACTAAACCGAACGTTTAAGCGAAAATATTCATATAAATGAAGCATATAAGAAACTTTTCTATCATCGCTCATATCGACCACGGCAAATCAACGCTCTCTGACCGTCTGATTCAGATCTGCGGTGGGTTGACCCAACGTGAAATGGCCGCGCAGGTTCTGGATTCAATGGATCTTGAACGTGAACGCGGTATTACCATTAAGGCGCAGAGCGTAACGCTCGATTACCATGCGCCGGACGGTGAAACTTACCAGCTCAATTTTATCGACACGCCGGGCCACGTGGATTTTTCCTACGAAGTGTCCCGCTCGCTGGCTGCCTGTGAAGGTGCGCTGCTGGTGGTGGATGCCGGGCAGGGGGTTGAAGCCCAGACCCTGGCAAACTGCTATACCGCGATGGAGATGGATCTGGAAGTGGTGCCGGTGTTAAACAAGATCGATCTGCCCGCGGCCGACCCCGATCGTGTTTCTCAGGAAATTGAAGACATCGTGGGCATCGATGCCACCGATGCGGTGCGCTGCTCGGCGAAAACCGGCGTTGGTGTTCCTGAGGTGCTCGAACGCCTGGTGCGCGATATTCCGCCGCCGGAAGGCGATCCGGAAGGGCCTTTGCAGGCGCTGATTATCGACTCCTGGTTCGATAACTATCTCGGCGTGGTATCGCTGGTACGTATTAAAAACGGCACCATGCGTAAGGGCGAAAAAATCAAAGTGATGAGCACCGGACAGGTCTACAATGCTGACCGTCTGGGCATTTTCACCCCGAAGCGCGTTGACCGTGACGTACTGAACTGCGGCGAAGTGGGCTGGCTGGTCTGCGCTATCAAGGACATTCTCGGCGCACCGGTCGGGGATACGCTGACGCTGGCGCGTAATCCGGCTGAAAAATCGCTGCCGGGCTTTAAGAAAGTGAAGCCGCAGGTGTATGCCGGCCTCTTCCCTATCAGCTCTGACGATTATGAAGCCTTCCGCGACGCGCTGGGCAAGCTGAGCCTTAACGATGCCTCGCTGTTCTACGAGCCGGAAAGCTCAACGGCGCTGGGCTTCGGCTTCCGCTGTGGCTTCCTTGGCCTGCTGCATATGGAGATCATCCAGGAGCGCCTGGAGCGTGAGTACGATCTGGAGCTGATCACCACGGCACCAACCGTAGTATATGAAGTGGTCACTACCGGCGGCGAAACGGTCTACGTTGACAGCCCAGGCAAATTGCCGCCGTTAAACAACATTGAAGAACTGCGCGAGCCGATTGCCGAGTGTCATATGCTGCTGCCGCAGGAGTTCCTGGGTAACGTCATCACGCTCTGTATCGAGAAGCGTGGCGTGCAGACCAACATGGTCTACCACGGTAACCAGGTGGCGCTGACTTATGAAATCCCGATGGCGGAAGTGGTACTCGACTTCTTTGACCGCCTGAAATCCACCTCACGCGGCTATGCGTCACTGGATTACAACTTCATCCGTTTCCAGGCTTCTAACATGGTGCGCGTCGATGTGTTGATCAACTCCGAGCGCGTGGATGCGCTGGCGCTGATTACCCATAACGATAATGCACCGTACCGTGGCCGCGAGCTGGTGGAGAAGATGAAAGATCTGATCCCGCGCCAGCAGTTTGATATCGCGATTCAGGCTGCCATCGGCAACCACATTATTGCGCGTTCAACCGTTAAACAGCTGCGTAAAAACGTACTGGCGAAGTGCTACGGTGGCGACGTGAGCCGTAAGAAAAAGCTGCTGCAGAAACAGAAAGACGGTAAGAAGCGCATGAAGCAGGTGGGTAACGTTGAGCTGCCTCAGGAAGCGTTCCTTGCCATTCTCCATGTTGGTAAAGAGAGTAAATAAGGCCCGCAGGCTACGAGGGAACTGGAATGGCTAATATGTTCGCCCTGATTCTGGCGATAGCAACACTCGTCACCGGTATTATCTGGTGTATTGATAAATTTAAATGGGCGCCAGCCCGCAAAGCCAGGCAGGCTGAAGCGGCGGCAAAGGCGGGGGAAACCGTCAGCGAGCAGAACAAAGCGGCTAAGCCCGGCTGGGCGGAAACCGCCGCGTCGGTTTTTCCGGTGCTGCTGCTGGTTTTCATCGTACGTTCGTTTATTTACGAGCCGTTCCAGATCCCCTCGGGATCGATGATGCCGACGCTGCTGATTGGCGATTTTATTCTGGTTGAAAAGTATGCTTATGGGATCAAAGATCCTATTACGCAAACCACGCTAATCCAGACAGGGCACCCTAAACGCGGCGATATTGCCGTCTTTAAATATCCTGACAAACCCAGCCTGGATTACATCAAGCGTGTGGTAGGACTGCCGGGTGACCGGGTCAGTTACGATCCGCTGAGCAAGACCGTCACCATCAATCCGGCCTGTGGCGCAGGTAATTCCTGTGATAAAGCGTTGGCAGTGACTTATTCTGATGTTAAGCCAAGCGATTTTGTTCAGACCTTCAGCGGTTTTGAGGGAAATGAACAGGGAAATGGCTTCTATCAGCTGCCGCAAGGCGAAACGATGCGTGGCGGTCTGCGTCTGGCGACGCGCGAGGAGACACTGGGAGATGTGACTCACTCAATCCTGCTGGTCGCAGAGGCGCAAAGCCAGGCAAGTTCTTACTATCAGCAGCCGGGCCAGCCACAATCTTCATGGGTTGTTCCTGAAGGGATGTACTTCATGATGGGCGATAACCGCGACAACAGCGCAGACAGCCGTTACTGGGGTTTTGTCCCGGAACGCAATCTGGTTGGCAAAGCGACCGCCATCTGGATGAGCTTTGAGAAGCAGGAAGGGGAATGGCCTACCGGCGTTCGCCTCAGCCGCATTGGCGGTATTCACTGATATCCGCCTTCGGGCGAAGTGGTAAACGGGTGGTTTCCTCCGGGGGGCCACTGCACACGAAACAGTTTCGTGTTGGCGCGTCCAGCCCTGTTCCGTGTGCAGATTATTTGACGCATTCAGACACTGGTAACACATGAACCCCATAGTCATTAACAGACTCCAACGTAAGTTGGGCTACACTTTTACCCATCAGGAACTTTTGCAGCAGGCGCTCACTCACCGCAGTGCCAGCAGTAAGCACAACGAAAGGCTTGAGTTCCTGGGCGACTCCATTCTCAGTTACGTGATTGCTAACGCGCTCTACCATCGTTTTCCCCGTGTTGACGAAGGGGATATGAGCCGGATGCGCGCCACGCTGGTGCGCGGCAATACGCTGGCCGAAATGGCCAGAGAGTTTGATCTGGGCGAATGCCTTCGCCTGGGTCCGGGTGAGCTGAAAAGCGGCGGTTTCCGCCGTGAATCGATCCTGGCCGATACCGTGGAAGCGCTGATTGGCGGCGTGTTCCTGGATAGTGATATCCAGTCGGTAGAGAAACTGATCCTGAGCTGGTATGCCAGCCGCCTCGATCAGATCAGCCCGGGCGATAAGCAGAAAGATCCAAAAACGCGTCTGCAGGAATATCTGCAGGGTCGTCATCTGCCGCTGCCCTCCTATCTGGTGGTGCAGGTGCGTGGCGAAGCGCATGACCAGGAATTTACCATTCACTGCCAGGTGAGCGGCATGGCTGAACCGGTTGTTGGAACCGGATCAAGCCGTCGTAAAGCTGAGCAGGCAGCCGCCGAACAGGCGCTGATTAAGCTAGGACTTGAATGAACGAACAAACCCCCTATTGCGGCTTTATAGCGATTGTAGGCCGCCCGAACGTCGGGAAATCCACCTTACTGAACCAGCTTCTGGGGCAGAAGATCTCTATTACCTCGCGTAAGCCGCAAACGACCCGCCATCGCATTATGGGTATCCATACGGAAGGCCCTTATCAGGCTATCTATGTGGATACGCCGGGTCTGCATATGGAAGAGAAGCGGGCGATAAATCGCCTGATGAACCGTGCCGCCAGCAGCTCAATCGGTGACGTTGAGCTGGTCATTTTTGTGGTGGAAGGCACGCGCTGGACCGCTGACGACGAGATGGTGCTTAACAAGCTTAAGGACGGGAAAGTCCCTGTCCTGCTGGCTATCAATAAAGTCGACAACATCACGGATAAAAGCATTCTGCTGCCGCATTTGCAGTTCCTGAGCCAGCAGATGGATTTCCTGGATATCGTGCCGATTTCCGCTGAAAACGGGAAAAATGTCGATACCATTGCCAGTATCGTGCGTAAACGTCTGCCGGAAGCCGATCACCATTTCCCGGAAGATCATATTACGGATCGTTCTCAGCGCTTTATGGCTTCGGAGATCATCCGTGAAAAGCTGATGCGTTTTCTGGGCGCTGAACTGCCTTACTCGGTCACGGTTGAGATCGAACAGTTCGTCACCAATGAACGCGGCGGTTATGACATACATGGCCTGATTCTGGTTGAGCGTGAAGGCCAGAAGAAAATGGTGATTGGTAATAAAGGTGCCAAGATCAAAACGATCGGTATCGAAGCCCGTAAAGATATGGAAGAGATGTTCGAGGCGAAAGTGCATCTTGAGCTCTGGGTGAAAGTGAAGTCGGGCTGGGCAGATGACGAACGTGCTCTGCGTAGCCTGGGCTATACAGACGATCTCTGATCCTGATGGAAGGCTGGCAGCGCGCGTTTGTCCTGCATGGGCGTCCCTGGAGCGAGACCAGCCTGATGCTCGATCTCTTCTCCGAGAACTACGGGCGAATACGTGTTGTTGCCAAAGGTGCCAGAAGTAAGCGCTCCAGTCTGAAAGGGGCGCTGCAACCCTTCACGCCGCTGCTGGTTCGCTGGGGTGGCAGAGGCGAGGTCAAGACCCTGCGCGGCGCAGAACCCATCTCGCTCGCGCTACCGCTTTCCGGTATTACCCTCTACTGCGGCCTGTACGTCAACGAACTGCTCTCACGCGTGCTGGAGCAGGAAACGGCGTTCACCGATCTCTTCTTTGATTATCTCTACTGCCTGCAGGCGCTGGCTTCCACCAGTGGAACGCCGGAACCGGCGCTGCGGCGCTTCGAGCTGGCGATGCTCGGACACCTTGGCTACGGCATCGATTTTCTGCATTGCGCAGGCAGTGGGGAAGATGTCACCGATGGCATGACCTACAGCTACCGTGAAGAAAAAGGTTTCATCGCCAGCCTGGTGGTAAATAACAAAACTTTTACCGGCCGCCAACTGCGGGCGCTGGCCGAGCGTACCTTTCCCGATGCGGATACGCTGCGGGCCGCCAAGCGCTTTACCCGTATAGCGCTGAAGCCCTACCTTGGCGGCAAGCCCCTTAAAAGCCAGGAGTTGTTTCGTCAGTTTGTGCCGAAAAAACGCGCGGAAACGCCCCCTGAGACAGAGTAACAACAGCAGGGCGTTCCAGCTGGCTATAAGAACATTGTAAACTGGCTTCTCTTTGCCACTTTCTGAGGACTGTTATGGCTGAGCTATTGTTAGGCGTTAATATCGACCATGTTGCTACGCTCCGTAACGCGCGCGGTACCCAATATCCGGACCCCGTACAGGCTGCCTTTGTGGCCGAGCAGGCGGGCGCTGACGGCATAACCGTCCATCTCCGGGAAGACCGCCGCCATATTACCGATCGCGACGTGCAGCTTCTTCGTCAGACTATCCAGACCCGCATGAACCTTGAGATGGCCGTCACCGACGAGATGGTGGCGATCGCCTGCGAGATCAGGCCGCATTTTTGCTGTCTGGTGCCCGAAAAGCGTCAGGAAGTTACGACCGAAGGCGGGCTGGATGTGGCTGGCCAGCAGGATAAAGTGTCCGCCGCCGTCAGCACGCTGGCCGCAGCAGGCATTCTGGTGTCGCTATTTATTGATGCTGATACCGCCCAGATCGATGCGGCTGCCGCAGCTGGCGCGCCTTATATTGAGATCCATACCGGCGCCTACGCTGAGACGGACGAGGGGCCAGAACGGGATGCCGAGCTGGCGCGTATCGCGAAAGCCGCAACCTATGCCAGCAGCCTTGGATTGAAGGTTAATGCGGGACATGGCCTGACTTACCATAACGTTCTGCCCATTGCCGCCCTGCCTGAAATGCATGAGCTGAATATCGGCCACGCTATCATTGGACGGGCGGTGATGAGCGGGCTGGCGGATGCGGTCAGTGAAATGAAGAGACTGATGCGGGAAGCGCGGCGCTGATGGCGATACTCGGACTTGGCACAGACATTGTTGAAATCACGCGGATTGAAGGTGTGATTTCCCGCTCGGGCGATCGGCTGGCAAAGCGTGTATTAAGCGAGAACGAATGGCTGCAGTATCAGGCTCACCAGCAGCCGGTGCGCTTTCTCGCCAAGCGTTTTGCGGTAAAGGAAGCGGCTGCCAAAGCCTTTGGCACCGGGATCCGTGGCGGCCTGGCCTTCAATCAGTTTGAAGTTTATAACGATGAACTGGGTAAGCCTGGATTGCGCTTTTTCCTGAAGGCCGCTGAGGTAGCGGAAAAGCTGGGCGTGACTTATGTGCACGTTACGCTGGCCGACGAACGCCACTATGCCTGCGCCACGGTGATTATTGAGAGCTAAGCGATACTGGAAACTGGGGCTGGTCCGGGGACTTCGCGTGATGTCACTATGCCCGCGTCACGCTCGTCTTTGTACGCCAGGCGATGCTGAAAGATATAACGTCGCCCGGACTACTCCATGTGATGCAGGATCACAAATTTCTCCCATAGCGTATCCTGGCTCTCAATGTGCGCCGGATCGGTGACGATCGTATTGTCGATAGGGCAAACTTGCTGACAGGTCGGCGTATCGTAGTGGCCGACGCACTCGGTACAGCGCGCCGCATCAATTTCATAAATCATATCGCCCATGGAGATGGCCTGATTAGGACATTCCGGCTCACACATATCGCAATTAATGCATTTTTTTGTAATCAGTAACGCCATGATGTCATCATCACTTTTTGCTGCAAAAGAGAACGCCAAAACGGATGCAGAAAGGTTGGCTGAAGTTACCTGGCAAACAGGCACGGCTATATAGCAAATTTCACGCGGCAATTTAGTATAAATAGTGTCCGGCTACCATATACCCGCATTCATCCGCTGGATGAATAAATTAACATGCATACGGATAACATTGTGGGCAGGAAATATTTATAAAATTAACACTGCTGTTACCTTCTCCGAAATTTACCAGCAACGTAAGGAGAGAAGGGGTGCTGTTAAATGGGTATTACAGGTGCAGAAGCGTTATCGCAACTGCACGCCAGATATCGGTTAATCTGCTTATGATTCACGGGGAGCAGATTGCTGACTGGTCAGTTTGATATTATATAAATTCGCCAGCGTCAGTGACGTCGTCAGTAAGACGACATATTCAATAGAGGTCAGTAAAACATCCGTCATACCATAAAGCAGCGCCGATAATGTCATTATCGTTACCGGATTGACAAAAGAGGTTTTCATCCCGTTAAAGAATATCATCGTAATATAAAAATAAGCCAGGATCAGCACGCCGAAAATACCGAACAGAGAGGCGTATTGAATGAATTCATTATGCAGGTGGACATTAATAAAACTTAACGCGTAGGGCCTGGGTTTGATATCAGCCAGCCGCTCACGAATAATCGTGTTGCGGGTAATCTGGGTTTCACCTAGCGGGTTTTCTGCAAAGGTAACCAGGCCCATTTTCCAGAGGGTAAAACGTGATCCTAACGACGTGTTGTCATTGCCCTGCTGATAACGGGAAAGTTCGAGACGCGTGGTTTCCAGCCGCGTGTTAATAATATCCCGATTCAGACCAAGGACGGCAACAACCGAAGCAATAATAAACAGAACGGGGATAAGCTTCAGCTTCTTGTCACACCACAGGATATTAAGCAGCAACAGCAAAGCAAGCAGCGTATGGATAACCATCGCCGAACGCGTCTCACTCAAAAATGTAATATAAACAGAGAGCAGGCTGCTTAAAATGACGCTGAAATATTTGATTTTTAATGACGGGATCTGACTTAGCATGGCAATGGTAGCCAGCGACATCGCGCTGAAAGCGTAGGCCGACATTGTTGCACGGTTAATGCCTAAGGTAATTCTCACCACGCCGTTAAGATGTTGCCAGATGCCATAGGCGCTGGATAATAAAAAGGCGGCCAGTAATGAAGCCCAGACCAGACGGTAAAGCACGGTTTTGCTGATAATATTCTGCCGCGCGCTCCAGGCGATATAAAGCGCGATAAGGGAAGCGAGAAACCAGCGTTTAGCTGGCGTCAGCAAAATACCGTTTTCCTCGCCGGGTACCGATAAATAAAGCGCAACCAGTGACCAGAGCGTAAAAAGTAAGGCTAATGAAAAACCGGCCACCGCCATTTTTGACGCAGCAAGCATAGACTTAAACGCTCTGATGTTAAGCACTATCCCTGCGGCGGAAAGATAACTGCACCAGTAAAACGTTACCCGACCCGCTTTTTCATTTAAAAACCCCAGGGGTAAAATGAACAGCAACAGAAGCAGTGTCAATGGAAATAACCATCGGTTAATCTGGTCGCGTTTTAAAGAGAAACTATTACGGGGATAAGAGGTGTTGCTCTCGTTCCTTATCACGCTATTCCATCCTTCTGATCGATGCCCGGTTTGGGCGGCCGGTATTTTGGGGCGCCATCTTATCAGCCTGGCCCGGTGAAAGTATAGAATGGCTGCAGGAAAAACTGAGCGGCGAAAACGTGGTATTCACTGCCGTTATTATATTCCCGAAGCACGCATTCAAATGCTCAACCTGCGAAAACCTACACCAGTTTTTTTACCAACGCTTCACTGTGCCGGATGTGGGTGGAGGCTCGTTCCGGATCATGTTGTACCAGCGCCATAAAAAGCAGATCTGTGAGCGTAAACTGTGCGGTTGTGGAGGAGATCGCAGCGCTACGGGTAGTCTGCTCTTCCGCCACCGTGTAGAGGCAGTGGGTGGCACACTGCTGTAGCGTATTCGGCGTAAAGCCGGTAAAAGCCAGTACGCTGGCACCGGCCCGCTGTGCCTCCTGAGCGGCAAGGTTAATCTCCCGTCGCTCGCCGGTATAGGAGATTGCTAACAGCAGGTCTCCCACGCTTAACGCCTGTACGCTGGCCAGCAACGCATGCATATCCTGCTCGGCGACCGCGCTCATGCCAATCTTCATCAATTTCCAGGAAAAATCTTTCGCCACCAGGCCTGACGCGCCGATCCCCACCAGCACGATGCGGTTAGCGGTTCTGAGCAGCCGCAGGGTTTCCATCAGCATTTCTTCGCTGTTGATATCCAGCGTGGCCCGGATCGCGGACTGTTTCTCCGTCAGCAGCTTTTCACCCACCATTTTCAACGGATCATCGCTAAGGATCAGATTGTGCACGGTAATCGCATCTCTCTCCGCCAGTGATTCACTGAGGGCCAGTTTCAGGGCCGGAAAACCTTTATAGCCCAGCTTCTGGGCAAATTTCACCACGCTCGACTGGCTGACGCCCGACTCTTCAGCAAGCTTTTGTGAACTCAGGTGACGCGCGCGATCCGGCTGTGACAGCAAAAAATCAGCCAGCCTCCGCTCGTTTAAAGCCAGACGTGGGTAAAGCTGGCGGATACGTAACAGTGAGCTCATCAGGCACATTCTCCCATTCTTGATCCAACATCCTGAATAATCAGGACTGATAATAGCGTGCTGGCGCAGCAGCCGTAAGCTTAACGCCGCATTAATCACATTCCATGATGAAAGTCGGTTATTTCGGTGGCCTAAAGGAATATAATATTCCCTTTAATGACATTTATAAGAATTATTTATTCAAAAGGCGAAAATATGCAGCTTGGTTCTCTGATTTCTGAAACACGTAATAAAGACACCCTGGATCTGGACAGCCTGAGTACGCTTGAAATGGTGACCAAATTCAATGAACAGGACGCTACCGTGGCGGAAGCAGTACGCATGACGCTGCCAGCGGTTGCCAAAGCCGTCGATGCGGCAGCGTTATCTTTATCACAGGGCGGAAGGCTGATTTATATGGGCGCAGGCACCAGTGGCCGACTGGGCGTGCTGGATGCCTCAGAATGTCCTCCCACTTTTGGCGTGCCGCATGGGCTTGTGGTGGGAATTATTGCGGGCGGGCCAGGGGCGCTGCTTAAGGCGGTCGAAGGGGCGGAGGATGATGAAGATCTTGGCGTCAGCGATTTGCAGGCACTCAAGCTGACAAGCCGCGATATGGTGGTAGGGCTGGCAGCATCAGGACGCACTCCCTATGTTATTGGCGCGCTGCGCTTTGCCCGCCAGACAGGCTGTCGCACTGCCGCCATCTCCTGTAACCCGGATTCTCCTGTCGCCCATGAGGCGGAGATTGCCATTTCCCCAGTCGTGGGGCCGGAAGCTTTGACCGGCTCAACACGGCTTAAATCCGGCACCGCGCAAAAGCTGGTGCTCAATATGATCTCCACCGGCGCGATGGTGAAAATCGGTAAGGTTTACCAGAACCTGATGGTAGATATGCAGGCTACTAATGTGAAGCTGGTTGACCGCGCCTGCCGGATGGTCTGTCAGGCGACCGGCTGCGCGGCAGAAGAGGCGGAAGCCGCCCTGAGCCAGACGGACTACGCGGTTAAACCCGCCATCCTGATGATATTGAGCGGTATCACGGCACCCCAGGCGCAAAGCCGGCTGGAAAAACATAATGGGTTTCTGCGGGCAGCGCTTGAAGACAGAGGATAAACCATGAACGCGAAACGTCTGGCGGAAGCGTTGCTGGCAGGGATCGGCGGAGCGGGCAATATCCAGAGGCTGGAAAATTGTATGACCCGCGTGCGGGTGGAAGTGAATGATGAAAGCCTGCTGGATATCGAAAAAATGCGTGCGCTTGAGGGGGTAAAAGGCTACGTCAGGCAGGGCGGGCAGCACCAGTTTATTGTCGGGCCCGGCGCCTCGGCAAAAGTGGTCGATGCCATGCGCAGCCTGATGGCGGAGCAGCCCACAGCGGATATCAGTGCGACCAAAGCCGCCACCACGAAAAAATATAAAGCGCCAATGAGCGACGCGCTTCGTCAACTGGCGAACGTCTTTATCCCCCTTATTCCTGCATTTATCGCTTCGGGCCTGATTACGGGCATTATCAATATCCTCAGGCGGCCCGATATCGTCGGCGATTTTGCCAGCCAATATCCTGATGCGCTTGGGCTTGCGGCCATCTTCGGCAGCGCGATATTTACTATTATGAATATTCTGGTCGGTGTGAATACAGCCAAAGTGTTTGGCGGCTCCACCGCGCTGGGCGGCGTGATGGCGGGTATTCTCTCCAGCCCGGCGCTGGCGCAAATCACGCTCTTTGGCGAACCTTTACAGCCGGGCAGGGGCGGCGTGATCGCCGTACTGCTTGTGGTGGTAATGATGTGCTGGATTGAAAAAAGGCTGCGTGAATGGCTTCCTGACGCCGTTGAGCTGATCCTTAACCCGCTTCTGACTACACTGATAACTGCTACAGTCGCCATTATCGCGCTGCAACCGCTGGGCGGCGTGATCTCCGATGCGATTGCCCACGGCGCAACCCTGGCTATCGATCGCGGCGGAATGGCGGTAGGGGCGGTACTGGCGGGCACCTTCCTGCCGCTGGTGTTGACCGGATTGCATCAGGGAATGGTGCCGATCCATGTTGAGTTGGTGCAGGCGCACGGCGTTAATGCGCTACTGCCGATTCTGGCGATGGCCGGGGTGGGGCAGGTTGGGGCTTCTCTTGCGGTATTGCTGAAAACCCGCAATGCCCGGTTAAAAAAACTGGTGAAGGGCGCGTTGCCGGTAGGGATTCTGGGCGTTGGCGAACCGCTGATCTTTGGCGTGACATTGCCGCTGGGTAAACCGTTTATCGCCGCCTGTCTTGGTGGTGCTGTAGGAGGCGCGGTCGTCAGCTCAGCCAAGGTGGCAACGGTGATTACCTTTGGTATTTCAGGTCTGCCACTGGCGCTCACTATCATCTCTGGTAAGGTTATGCTTTATCTGGCCGGTTGGCTGACGGCCGTAATCTGTGGTTTTCTGTTTGCCTGGTTTATGGGCTTTAACGATCCCGAGGAGTAATGTTTGACTATTGGTATGGAACGTCGCGTGGTGTTTTTCGATCTGGACGGCACGCTGCATCAGCAGGATATGTTCGGCACTTTTATGCGCTATCTTCTCTGGCGCCAGCCGCTGAACCTGCTTCTGGTGCTGCCGGTCCTGCCGATCGTGGGCGCCGGGCTATTGATAAAAGGGCGCGCTGCGCGCTGGCCGATGAGTCTGCTGCTCTGGTCGATTACCTTTGGCCATAGCGAGGCGAGACTGAGAGCGCGCGAGGCGGCTTTCGCCAGCTGGTTCCGCGAGCGGGTGACCGCTTTCCCGGTCGTGCAGCAGCGGCTGACGGAATATCTCAACAGCTCCGATGCCGACGTCTGGCTGATCACCGGTTCACCGCAGCCGCTGGTGGAGCAGGTCTACTTTGATTCTGCCTTTCTGCCGCGGGTGAAACTGATCGCCAGCCAGATGAAACGGGGATTCGGTGGCCGCGTGCTGGCGGTGCGCTGCCTCGGGCATGAAAAGGTGGCGCGGCTTGAGGAGCAAATCGGCACGCCGCTGCAGCTTTACAGCGGCTACAGCGACAGCAAGCAGGACAATCCACTGCTCTTTTTCTGCCAGCATCGCTGGCGGGTAACGCCGCAGGGGGATCTGCAACAGCTTGAGTAAACGGGTATACTGCCCCGCGTTTTTTTGCTGGAGACTCAGGTGAGCACGACCCCTATTGATGAATTCTGGATGCGCCACGCGCTGGCCCTGGCCCGCAGGGCCTGGGAAGAAGGTGAAGTTCCCGTTGGCGCGGTACTGGTACAGGGTGACCGCGCGATCGGTGAAGGATGGAACCGTCCTATCGGCCATCACGATCCTACGGCGCATGCGGAAATCATGGCGCTGCGGCAGGGCGGTAAGGTGCTTGAAAATTACCGGCTGCTGGACACCACGCTTTACGTCACGCTGGAACCCTGCGTCATGTGTGCAGGCGCGATGGTACATGGCCGGATAAACCGGCTGGTCTTTGGCGCGAAAGATGAAAAAACCGGCGCTGCAGGTTCGCTGCTTGACGTACTGGGGCATCCCGGCATGAATCACCAGGTGGTCATTGATCAGGGCGTACTGGCGAAGGAGTGCGCGGCCATGCTCAGCGATTTCTTTCGCTACCGGCGCGCGCAGAAAAAGGCGCTGCGGGATAAGCAGCGCCAGGCAGCCTCAGACTAACGCGCCTTCAGGCGCGTCTCACCCTGACATCAGTTCAGGGCGACTTCTGGCTCAACCACGGGATACCCCTCACCCAGCGCCGCTTCAAGGGCGGACTGCTGGGCCAGCTTACGCTCCTGATCCTGCAGATAGCCGACCAGGCTCAGCTGGTAAATACGGATGTTTTCCACATAGTTATAGGCTTCGTGGCCTCGCGCATAACCATAGCGGGTTTTACTGTAGTAGCGCTTCTGGCTGAGCATCGGCAGCCGCTGTTTAACGTCAGCCCAGCTGTCAGGATTCCCTTTCTGTTTGGCCGTCAGCGCGCGCGCATCAAGCATATGCGCATAGCCCATATTGTAGGCGGCCAGCGCAAACCAGATACGCTCATCTTCCGGGACGGTAGCCGGCACTTTTTCCATCATCCGCACCAGATATTCGCTGCCGCCGCGAATGCTTTGTTCCGGATCGGTACGATCGCTGACATTCAGGCTTTCGGCGGTGTTGCGCGTCAGCATCATCATCCCGCGAACGCCAGTAGGGGAGGTCGCCTGCGGGTTCCAGTGCGATTCCTGGTAAGAAATAGCGGCCAGCAAACGCCAGTCAATTTCACTGGCATATTTTTCGAACAGCGGGCGTATGCGGGGTAACGTGCTGTCGATGGCGCGCAAAAAGGTGCGGGTATCGACATAATCGAAGGTTCCCACATGGCCGAGATATTTCTCCTCCAGCCGCGCCAGCGTGCCTTCTTCGCCCATCTGATTGAAATAATCAAGCAGGGCGGCGTGCAGACTGTCGTCCTCACTGCGTCGCATATACCAGGTCACCGGCTCTTCATCGGTGATGTCGAAAGCCACGGCCAGCTGCGGATGAATGCGTTGAAGCAGGGCAATCGACAGGGAGTCGCCGACCGTGTAGTCGAGCTTGCCTTCGACTACCGCTTCCAGCAGGGCATTAGGGCTCTGATCGGTGGAAATCGCCCAGTCGAGATCGGGATACTGGTTCTGTTTTATGCTACGCAATGTGGAAAGATAGGCGGAGTCAGAGGCCACCGTCAGTCGTCCATTCAGATCGCCCAGACTCTTCGGGCGCGGCTTGCCCATCCGGTAGACGAGTTGCTGAGAAACGGAGTAATACGTAGGACCAGTGCGAAAACGTGAGAGGCGGTCACCGCTGTAAAGCAAACCCGCCGCCAGCACATCAGCCCTGTCATCTTCAAGATCGTCAAACAGCTCGCTGAGGTTCTGACGGACGGTCACTTCCAGTTTGACGCCCAGATAATCGGCAAAACGCTTCGCCAGCTCGTAATCCATACCGGCCGGCGCTTGATTGACTGTGGTGTAAGTCAGCGATGAATTGAGCGTGCTGATGCGCAAAACTCCCCGCGACTTTATCTGTTCCAGCTGATCCTGCGACCCGCCATACCATGGGATCGCGGGCCATAGCGCCAGCGAGAGCAACACGGTAATGAGCCCGATGAACAGATAATTAAATTTTAGGCGTTTCAAATAGTTATCTCTCGATTGCTCTCAGGTTTCTGTCTGTAACGGCAGTATTTGTGGTCTGTATTGGATCCTGAGCGTGGGGCATTTTGCGCAACTCATGCCCCCTGTGCAACTGAATTCATGTTGAATTGTGCGATTTTAAGCCAATTCCGCTGCCCGATAATTTCTGCGCAAACGGTTTCGTAACCGGTGGGGATTCTCTATAATACCGCCGCTTCCCCTGTTGCGCCCAAAGAAGCGTCGCCCGGCGCTTCGAAGACGAGAGATCTTTGATGATGGAAATTCTGCGTGGTTCGCCCGCTCTGTCGGCATTTCGTGTTACCAAACTGCTGGCCCGCTTTCAGAACGCTCACCTGCCGGTGAGTGACATTTACGCTGAGTACGTCCATTTTGCCGAAGTCAGCGCGCCCTTATCCGACGCGGAAAAAGCCCGCCTGCAGCGTCTGCTGAAATATGGTCCCTCGCTTGCCGAACATACGCCGGAAGGGCGTCTGCTGCTGGTAACGCCGCGTCCAGGTACGCTCTCGCCCTGGTCATCCAAGGCCACTGACATTGCGCATAATTGCGATCTGCCGCAGGTTAAACGGCTTGAGCGCGGTCTGGCTTTTTATGTGAAGGCTCCGCAATTGACGGAAACGCAGTGGTCAGCACTCGCAGCTCTGCTGCATGACCGGATGGTGGAAGTTGTGCTGACCGATCTCGCTCAGGCAGCGCAACTGTTTGCCCATCATCAGCCCGCGCCGCTGCAAAGCGTGGATCTGCTGGGGGAAGGGCGAGAGGCGTTAGTGACGGCGAACCGCAAGCTTGGCCTGGCGCTCGCTGATGATGAAATCGACTATTTACAGGCGGCGTTTGAGAAGCTCGGGCGCAATCCAAACGACATTGAACTCTATATGTTTGCCCAGGCAAACTCTGAGCATTGCCGTCACAAAATTTTCAACGCCGACTGGATCATCGACGGTAAAGAGCAGCCTAAGTCGCTGTTCAAAATGATCAAAAACACCTTCGAGAAAACGCCGGATTACGTCCTTTCTGCCTATAAAGATAATGCGGCGGTAATGGAAGGTTCACAGGTAGGTCGTTTTTACGCTGACGCAGCGCAGGGCCAGTATGAGTTCCATCAGGAAGAAGCGCATATCCTGATGAAGGTGGAAACCCATAACCATCCAACAGCGATCTCGCCATGGCCGGGCGCGGCGACCGGTTCCGGCGGTGAGATCCGCGATGAGGGCGCAACGGGGCGCGGCGCCAAACCCAAGGCTGGCCTGGTGGGCTTTTCCGTCTCTAACTTGCGTATTCCGGGCTTTGAACAGCCCTGGGAAGAAGATTTCGGCAAGCCGGACCGCATCGTGACGGCGCTTGATATCATGACCGAAGGCCCGCTGGGCGGGGCCGCCTTTAACAATGAATTTGGACGACCCGCGCTGACGGGCTATTTCCGCACTTATGAAGAGCAGGTAAACAGCCATAATGGCGTGGAGTTGCGCGGCTATCACAAGCCGGTGATGCTGGCAGGTGGACTGGGCAATATCCGGGCCGACCACGTACAGAAAGGCGAAATTACCCCTGGCGCTAAGCTGATTGTGCTCGGCGGCCCGGCGATGAATATCGGCCTTGGCGGCGGTGCGGCTTCTTCCATGGCGTCAGGTCAGTCTGATGCCGATCTCGATTTCGCTTCCGTGCAGCGCGACAACCCGGAAATGGAGCGGCGCTGTCAGGAAGTGATCGATCGCTGCTGGCAGCTGGGTGAAGCAAACCCCATCCTCTTTATTCATGATGTGGGCGCAGGCGGCCTCTCCAATGCGATGCCTGAGCTGGTCAGCGACGGCAACCGGGGCGGCCGCTTCAACCTGCGTGACATTCTCAGCGATGAGCCTGGCATGAGCCCGCTGGAGATATGGTGTAATGAATCCCAGGAACGTTACGTGCTGGCCGTTTCACCTGACAAACTGGCCCAGTTTGACGCCCTGTGCAAACGCGAGCGCGCGCCTTATGCGGTGATTGGTGAAGCGACGGAAGAGCTGCATCTGACGCTGACCGACAGCCACTTCGACAACAAACCGATCGATATGCCGCTTGATGTGCTGCTGGGCAAAACGCCCAAAATGACCCGCGATGTCAGCACGCTGAAAGCAAAAGGTGAGGCGCTTCATCGTGATGAAATAACGATCGCTGAGGCCGTTAATCGCGTACTCCATCTGCCAGCCGTTGCGGAAAAAACCTTCCTGATCACCATCGGTGACCGCTCGGTAACTGGCATGGTGGCCCGCGATCAGATGGTCGGTCCCTGGCAGATCCCGGTCGCTGACTGCGCCGTAACCACCGCCAGCCTGGACAGCTATTACGGCGAGGCGATGTCGCTGGGTGAACGTGCGCCGGTCGCCCTGCTCGATTTTGCCGCCTCTGGTCGTCTGGCGGTGGGAGAGGCGCTGACGAACATCGCCGCCACGCAGATTGGCTCGCTCAAACGGATCAAGCTTTCCGCTAACTGGATGGCTGCCGCAGGCCATCCGGGAGAAGATGCCGGACTTTATGAAGCGGTGAAGGCGGTGGGGGAAGAACTCTGTCCGGCGCTGGGCATCACCATTCCGGTCGGCAAAGATTCGATGTCGATGAAAACCCGCTGGCAGCAGGGAGCCGAACAGCGTGAGATGACCTCGCCGCTGTCGCTGGTGATCACCGCTTTTGCCCGTGTGGAAGATGTGCGCCGCACCGTGACGCCAGAGCTGAAGCCGCAGCAAGATAATGCGCTGCTGCTGATCGATTTGGGGAAAGGTGTTAATGCGCTCGGCGCAACAGCGCTCTCCCAGGTTTACCGTCAGCTTGGCGACAAACCCGCAGATGTGCGTGATGTGGCGCAACTGGCGGGCTTCTTTAGCGCGATGCAGACGCTGGTGGCCGACGGCAAGCTGCTGGCCTACCACGACCGTTCCGATGGCGGTTTGCTGGTTACGCTGGCGGAAATGGCCTTCGCCGGTCACTGTGGGATCGAGGCGGATATCGCCTCCCTTGGCAGCGATCCGCTCGCCGCGCTGTTCAATGAAGAACTGGGCGCCGTTATTCAGATTGCGGCGACCGATCGTGACGAAGCAGAGCAGGTATTCGCGGCTAACGGCCTCGCCGACTGTGTACATTTTCTTGGCTGCGCACAGCATGGCGATCGCTTTACCATTACCTCCGGTGACTCAACGGTTTACAGCGAAAGCCGCACCACGCTGCGTACCTGGTGGGCGGAAACCACCTGGCAAATGCAGCGCCTGCGTGATAACCCGGCCTGCGCCGACCAGGAACATGAAGCGAAGAAAAACGATGCCGATCCTGGCCTGAACGTGGCGCTGTCCTTTAAACCGGAAGAAGATATTGCCGCGCCGTTTATTGCCACCGGCGCACGGCCCAAAGTGGCCGTACTGCGCGAGCAGGGCGTTAATTCACATGTTGAGATGGCAGCGGCGTTTCACCGTGCCGGATTTGATGCGGTGGATGTGCATATGAGCGATCTGCTGTCAGGACGTCGCGGACTGGAGGAATTTCAGACGCTGGTGGCCTGTGGCGGCTTCTCCTATGGCGACGTGCTGGGGGCTGGCGAGGGATGGGCCAAATCAATTCTGTTTAACAGCCGCGTGCGCGATGAGTTTGAAACCTTCTTCCACCGTCCGCAGACGCTGGCGCTGGGCGTCTGTAACGGCTGCCAGATGATGTCAAACCTGCGTGAGCTGATCCCGGGAAGCGACGCCTGGCCGCGCTTTGTCCGTAATCAGTCAGAGCGTTTCGAGGCCCGCTTCAGCCTGGTGGAAATCGCGGGCAGCCCTTCTCTGATGCTGGACGGGATGCAGGGTTCGCGGATGCCGATCGCCGTCTCTCACGGGGAAGGGTTTGTCGAAGTCCGTGACGCTACCCACCTGGCGACGCTGGAAAGCAAAGGACTGGTGGCGCTGCGCTACGTCGATAACTTCGGCAAGGTCACGCAGCACTATCCCGCCAATCCGAACGGCTCACCAAACGGCATTACCGCCGTCACCAATGAGAGCGGACGCGTGACGATTATGATGCCGCACCCGGAGCGTGTGTTCCGTACGGTCAGTAACTCGTGGCATCCGCAGGAGTGGGGCGAGGACAGCCCATGGATGCGTCTGTTCCGCAACGCCCGTAAGCAACTGGGCTGAACCGGCAACGATCTGTTTGCAGACGGCGCAGCGAGCATCTGTGCCGTAGTGCAGATGAACCGCGCCAGTGCTTGTACATAAGCAGACTGACTCTCATAAGCAGCCTTTAAGGCTGCTTATGACTATTAACTAAGGGTTTGCTCCAGGTACAAAAATCGTTCATTAAGACGCAAAAACTCTCATTCCCGGCAGCTCATCCTGCGCCATGAAATGCGCGGTACGCTCTACTTCAGTATCTGTTACCTTCGCTATCAGTTTATCAGCCTCAGGGCTGCTTTTTTACTATGAAGCTGACTGTTGCCTGTCCCCGACAAATCAATCCTTTAACTGTCTCTAAAAGGCGACACTTAACTCGCTGATTTTAATATTTTTAATTATTGCGGTCTGCATGTGTTGCCTTAAGGAGACAGTATCCCGGCCGACGCGGTTCCGCATGCGACAATAAAAGCCTTCTCTTATTTTAAAAACATTTCACATCAATGGCTTATATTTTATTTTCATAGTTGGCACGCGGTTTGCTATAATCCTGTCAGTGGCTCATTCACTCAGCTATGACAGCCCTGCGCAAGCGGACAAGCGCTTCATAACACATCGAATGACGCACAATACGGTGCCTGCCGTCCACCTAACCGATAACTGCCCACGTAGTGGCTTTATCAGACACCGGACGCAACGTTGAGTTAGGCACCACCTATTTTGCAGGTTGCATCGCGCAGCCTGTCCGGAATGGCAGATTCTCTGAATCTGCCATTTTCCGTTTCTGTTCAGCCCTTTCTTCCCGCGCGCCACTCAGCTAGCATCAGCATACAGCGCAAAATGAGACTCTCCCGTGAAAAAATGGCGTTTATTCCCGCGATCCCTGCGTCAGCTGGTGCTGATAGCTTTTCTGCTGGTTCTGTTGCCGCTGCTGGTGCTGGCATGGCAGGCATGGGAGAGCCTGTCGGCGCTCAGCGGCAGGGCGGCAGATACCAACCGTACGACGCTGACCGATGTCCGGCGTAGCGAGGCGATGGCCCGCACCGCGCTGGAGCTGGAGCGCAGCTACCGGCAATATTGCGTGCTGGATGATCCTATGCTGGCCAATCTCTATCAGACGCAGCGAACCCGGTATGCGCAGATGCTGGAAGAGCACGCTTCCGTATTGCCGGATGTGAAGGTTTATCAGCAGTTACGCCAGTCGCTGGGCACTCTCACTAAACTCAACTGCATTAACAGCAGCCCCATCAGCGTGGCCTCGCAGGCGCTTGAAACGTTTTCTACCGCCAATGGCCAGCTTATTCAGTCGACGCGGGAGGTGGCCTTCTCGCGTGGGCTACAGCTTCAGCGGGAAATCGCCGAGCGTGGTCAGTATTTCAGTTGGCAGGCGTTAATTCTCTTTCTGATAAGCGTGGGGCTGGTGCTGCTGTTTACCAGGATGATTATCGGCCCGGTAAAGGCCGTTGAACGGATGATCAACCGTCTGGGGGAAGGGAAGCGGCTCAGCCACAATCTGGCTGCCAGAGGGCCAAGGGAACTACGCTCGCTCGGGCAGAGTATTCTCTGGCTTAGCGAGCGCCTGGCCTGGCTGGAATCACAGCGCCACGAGTTTCTGCGCCACATCTCCCATGAGCTGAAAACGCCGCTTGCCAGCATGCGCGAAGGCACGGCGTTACTGGCTGACGAAGTCGCCGGACCGCTTACCGCCGATCAGCGCGAGGTGGTCGCTATCCTTGATGACAGCAGCTGCCACCTGCAACGGCTAATCGAGCAACTGCTTGATTACAACCGTGAGCTTTCTGATGCGCCAGTGACGCTGGTGCCGGTCGCGCTGGCACCCCTGGTCGAAAGAATTGTCAGCAGTCACAGTCTGACCGCTCGCGCCAAATTGATGCAGACCGAGGTGTTACTGGCTGAAAAAAATTGTCTCGCGGAACCGATGCTTCTGGCGCGTGCCATCGACAATCTTTACTCGAACGCCCTACACTACGGCAGCGAATCCGGTACCATCTGGATCCGCAGTCGCCGTCATGGAAACAGGGCGATTATTGAAGTTGAAAACACCGGAACGCCCGTGCCTGCCACCGAGCAGACGATGATATTCGAGCCTTTTTACCAGGGCAGCCAGCAGCGCAGGGGCGCTGTGAAAGGGAGCGGGCTGGGACTCAGCATCGCCAGAGACTGCATTCAACGCCTGAAAGGCGATTTACAGCTGGTTCAAAGTGAAGGGACGGTCGTCTGTTTTCGGATCGAACTCACGCTGACAGCCGGGAAAAATAATGAGAACTGATGCCTTTACTGCCGTAAAACCTGGCGTATGCCACACCGCGGCGCTGTTTTTCGCTGCCGCACTGCTTGCAGCCTGTACGCCTCAAACCCCGGGCTCCGCCGTCAGCACGGCATTAACGCCGCCTGGGGAGCCTGAAGCTAAAGTGGTCGATTTTCAGCAGGTTGACTGTTCCCTGATCTGGGATCAACCGGAGGAGAAAGCGAGCCATAATGCCCTCTACTGGCTAAGGGCGGTCGACTGCGCAGGCCGGCTCTCCGCCGCCGGCGCGCGGGCTGAAGCGCGCCACTGGCAAGCCACAAACTGGCAGAACGCCTTCAAACGGGGCATTTTGCTGGCAAACGGCAACGTCACGCCGGTTGAACGGCGGCACTATATGCAGCAGCTGGCATTTTTCAGCCGCGATTATCCGCTGCCGGTCAGGCCGCTGATTCAGCTCTGGCGTGACGGCCAGGCCGGACAGCTTCAGCTTTCTGCTGAACGCATGCGTTATTATCAGCTCCAGCAGAGCAGCGACACCGAGCTTGATCTGCTTCGCCGGGAGATCGTTGCGCAGAAAGAGGCGCTGAGCGTCACGCGGCGCAAGCTGGAAACGCTGACCGATATTGAGCGCCAGCTCTCTTCACGACGCTCGCCGGAGGGGGCTGATAACAGCCATACGGAAAACCACGACGAACAACCTGAAGCGGCGTCGTCAGGCTCCACGACCACAACAGCGGAGAGCCAGCCATGATAAAAAAATCAGCCAGCCTGCTGCTGGTGGATGACGATCCCAGCCTGCTTAAACTGCTGGGAATGCGGCTCACCAGCGAGGGATTCAGCGTGCTGACGGCGGCAAGCGGTCCGGAAGCGCTGAAAACGCTGCTCAGAGAGAAAGTGGATCTGGTGATAAGCGATCTGCGTATGGATGAAATGGACGGGATGGCGCTGTTTAGCGAGATCCAGCAGCAGCAGCCGGGCATGCCCGTCATCATCCTGACCGCGCATGGCTCTATCCCGGATGCCGTCTGGGCCACGCAGCAGGGCGTTTTCAGCTTCCTGACCAAGCCCGTTGACCGGGACGCGCTTTACAACGCGATCGATCAGGCGCTGGCCCACCGTGCGCCGGTCAGTGATGATGCCTGGCGTGAAAGCATCGTTACCCGCAACCCGCTCATGCTTCGTCTGCTGGAACAGGCGCGGATGGTGGCACAATCAGACGTCAGCGTACTGATTAACGGCCAGAGCGGCACCGGTAAAGAGATCCTGGCGCAGGCGATCCATGCTGCCAGCCCGCGCGCCGCCAAACCTTTTATCGCCATCAACTGCGGTGCGCTTCCGGAACAGTTGCTTGAGTCGGAGCTGTTTGGTCATGCCAGAGGCGCCTTTACCGGCGCGGTCAGCAGCCGTGAAGGGCTGTTTCAGGCGGCGGAGGGCGGAACGCTTTTTCTGGATGAAATCGGCGATATGCCGCCGGCGCTCCAGGTAAAACTGCTGAGGGTCCTGCAGGAACGCAAGGTGCGTCCGCTGGGCAGCAACCACGATCGGGAGATCAACGTCAGGATTATTTCGGCCACCCATCGGGATCTGCCTGAAGCGATGGAAAAGCAGGCGTTTCGCGAAGATCTTTTCTACCGGCTTAATGTGGTGAATCTTAAAATTCCCACGCTGCAGCAGCGCGCCGAGGATATTCCGCTGCTGGCAAACCATTTGCTGAAGCAGTCAGCGGAACGTCATAAGCCGTTTGTCCGGCGCTTTTCCACCGATGCGATGAATCGTCTGATGGCGGCGAGCTGGCCGGGCAACGTACGGCAACTGGTTAACGTCATTGAGCAGTGCGTGGCGCTCACCTCCGCGCCGGTGATAAGCGAAGCGCTGGTGGAGCAGGCGCTGGCAGGTGAAAACAGCGTACTGCCCACTTTTGCCGAAGCGCGGAATCAGTTTGAACTGAATTATTTACGTAAACTGCTGCAGATGACCAATGGCAATGTGACGCATGCGGCACGGCTGGCCGGACGTAACCGGACCGAGTTCTATAAGCTGCTTTCCCGCCATGAACTCGATGCCTCAGATTTCAAAGCGTAATTTTCAGTGCCGCTTCGCCGCCGGGATATGATAGCGTAGCAACCTGAAAAAGAGACGGGCCGCGCGGCGTGACCTGTCCGCTGCACTTATACTGAACGCAGGATTACCCTCCACAAGGGGGGAAAGAAAAGGGTCTGACATGAAAAAGATTGATGCAATTATCAAACCATTCAAACTTGATGACGTGCGTGAAGCGCTGGCGGAAGTCGGCATCACAGGCATGACCGTTACCGAAGTGAAAGGTTTTGGCCGTCAGAAAGGTCACACGGAGCTGTACCGCGGCGCGGAATATATGGTGGATTTTCTGCCTAAGGTAAAAATTGAGATCGTCATTTCCGACGATATTGTGGATACCTGCGTGGATACCATTATGCGCACCGCGCAGACCGGCAAAATCGGCGATGGTAAAATTTTCGTTTTCGACGTGGCGCGGGTCGTGCGGATCCGTACCGGCGAGGAAGACGAAGAGGCGATCTGAGTCCGCCTTCCCGCCAGCCACATCGCCGTCTGTTCTGGACGGCGATGGCGTTTTTGCGCGATCAGAGCACTTTGTGTGGTCCGAATACCTCGTAATGAATGCGCGCGTTATCAATGCCCAGTCCAGTAAGCTGCTTTGCGACATATTGCATAAAGGCGACCGGCCCGCAGAGATAATACTGCATGGCAGGGTCGCTCAGCTGACTTTCCAGCGGCGCTAAATTCATCAGGCCGGCGCTGTCATAATGCCCCTCATCCTGCGGCAGCGGCCGGTTATACCAGATATGCTGTGAAAACGCCGCCAGCTTGCTGCCGGATAGCGCCACTTCATCACGGAAGGCGTGGCGCTGACCGTTATCCGCCGCATGAAACCACTGAACGGCGGAAGGGTGTGCCTGAGCCGCCAGCACGTCAAGCATAGCCAGCATCGGCGTCTGCCCGACGCCCGCAGAAATCAGCGTGACCGGCGTTTCGGCAGGAACCTGCAGGAAGAAATCACCCGCCGGGGCCGCCAGCAGGAGCTCATCACCCTGACGGGCGTGCTGATGCAGCCAGCCGGAGACAGTGCCGCCTGGCTCATGGCGCACAGCAATACGGTAATCACGGCCGTTGGGTGCGCGGGTCAGTGAGTACTGACGAATTTCCTGATTGGCGAAGCTTTTATGCTGTACCCAGACGCCGAGATACTGGCCTGGCTGGTAATCCGCTACCGGCTTTCCATCCGTTGGCGTCAGCAGAAAACTTTTGATGATCTCACTTTCCGTAGTGATTTCTGCAATGCGGAAAGCTCTGGGCTTCCGCCAGCCGCCCACCTTATTCTCCGCTTCCTGATAAAGCTGCTCTTCCCGCTGAATAAATACGCCGGCCAGCACGCCATACGCTTTTCCCCACGCATCAAGCACTTCCTGACCCGGACTCAATAGCTCATCAAGGGTTGCCAGCAGGTGCGTCCCGACAATCTGATACTGCGCCGGCTGAATCGCGAAGCTGGTGTGCTTCTGGGCAATTTTTTCAACCGCAGGCAGCAGCGCCGGTAAATTCTCGATGTTTCCCGCATAGGCGCAAATGGCGTTAAACAGCGCCTCGCGCTGGTTGCCGTTGCGCTGATTGCTCATATTGAAAATCTCTTTCAGCTCGGGATTATGGGCAAACATCCGGTCATAAAAGTGGGCGGTCAGGCGCGGGCCGGTTGCCAGCAGGGCAGGGATGGTGGCTTTTACGGTAGCAATAGTCTGGGCGTCAAGCATAGGTGGCTCCTGCAAGGAATGTTATAAGTTGCATTTTAAATGCATCTTATAATTTTCAGCCCGGTTTTGTAAATACACCTTTTTCCAGCAGGGGAATATTTTGCTGTATCGTGCGCGTTAACATGAAGGATCGACAGGCTGGTGATGAAAAAATACCCGGTAAATAATGCATGTTAAAAAGGGAATAAACCCTTGCTGCGTCACAAGCCAATCGTTTGCGTAAAAAGCGCGCGTTGTGGCTATCCCCCGGCGGGTAAAACAGTTTACACTGTGGGTCTTCGCCCAAGCGGGCCGTTCAATGCCGATAGAAGTTAGCTGAGTCAGGAGATGCGGATGTTAAAGCGTGATATGAATATTGCTGATTATGATGCCGAGTTGTGGCAGGCAATGGAACAGGAAAAAGTACGTCAGGAAGAGCATATTGAACTGATTGCTTCTGAAAACTATACCAGTCCGCGTGTCATGCAGGCACAGGGATCTCAGCTGACCAACAAGTATGCGGAAGGCTATCCCGGCAAGCGCTACTATGGCGGCTGCGAATATGTGGATATTGTTGAGCAGCTGGCGATTGACCGGGCAAAAGCGCTGTTCGGTGCCGATTATGCTAACGTCCAGCCTCATTCAGGCTCACAGGCGAACTTCGCCGTTTATACCGCGCTGCTGCAGCCGGGCGATACCATTCTGGGGATGAACCTTGCCCACGGTGGTCACCTGACGCACGGTTCGCCGGTCAACCTTTCCGGTAAGCTTTACAACGTGGTGCCTTATGGCATCGACGCAACCGGCCAGATCGATTACGACGATCTGGCAGCACAGGCTCAGAAACATAAGCCGAAAATGATTATCGGCGGCTTCTCAGCCTACTCCGGTATCTGCGACTGGGCGAAAATGCGTGAAATCGCCGACAGCATCGGCGCTTACCTGTTCGTCGACATGGCGCACGTCGCTGGCCTGATTGCCGCAGGCGTTTACCCTAACCCGGTTCCCCATGCGCATATCGTGACTACCACCACGCATAAAACGCTGGCCGGGCCGCGTGGCGGCCTGATCCTGGCACAGGGTGGCGATGAAGAGCTCTACAAAAAGCTGAACTCTGCGGTCTTCCCTGGCGGCCAGGGCGGCCCGCTGATGCACGTCATTGCCGGTAAAGCGGTGGCGCTGAAAGAAGCGATGGAGCCTGAGTTCAAGATCTACCAGCAGCAGGTGGCGAAAAATGCTAAGGCGATGGTCGAAGTGATCCTGGAGCGTGGCTATAAAATCGTCTCCGGTGGCACCCATAACCACCTGTTCTTAATCGATCTCGTTGACAAAAACCTGACCGGTAAAGAAGCTGACGCTGCGCTGGGCCGTGCCAACATTACCGTGAATAAAAACAGCGTCCCTGACGATCCGAAAAGCCCGTTTGTTACCTCCGGTATTCGCATCGGTACGCCAGCCGTTACCCGCCGCGGCTTCAAAGAAGCGGAAGTGCGTGAGCTGGCTGGCTGGATCTGCGACATCCTGGACAGCATTGGCGACGAAAGCACGCAGGAGCGCGTTAAGAAGCAGGTGCTGGAAATCTGCGCCCGCTACCCTGTCTACGCTTAAGGCGAAATAGCCGCGCTTCATCGCGGTGGAAAGCGGTACGGGAAAAGATTAACGGGACGAATGCGTCCCGTTAATTGATCTTAACCCCATCCTCTGAGAAAGTACGGCACACTTTGTCGGAGGGATCATGGTTATTCGTTCTGCATACTGGCTCGGCCTGGGCTACTTTACCTACTTTTTCGCCTATGGCGTCTGGCTGCCTTTCTGGGCCGTCTGGCTGAAGGGCGCTGGCCTTGAGCCGGAAAAGATAGGTCTGCTGCTGGGCTGCGGTATGATTGCCCGCTTTGCCGGTAGCCTGCTTATTGCCTCCCGCGTGACCCGTCCTTCCCAACTCGTTATCGCACTTCGCCTGCTGGCGCTGCTCTCACTGCTTTTTGTCCTTGGCTTCTGGCTCTCCACCTTCTGGATATGGCTGCTGCTGGTGATGATTGGCTTCAATCTTTTCTTCTCACCGTTAGTGCCGCTCAGCGATGCACTGGCAGCGACATGGCAAAATCAGATTGGCATGCCCTACGGACCGGTCAGGCTGTGGGGATCGCTGGCTTTTGTGATCAGCTCCGCGCTGACGGGTGTACTGGTGAGTGCCTACTCTTTTCAGGCCATATTGTGGATGCTTTGCCTCGGCGTGGCGGCGATGCTGGCGGGTATGCTGCTGCGTCCCGCTGTGATGCCTGAAGGCAGTGCAAAGCAGAGCGATAAGGCGGGCTGGTCGCAGTGGAAACAGCTGCTGCAGGAGAACGCCGTCTGGCGTTTTTTACTCTGTGTAACGCTGATGCAGGGCGCACATGCTGCCTATTACGGCTTCAGCGCCATTTACTGGCAGGAGGCGGGGTATTCCGCCAGCGTAGTGGGCTACCTCTGGTCGCTTGGCGTGGTGGCCGAGATTATCGTCTTTGCCGCCAGTAACCGCTTATTCAGACGCTGGAGCGCGCGCGATCTGTTATTGCTCTCAGGCGTCTGCGCTATCCTGCGCTGGAGCCTGCTCGGTTCAACCACCGCCTTGCCCTGGCTGATTGTGGCGCAAATCCTTCACTGCGGCAGTTTCACCGTTTGCCATCTGGCGGCCATGCGGTTTATTGCGGCGAGGAAAGGCGCAGAAGTTATCCGTCTGCAATCCATCTATTCCGCGCTGGCAATGGGAGGCGGCATTGCACTGATGACGATAGTGTGTGGCGTGCTGTTCCAGCATCTGCAGGGCAATGTCTTCTGGGTAATGGCACTTCTGGTGGTGCCGGCCCTGTTTCTGCGCCCGCGACCGGTTGCTGCGCAGAACCGCGTAACAGACAGCGTCGAGTGAAAGCGACTGACGTCGCCTTCCGCTAAGACTCCAGCAGCGCACGGATGCGCTGCTGCTGGTGCGTCTGCAACGGCAGTTCCGCATGGATCAGCGGAGGGGAATAGAGCGGCAAGGGCGTGGCGTAAGGGGTTATCACCAGGGCAATGCCCTCAGGGGCGCCGTTCACCTGATATTCACTGACGTGCAGATATTTAATATTGAGCGGCAGCAGCGTCAGTTCCCGCAGTTGCTGTTCAACTTGCTGTTCCAGCGCAGGATCGTTGCTGGTCAGCAGCAGCACCTGTTTTTCCTGTAGCGCACTCTCCTGCATCAGCCAGGCGCCAAAAATAATGGCAATCAACCCCATCTCTTCCTGTGAAAAGTGCAGACGATAACGTTGCTCAAAACCGGCAATGGCGGCCTGGGTCGTGCGCAGCAGCCGCGGATAGAGCCGGGCGACCTCATCGGTCAGCGTATTATCGATACCGATACCAAACAGGCTCCGCTCCAGCGCCTGCGCCAGATGGGTATATAACTGCCCGCATATCGCTTCCTCATTACTGAAGTGCATACCGGAAAGGCGCTGAAAGTTTGCCGTCAGCTCTCTGACCGCCTCCAGTAACGCCTGCTCATGCTGGTGGGTCACGCTGGCGGTGGTGGGGGTATATATCTGGCTGAACAGTAAGGATAGAAGATAGACTTCGCTGGGTGCCGGCGGCATTTTGCTGCGTTTCTGCCAGTGACGGATGACTTCTTCGGCTACCCGATGTTCCGCTCTGGCGATCAGCCACTGGCACTGGGATTCAGTGAAATCAGTACAGACCTGGCGGCATAAAGAATATTGCATAAAAAGCTGCAAAAACTGGCAGTCTCTGCCGCTGTAAGAGCGATTAAGCTGATGGCTGCAGTGCTGAACCAGCGCCGCGAGGTTGCGCTCGTCGAAAAGCGCTTTTTCTATCTGTAACGTCTTCAGTTGTTGCTTAACGGCGCTGGCAAACTGGTTCTGTACAAAGTCGGGGGAAAGGCGCAGCGACCGGCGCAGCCAGTGGAGCAGGCAGAGGCGTTGATCCAGTTCTGCGCCGTCGATCCGGTAGCTATCTTCTGCATCCTGAATAAGACGAAGCCGGTGATAGCGCTGGATTTCTGAGCTTACCTCCGCTATATCTTGCCGGGCAATCGCATGACTCACCCTGTTAAGCTGGCAAAGGGTATCGAGTGTGACCACGGCTTCCGGAATATAGAGCAGTAAAAGCAGGTGACAGTGACGCTGTGAACTGGTGAAAACAGAAGGTTCAGGTGAGGGTGAACTCATCGACTGTAATCCCGGTAAAAAAGTGACAAGGGTAAGAATAGCCCGCCGGTTCCCTGACGAAGCGTTGAAGGCCAGTTTTTTTTATAGCTTTAAAGGTGGGTCACAAAATTTTGGTGCGAAAAGAGAAAGGAATTGTAATTGTTACATTATAACGTGTCTGTTAAGGTGGCGCTGCTGTTGGTGGTGCTGTTCACCTCTTTTGCCTGGGCTCATCCGCACAGCTTCATCGATATGCAGGCGACGCTCGTGCATAAAGACGATCGGATCACCGGTTTGAAAATGCACTGGGTGATGGATGAAATTACCTCAGCCGACCTGCTTTATGATGCCGGCGAGTCTAAACCCGATTCTGAAACCTGGAAAAAACTGGCGGCGGAGGTGATGGCGAATGTGCTGGGGCAGCACTACTTTAGCGAATTCTGGCACGAGGGTAAAAAGGTGAAGTTCGGCAACCTTCCGCCGTTCTATCAGCTTTCCCGGCAGGGGCATCGCGCCGTACTCGATTTTATATTACCGCTGGGTGAACCTCAGCCGTTAACGGGGCAGCGTTACGTTTTTTCAACCTTTGATCCGACCTACTTTGTGGATATGTCCTACGTCTCTGAAAAATCACTGCACATTCCCGCTGAACTGGCTGACCGGTGCGCTTTTACCTTAAAAACGCCTACGCCGGACGCCTCCCTGCAGGCCTACGCGCTGTCGCTGGATAAAGCTGATTCGCCTGCGGAGGATCTTGCACTTGGTCAGCAATTTGCCCAGACGGTGACGCTGCAATGTCAGTAAGCGCGATGCCAGCCCGAAAGGGGCGCCGCTGGCTGCACGTCTGGCCGCTTGCCGTGCTGGCGGCGGTTTTTGCGCTGGCCGGGTTTCTCGCCTGGCACTACTGGCCGCAGATCCTGCTGCAAAGCGTGCTGTGGCAAAAATCCCTTCATCAGGAAATGACGGCGCTGCTGCAGCAGGTGGCTGTTCATCCTCATCAGGCAGGCGTGACGCTGATGGGGTTCAGCCTGCTCTATGGCGTGCTGCATGCGCTGGGGCCGGGGCACGGCAAAGTCGTGATAACCACCTTTCTGGCGACGCACCCGACCAAAGTCAGAACCAGCCTCCGCTTAACCCTGGCTGCCTCGCTGCTTCAGGGGGGCGTCGCCATTGCGCTGGTCACGGTGATGCTGGTGATGCTGAAACTTTCCTCGCGCCAGCTTCATCTCAGCAGCTACTGGCTGGAGAAGGGGAGTTATCTGCTGGTCGCCGGACTGGGTGTCTGGCTCTGCTGGCGGGCTGCCGGCAGGATAAGGCGTACGCTTGCCGCGCCTGCCGCACCGGTATTCCGCAGAATTGTTCCTGCCGATCATCACCATCATGCAGCGTGCGGCTGCGGGCATCAGCACGTACCGGATGCGGCTATGCTGGATAAGGCCGTCAGCCTTAGAACTCAGGCGATGGTTGTGCTCTCTATGGGAATGCGTCCCTGCTCGGGCGCGATTATGATGCTGCTGTTTTCAAAGGTTATCGGCGTTTACGGCTGGGGTATTTTTTCAGCGATGGCGATGGCCGCTGGCACGGCGGTTACCGTCTCCGCGATGGCGCTGCTGGTGCAGGTGTCGCGTGCGCTGGCGGTAAAGCTGAGCAGAAATGCGCCTGCAGCGAGCTGGCAAAAAATCGGCTGGTCCTCGCTTTCTCTGGCGGGCGGCATTTTACTGGTGGCGGCGGGTGTGATGCTGTGGCTGAGTGCGCAACCGGCGATGTCCGGCGGCATTCGTCCGCTGTTTCTGCGGTAATTAACGGCCAGGCATGCAGGGCGCATGCCTGGCTGGGTAACTTAGCGCTTCAGCGCTTCGCTCAGCTCTTCACGCATGTTGGACAGCATTGCTTTAACCACGCGTGGATTACCGGCGACGATGTTACCGGAAGTGAGATAACCGTGCGCACCCACAAAGTCCGTCACCAGACCGCCCGCTTCACGCACCAGCAGTTCGCCAGCAGCAAAATCCCACGGCTTAAGGCCAATCTCAAAGTAGCCATCCACGCGGCCTGCCGCGGTGTAAGCCAGATCCAGCGCGGCAGAGCCGGTACGGCGGAAATCGGCGCACAGCGTGAACAGTTTGCCCACGATATTCATGTAAGGTTTGGCGTGCTGCTTCAGTTTGAAAGGGAAACCGGTCGCCAGAATAGTGCCGTCGAGGTCGCGAGCGGTGCCGCCGCGCAGACGGTAACCGTTCAGCTGGGCGCCCTGACCGCGAACGGCGGTGAACAGCTCATTACGCATCGGATCGTAAACCACCGCCACTTCGGTACGGCCTTTAATGCGTACGGCGATAGAGACGGCGAAATGAGGAAGGCGTTTGATAAAGTTAGTGGTGCCATCCAGTGGATCGATAACCCATTGTACATCCTTATCTTCACCGGCCAGCTCACCGCTTTCTTCGGTGATGATAGTGTGCTGCGGATAAGATTTGCGAATCACCTCAATAATCAGGCGCTCAGCGTCGCGATCAACATTGGTAACGAAGTCGTTGCTGCCTTTCTGGCTGGCCTCGACGGCGTCCGGGGTTTCATAGTTCTTGGCAATTAAATTTCCGGCCTTGCGCGCAGCGCGCACGGCGATGTTGAGCATCGGATGCATCGGTATCTCTCACTGGATGTTAAAGAACGGGAAAACGGCGCGGATTATAGCAGGGAGATCGTCAAATGTCCTGAAAATATGTTAGCATCGTCAAATAATCTCACAGGCCTGAATTTCTATGCTGCAAAACATTCGTATCGTGCTGGTGGAAACCTCTCACACCGGCAACATGGGATCCGTCGCCCGCGCGATGAAGACCATGGGCTTAACAAACCTCTATCTCGTTAACCCGCTCGTCAAACCCGATTCCCAGGCCATTGCGCTGGCGGCAGGTGCCAGCGACGTGATTGGCGAAGCGCGCATCGTGGATACCCTGGATGAAGCGCTGACTGGCTGTAGCCTGGTGGTCGGCACCAGTGCCCGCTCCCGTTCACTGCCGTGGCCGATGCTCGATCCCCGCGAATGTGGCATGAAAAGCGTGGCTGAAGGCCAGCAGGCGCCGGTAGCGCTGGTATTTGGTCGCGAGCGCGTCGGCCTGACCAATGAAGAGCTGCAAAAATGCCACTATCATGTGGCGATTGCAGCGAACCCCGATTACAGCTCGCTTAATCTGGCGATGGCAGTACAGATTATCGCTTATGAAGTCCGCATGGCGTATCTGCAGTCGCAGGAAACCGCGCAGCCGGACTATGCGGAGTCGCCTTATCCTCTGGTCGACGATCTTGAGCGCTTTTATCAGCATATGGAACAGATGATGGTCAACAGCGGGTTTATCCGCGAAGGCAATCCGGGTCAGGTGATGAGCAAGATGCGCCGTCTTTATACCCGGGCGCGTCCTGAGCGGGATGAGCTGAATATTCTGCGCGGCATGCTCTCTTCGCTGGAAAAGCCAAAGGGCGAATAGTAAGCCGGTGAGAGGCGGTAAAACGGCATGACGGGGGCCGGAATAGTTGAGTGATTTACCAGGTTAAATACTTGAGTGTTTTACTAGGTTAAATAGTTGACCAAATCACTCAGGAATGTCAGACTTGCGACCATCTACTGTGAAACCCTGACTGGGTACTATTGAGGTCGATTACGCCATGAGACTGACATCCAAAGGCCGTTATGCCGTTACCGCTATGCTTGACGTTGCGCTGCATTCTCACGAAGGCCCGGTGCCTTTAGCGGATATTTCCGAGCGTCAGGGCATCTCTCTCTCCTATCTGGAGCAGCTGTTCTCGCGCCTGCGTAAAAACGGTCTGGTTGCCAGCGTTCGTGGTCCGGGCGGCGGCTATCTGCTAGGAAAAGAGTCCAGCGCCATTGCCGTTGGCGCGGTCATTACTGCCGTCGATGAGTCCGTTGACGCCACCAAGTGTCAGGGTAAAGAAGGGTGCCAGGGCGGTGAACGCTGTCTGACCCACGTTCTGTGGCGCGATCTTAGCGAGCGCATCAGCGACTTCCTGAATAACATTACGCTCGCCGAACTGGTCAATAACCAGGATATCCTGGAAGTGGCTGACCGACAGAATCATACCGAAAAAAATCGCGCGCCAGCAGGCCGCGTGCATGAGACTATCAACGTCAATCTTCGTGCCTGATAGCGTCCGGGTGCGTGCCGCCAGCCTGTAGCTTAAAGCAGGCGGCGGATAACACGCCGGCGTTCTGAAGGCGTTGAGTGACGTATCAGAACGATGTACGGAGCATAAAGAGCAATGAAATTACCGATCTACCTGGATTACTCAGCCACAACGCCTGCCGATCCTCGCGTTGCAGAAAAGATGGTGCAGTATCTGACTAAGGATGGCATCTTCGGTAATCCGGCTTCCCGTTCTCACCGCTTCGGCTGGCAAGCAGAAGAAGCCGTTGATATAGCCCGTAACCAGGTGGCCGATCTTATCGGTGCCGACCCCCGCGAGATCGTCTTTACTTCCGGCGCAACCGAATCCGACAACCTGGCCATCAAAGGCGCTGCTCAGATCTGTCAGGATAAAGGCAGGCACATCATCACCAGCCAGACCGAGCACAAAGCGGTGCTGGATACCTGTCAGCAGCTTGAGAAAGAGGGCTTCGAGGTAACTTACCTTGCGCCACAGCGAAACGGCATCATCGATTTGCAAATGCTGGAAGCCGCCCTGCGTGACGACACTATTCTGGTTTCCATCATGCAGGTGAATAATGAAACCGGTGTGGTCCAGGACATCGCCGCAATCGGTGAACTCTGCCAGGCGCGTGGCATCCTGTTTCACGTGGATGCCACCCAGAGCGTTGGCAAATTGCCGATCGATGTAGCGCATCTTGCTGTTGATCTGATGTCTTTCTCCGCGCATAAAATCTATGGGCCGAAAGGGATTGGCGCGCTTTATGTTCGTCGTAAACCGCGTATCCGCATCGCCGCACAGATTCACGGCGGTGGGCATGAGCGCGGTATGCGTTCGGGAACGCTACCCGTGCATCAGATCGTGGGAATGGGCGAGGCGTGCCGCATCGCAAAAGAGGAAATGGCGCAGGAGATGGCCCGCCTGGGCCAGCTGCGACATCGCTTCTGGGAAGGTATCCGTGATATGGAAGAGGTTTACCTGAACGGCGATTTTGAACAGGGTGCACCGACTATTCTGAATGTCAGCTTTAATCACGTCGATGGTGAGTCCCTGATTATGGCGCTGAAAGATCTCGCTGTCTCAACTGGCTCCGCCTGTACTTCCGCCAGTCTTGAGCCATCCTATGTGCTTCGCGCGCTGGGCCTGCCGGATGAGCTGGCCCACAGTTCCGTGCGTTTTTCGCTGGGGCGTTTCACCACGGAAGAAGAGATCGATTACGCCGTGGCGCTGCTCCATAAGGCGCTCGGACGCCTGCGTGAAGTTTCGCCGCAGTGGGCGGAGTACAAGGCGAACCAGGGTGAACTGCCCGCCCATTAATGCCCTGTGCATCGCCAGAAAGTGCCGTTTTATCCGCGGGCCGAATAGAAAATTCGGCCCGTTTTGCGTTTAATTCTGCGATCGGGTTAGACGAACGCGGAGAAAGGGTTATTGTAGTGACCGACCGTTTTTACGACGGACCAAACTGAACAGTTTATAAGGAGCCATGCGGTGACAACCACGCCAATGAATATCACACTGTCAACGACAGTGGCGGACGAACGCTGGGGCGAGAAAGCGATCCTGACCAGCAATGACAGCGGAATGACCATCCATCTGACCAGCGGCGATGCGCTGGCCACCATTCAGCGTGCGGCGCGTAAAATTGACGCGCAGGGCATCCGCCATGTCAGCCTGAAAGGTGACTGGGATCTGGAAAAAAGCTGGGCTTTCTGGCAGGGATATCGCGGCCCGAAAGGGGAACGCAAAGTGGAATGGGCCACGTTGAAGGCAGAAGACCGTGCAGAATTCGACAACCGCCTGAAAATTATTGACTGGGTACGTCACACCATCAACCTGCCTGCGGAAGAGCTCAGCCCGGAACAGCTGGCTCAGCGGGCGGTTGACCTGCTGAGCGGCCTGGCGGGCGACAGCGTCAGCTACCGCATCACCAAGGGCGAAGATCTCCGTCAGCAGGGCTATATGGGGCTGCATACCGTAGGCCGTGGCTCCACACGCAGCCCGGCGCTGCTGGCACTTGACTACAACCCGACCGGCGATGCCAACGCGCCTGTCTATGCCTGCCTGGTGGGTAAAGGGATCACCTTTGATACCGGCGGCTACAGCCTGAAGCCAAGCGGCTCAATGGATTCCATGAAGTCCGATATGGGCGGCGCCGCCACTTTAAGCGGCTCACTGGCGCTGGCGATCACCCGCGGACTGAAAAAGCGCGTTAAGCTTTATCTCTGCTGCGCGGATAATATGGTGAGCGGTAACGCATTCCGCCTCGGCGATATCATTCGCTACCGCAATGGCAAAACGGTGGAAGTGATGAATACCGATGCCGAAGGGCGTCTGGTACTGGCTGATGGCCTGATTGACGCCAGCGAGCAGGCACCAGAGCTGCTGATTGATGCGGCGACGCTCACTGGCGCGGCGAAAACGGCGCTGGGGAACGACTATCACGCGCTGTTCACCTTTGATGATGCGCTGGCGGCGTCGCTGCTTGAGAGCGCACAAGGTGAAAACGAACCTTTCTGGCGTCTGCCTCTGGCTGAATTCCACCGCAGTTATCTGCCGTCAAATTTTGCCGATCTGAATAACATCGCCGCCCCTGCTCATACCGCAGGGGCGAGTTCCGCCGCCGCGTTCCTCTCCTATTTTGTGAAAAACTATCAGCAAGGCTGGCTGCACATTGACTGTTCAGCCACCTACCGCAAGGGAGGCGTGGAGCAGTGGTCTGCCGGCGCAACAGGGCTGGGTGTACGCACCGTCGCTAACCTGCTGTTAAAATAGCGCTATTTGTCTGACGGCCACGGCGTGTGCCTTTTCGCGCCGGGGATTAGCAAGCGATCTGGCGGGGCGACCTCTGTCAGATCGCGTTTACTGGATTGATGTGATGAACGAAACTAATCAGCGCCTTGAAGAGGTGCTTAAGCTGGCCGCCACCGAGCCGGCACACCGTCCCGAATTTTTCTCTCTGTTGCTGGAGGCCAGCGTCTGGGTGCCGGGTGAAAGCGCCGGCGAACAGGAAAACATCACCGCCACCACGCCGGTCGATCTGCAACACTGGGAAAAAGAAGAGGGGGGCAGCGTCATTCCTTTCTTCACCTCACTCTCAGCGATGGAGCAGGCGATATCCACCGATCAGCCTTTTGTGGTGATGCCGGTACGCACGCTGTTTGAAATGACGCTGGGCGAAACGCTGTTTCTGAATCCGAAGCTGCCTTCAGGAAAGGAGTTCTCGCCACTGGAGATCACCAGCCTGCTGGGCAATGCCGGTAACGCGCTAAGCCAGCAAACCGTACTGGAAGGTGGGCACGCACTGCTGCTTTCGGAAATTGCCGAACCGCCCGCGCAGGTGATTGAATCACTGAGTCAGCTCTTCAGTAAATATAAGCAGGTTCGTCGTGCTTATGTCGCTCATATTAAAGAGTCAGTGGAACAGAGTCCTAATTTGCTGATAGGCATTGAAGCTGACAGCGATATTGATGCCATCATCCAGGCTGCCGGTAGCGTGGCGATGGATACGTTACTGGATGATGAGCCTGTTGATATCTGTGAGGTTGTGGAAAATGAAAAAGGCATCAGCCACTTTTTCACTGCCCACATCCCGCCTTTCTATGAAAGACGCTGGGGCAGCTTCCTGCGCGACTTTAAAACCGTTAACAAGCCTGCTTAGCCAGCGGCCCGCAGGCATTTAGACATTAATCCGTAGTGATGGGGAGATCGTTTCTGCTTCCCCATTCTGACCATGAGCCGTCATACAGGCGCACATCGTTCACCCCCAGGCTGTTCAGCGCCAGAATGACGACCACGGCAGTCACGCCTGAGCCGCAGCTGGTGACGACAGGTTTGGTGAGATCAACGCCCTGCTGCTCAAAAATCGCCTTCAGCGCTTCTGCTGATTTAAGCTCGCCGTTTTCTGTCAGCGCATTCCAGGGCACGTTCAGGCTGCCGGGAATGTGCCCGCGATGCAGGCCTGGCCGCGGCTCATCAACTTCACCTTTAAAACGGTTAGCCGGTCTTGCATCAACCAGCTGTGCGCCACCTTCATGACTAATCAGCAGTACGTCTGTCAGGCGCAGCACCACGTCAGGATCGAAGCTGGCGTCAAATATCCCTTCAGGCAGGCTCACTTCCCCTTGCTCCAGCGGTAGCTCTGCCGCTTTCCAGGCTTGCAGGCCGCCCGCTAAAATGGACACGCGATCCACCCCAAACTGTTTCAGCATCCACCAGGCGCGCGGCGCCGAAAAGAGATTGCCTTCATCATAAACGACAAGGTGTTTATCGCTGCTGACGCCCAGTTCGCGCATGGCAACCGCAAAGTTTTCCGGGCGCGGCAGCATGTGAGGGTAGGGGCTGGTGCGATCGGAGAGCGCCTCGATGTCAAAAAAAGGGGCTGAAGGCAGATGCCCGGCCCGATATTCGGCATGAATGTCACGCACATTTTCCATGCCCGGCGGCAGCATGCGGGCATCAATTACCTGGAGGGTGTCTTCAGAAAGATGTTCTGCCAGCCAGTCGGCAGTCACAAAGAAAGAGCTGGTCATAGCGGCCTCGCTGTAAGTGTGGAGGCGGTCAGTGTCAATCATCTCAGCAGGCTTCACAAGAGGGAGTGGCTGCGCAACCCGGCAATTTCTCCTTTTGAGTGATGGAATTTCTCCTTCTTAAACCCACTGTAGTCCCGATGAGCCAGGGAAAAAATAGCCCCCCGCCGGGTGGCAGACTGGCCTGGATGGTCATGATAAGCAACAAAGCGTAAAAATTGGGCGAAAGGCGTTAAAAAAACAGGGGATTACCGATCGTTTTTTTAATGAATTGTTGATTCTCCGATAGGCAAGCCTGGCGATGCCCCCTATAATCGGCGCCATTTTCCGGACCGGGGAACCTTTTCACCGGCTACACTCGACATCAACAGAGGTCCATATGACTATTGAACGTACTTTTTCCATTGTAAAACCAAACGCGGTGGCAAAAAACGTGATTGGTGCCATCTTTAACCGTTTTGAAAGCGCAGGCTTCAAAATTGTTGGCTGCAAAATGCTGCACCTGAGCAAAGAGCAGGCTGAAGGTTTCTACGCTGAGCACCAGGGCAAGCCTTTCTTTGACGGCCTGGTTGAATTTATGACCTCCGGCCCGGTTGTGGTTTCTGTTCTGGAAGGCGAAAGCGCCGTTCAGCGTCACCGCGATCTGATGGGCGCAACCAACCCGGCTAACGCGCTGGCGGGTACCCTGCGTGCCGATTACGCTGACAGCTTCACCGAAAATGCAACCCACGGTTCAGACTCTGCGGAATCTGCGGCCCGTGAAATCGCCTATTTCTTCGGCGAAGGCGAAATTTGCCCACGCACCCGCTAAGTTTGTTGTATCAGGCGAATCGCGCCGGGCGTTTACAAATTATTTCGGTAACGCGCTTTAACCTGTAGCGACACGCTTGTACAATAATGCGCCCCTGATGAGAGCATACTCAGCAGGGGCGTTTCATTTATAGCCTTTTAGTCTCCGTTTGCAGCGAGCGCGTCAACCGCGCGGCCAGGCTGGATGCGCCCTGTGGCTGCACCATAACCCGGCGTTCTGCAAAAAAAGATCTGAGCGGTATAATTTATCTATCCCCAGCGCCATAACGTGTAATAACGAGGCCAGAGAATATTATGTCTGAACAAAATGTGAATCCGTCATCTGTCGATCCCATCGTCATCGCCACACCTGCAAAAGAAAAAATCAACCTGCTCGATCTCAACCGCCAACAGATGCGGGAATTTTTCGCCAGCCTGGGTGAAAAGCCCTTCAGAGCCGATCAGGTAATGAAGTGGATTTATCACTACTGCTGTGATGATTTCGATCAGATGACCGACATTAACAAAGTCTTTCGCGGCAAGCTGAAAGCGCTGGCGGAAATCCGTGCGCCGGAAGTGGCGGAAGAACAGCGTTCGGCTGATGGCACCATCAAGTGGGCGATCACCGTTGGTGGTCAGCAGGTCGAGACGGTCTACATCCCGGAGAAAGATCGCGCGACGCTGTGCGTTTCCTCTCAGGTGGGTTGTGCGCTGGAATGCAAATTCTGCTCAACGGCCCAGCAGGGCTTTAACCGCAACCTGCGCGTTTCTGAAATCATCGGACAGGTCTGGCGCGCGGCGAAAATCATCGGCGCCTCCAAAGTGACCGGACAGCGTCCGATCACCAATGTGGTGATGATGGGCATGGGCGAACCGCTGCTTAACCTGAACAACGTTGTTCCTGCAATGGAAATTATGCTGGATGACTTCGGCTTCGGGCTCTCCAAACGCCGCGTCACCCTCTCCACCTCAGGCGTGGTGCCGGCGCTGGATAAGCTGGGTGATATGATTGATGTGGCGCTGGCCATCTCGCTGCATGCGCCAAATGACACAATTCGTGACGAAATTGTTCCCATCAATAAAAAGTACAATATTGAGACTTTCCTGGACGCGGTCAGCCGCTATATTGCCAAGTCGAATGCCAATCAGGGCCGGGTAACAATTGAGTACGTTATGCTCGATCATGTCAACGACAGCACGGACAACGCGCATGAGCTGGCTGCCCTGTTGAAGGACACGCCATGCAAAATCAACCTGATCCCCTGGAACCCCTTCCCGGGCGCGCCTTATGGTCGCAGTTCGAACAGTCGCATCGATCGCTTCTCTAAAGTGTTGATGGAATATGGATTTACCACTATTGTGCGTAAGACCCGCGGCGATGACATTGATGCTGCCTGCGGTCAGCTGGCCGGTGAGGTGATTGACCGCACCAAACGCACGCTGCGTAAGAAAATGGCGGGTGAAGCCATTTCTGTGAAAGCGCTCTGAAACTCACGCATCCGCGTTGAGGACGACTGTCAGCCCTGAAATGATTGGCGTACTATTATTCGCCAGTTAACACAGGAGGCAGTATGCACAAGGGATTCGTGCCGGGGGTGATTATGCTGGTACTGACGGGCTGCGGTCCGTCAGCACCGCGCAGCGAACTGGCGCAGACGCGTCTACAGTTAGGTCTCAGCTATCTGGCGCTTGACGAGCTTGCGGCGGCAAAGCGGAATTTGCACCAGGCGGTAGCGCTGGCCCCCGAAGATTATCGTACGCGGCTGGCGATGGCCCGCTATCAACAGCGTACCGGTCAACATGAGGCGGCCAGTGAAAGCTACCGGCTTGCACGCGTTCTTGCACCGCAAAACCGTGACGTTATCAATAATTACGGTGCGTTTCTCTGCGGTTTAAGGCAGTATGATGCGGCTCAGCGTCAGTTCAGTAAAGCCGCTGAAATATCGGGAAAGGGCGGGCGCGGAGATGCGCTTGAAAATGCCGGATACTGTTATCTCAATGCGGGAGAGCAGCAGAAAGCAAAAGCCGCCCTGCTTGAAGCGACAAAGCACGATCCGGACAAGGGCAAGGCGCTGTTGGCCGAAGCCGAAAGGCGATTTGGAAAGAGAGAGTACGCGTCCGCGCGGCTCCTGACAGATGTATATCAACACAACTTTGCTGCCTCGGCAGAAAGTTTGTGGTTAAAGATTCGCTTCGCCGCGCTGGCGCAGCAACCGGTGGCCCTGAAGCTTGCCGGTGAAGCGCTGGCGCGAAATTTTCCACAATCGATACAGTACCTGCATTTTTTAGCTAATGAATACTGAAGCCACCGAAGATAAATCCGCAGTAAATTCAACAGGCGAGCGCCTGCGTGGCGCCCGTGAACAACTGGGCCTCACTCAGCAGAACGTTGCTGAGCGCCTCTGCCTGAAACTTTCCACCGTCCGTGACATTGAAGAGGATAAGTCGCCAGCCGATCTGGCCTCGACCTTCCTGCGGGGTTATATCCGTTCTTACGCGCGTCTGGTGCATGTGCCAGAAGAGGAACTGCTGCCGATGATGGCGAAGCAGGCGCCCGTTCGCGCGGCAAAAGTGGAGCCGATGCAGAGTTATTCCCTGGGAAAAAGGCGCAAAAAACGGGACGGCTGGCTGATGAGTTTCACCTGGCTGGTGCTGTTTGTGGTCGTCGGTCTCACCGGAGCCTGGTGGTGGCAGAATCATAAAGCGGCTCAGGACGATCTGGTCTCAATGGCCGATCAAAATGGCACCGCAGATGATAACAGCCAGTCTATTTCGCTGACGGATAACAGCGCCGCCACCACGGAACCGGCAGAAACGGCACCGGCTCAGGCCGCGCCAGAGCAGGCGCCAGCGGACAATAGCGCCGCTGCGACCAGCCAGCCACTGCCGACCACGCAGCAGCAGCCCGCTGCCGTTTCACCCTCTCAGCCAGCGGCCGATACGGCCACAGCAGGCAACGCTGGTGTACAGATGCCGACCGGTTCGGCCAGCGTCAGTGCGCCGGCAGCCGATGCCAATGCGCTGGTCATGAACTTTACCCAGGACTGCTGGCTTGAAGTGACTGACGCCGCCGGGAAAAAACTCTTCAGCGGGATGCAGCGCAGTGGTGATAAACTCAATCTCACCGGCACAGCCCCCTATCGCCTGAAGATTGGCGCGCCGGGCGCTGTTCAGATCCAGTATCAGGGTCAGCCGGTTGATCTGAGCCGTTTTATCCGTAGCAACCAGGTTGCTCGCCTTTCAGTTGGTGCGCAATAACGCATCTTCCCTGTCGCGAGTAATTGTGGAGAAAGAATATGCATAACGAAGCACCCATTACCCGTCGCAAATCAACGCGCATTTACGTCGGCAAGGTGCCTGTGGGCGACGGTGCGCCGATCGCCGTCCAGTCCATGACCAATACGCGTACCACCGACGTGGACGCGACCGTCAGCCAAATCAGAGCGCTTGAGCGCGTCGGCGTGGACATTGTCCGCGTTTCTGTTCCCACCATGGATGCCGCAGAAGCGTTTCGCCTGATCAAGCAGCAGGTCAACGTTCCGCTGGTAGCCGATATCCACTTCGACTATCGCATCGCCCTTAAAGTGGCTGAATATGGGGTGGACTGCCTGCGCATCAACCCCGGCAATATCGGTAACGAAGAGCGGATCCGTCAGGTTGTTGACTGCGCACGCTATAACAACATTCCTATCCGTATTGGCGTGAACGCCGGCTCGCTGGAGAAGGATCTTCAGGAAAAATATGGCGAACCGACACCGCAGGCTCTGCTGGAGTCGGCGATGCGTCACGTCGATCATCTGGATCGCCTCAATTTCGATCAGTTTAAAGTCAGCGTTAAAGCGTCCGACGTCTTCCTGGCCGTCGAGTCTTATCGTCTGCTGGCGAAACAGATCGATCAGCCACTGCATCTGGGGATCACCGAAGCGGGCGGCGCGCGGGCAGGATCCGTTAAATCCGCTATCGGACTGGGTCTGCTGCTTTCTGAAGGCATTGGCGACACGCTGCGCATTTCACTGGCGGCCGATCCGGTTGAGGAAGTCAAAGTAGGGTTCGATATTCTGAAGTCCCTGCGTATCCGCTCCCGCGGCATCAACTTTATCGCCTGCCCAACCTGTTCCCGTCAGGAATTTGACGTGATCGGCACGGTGAATGCACTGGAGCAGCGTCTGGAAGATATCATCACCCCAATGGATGTCTCTATCATTGGCTGCGTGGTGAACGGACCTGGCGAAGCGCTGGTGTCGACGCTTGGCGTGACCGGCAGTAACAAGAAAAGCGGCTTTTATGAAGACGGCGTGCGCCTGCGCGAGCGGCTGGATAATGATGACATGATTGACCAGCTGGAAGCGCGTATCCGTGCTAAAGCGGCGATGATGGATGAATCCCGCCGTATTAACGTACAGCAGCTGGAAAAGTAACCTGACGCAGCGCGGGGAGGGCAAGCGCCTCCCCGCGAGCATTAACTCTGACGACGCGGGGTTATCCCGGCGTCCATTCCACAGTGTGAGATAAACGTAGTGGCGAAGAATATCCAGGCTATCCGTGGCATGAACGACTACCTGCCAGCGGATACCGTAGTATGGCAACGTATTGAACAGATCCTCAAGCAGGTGCTGGCCGGCTATGGTTACAGTGAAATCCGCCTGCCGATTGTAGAGCAGACCCCGTTATTCAAGCGCGCCATCGGTGAAGTGACCGACGTGGTTGAAAAAGAGATGTACACCTTTGACGATCGTAATGGTGAAAGCCTGACGCTTCGTCCTGAAGGTACCGCTGGCTGCGTACGCGCCGGCATTGAACACGGTCTGCTGTACAATCAGGAACAGCGCCTCTGGTACATCGGTCCGATGTTCCGCTATGAGCGTCCGCAAAAAGGGCGCTACCGTCAGTTCTATCAGATTGGGGCTGAAGTATTTGGCCTCCAGGGGCCGGATATTGATGCCGAGCTGATTATGATGACCGCACGCTGGTGGAAAGCGCTGGGCATCGCCGATCACGTTCGCCTGGAGCTGAACTCTATCGGTTCGCTGGAAGCGCGCGCCAACTACCGCGATGCGCTGGTGGCTTTCCTTGAACAGCATCAAGAGGTGCTGGACGAAGACTGTAAACGACGCATGTACAGCAATCCGCTGCGTGTGCTGGACAGCAAAAACCCGGATGTCCAGCAGCTGCTGAACGAGGCGCCGGTGCTGGGCGACTATCTGGATGCCGAATCCCGTGAGCACTTTGACGGCCTTTGCCAGCTGCTGGATGACGCCGGTATCGCCTACAGTGTGAACCAGCGCCTGGTGCGCGGCCTGGACTACTACAACCGCACCGTGTTTGAATGGGTGACCAGCAGCCTGGGCGCACAGGGTACGGTGTGCGCTGGTGGCCGTTACGATGGCCTGGTCGAACAGCTTGGCGGACGTGCCACGCCGGCGGTCGGTTTTGCTATGGGGCTGGAACGTCTGGTTCTGCTGGTGCAGGCGGTTAATCCGGAATTTGAACCGACGCGCATTGTCGATGTCTACGTTATCGCTTCAGGTCAGGGCGTTCAGTCCGCTGCCATGCAGCTGGCGGAAAAGCTCCGTGATGCCGTGCCGTCCCTGAAGCTGATGACCAACTTTGGCGGCGGTAATTTTAAGAAGCAGTTTGCCCGGGCGGATAAGTGGGGTGCCCGCGTGGCGCTGGTACTGGGTGAAGACGAAGTCGCGAACGGCGAGGTCGTTATTAAAGATTTGCGCAACGGCGAACAACAGACGCTGGCGCAGCGTGATGCTGCAGCGACGCTGACCGCGATGCTGCAACAGCCGATCGCGGGTTAAAGGAGAGGATTTGCGTGGAAGTATACAGCAACGAAAATGAACAGGTTGACGCGGTTCGCCGCTTTTTTGCCCAGAACGGTAAAGCGCTGGTTGTCGGCGTCATCCTCGGCGTGGGCGCGCTCGCGGGCTGGCGCTACTGGAGCAGCCATCAGGACGGCAGCAGCAGAGAAACCTCATCCGCTTACCAGAAGGTCTCATCAGCGCTGGACGTGAGTAAACCGGCAACGCTTGATGCGGCCGCAAAATTTGCCAGTGAAAATAATAATACTTACGGTGCGCTGGTCTCTCTCGATTTAGCGAAGCGCTATATTGATGGCGGTAAGCTTGATAAAGCGGCAGAGCAGTTGAAAAGCGGCCTGCAGGATACCAAAGACGCTAATCTGCAGGCGGTAATGAATCTGCGCCTGGCGCGTATTCAGCTTCAGCAGAAGCAACCGGACGACGTACTGAAAACCCTTGATAGCATCAAAGGTGACGGCTGGGCGGCTATTGTGGCCGATGTGCGCGGCGAAGCGCTGCTTAGCAAGGGTGACGCGAAAGGCGCCCGTGAGGCGTGGAGCAAAGGCATTGCATCTGATGCTTCTCCTGCGCTGAAAGAAATGCTGCAAATGAAAATGAATAATCTGCCGGCCTGAGCCCGGCAGTTAACATTGCCTCAACGGGCTTAAGAGGGATTTCATGGAATTGCGTAAAATACTTCTGCCGGGACTGATTTCAGTTACCTTACTTAGCGGATGTTCATGGTTCAGCGGCGAAGAAGATGTGGTTAAAATGTCGCCGCTGCCGAAGGTGGAAAACCAGTTTACGCCAGAAAAAGTCTGGAGTACGTCCGTGGGCAATGGCGTGGGTGAGTTCTATTCAAACCTGCACCCGGCCTGGGCTGACAACACTGTTTACGCCGCCGATCGTCACGGCATCGTTAAAGCACTCGATGCGGGCGACGGCAGTAAAAAATGGGAAGTGGATCTGGCTGAAAAAACCGGCTTCTTCTCTAAAAATCGTTCCGCGCTGCTTTCCGGAGGCGTTACCGCTGATGGCGGGCACGTTTATCTTGGCAGCGAGCGCGCCCAGGTTTATGCCCTGAACAGCAGTGATGGATCTGTCGCCTGGCAGACCAAAGCCGCAGGCGAAGTGCTTTCCCGTCCGGTCGTCAGCGACGGGCTGGTGCTGGTGCATACCAGTAACGGTATTCTGCAGGGCCTCGATCAGAACAGCGGCGGCGTTAAATGGTCAGTAAATCTTGACGTGCCGGCGCTTTCCCTGCGCGGTGAATCTGCACCAGCCACCGCGTTCGGTGCCGCCATCGTCGGTGGCGATAACGGCCGCGTCAGCGCCGTGATCCTCAATCAGGGCCAGATTATCTGGCAGCAGCGTATCTCTCAGCCGACAGGCGCGACCGAAATCGATCGCCTGGCCGACGTCGATATGACGCCGATTGTTGATAACGGCGTGGTCTATGCGCTGGCGTATAACGGCAACCTGAGCGCGCTCGATCTGCGTTCAGGACAGATTTTATGGAAACGTGAAATCGGCTCGGTAAAAGATATGGTGGTGGATGCCGGACGCATCTATCTGGTCGATCAGGACGATCGCGTGATTGCGCTGAGCACTGAAGGTGGCGTGACCATCTGGCGTCAGAGCGATCTGCTGCACCGTATCCTGACTTCACCGGCGCTCTATAATGGTTATCTGGTTGTTGGCGACAGCGAAGGCTACCTGCACTGGATCAATACCACCGATGGTCGCTTCGTTGCGCAGCAGGAAGTGGACAGCTCCGGCTTCCAGACCGAACCCGTGGTTGCCAGCGATAAACTGTTAATTCAGGCGAAGGGCGGCGAAGTTTACGCGTTTACCCGCTAAATCCGTCATCTTACCTACAGCAGATAACGGCTCCTGATTCGTCAGGGGCCGTTTCGTTTTTCTCAGGGCGTGGTATCCTTTACGCCGTCAGCCTGACCTGTGGCCGTTTTTTTTCTGCCGCAGCTCGTAGATCAGGCGTTTATTTTTGTCATGAGGCTTCAATATGGTACCTGTGGTCGCGCTGGTCGGGCGTCCCAATGTGGGAAAATCCACCCTTTTTAACCGCTTAACCCGCACGCGAGATGCGCTGGTGGCGGATTTCCCGGGCCTGACCCGTGACCGTAAATACGGTCGCGCCGAGGTTGAAGGGCGGGAGTTTATTTGTATCGATACCGGCGGTATTGATGGCAACGAAGAGGGCGTTGAGACGCGCATGGCCGCACAGTCCCTGTTGGCGATCGAAGAAGCTGACGTGGTGCTGTTTATGGTCGATGCCCGTGCCGGTCTGATGCCTGCCGATCAGGCGATCGCCCAGCATCTGCGCAGCCGTCAGAAACCTACCTTTCTGGTGGCCAACAAAACCGATGGCCTGGATCCCGATTCCGCCGTAGTGGATTTCTACTCGCTCGGCCTGGGAGAGATCCATCCTATCGCCGCCTCACATGGACGCGGAGTTACCAGCCTGCTTGAGATGGTTCTGCTGCCCTGGATGGATGATGTCGCACCTGAGGCTCCGCTGACCGAAGAAGAGGAAAACGAAGCCTACTGGGCGGCGCTGGCCGCGCAGGAGAGCGGCGAACTGCCGGAAGAGGAAGAGGATGACTTTAATCCGCTCGATTTGCCGATTAAACTGGCGATTGTCGGACGTCCTAACGTCGGCAAGTCAACGCTGACTAACCGCATTCTGGGTGAAGATCGCGTAGTGGTATTTGACATGCCGGGCACCACCCGTGACAGCATTTATATTCCGATGGAGCGTGATGGTCGTGAATATGTGCTGATCGACACCGCTGGCGTGCGCAAGCGCGGCAAGGTGACCGAAACCGTTGAGAAGTTCTCGGTGATCAAAACGCTTCAGGCGATCGAAGATGCTAACGTGGTAATGCTGGTCATTGACGCGCATGAAGGCATCTCCGATCAAGATCTGTCGCTGCTGGGCTTTATCCTTAACAGTGGTCGCTCGCTGGTGATTGTCGTCAATAAGTGGGATGGTCTGTCGCAGGAAGTGCGTGAAGAAGTGAAAGAGGCGCTGGATTACCGTCTGGGCTTTATCGACTTCGCCCGCGTGCACTTTATTTCCGCGCTGCACGGTAGCGGCGTCGGCAACCTGTTTGAGTCGGTCACGGAGGCTTATGACTGCTCAACGCGCCGCGTGAGTACCTCCCTGCTGACCCGTATCATGAATATGGCGGCTGATGACCATCAGCCTCCGCTGGTGCAGGGGCGCCGCGTTAAGCTGAAGTATGCTCACGCCGGGGGATATAACCCACCGATTGTGGTGATACACGGAAATCAGGTGAAAGACCTGTCGGATTCCTACAAACGCTATCTGATGAATTATTTCCGTCGTTCGCTGGAAATTATGGGAACGCCGATCCGCATCCAGTTTAAGGAAGGCGATAACCCGTTTGCTGGCAAGCGTAATATGCTGACGCCAAATCAGCAGCGCAAGCGCAAGCGGCTGATCAGCCACCTGAAGAAAAACAAACGCTAATCCGAAAGGGGCCTCACCGGCCCCTTTTGTTTTATACTGATGGCAGGTGACACAGGAGAACGCTATGAAAGAATTATGCCCGGAATGCCAGCATGTACTGATTGCCGGCGAGGGCCGTTTCCATTGCGAAGGCTGCCAGCGTAGCTATGGCATGCAGGCGGTCTGCCCCGATTGCCGACAGCCAGTGCAGGTGCTCAAAGCCTGTGGCGCAGTGGACTATTTCTGTACCAACGGCCACGGCTTAATTTCCAAAAAACGGGTAGAATTTGTCCCGCTGGTTGAAACGCTTTAAGGGAGTATTTTCGCCAGAGCCGTTGACGGCGGCTTTTTATCCGAAAATCCTCTGCACAGCCCCCCAGCATTTTAGCTTTGCAGGCGCGAAGCCCATGGCTTTATCGTTTGTTAGTCTCCAGTTCCCAGCTCGTATCACACAACTGACACCCTCAGTCCCTTTCTGCTCAATTCGCGCTCTGTAATATCCACAAATAATGTGTAAAGGTTCCGGGCTAATCCTGAGCCTGAATCATCTCCTTTCTATGCGTTGTATAAGCGCAGTAAGTCTGTTTCTCCTGTTCTTACGTAATCCAGATACACCACATGACCGCAGATGTTTGTTAATTTTATGTTTCATAAATAATGTACCGTATGGTACAATTTTTTCTTCGCTGAATGCGGCCAATCCCGCTTTAATGGATGTGTAGCCGAGGTTTCAGCTGATGAACCCCGGGAGCTTTCCCGGTTGATTTGTTAATGAAAATAAGTGTCTGAAGAATAATGATCATTTCACGCCATACCCGATCTTGCTCAACATTGAGGATGCGAAGAATGGGCATTGTTCTGAAGTCTCGTTTTGTCCAGGAGTAGTAAAGCCATGACTCAAAAAAATACCCGGTCCTCTAAATGGCTGGGTTTGTGGTGCGTTGCGCTGGGGCTGGTTCTGCTGGCTACCGGTCTTTTCTTCGTTATCGGCGGAGGAAAGCTGGTAGCGGTAGGAGGTAGCTGGTATTTCGTGATTGCCGGGATCGTTACCGTGCTCTCTGCGATACAGCTCTTCCGCCGGAAATCGTCCTCCGTTTTCCTTTTCGCCGCGGTATTTGTCGGCTCAGCCATCTGGGCGGTGATGGATGCGGGGATCGATTTCTGGCCGCTGGTGTCACGCCTGATGACGCTGGCTGGCCTGCTGCTGGTGGTCGTCGTTACGCTTCCTGCATTGCGCAGGCACGAAGGAAAAACCGCTGCTGCCAAACCTGCTTATGCAACCGCCGCCGTCGTGGCTGCCGGCATGGTGGTGACTTTTGTACAGATGTTCCAGCCGCATTCGCCGCTAACGAATGACAGCGAGCTACCGCTGAAGCCGGTTGATAAAGCCGCTGAGCAGAAAAACTGGGATAACTATGGCAATACGCCGGGCGGCAGCCGTTTTGTCGCGCTGGATCAGATTACCCGGGATAACATCAAAGACCTTAAAGTGGCCTGGACCTACCGTACGGGCGACATTCCTGAAAGCCCAACCGGCAACGGCGCTGAAGATCAGCAAACGCCGCTGCAGATTGGCGATGTCCTCTACCTCTGTACGCCGCACAACAACGTAATCGCGGTGAATGCGGATACGGGCAAAGAGATCTGGAAGCATGAAGTCAACGCTCAGGCGGAAGTCTGGAACCGCTGCCGTGGACTCGCTTACTTCGATGCCACTAAGCCGCTGACGCAGCCGACTGTGCCTGGCTCCACGCCGGTGTCGCAGGTAACCCTGCCGGCAGGCGACAGCTGCCAGCGCCGTCTGCTGATGAATACCATTGATGCACGTCTGATTGCAGTGAACGCGGATAACGGCGAGCTGTGCCAGCGCTTCGGTAACAATGGCGAGGTCGATCTGAAAGCGGGACTTGGCGATGCGCAGGATCCTAAATATCAGCTGACTTCTGCACCAACGCTGGCGGGAACAACCGTCGTGGTGGGCGGTCGTGTTGCGGATAACGTTCAGACCGATATGCCTGGCGGTGTGATTCGCGGTTTCGATGTTGTGACGGGTCAGATGCGCTGGGCGTTCGATAGCGGCAATGAAAACCCGAATGCGGCATTGCAGTCAGGTCAGCATTATGCCCGCAGTACGCCTAACTCCTGGGCGCCAATGTCCTACGATCCGGCAATGAACACGGTGTTCATCCCGATGGGGAGTTCATCAGTCGATCTGTGGGGCGCGAACCGCAGACCGCTGGACCATAAATATGGTGCCTCGATCCTGGCGGTGGATGCCACAACGGGACAGGAGAAGTGGCTCTATCAGACCGTGCATAACGACCTGTGGGACTTTGACCTGCCGATGCAGCCAAGCCTGATCGACTTCCTACAGAAAGATGGCACGACCACGCCTGCGGTAGTGATCGGGACGAAAGCCGGGCAGATCTACGTGCTCGATCGTCTTACCGGTAAGCCGCTGACGGAAGTGAAAGAAGTTCCGGTTAAAAAAGGCAACATCCCGGGTGAAGCCTATCCTGAGACGCAGCCCAAATCCGTAGGTATGCCGCAGATTGGCGCTGAAACGCTGACAGAATCGGATATGTGGGGCGCGACGCCGTTCGATCAGCTTGCCTGCCGCATCGCCTTTAAATCGATGCGCTATGACGGTCTCTACACCGTGCCGGGTACAGATAAATCGCTGAGCTTCCCGGGTTCGCTGGGGGGTATGAACTGGGGCAGTCTCTCAACTGATCCTAACAACAACCTGATCTTTGTGAACGATATGCGTCTCGGTCTCTGGGTACAGATGATCCCAGCCAATACCGATGCGATTTCACGTGGCAGCAACGGTGGGGAAGCGATTAACACCGGCATGGGCGCGGTTCCGCTTAAGGGGACACCTTATGCGGTCAACAAAAACCGCTTTATGTCACCGCTGGGTATCCCTTGCCAGAAGCCGCCTTTCGGTACGCTTTCTGCCATCGATATGAAAACGCAGAAGCTGGTCTGGCAGGTTCCGGTAGGCACCGTGCAGGATACCGGACCCTTTGGTATCAAAATGCATGCTCAGATGCCGGTCGGTATGCCGACACTAGGCGGCACGCTGGCCACGCAGGGCGGTCTGGTCTTTATCGCCGGTACGCAGGACTACTATCTGCGCGCCTTTGATACCTCAACCGGAAAAGAAGTCTGGAAAGCCCGTCTGCCGGTAGGGAGCCAGGGTGGACCCATGAGCTATAAATCGCCGAAAACCGGTAAGCAGTACATCGTGATTTCAGCCGGTGGCGCACGCCAGTCGCCGGATCGCGGTGACTATGTGATCGCTTTTGCGCTGGATAAGTAAGCTAAAAGCAAACACTGAAATATAAAGACGCTTTTTGCGTCAGACTGCACCCCAAAAGTTGGTTATCCAACTGAGTAAGGTGCAGTTTTTTTGTGATTAAGCCAGTAGATCCGCTACGTTACTGACGTTTTAACCGTTCCACAGAATAGTTTTCCTCAAAGTTACTTCTGAACGGATTGATATCAAGGCCACCTCTGCGCGTATACCGGGCGAAGACTGTCAGTTTGTCGGGCTTACAATAGTGGCTGATATCACAGAAAATACGTTCCACGCACTGTTCATGAAATTCATTATGCGTTCTGAATGAAACGATATAGCGAAGTAACTTCTCACGGTCTATTTTTTTACCTTCATATTTAATAATCACGCTGCCCCAGTCTGGTTGATTTGTTACCAGGCAATTAGATTTCAATAAATTTGAAGAGAGTATTTCCGCTACGGCTTGATCAGATACTGAGTGCTGAAGATGATCGGGATTGAAAGCGTAATTATCAATCAGGATATCTAAATGGTCAATGCATTCACCGGGAAGCGCCGCTGTAATTGCAGGGTAATGTTCGAGATCGGTATAAAGTTTTACCGTTACACTGCCTTTTGCCGCTGACGACAAGTCTCTCTCAAGAGTAGTGATAACGCTTTCAGGTGTAGAAAATTTTGTCTGATTGAAACTGTTGAGGTAAAGCTTAAACGATTTCGATTCGATCAGAGCGAGGCTGGTCGCGGGTATAAAAAATTCCGCAATTGCCACCACCGGCTTACCTTTATCATTCAGCCAGGAAAGTTCAAAACCTGTCCATAGATCGAAACCTGCAAAAGGCAGGCTTTTTGAATTTATTTTTATCTCATCCCGACCACGTGCGCGTGGGAGAGATTCAAGCAATTCTGGGGCGTAATGCTGGACATAATCACTACTTTTCCCTAACAGGGTGATTTCCTTAGTTTCCACAGTTATTCCTTTACTCAGTTAGATTGACTGGCTTGTGTATATATCGTCTGAAAAGCGATCTTGTTGCGTATATAGGTCCTACGCCAATAAGTGCATAGATCAATTTGATGATAAATTGTGAAATGATCATTGCCTTAATGGTATCTGTGCTGAGGACATTATAAAATGCCAGCGTGCAAAATATGATGCTATCAATTGCAGATGCAACTACCGTGCTGGTAATTACGCGGATGAAAAGATACCTTGAGTTAGTTAACTCCTTGATCTTGCACAGGAGCATTGAGTTAATGTTTTCTGATATCAGGTATGCTGAAGATGAAGCGAAAAGTACCGCAATAATACTTTCAACAAATTTGCTGTAGGAGATATCAAGCCCCCATTCTGCCAGTCCAGGCAGAAGGCTTGTCGCCCAAAGGCCTGTTACGAAAAAAATGTTTGAGAGTAATGAAAGAAAGATGGTTCTTCTGGCCATCCTTAAGCCATAAAACTCATTAATAATATCAACAAGAATAAACGAAAGAGGATAGAAAAATATTGCAGGTGGAACGATAAAATGTACTACAGGAATCAGGATAGGCTTTACGCCACTCACCGTGCTGAGAATGTAAATTACAGTTAGTGCGATGCTTATTATCAGATAGGCATACCAGGAGCGTTCATGTCTGTCACTAAGATCGTAAGATGTTACCGTATGTTTGTCCCCGTAAAAGCGACGGTAGAGCGCTTTTAGTTCATTCTTATTGAAGTCATCAGCTATTTCGCTACTTTCAAGATCTTCTAATCCTATACTGATATGTTTCCCGGTAGCAAGAATCATAACATTTGCTGTGATAACATCTGATCGATTAAATCCAATAAGTTTAAATTTTTTATTTCCATCCATGTCTGTATTATCCTTAAATATCTTCCATTTATAAAATTCTACTGAATCCTTTCTTCTATAATCGATCCTATAAAAAGATCATCAGTACAAAGAGTCCTTATTGATTTATCGCCATCCTTTTTTAGGAATAAACCTTTTCCTTCAGAGTGAAACAGTTCCAGCTGTTTGTTAACCGACAATGACTTGCGTTTTATGATCAGTATGTCTCCAGGGAAAAAAAGATTATCTATTTTATTTTCTACCTGCAAAGCAGCCACATTTGATACATCGCCAAAAAACCACGTCACAGGATATTGGGTCACAAGGTTTCCAATTCTGCTTTCGATCTTTGACAAGAAGTCGGATTCTGGGATGATGGGTATGGCGGCAGGGTTTTTATTACCGTCTGGAGAAAGCGTTTTTTCGATCAACTCAATATGTTCTAAATCGTGATTTTCGATAACGTCACACGTAACCCCAAAGAAATCAGCTATACGGGTTATCGTTGAGCGATGGACGTTGTTCACCTTGCCGTCCAGAATTTTGTATAACGTTGCGCGAGTGACGCCAGTCCGATTAGCGAAGGAGACTTTTGTCTCACCTCTACTTTTCATTATGTACTCTATATTATTGATTATATTTTCTTTTCTTTGCGTTCCTGATGCGCTCATTAGCCCGTTATTCCACATATTCTCTTACAGTGAATACTATAAAGAAATTTAACAGGAATCAATGAGCATGTCCCTAAAGTTTACATAAAAAGAGACAAAACGACCGTAAAACTGATCTTGTATAATTTTCATATATAATCAAGTAGTTGCGATAAAAAATCTAAATTAAGATACATTTTAACCTTGTTAATGTATCTTTTTTATTGACTTTACCAGGTTGCCAGGATTAAGTTACTTACATAAGGTGATATTCCACCAATAAAAAATATTAATTATTAAATTTTATCCTTCCAGCACCAGGGAGCCATAGGTTTATATCCAGCAAGTAGCAATATATCCTTCGAATTAACATTCGGTATTATATGGGCATGATGTTGAAATTCATTTTATCCTAATCTGAGTTGGTGTTATCAGGGCGGCGGTTAGGTTCTTCTGCTTACTAATACTTTTGGTTTTTTAAGCTTGTTTTTTACAAGGTATATGGCAATAATTGCCCGTTTTTAAAGGGACGTATTTACTTTATAAAACTAATAGTTTTTCACGATTTTGTCATGGATGACATCAAGTATGAACTTTTACTCACTATCTCACAGTAATAAATATTCTCTGCTGTCGGTTTTTTCAGTTCTGGCACTTTCTGCCATTATCCCTTCGCTCCATGCCGCCCCCGGCGATGAGCAATTTATTCTACAGCAGCAGCGCCAGCAGGCGCTGGAAGAGCAGCTGACACCGCCCGTTCCCGATGTGCGTTTATCCGCGCCAACGGCGGCTTCTGGTCAAATCGCTTTTCCGGCCGAAACACCCTGCTTTCGGATTGATGACGTGACGCTGAGAGGCCAGGAGGCGCTGCCGCACTGGCTGCCATTGCAAAAGCTGGCGGATCAGGCGGTCGGAAAATGCCTTGGTAGCGGGGGAATAAACCTGCTGATGAGTTCGCTGCAAAACCGGATTATTTTCCACGGCTGGACAACCACCCGCGTACTTGCGCCCTCGCAGGATCTGAAAAGCGGACATCTGCAACTGCTCATCCTGCCAGGCAAAATCCGCCACGTGGTCATGACGGCGGACAGCAGCCGCTGGTTCTGGCCCTACAGCGCTTTTCCCGCCCATGACGGCAATCTGCTGGATTTGCGTGATATTGAACAGGGGCTGGAGAACCTGCAGCGCCTGCCAACCGTTCAGACGGAGATGGAAATTGTGCCGGCGGAGCAGCCGGGCGAAAGCGATATTCTTATTTCCCGCCGGCAGAGTAAGTTCTGGCGGCTTGGCCTGTCGCTGGATGACGCCGGTACCATCGCTACCGGGCGCTACCAGGGCGGGCTGACGCTCTCGCTCGATAATCCGCTGGCGCTCAGCGATCTGTTCTGGTTTTCGCTAACCCACGATTTACAACCCGGCGGGGAGAAGAGCAATCAGAACCTTAGTGCCTGGTGGTCTGTACCGGTGGGGTGGTGGTCACTCTCATTGACCGGCAGCGACTATCACTATCACCAGACGGTCGCTGGCCTGACGGAAGATTACCGTTATGCGGGCAAAAGCCAGAGCCTCGGCGCTCAGCTCAGCCGGGTGCTGCACCGTAGCAGCGCGCAAAAAACCACCCTGACTTACGACGTACAAACCCGCACCACCCGCAACTTTATCAACGATACCGAAGTGGAAGTGCAGCGTCGCCACGTCTCCTCATGGAAGGCGGGGTTGCAGCACCGGCACTATATCGGCCCGGCGACGCTGGATGCAGGGATCAGCTATCAGCGCGGTACCCGCTGGTTTGGCGCGCAGCCTGCGCCGGAAGAGCTGTTTGGTGAAGGCACGGCGCTCGGCCGCATTCTGCGTACCGACGCCCGCCTGAGCCTGCCGTTTACGCTGGCTGGCGAGCGCTTTCGCTATGACGTGGCCTGGCAGCGTCAGACCAGCAATACGCCCTTAACTACCCAGGATCAGTTTTCCATTGGTGGCCGCTGGACGGTAAGAGGTTTCGACGGTGAGCGAACCCTTAACGCCGATCGCGGCTGGATGGTGCGCAACGATTTCTCCTGGCAGTTACCACTGGCAGGAAGCGAGTTTTATCTTGCCGCCGATTATGGCGAAGTGGCCGGTAAGGGAACGGAATATCTGGTGGGGAATCATCTGACCGGCGGTGCGGCAGGGCTGCGTGGCAGCCTCTGGAAGGTCAGCTATGACTTCTTTGCTGGCGTGCCCTTTTCCCGGCCGGAAGGGTTCAAAACCAGCCCGGCCACCTTTGGCTTTAGCCTGAATATGGATATCTGACCATGCGTTATGAAGGATTAACGGTACATGCGCCGCTGATGCTGGGTGGAGAAGATGGTGAGGCAGAAATACTGGGCGCTGCCGTCTGGCTGTGGATGCATTCGGATATGCACCGGGATGCGCCGCTGCATGTACTGCCGGTGGTGCTGCTGCCGGTAATCAAACGCCGCCAGTACGTACTGGTACAGGAAGGCGACCGTCCGGTTTTTTTTCTGAGCTGGGCGTGGATGGATGAAAGCGCGGAGCAGCGTTACCTCAGCGGGCAGGTGATCACCCTGCCTGAGGAAGATTGGTGTTGTGGTGAACGGATGTGGTTCCGGGACTTTATTGCTCCGTTCGGCCACGCATCGCAGATGTTTCGTCTGCTGCGCAATGAAATTTTTCCTCATCATATTGCCCGTTCGCTCTGGCACCGGGGCGGGGAGAAGGGCAGGCGTATTAAAACTTTTTATGGCAGTCGGATCACTGTCGATGCGATCCGGCAATGGAAGCAGGCGCATCCTCTGAGCGTTGCCTGACTGCAGAACTGATCACTCCGTATCTGACGATACGTGAGATTGAGAGAGAAAAGGAATTCACCGATGAACCGGCTTTTGTACCGCGTTGTGTTTAACAAGGCCCGTGGCATGCTGATGGTTGTGGCGGATATCGCGCGTGCCCGTTCGGGGGGATCGCCCTCGTCCGGTATTGGCCACACTCACCGCCGGCTGGTGTGTCGTCTCAGCGCCCTGAGCCTCAGCCTGTGGCTGGCGACCGGCGCCGTACAGAGGGCAGACGCTACCATTGTGGCCGATAAATCCGCGCCGGGTAAGCAGCAGCCCACCATTATCGTCAGCGCCAACGGTACGCCGCAGGTTAATATCCAGACGCCGTCCGCAGGAGGCGTCTCCCGCAACACGTACAGCCGCTTCGACGTCGATAAAAAAGGCGTAATCCTGAATAACGCCCGTAAGAATGCCTCCACCCAACTGGGCGGAATGGTCAGCGCCAACCCGTGGCTGGCGAAAGGCGAGGCCAAAATTATTCTCAACGAGGTGAACGCCCGCGATCCCAGCCGCCTGAACGGGTATATCGAGGTGGCTGGCCAGAAAGCACAGGTGGTTATCGCCAGCCCGTCCGGTATTACCTGTAACGGCTGCGGTTTTATCAATGCCGGGCGTGCAACGCTGACCACCGGTACGGCGCAGATGCAGAACGGCAATCTGACCGGCTATCAGGTGGATCGTGGGGAAGTGGTGGTTGAGGGCAACGGGCTTGACACCTCGCGCCAGGATTACACCGATATCATCGCCCGGGCAGTAAAGGTCAACGCCGCGATTAATGCGAAAGACCTGAAAGTGACCGCCGGGCGCAACCAGGTAGATGCGGCGCATGAGACGACGACGGTACAGGCGGATGATGGTTCGGTCAGGCCGCAGCTGGCGGTGGACGTCTCGCAGGTTGGCGGCATGTATGCCGGAAAAATCCGTCTGCGCGCGACGGAGCAGGGCGTCGGGGTACGCAACGCGGGCACTATCGGCAGCGAGGCCGGGCTGGTGACGGTGACCGCCGACGGACGTATTGGCAACAGCGGTGAACTCAGCAGCCAGGGTGCCCTGCAACTGAGTTCAGCCTCCGGCGTCGTCAACAGCGGTAAAATGCTCAGCCAGCAGGGGCTGACAGTAAAAAGCGCAGGGGAAATCAGTAACAGCGGTACCCTCTGGTCATCGGCCAGCGCCACGCTGACAGCCGCTGGCGCATTGCAGAATAGCGGCTCGGTTACCGCCCACAATAACGTCACGCTCTCCGGCTTGACGCTTACCAGCAGCAGTAAAAGCACGCTGGCGGCGGGCGTGCAGTCTGATGGCCGCACCGGCAGCAGTGGGGAACTGGCGCTGAGCGCTTCAGGCAAACTGGCGATGAACGGTCTGAACCTTGCTGGGGGCACTATCCGCGCCTCTGCTCAGGGGCTGGATGCGTCGGGCAGCCGGACGCAGGCGGAAACGATTACCCTTGATGCCAGACAGGGGGATCTCAGTACTGCTTCCGCGCAGGTGATTGCCGACGGTACGCTGAGCGCCAACACTGCCGGAACGCTGAATAATATGGCCGGGAAGCTGGCCGCCGGTAAACTTGCGCTTACCGCCAGACGGCTTAATAACCAGCAGGGACAGCTTATCCAGAGCGGCCCGCAGTCGCTGACGCTTAACCATCAGGATGGCATTGATAACCGGGGCGGAAAAATAGCCACAAACGCTTCCGATCTCACGCTTAAAACCGCTTCGCTGGATAACCGCGCCGGAGAAATTAGCCACGCCGGAAGCGGCACCCTGAAGGTCGATGCCGACGCCTTACAGGGGAGTCACGGCAGCATTATCTCTTCCGGGACGCTGGCGCTGAGCAGTGAAAAACTGGTGCTGGATGGAACCACCACGTCGGCAAACCGTATCCGCGTTGATGCCGGAAATCTGTCGAACCGCGACGGAAAGCTGGTGCAGAGCGGAGAGGGCGAGATGACGCTGAACGTCCGGGAGAATACCGATAACCAGGACGGGCTGATAGCGGCTAACGGCGCGGTAACGCTGAATACCACCAACCTTGCGAACAGCGGCGGCCAGATGCTGGCGGCGGAAAACGGTAGCCTGGCGGTGACGGCTTCCGGAGAGACCGATAATCATAACGGGGTACTGGCGGCGAACAACGGCCTGACCCTTACCACCGATCGACTCAACAACGACGGCGGGCAGATTACCGCCGCACAGGATCTACAGATTACCGCCGCACAGGATCTACAGATTACGGCGGAAGGGCTGGACTCCCGTCAGGGGCAGCTATCGGGAGATAACGTATCCCTGGCGCTGGGCGAAAAAGCCCTCAATAACCAGGGTGGGATGATTGCGGCGCAGAAAGTCCTCACCCTCAGCAGTGGCGAACTGAACAACACTTCCGGCCTGCTACAGTCCGGAACGGACATGCAGATTGACACTCACGGCTATGCGCTCAGCAACCGCCAGACCAGCGAGAGTGGTGGTATACAGGCCGCAGGCTTGCTGGGGATGAACAGCGGCAGCCTTGATAACGCGCAGGGTAAGGTGGTGGCAGGCGATAACGCCGTACTGACCACCGGCTGGTTTGACAATCAGAACGGGGTGCTGGCTGCCGGGCAGCAGATGACAGTCTCAACTACTGGGGCAGTGAATAACGACCGCGGGCTGATCCAGTCCGGCGGCGATATGCGCCTGGATGCGCAGCAGAATGCGCTCAGTAACCGCGACACGCAGGCCAGCGGCGGCATTATCAGCTTCGGCAATCTGGACGTCAGCGCCGGCGCGGTCAGTAACCAGAACGGAATGCTGGCCGGGTCCGGGGCCAGCCATGTTCAGGCAACGGACGTGGATAACAGCGGGGGGATGCTCGCCTCAGAGTCAGGCCTGCAGCTGAACGCGCAGTCGCTGAATAATCAGAATGGTGCGCTTAGCGCCGGGCTGGAAATGGCGCTGACGCTTGCCGGGATGCTTGATAACAGCGCGGGCAAGGTCAGCTCCGGCGGTACCCTGAATGCCGTTGCCGGAGAGATTGAAAATGCTCAGGGTGTGGTGGTGGCCAGTGCTGATGCGTTGCTGAACGCCGTGAACACCATCAATAACCGCCAGGGGCAGCTCGCCGCACAGGGCGACTTTACGCTGCATGCAGCAACGCTGAATAACGACGCCGGGCTGGTGCAGGGCGGCAAGGCGATGACCCTGACCGCCGGGCAAATCAGCAACCAGAACAGCGGCGATACCGGCGGCATTACCAGCCAGGGCGATATGCAGATCGATGCACTTACGCTGAATAACGACAGCGGTGTCGTGATTGCCGGAAAAGCGGCGGGCGTGGATGCCGCAACGTTCAGCAATATTGCCGGTACGCTGGTGGCGCTGGATACCCTGAAGCTCAACCTGCAGAGTGAGACGGATAACCGCCAGGGACTACTTCAGGGCAAGGGTATTGTGCTGGATACCCAGGGTCACCTGCTGGATAACCGGGAAGGCACGGTTAACAGCCTGGCTACTATGCAGCTGGCGAGTGGCGGACTGAACAACCAGAGCGGTACGCTGGGCGCGAAGGGCGACATCAGCCTACAGGCGGACCGGCTGGATAACGGCCAGGGCGGGCGCGTGGTCGGCGAGCGCGGTGCCGTTCTCACCCTGGCGCAGCTGCTTAATAACGGCGGGCAGATACAGATCGTCGGCAGCCTGCTGATCGGCGCCGCACAGGGCGTGATTGATAACACGCTGGGGCTGATACGCAGCGGCGAAACCGCGACACTCAACGCCGCATCGCTGAGTAACCGCGACACGCTCAAGGCCGCAAAGGGCATTGAAGGTCGGGATATCGTTATCAACAGCGATAAGCTGGATAACACCACCGGCAGCGTGCTGGCCGGGCAGGATCTCTCCATCATCAATAGCGGAGCGCTTGATAACACGGGCGGCCAACTGGCAGCGGACAAAGCGCTGTCGCTCAGCGGTGCGGCCCTGAATCTGCTGAACCGCGCCGGGGTGGTCAAAGCGGGCCAGCAGCTGACCGTGCAGGCCGACCGCCTGGGCGGTGACGGACAGCTGCTTTCGCTCGGTGATATGACGCTGGGCAGCCACAACGACATCACTAATAGCGGTGAAATGATTGCTAATGGCCGTTTCACTCTGACCACGCCAGGAGCGGTCACCAATGCCGGTAAGCTGCTGGCGGGAGCGAAACTCGATCTGACTTCGGGCAGCCTGCTTAACGCCGCCACGGGTGAAATCGCCGCCAGTAACACCTGGCTGACGGTGGCTGGCACGCTGACTAACCAGGGCCTGATTGACGGCAGCGGGACGCGGCTGGTGGCCGGTACGCTGACCAACAAAGGCACTGGCCGGATTTATGGCGACTATCTGGGCATCCAGGCGGGCACGTTAAATAACCTCGCGGCGGACGGCGTGGCGGCAACGATTGCCGGACGCGAGCGTCTGGATATTGGCGCGGGAACGATTAATAACCTCGACCATGCGTTGATTTACAGCGGTGGCGGGCTGGCACTGGGCAGCACGCTTGATGAAAACGGCAGGGCGACCGGTCAGGCGGGAGTGCTGAACAACCACAGCTCGACGATAGAATCCGCCGGAGATATGGCGCTGTCGGTGGGGCAGCTTAACAATATCAACGATCGTTTCACTACCGACATGGTGCAGGTTTCCAGCGAACAGATAACCGAATATCAGCACAGCGGCTCCCCAACACGCTGGTCGGCGGACGAGGAAGGTGTGTTTGTCGACCGTAACTCGGCGGATAACCTGCGGAACCTCAATACCCCAGATGATACCGGCAGTAACAACGACAACTTCTACCAGTACGACTACACCCGCACCACGGAAGAAGAGGTGATTAAGGAAAGCGACCCCGGAAAAATCCTGTCGGGCGGAAACCTCTCCATCCGCGCGGATCAGGTGCTGAACGATAAAAGTCAGATTGTGGCGGGCGGCACATTAGGGATAGTGGCAGAGAGCGTAAACAACGTAATGCCGCAAGGCAGTCGCCGGATAACGGACGAAGGCTCGGTCATCCACTACTCCCGCAAGACGCACAAAGGGGGAGACGAACAGGGGAAAAGCACCTCGGCGTATGTGCCGCCGGCGGTGATTCAGTCCATCACCCTGAAGCCGGGCAGGCTGGAGGGCAACAGTCAGCCGGAGGGCAGCGGTCTGACGATTGCGGCGGCGGCAGCGCAGAAAACGGACGCCACAATAGGCGCCACTGGCAGCGTGTCGGCGGCGGTGACGGGGAGCGATATCCGTCCCGGATTGAAGAATATTGCCGGGGTGGAGGTTCCGGCAGCCGGACAGATCGCTGCGGTCACGCCGGTGGTGCTGAAGCCGGGACAGCAGTATGAAGTGCCGGTCAGCAACGGGGCGATGGTAGTGCGCGTCAGCGGGGCGGACATCCGACTGCCGGATAACAGCCTGTTTAAGACACTCCCGACACCGGAGGCGGGCTATCTGGTGGAAACCGACCCGCGCTTCACCAATAACAAACGCTGGCTGGGCAGTGATTATATGCAGGACGCCTTCTCACTGAGCGGAGACAACCTGCATAAACGCCTGGGCGACGGCTATTACGAGCAGCGCCTGATACGCGAGCAGGTTATCGCCCTGACCGGCGGGCGCTATCTGGCCGACTATCGCGACGACGAAGCACAGTTTAAAGGGCTGATGGACGCTGGCATTGCCTTCGGTAAGGACTATAACCTGATACCCGGCGTGGCGCTGAGCGCGGAACAGATGAGCCTGCTGACGGAAGATATCGTCTGGCTGGTAAATACCGATGTAACTCTGGCTGACGGTACGCGTCAGACGGTGATGGTGCCGCAGGTGTATGCGCGGGTAAAAGCGGGCGATATCGACGGCTCAGGCGCGCTGCTGGGTGGGCAGAGCGTGGTGATGAACCTGAACAGCGATCTGCTGAACAGCGGCGCGATAAGCGGGCGGGAGGCGGTGCAGCTCACCGCGGAGAATATCACCAACCGGGCGGGGGCGGTCCAGGGCGCGGACGTGAGCCTGCTGGCGCGCACGGATATTAATAATATCGCGGGCGTTATCGCGGGGAATAACTCGGTGCTGGCAGGAGCCGGTCGCGATATCACTATTATGTCCACGACGCGCAGCGCGCAGAGCAGCGCCGGGGAGAACCGTTTTACGCGCACGACGCTCGACCGGGTGGGCGGGATTTACGTGCAGGGTGAAGACGGCAGGCTGTCGCTCAGCGCCGGACGGGATCTCACCCTGAGCGGGGGCCAGGTGGTCAACAGCGGCAGCCAGAGCCAGACGGTACTGAACACCGGACGTGACCTGAACCTTAACGCGGTGGCAACCTCCGCCAGTGACAGCCTGATATGGGACCGGGATAACTGGCTGAATCAGTCAGTCACCCAGCAGACAGGCAGCGAAGTATCCGGGGCGGGTTCCGTGCTGCTGGCTGCCGGTCAGGATGTGAAGGCGCAGGCCGCTACGGTCAACGCGGGCGAGAGCCTGGGCGTGACGGCGGGGCGGGATATCAGCATCACCGCCATGACGGCGAAGAGTGATTTTGAGTCGCACCACAAATCCACCGGCAGCAACGGGGCCTTCTCAAAAAGCACCATCACCACCCATGATGTGGTGAACAGGGAAACGGCGCAGGGTTCCGCGTTCAGCGGTGATTCGGTAACGATGCAGGCGGGTCACAATCTGCTGATCCAGGGCAGCGGCGTGGCGGGAACGCAGGATGTGGCGCTCTACGGTGGACAGGATGTGACGATAAAGGCTGCGGAGGAGAGCAGCCAGACGCTGCACCTGAAGCAGGAGAAAAAATCGGGCCTGTCGGGTACGGGCGGTATCGGATTCAGCTACGGCACGAAGGACCTGAAAGTCACCGACACGCTGGCGGAAACGACGCACCGGGGCAGCACGGTCGGCAGTGCAAAAGGCAATCTCACCGTCAGCGCAGGCAGCGGCCTGAGCGTTGAAGGTTCAGACCTGATAGCCGGAAACGATATGCTGCTGGCGGGGAAAAATGTCGCCATTTTATCCGCGCAGGACAACAGCACGCAGATCCATAAAGTTGAGCAGAAGCAGAGCGGGCTGACGCTGGCGCTGTCCGGCACGGCGGGCAGCGCGCTGAACACGGCGGTGACCACGGGCCGGGATGCAAAAAACGAAAGTAACGACCGCCTTGCCGCGCTTCAGGGAGTGAAGGCGCTGCTGAGCGGCGTGCAGGCGGGCCAGGCGGTGGCGGTGGACGGCGCCCAGGGCGGTAATCCGGACAACAGTAACACCATCGGGGTGATGCTCTCTTACGGCAGCCAGTCGTCAAAATCGGAGCAGACGCAGAGGCAGAGCACCTCTCAGGGCAGCAGCGTGATGGCGGGCAGGGACCTGAGCATCCGGGCCACTGACGGGGACATCAGCGTCCGTGGCAGTAAGCTCCAGGCGGGGAATGATGCGCAGCTGGACGCCAGCCGGGACATCATCATGAGCTCCGCAGAGAACAGCTCCTCCCTGAGCGGGAAGAACGAGAGCAAAGGCGGCACGGTGGGAGTGGGTATCGGCGCGGGTTCAGGCGGCTGGGGCATTCAGGTGTCGGCCAGTCTGAACAAAGCCAGCGGCAGGGAGCGCGGTAACGGCACCACGCATACGGAGAGCATGCTGACCGCCGGTAATAACGTCACGCTGAAAAGCGGCCGCGACACGACGCTGACCGGCGCGCAGGTGAGCGGGGAGAAAATCACCGCCGGCGTGGGGCGCAACCTGACGCTGACCAGCGAGCAGGACAGCAACACCTACGACAGCAAACAGCAGAGCGCCAGCGCGGGCGGGACGTTTAACATCGGCTCAATGAGCGGGTCGGGTAGTCTCAGTCTGAGCAGGGATAAGCTGCACTCAGACTATGCGTCGGTGCAGGAGCAGACAGGGCTGTTTGCGGGCAGGGGCGGGTTTGATATCACGGTGGGTGACCACACGCAGCTGGACGGTGCGGTTATCGGGTCGACGGCAGCGGCGGACAGGAATAAACTCGATACCGGCTCGCTGGGATTCAGCGATATCCATAACAGCGCGGAATATAAAGCTGAACACCAGAGTGTGGGTATCAGTTCGGGCGGTAGCATTGGCGGAGAGTTCACCGGGAATATGGCGAACGGCCTGCTGGCGGGGCTGAACGACTCCGGCAGTGCCAGCTCCACGACAAAAGCAGCGGTGTCGGAAGGCACGATAGTTATCCGTGACAAGACGGAGCAGCAGCAGGATATTGCCGGGCTGAGCCGCGATGTGGAGCATGCCAACCAGACACTGAACCCGATCTTTGACAAAGAGAAAGAGCAGAACCGACTTCGTGAGGCGCAGCTGATAGCGGAGATTGGGTCGCAGGCTGGAGATATCGCGCGGACGGAAGGGCAAATCCGGGCCACAAAGGCGGGTAAAGCGGAGCTGGCGGCGAAAGGGATAAGCGAACCCGGCACAGATGCCACGAAGAAAGCGTGGGAGGCCTACAACAGCCAGCTGGCGGCCACAGAGAGCTACAAAGCGGTCCAGAAGCAGTGGGGAACGGGCAGCGCCATCCAGCAGGGTATTCAGGCGGCCACCGCCGCGATACAGGGCCTGGCTGGCGGAAATATGGCGCAGGCGGTGACAGGCGCGGCGGCACCGTACCTGGCGGAAGTCATTCACGATATGACTACTATTGCCCCTCCTGCCAGAGTGCTACCAGTTCCGGCGGCGCTGCATCTTCCGGGATCAGCAGAACGATATTGCCTGTGTGATGCGAAGTGGCGTAGCTGATTTCAATCCGGTAAAAACGCTGGTCGCCCCGACCGGCAGGGTTTTGCTCACCGGGCGGTTCGCCAAGGGGTAAGGCATGGCGAAGCACGCTGCAAACGTGCTCACGCTGCGGCGGGCTTAGTTGTGCCAGCGCAATGCGGCGCGGCCCGGCGAGTTTAGGGATATAAGCAAAGCCGCCTTCACGCGCCATCACGATGACGGCATCATCGCTCAGTTCGGGAAGTCTGTCTGTCATGATACGCCCACCTGTTTCCACGCCTCTTCAATCGCCTGGCCAACCGATTTGTTAAAGCGTTTCTGACCATGGCGCACCGTAAACTGCGCAAAGGTGCTGAAGTCAGCATCCTGGGGCAGGCTCCGGTCGCAGAGCGCATCATACCAGGCGTATCCGGCCTGCTCCCACGCGTAGCCACCCAGCGCGATGGCCGCCAGGTAAAATGCCCGGTTAGGAATTCCAGAGTTCAGATGGACGCCGCCATTGTCCTCCCGGGTCTGAATATACTCCTGCATATCGGCGGGCTGGGGGTCTTTTCCCAGCAACGGATCGTCATAGGCCGTACCGGGAGCTGACATGGAACGTAAGCCCTTACCATTGATGCCCTCCGCCAGCAGCCCTTCGCCGATTATCCAGTCAGCCTGATCCGCCGTCTGCTTAAGGTGAAACTGTTTTACCAGCGAACCGAAGACGTCAGACAGCGATTCATTCAGCGCACCCGCCTGTTCAAAGTAGATCAGGCCTGCTTCCGTCTCCGTCACGCCATGCGCCAGCTCATGCCCTATGATGTCGAGTGCGATAGTAAAGCGGTTGAATATTTCGCCGTCGCCATCGCCGAAGACCATTTGCTGGCCATTCCAGAACGCATTCTGATATTCCTTGCCGTAATGCACGGTGCCTTTTAGCGTCAGTCCCTGATTATCCAGCGAATTGCGCTGATAAGCCTGCCAGAAAAAGTCATAGGTCACGCCCAGATAATCATAGGCTTCGTTGGTTGCAAGATCGTCGTTGGAGGGCTGACCTTCGCTGCGCACCAGCTGGCCAGGCAGATTCTGCGTCTGCTGTGCATCGTAAATCTCCCGCTCCACGTTGCCCGGCATGCTGGTCTGTGGGCCAGCGGGATGGGGAAAGTGTTCAGCCATCAGAGTCTGAACGTGCATCAGCGTATGACGGGCATAATTCTGTTGCGGTCCTGAACCGTTATCAATGATTTTACGCAGAATATAGGGAGGAATGACGCCATAGTGCATACCCGGCTCCTTGGTCAGACAATGTATGTCTGAAAAGTATAGTCGCCAGGCGATTCAGCGGCAGAAAGCGGGCGCAAAAGGGGGCTTACGGCGCGCCAGTCGCCTCTCAGAGCGGCTTTTTACGGCTGCGGGATTTCTTCTCTGGCGTGATGAGCGTGACCTCGCTTTCCACCCAGCCATCGTCCAGGCGGGTTTTCAGCAGATCGCCGGGATGGAGCTGGCGCGTCTGTTTGATCACTTCCCCCTCAGAAGAGGTGGTGACGCTGAACCCCCTGGCCAGTGTCGCCAGCGGACTGACGCCCTCAAGCTGTGCGGCAAGCGTGGCGAAACGCTGCTTATCTCCGTTTAGCTGCTGCTGCATCGCCTGCTGAAGGCGATACTGCCACTGCTGAAATTGCTGCTGGAGACGATGAAGGCGATGCTGCGGCTGAAAGGCGCTCAGACGCTGCTCAATCTGTTCTAAGCGACGGTCTGCCTGACGCAGATGGATTTGCATCACGTCGTCCAGACGGCGCTGGAGTTTCATCAGGGCGGTCTGCTGGCGTGCCAGGCGTAGCTGAGGGTGCTGCTGCTGAAGCTGGTGATGCAGGCGGGAAAAACGACGGTTTTTTTGCGCCAGAAAATAGTCCATCGCCATTTCCAGCCGCTGCTGCTGGTTTTGCAGCTGGCGCAGCAGTTCAATCTGATTGCGGCTGACCAGTTCCGCCGCCGCTGACGGCGTTGGCGCACGCAAATCGGCCACAAAGTCCGCGATGGTCACATCCGTTTCATGGCCTACGGCGCTGACGATCGGGATCAGGCTGGCGAAAATGGCGCGTGCGACCCGCTCATCGTTAAAGCTCCACAAATCTTCAAGAGATCCGCCGCCGCGTCCCACAATCAGCACATCACATTCGCCTCGCTGATTGGCCACTTCGATCGCACGCACAATGCTGGCTGGCGCATCCACGCCCTGTACCGGCGTCGGGTAGATGATCACGGGCAGCGAAGGGTCGCGGCGGTGCAGAATGCGCAGGACATCATGCAGCGCCGCGCCGGTGGAGGAGGTGATTACCCCAACCTGATGCGCCGGCTCAGGCAGCGGCTGTTTATGTTGCTGCTCAAATAATCCTTCCGCCGCCAGCTTCTGCTTAAGCTGCTCAAACTGCTGTTGCAGCACTCCTTCACCGGCAGGCTGCATGCTTTCCGCAATGAGCTGGTAGTCGCCGCGTGGCTCATACAGCGTAATGGTGGCCCTGACCAGCACCTGCTGTCCATGCTGCGGACGAAACGTCACCCGGCGGTTGCTGTTACGGAACATCGCGCAGCGCACCTGAGCACCATCATCTTTCAGGGTGAAGTACCAGTGGCCGGAAGAGGGCTGGGAAAAGTTTGAGATCTCAGCACTCAGCCAGATCTGGCCCATCTCCATCTCCAGCAGCTTACGCACTGTGGTATTGAGACGGCTGACGGTAAAAACAGTGGCGGACGGTGGTAGCGACATGTGATGAAGATCAAACTTTAAATCAGGAGGTTAATCATCCGATACTACATGCCTGAAACAGGGGATCAAGCATTTTAAGTAAATAATGCTGGAGGCAATCGATTACGCCCTGTATAATGCCGCGGCAATATTTTACAAGTTCTCATTCACCCTGAGGTTGAGATATTGCCATGCTAAGAATCGCTAAAGAAGCCCTGACATTTGACGACGTTCTGCTCGTTCCCGCTCATTCGACTGTATTGCCTAACACGGCCGACCTCAGCACCCAGCTTACCAAAACCATCCGCCTGAACATCCCTATGCTTTCCGCCGCTATGGATACCGTTACCGAAGCGGGCCTGGCTATTGCGCTGGCGCAGGAAGGCGGTCTGGGTTTTATCCATAAAAACATGTCCATCGAGCGCCAGGCGGAAGAAGTCCGCAAGGTGAAGAAACATGAAAGCGGCGTGGTGACCGATCCGCAAACCGTGCTGCCCACTACCGCGCTGAGCGACGTGAAAGCGCTGACCGAGCGCAACGGCTTCGCGGGCTATCCCGTGGTTAACGGCGACAACGAACTGGTGGGCATCATCACCGGTCGTGACGTCCGTTTTGTTACCGATATGAGCCTGCCGGTTTCTGCAGTGATGACGCCGAAAGATCGTCTGGTCACCGTACGCGAAGGTGAAGCGCGCGAAGTGGTGCTGCAAAAGATGCATGAAAAACGCATCGAAAAAGCGCTGGTGGTGGATGACGCTTTCCATCTGCTGGGCATGATTACCGTGAAAGATTTCCAGAAAGCCGAACGTAAGCCTAACGCCTGTAAAGATCAGGAAGGCCGCCTGCGCGTCGGTGCAGCGGTAGGTGCTGGTGCGGGTAACGAAGAGCGGATCGACGCGCTGGTCGCGGCTGGGGTTGACGTGCTGCTGATTGACTCCTCGCACGGCCACTCTGAAGGTGTTTTACAGCGTATCCGTGAAACCCGTGCCAAGTACCCTGACCTGCAAATTCTTGGTGGCAACGTGGCCACCGGCGCTGGCGCGCTGGCGCTGGTTGAAGCGGGCGTCAGCGCGGTGAAAGTGGGGATCGGCCCTGGCTCAATCTGCACCACCCGTATCGTTACCGGCGTCGGCGTGCCACAGATCACGGCGGTTTCTGACGCGGTTGCCGCGCTGGAAGGCACCGGTATCCCTGTTATCGCTGATGGCGGTATCCGTTTCTCCGGCGACATCGCCAAGGCGATTGCGGCTGGCGCCAGCGCGGTCATGGTTGGCTCTATGCTGGCGGGCACCGAAGAGTCGCCGGGCGAAATCGAACTCTATCAGGGCCGCTCGTTTAAATCCTATCGCGGCATGGGCTCGCTGGGCGCGATGTCCAAAGGCTCTTCCGATCGTTACTTCCAGACCGACAACGCGGCGGATAAGCTGGTGCCGGAAGGCATTGAAGGCCGCGTCGCCTATAAAGGCCGTCTGAAAGAGATCGTTCATCAGCAGATGGGCGGCCTGCGCTCCTGTATGGGCCTGACCGGCTGCGGTACTATCGAAGCGCTGCGTACCAAAGCGGAATTTGTCCGCATCAGCGGCGCAGGCATTACCGAAAGTCACGTGCATGACGTGACTATCACCAAAGAGTCGCCAAACTACCGCATGGGTTCCTGATAACCCGGCCTGATGCCCGGCGCTGACCGGGCATTTACTTTATCCCTGTATTTGTTCATCGCTCTGGAATAGCCCAATGACCACGGAAAATATCCACAAACACCGCATCCTGATCCTTGATTTCGGCTCGCAGTATACGCAGCTGGTTGCCCGCCGCGTGCGCGAACTGGGCGTATACTGCGAACTCTGGGCGTGGGACGTCACCGAAGAGCAGATCCGCCAGTTTAATCCAAACGGCATCATTCTTTCCGGCGGCCCGGAAAGCACCACCGAGCACAACAGCCCGCGCGCGCCGGAATATGTGTTCAACGCGGGCGTGCCGGTCTTCGGCGTCTGCTACGGTATGCAGACGATGGCACAGCAGCTTGGTGGCAAGGTGGAAGGCTCCAGCGAGCGTGAGTTCGGCTACGCGCAGGTTGAAGTCCTCGTCAACAGTGCGCTGACACGTGGCATCGAAGACTCGCTGAGCGCGGATGGCAAGCCGCTGCTGGATGTCTGGATGAGCCACGGCGATAAAGTGACGGCGATTCCGTCCGACTTTGTGACCGTTGCCAGCACCGAAAGCTGCCCGTTCGCGATTATGGCGAACGAAGAGAAGCGTTTTTACGGCGTCCAGTTCCACCCGGAAGTGACGCATACCCGTCAGGGCCTGCGCCTGCTGGAACGTTTTGTGCTGGATATCTGCCAGTGTGAGGCGCTCTGGACTCCGGCCAAAATCATTGAAGATGCCGTTGAGCGCCTGCGCGAGCAGGTCGGCAACGATAAAGTGATCCTCGGCCTGTCCGGCGGCGTCGACTCTTCCGTGACCGCGATGCTGCTGCACCGCGCCATTGGCGATCGCCTGACCTGTGTCTTTGTCGACAACGGCCTGCTGCGCCTGAACGAAGCGGAGCAGGTAATGGATATGTTTGGTGACCATTTCGGCCTGAACATTATCCATGTGGAAGGGGAAAAACGTTTCCTCGATGCGCTGGCGGGCACGGATGAGCCGGAAGCCAAGCGCAAGATCATCGGCCGCGTTTTCGTGGAAGTGTTTGATGAACAGGCGCTGAAGCTGCAGGACGTTAAGTGGCTGGCGCAGGGAACCATCTACCCGGATGTGATTGAATCCGCCGCTTCGGCCACCGGCAAGGCGCACGTGATTAAATCTCACCACAACGTTGGCGGCCTGCCGAAAGAGATGAAGATGGGCCTGGTGGAACCACTGCGTGAGCTGTTCAAAGATGAAGTGCGCAAAATTGGTCTGGAGCTGGGCCTGCCGTACGATATGCTTTACCGCCATCCTTTCCCGGGACCGGGTCTGGGCGTGCGCGTACTGGGTGAAGTGAAGAAAGAGTATTGCGACCTGCTGCGCCGTGCCGATGCAATCTTTATCGAAGAGCTGCATAAGGCCGATCTCTATAACAAAGTCAGCCAGGCATTCACGGTATTCCTGCCGGTCCGCTCCGTCGGCGTGATGGGCGATGGTCGTAAATATGACTGGGTCGTCTCGCTGCGTGCAGTTGAAACCATCGACTTTATGACCGCGCACTGGGCGCATCTGCCTTATGAATTCCTGGGCCGCGTCTCCAACCGCATCATCAACGAAATCGACGGCATCTCCCGCGTGGTCTACGACATCTCCGGTAAGCCGCCTGCGACGATTGAGTGGGAATGATTTCGCGTCTGGCAACAGCCTGCACGTAAAAGCAGTAAAACATCTCTAAGCCCGCGTAACTGCGGGCTTTATTGTTTCTGCGCTTTCCGCTGCAAAGGGCGATCGGTCCGTATGACGGTATGATTGCAGCGCATGTCTGCTCGCTCGCACTGGTTCTGGTTACAAACAACACCCGTGAGTTTGAACGTGTTAGTGGATTACGTCTGGAAAACGGGAGCGTCAGATAAAAAGTTTTCTGTCTCCTGTAGCTGAATGATGCAGGCATCCGCATCATTCAGCTCGCTATTTACCCTTTATCTTGCGTTAAATCTCACTCCAGGTCCTTATCGCAGAAACAGATGCGGCTCATTTAAATATGCGGCGAATCTTTAGCCATCAGCAGAACGTCCTCATACCGGCCATTTCTGAAGGCGGCACCTTTCTTTAAACCCTCTTCCCGGAAACCAAACTTCTTATAGAGCCCAATGGCGACTTCATTGTCATGAAAAACTTCCAGCTCAATTTTTCTTACGGCCAGCCAGTTGAAGGCGTAGGTGAGGCAGAATTTCATTAACGCTGAGCCAACACCTTGCCCGGCAAAAGCGGGATCAACGCCGATGCCGAAGCTGACCACATGACTTATCCGGGCATTCTGCTGGGTATAAATTGTCAGTTCGCCGGCAACGATTCCGTCAACCAGCGCCACAAAACGCAACTTGCCCTGTTTAGCACAGACAGAAAGTTTCTCTTTCCAGTATTCAAGTGAAGAAGAGGGGAGCTGTAAGGTATTTGCCTGCACCGGGCTTTGACTGTATATGCGCTGATAATGTTCTGCATCAGAAGGCTCTGCACTGCGAATTTCCACCTGCATCAAATAACTCCTTTTCAGTGATATAAGCCGCTTTCTCTTTATCCTGATACTGCATCTCATCGCGCCCGGTGACAAGGTTATCTCAACAAGTCCCGGATTTGCTGATGAAACTATCCAGAAAAGAGTGGGCCAGTTGCCTGTTCCGCCAGGCCGTTTCCTGCGCTATTGATCATCTGATAAGAGGTTTCTCCGTAATAAAACGTGGTGTTTACTCGCTGATAGCTGTGGCTAATAGAGTGAAGGAAATAATGCGCTTTATAGTTACAACATACTAAATTGGGCTAAAAAGGCCGCCATCTGTGTGCGACCTGTGAAGGTTTACAGCGCTGACACGGACTCAACAACGTGCTGGAAAACATAAGGGTCGGACAGTAATTCAAACTGCTCATCGTCAGCATAGGTAACGGCAACCTGATAAGCCTCGCCGGCAAAGGCTTTTATCGCCGCAAGATCTTCCCAGTAAGTCGCCAGAAAGAAATGTTCCCATTCGCCCTGCGTCTCCCGGCGAACAAAAGCCCCCCGATTTCCCGGCGTGCGTTCAGCATGCTCCACACCCGTTTTCTGCAGATGCCTGGCAAATCCTTCCGCGTGTTTCAGTGGAACGCAGCCGTGCCATGTTCTGACAATCATTAATTCATCCATATGTTATGCAAACAAAATCAACCCTAACACGATCTACAGGAGCCTTGAGGTATCCGTACGGGATCACCTGCACACCGCAAGCAATAAAAAAGGCTGCCCACAGGGCAGCCTCAGAGCTTAGCGTAGATGTCGGACTTACTTAATCAGTTCGGCAGAGACGTAGGCGCGGTTATCAACACGGGCGCCCGTGATTTTATAAGCTGCGCCAGCCTGCTGAGCCTGGTCGGCAATCTGCGCTTCAGCCGCATCAAGTGTGGAAGCGGAGGCGGTAACGCTCTGCGCGAAGCTGCCGAAAGAGATTAGTGAAAGCACGGTAACTGCAACGAAAGTTTTGATGTTTTTCATGGTCATTTCCTGAGTGATTTTTATCAGTTGTAAGGCGTTCTGCCTTGATGTGTTAGATAATAGCCCTGACCATGACTGAGTGAAAGCTGAACTATTTGCTGTAATTAATCATAAAATTTGAATGATATTTCTGCGGGCCGAAGCACTGGTGAAGCGACCTCAATAAAGAGGTCTCGCGGCTACTTATCCAGTACAGCCGTATTGGCGGGTTACCTGTCCGTTTGCCAGAAAGCGAAAATGCGCCTGATTCGCTTTGCCGCCAACCGGGCAGGAGCTCAAACCCTGCCTGATACGGTTTCTGTGCTTCAGGCGTCCTGTTTGCTGACAGAAAAGAGGCTGTGAAAGAGCTCGTGGATACGCTGGCGATCGGAGGGAATGTAGTTCTCCCGCTCAATATAGTGCAGGACTTCTGTCGCATGTGCCGTGGCACTATTGCGATAGTGTTCTGGCCAGCCTTCAACCAGCATGGCCAGCGCTTTTAGGAGCCGGATTTGCACTTCCCGCATGGCGGCGCCATCCCGGGCAACGGGCGAGAAGAAGTCATCAAAGAGACTGTCGGTGCAGATCGGGGCAATATGGATCATCGGATAGCGTACTTCGCTGGTTGGCGAAAGATGGCTGCCATAGGCAGATAAGATCCTGACGGCGCGGCCAATCACATCAATGGCGGTGCCGGGATCGTTGACGGCAGGTGAGAGCGCCCGGCAGGCGATCTCCGCCATCACGCATAAACAGAAGCGCGGATCCTGACTGAAGGAGCGGGTATCGGCAATGCTGTAAGCGGCGAGGAGCTGCTGGCTCAGTTCGGGCGTCACGTTGCCGGTAATATAGATCGCTGGTCGGGCGGTATGTATAAAGCTGCCAGGCTGGGCGACAAGATAAATATGCTCTGGACGCTCCGTGAGCAAGGCGGCCAGTCTGCCGATATCAATATGTTCGACATAGCCGATTTGCTGCGGATAGATAGCCCTGGTGCCGGCAGGCTGGCGGTCTGCCTCAAGCCACGGATAGCCGCCAAGGCAAGGGTCTTTCGCTCTGGCGATAAAGGTTTTCATCGCCGCGCTTTCAACCGTCGCCGTCGTCTCGCCCACCCGGCCAAGCGCGGTAAGATGTTGTATCCAGCGTAACAGCGTGATTAAAATCAGCGCGATCACCACCAGCGTCACCGCAAACAAAATCACCCGACCCTGGCTGCCATAGACCTCCATATTCAGCGCGATAATGCCCACCAGGCTGAAGAGGAAGGAGCCGATAAAGGTGGCCAGCACATTCTGGGTCGTCACATCCTCGACAACCAGACGGGTGGCGCGCGGCGTGACATTGGTGGTGGCGGAACCGTAGGCCGAAACCACAATGCTCAGTGAAAAGGTGGTGACGGCCAGCATGCTGGAAGCAAGAATGTTCAGGATGTGGTCGACGGCCTCAGCGCCGACCTTCACCGAAAAGGAGAGCGGGATCATTGACTTAAAAACGACAGAAACCAGCGCCGTGATCACCGCCGCGATAGCGAACAGCGTGGCGCGGAACCAGAGTTTCTTGAAAATTTGTCCCAGAAGCCATCGCCAGCGAGAGATCATCATTATTCCCTTTATCGGGCGGTCAGTGAGAAACAGAAAAAATCCATGCAGACCGCGTTTCTGTTAACAGCGACCCGTCAGGCGGGTCATACTGAACCTTGTGCTTTCAGTGCAGCAGAAACAGAGTCGCCAGCCCCAGAAAGATAAAAAAGCCGCCGGTATCCGTCAGCGCGGTAATCAGTACGCTGGAGCCAACGGCCGGATCGCGTTTCATTTTGATCATAAAGAGCGGGATCAGCACCCCCATCAGCGCGGCCAGTAATAAATTCAGCACCATCGCCAGCATCATCACGCCGCCCAGTTCGATATTGCCATACATCGCCCAGGTCACGCCGCCCATGATGCCGCCCCAGAACAACCCGTTGATTAACGCCACGCCCAGCTCACGCCCAATCAGGAATTTGAAGTTGCCCGGCTCTACCTGGTGCAGCGCCAGCGCCCGGACGATCATGGTGATGGTCTGATTCCCGGTATTGCCGCCAATTCCCGCGACGATGGGCATCAGCGTGGCCAGCGCGACCAGTTGGGAAATCGTGTCTTCAAACAGGCCGATGACCCGCGAGGCGACAAAGGCGGTGCAGAGATTAAGCGCAAGCCAGGTCCAGCGGGTTCGTACAGCTTTTCTGACCGGGGCGAACACATCTTCGTCCGGATTAACACCCCCCATCTTACGGATATTGCTGTCGTTGGCTTCATTGACCAGGTCCATCACATCCTCGATGGTGACACGGCCTATCAGCTTGCCTTTTGCATCAATGACCGCCGCAGAGATCAGGTTATAACGTTCAAATGCGCCAGCGGCATCTTCAGCCTTATCATCAATCAGAAAGGTCGTGGGGCGATCGTTCATTACCTTCATCACCGGCGTGTCCGGCTTATTGAGCAGGATGGCGGTCAGCGGCAGCTCGCCGAGCAATCTGTTCTTTTTGTCGGTAATAAAAATCTTATCCGTGCCCTCGGGAATGGCTTTATTGCGCCGAAGAAAACGTTGTACGGCTGCCAGCGTGACGTCTGCCCGTACGGTAATCAGCTTAAAGTCCATGATGCGGCCAACGCGGTCGCGATCGAAATGCACGGTTTCCAGCACGCGCGAACGCAGCGCCGGATCGAGTGAGGTGAGCAGGCGACCGGTTAAGTCACGGGAAAGATATTTGGCAAGATAAACCTGATCGTCAATATCCAGCGGGGCGATGGCGCGGAGCAGATCGCGGTCGCTCATCTCCTCAATCAGGCTTTCCCAGACGCTTTCCGAAGCCTCAACCAGCACCGTCCCGCGTCGTTCGGTGCCTATCAGTTGCCATAACGCCAGGCGTTCGTCTTCGGGCAGCGCTTCGAGTAAGTCGGCGAGGTCGGCGGCGTGAAGCAGCGGAATATATTGCCTGATCTCTTCCGCCTGCTCCTCATGTGCGATGGCCTCGGCGGGCGTCTCTTTCAGGGGACGGCCAAGCAGGGTATCGACAAGGTCGTTATCGTTAAGCAGAAGATTGAGGATACGGTGACGAATCTCAGAGAGTTGCTGAGCATGAGATAAAGCGACAGACATAAAAATTCCCTTGGGCCTGGCAAAAACGGGCTAAGCAATAAGTATTGCTTAAAACGGAGATAAGCGGCGAAAAAGTCGAAATTATTCAGGCAATTTTATGCAGGGAAAACCGCGGGCCAGGGCTATTTCGCTATGGCGGCCGGTACGGGAGCGTCCTGTTTTTTTTGCTGATGGTGCTCAATGGCACCGGGGACGACAAAGAGTAACCTGCCGGCGAGAATGATAAAGCTGACAAGCAGTACGATTCGGGTCATCTGGCTGGTTTTTTTACGTTTGAATAGTGGCATAGCGCTGTTCACGCGGTGTTCCTGAGGTAAGCCCGAAGGCGATAGTGCAATTTACGCACAGCCGCGTGACAAGGTCAACGTTTTGGCGGCTGAAGTCATACAAGGCAATAAGCCACGAGTGTGACGGCCTGAGACTAACGCTTTCCTGAACGAGATTTCCGTTAAGGGCAAAAGCGGCCTGATTTTTGTCCTGGATCAATTACTGCCCGCCGGTTATGCATACTATTGCGGCAAAATGATTCATCACCTTTGCCGGAGAGCCGCTTCAGGAATGTTATTCAGGACCGGATTACATGAAAATTACCGCCTGGCTTAAACGCTTTAGTAAGCACACCTGGGGGCTACCTCTCTTTCTGCCTCTGACCTTAATGCCGCTTTCCGTTCTGCTCTCTGTCCGGCTCTGGATGCCTGAAGGTTACGTCTATCTGATCTATCTGCCGCTGGCGATGTTGGTTGCGATGCTGCTTGTTTATGACTGGCGCGCGTTTCCGGGCATCGTGCTGGCGCTTATCGTCTACTTTTTTCATCGCTATCCGCCGGGTACGGCGACGCTGATAATCGGTGTGTACCTGTTCGTACTGGTCAGCGGCTGGGGCGGATACAGGATGCAGTCAGGACGCCGCTGGTGCGTTGATTACGGCGAGCTGAAGCTGATGCCGGTGCGTCTGTTCTGGCTGGCTTTTCTCATCCCGACGCTGCTGACGCTACTTTTGCAGCTCCTTGCCGCTGTCGGGCTGCTGCCGCTCAGCCGTTCGGTATTTTTCCGCAACGCTTTTTCGCTTTCCATGCTGCTCAACTACCAGTCTGTGCTGCTCTCCTGCCTGACCATGATTCAGCTCTGCTATTTTGTGATCCGCTGCCTGCGCAACCCCGGTTTCCTGCAGGTCATTTATGTCCGGATCAGAAAGCAGCTGGCGCTGGAAGTCCGGGGGCATGAATTTATTGTCTGGGGCTGCCTGGTCATTTTTTTGCTGGGCTTGCTGCTCCAGTTTGATGACGGTGAGCAAAGTCTGCTGGCGACGGATTATGGTTTGCCGCTGCTGCTGCCGCTGATGCTCTGGTCAGCTCTGCGCTTTGGCTATCTCTTTACCTCGATCAGCTGGGCGCTGCTTCTGCTGCTGCTTTATCAGCTGCGCGATCGCTTCCTTAGTCCGGTCACCGATCCCTATCATCTCGCGGTGATGTCAGCAAATCTGCTGGTGTTCACCCTGACCATTTTGCTGATGGCCTCCATCAGCACGCGTCAGCGTCATGCGCTCAGCAAAGCGAAAAGGATGGCGCTGATCGATCCGGTGATGGGGTTGCCCAATCTGCGTGCGCTGAAACAGGCGCTGGCGCAGGCTTCACCGTCCACGCTCTGTTTTCTCAGCATACCTGAACTGGATCGCCTGAGCAGAACCTACGGTCTGCAAATGCGTATTCAGTACGAACGCAGCCTGGCGAGCCATTTGGTGCCCGATCTTCTGCCTGGCGAGAAGGTCTATCAGCTCCCGGGCGTCGATCTGGTGATAAGGCTTGATCATGAGGGACATCTGGCAAGGATTGACAGAATAGCCGTGCGGCTGAGAGATTTTCATCTTACCTGGGACGGACTTCCGATCCATCCGGCGGTGGGAATAAGCTACTGCGGTGTGCGGCCACCGTTTAACCACCTGCATGAGCTGCTCGGCGAGTTGGGTACCCTGGCTGAAAATGCCCTCAGAAGCGGGCAGGTGGAACATCTTCAGCAGAATAATCCCAGGCTGGTGCAGCGCCAGGTTAACGACAAAATTGCGCTGCTTAATGAGATCCAGCGCGCGCTGCGCCATGACGGTTTTCATCTGTTGGCGCAGGAAATCCGTGGCCTTCGCGGAGACGACTATTATGAAATCCTGCTGCGTATGGAAAACAGCGACGGCGAATGGGTAAAACCCGCCGGCTTTGTACCTGTCGTCAATGAGTTTGGGCTGACATGGGAGCTTGATCGCTGGGTTATCCAGCATAGCCTGGCCTTTATCGATCGCCACCGGGAAACGCTGCCTGGCGTCAGGATCGCCATCAATCTGTTTGCCGCCAGCCTCTGCCGCCCACAGCTGGTGAGAGAGATTGAGGACTTTTTGCGGGCCTATAATATTGAGCCGTGGCAGCTGATTATCGAGCTGGAAGAATCGCCCGTACTGACGGACTCCCGTTGGGTAAATAGCGCGATTGCCCAGCTGCGCGCGCTGGGCTGTAAGGTGGCGATTGATGATTTTGGCCGCGGCTACGCCAGCTATACCAGGCTGAAAGAAATTCAGGTCGATATGCTGAAGATAGACGGAGAATTCGTGCGCAATATGCTCGATAACAGCCTGGATTATCAGATTATTGAATCGATCTGTGCGATTGCCAGACTAAAGCGGATGCAGATTATCGCCAAAAGCGTGGAGACGGCGGAAGCGGAAGCACAGTTGCGGAAGTTTGGCGTGGATTACCTGCAGGGATTTCATATCGGTGAACCCCGTTCGCTGGATGCGCTGCTAAGGTTCAGGGAAAAAGAGGCCGGTAAACCGGCCTCTGCGGTCAGGCTTTGATCTGCTCTTTCTGTGCCAGCAGCGTGGCAAAACGCAGGGGGATGCGGTTGCCCTGCGCATCGGTGCGATGCAGCTGGCCGACATGCTCGTTGTACTTAATGATGTGCCATTTGCGGTAATAATCACTGAGCTCACCAGACTTGAAGGCGAAGGGAAAACCCTGATCGCAGGGATAATCTTCAGTGTCCATCGCCGCGACGATCAGGTTATAGCCGCCTCTTACCGTACTTGCCTGCATATCAGCAATCAGCTGCGGGATCGTTTCCGGCTGCAGGAACATCATCACTACCGTTGAGAGCACAAAATCCCAGGCACCGTTAAAGCGCAACGTATTGAGATCCTTCTGCGCCGTCGCGATCCGGGTGAGCTTTTCCGCCGCCACGATCTGATCCAGACGCGCCAGGCTTGCGGGATTCAGATCCCATGCCGTCACGTCAAACCCCTTCAGATTGAGGTAGAGCGAGTTGCGGCCATTGCCACAGCCTAAATCGAGCGCGCGGCCTGGCGGGATCAGCTTCACCGCGTCAACCACTTCGGAGTGCGTGGCGGTAAGCTGATACTTTTCGGTGTAATAGTTATCGGGGAGTAAAGCGGTCATAGTTATCCGTTAGGTTCTTCCTGAATCATCAGTTGCCAGCCGGTCACCTCTTTCCAGTAGTGCTGTTCGCGCTCAAGATCGAGCTGCACCAGCGTGTTCTGGCTGAAGTAATCCTGCGGAAAAGTCAGCGTCCAGTGACCATCATCCGTTTCCAGCCGCAGCGATTCAGGGCGGGACGTGGCCTGACGCTGATTATTCAACAGCGCGCCCAGCCGGAGGAGGAAGATCAGCGGCAGGAACTGTTTTTTCTTAAACAGCGTCAGCCGTGGCATATCATCGGGCTTCACGCCTTTGCGGTGATAACGTACCAGCGTGGCGAGCAGCGTTTGTTGATCCTGATTAAAACCGGGCATATTGGTGTTTTGCAGGATGTAAGATGAATGGCGCTGCAGGCCACTGTGGTTGATGGTCAGGCCCACCTCGTGCAGCATCGCGGCCCATTTCAGCAGGGCAGCCAGCTGTGGATTAGCCTGTTTGGGATTCTGATCCCGCCACTGCAGATAGAGCCGCTCGGTCGTGTCCAGCACGCGCTTAGCCTGATCGCTGTCGATGGCGTAATGGTTCGCCAGGCTCTGTGCGGTCCGGCTGCGGATATCCTGATGGCGGAAACGGCCTTCCATTTCATAGAGCACCCCCTCCCGCAGGGCGCCATCGGAAAGGCGCAGTTCACGGATGGCGAGCGCGTCAAACACGCCGCAGAGGATCGCGAGGCCAGGCACAAAGACCGCCTTACGTTCATCCGAAAGACCCGGCAGGCTGAGCGTATCGAAGGATTTAAAGCGGATCACCTCATCAAAGAGCTTTTCCAGCCGCTCCGGGGTAATCAGCTTCTCTTTTTCACCCATTGCCTGCAGCACTTCGCAGGCCGCCTTGATGGTGCCAGAGGCGCCCAGCGCATACTGCCAGCCCTGCAGGCGGTACTGCCAGGCGAGCGTTTCCAGCTTCTGCGTCGCCGCCAGGCGCGCCCGCCGGAAATTGTCTTTAGTGATCACGCCCGCCGGAAAGTAAATATTGGCGAAGCTGACGCAGCCCATCCGGCGGCTTTCCACCAGTTTGGGATCGAAATCCTCACCAATCACCAGCTCGGTCGATCCTCCGCCGATGTCGATAACCAGCTTGCGCCCTTTTTCCGGCTGGGTATGCGCCACGCCCATAAAAATCAGACGCGCTTCCTCATGGCCGGAAATCACCTCAATCGGGTAGGGGATGACTTCTGCCGCCCGCTGAAGAAAGTCTTCGGCATTCACCGCCTGGCGCAGCGTATGGGTGCCGACGATAGTCACGTTGGCCGGACTGAACCCCTGCAAACGTTCCGCAAAAAGCGCCAGGCAGCTCAGCCCGCGCTGGATGGCTTCTTCGCCCAGCACGTTATTATGATCCAGGCCATCGGCCAGCTGGACCCGCTGTTTTAATCTGCCGAGCACCTGCATAGCGCCGTCCACCACGCGGGCAATCACCATATGGAAACTGTTCGAGCCTAAATCAATGGCGGCGAACTCCTGCGGTTTAGGCGTATTTTTCTGGGTTATTGGCATAATGAGTTAGTCAGGTTGTTCCAGCGTTTTAATGTAATCGTAAATAGCCAGCTGCGCGCGCACCTTGCGGCGATTGCCGCGCGGAACATACCGGTTACTGAGCTCTTTGTCTACGAAGCGGGCCTTAAGCGTATCACTGAAGAGGATGGCAATAATATCCAGCACGCGCTGTTTCAGAATCGGGTCAAGTACCGAGACGGCCACTTCAATGCGGTAATCGATATTGCGCGTCATCCAGTCCGCGGAGGAGAGAAAGACTTTTTTATCGCCACCGTTCTCAAAAATATAAACGCGATCGTGTTCAAGATAGCGATCCACAATGCTGATCACGCGAATATTGTCGCTGATGCCTACCAGATTGGGGATAAGCGAACACATACCCCGGACCAGCAGATTCACCTTCACGCCCACGCTGGAGGCGGTATAGAGGCGGTCAACCAGGCCCTTGTCGACCAGGTTGTTTATCTTGAGCGTAATGGCCGCGGGAATACCGTTCTGGGCATTGGCGATCTCATTATCAATAAACTGATAGAGCATCTGGCGTGAATTCTGTGGCGACACCATCAGATGTTCAAAGCTGACCGGGCGATAAGGGTTCTCAATAAAATTAAACACGCGGCGAACTTCATTGGTGATGCGCGCGTCGGCGGTCAGCAACGAGTAGTCGGTGTAAATGCGCGCGGTTTTTTCGTTGAAATTCCCGGTACCGATATGGGCATAGCGCGCCACCTCGCCGTTCTCACGGCGGGAAATCAGGAACAGCTTGGCGTGGATCTTAAGGCCAGGCGCCGAGAAAATCACATGAACGCCCGCTTCGGTCAGCCGTTTTGCCCAGTGAATGTTGGCTTCTTCATCAAAACGCGCCTGTAGCTCCACCACCACGGTCACTTTTTTGCCGTTATAGGCCGCGTGGATCATCGCATCAATAATACGGGAGTTCTTGGCCACGCGGTAAATATTGATCTTGATGGCCAGCACAGAAGGATCGAAAGAGGCCTGGCGCAGCAGCTCCAGAACGTGTTCAAACGTGTGATAAGGATAATAGAGCAGCACGTCGCGGTTACGGATGGCATCAAAGCCGTTGCGGAAGCGATCGAACCAGATGTGGCGCAGCTGCGGCAGCGGTTTGTTCACCAGATTGGCTTTGCCGACATTCGGGAAAGTGATGAAGTCTTTAAAATTATGGTAGCGCCCACCGGGAACGATGGAGTCGTAATTGGAGATATTCAGCTTCTTACGCAGCATCTCAACCATCGCATCCGGCATATCACGCTGATAAACGAAGCGGACCGGTTCCGCCGTCAGACGCTGCTTCAGGCTGGAGGACATCAGTTCGAGCAGACTCGACTCCATCTCCGTCACCAGATCGTACTCTGCGTCGCGCGTCATCTTCATCGAATAGGCATTCAGCGCGTCGTAGTCAAAGAAGCCGCGAAAGATATCACCCAGGCAGTAGCGCAGGATGTTATCAAGCAAAATCATCGGCTTACGGCGGCGAGGCGTTTCCGGCGGCAGATTAACGAAGCGGGGTACCTTATCTGAAGGGATCTCAAGCAGCGCGTAATCGATCGCTTCACCCCGAATGATCTCGACCGCCAGATAGGTGTAATCATCCTTAAGGAACTCGATCAGGTCGGTGTCATGGTTAATCAGGATAGGCGTAATATGCTGGCGGAGTTCATGTTTGAAATAGTGCCGCAGCCAGCTCTGCTGATTTGGTGACAGCTGGCGTTCGTTAATCAAAAAGATCTGATTGCGCGCCATTTCCAGCAGGAGATCGTTATAAAGCCCGTCAAACTCCTGGTCCGCTTTCAGCACCCGCGCCTGAATTTTATTGAGCAGGTGGCGGGGAGGGGAGGAGGTCCCTTGTTCCTCACCGATGATAATGCGGCGTTTCAGATCGGCGAAGCGGACTTTATAAAACTCTTCCAGGTTATTGGAGTAAATTCCCAGAAAACGCATGCGCTCAATCAGCGGATTGGTTTTGTCTGCCGCTTCCTGTAAAACGCGTTCGTTAAAGGACAACCAGCTTAACTCTTTTTCTATATACAGCTTTTCCTGACCCATTTTTACTCCGTATGCTGATTCAGGACCTGATTTGCCTGTGACCGGTCATTGTCTCACCTCATTATGGCGAGAGTATGGCAGCAAAGTCCAACGGACATTGTGGATTGTCTTATTAACCACATACGGGCAACATAGCGGCTTCTGGCATAAAGGAAAGCGACCTGAAGCATGAGTTCAACCCCCATTCCCGCACAGTTTAACGATGGCCGCCGCCGGTTTATCGATCGGCTGACCCGGCGCGTCGTCATGGCGTGTGGGCTGGCGATCCTGCTGGTAATGCTGCTGCTGTTTGTCTGGCTGATCTGGGTCGTGGTACCGCTGTTTGTCTCGCCTTCTGTCAGCGGCAGCCAGACCATTGCGCTGGCTCAGACGCGACCTGCGATTGCCATGGGCATGGATGACGCACAGCAGTGGGGATGGCGCATTGACGAGCGCGGCGAGGCGCATTTTATTCCGCTGGCCGGACAATCTTCTTCCGCGCCGTTAACGCTGGTTGGCAGCAGCACGGTTGCTGCTGTTAGCGCCGATAACCGTAGCGTCCTGCTGAACAGCGCAGCGGGTATGTTGCTGGTGGAGCCCGATTTTCACGGGAGCGAACCGCGCTGGAAGTTCCCGCTGGGAGACAGGCCGCTGGCCGCGCCAGCCTTACGTACGGCACCGCTAAGCCTGGCGCATCCCGACCCGCAAAAATGGCTGGTGGCGCAGGCAAACCCTGAGCGCATTACCGTTCAGCAGTTTCAGACTTCCCAGCCGCCCTTAAGCTTCAGTGTGGACAGCCGTGGGGTGAAACAGCTTCTGCTGACACCAGACGGTAAGCTTTTGTTCGCCCTGTCCGGAGAGACATTGCGCGTGTGGCGGATAACGCCGGACGGTCTGTCACTGCGGGACAGCCATACGCTGACGCCCTCACCGCAAGCGATGATCCTGCTCAGCAGCGGCAGTTCACTGCTGATCGCGGATGAAAAGGGGATCGCTCAGTGGTTTGATATCGCCACCGGAACCGGCCCGCGCCTGCGGCAGATCCGCTATTTCGCCGGTTCATCCGCCAGCGCCAGGCTGTTCAGCGAAGCGCATCGCCGCGTTTTTGCCACGCTGGGCGAAGGGGGAGAACTCACGCTGTTTGCCAGTAAACAGCAAGGGCCGATATTTTCGCACCGGCTGGCACCTGGCATACAAAATGCGGTCTTTGCGCCGCGTGGCGACGGTCTGCTGATTGAACGGCAGAATGGCTGGGAACATATCAAGCTCACCAATCCCTGGCCGGATATCAGCTGGAAAAGCCTGTGGCAGAAAGTCTGGTACGAACACTACCCTGCACCAGATTATGTCTGGCAGTCCACCTCGGCCAACGACGATTACCAGGGAAAATTCAGCCTGGTGCCTGTGGTGGTTGGTACCCTGAAAGCGGCGGCGCTGGCGATGTTGTTTGCCACGCCGCTGGCGCTGGCCGCGGCGATGTATACCGCCTGGTTTATGGCGCCGGGTCTGCGGCGCTGGGTTAAGCCCGCCATTGAGATGATGGGCGCGCTACCCAGCGTAGTCATCGGTCTGATCGCCGGATTGTGGCTGGCACCGCAGCTTGCGGATCGGCTGCTGGGTGTGCTTCTTCTGCCGCTGGCGCTGGCTGGCGTCCTGCTGCTATGTGGCTGGACATCGCAGCGGCTGCCGCCGGTCTGGCGCAGGCGTCTTTGCGCGGAAGGCCGGGAAATCTGGCTGTTGCTGCCGCTTCTGCTGCTGACCACCATTTCCTGCCTGTGGCTGCTGCCGCAGGTGGAGCAACTGCTTTTCGGTGAACGGCTGGCTGAGCGGCTGGGGGACTACCAGCAGCGCAACCTGCTGATTGCTGGCGTGGCGATGGGCTTTGCGCTGGTGCCGTTGATTTTCACCCTCGCAGAAGATGCCATTTTCAGCGTACCCGCGTCGCTGGGACAGGGATCGCTGGCGCTCGGCGCGACGCCCTGGCAGACGCTGACGCGGGTGGTCCTGCCCGGCGCGTCTGCCGGCATTTTTGCCGCACTGATGATCGGTTTTGGCCGGGCGCTGGGCGAAACCATGATTGTGCTGATGGCAACCGGCAACACGCCCGTCACCGACGGCGGCCTGTTAGAAGGCGTACGTAGCCTCGCCGCTAACGTGGCGATTGAGATGCCGGAGGCGGCTGCCGGTAGCGGGCATTACCGTATTCTGTTTTTAAGCGCCTTGGTGCTGCTGATATTCACACTTATCGTCAATACGCTGGCCGAGCTGATCCGCCAGCGGCTGCGCAGACGATACGGACAGCTGGAGGGGCAGGGATGAGTGCGGCCCGTCAAAACGATCGCTGGCGCTGGCTGACGGGCGGCGCTGTCGCGGTCAGCCTGCTCGCTTTTATGCTGTTGATTGCGCTGCTGGGCTGGCAGGGACTGCGCTATTTCTGGCCACATCCGGTAACGCTTTTCACTCTCCAGCAGAAGGTGGGAACAACCCAGCTTCTGGGGGAAATTGCCCAGTCGCAAACGGTCTCCCGGCAGCGGCTCGTCTCCAGCGGCATGCCCGGCGCGGAGGCGCTGCCAGAGGAAGTGACCCGCTACCTGATTAAAACCGGCAACCGGGATTTTGCCGACGCCGATTTTCACAGCGTACTCAGCAGCAATATTCTTCAGCGAGAACAGCCTGCGGGCGCGATTGTTCTGCAAAGACGCGTGGGCGGCATGGCCTATGGCTGGTTTGATGGCCTGCTGGAGAAGGGGCAGCCGCTGGTGGCGAAAAATCTGGCGCTGACGTTACAGGAGCGTATCCGGCAAACCCGCGAGCGGCAGGCGGAAGCGGATACGCTGCGCCAGGTCAGCATGGCACGCCTCAACGGCGAAATGCGCAAGCTTGCCTTACGCCGGCAGCAGCTCCAGGAGACAGACGCCTACAATGCCCAGGCGGAATCGATCTATCAGGCCGATAACGCGGAGCTACAGCGACAGTTCACCCTGCGCGCCGAACGGTTGCAGGAACTGAGTAGTGAAAGCGAACATACGGTGCTGGTGCTGCGCGATGTTTCAGGTCGGCAACACCATATTCCCCTGACCCAGATCCTGGCAGCCTGGTCACCCAATACCATGAGCTACGCTGAAAAGTTTCAGCATTTTGCGCATCAAATCTGGCATTTTGTCAGCAACTCGCCGGGAGAGAGCCTGGGTAACAATGGCGTATTTCCCGCCATCTTCGGCACCGTGCTGATGGTATTACTGATGTCGGTGGTGGTGATGCCGCTTGGCGTGATCGCGGCGATCTGGCTGCATGAGTATGCCGGCAACAGCCTGATGACCCGGCTGGTCCGCATTGCCGTGGTGAATCTGGCGGGCGTGCCGTCAATCGTTTACGGTGTATTTGGCCTGGGCTTTTTCGTCTGGCTGATCGGCGGCAGTCTGGACAAGCTCTTCTTTTCTTCTGCGCTTCCCGCGCCGACATTTGGCACACCAGGGCTGCTGTGGGCCTCACTGACGCTGGCGTTGTTGACGCTGCCGGTAGTGATTGTCGCCACCGAAGAAGGGCTGTCACGCATTCCCCCGTCGCTGCGACAGGGCTCACTGGCGCTGGGCGCGACGCGGGCTGAAACGCTCTGGCACGTCACGCTGCCGCTGGCAGTGCCGGCGATGCTGACGGGCCTGATCCTCGCCGTCGCTCGAGCAGCGGGCGAAACCGCGCCGCTGATGCTGGTGGGCGTGGTGAAAATGGTACCGGAACTGCCGGTTGATGCCGTTTTCCCCTATCTGCATCTCGATCGCAAATTTATGCATCTTGGATTCCAGATCTACGATCTGGCCTTTCAGAGTCCCGATGCCCAGGCAGACAGGCCGCTGGTGTTCGCCACAGCGCTGCTGCTGGTGCTTATTATTCTGTCGCTTAACCTGCTGGCGATGGGGCTACGTCACCGCCTGCGCGAGCGTTATCGCGCGCTGATGAACTGAACCTGACTGTGAGAGAACTGTAATGCCTGAGGAGCTGGATAATGCCCTGGTGCTGGAAAATGTGTCGCTCTGGTATGGCGATAAGCAGGCGCTGAACGGGATCACCATGGCGGTGCCGAAAAACCGCATCACCGCGCTGATTGGCCCTTCCGGCTGCGGAAAATCAACGCTGTTACGATCTGTTAACCGCATGAACGATTTGATCGATAACTGCCGGACCGAAGGCAGCATTCTGCTTAATGGGGAATGCGTGCTGAACCCACGGCAGGATCTCTCCGCGCTCCGCCGCCGGGTAGGCATGGTTTTCCAGCGTCCCAATCCCTTTCCTAAAACCATCTACGAAAATGTGGTCTACGGACTGCGCTTGCAGGGCGTTCGCGACCGCCGCGTGCTGGATGAGACGGTCGAGCGGGCGCTGCGGGCGGCAGCGCTGTGGAGCGAAGTGAAAGATAATCTCTGGCAGAATGCGCTGACGCTTTCCAGCGGGCAACAGCAGCGGCTGGTGATCGCCAGAGCGATCGCCATCGAGCCTGAAGTGTTGCTCCTCGACGAACCCACTTCGGCGCTGGACCCCATCTCTACGCTGGTGATTGAAGAGCTGATGAGCACGCTGAAGCAGCACTTCACCCTGATTCTGGTGACGCATAATATGCAGCAGGCGGCGCGTGTATCGGATTACACGGCGTTTATGCATCAGGGCAGCCTGGTGGAGTTTGACGAAACGGATGCGATCTTTACCGCGCCGAAGCAGCGGCGGACGGAGGATTATATTACCGGGCGCTACGGCTGAAGAAAGGGAGAACCGGAGATTCTCCCGATCATGTTGGCTAAATCAGGGAAGACCTGGAAATGATTTTACGTGCGGCGATGCCGGGTTACTCCCCGGCATAGCCTTCAGGCGGCAGTTTTACGCCATCAAGCCAGGCGGCATCATCACGCATGGCCAGCCGTCCTTCCAGGAACCAGCTCACCACCAGCGGATAGATCGCATGTTCCTGATGCTGGACGCGCGCATGAACATCCTCTTCCGTATCCTCAGCAAATACCGGCACCTTTGCCTGAAGGATCACCGGGCCGCCATCAAGCTGGTCGGTGACGAAATGCACCGATGTGCCGTGCTCTTCGTCACCGTTCTCCATCGCCTGTCGGTGCGTGTGCAGACCCGGATATTTCGGCAGCAGGGAAGGATGAATATTCAGCATCCGGCCCGCGTAGTGCGCCACAAAGGCGGGGCTGAGAATACGCATATAACCCGCCAGCACCACCAGATCGGGCGCATACGCGTCGATTTCCTGCATCAGCTGACGATCGAAGGCTTCACGATCGGCAAACTGTGATGCGGCCAGCGCATGGGCAGGGACCCCGGCTTCTCGCGCCCGCGTCAGGCCCAGGGCCTCCGCCTTATTGCTGAACACGGCGGCGACGCCGCCGGGGATACGCCCTTGCTGACAGGCATTCAGGATCGCTGCAAGGTTGCTTCCCTGACCGGATATCAGCACGACCAGCCGCTTCATGCGTTGATAACCACACGTTCTTCAGCGCTGGAGGCTTTGATCACACCGATTTTCCAGGCCGTTTCACCCGCGTCCTGCATCAGCTGGATCGCTTTATCCGCTTCGCTGGCGGCAAGCGCAATCACCATGCCGACGCCACAGTTGAAAGTACGGTACATTTCAAAACGGCTGACGTTACCGGCCTGCTGCAGCCAGCTGAACACTGCGGGCCACTGCCAGCTTGACTCGGAGAGCACGGCCTGGGTGTTATCCGGCAGCACGCGGGGGATATTTTCCCAGAAGCCGCCGCCGGTCAGGTGAGATATGGCATGCACGTCGACCTGCTCAATCAGGCTGAGGATATTTTTGACGTAAATACGGGTAGGGGCGAGCAGATGGTCCGCCAGCGGCTTGCCTTCCAGCTGGGTGGTTTCCGGATCGGTCTGGCTGACTTCCAGAATTTTGCGCACCAGCGAATAGCCGTTTGAGTGCGGGCCGCTGGAGCCAAGCGCAATCAGCACATCACCATCCTGCACTTTGCTGCCGTCAATAATCTCTGATTTTTCCACCACGCCGACGCAAAAACCTGCCACGTCATAATCTTCGCCGTGATACATCCCCGGCATTTCCGCAGTCTCGCCACCCACCAGCGCACAGCCGGACTGGGAACAGCCTTCAGCGATGCCGGTAATCACGCTGGCGGCGATCTCCACATCCAGCTTGCCGGTGGCGTAGTAGTCGAGGAAGAAGAGCGGCTCAGCACCCTGTACCACCAGGTCGTTGACGCACATGGCCACCAGATCGATACCAATGGTGTCGTGACGTTTTAAATCCATCGCCAGACGCAGCTTGGTGCCAACGCCGTCAGTGCCGGAAACCAGCACGGGTTCGCGGTATTTTTGCGGCAGCGCACAAAGGGCGCCGAAACCGCCCAGTCCGCCCATCACTTCCGGACGACGGGTCTTTTTCACCACGCCTTTAATACGATCGACTAACGCATTACCCGCGTCGATGTCTACGCCGGCGTCTTTATAGCTGAGAGAGGTTTTGTCGGTCACTGCGAAATCCCCACGCGGTTTGCGGTTGGTGGTATGGAAAATGAAGCGCGGCAATTCTACCAGTCGGGGCAAACGTTTGCGAGCGCCATGTGCTGATGTATTGCGTATGGCCGGGTTTTAGCCAATCCTTATCAAATCGCGGCAGATTTTGCAGAAGTTGCATTAAGTAATATGGCGTAGCGCAGAAAGGGCGCTATAATCTCGCGATTTTTTTTTGCAGCTTAACACTCCGGGAGTAAAAGAATGAAGATCGTGGAAGTCAAACACCCGCTGGTCAAACATAAACTGGGTTTGATGCGTGAACATGACGTAAGCACCAAGCGTTTTCGTGAACTTGCCTCTGAAGTGGGAAGCCTGCTGACTTATGAAGCGACCTCCGATCTGGAAACCGAAACGGTGACCATTGAGGGCTGGAACGGCCCTGTCGTCATTGAGCAGATCAAGGGTAAAAAGATCACCGTTGTGCCAATCCTGCGTGCCGGTCTGGGCATGATGGAAGGCGTACTGGAGCATGTTCCCAGTGCCCGTATCAGCGTCGTGGGTGTTTACCGTGATGAAGAGACGCTGGAGCCTGTCCCTTATTTTCAGAAGCTGGTTTCCAATATTGATGAGCGTATGGCGCTGGTCGTGGATCCCATGCTGGCCACCGGCGGCTCGATGATCGCTACCATCGATCTGCTGAAAAAAGCGGGCTGTACCAGCATTAAAGTACTGGTGCTTGTCGCTGCGCCGGAAGGCATTGCCGCGCTGGAGAAAGCGCACCCGGACGTGGAGCTTTACACTGCCTCGGTCGATCAGGGTCTGGATGAGAAAGGTTATATCATTCCAGGACTCGGCGATGCGGGCGACAAGATTTTCGGAACCAAATAGTCAATGCATCAGGCGGGCGTCGCAGTCAGGTTTCATCCGGCAGCCAGAGCGGCGGGCCGGGTTCGCTGTGTCTCCGGCTTGCAGGCCGGGGCCATCCTGCCTGCGACCCGTGCGGGCCTGCCGCATTGCACCCGTGAATGCGGGTTATTCAAATTGCTTCATTGTTCATTAAGCCGACCGCAGAGTCGGCTTTTTATTGGGTAAAATAAAGGGGATATTATGACGCGTCGCGCTATTGGTGTCAGCGAGCGGCCACCGCTGCTGCAAACCATTCCACTCAGCTTCCAGCATCTGTTCGCCATGTTTGGCGCGACGGTGCTGGTGCCTATTCTGTTTCATATCAATCCGGCGACCGTGCTGCTGTTTAACGGCATCGGCACGCTGCTTTACCTTTTTATCTGTAAAGGGAAAATCCCGGCCTATCTCGGCTCCAGCTTCGCCTTTATTTCGCCCGTGTTGCTGCTGCTGCCGCTGGGTTATGAGGTGGCGCTGGGCGGCTTTATCCTTTGCGGCGTGCTGTTCTGCCTGGTGGCGCTGATCGTGAAAAAAGCCGGGACGGGCTGGCTGGATGTGCTGTTTCCGCCTGCGGCGATGGGCGCCATCGTGGCGGTGATCGGTCTGGAGCTGGCGGGCGTGGCGGCCAATATGGCCGGATTGTTACCGGCAAACGGTGCTGCGGTGGACAGTAAAACAATTACCATCTCCATGGTGACGCTGGCGGTGACGGTGTTTGGTTCCGTCCTGTTCCGCGGCTTTCTGGCCATTATCCCGATTCTGGTCGGCGTGCTGGCGGGCTATGCGCTCTCCTGGCTGATGGGCATCGTCGACTGGGCGCCGGTCGCGGCGGCTCCCTGGTTCGCCTTACCGACCTTTTATACACCACGCTTTGAATGGTATGCGATGCTGACGATCCTGCCGGCGGCGCTGGTGGTGATTGCCGAGCATGTCGGACACCTGGTGGTTACGGCCAATATCGTCAAAAAGGACCTGCTGAAAGATCCGGGACTGCACCGGTCAATGTTTGCCAACGGTATCTCCACCATCTTTTCCGGCTTTTTCGGCTCAACGCCCAACACCACTTATGGTGAGAATATCGGCGTGATGGCGATAACCCGGGTTTACAGCACCTGGGTCATTGGCGGCGCGGCGATTCTGGCGATCCTGCTTTCCTGTGTTGGCAAGCTTGCCGCCGCCATCCAGGCCGTACCCGTGCCGGTGATGGGCGGTGTATCGCTGCTGCTTTACGGGGTAATTGGCGCTTCCGGCATCCGGGTGCTGATCGAGTCGAAAGTGGATTATAACAAGGCGCAAAACCTGATCCTCACCTCGGTGATCCTGATTATCGGCGTCAGCGGCGCGACGGTGCATATTGGCGCGGCAGAGCTGAAAGGCATGGCGCTGGCGACACTTGTCGGGATTTCACTCAGCCTGATCTTTAAGTTGATCAGCCTGATACGACCGGAAGAAACCATTCTCGATCCAGAGGATCGCGACTGACCATGGGAGAGATCCGGCCTTCGTTTATTAACCTAATCAAGGTGTGATAAACTTCTGCCGGATTTTGCCCGATCACTACTGAGGTGCTTCTGAACACTCCGGCACAGCTGTCGCTGCCACTCTATCTGCCCGATGATGAAACCTTCGCCAGTTTCTGGTCGGGAGAAAATCCGTCGCTGGTCGCGGCGCTGAGAAATGCGCTGCTTCAGGAACAGGGCAGCTATTTTTATATCTGGTCACGTGAGGGGGGAGGCCGCAGTCATCTGCTGCACGCCGCCTGTGCTGAACTCTCCGCGATCGGCGAAGCGGTGGGCTATGTGCCGCTCGATAAGCGAACCTGGTTTGTACCGGAAGTGCTTGATGGTATGGAGCAGCTGGCGCTGATCTGCATCGATAATATTGAGTGCATTGCCGGCGATGAGATGTGGGAAATGGCGATCTTCGATCTTTATAACCGCATTCTCGAAACGGGCAAAACCCGCCTGCTGATCACCGGCGATCGTCCTCCCCGCCAGCTAAATCTGAAGCTGGCCGATCTCGCCTCCCGGCTTGACTGGGGCCAGATTTACCGGCTACAGCCGCTGTCAGACGATGACAAACTTCAGGCGCTGCAGCTGCGCGCCCGGCTGCGGGGATTCGAATTGCCGGAAGATGTGGGCCGCTTCCTGCTGAAAAGGCTCGATCGTGAGATGCGCACGCTATTTGAAACGCTGGATAAACTCGATCGCGCTTCCATCAGCGCTCAGCGCAAGCTGACCATTCCCTTTGTCAAAGAAGCGCTGAGTCTGTAGTCAGACGAAAGCGCCCTGGCGCTTCAGGCAACGATTTCCAGCACCTGCTCCGGTGTACGACCAAGCCGTGCCTGGTCTCCGGCGATAACGATCGGGCGTTCAATCAGTGCGGGATGGGCAGCCATGGCCGCCAGCAGCTTTTCTTCGCTGATGCTGGTGTTGCCTAACTCCAGCGAGCGGTAGAGCGGCTCTTTAGTGCGCATCAGCGCTCTTGCTGAGGTGAATCCCAGTTTTTCCAGCACGCCTTTCAGCGCTGTCGCATCGGGCGGCGTTTCCAGATAGAGCACTATCTCCGGCTCCACACCGTTCTCCCTCAGTAAGGCAAGCGTCTCACGGCTTTTAGAACAGCGTGGGTTGTGATAGATCGTGACGGTGGTCATAAATTTCCTTCTCATCAGGATTTCTGATACTGGCGGAAGCGCTGCTGAAGCTGGCGCAGCTGATCGATACGCGCATCGTAGCGCGCCTGCTTGAGGCTGCGCAGCGGGACGGCGGCGCTGGCGCTGATCAAACTGCGGATCGCCTGATCCAGCTGACCGTTAAGCGCAAGGCCTTCGGCTCTGGCGGCCTGTTCCTCATCGGTCAGTCCCAGGGCGGCGGAAGCCTGTGCCAGCAGATCCCAGCCGTTCGCATCCTCTTTATGGTTCCAGGTGTAGCGGTTAAGCAACCTGCTCGCCTCGGCAGGCTGCTTCGCCACCAGATACGCGTTAGCCAGGTTAAGCTGCACAACCGGGCTGGCAGCTGCCCCGCGAGCGCCTTTCAGCATGGCAATGGCACGCTGAGGCTGGTTCAGGCCGATCTCAATATCGGTCATGATATCGAGATACCAGACGTTGTCAGGCTGGCTGGCCAGCAGGGGAGCGATGATTTTTCTGGCGTTGGCGAAGCTTTTAGCCTCAAGGAACTGCACCGCTTTGCCGTACTGCGCCGCGGCCTGTTCGCGGGTGTTGCCTTTGCTTAACTGGTTAAGCAGATCGTCGGTCAGCTGATTCTGGCCGGTAGCATACATGCCCAGCGCACGCACTTTCGCCATATAAAAATCCTGGGAAGACTGCACCACCACCGGCTTCATCTGATTGGCGCGGTTACGGGCGTCGGCGAGGCGGCTGTCAGGCAGCGGGTGCGTCAGCAGAATTTCCGGCGGTTTGGACGAGAAACGCGACTGATCGGCCAGCTTTTGCAGGAAGTTGGGCATCGCTTCGGGATCGAAACCGGCGCGTTGCAGCACCTGAATACCGATGCGGTCAGCCTCCTGCTCGTTCTGCTGCGTAAAGCTGATAATGCCCTGTTGTGTGCCTGCCAGCGTGCCGCTCAGCGCCGCCATACCGGCCTGCGGGCTGGCCATCGCCAGCAGGATTGAGCCAAGCGCGCCGACCCAGGTTAACGGCGCATTGCGCTGCTGCGCTTCCATCGCGCGGGCCAGGTGCCGCTGGGTGACGTGGGAAATTTCGTGCGCGACGACCGAGGCGAGCTGGCTTTCATTATCGGCGTAGCGAAACAGGGCGGAATGGAGCACCACGTTGCCGCCGAAGAAGGCGAAAGCGTTGATCTGATCGTTGCGGATCAGGAAAAAGTGGAAGGGCGTTTTTACCGACCAGGCGTGATTCACCAGCCGCATACCCAGCTGATTGATGTAGTCATTCAGCAGCGGATCGTTAATAAGCGGGGCGCTGCCGCGCAGCTGGCGCACGTAAAAATCGCCCATCGCCAGTTCCTGATTGACCGACAGCGTGCTGCCCGCCGTGGTGCCGATATCGGGCAGATTATCACTGATATCGGCGGCGGCGGGCAGAGAAGGGAGCGAAAGCGTGACAATCAGCGAGGCCAGCGCGCATCGCTTTAATCGGTTTAGCATACTGAATCCCATCCTGATGAACTCCTCGTTTGACCCGCAATCCGGCTGATTGTTCGCTACAGGGAGCTTAACCCGTCGCCTGAGCAAGGTATCTTAACCAGTGGCGGAGAGGAAGGAAACGGGCCACGGTGACTATAAGGCGGCAAAAGTGACGGGCGACACGCCTGATAAAGCGATAAAGGCGCTGGCGTGACCGCTAACCCGCGTCCGGCACATAGTTAACCTGTAAAAAGAGCCACATTCTTTTTTAAAAGCGCCATCTGCGGTTCATGTCGCTGTCATAAAGCATTGTTACCTTGCCTGCCATGAGAACGATCTCATGGTGAAAAGGTGAGCAGATGACCGATTTACTCCAGGTGGCGAAACTGGCTGGCGTCTCCAGGGCGACAGCGGCGAGAGCTTTCTCTGCCCCCGAGCTGGTGCGTGAAGAGACCCGGAACAAAGTGCTTGCCGCTTCTGAACAGCTTAGCTTCCGGCCAAACCATATTGCGCGTCAGCTACGCACGCAATCCTCCCGGACGCTGGGCGTGCTTTTACCGTCTTTAAGCAATCCCGTGTTTGCGGAGCAGTTGCAGGCGATGGAAGTCGCCTCGCAGCAGAGTGGCTATGCGCTGCTGATCGCAACCAGTGATTATCAGACCCAGCGTGAGGCCGATATCGTCGAGAACATGCTGCGCCAGCGCGTGGATGGGCTGGTACTCACCGTAGCGAATGCAGACAGCAGCCGGCTCCTGGTGAGTCTTCGCCGGGAGGCCGTGCCGGTGGTACTGGTCCACAATGCGCCGGCCTCCCTTACGCTCCCGTCAGTCTGCGTCGATAACCGGCAGGCGGTACGCCAGGCCACCGATCGTCTGCTCGCTCTTGGGCACCGGCGTATTGGCATGATTGCCGGGCCTGTTGTGCAGTCCGATCGCGCCTTGCTGCGCTACCAGGGCTATTGCGATGCCATGGCAAATGCCGGACTCAACCCCGCCCCCATGCTGGAAATGCCCAGCCATACCCGTTCAGATTTTCAGACCCTGCAACCTGCTTTAAAAGGCAGCCAGGCAATGACGGCGCTGATTTGTACTAACGATCTGCTGGCGATCAGCGTGATGGGGGAATTGCAGCGCGCGGGATATCAGGTGCCTCAGCAAATTTCCATTATTGGCTTCGACGGCATCGACATTGGACGCCTTGTTTATCCTTCGCTGACCTCGGTCGTGCAACCGCTCCAGCAAATGGGAACCGCTGCGATTGCGCACCTGCTGGCTTTAATCGACGAGCAGAAGCCCGAACCGGTTCAGCCGCTACAGACAGCACTGCGGCTGGGGGAGAGCATCGCGCCACCGCCTGCGTTTTTGTTTTAATTTTATAACCAACATCCGGGAAAACTTATGTTACAGCCTAAACAGTTCAGCAAGATTGCCGCCGCCGCGCTGCTGGCGGGAGGAACTCTGTTCAGCCAGGTGGCTTCAGCCGCCGATGCTATTTGTTACAACTGCCCGCCAGAATGGGCAGACTGGGGGACACAACTGAAGGCGATTGCCAGCGACACCGGCATCAATGTGCCTCAGGACAACAAAAATTCCGGTCAGGCGCTGGCACAGCTGGTGGCGGAGAAAGCCGCTCCGGTAGCGGATGTTGCCTATCTGGGCGTGACCTTTGGGATTCAGGCTGCCAAATCCGATGTGGTAGCCGCTTATAAGCCCGCGAAATGGAACGCCATCCCGGACGGCATGAAAGATCCGGCTGGCAAATGGGTGGCGCTGCACTCCGGCACCCTGGGATTTATGGTGAATGTCGATGCGCTGGGCGGTTTACCTGTCCCTCAATCATGGCAGGATCTGTTAAAACCAGAATATAAAGGCATGATCGGCTTCCTCGATCCTTCCAGCGCCTTTGTCGGCTACGTTGGCGCGGTGGCGGCAAACCTTGCGATGGGCGGCAGCCTGCAGGATTTCAGCCCTGGCCTGGCCTACTTCAAAAAACTGTCAGCCAATGAGCCAGTCGTGCCGAAGCAGACTGCCTATGCGCGCCTCCTCTCAGGTGAGATCCCCATTCTGCTGGATTACGATTTCAACGCCTACCGGGCGAAGTATACCGACCATGCCAATGTCGCATTTGTGATTCCAGAAGAGGGGACTCTGACCGTTCCCTATGTCATCAGCCTGGTCAAAAATGCCCCTCATGCTGATAACGGTAAAAAGGTGATCGACTATGTGCTTTCTGACAAAGGGCAGGCCATCTGGGCCAACGCTTACCTGCGTCCGGTTCGCACAGAATCCATGTCCGCTGACGCGAAGAAACGTTTCCTGCCGGACAGTGATTATGCCCGTGCCAGAACGGTTAACTATCAGGACATGGCGGATGCGCAGAAAAGTTTTTCCGCCCGTTACCTGAGTGAGATTCGGTAATGTCGGTGCCGTCTCTCAGCACGCGTGACCGCGCCTTCCCCAGGGCGCCCACTTCACGGCTGCTACGCCAGCGGAGAATAGAATGGATGATGGTGCCGGCATTGCTCTTTTTTGCCGCTTTCTGGCTGTTACCTTTTGCTTCGCTGGTGCTGATGGGCAGCCAGCCGGATAACAGTACTGGCGTCAACGCCTACTGGACTATCCTCACCCAGCCTCACTATTTACGTAGCCTCGGTGTGACAGTGCTGCTCTCACTGCTGGTCTCCCTGACGGCGGTGGCGCTTTCCGCTGTTGTCGGCTGTTTTCTGGCCCGTCATCGCTTTGCGGGCCGCTCACTTCTGCTGGCTATCCTCACTTTTCCGCTCGCTTTTCCGGGCGTGGTGGTGGGATTTCTGGTGGTGATGCTGGCCGGGCGGCAGGGATTGCTGGCGCAGATCGGGCTGGCGCTGTTCGGTGAGCGCTGGATGTTTGCCTACTCGCTGACGGGGTTGTTTGTGGGGTATCTCTATTTTTCCATTCCACGCGTGGTGATGACGCTGGTGGCTGCCTGTGAAAAGCTCGATCCTTCACTGGAGGAAGCGGCGCGCTCTCTTGGTGCCAGCCAGTGGCGGGTGATATGGGATGTGATTGTGCCGGGTATGGCGCCTGCGCTTTTCTCCAGCGGCGCGATCTGTTTCGCGACAAGTATGGGCGCGTTCGGCACCGCGTTTACCCTTGGCACCAATCTGAACGTCCTGCCACTGACGATTTATGGTGAGTTTACGAACTACGCCAATTTTGCCACGGCGGCGGCCCTGTCGGTGGCGATGGGCGGTGTGGCATGGCTGGCGTTGATTCTGGCGCGCTGGCTTGCGGGTGAACATAAAGGGGTAGCCTGATGAAACGTACCGGACTTTTCTGGGTCCAGCTCACTGTTACGCTCAGCCTGAGCCTGTTTATGGTAGTACCCATCCTGCTATCGCTGCTGGCTGGCGTAACCGAAAACTACTTTATCGGGCTGAAAAGCGGTCTGACGCTACGCTGGGTCGAACAGGTATGGGAAATGTACGCCGGTACGCTCTGGCTGTCGTTGCTGATCGCCGTCAGCTGTCTGGGCTGCGTCCTGATGATCGGCGTGCCGGCGGCGTGGGGACTGCTGAAAACGCCGCCCCGCTGGGCCAGCCGCATCGAAGAGCTGCTGCTGTTGCCGGTGGCGCTTCCGGGACTGGCGACCGCGCTGGGGTTGATTATCGTCTATGGCGGATTTCACGATCTGCGTCTGAGCTGGCTGTTTATCCTGATAGGCCATGTGCTCTTCACGCTGCCCTTTATGGTGCGGCCTGTACTTTCAGTCATGCGCGCAAGCCACCTTTTACAACTGGATGAAGCGGCTGCCAGCCTGGGGGCCGGTTTCTGGCAACGCTTTTTCAGCGTGATCGTTCCCAACTGCCGTAACGGGATCCTGGCCGGGGCTTTTATGGTGCTGACGCTCTCCATTGGCGAGTTCAATATCACCTGGATGTTGCACACGCCGCTAACCAAAACCTTACCGGTAGGGCTGGCGGACAGCTATGCCTCGATGCGGCTGGAAGTAGGCTCTGCCTATACCCTGATATTTCTGGCAATTATTCTGCCGCTACTGCTGGCACTGAGCGGGATCACCCATTACGCACAGCGTCGGGCAGAAAGGCGGATTTTATCTGTTAAGGAGACAGTCTGATGGCAGACTCCCTGAGTATTCATTTACGTCGCTGTTCCCGCACCTTTACCGGAAACGCGCCAGCCCTGTATCCGCTGGACCTGGATATCGTTGCCGGCGAAACGCTGGTACTGCTTGGTCCCTCAGGCTGCGGAAAGACCACAACGCTCCGCATTATCAGCGGCCTGGAAACGCCTGATGAGGGCGGAGAAGTCTGGTTCGGCGATCGGAATGTGACGGCGCTGCCGATTGAAAAACGTAATGTGGGAATGGTGTTTCAGAACTACGCGCTGTTTCCGAATATGAACGTGGCGGATAACGTCGGTTATGGCCTTCGCATTCAGGGCATCCCGAAAGAGGAGCGTCGGGAAAGAGTCGATGAGCTGTTAGCAATGGTGGATCTGCTGCCTTTCGCGCTACGTCCGGTTGATGCTCTTTCGGGCGGACAGAAGCAGCGTGTTTCGCTGGCCCGCGCGCTGGCCGCCCGGCCTAAAGTGCTGCTGTTTGATGAACCCCTGGCCGCGCTTGACGTCAAGCTTCGGGAGCGGCTGCGCGAGGATATCGCGATGCTGCTGCGTAAGCTCAATATAACCGCAGTCTATGTGACGCACGATCAGCAGGAAGCGATGGCGCTTGGCGACCGGATCGCCATCCTTGAGCAGGGACGAATCGCCCAGATTGGCACACCACGAGAGATCTATCAGCAGCCCGCGACCCGCTTTGTGGCTGATTTTGTCGGGGCTATTAACGGCCTTCAGCCTGTCGGTCCCGGCACCGCGATGCGTTATTGCCGGCCTGAAGATATCCAGCTCGTTGCGCCGGCAGCGGGGATCTGCAACGGACGTATCTGCGGGCAGCTGTTTCTTGGCGCCACCCAGCGGTTGCTGATTGATATTGGCGGCGAAACGCCCATCCAGGTGGACTGTTCTGCCCGCGAGCAGTGGCAGACTGGCCAGAAGGTCGGCATCTCTATTGCCGACGAAAGAATATTGGCGCTTTAAATAAGGGAGATCGGTTATGAATCAGCAGCCTGTTTTACTTGCCCAGATCAGCGATCTGCATATCAAAACCCAGGGGAAACTCTCTTACAGGAAGGTGGATACCCTGGGCGCGCTGCGCCAGGTTATCCGCAGGCTGAACGCGCTGGATCCCCGCCCTGATGCGGTGGTGATCACCGGGGATTTAGTCGATTTTGGCTATGAAGAGGAGTACCTCACGCTGAAGGAGGCCTTACAGCGTCTGGAGCTGCCTTACTGGCTGATGGCAGGGAATCATGACGATCGGCAGATGCTGCGTAAGGTATTTGCCGATCAAGCTTATCTTTTTCAGCATCCTGAATTTATTCAGTGGGAAGGGGAGTGTGGCCCGCTACGCCTGCTGGCGCTCGATTCAACGATTCCGCAGCAGTCGCCGGGAGAGCTCTGCGAAGCGCGTCTCGACTGGCTGGCGGCGCGGCTTGAGGCGCAGCCTGAACGGCCCACGCTGGTTATGCTTCATCATCCTCCTTTTATCAGCGGCATCGCCCATATGGATCGCCAGAGGCTGAAGCAACCAGAGCGACTGGCTGCGGTCATTGCAAGACATCCGCAGACAGAACGCGTGCTGTGCGGTCATATTCATCGCAGTATGCAGATTGCCTTTGCTGGCACGATAGCCTGTAGCGCGCCAGGCGCGTCACACCAGGTGGCTTTTGATCTTAGCCCGGATGGACCGGCGAACTTCTGCCTGGAGCCTGCGGGCTTCCTGTTGCATCGCTGGACACCTGACCAGGGCGTCATTACTCATCAGTGTGTGGTCGATCGCTTTGACGGGCCTTATCCCTTTTACGATGTGAACGGCCTCATCGATTAATTCAAATTATTATTGGCCTTACTTCACGCAAATTATTCCCAAAATGACAGGGACGTGTACAATCCAGCTCGTTCTGACCAGGAGCACTGCACAGTTAAATTAAACGCGCATAAAAAATAATAAGGCGCTTCATAATGAAAAAACGCACCGGAGTAGGTCTGTGCTGAGGCTAGAACGCCCCAGGATGGATTTGCGTTCACTTATTACCCTGTTGGCCGTGGCCAGCATTGTCATCACGCTGGCTAACTCTCTCTACGCCACCTGGCGGGTGCAGCGTGAGGTGCTGATCGGCAACACGCTTGAGGCTAACCGCGTTTATGCGACCAAGCTGGCGTCCACGGCGGAGATGTTCTTCCAGCTGGCACAGCCCCAGCTCGCCTACAGCGCCAGGCTGCTTCAGGATGGGCTGGACGACGACGCGGTCATCGTGGGGGAAGTGGAGCGGCTGCGTGAACAAACCAACAGTTTTAATTCGGTTGTTGTCGTCGATGCCGGAGGATGGGTGAAGGCCGTTTCGCCAGAATCGCTGAAGCTGAAAGGCCGTCATCTTGCCACCAGCAGTACCCAGGAGGCGCTGAAAGCCCGCAAGCCGCTGATCGGCAAGCCCGCGATGTCCGCGGCGAATAATCTGGTGGTCTTTGTCTCCACGCCCGTCTGGTCGAAAACGGGCCGCTACCTTGGCTTTGTCGGGGGCACCATTTACCTGAAGAAAAAAAGCATCCTGAACGAACTTCTGGGCGAGCAGTTCTACCGTGACGGCTCGTCGCTCTTCGTGGTGGATGGCGATAACCGGGTGCTTTATCATCAGAACAGCGCGCTGATCGGGCAAAAACTGCCGCCCGTTATCCCCGATCCGGTAAAGCAGAAGAACCAGAATGGTTACCTGCAGGTTGGCGAGGCGAGTCGTGAGCCTATGCTGGCAGGCTTTGCGGTCGTGCCTACGCCGGACTGGACAATCGTGGCGCTGAAACCGACCAGAACGACCCTGGCGCCGCTCACCAATCTGCTGATGAAAGTGTTACAGCACTCCGTGCCTTTTGCCCTGCTGACGCTGCTCTGCGCCTGGATCCTGGCGCGGCTGATTGCGCTGCCGCTCTGGCAGCTGGCACGTAAGGCGAGCCGGATGGACGCGGCTGGCGTGTCGAAAGAAATTACGATCATTCGCGCCTGGTACTATGAGGCTTTGCAGATAAAGCGAACGATGCTTGCGGGGATCGGGCTGCTGCAGGACAAAATAGGCCAGTTAAAATTTGAAGTGCAAACCGATCCGTTAACCTCATTACTGAACCGCCGGGGGCTCAGCGCGGTGCTGGAGTACTTCCTCGCCACGCGACAGCCTTTTGCCGTGCTGGCGCTTGATATCGACCACTTTAAGCGTGTGAATGATACCTGGGGACATAATGTGGGCGATGAGGTGATCAAAAGCGTCGCCCGGCAGTTAAGCGCCAGTTCCCGACAAACGGATGTGGTCTGCCGCAACGGTGGGGAAGAGTTCCTGATGATCCTGCCTGGTGCCCAGCGGGATATCGCCGTGGCTATTGCTGAGCGCGTCCGGCAGCAAGTGGCGCAGCAGACGCTGGAAACCGTGGGCCATATTACGCTTTCCGTCGGCGTGGCGTTCTGGGATGCCAAAGGCGAGGCGATGGAGCAGGCGTTTAAGCAGGCTGACGATGCGCTTTACCAGGCTAAACATGCTGGTCGTAACCGGGTGGTCATCTCTCCGGCAACGGACGATGGCAGCGTTACGCCGCCGCAATCCGGCTGAATCCAAAACCAGCTTCATTCAGGATACAGCAGGTGGTCAGGAGACAGCCCGTCCCGCTTTCAGGTAAACTCTTCAACCTTCGTACGCAAGGGTGATTCAGATGCTCGAACTCTTATTACAGTGGTATCGCCGGCGTTTCAGCGATCCTCAGGCTATTGCACTGCTGGCGATCCTGCTGGCCGCATTCACGATTCTGTTTTTCTTTAACGGCCTGCTGGCGCCGCTGCTGGTGGCGCTGGTCGTTGCCTATTTACTGGAGTGGCCGACCGTCAGACTGGAGCGGTTTGGCTGTTCCCGTACCTGGGCGACCGCCATTGTGCTGACCCTTTTTGCCTCAGTGCTGTTGGTGATGGTGCTGATCGTGGCGCCCGTCGCCTGGCAGCAGGGGATCAGCCTGACCCATGAACTGCCTTCCATGCTGACGCGGCTTTATAATACCGCGATGCGGCTGCCGGAGCGTTTCCCGACCCTGGTCGACGTCGGTATCGTGGATATCGTGATTGAAAACCTGCGCAGCCGCCTGAGCGGTATTGGCGATCAGCTGGTGAAATACTCCCTTGCGTCTCTGGTGGGACTGCTGACGTTGGCGATCTACCTGGTTCTGGTGCCGCTGATGGTCTTTTTCCTGCTGAAGGATAAAGCGCAGATGCTGGCCGCAATCAGTCGTCTGCTACCGCGCGATCGCGGCCTGGCAGGCGAAGTCTGGCTGGAAATGAATCAACAGGTTTCCAACTATATTCGCGGTAAGGTGCTGGAGATGATCGTGGTGGGTGTTATCACCTGGATAAGCTTTCTGGCGATCGGCATGAATTATGCGCTGCTGCTGGCTGTGCTGGTGGGCTTCTCGGTGCTGATCCCCTACGTGGGCGCGCTGGCGGTAACGCTGCCGGTTATCGGCGTGGGGCTGGCGCAGTGGGGGTTGGGCGGCGATTTCTGGACGATGATAATTATCTATCTGATCATTCAGGCACTGGATGGTAACGTGCTGGTGCCGGTGCTCTTTTCTGAGGCGGTCAATCTGCATCCGCTGGTGATTATTCTGTCAGTGGTGATCTTTGGCGGACTGTGGGGATTCTGGGGCGTCTTTTTTGCGATTCCGCTGGCCACGCTGATCAAAGCGGTTGTGCACGCCTGGCCTGATGAGCTTTATACGGAAAAAACGCCGAAAGAATAAGAAAAGGCGGAGGTGGCTCCGCCTGACAGGATGATTCAGAGCGCTTTCAGGTACGCCATCACGATATCGTGATGGTTCGCGGTTTTGAAATCGTCGAAGACCTTTTCAATTTTGCCATCCGTACCAATCAGAAAGCTGATGCGGTGGATACCATCATAGGTTTTACCCATAAAGGATTTTTCGCCCCAGATGCCAAACTGCTCGCAGACTTGATGATCTTCATCTGAGAGTAAGGTGAAGTTGAGCAGCTCTTTTTCAACGAAGCGGGACAGCTTTTCGGGTTTGTCGGTGCTGACGCCTAACACTTCAACGCCCGCTTTTTTCAGCTCGTCCATGTTGTCACGCAGACCGCACGCCTGAACGGTGCAGCCTGGCGTCATCGCTTTTGGATAGAAGTACACCAAAACGCGCTGTCCCTGGAAGTCGGTTAAATTAACCTGTTCGCCATCCTGGTCGGGCAAGCTAAATTTCGGTGCAACATCACCGGCTTTCAGTGGATTCATTACTACTCTCCGTTTTCTCATCATGCTGTGGATATGTCACCACGCTAATAGTGCCTTGCGCATGGAGTTCTGTACATAGCCTGTTAAACGCCTGTTCGATCGAGGAGGCATCGTGACTGGCCGGACTGTGGGCAGTGATCTGAATATAGAGCAGAGATGGCTGATTTTCTTGCGCAGGCTGGGTACGTGAGACCAGCTCGGCGATATTCATCTGGTGAGAATCGAACAGGTCGGTGAAACGTTCAATGATATGGGCCGAGTCGGTGACTTCCACCTGTACCCATACCGTGGCAGGCATCGGCGGGCGTTCACGGAAGGTGGTGCGTTTCATCACGATCAGCAATTCAAGCTCCGCCCCTTTCAGCGGCAGCGTGGATTCGATTAAGGTGATGGCGTTCCAGCTGCCGGAGAGCAGCATAATGAAGCTGAATTCTTCACCGAGCATGGCAAGGCGGCTATCTTCAATATTACAGCCGCAGCTGCTGACATGACGGGTGATGGTATTGACAATCCCCGGGCGATCGACGCCGAGCGCGGTGATAACAAGATGATGTTGCTCTGACTGCGGCAAAATAATGCTTCCTGTATGTCTCAGTGATTAGCAATTGTGATAACCCTAAGGTAAACATAAAAAATACCCCATGCCAAGGGGGCTTAGGGCCTTGTCTGCTTGCTTTTCACCAGGCGTAAACCTTACCATGAAGAACTTGTTTGGGGAGGGGATGGCTAATGTTTACGGGAAGTATTGTTGCGCTCGTCACGCCGATGGATGACAAAGGGTATGTCTGCCGGGCGAGTTTAAAAAAACTGATTGATTATCATGTTGCCAGCGGAACGGCAGCAATCGTCTCGGTAGGGACCACCGGAGAATCGGCCACCTTAAGCCATGAAGAGCATGGTGACGTGGTGATGCTGACGCTGGAACTGGCTGATGGCCGCATTCCCGTGATCGCCGGTACCGGCGCGAACGCCACCGCCGAGGGGATCTCCCTGACGAAACGCTTTGAAAACAGCGGCGTGGTGGGTTGTCTTACCGTCACCCCTTACTATAATCGCCCGACGCAGGAAGGCCTCTATCAGCACTTCAAGGCAATTGCTGAAAGTACCGCGCTGCCGCAAATGCTCTATAACGTCCCGTCCCGTACCGGTTGTGATATGCTGCCGGAAACCGTGGGCCGTCTGGCGAAGATTGAAAATATTATTGGAATTAAAGAGGCCACCGGGAACTTATCGCGGGTTAGCCAGATCCAAGAGCTGGTTGATGAAGACTTTGTGCTGGTCAGCGGCGACGACGCGACGGCGCTGGACTTTATGCAACTGGGCGGCCAGGGCGTTATCTCCGTGACGGCAAACATCGCCGCACGGGAAATGGCTGAACTGTGCCAGCTTGCCCAACAGGGCAACTTCGTGGAAGCGCGACGCCTGAACCAGCGTTTGATGCATCTGCATCAGAAGCTATTTATCGAGCCTAATCCTGTCCCGGTTAAATGGGCGGCTAAAAAGTTAGGATTAATTGCAACCGATACGCTGCGTCTACCCATGACGCCGATGACTGATGCCGGTCGTCCGGTTGTTGAGCAGGCACTGAAACACGCAGGCCTGCTTTAAATTTAGGGAGAAGTAATGGCTTACTCAGTACAAAAGTCCACGGTAGCAAAAGCGGTGGGGCTTTCTTTGGTGATGCTGCTGGCGGCATGCTCCAGCGATCAGCGCTACAAGCGTCAGGTTAGCGGTGATGAATCCTACCTGGAAGCGGCTGATATAAGCGATTTGCGCGCGCCGGCGGGGATGATTCTGCCGCTGGAAAACGGCGAATATGACGTGCCTGCCGTGAGCAGCAAGGGTGCCACCGGTAAGCAGCTGGACATTCGTCCACCGGCGCAGCCTCTGGCGCTGGTAAACGGTGCCCGCACGCAGTTTGCCGGTAACTCTGGCGTGCTGCTGCTAGATAGCAGCCGCAGTGCGGGACTCTGGGCGCAGGTCGTTGATGTGGTGCAGGCGCAGAAATATCCGATTGCCAGCAAAGCAGACGCGAACCAGACCCTGACCACCGACTGGGTCGAGTGGCAGCGTGCTGATGAAGATTATCAGTATCGCGGCCGCTATCAGATCAGCGTGCAGCAGCAGGGCTATCAGCAGGCGCTGACGGTTAAGCTGCTGGAGCTTGAGCAGCAGAACAAAGCGGTAACCTCGCCGGTGCAGCAGCAACGCTATACCGCGGAGATGCTGAACGCGCTGAGCGCAGGTCTGGATAAGATCGAAACCAGCCGTCAGGCAGCCGCCGCGCAGCGCAGCACCTCGCAGATGGACGTTCAGAGCGGCGCCGATGAAACCGGTCTGCCTAACCTGATTGTTCGCGCGCCCTTCAATACCGTCTGGGAACGCCTCCCGGCGGCGCTGAAGCGTGTGGGTATGGAAGTGTCTGACCGTAACCGTTCACAGGGCAGCCTGAGCGTGACCTATAAAGCACCGGGCGACAGTACCTGGAATACCCTCGGTGCGAAAGATCCTGAGCTGCCCAACGGCGATTATAAGCTCCAGGTCGGCGATCTTGAGAACCGCAGCAGCCTGCAGTTCCTCGATCCGAAAGGACATTCGCTGACCCAGTCGCAAAACGATGCGCTGGTGGCGGTGTTCCAGGCCGCTTTCAGCCAGTAAGTTTCAGGGCCGGACTTGTCCGGCCTTTTTTATTTCCCTGCGCGTAAACGATTGCTTCGTTTTTTTCGCCGCAAAGAATAGACTATTGCACGATAAGTTTGGGTTGATGACCCGCTGGATTTCACGTTTGGAGTGTAACAGATGAAAAAGCAAGCTGAGTTGTATCGCGGCAAAGCGAAAACCGTTTACAGTACCGATAACCCGGATCTGTTGGTGCTCGAGTTCCGCAATGATACGTCAGCACTGGACGGTGAACGCATCGAACAGTTTGATCGGAAAGGAATGATTAATAATAAATTTAATTATTTCATCATGACCAGGTTGCAGGAAGCGGGTATCCCGACCCAGATGGAGGCGCTGCTCTCCGATAACGAAGCGCTGGTGAAGAAGCTGGAGATGGTGCCGGTGGAGTGCGTCGTGCGTAACCGGGCGGCAGGATCGCTGGTGAAGCGTCTAGGCGTGGAAGAAGGGATGGTGCTGAATCCGCCGCTGTTCGATCTTTTCCTGAAAGATGACGCCAGACACGATCCGATGATCAACGAATCCTACTGTGAAACCTTTGGCTGGGTGAGCAAAGCGCATCTGGCGCGGATGCGTGAGCTGACCTTCAAGGCCAATGAGGTCCTCTGCAAGCTGTTTGCGGATGCCGGACTGATCCTGGTGGACTTCAAGCTGGAGTTTGGCCTGTTCAACGGCGAAGTGGTGCTGGGCGATGAGTTCTCCCCTGATGGCGCCCGCCTGTGGGATAAAACCACGCTCGAAAAAATGGATAAGGACCGCTATCGTCAGAGCCTTGGCGGCCTGATTGAAGCCTATGAAGAGGTGGCCAACCGTCTCGGCGTCAAGCTCGACTGATCGCTGCGGCTGCGGCGCGCTGCCGCAGCCTTCTTCTGCCCGATACTCTTCTGCCCGATTTTCCCCGCCACTGCGTCATTATCAACATGTCTCCCCCAGCTTTCAGGCTGGTGTTCGCCCCGCCGCACGACTAGAATCAATGCATTAATCAGCAGGTGATAATAACAAGGAGTAATTTATGCGTTGGCAAGGGCGCCGTGAGAGCGATAACGTGGACGATCGCCGTAATCAATCCGGCCCAACTATGGGCGGTGGTCGTATGCGGATACCGCGCGGAAAAGGGGGGATAATCCTGCTGATTATCGTCATGATTGCTGGCTACTACGGCTATGACTTATCGCCGTTGCTGACCGGTGATACGCGTTCTGTCACGCAGTCGCAGCCGCGTCAGGGCATCGATCCCAAAGAGGATGAAGCGGCCCAGTTCACGTCGGTGATTCTGGCTACCACGGAAGATACCTGGCAGAAAATTTTCCAGCAGATGGGAAAAACCTATGAGCCGCCGAAGCTGGTGATGTATCGCGGTGCGACCCGCACAGGCTGTGGCACCGGCCAGTCGGTGATGGGTCCCTTCTACTGCCCGGCTGACAGCACGGTCTATATCGATCTCTCTTTTTATGACGAGATGAAAACCAACCTGGGTGCAGGAGGCGACTTTGCCCAGGGATACGTTATTGCGCATGAAGTAGGACACCACGTGCAGCGCCTGCTCGGGATCGAACCGAAAGTTCGCCAGATGCAGCAGCAGGGAAGCCAGACCCAGGCTAACCAGCTTTCGGTGAAAATGGAACTGCAGGCGGACTGCTTCGCGGGCGTATGGGGACACTATATGGAGCAGGAAAAGGTGCTGGAAGTGGGCGACCTGCAGGAAGCCCTGAACGCTGCACAGGCTATCGGTGACGATCGGCTGCAGCAAAAAAGTCAGGGACATGTGGTGCCGGACAGCTTTACCCATGGCACCTCTGAGCAGCGTTATAGCTGGTTTAAAAAGGGATATGACAGCGGCAATCCCGGCCAGTGTGACACGTTCGCAGGCCGCTGATGACGGACATCACCAGGCTGCTGGAACAGACTGAAGCCCTGAAACAGCAGGGTATGCGGCGTCTGGTGGTGGTGAGCGGCGACGCAGAGTGGTGCCTGACGCAGGCGCGGCAGTTTATGTCATGGTTGCCAGGCGACTGGCTCTGGCTGGGTGACGCGCCGCAAAGTCCGCTGAATTGCGCGCCCCAGGCAGCCGCCACGCTGCTGGGGCGCGAATTTCTTCACGCGGTATTTGACGCCCGTGACGGTTTTCACGCCGAGGCGCTGGCCGCGCTTACCGGAACGCTTAAGGCCGGCAGCTGGCTGCTGCTACTGGTTCCCCGCTGGGAGACGTGGGCGATGCAGCCCGATACCGACTCTCTGCGCTGGAGCGGGCAGCCAGTCGCAATAGCCACGCCGCATTTTACCCGCCGGTTGCAGCAGCTGATCCTGCAGGATGATGATGTCGCGCTGCTGCAACAGCAGCAGCCATTCAGCCTGCCTGCCATCGCCGGTAACGCTGACTGGCAACCTGACGATACCACCCAACAGCAGGCACTGCTGGATCAGCTGCTGGAAAGCGAGCCCGGAATTTATGTTCTCATCGCGCCAAGAGGGCGAGGTAAATCAGCGCTCGCCGGATTGCTGGCGTCCCGCTGGCCGGGAGAGGTGCTGATTACCGCGCCCGCGAAAGTCTCCACGGAAGTCCTGGCGTGCTTTGCTGGCGATAAGTTTATGTTTATCGCGCCAGACCGCCTGTTAAGTTTGTCACCTGAGCAACGTCCGCAGCATATCGACTGGCTGCTGATTGATGAAGCCGCGGCCATACCGGCTCCGCTGCTGCATAAGATGGTGGCGCTTTTCCCCCGTGTCCTGCTGACCACCACGCTTCAGGGCTATGAAGGCACCGGGCGCGGCTTTCTGCTTAAATTTATTGCCAGCCTGCCTGGCGCTATCCCGCTCAGGCTTGACCGGCCGCTGCGCTGGTCAGCCGGGGATCCGCTGGAGCGTTTTGTCGGTACCGCGCTCCTGTTTGAGGATGCTGAGCCCGGGATTTCGGAGGCGCCGGTCCGCTATGACACGCCCGGCCAGCAGGCGTGGCAAACGCAGCCTGCGCGACTTGAGGCGATTTATCAACTCCTGACCAGCGCGCATTACCGCACCTCGCCGCTGGATCTGCGGCGCATGATGGATGCGCCCGGCATGCATTTCAGCGCCGCGCTGCAGGATGAAAACGTGGTGGGAGCGATGTGGCTGGTGGAGGAAGGCGGCCTGAGTGACGCGGTTTCTGACGCGGTGTGGGCCGGCGTGCGGCGACCTCGTGGCAATCTGCTGGCGCAGTCGCTTGCCGCCCACGGCGGTTTTCCGGAGGCGCCGCGTCTGCTTTCCCGCCGGATTAGCCGCATCGCGGTAGCGCCCGGGTTACGCCGGCGGGGCACTGGCCGTGAACTGGTGCGGCAAAGCCAGCAGGCCGCTGCCGGGCTGGATTTTCTTTCGGTGAGCTTTGGTTTTACGGCAGCGCTCTGGCAGTTCTGGCGAGCGTGCGGTTTTCAGCTGGTGCGGCTTGGCAGTAAAACGGAAGCAAGCAGCGGTTGTCACGCCGCGATGGCGATACTTCCCCTCAGTGTACCGGGAGAAGCGCTGGCTGACCGGGCATCACGACGGCTGGCCCGCGACTGGCCCTGGTTGCGTATGCTGATTGGTGATGAAGAGGTGCGGTCGGTAATGGATCTGCTGCCGCAGCAAGTTGGCGTGATGCACGATGATCCTGATAAGGCGCTGGATGAAGATGACTGGCGTGAGCTGGCAGGCTTCGCCTGGGCGCACCGGCCATTTGAGGCGAGCATCGGCGCGCTGGGACGTCTGATGATGCAAGGTGATGGGGAAATACCCCTGCTGCAGGCGGCGCTATCGGAGCAGCTCCCGCCCACGGCGATCTGTCAGCGTTTTGCGCTCTCGGGTCGTAAGGCATTGTTAGCAGGATGGCGACTGGAGGCGCAGCGGGCACTGGCAGCGCTGGATGTGCCACGCAGTGAAGCGTGGCGGGAGTCTGTTACCGCTTTAGCCTCAGCGGGCAGTCGCTGAGGCTGCAACGCTATTTCTTTTTCGGCCAGTCGTCCTCATCATCCCATTTATCGTTGAAATCACGGTGTGGCGGCAGTTCCGGTTTGTTCTCCAGGAACTTTTTATGGTCGATGCGTTTCAGATCTTTATAAACGTTTATCAGCACGCCAACCATGACGACGATAATCAGTATCCACCAGTACTCTTTGAACCATTCCATACGTTCACCCTTAAGCGATCAGCTGTTCCATAATACGCTGGTACATGCGGCTGAGCAGCTGTAAGTCAGCCGCCTTAACGCACTCATTGATTTTATGAATGGTGGCGTTAACCGGCCCCAGCTCCACGACCTGCGCCCCCATGCGTGCGATGAAGCGCCCGTCTGAAGTGCCGCCGGTTGTCTGCAGCTGCGGCTTGATTTCATTATAGTGCTGAACCGCATTCACCACCGCATCCACCAGCTTACCCGTTGAGGTCAGGAAAGGCTGGCCGGAGACCTGCCATTCCAGAGTGTAACGTAGCTGATGGCGTTCAAGCAGGGCCTGCACGCGCTGCTTAATCATCTCATCCGTCAGCTCGGTGCTGAAGCGGAAGTTAAACTGCACGAAAAAATCACCGGGAATAACGTTATTGCTGCCCGTTCCCGCCTGTACGTTGGCGATCTGCATACTGGTCGGCGGGAAAAAGGCGTTTCCCCGATCCCATTCGGTTTCCACCAGCTCATTCAGCGCGGGCATGGCGCGATGCACAGGGTTATCCGCCAGATGCGGATAGGCCACATGGCCCTGAACGCCATGCAGCGTCAGGTTGGCTGTCATTGAGCCACGACGGCCATTTTTTACCACATCGCCCACATTCTCCGTGCTCGAGGGTTCGCCGACCAGGCAGTAATCCAGCCGCTCATTGCGTGCCATCAGCGCATCAACCACTTTCACCGTACCGTTGGTTGCGCTGGCCTCTTCATCAGAGGTGATCAGAAACGCCAGCCGGCCACGGTGATCGGGATGCGCCGCCACAAAGCGCTCAGCCGCCACGAGCATCGCCGCCAGCGACCCTTTCATGTCCGCCGCGCCCCGGCCATAGAGCATCCCGTCGCGGATGGTGGGTTCAAAAGGGGGATTGATCCAGCGGCTGGCGTCGCCGGTCGGCACAACATCCGTGTGGCCGGCAAAGGCCAGCGTTTCACCCTGGCCGCGCCAGGCCCAGAAGTTCTGGGTGTCGCCAATATGCATAGGTTCAATGGTGAAGCCGAGCGCCCGGAGCCGCTCGATCAAAATGGCCTGACAACCGGCATCATCCGGGCTGAGGGAAGGGCGACGAATAAGCTGCTGCGTCAGCTCAATGACCGGACAGAACATAATCAGGACTTCTCCATAATAAAGGACGCGTAACTGGCTTCATTAAAACCCAGCAGCATAGAGCCGTCGGCGCGGCAGAGCAATGGGCGTTTGATGATGGCGGGCTGCGCGAGCATCAGTTCCGCCGCACTTGCCGCATCCTTTACCGCGCTCCGTGTCTCTTCGCTCAGCTTGCGCCATGTCGTACCCCGGGTGTTAAGAAGCGGCTCCCAGCCGAGGTTGTCGATAAATTTCTGCAGCAGCGCCGCATCCAGCCCGTCGGCACGGTAATCATGAAACTGATAAGCAACATCGTTAGCTTCCAGATAGTTGCGCGCCTTCCTGATGGTGTCGCAGTTTTTGATGCCGTACATCGTCAGCATAACGGGTTCCCTTCTGTTTTTTATGGGTTTCAACTATATTCGATACTGTTCAGGCGGTTAGTCTACAACGGATGCGCCTGTGAGGCAGCAGGGAAGGCGAGGATATCACCCAGAGAAAACGATATAAGGAGAACCCCGTGAACTATATGCAACCATCTGCCGCACACACGGTAGATGAGACACAGTCGACCATTGTGATTGCCAGAAAAAAAGAGAGCCGCTGTGATGCGTTTAACCGTATCGTCGAGGCGGTACTGAGAGACCATCCCGACGCCAAAACGCATATTGACAGTGAAAGTGGCGGCTACGATAAAGTGATCGTCCTGAAATAGCGCGCATATCAGGGGGACAGACACCCCCTGAGACTCCCTTCCTTTTCATCTAAAGCCACGCACTAACTCCCCATCAGCAAAAAGCCAGGCTCTGCGCTGTGCGCCCTGTAAACGCACTTCTGTATCCCTTTTCTGCTCGCTTATCAGACGCTGAACCAGCCTGAAATTGTGGCCTGCCACACAGATCCACATTTTGCGGGTCATTTGATACGTCTGAGATGAGCGAAAGATATTCACTTTGCATTAGGATTAATCCTATAATAGCGACACAGCAAAGCGAGGTGTACCATGATTGATACAGAACTGGGGAACTGGAAGGACTTTATTGAAGCGATGTTAGCCCGTAAGTAACACATTCAAAAAAAGAAAAGCTCGACGACACAATCAACAAGCTTGACCTACCGCAGACCAAATTAGTGAAGGCAGCCATCCGGCTGCCTTTTTTTATTTTGTGATCGGCTTCACCTCTAACGGGAAGCGCTGGCGCACCAGCACAAAAAAGAGCGGGACGAAGAAAATGGCCAGTATCGTGGCGGAAATCATCCCACCCATCACGCCGGTGCCGACGGCGTGCTGGCTGCCCGAACCCGCGCCGCTGCTGGTTGCCATAGGCAATACGCCGAAAATAAAAGCCAGCGACGTCATCAGGATTGGTCGTAAGCGCTGGCGGGACGCCTCCAGCGTCGCTTCACCCAGATCGCGGCCCTGACGGTTGAGATCGTTGGCAAATTCAACAATCAGAATGGCGTTTTTGGCCGCTAATCCGATAACCGTCAGCAGCCCTACCTGGAAATAGACATCGTTTTCAAGGCCACGCAGCCAGGTTGCAGTCAGCGCCCCAATGACGCCCAGCGGCACCACCAGCATCACCGAGAAAGGGATCGGCCAGCTTTCATACAGCGCGGCCAGACAGAGGAAAACCACCAGCAGCGAAATTGCATAGAGCGCCGGCGCCTGATCGCCCGACATCCGCTCCTGATAGGATGCGCCGGTCCATTGCAGGCCAAATCCGGTTGGCAGTTTACTGACCAGATTTTCCATTATCGCCATAGCCGTGCCGGTACTGACGCCCGCAGCGGACTCGCCAACGATCTCGACGGATGAGTAGCCGTTGTAGCGTTCCAGACGGGGAGAGCCAGTCTCCCACGAGGTGGTAGCAAAAGCGGTAAAGGGCACCATGCCGCCGCTGTTATTGCGCACATACCACTTACTGATGTCATCGGGCAGCATGCGATACTTCGCGGCCGCCTGCACATAAACCTTTTTTACGCGTCCCTGATCGAGAAAGTCATTAACGTAAGTCGAACCCCAGCCGGTTTGCAGCGTGTTATTGATATCGTCAATCGACACGCCCAGCGCCTGCGCTTTACGCTGATCGACGTTAATCCGCAGCTGCGGCGTATCATCCAGGCCGTTATGGCGAACCCGCGTCAGCGACGGTTCCTGCGCCACAGCGGTCAGCAGCTGGTCCCTTGCTCCCATCAGCGCATCGTGGCCCAGTCCGGCATGGTCCTCCAGCTGAAAATTAAACCCTGATGAGTTACCCATTCCCGAGATGGCGGGCGGGCTGCTGGCAATAACGCGCGCTTCTATAATGCGGCTGAACGCTTTCGTTGCGCGTTCAATAATGGCGAAAGCGCTGTTCTCCGCTTCCTTACGCGCCTGCCAGGGCTGAAGGCGGATAAACATCCTGGCGACGTTCTGTCCGTTACCGCCAGGACCGGCGCCGATAGTGGAAAAAACGGAAAGCACGTTCGCTTTCTCCTGCGTCAGATAATAGCGCTCCACTTCGTTGACCACTTTCGCTGTCTGCTGCAGGGTGGAACCGGGTGGCAGCTGGATCTGGGTGGTGAAGACGCCGCGATCTTCCAGCGGCAGAAAGGAGGTCGGCAGATGTAAAAACAGCAGCGCCATGCCGCCAATGATCGCCACGTAGAGCAGCAGCCAGCGTCCCGCCTTCGCCAGGATTCGCCCTACGCCGCGCTCATAGCGCTCAGCGTTACGGTTAAACATGCGGTTAAACCAGCCAAAGAACCCTCGTCTGCCGTGATGCTGGCCCTTCGCCAGCGGTTTAAGCAGCGTGGCGCAAAGGGCCGGCGTGAGGATAACGGCAACCAGCACTGACAGCACCATTGCCGAGACAATCGTAATGGAGAACTGCCGGTAGATGGCGCCCGTTGTGCCGCCGAAGAACGCCATGGGGATAAAGACGGCAGAGAGCACCAGCGCGATCCCTACCAGCGCGCCCTGAATCTGCCCCATCGACTTGCGCGTCGCTTCCCTCGGCGAGAGCCCTTCCTCGCTCATGATGCGTTCGACGTTCTCCACCACGACGATGGCATCATCCACCAGCAAACCGATTGCCAGCACCATGGCGAACATCGTCAGGGTATTAATGCTGAAGCCGCAGAGCGAGAGGACCGTAAAAGTGCCAAGCAGCACCACCGGAACGGCAATGGTCGGGATCAGCGTGGCGCGGAAGTTTTGCAGGAACAGATACATCACCACAAACACCAGAACCACCGCTTCGATCAGCGTCTTGACGACGTCCTCAATCGAGGCTTTAACGAAAGGCGTGGTCTCGTATGCAATCTCCGCTTTCAGCCCAGGCGGAAAATAGGCGGCTAACTCCTTAATTCGCGCCCGCACCAGTTCGTCGGTCCGCAGTTCATTGGCGCCGGATGCCAGTTTGACGCCCAACCCGGAGGCAGGCTGACCGTTATACTGGCTGAGGTAATCATATTGCTCCGCGCCAAGCTCGACGCGCGCCACCTGTCCAAGCGTCACTTCTGAACCGTCCTGATTCACTCTGAGCGTGATATTGCTGAAGGCTTCTGGCGTAGTCAGTAAAGACTGGGAGTTAATCGTGGCGTTGAGTGCCTGTCGATCGAGGGCCGGCAGCCCACCAAGCTGACCCACCGCCACCTGGCTGTTCTGGGAACGGATGGCGGCCACGATATCGGACGTGGTCAGCGCATAGTTAATCATCTTGTTGGGATCGAGCCAGATACGCATGGCGTACTGAGAACCGTAAGCATCAACCTGGCCCACGCCATCAATCCGGCTTAACGGGTCCTGAACGTGACTGGCGACGTAATCGGCAATATCCTGTTTATCCATACTACCGTCTGTCGACACGAAGGCCACCATCAGGATATTGGTATCCCCGGTTTTGGTGACGGTCACGCCCTGTGACTGGACATCCTGAGGCAGCTTACGCAGCGCGGTTTGCAGCTGATTTTGCACCTGCTGACGCGCCTCATCCGGATCGGTGCCCGCCACAAAGGTCAGCGTGATGGTTGCCCGCCCGGTGTTGCTGCTCTGGGAGGACATATACATCAGGTTGTCGATCCCGGTCATATTCTGTTCAATGATCTGGGTGACCGTGTTTTCCAGCGTTTCGGCAGAGGCGCCGGGATAATTCGCGCTGATACGCACGTTAGGCGGTGCGAGATCGGGATATTGTTCGACGGGAAGGGAAAAAATAGCCAGCATGCCGGTCAGACAAAGTAAAATCGCGATCACCCAGGCAAAAACAGGACGATCGATAAAGAAGTTTGCCATTGACGCTATGCTCCCGGCTCAGTCACTCTGAAAGAAATCAACGCTTGCCGCTGCCCGGCGCGCCAGAAATACTCGGTTCACTCTCATTTTTAGTCGTTTATTGACGCCGTGTTGTCAGCTCTCCACTCTACCCGCTGCACTGTGAAGAATCGTGGAGGAAATAAGGAGAAAATGTAAATTATCCTGCAAGATTAACCCGCAGGGTTAATCACTGTTTTCCCTATTTCCCGGCGACGGCGCAGCGCTTTCAGTTGCCGGGAAAGAAAAGCGACACCCTTGTCCCGCCCGTTTCCGGCGCGCTGACCACAAGTCGTCCGTTAAGGCTGGCTGCACGTTCATGCATAATCATCAGGCCGTAGTGGCCAGGCGGGCTTTCAGGATCGGCGAGCCCTTTGCCATCGTCGCTTATCTCAATGCAGTTTTCTCCCTGCGCATTGAGGCCACAATGAACGACAATTTGGGTTGCTTCGGCATGCCGTATGGCGTTAAGCAGCGCTTCGCGCACGATTTGCAGGACGTGTACCTGTTTTTGCGCCTCCAGATGCTGTCCGGCTGGCTGACCTTGCAGCAGGATAGCGGCGCGAGTCTGCTGACGGAGCGGGGCGATCACCTGCTCCAGCGCGGTGGGTAAATCTGCCGGTTCGATAGAGAGACGGAAGGTTGTCAGTAACTCTCTGAGCTGACGATTTGCCTCACTGAGCGCCCGATCGATTTCACTGACGATGGCGCGGGCGGGCGCCGCATCTTCACTCACCACCCGTTTCAGTCGGGCCAGCTGGATACGCAGGTAGGCCAGCGACTGCGCCAGAGAGTCGTGCAGTTCGCGGGCGATGGTGGCGCGCTCCTCCATTAACAGCAGATGCTGCACCTTATGCTGGGCGCGCTCAAGCTGAAGCGAGCGTGCCAGCAAAGTGGCGAACCCCTGCATAAGCTGAGGTTCACTGCGCGTTGCCTGCCAGCGTAGCTCGCCAGCCTGAGCGCCTGCCGCAGGATCAAGCTGAAGGCGCTGCCAGGGAAGCTGGTCATCCGGCTCACCAACCGTCACTTCCCATTGCGGAGGCGCAGTCAGGGAGATAGCGTGCAGCGCTTCGTGCTGAAGCATGCGCTCAAGCACCTGAGGATAGGCTTGCGCACTGTTGATATGACTGCTGAGCATTTCAGAACAGCGGTAGAGCAACGCCAGCCGCCGGTTAGCCTGCCGGAGATCCTGCGTTTTCTCTTTAACGGCATCTTCAAGGTGGTGGTAATGCCTTTCCAGCTCGGATGACATTCGGGTAAAGGCGCGGGCCAGCACCCCCAGTTCGTTTTCCAGCCCGACATCCAGCGGTCCGGGGTGGAAATTGGCCTGTTCGATTTCGTGACTGGCCCTCACCAGTTTATTGAGCGGGAGCACCACCTGCCGTCTGACCGAGCGTAGCGTCCAGAAGACCAGCGCGGCGATGGCGATAAACCCCAGCACGCTCGTACCGGCAACCAGCAGCATTTTCAGTTCAGCCCAGTGCTGGAGTGCCAGCACAAAGCGATCGATCTGCGCCACGTATTGAGAAACATGTTGCCGGTAATAAAGGGTATTGCCCGCCGCCAGATCGGGGCGAAGCTTTTGCCAGGAACTCAGCAGCTCATGGTAGCGTTCGCGGACGCTGGAGGGGACGTAGCGGCGATCGAGCGCGCGCAGCGCAGGCGCATCAAGCGACTGGTGGTAGATCTGGATATTCTTCGTCAGCTCGGCTGAACCGGTGCTGGCATCCCAGGCCAGACGATAGCTCTGCATGCGCAGCGAGCCGGCGATATTGACCGCTTCAGCATCGCGCAGGCTGGCCGAAAGCGTCAGCATCGCCAGGCCGGTAGAGAGAACGGAAAGCAGTGCAATTGCAAACAGGGCGCGGGCCAGACTGCTGGTCACAGAGCGCTTCATCATCATTTATCCCTCAGGCAACAGGCTGCCGAGTATAGCGCTAAAGCGCGCATAAAATACTGACCCAGACCAGGATCACCTTTTGTCGGCGGATGAATACGGCAAGTCAGGGGCTTAGTCCCTGACGGTTTCGGTGGCGGTGCCTGGCGGTATCGCACGACACGCTGGAACGGGCAGGGGAGATAACGTTTCCTCAGGCCGGCAAACGGCCCCAAAATGCGGCTTGTGGTGAACGTCTGCATCATTTTCCTGTTTAGCCTGAAACCGTTACTCCCCGGACGCTCATAACCTGCCCGCGCATTCTCTTTTTGTAAGCAAAACCTTGCCTGTTTCGCGTAACAGTTTTTGCGTCAGAAAGGGGAAACGGGTAGGATGCATCGCCGCGATTTTTCCCTTTTCACAAGAATATAATGACAGAAAGGGGAGTGTTGCCCGGACGTTTGTGCTGAAGCGCAATCGTTTGGTTGGCTATCTGACTCCGGCTGCCCTGGCGGGGCGACCGTACCACTTTGGACAGGATAAACAGGACAGAAAATGAAAGCTGATAAAACAGCGGCGAGCGACAAGCGCGCGGCAAGAAGACGTTGGTTAAATTCTCATGATTCCGGCTATCAAAAAGCGATGGATAATCGTCACGTTCAGATGATTGCTATCGGCGGCGCAATCGGAACAGGGCTGTTTCTCGGCGCGGGCGGACGCCTGCAGATGGCAGGCCCCGCGCTGGCCATCGTCTATTTAGTGTGTGGCATCTTCTCCTTTTTTATCCTCCGCGCGCTGGGCGAACTGGTACTGCATCGTCCTTCCAGCGGCAGTTTTGTCTCCTACGCCCGTGAGTTCCTTGGCGAGAAGGCCTCCTACGTGGCGGGCTGGATGTACTTCGTCAACTGGGCGATGACCGGCATTGTCGACATCACCGCGGTGGCGCTCTACATGCACTACTGGGGCGCGTTTGGCGACGTACCGCAATGGGTCTTTGCGCTTGGCGCGCTGGCGATTGTCGGTACGATGAACATGATTGGCGTAAAATGGTTCGCTGAAATGGAGTTCTGGTTTGCGCTGATTAAAGTGCTGGCCATCGTCGTTTTCCTGGTGGTGGGCGTGGTTTTTCTCGGCAGCGGCAAGCCGCTCGACGGCAATACCACCGGTTTTCATCTGATCAGCGATAACGGCGGCTTCTTCCCGCATGGACTGCTACCGGCGCTGGTGCTGGTTCAGGGCGTGGTGTTCGCTTTTGCCTCCATCGAGCTGGTGGGAACGGCGGCGGGCGAATGCAAGGATCCAAAAACCATGTTGCCAAAGGCGATCAACAGCGTGATCTGGCGTATTGGCCTCTTCTATGTGGGATCGGTGGTGCTGCTGGTGCTGCTGCTGCCATGGAATGCCTATCAGGCTGGCGAAAGTCCGTTTGTGACCTTCTTCTCTAAGCTCGGTGTGCCTTATGCGGGCAGCATTATGAATATCGTGGTGCTGAGCGCCGCGCTTTCCAGCCTTAACTCCGGGCTTTACTGCACGGGCCGCATTCTTCGCTCGATGTCGATGGGCGGCTCGGCGCCGAAGTTTATGTCAAAAATGAGCGGGCAGCAGGTGCCTTATATGGGCATTCTGGTCACCGTCGGCGTCTACGTGATCGGCGTCTGGCTTAACTATATTGTTCCCTCACGCGTCTTCGAAATTGTCCTTAACATGGCTTCGCTCGGCATCATCACTTCGTGGGCCTTTATCATGATCTGTCAGATGCGTCTGCGTAAGGCGATCAAAGAAGGCCGGGCGGAAGATGTCAGCTTCAAGCTGCCAGGGGCACCCTTTACTTCCTGGCTGACGTTGCTGTTTCTGGCCAGCGTCATCGTGCTGATGGCCTTTGACTACCCGAACGGCACCTATACCATAGCGTCCGTTCCGCTGATCGCTTTGCTCCTGTTTCTGGGCTGGTTCGGCGTACGTAAGCGCGTCAATGCCGTGGCGCAGACGGAGCATGACGAGGCACCTTCGCTGGAACCCCGTTCTGAGTAAAGAAACAGTCATACGCTGAGGCGGCCCGTTGGCCGCCTTTTTCTTGCCAGGAGTGCAGTAAACCGGCCGATGTTTCGCCAGTTTCGGATAGTTTTCCCCTCACGTGCACTTTATGATGACAGGCTCCTGAAAACGCAACGGAGCCTGTATGTCAGCCAAAATCGAAGTCATTAAAAATAAAATCCTGTCGGAAAACTGGTTCGTTCTGCGTAATTTCACCTACGATCTCACCACCAAAGATGGCACCACTCTCCGTCACCGGCGAGAGGTGTACGATCGTGGCAATGGGGCAACGATTCTGCTCTATAACCGTGAAAAGAACAGCATCATCCTTACCCGTCAGTTCCGCATCGCCACCTGGGTTAACGGCAACGAAAATGGCATGTTAATCGAAGCCTGCGCGGGACTGCTTGATGATGACTCCCCGGAAGAATGTATCCGCAAGGAAGCGATAGAGGAAACGGGATATGCGGTAGGCGACGTTGAAAAGCTCTACGAGATGTATATGTCACCGGGTGGCGTGACTGAGCTTATTCACTTTTTCGCTGCCGAATATAATGACACGCTGCGTGCTAACGCTGGCGGCGGCGTTGAGGATGAGGATATTGACGTAATGGAAATTCCCTTTCCTCAGGCCTGGGCGATGATAAAAACGGGCCAGATCAAAGACGGCAAAACCGTTATGCTGATGCAGCACGCCTTAATTGAAGGCTGGCTGAGCCTGACCTGACAGGGCGCGTTACGGGATCTGGCTCCCGCCAGATCTCTTCTTCCCCAGCGCAGGTACTGATTACCGGCTTCGGTGCAGGCAGACACACCGTTATTTTATACTCTCTGTCAGGCCAGCATGCGTTAATGGCATTAACAAAATTTATTCTTTAATACCTGAAATAAAATGACTAATAGCGCTGCACTGCTTAATGGCGATAGCACGCAACTTTTAGCCAGAAAGAATAGGCGCGCTCATTTGGGAATGATAATGCTGCATGTTAATAAAATAGTGTCGCCATGCGTGTTGATAATAAGATCAATAAATGAATATTAATAATCTCTGTTCAGCAATGATTTTATCTTACCGGCGTTCAACCTCATAAGTAGTATGGTTTTAATGGCATTCTGGCTGCAAAAATGCGCTAATTTAATGAGAAAATAGCGCCATTTTCACTCTCTGGGAGAAGTAATGCAGTCTATGACGTCTATCAATGATATGTTTCATAATAATAGTGATCGCTGTCACACTATCGCCGGTGTAACGCTATTTTATGGTCGATTTTCGCTTATCCGGTTGTATTAACACCAAGGGGAAGATAAGGGGCAACCGGCATGCATTAAATAAATTTTGCCGTAGGTATGTCCGATTAATCTTATTGAGTCAACCTGAGAGAGGCAAGAAGATGGCTCACAGAAGGCCGGCCCTCACTCGCCATCGCCAGGCTTTTTTACCTCAGCCATGCCCTGTCCATGTGGTCTTTATTGATAAATTCCTCCTTATGCGAGACCATTGCGTTATTATTATTACTCTATGCCATTCGGGGAATCAGGTTAGCAATGTCTTACTGGAATAAATTGGCCCCTCTTTTTCTGTTGTTATTCTCCGCGTGTTTGTACGCTGAACCCTTACAGAAAACGTTTTCTGACTGGCAGGTTACCTGTAACAATCAGAACTACTGCGTCGCGCGTAATTTTCCCGGCGATAATAGCCTGGTGATGACCATCAGCCGCCATGCGGGCATCGACGATCGTTCCCAACTGCGTATCGACTACGGCAATCGCTATACCGGCGAGCTGAAAGGCGCACCTCTGAAAGACAACCTGCTGCTGGACGGGCAGCGGCTTAAGCTGGATCTCAAACACTGGGAGGTCAAACCGCATCATCTGACCACCAGCCATGCCATCTCCATTGATGAGTTTCTGATGCAGGTGATGGAAGCCGATAATATTCAGCTCCTTTACCGGCCAGCCGCGGTCATCTCCCTTGAGGGAATGAAAGCTGCGTTGCTGCTGATGGATGATGTTCAGGGAAGGGTTAACAGCATCAGTGCCTGGGTGAAACGCGGTGAACGCGGCGCCTATGATGTGCCGCCGGAACCTGCTGTTCCGCTTATCACTTCGCCGCGCCGTCCGCCGCTGGCGCTGACGCGCGATGAAACCACGGGCCTGATCGATTATGGCACCTGGCGCATCAATACCGATGAATGTTCGCTGGATCCCCAGCGTCGGGTCGTCAGCGTCGCCCCTCTGACGGATGAGAAGGCGCTGCTGCTGGTCAGTTGTGAAATGGGCGCGTATAACGTTATCGATCTGGCGTTTGAAGTAACCCGCACCCTGCCTTACGTTGCGAAAGGCATTACGCTAACGCTCCCCTTTGTGCCGCCCGGCCGGACGGAAAAACTGCTTGAACTGGTGAACGCGGAGTATGATGTCAGCCAGAGCCAGCTGCTGACCTACAGCAAAGGCAGAGGGATTGGAGATTGTGGCCTGGCGACGCGCTGGCAATATACCGGACGGGAATTCGTGCTGGCAGAATATGTGGAGGAAAGCACCTGCGATGCGTGGCACGGCAGCGATGACTGGCCCATGCTCTGGACCAGCAAAAAAGCGCCTGTGGCACCCACGGCAAGTGTGGAAATCGCGCCATAAAAAAACGCCCCTGAGGGCGTTTTTTTTGCCCGGAGATGACCGGGCTTTACTGCAATCAGTGAGGCTTAAGCAGCTTCTCAGCGTGGCTGGCAATGTTCTCGACCGTAAAGCCGAACTCATTAAACAGTTTTCCTGCCGGCGCGGATTCACCGAAGGTGGTCATCCCGACGATGGCACCGTTCAGACCGACATACTTATACCAGTAGTCGGCAATCCCGGCTTCCACTGCCACACGGGCGGTGACGGTGGAGGGCAGGACCGACTCGCGGTAGCCCACATCCTGCTTATCAAACAGATCGGTTGACGGCATGGAAACAACGCGAACTTTATGGCCGTTGGCTGAAAGTTTATCCGCCGCACCCAGAGTGATTTCCACTTCTGAACCGGTTGCAATCAGGATCACTTCAGGCGTGCCCTCACAATCTTTCAGCACGTAAGCACCGCGGGAAATGTTTTCCAGCTGCGCTTTGGTGCGCTCAGGCTGCGCCAGATTCTGACGGGAGAGGATCAGGGCCGTTGGACCGTGATGACGCTCAATGGCATGTTTCCAGGCCACAGCCGTCTCCACCTGATCGCAAGGACGCCAGACGCTCATATTTGGCGTCACGCGCAGGCTGGCAATCTGCTCGACCGGCTGGTGCGTAGGACCATCTTCGCCCAGACCGATGGAGTCATGGGTGTAGACCATAATCTGACGCGCTTTCATCAGCGCGGCCATACGCACGGCGTTACGCGCATATTCCACAAACATCAGGAAGGTGGCCGTATAAGGCACAAACCCGCCGTGGTGGGCGATGCCGTTGGCAATGGCCGTCATCCCGAACTCGCGCACGCCGTAATGGATATAGTTACCGGCTTGATCTTCGTTAAGCGGTTTGGAGCCAGACCAGATGGTCAGGTTGCTTGGCGCGAGGTCGGCGGAACCGCCCAGCAGTTCAGGCAGGAGTTTACCCCAGGCCTCCAGCGTATTCTGGGAAGATTTACGGCTGGCAATTTTCTGCGGATTAGCCTGCAGCTCTTCAATGAATTTCTGCGTTTCCTGCTCCCAGTTTTCCGGCATACCGCCATTCATACGGCGGGCGTATTCGTTTGCCAGCTCCGGGTGAGCCGTTTTATACGCCGCAAACTTCTCGTTCCAGGCCTGTTCGTACTTCTGGCCCGCTTCTTTCGCATCCCACTGGTCATAAATGTCCTGTGGAATTTCGAATGGCGGGTAATTCCAGCCCAGCTGCTTGCGGGTCAGCGCGATCTCTTCTTCACCCAGCGGCGCACCGTGTGCTTCTTCTTTACCCGCTTTATTCGGCGAACCGAAACCAATGGTGGTACGGCAGATGATCAGGGAAGGTTTATCCGTCACGCTCTGCGCTTCTTTAATCGCGTTCGCGATCGCATCGGCGTCATGGCCGTCTACTTCGCTGATCACGTGCCAGTTATAGGCTTCAAAACGCTTCGCGGTATCGTCGCTGAACCAGCCTTCGACTTCGCCATCGATCGAGATACCGTTGTGATCGTAGAAGCCGATCAGCTTACCGAGGCCCAGCGTACCGGCCAGCGAACAGACTTCATGCGAAATCCCTTCCATCAGGCAGCCATCACCCATAAAGACGTAGGTATGGTGATCGATGATGTCATGGTCGGGGCGGTTGAACTGCGCCGCCAGCGTACGTTCCGCAATTGCCAGGCCGACGGCATTAGCCAGACCCTGGCCCAGCGGACCGGTGGTGGTTTCCACGCCGGGGGTATAGCCGATTTCCGGATGGCCTGGCGTTTTAGAGTGTAGCTGACGGAAGTTTTTCAGCTCTTCGATCGGCAGATCGTAGCCGGTGAGGTGCAGAAGGCTGTACAGCAGCATCGATCCATGACCGTTGGAAAGAATAAAGCGGTCGCGATCGGCCCAGGCGGGGTTGGTCGGGTTGTGATGCATAAAATCGCGCCACAGCACTTCAGCGATATCGGCCATGCCCATCGGGGCGCCCGGGTGGCCGGAATTTGCTTTCTGGACGGCGTCCATGCTGAGCGCACGGATGGCGTTAGCCAGTTCTCTACGTGAAGACATCTATTTCTCCCTGAGTTTGGTGGGATAAAACGGGCGGTTAATCACGCCATGAGCCGCTTTTGGTTTAACACGCAAAAGCGGATTGGCTCCGCCCGTTCAGGAATGGGCTACAGTCGGGCGGCCAGCACGTTTTCCAGGTTCTGCTGGTCAACGGCGAACTGACGGATACCTTCGGCCAGTTTCTCTACCGCCATTGGATCCTGATTATGTTCCCAGCGGAACTCAGGTTCAGACATAGGGGCTGGCTGGTGGAAGCCCTGCGTGGACGGCGTAAGTTTACGTTCTACCGGCGCGTCGCTGGCCTGCAGCTGTTTTAACAGGTCAGGCGAAATAGTCAGACGGTCACAGCCAGCCAGCGCGATGATCTGTTCCGTTTTACGGAAGCTGGCGCCCATAATTACCGTGTTATAGCGATGCTGCTTGTAGTACTCATAGATGTTACGCACGGAAACCACACCTGGATCTTCATCCACGTTGTAAGGGTCAAGCGGCTTACGGGTGTTATACCAGTCGTAGATGCGTCCCACGAACGGAGAGATGAGGAAGACGCCCGCTTCGGCACAGGCGCGGGCCTGGGCGAAGGAAAAGAGCAGCGTCAGGTTACAGTTGATACCGTTTTTCTCCAGCTCTTCCGCTGCGCGGATGCCTTCCCAGGTGGAAGCGAGCTTGATCAGGATACGCGAACGGTCAATGCCGTTATCTTCATACATTCTCACCAGCTTTTCAGCTTTGGTGACGCACATGCCGCGGTCAAAGGAGAGGCGGGCATCCACTTCGGTAGAGACGCGGCCCGGAATGCTTTTCAGAATTTCCATGCCCAGATTGACGGCAACTTTGTCGCTGGCGTTAATAATCTGCGTTTCTTTGCTGCCACCCTGCTTTTTCGCGTAGTCGATGGCGTCGGTGATCAGGTGCTTGTAGGAATCGAGGCCGGAGGCTTTCAGGATCAGAGACGGGTTGGTGGTGGCGTCTTCGGGGTTGTAGTTACGAATGGATTCGATATCGCCACTGTCAGCCACCACGGTGGTGTATTGTTTCAGTGCTTCTAGCTGGTTCATCTCATGGCTCCTTGATATGCAATCTGCAAAGCAAATATAACCGTGGCGGTCACTCTGGCCCTGAGGCTGTCATGAATGGCGTAACTCTCGCCCGGTGCGCTGGGGCTGAAAGCCGGCAACAACAACCGCCCGACATCTGCCGGGAAAGGTTCAGAAGTGACGTCAAAGCTGGCCGACACGGTAGTCTGTTCTCAGGCCAAACATTGCATCAGACGTCCTGTAATGGGAATGCGTTTTCTCTGATTGTTGCAATGGGTTCGCCCAATGAGTGGATCGCGCAACGCAAAATTTGCGGCACCTGAAAGTGTAGCAGTTCTTGAGCATTACGGGATGGAACCCCCTAAAGCAAGATAACTCACACCACTTTTACCTCTTTTCCTCTTTTGATCTTTGCCGTTTAGCGCCTTTATTTTGTTAAGGCATGTGGAAAGTGGCTTTGCAAATGCCTTAACCGCGTCATTTTTATCATCAGTGAATTACTGCGCAGCAGCGCGTTAACTCTCAATTCTTTGGACCGCTTCAAGTTTTTGTCGCACGGCAGGCTCCTATACTGACCTGCTTTATTCTGAAAAAAAACGAAAGGACCCTGACAATGGACGAACAGCTTAAGCAGAGCGCGCTCGATTTTCATCAGTACCCCGTTCCCGGCAAAATTCAGGTTTCACCGACCAAACCTCTGGCAACCCAGCGCGATCTGGCGCTCGCTTATTCTCCCGGCGTGGCGGCGCCCTGTCTTGAAATCGCCGCCGATCCACTGGCCGCGCATAAATATACCGCTCGCGGAAATCTGGTTGCGGTGATCTCTAACGGAACGGCAGTGCTGGGCCTGGGTAATATCGGCGCGCTGGCCGGTAAACCGGTTATGGAAGGGAAAGGGGTTTTATTTAAAAAGTTTGCGGGCATTGACGTCTTTGATATTGAAGTCAACGAGATGGACCCGGACAAACTTATCGATATCATCGCCGCGCTGGAGCCAACCTTTGGCGGCATCAACCTCGAAGATATCAAGGCGCCGGAGTGCTTTTACATCGAGCAGGCGCTGCGGGAGCGCATGAATATTCCCGTTTTCCATGACGATCAGCACGGTACCGCGATTATCTGTACCGCCGCCGTCCTGAATGGACTGCGCGTCGTGGGGAAAAATATTGCGGATGTGCGCCTTGTGGTTTCCGGCGCGGGCGCCTCGGCCATCGCCTGTATGAATCTGCTGGTGGCGTCAGGGATGCAGAAGCACAACATTACCGTCTGTGATTCTAAAGGCGTTATCTATCAGGGCCGCGATGAGAATATGGCGACAACCAAAGCGGCCTATGCCATCAAAGATAACGGTAAGCGCACGCTGGATGCGGTTATTGCAGAGGCCGATATTTTCCTCGGCTGTTCGGGGCCGAAGGTGATGACGCCTGAGATGGTCAAAAAAATGGCCCGCGATCCGCTGATCCTGGCGCTGGCGAATCCGGAGCCTGAAATTCTGCCGCCGCTGGCGAAGGAAGTCCGTCCGGATGCGATTATCTGTACCGGACGCTCTGACTATCCAAACCAGGTCAACAATGTGCTCTGCTTTCCGTTTATCTTTCGCGGGGCGCTTGATGTGGGGGCCACGGCGATTAATGAAGAGATGAAGCTGGCTGCCGTTCACGCCATTGCCGAGCTGGCGCTGGCAGAGCAGAACGATGTGGTGGCCACGGCCTATGGTGACGAGGAGCTTGCCTTCGGCCCTGACTACCTTATTCCGAAGCCTTTCGATCCCCGGCTGATTGTGCAGATCGCGCCCGCCGTGGCAAAAGCGGCGATGGACTCCGGCGTGGCAACGCGACCCATTGAGGATATGGCGGCCTATCGCGAAAAACTGAGCGAATTTGTCTATAAAACTAACCTGTTTATGAAGCCGATCTTTTCCCAGGCGCGTAAAGAACCGAAGCGTGTGGTGCTGGCGGAAGGGGAAGAAGCGCGGGTGCTGCACGCCACGCAGGAGCTGGTCAGTCTTGGTCTGGCGAAGCCGGTGCTGATTGGCCGCCCCGGCGTCATTGATATGCGGCTGAAGAAACTGGGGCTTAAGATCGAGGCCGGACGCGATTTTGAAGTCGTTAATAATGAATCCGATCCGCGTTTCAAAGCCTACTGGAACGACTATTACCAGATCATGAAGCGGCGTGGCGTCACCCCGGCTCAGGCGCAGCGGGCGGTGATTGGTAACCCGACGCTGATTGGCGCGATTATGGTTCAGCGCGGCGAGGCTGACGCCCTGATCTGCGGCACCATTGGTGACTATAAAGAGCATTATGACGTGGTGGAAAAAGTGTTCGGTTTTCGCCGTGATGTCACGGTCGCCGGGGCGATGAATGCGCTGCTGCTACCGAGCGGCAACACCTTTATCGCCGACACCTACGTCAATGAGGATCCCTCACCGGAGGCGCTGGCGGAACTGACCATCATGGCGGCGGAAACCGTTCGCCGCTTTGGCATTGAGCCGAAGGTGGCGCTGCTGTCCCATTCCAGCTTTGGCAGTTCTGACGCCCCCGCCGCTGCTAAAATGCGCGAGGTACTTGCGCTGGTGAAAACGCGGGCGCCGGAGCTGGAAATAGACGGGGAAATGCACGGTGATGCGGCGCTGGTGGAAAGCATTCGTCAGGATCTGATGCCGGACAGTCCGCTGAAAGGGGCGGCTAACGTGCTGATTATGCCGAACGTTGAAGCCGCGAGGATAAGCTATAACCTGCTGCGCGTCTCCTGCTCAGAAGGTGTGACGGTAGGCCCGGTACTGATGGGGATCGCCAAACCGGTTCACGTGCTCACGCCGATCGCGTCGGTCAGACGCATTGTGAATATGGTGGCGCTGGCGGTGGTTGAGGCTCAGACCGCACCGCTGTGAAGCCGGGGCCGGGTTGGGCAACCCGGCCTGCCGCTTAGATCCACGCTTTGACCGGCAGAAAATCGCTGTAGAGCGCGGCTTCTGCCGTGCCCGGCTCGGGCTGGTAATCATATTCCCAGCGCACCAGCGGCGGCATGGACATCAGAATCGATTCGGTACGCCCGCCGGTTTGCAGGCCGAACAGCGTGCCGCGATCCCATACCAGATTAAACTCCACGTAGCGGCCCCGGCGGTAAAGCTGGAATTCCCGTTCGCGCTCCCCCCAGGGCAGCGTTTTGCGGCGCGCCACGATCGGCAGATAGGCAGCAAGGAAGCCGTCGCCAACAGCCTGCATAAAGCGGAAACAGGTCGCAAAATCAGGCGTATTGAGATCGTCGAAGAACAGCCCGCCAATGCCGCGCTGCTCGTTGCGGTGCCGGATAAAAAAGTAGTCGTCACACCATTTCTTATAGGTGGGATAAACCTCATCACCGAACGGCTGGCAGAGATTGGAAGCGGTGCGGTGCCAGTGAACCGCGTCCTCTTCAAAGCCATAATAGGGCGTCATATCAAAGCCGCCGCCGAACCACCAGACCGGTTCAGCACCGGGCTTTTCGGCAATAAAAAAGCGCACGTTAGCGTGGCTGGTTGGCACATAGGGATTTTCAGGATGGATCACCAGCGAGACGCCCAGCGCTTCAAAACTGCGGCCTGCCAGTTCAGGACGATGAGCGGTGGCCGAGGCGGGCAGGGTGTCGCCATGCACATGAGAAAAGTTAACGCCGGCCTGCTCAAAAATGGTCCCCTTACGCAGAACCCTGCTGCGCCCGCCGCCGCCGCCTTCACGTTTCCAGCTATCTTCTTCAAACGTGCCGCCGCCGTCAGCGTCCGCCAGCTGCTGGCAAATGCGATCCTGTAATGCCAGCAGATAGTGCTTAACCTGGGCGATGTTGGGTGCGTTCATATCTCAACCTGACTGTAAAAAATGACGCGCGAAGTATACGTCATATTTCAGCCTCCCGGGCGGCGGTTGTGCGCATCAAACGCATTAAAATAGCTGACGATGCCCTCCACGATGGCGCTGGCAATTTTCTGTCGAAAGGCGGTAGTGCCCAGCAGCCGCTCCTCAGACGGATTAGTAATAAACGACGTTTCCACCAGCACCGACGGGACGGTGGGGGATTTCAGCACGGCAAAAGCGGCCTGCTCCGTCTGCTGGCTGTGAAGGTGATGCACCGGGCGGATCTGGTTAATAACGTGCTTCCCCAGCGTCAGGCTGTTTTTAATGGTGTCTGTCTGAACGAGATCGAACAGCACCTGCTGCAGATAGTGATCCTTTTGCGCCACTTTTACCCCGCCAATATCGTCAGCTGCGTTTTCCCGCTTTGAGAGATAACGCGCCATGCTGCTACTGGCGCCACGGTTTGAGAGCGCGAATACCGATGCGCCATTCGCCTGGGGGCTGGTGAAGCCATCGGCATGAATCGACATAAACAGATCGGCATCGTGCCGGTGAGCGATTTCAACCCGTTCACCCAGCGGGATAAAATGATCGCTTTCACGCGTCAGGCGGGCTTCGATATGAGGATGAGAACTGAGCAGCGCACGGATATGGTTCGCAATCTCAAGCACCACATGCTTCTCTTCCGATCCTTTTTCCCCAATCGCGCCCGGATCTATGCCACCGTGACCCGGATCGATCATCACGATTTTTTTACCCTTTGCCGCAGGCGCTTTACGCTGAGGCTTTTTGATCCTTAATTCGGCCTGTTCCGGTTTGGCTCTGGCAGGCCCGGCGGTTATCAGCGCCAGCGCCACGCCGGAAAGTAACAGACGACGGCGCGCGGTAAGCGGGGTCATGGAACCAACCTTTTTCATTACAACATCCTGAACAACCTGTGAAGCTAGTGTTATATAGTAACAACATGCCAGTGGCGAGCAGGGAACTATTTCAGCGTTTTACTTTTTATTTCAGCAGACTAATGCGGTTTCACGATTTTTTTTGCCATTAATCCCCGCAGAGGGTTGCGCCGGCGAAAGAAAGCGTAATAATCAGCAAATTGTGGTTAACATCCGGGACAACGCCGTGGAAATTCGCGTATTCAGCCAGGAAGATTTAGAAGAAGTCATTACCCTTTGGGAGCGTTGCGATTTGCTCCGCCCCTGGAACGATCCTGAACTCGACATAGAGCGGAAGCTCAGTCACGACCCCGATCTTTTTCTGGTCGCGGTGGTGGGGGGCGAAATTGTGGGCACGCTGATGGGCGGCTACGACGGGCATCGCGGCTCGGCTTATTATCTGGGCATCCATCCCGATTATCAGGGACGCGGCTTTGCCAACGCGCTGATTAACCGGCTGGAGAAAAAGCTGATCGCCCGGGGCTGTCCCAAACTCAACGTTATGTTGCGTGAAGATAATGATGCTGTTCTGGGCTTTTATGAAAAGCTGGATTATGAAATCCAGGACAGCATGCTGCTGGGCAAACGCCTGATTGAAGATCGCGAGTATTAATCCACAGGACGGTGCAGGCCGTCCACCAGCCCCTGTCCGAAGCCGATACCATGAACCTGATCTACTCTCCTGACGATTATGATGCCAGCGGCCAGTTGAGGCTTCCGCTGGGCTTCTGGGCCGTTTTGCTGCTCCAGGCGCGCACCTGGGTGTTGTTTGTGGCAGCGGGAGCATCAAGAGAGCAGGGTTCCGCGCTGCTTGAGCTGTTTTATCCCGATGCCCACGCGTTCTGGTTCGGTCTGGTAATGGGTGTACCCGCGGCGGCAGGTCTGCTGCTGACCGGCTACCGCCAGCGGCTGCCCCGGCTCTGGCAGGCCTGGCGCCAGGTGCTCTGCCTGTCGCTGCTCCTTGTGTTACTCCTGCAGGGTGTCATGCTCTGGCACGGCGAGGCGGAACTCTCACTGCCCGTCATTATCTTTACCGGTTTTGACCTGCTGGCACTGTGCTATCTCAATTTCAATACGCATTTACGTCACTGTTTTGATCCGCAACTGAACGGCGGGTAAACTTTTCGGCATTCTGGCACTCCAACCGGATTGAATGTCTTTATGTTGACAGGAGTTGCAATGAAAACTGTTCGCCCGGCGCTGATCGCCGCTGCGTTACTGCTGACCGGCTGTGCAAGTTCCACTACGGCGCCCCAGGCCAGTAGCGGAGCGACCTGGTGGAATCCGCTGACCTATTCCTGGTCGAGCCTCTCTCCGCTGAACTGGTTTGGTGCCGATCTTGAGGTAAGCGAGCAAGGCGTGGGAGAGGTTAACGGCGCTACGCCAATGGATCTGGACGCGCTCAGCGACGGTTTACAGGGGGAGTACCGGCTGCGTAAAGGCATGCGCGGTGAAAACGGTGAAGTCGTCAATTTCTTCCAGGCGATGAAGGATGGGCAGGTGAAAATGGAAATCACCGGTGACGCGACCGTCAGCCGTATTGATGTGATGGATGGCGACGTTAAATCGGGCGACAGCAAAATCGGCACATCCTTTAGCGAGCTTTACCAAAAGGCGTATGGGGCCTGCCGCAAGGGCACCGGTAGCGATCGCAACGGACTGGAGTGCAAAGCGCCCGGCAGTCAGCATATCAGTTATCTGTTTAGCGGTGAATGGCACGGCCCGGATGGCCTGATCCCGCCTGACGATACGCTGAAAAGCTGGACCATCAGTAAAATTATCTGGCGGCGCTAAACACAATCAAAGACGCCAGCCTGTGCGCATACCTCTCCCGGCTTTTCTGAACTTCAAGCCGGGAGAGGAGGGCGCTCAGAACATTTTAACTGCTTCCCGTAATGCAGGAACAAACTTTGTTCCTGTTCTTGTTTATTACCCGATAATTTCAATTCTGGTCTCTGGCTTCTGAACACTATTATTCGCAGCCTGGCGAAAGGCAATTTTTCGTCAGAAGAGAGCGAATTTTATCAGAGAGAAGCACGGTGAGGGCCATTCTGTGGCGCTGAATCCGACAGAAACGCCAGTATCTGTACAGGCATTAAGGCGTTGTACAAATATAAGCATAACCAGGTTAACTGATTAATAAAAATAACAATATCTATATTTTATGGCGGTTTTAGTAGATCCTGGTCCAATAGGAATATTCTCAATAATATAATCAGGCCGATCTTTTAATTTGAATGAATCCTGTTTGCGTTATTCTACGACTTAACACAAATCTGCATCCGGAAAAGCGCATTTTAATTAAAAATGAGCCGCATTCCTGCGGGATTTAAGAATAAAGAATGCCTCCGGGCGCCCCTGATTACAGTGAAGCGTTTCCGGAACGGTATACAGAGTGCTGTTTAAATGACGCAAACCCGTATTAGCCCTGATATTCGCAATTTCTCCTGGTCGCTGCTGATCGCGTTAGCGTTATATGAGCAGAATGGAAAGAAATCCCCGCTTCAGCAGCATATATTTATTATGCGCTGGCTTGAAACGGCGCTAAAGAAAAAGCTGTTGCCAAAATCAGTTGCCACTGAACTGAACTGGTTTATTGCCGAAGGGCGGCGTCTTGGCTATCGTGCCGGGCTGCACACCAAAGCGGAATACCTCTGGCACACCGGCACTCACGCTCAGGAGAGCCTGAGCGATCGCCGTCGCGTGACCCATTTTTTTGAGGCGATGAAAATGCTTGGCTGGCGGGATATGCTGGTCAGCGATCGGGAGTGGGATTTACTGACGGCGACCTACAGCTCCACGCCCACCGTCTGGCTGCGTAATAGCGCGCTGTACGCTTCGTTTGATACTGACGAAAATATGACGACGCCCATTGAGATAAAACTAAATAAGATTTTTGAGGGAGTCTTCCTGCTCGCAGAAGACGCCAGCCTGAATCTGAAGATGACAGGGGCTGAAAACAATCTGATCGTGATGCTTATTTCATGCTGAGGGCGGCGATCGCGCTTCCCCATTCAAGGTAGAATTAGCGCCGCCCTCCAGATTCAGTAGATCTCCAGTCGGGTTTGCTATTCTCAAACGCGTTATCTCCGGCCTTTACTTCCCTTATCAGTTCACTTTTCCTCAGCATGTATACCGGCCGGTGCGTACCTGTTCGGGCATGCCTGCGATAAATTGTGAGGCTGATAAGGTTGCCCATCTTTATTATCCGTTTTTAGTTATCGCCCGGCGCCTGAATGGTCGGTTCATCGGCGTCATCAACGCAAATACCTGCCAGACGACGGCCTTCGTCAGTACTCCCCGGTTAACAGCGCAAGGGAACTGATTCGACAGCCGCAGACAGAGAAAACCTGGCTGAGCGACACGCATCTCCCTTTACAACGTGACAATCCGGCAAACAGCGTCCAGGCTGAAAGACGTAACTTTACAAAAATAACAGGGACAGGCCTTTCAGCCAGGACGCTTTTTTTGCAATGTCGTCGCAGAGAGAACGTAATGACCAGAGAAAGATGTACGCTGCTTTATAACGGCGAGTCCCTGACGGGCAGCGCTGGCCAGCCTCTTATTGATTTTCTGACCGCGCAGGGGAAAATCCTGCCGCATGTCTGCTATCACCCCTCGCTTCCGCCGCTGCAGACCTGCGACGTTTGCTGGGTGACAGTGAATGGCGAACTGGTGCGTGGCTGTACGCTGAAAGCGGAAGAGGGCATGGCGATATCCAGCCTGGGGACGACTGAGAAGGCCGCGCAGCAGGAAGGAATGGATCGCGTGCTGAACCGTCATGAGCTTTATTGCACGGTATGCGAACATAACACTGGCGACTGTACGCTGCACAATACCGTAGCCGATATGCATATCCCTATTCAGTACTATCCCTACGAGCGTAAACCGGCAGAGAAAGATCACAGCAACCCCTTCTATACTTACGATCCTGACCAGTGCATTCTTTGTGGCCGCTGCGTGGAGGCGTGCCAGAGCGTGGAGGTGAACGAAACGCTTTCCATCGACTATCGCAGCGAACACCCGCGTGTGCTCTGGGACGGCGGTGAAGAGATCGCCGGGTCCAGCTGCGTCAGCTGTGGACATTGCGTCACCGTCTGCCCCTGTAATGCCCTGCTGGAAAAGACCATGCAGCCTGATGCTGGTCCTCTGACCGCTATGCCCGCCGATCTGAAAAGGCCGCTGATCGACTTCGTAAAATCGCTGGAAAACAGCATTGGCGCAGAACCCATTACCGCTGTTTCGATGATGGATATGGCGATACGTCAGCATGAAATTAAAAAGACCAAAACGGTATGCACTTACTGTGGTGTAGGGTGCAGTTTCGAAATGTGGACGCGCGACCGGCATATTCTTAAGGTTCAGCCCGTCGCCGACGCGCCTGCTAACGGTATTTCAACCTGCGTGAAAGGCAAATTTGGCTGGGATTTTGTCAACAGCCCGCAGCGGCTGACCACGCCGCTGATCAGGGAAAATGGCCGCTTCCGCCCGGCCAGCTGGGACGAAGCGCTCAATCTTGTCGCTACGCGTTTACGGGCTGTCAGTGAGCAGCACGGCGGAGACAGCATCGGCTTTATCGGCTCCAGCAAAGCCAGCAATGAAGAGGCTTACCTGACGCAGAAAATTGCCCGGCTGATCTTTGGCACCAACAACGTCGATAACTCCTCCCGCTACTGCCAGAATCCGGCGACGGAAGGGCTTTTCCGGACCGTTGGCTACGGCGGCGATGCGGGCAGCATTGAGGATCTACAGAAGGCCGCGCTGATTATCGTTGTCGGCAGCAATATTGCTGAAAACCATCCGGTAATCGCCTCACGTATCAAACATGCACATAAATATCAGGGGCAGAAACTGCTGGTTGTCGATCCCCGGCGTAACGAAATGGCGGAGCGGGCGGATCGCTATCTGCGTATCAAACCCGGTAGCGATCTGGTCTGGGCCTCGGCAATGTCCCGCTATATGTTCGATCACGGCTATGCCGATGAGGCTTTCCTGGCGGAGAAAGTGAACGGACTTGAGGCGTACCGGGAATCCCTGACGCCGTTTACCCTGGAATATGCCAGTGAGCTGACCGGCCTCAGCGTGGATGAACTGACAGAGGCGGGCGAAATGATTGGCCGCGCGACCAGCATCTGCCTGCTCTGGGCGATGGGGATCACCCAGCACAGCCACGGGGCGGATACCAGTACCGCGCTCTCTAATCTGCTGCTGGTAACCGGCAACTATGGCCGTCCCGGCACCGGCGGCTATCCGATGCGCGGTCATAATAATGTGCAGGGTGCCAGCGATTTTGGCTGTCTGAGTAATGTCTATCCCGGCTATGAAAAGGTGACCGAACCGGCCGTGCGCGAGAAGTGGGCCAGCGCCTGGGGCGTGGATGCGCAGGCGCTTTCCGGCCAGGCCGGTGCGGACAATTTCAAAATGGTACAGGATGCCTGGGCCGGTAAGCTGAAGGCGATGTTTGTGATTGGCGAGGAGACGGCGTTTTCTGATGCGGACTCCACCAAAGTGCATCAGGCTTTTACCGGTCTGGAGTTTATGGTGGTGCAGGATATCTTTATGAGCCGCACCGCCGAATTTGCCGATGTGGTTTTGCCAGGCTGCCCCAGCGTGGAAAAAGAGGGGACCTTCGTTAACACTGAACGGCGCATTCAGCGCTTCTATGAGGTTATGCCGCCGCTGGGTGACAGCAGGCCGGACTGGGCCATCCTCACCGATCTCGCCTCCCGCCTCGGGCATCCCTGGTACTATACCCACCCCAGCCAGATCATGGCGGAAGCCGCCAGCATTGCCACCATTTTTGCGGGCGTCAGCTATGACCGGCTCAGCGGGTGGCAATCACAGCAGTGGCCCGTCAACGCCGATGGCCGCGACACGCCACTGCTCTATACCGACCGGTTTACCTTCCCGGACGGCAAAGCGAACCTCTATCCGCTGCACTGGCGGGCGCCTGACGAAGAAGCCGATGCGGAATTCGATCTGCTGCTGAATAACGGACGAATGCTGGAACATTTCCAGTCCACCAATCAGAGCGGGCGGGGCGGCAGGTTACTCTCCCTTTCGCCTGACTGGTTCGTGGAAGTTGGGCCGGACCTGGCCGCAGAACGCGATCTTCATGAGGGCGACTGGGTTTCTCTCACCTCACGCCGGGGAACGCTGGAGGTACCCGTTGTGGTGACGGAAAGAGCGCAGGGGAACATCCTGTTTATCCCCATTCACCATGGCAAACCGGGTGTCAACGGGCTGACCGGCGATCATCACGATCCCGATGTCAATACGCCCGCCTATAAAGAGATCGCCGTTTCGATGAAGAAGCTGGATCGCTCGCTGAAGCGCAGCCCGCTGCCGCCACATAACTTCCGCAACGGCAGCCGTACGCCGCTCTCCCATCTTCCCGTTGAGGAAAAATGGCAGCAGCAGGGCTATACCCTGCCGCCTGAACACACCGACCATCCGGAGAAATTTTGATGGCTGAACGTATGAAATATGATGTGCCGCCTGCCCGAACCGAACCTGACGCGGGCGAGGCGCTGAACACGCTGCTGGAGAATCTGCACAAGCATGGTTTTCTCCGGCTGGCTAACGATCTGGTATGCGCCAACACCGATATTGCGAAAATTCTGGTCAGTGGATTAAACCGGCCCGCATCGCAGTCCGCCATCCAGAATATTTCGCTGCTGATGATGGCGCTGTCACGTATCCCGCCAGAGCGGTTTAATCAGCTGTTGATGGCGTTAACCGACGGCGTCAATGCGCTAAGCCAGGCGACCCAGGAGGAAAAGAAAAAAGGCGCGCCGGGGATCACCGGCATTATCAGACTGCTCAGGGATGAAGAGTTCTGGCAGGGCGTTTCCCCGCTGCTGGCGGGGCTGCGCGCCTTTAGCAGCTCAATGGAAAAAAGTCCTGAGAAACCCATAACGCGCTACAGCGGTAAGAAAAGCCATGCCTGATGCAGAACTGGCACTGCTGCTGTCGCGCTGGCAGTTTGCCGTTACCGTCGGACTGCATATTGTGCTCGCCGCCTTCGCGCTGGGGCTGGCCCAGTTCCTTGCCTTTCTGGAGGGAGCCTGGCTGTTGCGCAAAGAGAGGCGCTATCTGGATCTCTATCGCTTCTGGCTGAAGGTGTTCTCCCTGACCATCGCCGTCGGGGCGGTGAGCGGCGTGGTGATGGAGTTCCAGTTTGGTACCAACTGGGGACCCTTTTCTCATAAAGCGGGCGGTATTATCGGCCCGCTAATGCTCTATGAAGTGCTGGTCGCTTTCTTTATGGAAGCCGCGCTGGGCGGCGTGATGATATTTGGTATGGATCGCATTAACCCTAAAGTCCATTTTGCGGTGACCTGTCTGGTGGCGGTGGGTGCGCTGATCAGCGCATTCTGGATCCTGGCGGCGAATTCATGGATGCAGACGCCCGTGGGTTTTTTCCGGGATGAGGCCGGGAATTTCCACCCTGAAAGCTGGCTGACTATTCTGCGTTCACCCTCTTTTCCGTGGCGGCTGGCCCATATGGTGATCGCCGCCCTGCTGGCGACGGTTTTTATTGTGGCGGGCGTCGGTGCCTGGCGCCTGCGTAAAAACCGGCAGCCAGCGGACGCCAGACTGATGGTTTCACTCGCCATGTGGGCGGCTGTTATCCTGATGCCGCTGCAGGTTGTTGTCGGCGATCTGCATGGTCAAAACACGCTCAGGTATCAGCCACAAAAACTGGCGGCGATGGAGGGAAGCTGGCACAGACCGCCTTCAGGAGAAGGCGAGCCAATGCGGCTGTTTGCGATTCCCGATCAGACAGCGCAACGAAACTTTGCGGAACTGGCGATCCCACAGATCGGCTCGCTCTATCTACGGCATAACCTTCATGGGCAGATTAAACCGCTCAGTGAATTTCCGCCGGATGAGATCCCGAACGTACTGATTGTCTTTTTCGCCTTCAGGGTGATGGTCGGGCTGGGCGTGCTGATGCTGGCAACAAGCGCAATAGCATTGGTGATGCGGCTGCGTAAAAAACTCTACAGCTCAGATAACCTGCTAAAACTGCTGATAATCATGGCTCCGGCGGGCTTTATTGCCATGCTTGCTGGCTGGGTGGTGACGGAAACGGGCCGTCAGCCCTGGACGGTCTGGGGATTATTACGCACCGAAGAGAGCGTCTCCTCGCTGTCTGCCGCCTGGGTTATCGCCTCGGGAACGGGGATATTAGTGGTTTATCTCATCGCTTTCGCGGCCGGCTTACGTTATTTCATGCGTTATGTGGCGAAGGATCATCACTTCGCTGCGAAAGAGGAAGAATGATATGCCGGATCTCATCAACCTCTCCGCTGCGGTACTGGCCTTTTCGCTGGTGATGTATGTGCTGCTCGACGGCACCGATCTGGGCGTCGGCATGCTTTTCGCCTGGTTTCCCGCCGGGCAGGATCGCCATCACCTCGCCGCGACAATATTGCCGGTCTGGGATGCTAATGAAACCTGGCTGGTCCTGCTGGCGGGAGGGCTGCTTGCGCTTTTTCCGGCGGCTTATGCGCAGTTGCTTACCGGGCTCTACCTGCCGCTTTTTACGATGCTGCTGGCGTTGATCGCCCGCGCCGTTGCGCTGGAGTATCGCAGCCAGGCCTCAACGCGCACGCAGCGGCGGCTGGATGTACTTTTTATTATCAGCTCCGCCCTTGTCAGTTTTCTGCAGGGCGCGCTGGCAGGCACTATTCTGAGCGGTACCACCACCGGCAGCGCTTTTTCCTGGCTCACGCCCTTCACTGTGTTGAGCGGGATTGCGACCGTCGCGGCCTATCTGCTGGCAGGCTGTTGCTGGATACACTGGCGGCTCAGAGGCGACGTAGCAGAAAGATGCCGGCTGCTGGCCACGCTTTTTCTGGTGCTGATGATGGTGCTGGTGATCGGCCTCTGCCTGCTGCTGCCGTCACGCTTTCTGCAGGCATGGGAGCAACCGATCGGCAAAGTCCTGCTGCTGCTGGTGGCCATACTGATAGTGGCAGTGCCGCTTTTGCTGCGCGCCGAAAGACTTATCCTGCCGCTGCTGGCGGTTCTGTTACTGCTTATCTCGCTTTCTGGCCTGGCCTTGCTCGCCATCTATCCCTGGCTTATTCCGGAGGTGCTCAGCCTGGAAGAGGCGGCGGCTCTGCCTGCCACGCAATATTTTGTGCTGGTGGGCTTAGGGGTAATGATCCCGCTGACGCTGTTTTATAACAGCTGGGCATTTTGGGTGCTGCGGGGAAAAATGAAGTAACGGGCAGCCTTATAGCGTTTTAAACTTCCAAATCACCAAACGGTATATAAAACCGTTACAGGTTTTTGCAGCCTTATCCATAAACTGAACACTCTTCAGGCGTGAGCCGGTTCGGATTTCAGGGTGCAAAATGACGTTACCAACGGTGAAAAAAAAGTTAAGTGGATTCGCTTTCCTGCTGATGCTGGCCGGGTCCGCACAGGCCACCGAGCTGCTTAACAGCTCCTACGACGTCTCGCGGGAGCTTTTTGTCGCCCTCAACGCCCCGTTCATCAAACAGTGGGATGCCCAACACGACGGCGACAAGCTGACGATCAAACAGTCTCATGCCGGTTCATCGCGTCAGGCGCTGGCTATTTTGCAGGGCCTTAAGGCCGACGTGGTGACCTATAACCAGGTGACCGACGTGCAAATTCTCCACGATCGCGGACAGCTTATTCCCGCCGACTGGCAGCAGCGCCTGGCTAACAACAGCTCTCCTTTCTACTCCACCATGGCGTTTCTGGTGCGCAAGGGTAACCCCAAAAATATTCAGGACTGGCAGGATCTGGTCAAAGGCGACGTTAAGCTGGTTTTCCCTAATCCGAAAACCTCAGGCAATGGCCGTTACACCTATCTCGCCGCCTGGGGCGCTGCGGAAAAAGCTACGGGTAAAGATAACGCCAAAACTGAACAGTTCATGATGCAGTTTCTGAAGAACGTACAGGTATTTGACACCGGTGGCCGCGGTGCCACCACCAGCTTCGTTGAACGTGGACTGGGGGATGTGCTGATAAGCTTTGAGTCGGAAGTGAATAACATCCGCAATCAGTATGCCAAAGAGGGATACGAGGTCGTCGTACCCAAGACCAATATTCTCGCGGAGTTCCCCGTGGCCTGGGTCGATAAAAACGTGAAGGCCAACGGCACGGAAAAAGCGGCAAAAGAGTATCTGAACTATCTCTACAGCCCGGCCGCGCAAAATATCATTACCAGCTACTACTACAGGGTCAATAATCCTGAGCTGATGGCGCAACAGCAGGCGCGATTCCCGCAGACTTCGCTGTTCCGCGTTGAGGATGTTTTTGGTGGCTGGCCACAGGCGATGAAAACCCACTTCGCCAGCGGTGGTGAGCTGGACAAACTGCTCGCGGCCGGACGTCAGTAATGTTGTTGCGCAAAACGAAACGAGTCCTGCCCGGTTTTGGCCTGAGCCTCGGCAGCAGCCTGTTTTTCACCTGTCTGATCCTGCTGCTGCCGATCAGCGCGCTGTTAATGCAGCTTTCACAGATGACGCTGGCTCAGTACTGGGAAGTGGTGACCGCGCCGCAGATGAGAGCGGCGTATGAAGTGACGCTGCTGGCTGCCGGCGTGGCTTCGCTGTTTAACGCTTTCTTCGGCATGCTGATGGCGTGGATCCTCACGCGTTACCGCTTTCCAGGCCGCGCTCTGCTGGATGGCCTGATGGATCTGCCTTTCGCGCTGCCAACCGCGGTAGCCGGACTGACGCTGGCCGGGCTGTTTTCGGTGAACGGCTGGTACGGTCAGTGGCTGGCACAGTTTGATATCAAGGTCTCTTATACCTGGCTCGGCATTGCGGTGGCGATGGCCTTTACCAGCATTCCGTTTGTGGTGCGCACCGTTCAGCCGGTTCTGGAAGAGTTGGGACCGGAGTATGAAGAAGCCGCCGAGACGCTGGGCGCCACGCCATGGCAAAGCTTTCGCCGCGTTGTGTTGCCTGAGGTGGCGCCAGCCCTGCTGGCAGGTACGGCACTTTCCTTTACCCGCAGCCTCGGAGAATTTGGCGCCGTGATTTTTATCGCGGGGAATATCGCCTGGAAAACCGAAGTCACCTCGCTGATGATCTTTGTGAAGCTGCAGGAATTTGATTATCCGGCAGCCAGTGCGATTGCCTCGGTGATCCTGGCCGCTTCGCTGCTGCTGCTGTTTGCAATTAATACGTTACAGAGCCGCTTTGGCCGTCGTATTGGAGGTCACTAATGGCTGATGTAACCGCGTTTAACGGCGCCCGACGCCAGCCGGTTAACTGGGGTAAGTGGATCCTGATAACCCTGGGCATGGTGATCTCGCTCGGCCTGCTGGTGGTGCCGCTTATTGCCATCTTTGCCAGCGCCTTTTCAGAAGGGCTGCTCGCCAGCCTCAGCAACATTAAAGATGGCGATATGCTGCACGCTATCTGGCTGACGGTGCTGATGGCGCTGATTACCGTACCGGTTAACCTGGTCTTCGGTACGCTGCTCGCCTGGCTGGTGACGCGTTTCGACTTTCCTGGCCGTCAGCTGCTGCTGACGCTGTTTGATATTCCTTTTGCCGTTTCGCCGGTCGTGGCGGGGCTGATGTATCTGCTGTTCTGGGGCGTGAATGGCCCTGCGGGCAGCTGGCTGGATGCGCAGAGCATACAGTTGATGTTTTCCTGGCCCGGCATGGCGCTGGTCACCATTTTTGTGACCTGCCCCTTCGTGGTACGTGAGCTGGTGCCGGTGATGCTGAGCCAGGGCAGTAATGAAGATGAAGCGGCGGTGCTGCTTGGCGCCTCTGGCTGGAAAATGTTCTGGCGCGTCACGCTGCCGAATATTCGCTGGGCGCTGCTTTATGGTCTGGTGCTGACTAACGCCCGGGCCATCGGTGAGTTTGGTGCGGTCTCGGTCGTGTCGGGCTCGATACGCGGCGAAACCTACACGCTGCCGCTACAGGTTGAATTACTCCACCAGGATTACAACACCGTTGGCGCCTTTACCGCCGCTGCGCTGTTAACCCTGATGGCAATCGTTACGCTGTTTGTGAAAAGCGCAGTGCAATGGCGGTTAGAACACCAGCACAAGCGTCTGGAACAGGAGGGAAATCATGAGCATTGAAATCAGTAATATCAATAAATCTTTTGGCCGGACTAAGGTACTGAACGATATTGCCCTGGATATTCCTTCCGGTCAGATGGTGGCGCTGCTTGGCCCGTCAGGATCGGGGAAAACCACGCTGCTGCGCATCATTGCGGGGCTGGAAAATCAGAACAGTGGCCGGCTCAGCTTTCACGGTAAAGACGTGACGCAGCTCCATGCCCGCGATCGCCAGGTCGGTTTTGTGTTCCAGCACTATGCGCTGTTTCGTCATATGACCGTTTTTGACAATATCGCCTTCGGCCTCTCCGTGCTGCCGCGCCGTGAACGTCCGTCGGCGGCCGTTATTAAACAGAAAGTGACCCAGCTGCTGGAAATGGTACAGCTGGGGCATCTGGCTAACCGCTTCCCGGCACAGTTGTCTGGCGGGCAGAAGCAGCGCGTGGCGCTGGCGCGTGCGCTGGCCGTCGAGCCGCAGATATTGCTGCTCGACGAACCTTTCGGCGCACTGGATGCTCAAGTCCGTAAAGAGCTGCGCCGCTGGCTGCGTCAGCTGCACGAGGAGCTGAAGTTCACCAGCGTATTCGTTACGCACGACCAGGAAGAAGCGATGGAAGTTGCCGATCGCGTCGTGGTCATGAGCCAGGGGAATATTGAGCAGGTTGGCACGCCGGACGAAGTATTCCGCGAACCTGCAACCCGCTTTGTGCTGGAGTTCCTGGGAGAAGTTAACCGCTTTGATGCAGAAGTTCATGGCTCCCAGTTCCACGTTGGTGCCCACCACTGGCCGCTGGGATATACGCCAGCGCATCAGGGGGCCGTTGAACTCTTCCTTCGCCCCTGGGAAATCGACGTGAGCCGGCAGAACAGCCTTGAAACGCCATTGCCGGTAGACGTGCTGGAAGTCAGCCCTCGCGGGCACTACTGGCAGATTGTCGTACAGCCGACAGGCTGGGGCAGGGAGCCTGTCACGGCCGTCGTGGAGGGTACCAAAACGGCACCCGTTCGCGGCGAATCGTTGTTCCTCGGGCTGCAACAGGCGCGGCTTTATAAAGGTGAAACGCCATTACGTCAGCTTGCCTTTGCGCAGAGCGCCTGATATTTGCGCGTGGCGCTGACAAACACAAGGCGCGTAAAACAGGGATTGGGAATACGTGGCGGGAAGGATGCGGGGCAGACTATCACAGACGATGCTGTTTGACGTTTTATCACCAGGTCTGTTCCCCGACACCGTCACTTCGCCGGTAATCCCGGCCTGGCCCCGCCTTTTTAGTGAAGATAAAGCCTGAACGGGGCGAATGTTGAGCAACCGCCGGGCAAATATTATGCGAAGGCTTTTCAGCGGATGCTATTATCACGCTGACTGGCAGCCTGTTCAGATGTATAAACCCTGTCGTTAAACTGATCTTTTGGCCAGTTATTCTGGCCTTTCTGGGAAAAAATCGTGACTACGCTTGAAGATACCATCGGTAATACTCCGCTGATTAAATTGCAGCGCCTCGCGCCAGAAGGCAGTGAGGTCTGGCTAAAGCTTGAAGGAAATAATCCGGCTGGATCGGTTAAAGATCGCGCGGCGCTGTCGATGATCCAGCAGGCGGAAGGGCGCGGCGAAATCCGGCCAGGCGATCGGTTAATTGAGGCGACCAGCGGTAATACCGGGATCGCGCTGGCGATGATCGCGGCGATGAAAGGTTACAGGCTCAGATTGCTGATGCCGGAAAATATGAGCCAGGAACGTCAGGCGGCGATGCGCGCCTACGGAGCGGAGCTGATTCTGGTCAGCCGAGAACAGGGAATGGAAGGCGCGCGCGATATGGCGCTGGAAATGGCCGTCCGGGGTGAAGGTAAGGTACTGGATCAGTTTAATAACCCCGACAATCCCCTTGGTCACTATATGACAACCGGGCCGGAAATCTGGCAGCAGACGGCAGGACGGCTGACCCATTTCGTTTCCAGTATGGGAACTACCGGCACCATTACCGGCGTTGGCCGGTTTCTGAAAGAGCAGGGCAGCGGCGTTGAAGTTATCGGACTTCAGCCCAGTGAAGGCAGCAGCATTCCAGGGATTCGGCGCTGGCCCAGCGCCTATCTTCCCGGCATCTACCGGCCTGAACTGGTCGATCGGGTGATTGAAATGTCGCAGCAGGAAGCGGAAGAAACCATGCGCAGCCTGGCGCAGCGTGAAGGGATTTTCTGCGGTGTCAGCTCTGGCGGCGCCGTGGCGGGTGCGCTGCAAATTGCGCGTATGCAGCCAGGCAGCCTGGTTGTTGCCATTGTTTGCGATCGCGGCGACCGCTACCTCTCGACCGGCGTCTTCTGAGCCTGTGTCGGCACAGCCCGGCACATAATTTTCATCTCACTTTTGTGATGCGCTTTTCCGTTGAGGCGCATCAAGCCCTTTCATATTCATCCCTGTGACGAACCTCTGTCCGTTCCGTCATCCTGTATGCCTTCGCTATAGCCGAGTGTGACTCTGTAAGGATTGGGTAAAATTAGCTGCTATTGTGCCGCTGACGGGCGAAAATAGCCCCTGAATTACTGAGAGAGCCCGCATGAAAATTTTACTGGTCGATGACGATTTTGAACTGGGTACCATGCTCAGCCAGTATTTGATCACGGAAGGTTTTGAAACCTCCCTGGTATTGAGTGGTAAAGCTGGGATTGAAGGCGCCATGTCCGGTGATTACAGCGCGATGATTCTGGATATTATGCTGCCTGATATGAGCGGCATTGACGTGCTGCGTCACGTTCGTCAGCAGGGCAGGTTGCCGGTCATTATGCTGACCGCGAAAGGAGATAATATCGATCGGGTGATTGGGCTGGAGATGGGCGCTGATGACTACGTGCCAAAGCCCTGCTATCCCAGGGAATTGGTCGCCAGACTCCGCGCCGTACTGCGTCGGGTGGAAGCGTTGCCGCCACCGGTGGACAGCACCAAGCTGGTCCGGTGGGGTGAGCTGACGCTCAATCCGGCCACGCGGATCAGCGAATGGCGGCAACAGCCCTTTGTTCTGACGGCATCTGAATTCAACCTGCTCGATTTGCTGCTGCGTTCACCCGATCGCGTAGTCTCCAAGGATGAACTGTCCGAAAAAGGACTGGGTCGTCCGCGCGAGGCTTACGATCGCAGCGTAGACGTGCATATCAGCAATATTCGTCAGAAGCTGGCTGCCCTCACCGGTGATACCATCACTATCGAGACGGTGCGCAGCATCGGCTACCGCATCCGATGACGGCTGGCTTTCGCGGATTACTGTTCTGGAAGATTTTGCTGGGTTTCTGGCTGACTTTTCTGCTGATGAGCCAGCTTCTGTGGCTCGGCTTTTCTCTCTACGGCAAGCATCACGAACCCCCTGAAAACCAGTCCACAAGACGTATTGTTCATCTTCAGATGAGCTCGGCGGGCTCGGTACTTAAGCATGGTGGTCTGCCTGCGCTCAATGCGATGCTGGCAGACTGGCCCGCCAGCGAGCGACGTTATATCACCGTTGAGCCTGTGGATGCGCCCGTCCAGGAGCGGCTTCGCAGCATTCCTGAGTTGGATTCGGACGAGCTTCCCGAAGCGGTAGTGGCCTGGGTGAACGGCGCTGACGGCAGAGAGTACCGGTTGCGCTACGATGTTCGCCGTTTACTGCAGGAGAGCAAAAAGGGGCGAGGCCCGCAGCGACATTTTCTTAATGTGCCCGAACCGCTGTTAGTCATGGCCGGTTTTGGTGGTCTGTTATTCAGCTTTTTGCTCGCCTGGAATCTGACCCGGCCGATGCGTCTGCTGCGTAACGGATTTGATCGGATAGCGAAAGGCGATCTCTCCGTGCGGCTTTTCCCGCAGATGCGCCGCCGTCACGATGAGCTCTCCGCCATGGCCCGGGATTTTGATGCGATGGTGGAACGCCTTTCGGTACTGGTACGCGCTCGCGAAGAGTTGCTGCATGACGTTTCGCACGAGCTGCGTTCCCCGCTGGCGCGGCTACAGCTCGCCACCGGCCTGGCCCGGCAGACGCCGGCGTCGATAAGCCAGTCGCTGGATCGCATTGATGAAGAGGCGCGCAGGCTGGATAAAATGATCGGAGAACTGCTGACGCTCTCACGGGCCGGACAGGAAATTATGCCCGGGGAGCACTATTTCGATCTGCTTGGCCTGCTGGAAGCGGTCGTGAACGATGCGCGTTATGAAGCGCAAATTCCCGGCGTCGATATTTTGCTTGATACCGATATGAGCGCTGACTATACGGTCAAAGGGGATGCCGGGCTGATCCGTTCAGCGGTCGAGAACGTGATCCGCAACGCGCTGCGTTTTTCGGCACATGGCAAGCAGGTCAAAATCAGCCTGTGGCAGGAAAACGGCTGGCTGATCCTGACCGTCAGCGATCGTGGGCCGGGCGTCGATCCCGACAAACTGTCGAGTATTTTCGATCCTTTTGTGCGCGTTAACTCTCCGCTTTCCGGTAAGGGATACGGCCTGGGTCTCTCAATTGTGCGTAAAGTTGTGCTGGCCCATCACGGTGAAGTCACTGCGCAGAATGGCCGGAAAGGCGGTCTGGTACTGACGATGCGTCTGCCTCACTGGGTAGTTTAGTGACCCTGCTGGGTGATATGATGCGACCGGTAATCGTTTGCAGCGACGTTGAGGTAAGGAATGAAAGTTGCTACTACTAAGCAACAGGAAGTACAGCGTATCGTTGAGGCACTCTCCATTGCTATTGCGCAGCATCGCCTGAAGCCCGGTGTACGTCTGATTGAGGCGCAAATTGTTGAGGTGCTCAACGCGAACCGTAACCACGTGCAGGCGGCCCTTCAGCGCATGGCCCTTCAGCATATCGTTACCATTGAACCCAACCGCGGTGCGATGGTTGCTCAGCCGGAAGCGCGCGAGGCCCGCGAGATCTTTTCCGCCCGTCGTGCGATTGAAAGCGAAATTATCAGTGCCATTACCGCCGGGAAAATGGCTGCGCATGCTGAAGCCATCACCCAGCATCATCAGCGTGAAAAAGCCGCCCTGGAGCGCAACGACCGCCGTGAGATCGTTCCTCTTTTCAGCCAGTTTCACCGGTTACTGGCGGAGATTGCCGATAACAGAGTGCTGAGTGAAATCCTGGCCAATCTGCTGGTGCGCAGCTCGCTGATTGTAGCGCTATATCAACGCAATGATGGCCACTCCTGTCAGTGCAGGGAGCACAGCACCATTGTTGAGGCGCTGAAAGCGGGGGAAAACGAGCGGGCGAAAACGCTAATGGTCGCCCATCTGGATGCGCTGGAGCAGCAGCTCGATCTCAGCGATGCCTCGGCAGAATCAATGAGCCTGAACCAGGCCCTTCATTTCTCTGACTGACTGTCCGGCGTGCATAAAAAAAGCCTCCTGAATCAGGAGGCTTTTTGCCTGGTACGTGCAGTTACTTCCTGATGCGGATAACCGGCGTTTCGCCTACGGTTACGCTACCCGTCAGCTTAACCAGCTCTTTGATCTCATCCATATTGGAGATGACCACAGGCGTCAGCGTTGATTTTGCTTTTTCTTCCAGCAGCGGCAGATCGAATTCGATGACGACGTCACCTTTTTTCACTTTCTGCCCTTCTTCAGCAATACGCTTGAAGCCTTCGCCTTTCAGTTCAACCGTATCAATTCCGAAGTGGACAAACAGCTCAATGCCGTTGTCAGACTCGATGGAAAATGCATGATTGGTCTCGAAAATTTTACCGATGGTGCCATCGACCGGCGCAACCATTTTATTGCCAGTAGGTTTGATGGCGATACCATCGCCAACAATTTTCTCCGCAAACACCACATCCGGCACGTCTTCGATATTGACGATTTCACCGGACAGCGGCGCTATGATTTCGATGGCGCCAGTAGTGCTATCTGACTTATCGCCAAAAAGTTTTGAAAACAAACCCATGATCTTCTCCTAAGCAGTAATATCGGGCCAGCGACTCCAGGCCTCAGCAGAGTGTTTTTTCTTCAATGAACTTGTTGACCAGGTTCATCAACTCGTCCGCTGTCGGTTGAGCCAGAGCCTGCTCTGCTAACGCCTTCGCATCTTCGAAATTCGTATTACGAATAATCTTCTTAATGCGCGGGATAGAAATGGCACTCATGCTGAATTCATCCAGCCCCATTCCCAATAACAGTAGTGTAGCACGTTCATCGCCTGCCAGCTCACCACACATGCCGGTCCATTTGCCTTCAGCATGAGATGCATCAATGACCTGCTTAATAAGCGTCAGCACGGAAGGGGTCATTGGGTTGTACAGATGGGAAATCAAATCGTTACCGCGATCGACGGCCAGCGTGTATTGCGTCAGGTCGTTAGTCCCGATACTGAAGAAATCCACTTCTTTTGCCAGATGGTGTGCAATCGCTGCTGAAGCAGGTGTTTCCACCATAATGCCCACTTCGATGCTTTCGTCGAAGGCTTTGCCTTCTTCACGCAGCTGCGCTTTCAGCGTCTCCAGCTCCGCTTTCAGCGTCCGCACTTCTTCCACGGAAATGATCATCGGGAACATGATACGTAGCTTGCCGAAAGCGGAAGCGCGCAGAATAGCACGCAACTGGGCATGCAGGATTTCAGGACGATCCATGGCGATACGGATGGCGCGCCAGCCCAGGAAGGGGTTCTCTTCCTTTGGCAGGTTCATATAAGGCAGATCTTTATCGCCGCCGATATCCATCGTACGCACGATCACCGCCTGAGAACCGACGGCTTCCGCGACGGCTTTGTAAGCCTGGAACTGCTCTTCTTCAGAGGGCAGAGAGTCGCGGTCCATAAAGAGGAATTCGGTACGGTAAAGGCCAACGCCCTCAGCGCCGTTACGCTCGCCGCCCGCAACGTCACGCACGGTGCCGATGTTGGCACAGACTTCTACCTGGTGGCCGTCAAGCGTGATAGCAGGAAGATCCTTCAGCTTGGCGAGATCGTTTTTCTCGGTCACGTACTGATGATGAATCGCCTTAAGCTCTTCAATCTCTTCCGGCGTCGGGTTGACGTAAATTTTGTTATTTACACCATCCAGAATCAGGTAGTCGCCGTTTTTAACCACCGAAGTAACGTTACCGGTGCCGACGATGGCCGGCAGCTCAAGCGAACGCGCCATGATGGAGGTGTGCGAGGTGCGGCCGCCCAGATCGGTGATAAAGCCCAGCACTTTATCCAGGTTCAGCTGAGCAGTTTCTGACGGGGTCAGATCCTTGGCCACCAGCAGCACTTCATCTGCAATCGCGCTAAGATCGACGATATGCAGACCAAGAATGTTTTGCAGTAAACGCTTGCCGATGTCGCGAACGTCGGCAGCACGTTCTTTCAGGTATTCATCGTCCAGCTCTTCAAGCGCCTTGGCCTGGCCTTCGATGACGGAGAAGGCGGCGGCGTCTGCGGAAGCCAGATCCTCTTTAATCAGGGCTATGATTTCCTGCTCAAGCTCTTCATCTTCCAGCAGCATGATATGCCCTTCGAAGATGGCTTCTTTCTCTTCACCGAAGGTTTCTCCGGCTTTGATTTTGATCGCTTCCAGCTGCGCGGCAGCCTTGCTACGACCATCAAGAAAGCGCTGAACTTCCTGCTCTACCTGGTCGGCAGAAATTTTCTTCCGGTTAATGACTATCTCATCTTCTTTCAGCAAAAGCGCTTTGCCAAAAGCGATACCCGGTGATGCTAAAATTCCTGAAATCATAACCCTACCTTTTTAATAACTGATCATCACCTGAGGCGATCGATCCGGAAACTGTCGGCTCATCTATGCCGCGAGCCGGTAGATCAGGCCTGCATATCGACGTTTATTGCTAATGTCTGTGAGCGGTGAGGTACTTTACGAAAGCAACAACGCGGACATGCTGTCCGCGATCAATATGTTTGCACTAATTTGCCGGATACTCCGACATGCACCAAGGCTGGCTTACTCGAGCTCAGCCATCAGCTTAACCAGGTGCTCAACGGCTTTCTGCTCGTCTTCACCTTCAGCAGACAGCGTTACCACAGTCCCCTGGGTCAGGCCAAGCGTCTGCAGCTTGAACAGGCTTTTGGCGCTGGCGGATTTACCGTTAGAGGTCACGGTGATGTCAGAGGCGAACGCTTTAGCTTCTTTAACGAACTGAGCTGCAGGGCGAGTGTGAAGACCGTTTGGCGCTGTGATGGTAACTTCTTGCTGGAACATTCTGTTTCCCCAACTTAAATTGATGTGGTGTTATCGACCTAAAGTCTAGCCTGGAGGCGTGACTTTAGCCTGGATGTGTCGCGCTGGCCTGCGTACAAGGACGCGCCAAAAAATGCGCTGGTAAGGGCCGGACGTCGGCGATGCTGAACTGACGCTAGCTCCCGCCATCCCTTTTCCATTATGCCGCGAATCTGGCCGCTTCGCCAAACCAGTAAATCGATTCAGCTTGATCCAGTTCACGCAGCTATTAATTTCGCGGATCGAAATAATTGATTGCTTAGATACCAGACACGCATGGGTAAAATCAATCTACTGAACGACAAAACTTTGATGTACTCCACAAAAAAGCACCCATTTGGGTGCTTTTTTAGACTATTCCGCACTCATAGCTTCACTGTTGCAGTTCTTTCTCGGTAAAGAGGTCAGCAAACAGTGCGGTACTCAGATAACGTTCACCAGAAGAAGGCAGGATGACCACAATGTTCTTATTGGCAAAGCTTTCTTCTTCCTGAAGCTTAAGGGCGGCCGCAACGGCGGCACCAGAAGAGATACCGGCCAGAATACCTTCTTCTTCCATCAAACGGCGCGCGGTTGAAATCGCCTCTTCGTTGGTGATCGCCACCACACGGTCAATCAGGCTCAGCTCTAAGTTGTCCGGAATAAAACCGGCACCGATACCCTGAATTTTATGCGGGCCAGGTTTGATTTCTTCCCCTGCCAGCGCCTGAGCGATAACCGGCGAGTCGGTCGGTTCTACCGCAACGGTAATCAGATCTTTCTTACCTTTGCCGTTTTTGATATAGCGGCTGACGCCGGTCAGCGTGCCACCCGTGCCGACGCCGGAGATGAATACATCGACGTCGCCGTCGGTATCTTCCCAGATTTCCGGACCGGTAGTTTTTTCATGGATTTCCGGGTTCGCAGGATTGCTGAACTGCTGTAACAGCACAGCATTGTCAGGATTAGCGGCCACGAGCTCTTCCGCTTTAGCAATGGCACCTTTCATGCCTTTCGGACCTTCGGTCAGCACCAGGTTTGCCCCCAGCGCTTTTAACAGTTTACGGCGCTCCACGCTCATGGTTTCAGGCATGGTCAGCGTCAGTTTGTAGCCTCGTGCGGCAGCCACATAGGCCAGCGCGATGCCGGTATTTCCGCTGGTTGGCTCGACCAGTTCCATACCGGGTTTCAGAATACCGCGCTTCTCAGCGTCCCAAATCATATTGGCACCGATACGGCATTTAACGCTGAAGCTGGGATTGCGGGACTCCACTTTTGCCAGAATGCGCCCGTTACCGATGCGGTTCAGTCGAACCAGCGGCGTATGACCGATTGTTAACGAGTTGTCTTCATAAATCTTACTCATAGCCCGTCCTTAACTGTATGAAATTTGGGAAACCCTGAGAGCATACCCGGTTCATTTTCTCAAGGAAGTGAAGAAATCGTATATAGATATGTTATGCAGCAATAAGAGTGATGTAAAAGGCATAAGCCCCGGCACGGGCTTATGGCTTTGTACGGTAACTCACGCGCGCTTAGGGCTGACGATAACGGTCAACCCACATTGCCGTTGCGCCGCAAACGGCGACCGGCATGATGACAAGATTCAGTACCGGCACCAGGGTGAAGAGGCTGACTAATGCACCAAACTGCAAATTATCCGCTTTATTCCGCTTCAGCGCCGTGCGCATCTGCGCAAAGCTGATCTTATGATTGTCGAAGGGGTAATCACAGTACTGGATTGAGAGCATCCAGGCGCTGAACAGGAACCAGAGGATCGGTGCCACCGTCTGGCCAAAGCCGGGAATAAAATAGAGCAGCAGGAGTACCAGCGCGCGGGGCAGATACCAGGCAAACTTTTGCCATTCGCGCTTCATAATGCGGGGAATGTCTTTCACCATACCTGCCCAACCACTGTCTGGCAGGGGCACGCCGGTCAGTTTAGCTTCAAGCTGCTCCGACAGAAGCCCGCAAAAGGGTGCGGCTATCCAGTTGGCGAGCGTTGAAAAGAAATAGCTGAAGACCAGCAGGATTGAGAGGACCGTCAGCGGCCACAGCAAATAGCTCAGCCATTGCAGCCACTCAGGCACATGAGACATCAGCGCGGGCAGCCACTGCCCCAGCTGCCAGAATAGCCAGATAAAAGCGCCGCCCATCAGCAGGATGTTAATCAGCAGTGGCATAATAACGAAACGGCGGATACCTGGCAGGGTAACCAGCTTCCACCCCTGGGAAAAATAGTGAATGCCGCTGCCAGAAGCCTCAGAATTTGGTGTCGCCATGAACAGATACTCTCCTTTGTGTCACTGCGTAACGCGGGGTTTACCTGACTTTTAACCTAAACCGGACGCGTTTTGAATGAAAAAACAGCAAAAAACCGTGTTGCCATACGCTTATTTGTCAGAAAATAGTGCATGGACTTGCACTTGTTATCCAGGGCAAATACAGTTAGAGGATAAAGTTTGCCGCGGTGGCAAGGTATTGGAACAACAGAGAATACAATGATGCAGGATTTGCGTCTGATATTAATCGTTGTTGGCGCGATCGCCATAATAGCGCTTCTCCTTCACGGCTTGTGGACCAGCCGTAAAGAGCGCTCATCCGTTTTTCGCGATCGCCCCCACAAGCGTTTAAAACAGGATAGAGAAGAGCCCTTTGACCCTGCCGATGACGGTGTGGGGGAAGTGCGCGTGCAGCCCTCGCGTACGGATGTGGAAGAGGATGACGGTCCCGCCTTTGGTGCCGCTCAGCCTGAAGAAGCCCCGCCGCGTCCACCTAAACCTCGCGCTCAGCCGGAGCCGGTTCGCCACCAGGCGCCGCTGGATGAGCAGCCTGAACTCGATCCGCTTTTCGGTGACGAGCTGCCGCATGCGCCGGCACCCGAGCCTGAGCTTGCCCCTGAGCCGGTCCGGCAGCCTCAGACTCAGCCACAGCCCGCAAGGCAGGCAGAACGCCCACCGCAGCCGGACGTCACACCGCCGCGCAGCGAGCCCGGTTTTGTACAGAATGTGCGAAGTGAACCTGAAGCGCCAGCGGTGAAACCTGCTGCGGAAGCGGCGCCAGCACCTCAGGAACGGCCAAAAGAGACCGTTCTGGTGCTGCATGTTGGCGCTCATGCTGGCGGCGTACTTAATGGTGAAGCGCTGCTTCAGGGCGTGCTCCAGGCGGGCTTCCAGTTTGGTGAGATGAATATTTTCCATCGCCATCTCAGCCCGGCGGGTAGCGGCCCGGTCCTCTTCAGTCTGGCCAATATGGTGAAACCGGGCTCATTCAATCCGGATGATATGGCGGATTTCTCTACGCCAGGCGTCTCGATTTTCATGATGGTGCCCTCCTACGGGGATCCCAATCAGAACTTCAAGCTGATGCTGCAATCTGCCCAGCGTATTGCTGATGACGTCGGTGGCGTGGTGCTTGACGATGAGCGCCGCATGATGACGCCTCAGAAGCTCGAAACGTACAAAAACCGCATTCGTGACGTGATGGAGGCTAACGCCTGAGTCAGCCGGAAGGCGGGCAGAAAGCCTGAATTATCCGTATTCTGAACCCCCGCTCGTCGGGGGTTTTTTATCGCTATGGTGCCGCTATGCAATCCTTACAAGACAAAATTACCTCACTGCAAACCACGCTTCGCCATCATGAGTATCAGTATCACGTACTGGACGCACCTGAAGTGCCGGATGCGGAATACGATCGTCTGATGCAGGAACTGAAGGCCCTGGAAGCTGCACACCCGGAGCTGATTACCCCCGATTCTCCGACGCAACGTGTCGGCGCCGCGCCGCTGAGCGCCTTTGAGCAGGTGCGCCATGAAGTACCGATGCTCTCGCTGGATAATGCGTTTGATGAAGAGAGCTATCTGGCCTTTAACAAACGCATCCAGGATCGTCTGAAAAGTACGGATGAGATCACTTTCTGCTGTGAGCTGAAGCTGGATGGGCTGGCCGTCAGCCTTCTTTATGAGAACGGCCTGCTGGTGAGAGCGGCGACGCGGGGAGATGGCACAACAGGCGAAAACATCACGGCCAATGTGCGCACCATACGTGCTATTCCTCTTCGCCTGCAGGGCGACAACATTCCAGCCCGTGTGGAAGTTCGCGGTGAAGTCTTTATGCCTCAGGCTGGATTTGAAAAGCTCAACGAAGAGGCACGCCGCACCGGCAGTAAAGTTTTCGCCAATCCCCGCAACGCGGCAGCGGGGTCGCTGAGGCAGCTCGATCCCCGTATTACCGCAAAGCGTCCGCTCACTTTCTTCTGTTACGGCTTTGGGCTGCTTGAAGGGGGCGAAATGCCGCGCACTCACCACGCGCGTCTTCAGCAGTTTAAAGCCTGGGGATTGCCCGTCAGCGACCGTATCCGGCTCTGCCACACGCCGGAAGAGGTGCTGGCCTTTTATCGCCAGATAGAAGCCGAACGCGCCACTCTGGGGTTTGATATCGACGGCGTGGTAATCAAGGTTGATTCCCAGGATTTGCAGGATCGGCTTGGCTTTGTGGCCCGCGCACCCCGCTGGGCAGTTGCCTTTAAATTCCCAGCCCAGGAGCAGATGACCTGGGTGCGCGACGTAGAATTCCAGGTCGGGCGTACCGGTGCGATTACCCCGGTAGCAAGGCTGGAACCGGTACAGGTTGCGGGGGTAATGGTGAGTAACGCCACGCTGCATAATGCCGATGAGATCGACCGGCTCGGGCTTCGTATTGGCGATCGCGTTATTATCCGGCGGGCCGGAGATGTTATTCCACAGGTGGTTGGCGTGGTCGAATCTGAGCGCCCGGCGGACGCGCGGCAGGTTAATTTCCCGACGGCTTGTCCGGTGTGTGGTTCAGATGTGGAAAGGGTGGAAGGCGAAGTGGTCGCACGCTGCACCGGCGGCCTGATTTGCGGCGCACAGCGCAAAGGCGCTCTGAAGCATTTTGTCTCGCGACGTGCGATGGATATCGACGGTCTTGGCGACAAGATTATCGATCAGCTGGTGGAAAAAGAGTATGTCAAAACGCCCGCCGATCTTTTCGGACTGACCGCCGGAAAGCTGACCGGCCTTGACCGTATGGGGCCAAAGTCGGGTCAGAATATCGTCAACGCGCTGGAAAAGGCAAAACAGACCACGCTGGCGCGCTTTCTCTATGCGCTGGGGATCAGTGAGGTCGGCGAAGCCACGGCGGCAAACCTTGCTGCGCATTTCGGGTCACTGGATAAGATTATCGCCGCCGATCTGGATGCGCTGATAGCGGTGCAAGATGTTGGTAAGGTGGTTGCCAGCCATATCCGCAATTTTATGGATGAAGAGAGTAATCTTGAGGTCATCCGTCAGCTGATTGAGGTAGCAGGCGTACACTGGCCGGTAGTGGAAGCGATCAACGCAGATGAGATCGACAGCCCCTTTGCCGGTAAAACGGTGGTACTGACCGGCTCGCTGACGATCCTGTCGCGGGATGAGGCCAAAGATCGCCTGACGGCGCTGGGTGCTAAGGTTAGCGGCAGCGTATCGAAAAAAACCGATCTGGTCATTGCGGGAGAAGCTGCAGGCTCCAAGCTGGTGAAGGCGCAGGCGCTCGGCATTGAGGTGATTGATGAAGCAGAGATGATCCGTCTGCTGGGAGAGTGAAATGGAAAAGGAAAACCTGATTGAGATCGCCAATACCGTTATGCCCTTCGGCAAGTACAAAGGGTGTCGGCTTATCGATCTGCCTGAGCCTTATCTGCTCTGGTTTGCCCGCAAGGATGAGTTTCCCAAAGGGCATCTTGGCGATCTGATGCAAATTACTCTGGCGATCAAGGTTGAGGGACTTGAGGGGCTGGTCAGGCCCCTCATTAAAGCGTGATATTACTTCTGTGAGTGCGTAACGCTGGCGACTTTCTCTTTCTCAGACGCTTCTGCGGCAAGCTTTTCGCCCGCTTTTTTATAGCGCTGGGCCAGTAACGAACAGACCATCAGCTGCACCTGATGGAAGATCATCAGCGGCAGAACGATAATACCCACAGCCGCTGAGGGAAAAAGAATATTCGCCATCGGCACGCCATTTGCCAGACTTTTCTTGGAACCGCAGAAAAGCACGGTAATCTCATCAGCACGGTTAAAGCCAAACAGGCGTACAGCCAGCAGGTTAACCAGCAGCACGATGAAGAGAATGCCTAAGCTCACCACCACGATATAGAGCAGCGTTACCGCGCCCACCCGGCTCCAGATACCATTCACCACCGCTTCGCTGAAGGCAGAATAGACCACCAGCAGGATGGAAGCCTGGTCCGTTTTGCCAATCAGCCCACGGTGCCGCTCTACCCAGTTGGCAATCCAGCGGCGGGAGAGATGACCGAGTACAAAAGGCAGCAGCAGCTGCAACATTATTTTCCCGATCTGCTCAAATCCACCATTAGCGGCATCGCTGTGGATATCCATGACCAGTCCGACCAGCAGCGGAGAAATAAACACGCCTAACAGGCTTGATGCAGAAGCGCTGCAGACGGCAGCGGCGACGTTACCTCCCGCCAGCGAGGTCAGCGCAATGGCCGATTGCACCGTTGCGGGCAGAATGCACAGATAGAGAAAACCGGTGTAGATCTCCGCGCTGAGCGGCACAGGATGCCACCAGGCAAACAACAGTCCAACCGCAGGGAAAAGCACAAAGGTGCTGAACATGACCCAGAGATGCAGCCGCCAGTGGCCGCCGCCAGCAATAATTTTTTCGCGGGACAGCTTGGCGCCATGCATGAAAAAGAGCAGGGCGATAGCCGCCGTGGTCAGCCATTCGAAAAATTCCACAAAATGGCCGCGGGCGGGCAGAAATGTTGCCAGCAAAACGACCAGTATCAGTTTCACCATCATGGGATCGAGACGGAAAAATCGCATTGTTAATATCCGGTTAATAAAATCGATGGGTCTATTGTGCGTCGGGTGTGTTTAGAAATAAAATCGATTTATTGAATTTATATATGAATGGTTTCGATGAATTATACGCTTCGTCAACTTCGCGTGTTTGTTGCCGTGGCCCGGCAGGGCAGTTTCAGTCAGGCAGGGCAACTGATCGGGCTTAGTCAGTCCGCAGTCAGCCACAGTATTAAAGAGCTGGAGGGCGAAATGGGGATCCGCCTGCTCGACCGCACCACGCGGGAAGTATTGCTTACCGAAGCCGGCGAACAGCTGGCAAGCAGGCTGGAACGGATGCTGGAAGAGCTGAATACCACATTACTTGATGTGCGCAGCTACGGGCAGCAGCGTAGCGGAACGGTAAGAGTGGCCGCCAGCCAGACTATCTCCGCTCACCTGATGCCACAGTGCCTTGCCGCCAGCCAGCATCACTTTCCGGATATCAAAGTCCTGCTGCGCGATCGTCCACAGCAGTGGGTACTTCAGAGCATCCGTAATGCGGAAGTCGATTTTGGTATCGTCATTGGGCCGCTGGCGGCGGAGGATTTAGAGTGCGAGGCGATTCTGGATGAGCCATTTTTACTCCTTTGCCGTCAGGACGATCCGCTGGCCTCGGTGCGTACCGTCCGCTGGCAGATGCTGAATCATCGCCTCCTTGTCTTGCAGGATTACGCCTCGGGTAGCCGGGTGCTGATCGATGAGGCGCTGCGATTGCAGCAGGTGCAGGCGGAAATCGTGCAGGAGATTGGGCATCCGGCAACGCTTTTTCCGATGGTGGAAGCGGGGATAGGTATCAGCATTCTTCCCGCTCTGGCGTTACCGTTACCGCAGGGCCGACCGCTACTGGTGAGACGGATGGAGCCGGAAATCAACCGCACCATTATGCTGGTGCGGCGTAAAAACCGCTCTCTCACGCCAGCGGCGGAGGTGATCTGGCAGGAAGTCCGTCAGCAGGCAACCCTGCTGACGAAGCAGCGTCAGATCAGACCCGCTTTTTAAATATAAAGATCCAGCGCGTTAATGGCGGTCGGACGGTTAACGCCGTCGGCCACTTTATGCTGAGAGGCCTCTTTCTGCGCGTTGTGCTGTTCCTGAGCTTTTTCTGCCTGCTGTTGTTGAATCTGCGCAATCTGCGCCTGAATCATCTGAATCTGACCTTCAATCAGCTGCTGCTGTTCCGATTTCTGTTCAGCCGTCAGGGTATCGTCCTGGCCCAGTTTTTTAAGCTGGCTCTGAAGCTGGGTAATCTGTTTATAGAGGGCGCTTACCTGTGAGTCTGCTCCACCACCTGAGCTTCCGCTACCGATGGACGCTGTGCTGCCGATAGTTGTCATGATTTTCTCCGTGAGAATAGTCCTGTAGGGTTATCGGACGGAGGGCGGGGTAGCTTGATAAATAAAAGGAAAAAAGAAGTAAAAGCAGGTTCGAACTCTGCCCGGATTGTGCATAGCAGAAAGGCGCCTTTAGGGCGCCTTTCTACATTGGTGGGTCGTGCAGGATTCGAACCTGCGACCAATTGATTAAAAGTCAACTGCTCTACCAACTGAGCTAACGACCCGAAGTGGTGGGTGATGACGGGCTCGAACCGCCGACCCCCTCCGTGTAAAGGAGATGCTCTACCAACTGAGCTAATCACCCACTTCGGTACTTCAAACAAGCATTATTGTGCAGAATGGTGGGTGATGACGGGCTCGAACCGCCGACCCCCTCCGTGTAAAGGAGATGCTCTACCAACTGAGCTAATCACCCATTCTGTACACGCCTGAGACTGCTAACACTGCGGAGCCACCGGTTTAGAGTGGTGGGTGATGACGGGCTCGAACCGCCGACCCCCTCCGTGTAAAGGAGATGCTCTACCAACTGAGCTAATCACCCCCGCTGTGTGGAGTCGCATTATAGGGATCGCTGGAAATGAGTCAACGCTTTTTAAAACGAAAACGATCGTTCGTCTTAATTTTAAACAAGATGTTGGGCTTTTGCGCAAAAACCTGGAAGGCGTGCCGGGTTTTCAGCCGAAGACAACAGGGGAGCGGGGGAATGCCGTTGAGGATTCGTCTCCAGGTGATAGAATGTTGCCCACTTTGTTCAGGTCTTTATCAGACCTCCCCCGGCGATGGCCGAATCTGATAGCGTAATAAGGCAGCTGTTAATGAAAATCAAAACCCGCTTTGCACCCAGCCCGACAGGTTACCTGCACGTTGGTGGCGCCCGTACCGCGCTTTACTCCTGGCTGTTTGCCCGCCATCAAGGCGGCGAGTTTGTGCTGCGTATAGAAGATACCGATCTGGAGCGCTCAACGCAGCAGGCTATCGACGCCATCATGGACGGTATGAACTGGCTGAGCCTGGACTGGGATGAAGGCCCCTGGTATCAGACGAAGCGTTTCGATCGCTACAATGCGGTCATTGATGAGATGCTGGAAGCAGGCACCGCTTATAAGTGCTACTGCTCAAAGGAGCGTCTGGAAACGCTGCGCGAAACCCAGATGGCCAACAACGAAAAACCCCGTTATGACGGCCACTGCCGTGACAGCCATGAACATCATGCTGCCGATGAGCCTTGCGTGGTGCGTTTCCGTAACCCGCAGGAAGGATCGGTTATTTTTGACGATCAGATCCGCGGGCCGATCGAGTTCAGCAACCAGGAGCTTGACGATCTGATCATCCGTCGTACGGATGGTTCACCGACCTATAACTTCTGTGTGGTCATTGATGACTGGGATATGGAGATTACTCATGTTATCCGCGGTGAAGACCACATCAATAACACGCCTCGTCAGATCAATATTCTGAAAGCGATCGGCGCCCAGGTACCTGTTTATGCACACGTATCGATGATTCTGGGTGACGATGGCAAGAAACTCTCTAAGCGCCACGGCGCCGTCGGTGTGATGCAGTACCGTGACGATGGCTATCTGCCGGAAGCGCTGCTGAATTATCTGGTTCGTCTGGGCTGGTCACATGGCGACCAGGAGATTTTCAGCATTGATGAGATGAAAAAACTGTTCGATCTCAATGCGGTCAGCAAATCTGCCAGCGCGTTCAATACTGAAAAATTGCAATGGCTGAACCATCACTACATTAATAGCCTGGCGCCGGAATATGTGGCGACGCACCTGCAATGGCATATTGAGCAGGAAAAGATTGATACCCGGACGGGGCCTGAACTGGCGCAGCTGGTCAGCCTGTTAGGCGAGCGCTGTAAGACGCTGAAAGAGATGGCGGCTTCGTGTCGTTATTTCTATGAAGAGTTTGACGAGTTTGATGCTGATGCGGCGAAAAAGCATCTGCGTCCTGTTGCCCGTCAGCCGCTGGAAGTGGTGCGTGATAAACTCAACGGCATCACTGCGTGGACGGCGGAAAACGTTCACGCTGCCATCCAGGCGGCAGCAGATGAGCTGGAAGTAGGGATGGGGAAAGTCGGTATGCCGCTGCGCGTGGCGGTCACCGGCGCGGGGCAGTCGCCCGCGCTGGATGTAACTGTACATGCGATTGGAAAAAGCCGCTCGGTATCCCGCATTGAGAAAGCGCTGGCGTATATCGCAGCGCGTGAAGCACAGCAGTAAGCAGAAGTTTTATTTCACCAGTAAATGCCGGCCTTCAGGCCGGCATTTTTACTTTTCGCTACGGGTAATATCCAGTCGCGTCAGCAACCCTTGTATGCCTTCACGTAACAACAGCGAGTATAATTTCTCCTGTTCGTCGGCGCTCATCTGCTGAATGGAGGTCATCAGCAGAGCGGGAAGTGAGTTTTGTGTTACCCGATAGGTTGCGATCGGCTCGGCGGCATGCCGTGTAGACTTGAGAAAGGCTTTCACGCGTTCATCAATAAAAATCATTCGCGCTTTTCCACCTTGAACGCCGGGTTTCGGCGCGGTAGTCCACTGCTCTTTCTTGACCCATTTGTTAATAGTCTGGCGACTGAAACCCGTTTCCTGCGCCAGTTCTTCTGGCGTTAACCATTCCTTTTTCATCATGCAATCCCTTTTTGCCGTTTTACGTAACACGAACATATTACAGGAAATTGTTGACTGAACAACTAACAGGAACCAGTAACAGGTTGAGAAGGGAAGGGGATGTTGTGCGAAAGAGAGTAACCCTCTGTCTGAACGACAGAGGGTGAAGAGGTTAGCGTGTTACAGGAGCTGGCTGTACCTGTGGACGGTAAGCCATATAGTAAGCCAGGCCGACAAACACCGCGCCGCCAACGGTATTGCCTAAGAAAACGGCAACAAAGTTAGGCAGGTATTGCATCCAGGTCAGCTCGCCAGCGAAGATTGCCGCAGGGATAATGAACATATTCGCCACCACGTGCTGGAAACCGATCGCCACAAACGCCATGACCGGAAACCACATACCAAAAATCTTGCCCACCACATCTTTACTGGCGAAGGCCAGCCAGACCGCAAGGCAGACCAGCCAGTTACAGCCGATGCCGGAAATAAACGCGTGCAGGAAATCAGCGTTTATCTTGGCCGTGGCGATAGCAACGGTTTTCTTCAGATAATCCCCTTCGGTCATGCCCAGCATATGACCGAAAAACCAGGCGACAGCGATACTGCCAAGGAAGTTAGCGATGGTGACCCAAAACCAGTTGCGCAGTACGCTAAAGCCGCTAACCTGGCGGGCAAACCAGGCGACAGGCATCGTCATCATATTGCCGGTCAGCAGCTCGCCGCCCGCCAGTACCGTCAGTATCAGCCCCACAGGGAACACGGCCGCGCCCAGAAAGCCGCCGAAGGAGCCCCAGTCTGCTGGCAGCTTATTGATGACATGCAGATCCAACAGGAAACCCGTGGCGATGAAAGCACCGGCCATAAAACCGAGGATCAGGAGAGTGGAAATAGAATGTAGACTTTTTGCGACGCCGGACTGAATAGCGATCGCTGCGATTTCTTTAGGTGAATGCAAGGACATAATAGCTCTGTTTCTGGTGTAGTTATTGTTAAAATTATTGGCCGACTCACCGCGCTGAACTGAGACGCATCCAGCGCTGGCAGGGTGCGGCCTTCAAAAGCGCGGGCAGTTTTGCACGGGAAATTAACAAAAACAAGTATAATTAGCGCACTAATTAACTGCCTGTTTACAAGATTGGCCGACCCATATTGTGGATGCAGCAACTTCGTTGTTAAATTTATGCCACCACACCATTTTATCGTTCTTCTCTGCCCGTCACAGGACTATCCTGCTGTCAGAAATTTCCTGTAACCTGCTATTTTTCCAGCGTGCTGGCGGCTTTTTCAGCGATTGGCCGCAGATTGGCAATTTGCCGTTGACACCAACCGCGCCGTTTCATATTATCCCCGCCGTCAAGACGACAAAGGTTTTTCGGCTCGGGGGTATAGCTCAGCTGGGAGAGCGCTTGCATGGCATGCAAGAGGTCAGCGGTTCGATCCCGCTTATCTCCACCAAATCTTCACCAGACGATTTGGCGCGAAAAACCGGTTTTTTGTAGTGGGGGTATAGCTCAGCTGGGAGAGCGCTTGCATGGCATGCAAGAGGTCAGCGGTTCGATCCCGCTTATCTCCACCAATCACTTCTTCTGTTCCGCCGTCCGGCACCTTATCTCTTATCGCTTACTTTTCCGTTTTCTTTTCTGCATTGCATTCCCTGATTTTTCCGTGCGCGTTGAGTAATCTCTGCGGGCAAGTTCGTGGTGTGAGATCGCCAGGCGCATTCACTTTTTAATGCCCGACTTTCTGCGGACGTAAAAAAGGCGAACCTCAAAGGGTTCGCCTTAATCATTTACAGGAACCGGGAAGGGGATTAGCCCAGCACCAGGCCTGCAATTGAAGCGGAGAGTACACTGACCAGCGTGGCACCGTACAGCAGCTTGAGGCCGAAACGGGAAACCACATTACCCTGTTCTTCGTGCACGCCTTTAATCGCACCGGCAACAATACCGATTGAAGAGAAGTTAGCGAAGGATACCAGGAAGACAGAGAGAATGCCTTCCGCGCGCGGTGAGAGCGTGCCGGCAATTTTCTGCAGGTCCATCATGGCCACAAACTCATTCGAAACCAGTTTTGTGGCCATGATGCTGCCGACCTGCAGCGCTTCACTGGAGGGGACGCCCATCATCCAGGCAAACGGATAGAACACGTAACCCAGCACGCCCTGGAAGCTGATCCCAAAGAGGGTATCAAACAGCGCGTTTACCGCAGAAATTATTGCGATAAAGCCAATCAGCATGGCGGCCACGATCACAGCGACCTTGAAGCCGGCCAGGATATATTCACCCAGCATTTCAAAAAAGCTCTGACCTTTTTTGAGATTATCCAGCTTCAGATCGTCCTCTTGCTCAATGCGGTAGGGGTTGAGCAGCGACAGAACGATAAAGGTGCTGAACATATTCAGAACCAGCGCGGCAACCACGTATTTCGGCTGCAGCATCGTCATGTAAGCACCGACGATCGACATCGACACGGTGGACATGGCGGTTGCGGCCATGGTGTACATCCGGCGTTCCGACATTTTGCCAAGAATATCTTTATAAGCGATGAAGTTTTCTGACTGTCCCAAAATCAGCGAGCTTACCGCATTAAAAGATTCCAGCTTGCCCATACCGTTGACTTTTGACAGCACGGTGCCGATGGCGCGAATGATGATCGGCAGAATACGGAAGTGCTGCAAAATACCAATCAGCGCAGAGATAAATACGATGGGGCAGAGGACGTTGAGCCAGAAGAAGGCCAGTCCTTGCTCACTCATATTACCGAAGACGAAGTTGGTTCCCTGAGCGGCGAAGCCAAGCAGCTTGTCAAACAGACCCGCAAATCCCTGTACGAATCCCAGTCCGACTTCCGAGTTCAGGAAGAACCAGGCGAGAAGAACCTCGATAACCAGCAGCTGTATGATAAAACGTACGCGGATGTTTTTTCGATCCTTGCTAACCAGTAAGGCCAACAGGGTGATCACCACCAGCGCTAAAGCAAAATGCAAAATGCGGGACATGATTGCTCCAAATTTGAAGGCTGTTATATTTCGCTGCACATTCTATGTAACAAGGCGCGGAAAAACGAGAGCCAGGCCTCAATATAACAATTACCTATCGCTAAAGGCCGCAGTTTTCGCAATTTGGTCACAACCCGATTGAGTGTAATGGTCGCTGGCAACTTGTGAGCGCTTACTTTATCACCTAAAGTGAAAAAGGTTGCAGGCGTCATGCGAGTGACGTACCGTACTTTTAGGTATAGCCATTGCTATACTTTTTAGCTTCAGCTATCAAATCGATAATTATAATCTATTATTTTGCACTTGATAATAATTCTCATTTGCATGAGGATGATTCAGACAGGAATAATCAGGGGTACTAGTATGTTTGAAAGCCGTGCCACGGAAGCAAGAATCCGCGGCTCACGTAAAATTAAGCTCGCGTTGATGGGGCCAGCCTTTATTGCGGCTATCGGCTATATCGATCCTGGCAACTTCGCCACCAATATTCAGGCTGGTGCTTCCTATGGCTATAAGCTGCTGTGGGTGGTGGTCTGGGCGAACATCATGGCGATGGTTATCCAGCTTATGTCCGCTAAGCTTGGTATCGCCACCGGCAAAAATCTGGCTGAGCATATTCGTGACCGCTTCCCTCGTCCCGCCGTCTGGTTTTACTGGGTACAGGCCGAAATTATCGCCATGGCAACCGATCTGGCGGAGTTTATTGGCGCGGCGATCGGCTTTAAGCTGATTTTCGGCGTGAGCCTGCTTCAGGGCGCGGTCCTGACCGGGGTGGTAACGTTCCTGATCCTGATGCTGCAAAGCCGGGGACAGAAACCGCTGGAGCTGGTGATTGGCGGCCTGCTGCTGTTTGTGGCCGCCGCCTACGTCATAGAGCTCTTCTTTTCGCAGCCAAAAGTGATCGACCTGCTGCAGGGGATGGCTGTGCCTTCTCTGCCCGGACCGGATGCCGTCTTGCTGGCCGCGGGCGTACTGGGCGCGACAATTATGCCTCATGTCATTTATCTGCACTCCTCGCTGACCCAGAGCTCAGCCGTTGGGAGCCGTGCGGAGCGCTACTCCTCGACCAAACTGGATGTGGCGATTGCCATGACCATTGCCGGTTTTGTCAATCTGGCGATGATGGCGACGGCGGCGGCAGCCTTTCATTTCAGTGGACACAGCGGCATCGCGGATCTGAATGAAGCCTGGATAACGCTGGATCCGCTGCTGGGCCGGGCGGCGGCGCTGGTCTTCGGACTCAGTCTGCTGGCGGCGGGGCTCTCTTCAACGGTGGTGGGGACCATGGCAGGGCAGGTGGTGATGCAGGGCTTTATCCATTTTCATATCCCGCTTCTGGTCCGCCGGGTCATTACCATGCTGCCTTCCTTTATTGTGATTATGGCTGGCTGGGAGCCGACCCGCATTCTGGTCATGAGCCAGGTCCTGCTCAGTTTTGGTATTGCGCTGGCGCTGGTGCCCCTGCTGGTCTTTACCGGCAATCGTGAACTGATGGGGGATATGGTCAACTCAAGGCTGATGCAAACGACAGGCAAAGTCATTGTGGTGGTCGTCGTCGCGCTTAACTTCTATCTGTTGGTCGCTATGGCGATGGGCATGGCGGTTTAACTCAGTACTGACCTAAAAAAAGCCGACTTTATGTCGGCTTTTTCGCTTATCAGTGGTGGTGACCGCGAGAATGATGATGTTCACGCTCACGATGGTGCCGCTCCCGCTGGCGTTCATGATGGCGCCATTCCCGCTGACGTTCACGTTGATGCCATTTGCGCTCGCGCTCCCATTCATGCTGGCGGCGCATCTCCTGGTGGCGACGCCACTGTTCATGACGCCACCAGCGGCCCTGATTGTAACGGTAATGATTGTGCCAGTAGTGGCCATCGCGCCAGTTGCCACCATCCCAGTAGCGCCCATGATGGTCACGGTCGCCCAGATGCAACGTAATGTTCGGACCCAGAGTGATTCTTGCGCCCTCGGCCTGAGCTGTGTGCATCGCCAGGGGCATTAAGTTTGCCAGCAAAGCGGCAATAAGTAATAAAGCTTTCATTGGATCTCCTTATCAACGGCGCTACAGCGCCGTTGTGGGATCGAGATTATAAAGAGATCGCGGTCGTTTCGCCTGGGAAAGTCTGAAAAAAGGAGGGAGGAGAAGCGCGGAGCGATATTTGAGATTTATCTCTGCCCGCCACCTGATGCGGCGGGCGGAGGGTCAGGCAAGAATAGCGTCGATGCGATCCAGCTCAGCCTGGCTGAATTCACGGTTTACCAGCATACCGACGGCATCGTCGATCTGACTGGTTTTACTGGCCCCAATCAGAACCGACGTCACGCGATCGCCGCGCAGGATCCAGGCCAGCGCCATCTGGGAAAGCTTCTGACCGCGCTGCTGCGCCAGTTCATTGAGCAGGCGGACCTTCTCCATTTTGTCTGTGGTGAGCTGGTCGCTGCTGAGGAACCGGCTGCCGCTGGCCGCACGGGAATCCTCCGGGATGCCGTTCAGATAGCGATCGGTCAGCATGCCGCCCGCCAGCGGTGAAAAGCCGATGCAGCCGACGCCTTCCTCTTTCAGCACCTCCAGCAGACCTTGCTCAGGCGTACGCTCGAACATCGAATATTTCGGCTGGTGTATCAGGCAGGGCGTGCCAAGGGCTTTCAGAATCGTAATTGCTTCCTGCGCCCGCTGTGCCGGATAGTTCGACAGCGCAACGTAAAGCGCTTTTCCCTGACGAACGATATGATCCAGCGCCATCATGGTCTCTTCCAGCGGCGTTTCCGGATCGGGGCGATGGTGGTAAAAAATATCCACGTAATCCAGGTTCATGCGCTTCAGGCTCTGGTTCAGGCTGGCAATCAGATATTTACGCGATCCCCAGTCGCCATAGGGTCCGTCCCACATGGTATAGCCTGCTTTTGAGGAGATAATCAGTTCATCACGATAGGGCAGAAAATCTTCGCGCAGGATACGGCCAAAATTTTCCTCGGCCGAGCCTGGCGGCGGACCATAATTGTTGGCCAGATCGAAATGGGTGATACCGTTATCAAAGGCGTGGCGCAGCAGGTCACGGCTGGTATCCACCCGGGTGCTGTCGCCAAAGTTATGCCATAGGCCGAGCGAAATGGCGGGGAGCTTCAGTCCGCTCCGCCCGCATCTCCGGTAGGGCATATGTTGATAACGTTTACTATCTGCCTGATAAATCATAGATAAATCCTGTGCAGTGGAAGAGGCTGAGGAAGAAAGCTTACCAGTGTATACGGTTACACTAAACGGATTCGGGCGACGGATCTCAACTTGTAGAAAATTCTGACGCGTAACGCAGTGTTGCCAGCGGAGCAGGCAGCGGGTCGCTAACGCTGTGAACAATATCAGCAATACTTTACTCACTATTGCCGAGTGAGGAACAAGTCATGCCGCTTATTACCGTTGGGGACTATCTGTTGTCGCGTCTGGAAGAGGCCGGGATCGGCCATTTGTTCGGCGTACCCGGCGACTACAATTTGCAGTTTCTTGACCGGGTTATCGGGCGTGCCGATATCGGCTGGGTGGGCTGCGCGAACGAACTGAATGCCGCCTATGCTGCCGATGGCTATGCCCGCTGTAATGGCGCGGCGGCGCTGCTGACCACCTTTGGCGTGGGGGAGCTGAGCGCGCTGAATGGGGTCGCCGGTAGCTTCGCGGAATACCTTCCCGTTATTCATATTGTCGGCGCACCGCCTTCTGCGGCGGCTGATGAAGGGCTCTTGCTGCATCATACGCTGGGCGATGGCGATTATAACCATTTCATCCGGATGTATCAGGCAGTCACGGTGACGCAGGCGACCCTCACCGTTGACAATGCCGCGCGCGAGATTGACCGGCTGTTGCAAGCCGCGCTGCGCTTACGGCGACCTGTCTATCTCTTGCTGCCCAGCGATGTTGCCGAAGCAAAAATCCCGCCACCGGTTGCGCCGCTTTCGGCTGAACTACAGGTAAATAGCGCTTCAGCAGACGCTTTTGCGGCTGCCGTTGAACAGCGACTCTCTGCGGCCCGTAGCGTTTCACTGCTGGCAGATTTTCTTGCCGATCGGGCCGGTCAGAAGGCAGCGCTTCGCCAGCTGCTTACCGAGGTACCGATGCCATTCGCCACGCTGCTGATGGGAAAAAGCGTTCTCTGTGAGCAGCTGCCGGGATTCGCCGGAACATACTCCGGTACCGCCAGCGCGGGTGCCACCCGGGAAATTATCGAAAATGCGCAACTCATTATCTGCGTTGGCGTGCTGTATACCGACACTATTACTGCTGGTTTCACGCAGCAGATCGCAGAAGATAAAAGTATCGATATAGGGTTACACAGCAGTCGGATCGGCGATAAGCAATTCGACGATCTGCCGATGGCGGAAGCACTGAAGATCCTGCTGCCGCTGGCGAAGCGTTATCTCAGTCAGCATCCTCAGGTGCTGCCCGAGCCGCCGCCGCTGAACCATGAGGTTTCCGATACGCTGACGCAAAACACCTTCTGGGAAGCGATACAGGATTTTCTGCGGCCCGGTGATATTGTTCTGGCCGATCAGGGTACGGCCGCGTTTGGCGCGGCGGCCCTGTGTCTGCCCGAACAGGCCACTTTTATCAGTCAACCGCTGTGGGGCTCGATCGGGTACACCCTGCCTGCCGCCTATGGCGCAATGATCGCGGCGCCGGAGCGGCGGGTAATATTGCTGACCGGAGACGGTTCTGCCCAGCTGACGATACAGGAAATGGGGTCGATGCTGCGTGACGAGCTGAAACCGGTCATATTTGTGCTGAATAATGGCGGTTACACCGTCGAACGGGCTATTCACGGTGAGCATCAACGCTACAATGATATAGCCGAATGGGATTGGGTGCGGCTGCCGCAGGCCTTTAGCCTGAACGCGCAGGCGCAGAGCTGGCGCGTGACGCAGGGCGTTCAGCTGGTTGAGGTGATGAAGGTGATCGGGCAGACTTCCCGCTTCTCTCTGGTCGAAGTGGTGCTGCCGCAGCTTGATCTCCCTCCGTTGCTGACTGCCGTCACTCGGGCGCTTAGCCAGCGTAACGGTGATCATCAGGAGAAATCAGATTGATGCCCGTGTGCAAGGCGTCTTCAGGCAGGTAAGGTAAGCGGCTGGCGTGATCGTCTTAATCCTGCTGGAGGATTGGCGTTGTCGTTTGAGTGGAGGAAATTTATAGTGTGTTTAAATGACGTAAGCGGAGCAAAACAATAATGACTACGTATGCTTTGGTAGGTGATGTCGGCGGCACTAATGCGCGCCTGGCACTGTGTGATGTTGAGAACGGTGCCATTTCACAAGCCAAAACGTTCTCCACAGCAGATTACGACAGCCTTGAAGCGGTTATCCGTTGCTATCTGGATGAGCAAAAACAGCCGATTACCGATGGCTGCATCGCTATCGCCTGCCCGATTACCGAAGACTGGGTAGAGATGACCAACCATGACTGGGCATTTTCCGCCAGTAAAATGAAGGCGAACCTGGGCTTCGATCATCTGGAGATCATCAATGACTTCACCGCCGTATCGATGGCGATCCCGATGCTTTCTGAACATGACGTCATGCAGTTTGGCGGTTCTGAGCCGGTAAAAGATAAACCTGTTGCCGTTTACGGCGCAGGAACCGGGCTGGGCGTGGCGCATCTCGTCCACGTCGATCGGCGCTGGGTGAGCCTGCCGGGTGAAGGTGGGCACGTTGACTTCGCCGCCAACAGTGACGAAGAGGATATGATCCTGGAAGTGCTGCGGGCAGAACTGGGCCATGTTTCAGCCGAGCGCGTCCTTTCGGGTGCCGGCCTGGTCAATTTGTACCGTGCTATCGTGAAGTCGGACAACCGCGTACCGGAAAACCTGAAGCCGAAAGATGTGTCGCAGCGTGCGCTGGATGACAGCTGTACTGACTGCCGTCGCGCGCTGGCGATGTTCTGCGTCATCATGGGGCGCTTTGGCGGCAATCTTGCGTTAACCATGGCGACGTTCGGCGGCGTTTATATCGCAGGCGGTATTGTGCCGCGCTTCCTGGAGTTCTTTAAGGCGTCCGGCTTTCGTGCAGCGTTCGAAGATAAAGGACGCTTCAGGGATTATGTGCAGAACATTCCTGTTTATCTGATCACCCACGATCAGCCCGGCCTGTTAGGTGCCGGCGCCCATCTGCGTCAGACGCTGGGCAGCGTACTCTGAGCCTGTAGCTTTAGGGCCGTAAAGGCCCTGAAGCTACAGCCGCATCAGCTGCCGGAAGGCTTTGACCTTACTGCGGCTGACCGGCACCTGAAAGGTCAGATCGCGCAGCTTAAGCATATAGGTATTGTTGAACCAAGGTTCAATCTCCCGGATTTTGCTGAGGTTCACACAGTAAGAGCGGTGACAGCGAAAGAAGCTCTCTTCGGGCAACCGGCTGCAAAACTCCGTGATAGTCATCGACATCACATACTCTTCCCGACGCGTATAGACAAACGTCATCTTCTCGTGCGCTTCAACGTAGTAAATATCGTCAATGTCGGTCACGATAATCCGCTCGTCTTTCACCAGATTGACGGTATGCGTGGCAGGACGCGGTGCTTCCGGATTGCTGAGTATTTGCGCCTGATGCAGCGTATTTTCCAGCTTGCGTAGCATGGTGACGATACGCATCTCGTGATAGGGCTTGAGAATATAGTCGAACGCTTCCAGTTCAAACGCCTCAATAGCGTGCTCTTTACAGGCGGTAATAAAGACAATCAGCGGTTTGTGTGAAAATTTACTGATGTTTTGCGCCAGCAGCACGCCATCCAGCGAGGGGATATTGATATCCAGAAAGATCACATCCACCTCATGGGTTTGCAGATACTTCAGCACGTCCAGACCGTCATCAAAGGTCGCCTCAATAGCGATCTGACTGTGCTGCCGGATAAGCCAGCTCAGCTCCTGCTGCGCCAGAAATTCATCCTCAACGATAATGGCTTTCATGCTGATTTTCCTGATGAGTGGCGTGGCGGGGGAGTAACGCTACGCGCTGATTTTCGGGCAGCAGCGTACCGTTTTTACTGATAAAGAAGGTGATTTCCGTTCCCGGCTTCAGGCGCTGAATATGCAGTCCTTCTCCATAGCGCAGCTTAACGCGGTGGTGAACGTTAAGTAATCCAATCTTGTTGCCCGGCATTTCATTGTTTTTCACCCTCGCCATCACCTCGTCACTGATACCGTTGCCCGTATCCCTTACCGAGATCCTTACCCGATCCCCCCGATCTTTCAGGCTCAGTGTCACCACACCTTTACCCCGGCAGGGATGAATACCGTGGACGATAGCATTTTCAATCAGCGGCTGGATCAGCAGGCTTGGCAGGTGGCAGTTAATCTCTTCATCAATATCATAGATAACCGTCAGCTTATCGCCGAAGCGCGCCTGTTCGATGGCGATATAATCTTTAATCTGATAAAGCTCTTTCTTGATATCGATAATCTCATCATCGTTCAGCTCAAGGTTATAGCGCAGGTAACGTGACAGATTCGTAATCAGCTGCCGCGCGGTGTCCGGATTAATGCGGATAGAAGAGGAGATGGCGTTCAGTGCGTTGAACAGAAAATGCGGGTTAATTTTGCTCTGCAGCGCCCGCAGCTCGGCTTTATTGGCCATTTCCCGCAGCTGCTCGGCGCGTGAAACCTCAAGCTGCGTCGAGATGATCTGTGACAGACCGACCGCCATCTCTTTCAGGGACCAGGTGATGCGGTGAGCATGGCGGTAATAGATTTTCAGCGTGCCGGTCACTTCCCCTTTTTCCCACAGTGGAATCACAATCATTGAATGGATTTCCGGCGTACGGTGAGCCTCGTCATTATTTTTAATGATGATCTCTCCATTAGCGATCGCCTTCGCGGTGGTGGGGCTGATGCCATCGTCGCCGTAAAGATAGTTCTCCTCACCGACGCCAACGTAGGCGAGGATCTGATTCTTATTGGTCATCGCGACCGCGTCGGCGTTGATATCATGGCGGATGATGGCGCATATCTTACGCAGCGATTCACCGTTAACCTGGCGAAACAGCGGCAGGGTTTTATTGGCTATCTCCAGCGCCAGTTTGGCCTGCCGCGCAGCGACCGCCTCTTTCTCCCCCTCAACGCTCTGCACCAGAAGAACGATCAGGCCGATACTGGCCGCTCCCAGGATCATCGGCAGCGCAATCTCACTGATGATCTCAACGCCCAGCGCGGTTGGCTCTGCAAAGAGCAGAATCAGCACCATGGTCAGCGTTTCGCACAACATGCCGCCGATGATGCCCATGCTCCAGCGCTTCTCTTTTATCACCCTGAGGTTGATCCAGCCGGAAACGCAGCCCGCCGTTATGCTGGTAATCAGGCAGGGAATCGAAGTAACGCCATGGATATCAATCAAAAACCGGTGTACGCCGGCGATAATGCCAGTGGCAATCCCGACCCAGGGGCCAAAGAGAATGCCGCCGGAAATGATGGCGATGGTACGGACGTTAACCAGCGACCCTTCAACGTTGATGCCGCTCCAGGTGCCGAACAGGGCGAACAGCGAAAAAATGGCTGTCACCACCATCAGTTCCTGACGGGAGTGTTCATCCTTTTGCAGGAGCTGCCGGAAGTGGCGGGTGCGGGTCAGAAAGAACAGACAGATTAGCATTAGCGCTGCGCGGTCTAGTACGGCTAGCAGCATTTCGAACATGGAGTGCACGGGCGCCTCAGCGACGGTAAACAAGAGGGACATCATAAGGAAACCGCGTGCGATGTGCCAGGCGTGCTGGCAGCGAACGGACCAGAATCCCTGTCTGGATCAATTTTGCCTTTATTATTCCGTAAGAGACGGCGCCAGGATAATGAAGGCGCCGTCATAATCAGGGTTCAGCGCATTTGCGATTTGCCCAGCGGCGTCAGCATCGCCTCAGTAGCGCGGCCCACAAAATCCACCTCAAAATCGTCGGCGGCGAAATCCGGCGGAGAGCGTCCCTCAATAAAAGCGGGCCACTGCCGCTGAAGATAGGCGGCGTTTTTCTCACACCAGGGGGCGCTGGCTATATACATAACGTTGCTGTCCGCTTCGCCGCGATGCTCATTTTCCACCGCATGAACCACATCACAGTGCCAGAACACCGCATCTCCCGCTTCCATATCGGGAATTGGGGAAATCCCACTGAGCAAAAGGGGATGCCACTCTTCACTGATGGAGAGCGCACGGCCTGGCGCCGCGCCGCAGAGATCGTCTTCCGGCACATCATCCTGCAGCGCACGCAGCAGAATCCAGGCCATGGCGTCAGCCACAGGCAGCAGATTCAGCGTGCCGCCATGCCTGCGCTGCGGCGTGAGCGCGGTCCAGCCCTGGAAAGTGCGGAACATCGAGCAGACGGCGGGGGAAGCAAATTCACGGACTTCCGTGCGCATCTCCCCGTCAAAGGGGTTGTAGCGCTGCCATTCACCGCTGAAAACGTGACGATAGACGTGGCGGAAATGCTCATCCAGCCAGCGTTCAAGCGAACCGCCATCGACGTGCGGGGAGAGGCCCAGCGAGCCGGCACCCGGCTGGCGACGGCGAATGCGATCGGCATAGCTGACAATCCGCGTCGGATCGAAATGCTGTTTGCCCTGGCTTTCGGTCTGCCACAGAGAATTAAGAAACACCTGCACCGCGTTCATACGCTCATGCTGACGGGCAGCAACCTGAGGACGGGACCAGTAAACGCCGTAGATCTGCGGTTTACCCTGCTTCAGGTCGCCAAAATAGTTATCTTTGGCAGCGCCTTTAAGGCGTCCTGCAAAATCGTTGCGTTCAAGGTATTCGCCAATCTCCTGATTCCAGGCTGCCGCTTCATGCTGCGGAAAGAGGCCGTGAACCGTACAGCATCCACGCTGGCGTATGCGTGATTTCTGCTCCTCTGTTATCCGCTGCTGAAGAATATCCTCAGCCTGAATTTGCGGGACAGGGTTGTTTCCCTGCTGCTGCTCCAGGTGAATTTGCTCGATTTGCTGCCGGATATGCGCATCCACCTGAAGAAAAACGTCGCGATAGTGCGGCAGGTTTTCCCGCAACTGACGTTTGATATCGCGGATCTTTTGCGGAATATTTTCATTTTTGAGGGCGGGCATTGTGGTTCTCCTGTAACAACATCGTTATGGTTATGTTGGTTCCAGAAGGATTAGAGCGCGTAAAAGCGGTAATAAAAAGGGGCGTAAATTTTAATCACATTCCCCTTTTGTGAGGAGACTATGCAACTCGTAACAGAACGACTGAGCCTGACCCGCTTAAAGCCTGAAGACTGGCAGTTATTTCATCGGGTACATACCGATGAAACCACTATGCGCTATATCAGCGCCGTACCGCAGCTTGCCGATATCCGTCAGCGCTTTTCTGACCGGCTGGCACCCTGGCAGCCCACCAGTTTCCATATGCTCTGTATGGCCATCCGGCTGAAAGAGAGCGGGGAGGATATCGGCATGATTGGCGCTAATGCCGAGTGGGCACCCTACCGCCAGGCAGAAGTGGGCTATACGCTGCTGAAAACCCATTTCGGCAAGGGATACGGCAGCGAGGCGCTGGCCGTTTTCGCCGATTACCTCCAGAACGAGTGTGAATTTCACAAACTCAAGGCCCAGGTTGTGGAAGGTAACTGGGCCTCAAGACGTGTGCTGGAAAAGAATGGTTTTCAACTTGAAGGGACGCTACGGGATAATTATCTGCTACGTGGCGAATGGGTGAACGACTGGGTGTTTGGCCGGCTGAAATCTGACCGATAACATTTATTTTATGCTGTCCTCTCGACAGCAGACTGACGCGTAAGTTATGTTCGTTATTCGACCAGTTTCTGGTCAGCGTCGCTCGGACGGTCCGGGCGCTAACGTACATCTGAGGAATCTATGGCTGACTCCAGCGCTTCACGTCGTTTTTCCCGTATAGAACGTCTTCCACCCTATGTGTTTAATATCACTGCCGAACTGAAAATGGCTGCCCGTCGGCGTGGTGAAGACATTATCGATTTCAGTATGGGTAACCCTGATGGCCCGACGCCACCCCATATCGTCGAAAAGCTCTGTGCCGTCGCCCAGCGCGAGGATACCCACGGCTACTCGACCTCACGCGGCATACCGCGCCTGCGTCGCGCCATATCCCGCTGGTATGCTGACCGCTATCAGGTGGAGATCGATCCCGATTCGGAAGCGATCGTCACTATCGGGTCGAAAGAGGGGCTGGCTCACCTGATGCTGGCCACGCTGGATCATGGCGATACGGTACTGGTCCCTAATCCCAGCTACCCGATCCATATCTACGGCGCGGTTATCGCCGGCGCGCAGGTGCGTTCCGTGCCGCTGGTGGAAGGCGTGGATTTTTTCAACGAGCTGGAGCGGGCGATCCGCGAAAGTTACCCCAAGCCGAAGATGATGGTGCTGGGCTTTCCCTCTAACCCGACGTCGCAGTGCGTGGAGCTGGACTTCTTTGAACGCGTCATCGCGCTGGCAAAACAGTATAACGTGCTGGTTATCCACGATCTCGCCTATGCCGATATCGTTTATGACGGCTGGAAAGCGCCTTCCATTATGCAGGTACCGGGCGCACGCGACGTGGCCGTTGAGTTTTTCACTCTCTCTAAAAGCTATAACATGGCCGGCTGGCGCATCGGCTTTATGGTGGGAAACAAAGAACTGGTGGCTGCGCTGGCCAGAATCAAAAGCTATCACGACTATGGCACCTTCACGCCATTACAGGTCGCGGCTATTGCCGCCCTGGAAGGGGATCAGCAGTGCGTGCGGGATATTGCGGAGCAGTACAAGCGCCGCCGTGATGTGCTGGTGAAGGGGCTGCATGAGGCGGGCTGGATGGTAGATATTCCTAAAGCTTCAATGTATGTCTGGGCCAAAATTCCTGCCCGTTATGCTGGTATGGGATCGCTGGAGTTTGCCAAGCATTTGCTTCAGGAAGCGAAGGTGTGCGTCTCTCCGGGTATCGGGTTCGGTGATTATGGCGACACGCATGTGCGTTTTGCGCTGATTGAGAACAGCGATCGTATCCGACAAGCAATCAGAGGGATTAAAGCGATGTTTCGCGCCGACGGTATCTTACCGGGGACGGTGAAAGCGGGCGAAGAAGCGGTCTGATTTAACAGGACAGGTCGCCAGACCTGCCCTGAAAGTGGCTCTCTGGTTCTACAGCATCAGATAAAAGGTGCCGGCCCAGAGCAGCAGAATAAAAGAAATTCCCATCAAAGCATATTTCACAAGCAACGCTCCTGAGCGAACGCAACCGGCCCCTGCCAGGGCTGCGTAACGCAGACAGATTAACCGCAAGCACGATCTCCTGCGGTCAGGTGGCCATGGAGTCGCCATGGCAGAATCGGTCGCTAATTTACCTGCTATTATCGCTAAAATAAAGGCGATTCTTCTGGTCGTGCCGCCATTTCCGCGTTATTCAATCGTGGGTACCACAGACATGCCGACCCGCAGACGCGCCAGTTCGGGCTGACCCGGTTCCAGCATAATTTTCACCGGCAAACGCTGAGTGACTTTTGTGTAATTGCCCGTTGCGTTATCGGCGGTGATGGCGGCGAACGTGGAACCGGTGGCGGGAGCAATACTGTCCACATGACCCCGCAGGGTTACACCCGGCAGCGCATCAACCTCGACGGAAACCTTCTGACCCGATTTGACCTGAGCCAGCTGCGTCTCCAGAAAGTTCGCAACGATGTAAGTTTGCTGTAGCGGCACCACGGCCAGCAGGCGTGTTCCGGCGGCAACCCAGGCGCCCTGGCGCACCGAGCGTTGCCCAACTGCACCGTCGATCGGTGCGGTAATAGTGGTATAGGAAAGATTCAGGCGCGCCTGATCGACGCTTGCGCTTGAGGCCGCGATATCCGCTCTGGCCTGTTTAAGGCTCGCCTGAAGAATCCCAACCTCTTTGCGGGCAACCAGCGCGGCCGCCTGATTCTGACGTAACTGGGCGGCAGCTTCCTGCATCGACGCCAGGGTTCTTTGCTGCTCATCGGCGGTGGCGGTGCCCGACTTAAGCAGGCGGCGATAACGTCCGGCGTTCTGCTCCGCATAGCGCAGTGTCGCTTCGCTGGCGCTGACGGCGGCATCGCTCTGGGCAATAGTCGCCTGCTGCTGTTCAAGCTGCGCCTGGATGCTGCTGAGTTTGGCCTGGCTGATTTGCAGGTTCGCCTCGGCTGTTTCCAGCGCCACGCGATAGTCGCGATCGTCAATGGTTGCCAGCGTATCGCCAGCCTTAACGGTCTGATTATCGCCGACGTTGACGGTATTGATATAGCCGGACACTTTTGGTGCCACCAGCGTGTAGTCGGCAGCCACGACGGCATCATTGGTACGTGCCTGGTTACGTATCATCGCTGACCAGATGATAAAGGCGATCCCAAGCAGGATCGCTAAAAGTAAAGCCAGCGTGAAGGTTCTTTTTGCAGGTGTGAAGCTCATATTATTATCTCGTTGCTTGCGTAACGGGTTGAAGAAGCGTTTGTGGTGGATAAACACGTTTCGGTAGCCAGACGGTCAACAAAATGACCAGCAGGGCAAAACCAATAATGGCCATGTAAGCGTCGCTGATGCTCAGGATCATCGCCTGCTCTTTTACCAGGCTGGCGAAGCGATGAAGATTTTCAGCCGAGCTGATCGTGCCATCCGGTAGCAGCGGCGTCAGCGGGCTGGCCTGGGTACTGCTTTCCGCTGTCATCAACCATGGCCGGTTACCGAGCTGATCGACCAGCGTATGGGAGTGAAACTGCTCACGATGCGTCAGGAAATTTTCCACCAGGGTTCCCGCCGCCACGCTGGAGAAGCCACGCACGGTATTGAACATCGCTGAAGCCCAGGGACCTTCCGGCGGCAGCACCACGCTGGTTGCACTCATCAGCACAGGCAGGATCATCATTGGCTGTCCCCACGCCTGAAGCGCCTGGATCAGCCAGAAATTCTGGCGGGCCCACTCGCCGGTCAGCTGCATCCCCAGCAGGCAGGAAAGGCTCAACAACAGCGCGCCCACCGTCAGCATCCAGCGGGCATCAATCCAGCGCCGGTTAAGCAGCGCGGCGAGAAAAGGCGCGATGATCAGCTGGGGCAGGCCTATCGCCAGCGCCAGCGGTGCAAACTGGACGGTGCGAAACCCCTCGACCTGACCAAACCAGGCGGCGGGAAGCGCCGAGCCGGAAAGGCCGATCAGCAAGACGCCAGCCAGCACCAGCAGGCCATGCAGCAGGTTCCGCCGCGCCAGCATTTGCAGTTTGAACAGCGGCAGCGGGTGGAACCATTCATTAATAAAGAAAACGATCAGCAGCGCCGCGGCAGACAGCAGCATGGCGACGATCAGCGGCGACTGAAGCCAGTCGTGCCGTTCGCCCTGGGTCAGCGCCAGTATCAGCAGCGCCATACCGCTACATCCTGTCAGCATGCCGAAAAGATCGATCTGACGGAAACGCTCAAAGCGCGTTGGATCCTGCGGAATACCCCAACTAATCAGCCCAATGGCGAGCAGGCAGGGTGGAATCACTTGCCAGAAAACGAACTGCCAGCCGACCAGGTCTGTCCAGAAGGCCGCCAGCGAAGCGGCCATGTTGGGACCAAAGGTGGCGGTAAGCGCATAGGTAGCCAGGCCATAAAGTTTCACGCCGGGCGGCAGGAAACGAAGCGCGACGGTCATCAGCAACGGCGGCAGCGCCCCGCCGAACAGCCCCTGTACCACTCTCAGAGCAATAAAAAGTCCGGGCGTGGGCGCGAAAGGTTGAAGCAGACCAATCAGCGCAAAGCCCGAGGCGACGACCAGCGCAAAGCGGCGTAATGAAAAAGTGACGGCGAACCACGGCGATAGCATCATCGCGGCCACTTCAGCCGCCTGATAGGTCGAGGTAATCCAGCTCGCCTGGTCGTAATCAAAGCCAATAGCGGCGCGAACATCCGCCAGAGCAAGATCGGTCACGCGGTCGTTTAATCCTGAAGTCAGCGCCGCAATCAGTACCCCCACCAGCCCGAGCGCCAGACGCAGGGTAAAAGGGTGGAGTACCGGAGCGGGAGCCGGTTGAACATTCATAGCAGGGGTTCCAGACTGGGAGAGTATTTAATTCGATGCACTGTACTGCATTGTGGTACATTTGCCGCGAATACTACCCTGTGGCTGGCCGCATTGCAATCTGCTACAGCCTGCCAGACGGGGTAAAAAGTGCTAAAGTAGCGGCATCTAACAAGGAAGGAGCGCCTATGTCCGATCCCTCAGCGCTGCGTGACGATGAACGTTCTGGTGGCATCCAGGTGATCGCACGGGCAGCGAAGATACTTAATGCGCTTGGCGAATGTCCAAACGGGATGAGTCTGGGCGAGATTGCTCAGGCGGTTGCCTTACCGCGTTCTACCGTGCAGCGTATCGTTAGCGCGCTGGATTCGGTCCAGCTGGTGCGGGTTCAGGGCGCTGGCGGCGTACGCCTTGGGCCGGCGCTGCTTCGTCTGATCGCGACGGTGCACACCGATGTGGTCGCGATTGCTCAGCCCTGGCTGCAATCCCTGTGCGATGCTACCGGGGAAACCGTATCGCTGGCCCGCGCCAGCGGGCTTCAACTGGCGATTGTCCACTGCGTCGTTGCCGATCGGGAACTTCGTGTGGTGCCCCGTATCGGCATGAATTTACCGCTTTACAGCACCTCGGGCGGTAAAGCGCTGATGGCGCTGGACAGCGATGAGGCCGCCAGGGCGCTGGTGGGCGACGCCTATGAAGCGATGACCGATCTGACCATCAAAACATTTCCGGAACTGCTGGCAAGCCTGAAGGCGATCAGACGTACCGGGATTTCATACGATCGGGGAGAAACGCTGGAAGGGATCTCTACCATGGCGGTAGCGATTGATACCATTCTGGGACGTTATTCCATCAGTCTTCTTGTGCCCTCAACCCGTTTTCAGAAGCATGAAGCGCGCTTCCGGGATGCGATTCTGAAATGCAAAGAGGGGCTGGTTGACGAGATTGGTAAGGCGGCCCTTCGTGACTGAGAGGAGAGGGAAATGAGTACGCTTTTAGTGGCGGTGGACAACTCACTGATTGCCCGTAAGGTAACCCAGCTCGCCAGCGAGCAGGCTCTGGCGCAGAATGCCGATGTGGTGGTCTTATGCTGCGTTGACGCCAGCTATGCCGGGCCGGGCAGTACGTTGATCATCGAGGCGGGGGAGGATCCCGGCGACTTTGGCGCCGCGCTGGATGAGCAGAACACGGCAGAGGCCGCAGTGCGTATGGCTCTCTCGGTGCTCCATGCGCATGGCGTCCGGGCAACAGGCCGCGTAGTGGCTGGCGAGTCTGCGCAAACGATCGTCGCTCAGGCTAACGAGGTAAACGCGACAATGATCGTGATGGGGCGCCGCCATCTCTCTTCCTTTAACCGTCTTCTGAAAGGATCGGTCAGCGCCGCCGTTATTGAACGGGCCAGCTGTCCGGTTCTGGTGGATGTAAGAGACGTAAAGCAGGTGAAAACGGCGTAATGAGCGAGCTTAGCGGCTGATGAGCATCGCGCCCGCTTGATCCTGTCAGGCAAAGCCTGACGCACATTCTGCGTCGGGCTGGCACTTCCGGCTAATTATTCATCGGAGCAGGTGGGTATGATCGCCGCGTCGCAGCAACACAATGCAAAAAAAAGCCCGCTCGCCGCGGGCATAACATATTGTTATTTTAAATTAAATCCTGGTGTGGTGCAGACAAATCGCTTTGCCTGACCGCATAGTCGCACTCCTGTTCTGCTATTGCCAGACGGCATTCTGAATTGAATCAATCGGTAAAAAGATGCAATAACGACGTAAAGTCTGTGCAAATCGTTTTTTTCCGATAGTGTGGCGCGCCTGAATTGATATTATCCTGCACCGGAGGAGACGTTGAATATGAAAAAAAGAAAGACCGGCCTTATGGCGCTGGCCGTACTATTAATTGCTGGTTGCACGTCAGGTAAGCCTGGCGCCTTTGAAAAGGTGGATGAAGATCCAGCAGTAAATACCGTTCAGTATCGTTTTAATCCCGACACCGTAAATAAAACGGCGATGGAAAATGAGGCGGAGCGCTACTGTGCGGAACGGGGATTTGACAAAGCAGAGCTTATTAGCCCACATGAAAGCCGGCTGCCCGGGTTGATGAAGGTCTGGTATCAGTGTAATTACGCGATTAAAAGCTAGAAATAAAAAGGCGGGAGTTATCCCGCCTGAAGAGTAGTGCTTATTTATTTTTATATTGCTGTGTGCAGGCTTTGCCCGCCAGAAGCTGACTTTAGGTCCGCTTCCTGTCTACCCCTCAACGGTGACAACGCTGGCGTTTTACGTATTCTTCAGCCGTGAAATTAAGCTTCACCGAAATCCTACGCTTTCGCCGGTTGCGGCCCATATTATCGGGGTAAATTTCTTACCGGTGCCCGTGATGCCAGCCCGCACCGTGATGATGTCCGCTGTGGTGCCCGCCGCCGTGGTAGCCGTTGCCACGATGACCATCGTGAACGATACAGCCGCTCAGTAGCAGCATTACGCCGAGAACTGAAACATATTTTACGGTTTTTTTCATAGCCACAACTCCTTCACTTTCTTAATGGGGTCAACCTTACAAAACAAAAGTGGAGGAATAATGCGTGTTATGTAGAGATATTCGCGAAGTCATTTCAAAATAATTCTGCACGCACAACCTGACTGCACGTGGGCGCTATCATAAATAAGATAATGATGAAAAAAAAGCTATATCCTGAAGAATCTTCTTAAAGAGGAGGTTGGGACAACGAACGCTAATACGAATCACTTGCACTTTACGACGGCAGAACGGCAATTATGTCGTAAACTAAGCGTACGTTTTATTTAAGGAGATATTATGCGCTATCAGGTAGAAAACGTTCTGGCTGCCCAGGCGGAACTGGGAGAATGCCCGGTCTGGTCGGTCAGCGAACAGGTACTCTGGTTTGTTGATATCCTCGCACCAGCGCTGCATCGTTTCGATCCCAAAACGGGCGAGCACCGGGTGTTGCCGGTGGCTGAACATATAGGCTGTTTTGGGCTTAATGAAGAGGGCGGCTTCGTGGCGGCATTGCGCAGCGGCGTCTGTATGCTCGATGCCACAGGCCAGATCGCGCAGCGCATAGCACCCAACCCAGGCGATGCGCCCCGCAGCCGGTTTAATGATGGGCGTGTGGATCGTCGTGGCCGCTTCTGGTGCGGCAGCCTCTGGGAACCGCAGGATCGTAATGGTGCCGTGCTATGCAGGCTGGATGCGGCACTGAACCTGACAGTGCAGGAACGGGACATCATGATCTCCAACGGGCTGGCTTTCTCACCCGATGACCGCTGGATGTATCACTCTGACACGCCGAATGGCGTACTGTATCGCTATCCTGTCGACGACAACGGTGAGATCGGTCAACGGGAAGTGGTGCGCCGCTTTGTACAGGCCGAAGGTGGCCTGCCGGACGGTGCGGCGGTAGACAGTGAGGGATACTACTGGTCAGCGATGTTCGACGGTTCGCGCGTGATCCGCCTTGATCCCTCAAACGGTGAAATCGTTGACGAAATTCCTCTTCCGGTTCGCTGGCCCACCATGGTGGCGTTCGGCGGCGACGATCTCAAAACGCTCTACATTACCAGTTCCCGTGAGGATCGTAGCGCTGAAGAGTTGGCGGCCTACCCTCAGTCTGGCGATGTTTTTGCGGTCCGCGTTGCGGTAGCCGGATTGCCTGAGCCTGTTTTCAGCGCCAGAAAGGCTGACCACAACCAGCGGTAAACAGAAGCGACCTGCGGCGGCCAGGCATAATCACATGCTATCCGGCCACGACATCTCAGGCCTGTGGCCTGGCCGCAAAAAAATCGTCCCGCGCCATTAAGGTTGCGGGACGATTTATTTACTCTGGCGTGATCCGCCGATTGTGCTGTCGATGTGCCTTCTGGCTGGCCGCTTAACTCAGGCGTGCTGCAGCGTTTTTTTACCTTCCCGCAGCGCATTCGGCAGGCGGATAGTGGCAGACATAATCAGTGAGATGACCAGCAGGGCGGTAATCAGGCTGAATGTGACGGTAAAGCCGCCGAACAGTGAAGCGATCAGGGAACCCATTACGCTGCCAATCCCGAAGCCCAGATAAATCAAGCCGTAATTTTTCGTCAGGTTATTCAGGCCAAAAAAGTCGCTGACCAGTGAAGGATAAACGGTGATGGTGCCGCCGAAGCTGAAGGCCACGCAGGCGATAGAGATAAAGAAAGTGGTTTCGTTCATCTGGGTGAAGAGCAGAATGCCCATCCCTACCAGCGAAACGCTCTGCGCCAGCGTAATCACCCGGATGCGGGCGATTTTATCAGAGAGCACGCCAAGGATAAGGCGGCCGCTGAGATTGGCTATCGCAATAATGGTGACGGCATTCGCGGCGGTCTGCGCGGAAAGATGCACCAGGCCTTCCCCGATATCCTTGGCGACGCCTATCACGTAAAGACCACTCATACAGGCAGTCAGAAACATCAGCGCCAGCATCCAGTACTGAGGCAGACGAACGGCTTCCGTCAGGGAAAAATCGCGGGCCTGGCTAACTGAATCAGTCCGGGTTGGCTGCTGCTGTGGCGCATCTTTCATCAGAAGCGCACCGGCGATAATCATAATCATTGCCAGTCCACCCCAGATCATAAAGGTGGTTTCGAGACTGTTCTCGCTAAGCAGGTAGCTGCAGATAAATTTGAAGCCCAGGCTGCCGAGGCCGTAGGCGCCAATCGCGCAGGCGGAAATGACGCCTTTGCGCTCAGGAAACCATTTCACGCAGTTGGAAAGCGTCATCAGATAGCCTGCGCCGTCCGCCAGCCCAACCAGTACGCCCGCGCTGAGATAAAGCATAAACAGGTTTTCTGAATGGGCGGTGAGGAAAAATCCCACGGCCATCAGTACGCCTGCGCCGATAGTCACATTACGCACGCCGAACCGTTCCTGAAGTTTGCCCGCCAGCGAAGAGGCAATCGCCAGCCCCAGGCTGAGCAGCCCAAACGAAAACGCAACCTCGCTCACCGAGGCCGCCAGCTTATGGGAAAGCTGCCCGTTAAACAGACTCCAGGTATAAACAGAGCCAAGGGCAAACTGCGTAATGATAGTCCCGACCAGGGTTAGCCAGCGGGTACGGTTGACGCTGGGGCTGAGAGGTTGTGTGCTCATTGGGATGCTCCCGGAGAAGGTTTAAGTGATTGAGCACATCATAGGGGCAGGCTTTATCGCGCGGGGGGATTAAGGCATGAACTGCCGCCAGTACGGAATGAACTGCCGTCAGGGAGGTATGAATGACCGGACAAAAGGTGCAAAAGCCCTTTATGCGGGCGTGTCACGCGTCCGGATTACATGAAAGAAGAGAACAGAAAAAGAAGGCGGTGAAGGGGAGGTTGAAGACCAGCCAGGAAGTAAAGGTTAACATAAGAGGCCGCCAGCGCTGACGGCCTTCTGTCTGTTACTTATCGGAAACGGCGATGCGCATATTGCGCATATCATTTCCGGTTGGCGTCTGATGAACACGCAGACCAAATTCTGGCAGGACGGCAAAGATATGGTCGAAAATATCCGCCTGAATTTTTTCATACTCCAGCCAGGCGGTCGTCGTGGTAAAGGCGTAAATCTCGATCGGCAAGCCGTCCGGACCCGGTGCCAGTTGACGAACCATCAGCGTCATCCCTTTATGGATCTGAGGATGTGACTGCAGCCAGGCGTCGAGCCAGGCGCGAAAAGTGCCGATATTGGTCATATGTCGGCCATTCAGCGGCGTGCTCGTATCGCACTGAAGCTGCGCATTATAGGCGGTCACTTCCTGCGTTTTACCTTCAAGATAAGGTGTCAGGAAATGCGCACGTTTCAGCGCGGCGATCTCCTCGTCAGAAAGAAAATGGATGCTGGTGGTATCAATATTAATGCTGCGCTTGATGCGCCGCCCGCCAGACTCAGACATCCCACGCCAGTTTTTAAACGAGTCGGAAATCAGCGCGTAGGTGGGAATGGTGGTAATAGTTTTATCCCAGTTGCGGACTTTAACGGTCGTCAGACCAATGTCGATAACGTCGCCGTCCGCACCATATTTCGGCATATCCAGCCAGTCGCCCAGCTTCAGCATGTCATTGGCCGAAAGCTGTATGCCGGCAACAAGGCCGAGGATAGGATCTTTAAACACCAGCATCAGCACCGCCGTCATGGCGCCCAGACCGGTGAGCAGCACCAGCGGTGACTTGCCGATCAGCACCGAGATAATCATCAGCGTGACCAGCAGTGCAGCGATCAGCTTCAGGCTCTGCAATATGCCCCGCAGCGGAAGCTGGTGGGCCAGCGCGCTTTTATCGGAGAGTTCCAGGAAGACATCCAGCAGAGAAAAGAACATCAGCAGGCTGAAGATCATCATCCACACCTGGCTGAATACCATCATCACAGCATAGAGCGGCTCAATGCCGGTCAGAAACAGTTCAATCTGTAACTGCAGCAAAATGCCCTGGACCAGCAGCGCGAAGCGGCTGAAAAGATTTCTGTCGATAATCGACTTCGGCCACTGACGCGACGACTTATTGGCATAGCGGCGCAAAAAAGGCAGCACGGCATGATGCAGCAGGGCGTGTACGATCAGGGAGATAACCAGGATTATGCCGATAAGGGCAAACTTGGCAATGAGTGGCGCATAGGGAAGGTTGAAGGCGGTAAACCATTCAATAAGCAGCTGGTGCATCAGAAAGTATTCCATTTTATTTACGCTAATCCGATGTACGCTTCTCATCCTGAGAAGAGACGCACATCATTATCCACTTATCCCTGTTCAGGCTGGCAGGGATACAGGGCAGGAGAAGCATACGTGCAGCGGCATGGCAGATCAAATCGGTGATAACACTCTTTACGCGTCATCCCGCAAAAAAAGAAGCGCGACGCATTGAGAAACCCGATTCCGCCTGATGCAAAATGCGCTTTCAGCGCCGGACCGGGTTTTGGTTACTTCTGGATATAACTGCGGATAGCTTCCGCCACGGCTTTATTACCGTGACGTTCGTCACGATGTTCCGTATCGTCAGCCACTTTTTCAAGATATTTATTCAGCTTGCCGCCGGTTGGCACGTTGCCATAGGCAATCAGCATTTGCACGATATGCCTGAGCGCGAGTAATTCCACAGTGAGGCGTTCAACGATAGGGTCTTTGTCTGGCATGGGGGCTTCACTCCTTAAATGATAACTGCCTGCCAGCTTAGGCGAACGGTCAGAAAGCAATCCGCGGAATACAGCAAAATTAGTAGGGTAATTTAGGATATTTTATGCGGGCATCTACGCAGTAAAGGCCTGGCTGTCAGAGGACGGGACCGGATGCCCTGCCGCGAGTTAACCGGCATGGGCGCGCGTTGACGAATCTATCGTTCCGGTAAAATATCAGGCGGCGGTAATTTTATGCTGGATAATCGTTACGCCGCCTGCGTTCGCATTACCGTGGCCGGGTGGTAGAGAGCGCAACTGACCAGGTTTCTCCCTGACAGCGCGGGCAGGTATGCGTGCAGTCGTGGGTAATCTCCTGCGTCTGCCCACAATGGTTACAGGCATAGGTGCCGGTCAGGGGGACGCGGGAAAAGTCTGCCCGGTGGGGCGGCGGCAGTACGGAAAGACCAGGCCGGACATCGGCATGATCGTAGAGAAAGGTACTTATCTGTCCATCAAGTTCGACCAGCGCCAGCCGGACCTGACCGAGATGCTCAATACCGTCCTGACGAAGCTCCATAAAAAACTCATCTTCTGAAATGTTGAGGCCGCGCAGGCTCTCCAGTTCATACAATCCGTCTTTGATTAGCGTAATCACCTCGCCTTCCACCCAGTTTGAAAAACGCGGACTCCGGGCCATAACATAAGTGGTGAACCGGTAAAGCAGCAGCAAAACGACAAATACCATCGCGACCGGCAGCACCGGCACGTCGTCGTAAAAAGTAACATCGCCGGAAGCGGAGCCCAGCGTAAGAATAATGACCAGTTCAAACAGCGAAAGCTGCCTGATACCGCGCCTGCCGGATATTTTCAGAAACGAAAAAACGATGATATAAGCGAAAAGGACGCGTACGGCAACTTCACCCAGAAACGAAATGGGGAGGTCGTTCAGAAAAAAACGCTGCCAGTCAACGTTGACCATGGGGAAAGCTCCAGTTTGCGACCTGAATACGTCAGAAAAGAAGCGCAGAATAAAATCAGGCCTGAGAACTGTCAACGAGGTCACAAGAGGAAAGCGGAGAAATCATGAGCGATCATGACGTCAGGTCGTGATGGAAGCGCATCTTTTTAATGCGCGACCCTGTTTTTTGTGGCTAAGGGGAGCCTGTCACTCGGGCTGCGGTTGTCGCGATCGGCAGGTAATATGCTTGAGCGCTTCCCTGAGCCTGAATGCTATGTACTGAGGCTGGGCTTTTACCGCACGCCTTATGACCCGATCAGCCGGGAGCCTGTTCTGCTACTGAGAAAAATCTGGCCGCTACTTTCCGTTACATTCCCGTTTTTTATTCCTCAGCCTCACATCGCATAAAAGATGGATGCTGTGCATAAAAAGACTTTGCTCCGTCCGGATAACGGAAAATATCAGAACTTCAGTTGTCAGTTATTGGCTTTTTTTAGCAAAAACAGATTAAGTAAATTTATAATGGTTAAAAGATTTTTTCGCTGCGAAGGAACGCTGTATATAAATATTTTTGATTAATAATCGGCTGTAAAATCACTGCAAAAATAAAAAATATAGATTTTTCACCTCGATGATAATAATTTGTTTAATTCAACACCTTTAATGGATTTGATCGTTTTATGTGCGCCCTTGTTTTGTAAGACTTTTCGGTTAAATTAAGAAAATTCTTTTTAATCAAGGGGGTGATCTCATTTTGTTAAATAAATCCATCATCATATTTTGTTACATATTTTAATTTCCCCTTACGCCAGAAAGGTTTTTACACTCCTTCCACAGGTGCCTGTCTGATTGCATATGGTTCAGTTCAGGGCCAAAAAAATAACGTGTCAAATTTGCCAGTGAATGGAATGCGCTCGCTTTTGAACCCGGTTTTGCTTTACGTCTGATGACCACAGCAGGGATGTTGTCTGGGCAGGATAAGCCTTTCTTATTAATTTACTGGCAGTGACCTTTTTCTTTTCCTCAAGAACAGGGACAGCCATGTCTACTTCCTATCAGTCCGAAATCCCCAAAGCGCGCGTTAATATTCAGCTCAATCTGCACACCGGCGGTGCGCAGAAAAAAGTTGAACTGCCCCTCAAGTTACTGGTGGTGGGGGATTACAGCAACGGCGCCGAACAGCGTCCGCTCTCAGAGCGCGAGCCGGTTAACGTTAATAAAAACAATTTTAACAGCGTGCTGTCCGGCTTCTCTCCCGCGCTTAACCTTTCCGTTGAAAATACCCTGGCCGGTGACGGCAGCGAAGAAAACGTCAGCCTCACTTTCCGTGAAATGAAGGACTTTGAGCCGGAACAGGTGGCGCGTCAGTTACCCCAGCTGAAAGCGATGCTGGCGATGCGCAATCTGCTTCGCGACCTGAAGGCCAATCTGCTGGATAACGCCACCTTCCGTAAGGGGCTTGAAAAAATTCTGCTTGATCCGGCGCTCAGCGCTGAACTCAGGGCCGAGCTGTCGGCGCTGGCGGCAAAACAGGACTGACGTCCCTGACGTTTAATGGATTAACCCGGAGAAAATGCTGATGTCTGTACAAAGTGAACACGCCGTTGCCGGTGAACATGCCGTAACGGAACGCCCGGCGGCAGGAAGTGTGTATGCCTCGCTGTTTGAAAAAATTAACCTCAGCCCGGTCTCTGAACTCAGCGCGCTGGAGAGCTGGCAGGACAGCCAGGCGATGGCTGACGCCACCGCCGGTGAACGTCTGACGGCGGGTATGCAGGTGTTTCTGGAGTGCCTGGCGAAATCGGGCTCAGAAGTCGGTCGGCTGGACAAGACGCTGATCGATCACCATATCGCGGAGCTTGACTACGAGATTGGCCGCCAGCTGGATGCGGTGATGCATCATGAGCAGTTTCAGCAGGTTGAGTCTTTATGGCGCGGGCTGAAGTCGCTGGTGGATAAAACCGACTTCCGTCAGAACGTCAAAATCGAACTGCTTGACCTCTCCAAAGAGGATTTGCGTCAGGATTTTGAGGACGTTCCGGAGATTATTCAGAGTGGGTTATACCAGCACACCTACACGGCGGAATACGACAGCCCCGGCGGCGAGCCGATCGCCGCGCTGATTTCTGCTTACGAGTTTGACGCCTCGGCGCAGGATGTGGCGCTGCTGCGCAATATCTCCCGGGTTTCTGCCGCCGCGCATATGCCGTTTATCGGCTCGGCGGGCCCGCAGTTTTTCCTGAAGGAGTCGATGGAGGAGGTCGCTGCCATTAAGGATATCGGCAGCTACTTTGACCGCGCGGAATACATCAAATGGAAGGCCTTCCGGGAAACCGACGATTCCCGTTACATCGGCCTGGTGATGCCGCGCGTGCTGGGTCGTCTGCCCTATGGGCCGGACACCGTGCCGGTGCGCAGCTTCAACTACGTAGAAGAAGTGAAAGGCCCCGACCACGATAAATACCTGTGGACCAACGCCTCTTTTGCCTTTGCCGCCAACATGGTGAAAAGCTTCATCAACAACGGCTGGTGCGTGCAAATCCGTGGCCCGCAGGCCGGCGGGGCGGTGCAGGATCTGCCGATCCATCTGTACGATCTCGGCACCGGCAATCAGGTGAAAATCCCGTCAGAGGTGATGATCCCGGAAACCCGCGAGTTTGAGTTCGCCAGCCTCGGCTTCATTCCGCTGTCCTATTACAAAAACCGCGACTACGCCTGTTTCTTCTCGGCGAACTCCACGCAAAAACCCGCGCAGTATGAGACGGCGGATGCCACGGCTAACAGCCGCATCAACGCCCGCCTGCCGTACATCTTCCTGCTGTCGCGTATCGCGCACTACCTGAAGCTGATCCAGCGTGAAAACATCGGTACCACCAAAGACCGTCGTCTGCTGGAGTTAGAACTCAACACCTGGGTACGCAGCCTGGTGACGGAAATGACCGATCCGGGAGACGATCTGCAGGCATCACATCCGCTGCGTGATGCGAAAGTGGTGGTGGAGGATATTGAAGACAATCCCGGTTTCTTCCGCGTGAAGCTCTTTGCCGTCCCGCATTTCCAGGTGGAAGGGATGGACGTCAACCTGTCACTGGTTTCCCAGATGCCGAAAGCAAAATCGTAACCTGAGGCAGGAAGCCGATGAAAACGGAACAACCGTTATGGGGCAGGGGCATTATGGTCTCTCCCCAGCACTTCCAGCAACAGGCCGCATATGCGGCCTGGTCTGCGGAATGTATTGCCCGACTGGGCCTCTCCCATCCCTGGGGGATGATTGAGGCCACTTTCGAACCGGATGCTCTGAAGCTGGGTCGCCTGCAGGCCCGTCATCTGCACATCCGTTTCCCCGACGGCACGCTTATCGACACGGATAATGCCGATGACCTGCCGCCGGTGCTGGCACTTGAGAGTGAATCACAGCAAGTGGTGGTGGTTCTGGCGCTTCCGCTGCTGCGGGCGAATGGCGGCAACTGCCTTAAATCCGATGAAGTGGCTGAGCGACCTGTTCGCTATCGCCAGCGCTGGCGGGATGTCCGCAACGCCTTTGGAGAAGACACCCGTCAGATTGCGGTGATGCAGCCAGAGCTGACGCTGCGTTTTTCCCATCAGAACAACAGCGATTATCTGACCTGTCCGGTCGCCCGTCTGCAGCAGGATTCGCAAGGCAACTGGGCACTGGATGAAACGTTTCTCCCGCCGCTGCTCACCATTCAGGGCAGCCGCTGGCTGGCAACCCAGCTGGAACAGTTGATGACGCAGCTTCGCGCCCGTCTGAGCCGCCTGATGGCGATGCGCCGGGAAAGTAACGAGCGCATGGCCGATTTTGCCGTGGCCGACGTCTCCCTGTTCTGGCTGCTCAATGCCCTGAACAGCGCCGAGCCGGTGCTGGGACAGTTTCAGCGCAATCTGCAAAGTCCACCGGAGCGTCTGTATCCGGAACTGGCACGACTTGCGGGCAGTCTGCTGACCTTCTCGCTGGAACACCAGGTGAGTGCTATTCCGGTCTGGCAGCATGAGCAGTTGAACAACGTCTTCCCGCCGCTGTTTGATTTACTGGGTGATCTGCTGGAAGCCAGCCTGCCGTCGCGCGTGGTGTCAATCGAGCTTGAAAATGATCCCCGTCTCCACTTCTGGCAGGCCCGTCTGCATGATCCGCGCCTGCGTGAAGGAGCCGATTACTATCTCTCCGTACGTTCCCCCATGCCGGTAGCCCAGCTGCAGGAGCAGTTCCCGCGTCAGTGCAAGGTGGGCAGCCCGGATCATGTCCGGGGCATCGTCAACTCTTCACGGGTAGGGGTGCCACTGACGCCGCTGCGTCATGTCCCAGCCGCCATTCCGCTACGTCTGGAAAATCAATATTTCAGCCTCGATGTCTCCCATCCTCTGGCGACGGAAATGCTCCAGAGCGGCACCTGCATGTTCTACGTGCCGGGCATGCTCGGCGAGCCCGAACTTGAACTCTTTGCGGTACTGAGAACATGAGTGAATGTAAACGCGGCGCGGCCGCATCCATTGATATTGATGCCCTGTTACAGGACACCTGGCTGCAGGTGATCAGCCTGCGTCACGGCCCGACTTTTCAGGAGGGGGAGGGGCGCACGCTGTGGGAGCGCTGCATCGCTGATGTCGAACGTGTGCAGCGTGAGCTGAAAGCGAGCGAACTCGATGAAACCAGCTGCCAGCATATCCTCACTGCGCAGTGTGCACTGCTGGATGAGGCGGTCAAAGGTCGCGGCGTGGAGGATGATGCCTGCCTGCAGTGGTATGACATTCCCCTGCAGGGACATTTCCTCGGCACCATGGATGCCGGTGACACCTTGTGTGACCGGATGCGTGACGTGCTGCGTGAACCGGCGCCTGACCACGCTGTCATGACCTGCTTCCAGCGGGTGATGATGCTGGGATTCCTCGGCAGTTTCCGCTCTCTGAACGATCCGGCGCGTCAGAAACTCGTCAATGCGCTGAATGAACATGTCACACCGTTCAGCTACCCCCAGACCCAACCGGTGCTGGCGGAAAGCCCTGCCGGCTGGCGGATAGGCGGCTGGCTGTCATCATGGCCGGTGCGTACAGGACTGAGTGTAATTGTGCTCATCGCCCTGTGGTGGGGGCTGAACAACTGGCTCGATCAGATGCTGCTGACCCTGCTGCCGGGAGCCGTGCAATGAGTCCTGCACAACAGCGCGGCCTTGCGCTGTGGGCCGCCCTGCTCAGTGCGGTTGTCTGTCTGGGCTTTCTGCCGGTCTCCCGGTTGGCTGCCGTGCTGATTTTGCTGGCGGTTATCGGGCTGATCGCGGCGTTCGGATTCATCGCACGCCGTCGTGTTCAGGATGAGGTCATCCTGCCTCTGGATAACCTCCCGGAGGCGACATACCGCCAGCCCGTGGTGCTGGTCTGTGGCGACCTTCCGCTGGCGTGGCCACAACAGTCACCGGTTCTGAATGTTTCGCAGGGCTGCTGGATCCGGGTTGAAGACGATCAGACGCTGGAGCAGGTTGCCCGCCAGCTCCTGTGGCAGCGCCCGGAATGGGGGCGTCAGTTATCGGTAATGGTCACTGTCTGTCCGCAGAAGCACGCTGACAGCGAGCGGCTTACCAGCCGCCTGCTGGCTCTGCGCTGGCAAATCAGCCTGTTACGTAAGGAGAGTGGTCATCCTGTGCCGCTGATACTGAATGGACAGGCAGGCAGCGCAATGATGAGCAATATGTTGTGGCAGGCGGCGATCCCCGGCGAGGGGGTAAGAATCTGGCGTGAGTCCACTGCGCCCGGCTCAATTGCCGCATGGGTCAGCACCGGTGGTGCGCCTGCGATGCAGCAACAGGTGCTGATGAACAGCCTGATGCGCTGGTTCCATCAGCACGTCAAAGCGGTGTTTATGGATGAGAACCCCGATGTTCCGGTCATTGCACCTGGCGCGTTGCTCTGGGGGATGGGACCGATCCTGGCCGGAAGCCTGGCCTCTTCTGTCTGGACAGCATGGCTGTCTCGCTGCACCGGCATGCAACAGGTAGCTGGCTGGCAGCCGGTGGGAACGGACAGTACGGTTATTTCTCCGTTCCCGGATTTTATCCTGCCGCTACTGCCGGAAGGGCGAGGTCTGACGCCGCGTGAGCGAACCTGGCGTTGTGCGTTCGGGATCTTCACGCTGGCGGCCATTGCTGCGCTGCTCAGCAGTGGCTGGAACAATCGCCAGCTGCTGCATCGTGTGAGCTTCGATATTGCCCGTTATGGCCGCATCGGGATGGATGATTACGGCCCGAAAGCCGATGCCGTCACGGTTCTGCGTGAGGATGCCGCGCAGCTGGATAACTGGGCACGTAATGGTGTGCCCATCCGGATGAGCCTGGGCCTTTATCAGGGCGAACGCCTGCGTATGCCGTTGCTGGATGCCATTCGCTCGTATGTTCCGCCGCCACCGCCGCCCAAACCACAGCCGAAACCCAAACCGGTAGCGAAAATTGTCCGCCTCGACAGCATGTCGCTGTTCGATTCCGGCAAATCCGTGCTGAAGGCCGGTTCCACCAAAATGCTGGTTAACTCCCTTGTTGATATCAAAGCCAGACCCGGCTGGCTGATTGTGATCGCCGGTCATACCGACAACACCGGCAATCCACGGCTGAACCAGACGCTCTCTCTTGAGCGTGCCGGTGCAGTACGTGACTGGATGCGTGACACCGGCGATGTGCCGGAAAGCTGTTTTGCGGTGCAGGGCTATGGCGAGAGCCGTCCGATCGCAACTAATGACACCCCGGAGGGACGTGCGCTAAACCGGCGTGTCGAAATCAGTCTGGTACCCCAGGCAGACGCCTGTCAGATACCCGATACCAAAGCGTCACAGGATAAAAGTGACGCATTCACTCAAGAAATGGAGAAGTAAATCATGGCAATTCCTGTTTATCTCTGGCTGAAAGACGACGGCGGCGCGGACATCAAAGGGGCGGTGGACGTTCAGGATCGTGAAGGCAGCATTGAGGTGGTGGCCCAGCAGCACAAGCTGTACATCCCGACCGACAACAACACCGGCAAGCTGACCGGCACCCGTATCCACACGCCGTTCCAGTTTACCAAGGAAATCGACTCTTCCAGCCCCTACCTCTACAAAGCGGTGACCACCGGTCAGACCCTGAAGTCTGCTGAATTCAAATGGTACAGGATCAACGATGCCGGCCAGGAAGTGGAGTATTTCAATACGAAACTGGAAAACGTGAAGGTGGTGAAGGTGAATCCGGTGATGCATGACGTCAAGGATCCGGCCTACGAGAAGCACAACCACCTTGAGCAGATCGAGCTGCGTTACGAAAAAATCACCTGGACCTATAAAGACGGCAACATCATTCATTCCGATTCGTGGAACGAACGCGCCACCGCGTAAGCCCGATGCGGACGGGGTTTCCTGTCCGCAGTTTTTTGCTGAGAGCCTGTCTGAAGCGGGCTTTCAGCAAAGAAAACCACAAACTGCCTGCCCGGCCGTATGCGCTTTGGTCCCCTTCACGGGAAACAGCGAGGGGCGGTAGCGTGTCCAGGAACCGACAAAGAGAGAGATTTATGGAAAATCCAGCCATCCTGTTACGCCGTCTGAACCCTTACTGTGCCCGTGCGATGGAAGGCGCGGCTTCGCTCTGCCAGACCCGCGCCCATGCGGAAATCCTGCCGGAGCACTGGCTGCTGAAGCTGCTCGAACAGGGGGAAGGTGACCTGACGGTGCTGGCACGCCGTTACGAGTGGGATATGGATGCGCTGTGGCAGGATTTGATTGGCTGGCTGGATAAACAACCGCGTTCGGTGCGCAGCCGCCCGCAGTTATCCGCCAATATCCAGAAACTGATGCAGGAAGCCTGGATGCTGGCTTCGCTGGCAGGAGAAGAGTACATCCGCAGTGTTCATCTGCTCATGGCGCTGACGGAAAACCAGCGACTTGCTCACTGTGACGGGCTTTGGCCACTGCTGACGCCCGGGCTGAGCCAGCTTGAACGTCTTCGCCCGCTGCTGGACGCGCAGTCGGACGAACGTCCCGAAGTACAGCAGCAAGCAAAACTGACTCAAAGCCATGGCGGGGATGTGGAGTTTGTCGGCCGTCCTGTCGGCGCGGAAATAAAAGAGGGCGAACTGAACCCGGCGCTGCAGAACGCACTGGATAAATTCACCCTCGACGTCACCGCCAAAGCGAAAGAGGGCAGGATCGATCCGGTGTTCGGCCGGGACACCGAAATACGCCAGATGGTGGACATTCTCTCAAGACGTCGCAAGAACAACCCGATCCTGGTCGGTGAACCGGGCGTCGGTAAAACTGCGCTGGTCGAAGGTCTGGCGCTGCGTATTGCTGAAGGCAACGTACCGGAATCTCTCAAGCCGGTGATTCTGCGCACCCTTGACCTCGGCCTGCTGCAGGCGGGCGCAGGCGTGAAAGGCGAGTTTGAGCAGCGCCTGAAAAACGTCATCGATGCGGTGCAGCAGTCACCGGTGCCGGTTTTGCTGTTTATTGACGAAGCCCACACCATTATCGGCGCGGGCAATCAGGCGGGTGGCGCGGATGCGGCTAACCTGCTGAAACCGGCACTCGCCCGCGGTGAACTGCGCACCATCGCCGCCACCACCTGGTCGGAATACAAGCAGTACTTCGAACGTGATGCCGCGCTGGAGCGCCGTTTCCAGATGGTAAAAGTCGACGAGCCTGACGACGAGACCGCCTGCCTGATGCTCAGGGGGCTGAAATCCCGCTATGCAGAACATCATGGTGTTCATATCACCGACGGTGCGGTGCGTGCCGCCGTCACTCTTTCCCGTCGTTATCTGACCGGCCGTCAGCTGCCGGATAAGGCCGTTGACCTGCTGGATACCGCAAGCGCCCGTGTGCGTATGAGCCTCGACACCTTGCCGGAACCGCTGACCCGCATGCGCTCGCAGATTACCTCGCTTGAAATGGAGAAGCAGGCGCTGCTGGAAGATATTGCTGTCGGCAATCAGTCTCACGGTGAACGCCTGGCCGCGATTGAACAGGAAGAAGTACGCCTGATAGTCGAACTGGATGAACTGGAAACCCAGTACGGTCAGGAGCTGAAACTCACCGGACAACTGCTGGAAAGCCGCCGGGACATATCCCGGCAGCGTGAGACGCACAGGCTGCAACAGGAGCTGAACGGCATGCAGCACAGCAACCCGCTGCTTTCCGTTGATGTGGACGTGCGTACCGTGGCTACTGTGATTGCCGACTGGACCGGCGTGCCGCTCTCCAGCCTGATGAAGGACGAACAGACTGAACTGCTGACGCTCGAAAATGAAATTGGCAGACGGGTGGTGGGCCAGGACGTGGCGCTGAACGCCATCGCCCAGCGCCTGCGCGCGGCGAAAACAGGCCTCACCTCAGAAAATGGTCCGCAGGGTGTCTTCCTGCTGGTGGGCCCGAGCGGTGTGGGTAAAACCGAAACCGCGCTGGCGCTGGCCGATGTGCTGTACGGCGGCGAAAAGTCCCTCATCACCATCAACCTGTCGGAATACCAGGAGCCGCACACGGTGTCGCAGCTGAAAGGCTCACCGCCGGGCTACGTCGGCTACGGCCAGGGCGGCATTCTCACCGAAGCGGTACGCAAGCGTCCGTACAGCGTGGTGCTGCTCGATGAAGTGGAAAAGGCGCACCGTGATGTCATGAACCTGTTCTACCAGGTGTTCGACCGGGGCTTTATGCGCGACGGCGAAGGGCGTGAAATCGACTTCCGTAACACCGTTATCCTGATGACCTCGAACCTCGGCAGCGACCACCTGATGCAGCTGCTGGACGAACAACCAGAATCCACTGAAGCAGACCTGCACGAACTGCTGCGCCCGATATTGCGCGACCACTTCCAGCCGGCACTGCTGGCCCGCTTCCAGACCGTGATTTACCGCCCGCTGGCGGAAGTTGCCATGCGTACCATCGTGCAGATAAAGCTGGACCAGGTAAGCCAGCGGCTGCACCGTCACTACGGCCTGACCACGCATATCGAAGAAAGTCTGTACGACGCACTGACCGCCGCCTGCCTGCTGCCGGACACCGGTGCACGCAACGTCGACAGCCTGCTGAATCAACAAATTCTGCCGGTGCTGAGTCAGCAATTGCTCACGCATATGGCAGCGAAGCAGAAACCACAGGCGCTATGCCTTAGCTGGAGTGAGGAAGAGGGTATCGGGCTGGAGTTTGACCGTACACAAGGAGTGCATGCATGAGCAGTAATCCCCCGATCAGATTCAGCCACAACCATCACCAGTTGTCGGTGAAGGGATGTGAAGCAGAACTCGATGTACTGGCGTTTGAAGGCGATGAAGCTCTGAGCACTCCGTTCAGTTACCGTATTGAATTCACAAGCGCTGATCATGCCATCACCAAAGAAATGATGCTGATGAAAGCGGCTTCCCTGACGCTGCAGGCCCCGGTAGACCAGGGTTACGGCATCAAAATGCAACAGGCCGTGCGCACCCTTCAGGGCGTGGTGAGCGGCTTTGAACGCCTCAACACCTCAAAGGATGAAACCCACTATGCCCTGACGCTCCAGCCACGCCTGGCGCTGCTTGACCGTTCGCATCAGAACGCCATTTATCAGGATATGTCGGTCCCACAAATCGTGGAAAAAATTCTGCGCGAGCGTCACAACATGCGCGGTCAGGATTTTTTGTTCTCACTCTCAAAAGAGTACCCGCGCCGTGAGCAGGTGATGCAGTACGGCGAGGACGACCTGCGCTTTATCACCCGCCTGCTGGGCGAGGTGGGTATCTGGTTCCGCTTTACCACTGATACGCGCCTGAACATCGACGTGGTGGAATTTTACGACAGCCAGCAGGGTTACAAGAGAGGCCTGACGCTGCCGTCGGTGCCGCCGTCGGGACAGCATTCAGAAGGTGTGGATTCGGTCTGGGGGATGGAGAGCCATCATAACGTGGTGCAGAAGCAGGTCACGACCCGCGATTACAACTATCGCCAGGCCACGGAGGAGATGAACGCACAGGTGGATGTGACCCGCGGGGATGTCACCACTTACGGTGAAGCCTATCATTACGCCGGTAACTATCTGACGCCGGGAAGTCAGTATGACCGCAATCCGGCCCCGGAGTCCGGCGCGTTTTATGCCCGCATACACCATGAGCGCTACCTGAATGGTCAGACGCAGATCAGTGCCATCACCAGCTGTCCGGTGCTCTCCCCCGGTCAGGTGCTGAAAGTCACCGGCGGATATGAAGTGACGGAGGTATTTACTCATGGCGTGGTCATCACCGCCCTGCACAGCCATGCCCGTCGTGATGAAGACTTTGGTGTCAACTTCGACGGCATCCCGGACAGCACCGACTTTGGTTTCCGTCCTGAGCCCGGCAAACGCCCGGTGATGGCTGGCACCTTGCCTGCCCGCGTCACCAGCACCACTGAAAACGATACCTACGGCCATATCGATAAAGACGGGCGCTACCGCGTCAGTATGCTGTTCGACCGCGATAACTGGGAAACCGGGTTTGAAAGTCTGTGGGTGCGTCAGTCACGGCCGTATGCCGGGGACACTTATGGCCTGCACCTGCCGCTGCTGGCGGGCACCGAAGTGGCGATTGGCTTTGAGGATGGCAACCCGGACCGGCCGTACATCTCCGGCGTGCTGCACGATTCGGCCCACGGCGACCACGTCACTATCCGCAACTACAAACGTAACGTGCTGCGAACGCCGGCGAACAACAAAATCCGCCTCGATGACGAGCGTGGGAAAGAGCATATCAAGGTCAGCACCGAGTACGGCGGCAAAAGTCAGCTGAATCTCGGTCATTTAGTGGATGCTGAAAAGCAGAAGCGCGGTGAGGGTTTTGAGCTCAGAACCGACAGCTGGGGAGCTATCCGGGCGCAGAAAGGGCTGTTTATCAGTGCTGATGGCCAGACGAAAGCGCAGGGCCAGGTGCTGGAGATGCAGCCAGCGGTCAGCAATCTGGGTAATGCCCGGGAGCAGATGACATCCATCTCCGGTGACGCACAGAAGGCGACCGCAAACCCGGCCGATCTCCAGGCGCAGATCAAACTGCTGGAACAGCAGCTGACAGACCTCAAAAAATCAGTGCTGCTGCTCAGCGCGCCGGATGGAATGGCACTGACCAGCGGACAACATCTGCAGGTATCTGCCGGGCAGAACCTGATAGCTACGGCCGGTAAAAATGCCGACGTCAGCGTGGTGAAAAATCTGTTCATCGGGGTGGGTAATGCCCTGAGCGTGTTTGTTCGTAAGCTGGGGATCAAGCTCATCGCGAACCAAGGGCCGGTGAGAATCCAGGCACAGAATGACCTGATGGAACTGGTGGCACGTGGGGAACTCAGTATTACCAGCACTGAGGATGAGATCCACATTACGGCAAATAAGCGTGTGGTGATCAATGGCGGCGGAAGTTATATCAACCTGGATGCCAACGGCATCGAATCTGCCACGTTGGGTGAGTACCGGACAAAAGCCGGGTTCTACGGGCGCAAAGGGAAGGCAAATAACCCCGAACAATTCCCGAGCATTGCCCTGGAAACGACCGAGCCTTCCCGCAAATTCAGCTTTTCCTGACATGGAGTCATAACATGATTATCAGCCCACCATTCCTGAAAGCGAAAAATGCCCATGAAACCGATGCGGCATGGATTGAAAGAGTGATGACCGTAGTTGACCGCCGCGATTACCCGGTTAATGGCCATGGCTCATGGCATGGCGGGGTCCACATAGCCCATACTGATGGCGGCAGGCCTTTTGAGAGTGTAAGAGCTGTTGCGGATGGGATCGCGGTTTCCGTGCGTAAAAGTTCAGGCATCGGTAAACGAGATAAGGCACCGCTGAACCTCAATGCGGATCAACCAAATGTCAAAGGCAGTGACGATGGCTACGTGCTGCTAAAGCACGAAACGGAGATCGGCAGTGGTGAGGGCGCTAAAGTGGTCTTTTATTCGCTTTACATGCACCTGAAGTCGCTTGAATCAACAGTGAAAGTCGGTGAGAAGGTGTACCGGAAAGATCCGCTTGGAACCTCCGGGATGGTCGATGCGGTCAATGCCTTCCATTTCCAGATTTTCTGTGATGACGACAACATCAGCAAGCTGACGGGCAGGAAGAGCCGCGAACTGGACGTGTCGAAAGATGGCCGGACCGATGCCGTATATGGGGATATTCATTTTTATCTTCCGGCCGGGACGAAGTTTTATGATAAGGCACCCGCAAATAACAGTACCGCCATAACCGGGCTTTCTGAGCTGTATACCAGCAGTGCGCCTCTGTATGCCAGCATGACTCTGGCGCAAGGCAGCTGCACGATGCTGACCCGACAGAAAAATACGCAGGTTGACGGGAAATATGATCTGCTGGGCGAACCACTGGTTAATGCTGATGGCAAAGACTACGAATACAATCTCTATAAAACCGCGATGCGGAATTATAAGGAAAGCCCGAGTGCCGGATTCGAATTACTTCGCTTTGGGCGGGTAATCAATACTGAGCATGAAACACTGGTGCCGGCAGATGCGCCATTATGGATGACGGTCAATTATCCTGGCGGAAAGGGAGTGGTAAATCTTGCGGATCCTAGCATCAAAAAATTTAGTGACGCTGATTTCCCTCACTGGGCGGGCTGGCAGCTGGTAGATGACGATAGTGACAGCGACAGTCAGTGTAATTCAGCCGCTATCAAGAAACTTCAGGAGGATGGTGAGTTCGATAACCAGTGTGGGAAGCTGATTTGTCATTTCCCGTTTGAATGGGAAAAAAGTACGATCGACACCCGTTTTTCATGGCTGAAAACGGGTAGTGACGAGCATGCTCCGATGATGGAAGAAGATTATGCAAAGTTTAAAGCTCATGCAGAAGCGTTATGCTTTGATTCTGGAGCATTCAGTAGTGGAAGGTTAGGGCATTTTGAACCAAAGGCATTTATTGAACATTTGAGGAATTGTAGTTGGATGAGTCTTGATGAGTTAGCTTCTACATTTCCGAAGTATTTATTTTACTCATCAAGCGGTAACCCAAGAACTGCTCAAAAGCAGCCTGCAAGCGTGTATTCAATAAATCATGCCCATGCTAAAAGTAGAATTGAGTCACATTATGACTCTTTGAATTTAAGTATTAGAAAATATATTGGAGGGGATAAGAAAAGAATGTCATTCTTCTTACCCCAGACATTACTAGAAACTGCGCAGTGGAGAGATTTAGGTGGCAGGAGAAGGTTATTACATGAGTGGGGGTTTGGTCTTTATAACTCAGTGAATCCAGTCACAGAGTATTATACTGTTTTTTATGGTAGAGGGATCATGCAACTTACATGGGCTGGACTGTATAAAACCTACGGTGAATACCGAAGTTTTCCAAATCACTCAGGCTCATATACTGATAGATTACACCCTGATGCCCCTCGGCTTACTGCAGTCTCAACTCATTATACAGCCCATCCCGATGATGGTGGTACTTTGTTCCGATGGTCTCCAAGATTTGATCCCGATATTGTGGCTGAAGATTCATACAACGCTTGTGATTCTGGTGGCTTTTATTGGGCTTCAAAAGTCTATAAACACAAAACGTCAATGAATAGAGTCGCAGATGAAGATTTTACTGCGGACAATGTTGGATTAATTAATCGTTTGGTTAATGGAGGGTCAAATGGATACTATGAAAGGCAAGCGTACTCAAAATTTATAGGGCTTTATTTGATGGATGAAGTAAATACTAACACCACGGTCAGCGTAAGTCCTACTGGAAAGTCCCGTATTGTTGTGGACTTAACAAAATCATAAAGGTATTACTATGAAATATGCTTTTTTCTTTTTGTTCATTTTTACCAAAATTGCATTTGGTTGTGATAATAATATTTTAGAGGTTAATAGTGCAAAAAATATTTCTGCAAAGGTTTTTCTGAAAGATAATGATTCGTTGGAAGTGTCAGTTTTAGAAGCCGACAAACAGGTTAATCTAGAAAATTTTGATGTGTCATCCGAGAAAAAAAATCACATTACATTTGAAGATTACAATCGTGACGGCTATAAAGATTTTAGTATTTGGCATCTGGATGAGGGAATGGGCACTTATAAAATCTATAGGTTATTTGTCTTTTCCCCTGCTGACAAAAAGTTCAAAGAGATAAAGCCTACATGTGGTGATAACTTTGTTAACGTAAGGGTTGAAGGTTATGATCTGATTAATATGATTTATGACGATAACACGCCAAAGTCATGCTCTATCCCCCTCAAAACTCTTAAATGACTGCATTCGATATGTAAGCGTGAGAGATGGAGTTAAAGAAATATTTAATTGAAAAATTGTATCAATGGCCGAAGTCTGGGGAAAAGTGAAATTCATAGTCATTAGGACATCCCTGAAAGGATGTACGCACAGGGCGTAATGTTATGAAAAAAGTTTACATGCCATTCATTATCGGTTTCAGTTCTTTCTCTATTGCTTCTGTTCTTGCTGCTAACGCAGGATTTGTATCTGTAACCAGAGCCCTGTCATCTGATTCAAGTGCCAACATTTCTTCGTCATCCAGTTTTGAAGCATGCAATATGCATTTTAGTGATTTTAAATAGCCTGCATTGTCTGATGATGAGTACTTCCAAAAAAAATCACCAATATCGGAGTGGACTTGCCTGTATTTTGGTGAAGCATTTGAAGCAGGATATGATGTACAGCAAGTTAACAACATGGGTGCAAGTGTTAGTGTCGCTGATAATAAAATTGTTTATGACTACAAAAATAAGGTATGGAAATCAATTCCGGATGCTACATATGTGAAAAATGGGAAGGCAAATCATCTATCTCTATTTAAGGTTAAAAGCAAAGATGCATCTGGTTTTATGGCTGTTAATGCCATGGCGAAACTTAAAGGTGGAGCGCTAGGCCAGAGCGTTTATTTTTGTTTGATACATAAAAATAATGCCCTATGTGGTTCTGGTGTTAATTCTTCAGATGATAAAAGTGAAGATCTATCTAAAGAAACATTGAAATTGCTTGAGAGCATTTCATTTGATGGTGACTAGCCTTAGTTAACATTTGGAAATTTTAAAGCATGAGAGTGTGAATGTCGTATTCCCTTAAACATCTTCCTGAATGTTATCCACGGCCGGATTCACCAAGAACATCGCGCTGGATTGCTGTCCTGGTTGCGATGCTGGTCATCAGCGTGATCCTTATGCGGATATTCGGACGATACATCCATAACAGTCACTTCTGGATGGTGGCTATTGGCACACCATTAGTTGTGTGGATTGTGAGTTTCACTATTCGCATGTGGGCCTGGTCATTACAGGACAGTAAAGCGAATGGTTTTGACCGGCGTCGGGAGCAATGGACCTTGGATGAGACCCAAAGAGCACGCCGAGTGCTTCAGAAACTAAGAAGACTTCCTGAACGTGGCACCTGAAACGACCGAGCCTTCCCGCAAATTCAGCTTTTCCTGACATGGAGTCATAACATGATTATCAGCCCACCATTCCTGAAAGCGAAAAATGCCCATGAAACCGATGCGGCATGGATTGAAAGAGTGATGACCGTAGTTGACCGCCGCGATTACCCGGTTAATGGCCATGGCTCATGGCATGGCGGGATCCACATAGCCCATACTGATGGCGGCAGGCCTTTTGAGAGTGTAAGAGCTGTTGCGGATGGGATCGTGGTTTCCGTGCGTAAAAGTTCAGGCATCGGTAAACGAGATAAGGCACCGCTGAACCTCAATGCGGATCAACCAAATGTCAAAGGCAGTGACGATGGCTACGTGCTGCTAAAGCACGAAACGGAGATCGGCAGTGGTGAGGGTGCTAAAGTGGTCTTTTATTCGCTTTACATGCACCTGAAGTCGCTTGAATCAACAGTGAAAGTCGGTGAGAAGGTGTACCGGAAAGATCCGCTTGGAACCTCCGGGATAGTCGATGCGGTCAATACCTTCCATTTCCAGATTTTCTGTGATGACGACAATATCAGCAAACTGACGGGCAGGAAGAGCCGCGAACTGGACGTGTCGAAAGATGGCCGGACCGATGCGGTGTACGGTGATATCCATTTTTATCTTCCGACCGGAACGAAGTTCTATGATAAGGCACCCGCAAATAACAGTACCGCCATAACCGGGCTTTCTGAGCTGTATACCAGCAGTGCGCCTCTGTATGCCAGCATGACTCTGGCCCAGGGCAACTGCACGATGGTAACGCGGCAGAAAAATACGCAGGTTGACGGGAAATATGATCTGCTGGGAGAACCACTGGTTAATGCTGATGGCAAAGACTACGAATACAATCTCTATAAAACCGCGATGCGGAATTATAAGGAAAGCCCGAGTGCCGGATTCGAATTACTTCGCTTTGGGCGGGTAATCAATACTGAGCATGAAACACTGGTGCCGGCAGATGCGCCACTATGGATGACGGTCAATTATCCGGGCGGAAAGGGAGTGGTAAATCTTGCGGATCCTAGCATCAAAAAGTTTAGCGACGCTGATTTCCCTCACTGGATGGGCTGGCAGTTTGTCGATGACGATAGTGACAGCGACAGCCAGTGTAATTCAGCCGTTATTAAGAAACTTCAGGAAGATGGTGAGTTCGATAACCAGTGTGGGAAGCTAATCTGCCATTTCCCGTTTGAATGGGAAAAAAGTACGATCGACACCCGTTTTTCATGGCTGAAAACGGGAAGTGAAGAGCATGATCCGATGACGGATGAAGATTACGCAAAATTTAAAGCTCATGCAGAAGCGCTGTGCTTTGAATCAGTATTCAGTAGCGGAAGCCTTTGGCACTTCAATCCTACTAAACTTATAAATAATTTGAGAACGTGCGGCTGGCTTAGTTATGAGGAAATTTCCTCCATGATTCCAAGGAAATATTCTGAAGGTTACCCCAGTAAGCCAGTTAATGTGACAATCCCATGGGCTACTTCGTTTGGCCGGTGGGAAAAGTATGTAAAAGACTTCAATAACACGTGTAATAAGTACAATATAATATCCCCGCCAAGGCGTTCTGCTTTTTTAGGGCAGATTTATATTGAGACTGGGATGCTCAGGACAATGACTGAAGGCGGAAAGGGGCAGAAAAATAGCAAAGGTAAGTTTTTATCCCCAGCGGCTGAGTATTATCAGCCATTTTATGGCAGAGGCTTCATGCAGCTAACTTGGCCGCAAAATTTTGATGGCTATAAAAAATTTAGAACGAAAGAGAAGTTACCTGATGAAACTTCAGTGTATGCTTACGATGATAGTCGAATAACAAATGTAAGTGAACATTATTGGGCGGATCCAAGAAAAACGGTTATAGATAAGAAAACCCATGAAAAGCTTACTGTTATTGATGGTACACTTTTAAAAAAATGGCACCCACGATATGACCCTAAAATTATTGCTGAAGATTCATTCTGTGCAACTGATAGCGCTGGTTTTTACTGGGTTTCAAAACATCATAGTCATGAAATTAATATTAATCGAGTTCCAGATAATGGTATCACGTCAGCATCAATTGGTAGATGTTCCGTTCTGGTTAATAGTGGTGGGTATGGATATTTTGAAAGGCAAACCTATACACGATATGCATTCTACTATTTAAATGATGCTGTAATGAAAGATACCAAAGAAACAGTTGACGTGCAAAAAGGTCGTAGTACTGTGAAAATTACTGTTGATTATACGAAGCAGTGTAAGTGAGGTCTGGAGTAACGATGAAAAATACATTTTTATTTTTGAGCTTAGTTAGTGTTATTAATTTTTATTCATCAGGTGTACTTGCGAATACCGCGGATGTTTCATCTGCAGTCAAAAATTATACTTTCAAAGAAGGGGAGCCTTACGGTCTCTCTCAGGTATATCAGGTTAATGCCCCTGGCTCAGGATTTCCCCCTTACTATGTTTTTCTTAAATTAGGTGTTGAAAATGCGTATCCCTTTGTTTTTAACCGTGAGGGTGTGCCAGGAAAAGATGAGCCTTATAGTCGATGTAATTTAGTACTCAAAAATAATGAACAATATCTTATACCAGATAGAACATATAAGTCAGGATATGCAGAAGATTCTGAACAATGTCTCGGCATAGAAAAACTGAGGATCGTTCATGGTAGTAAAGATATTAAATGGTTTGTGAGTGATGCTATATATCAATCAGAAAATGACACACCAGAAAAAACAGAAGAGATTTACTTTTATTCAGGTGGCTTTTTTTGTTTCTCAGAAGGTACGAGTGTAAAGCTAGCAGCGAATAAAATTTCAATCAAAGATCTGAAAAAACTTACGTTAGATAAGAGAGACTTCAAAGAATGCGCAAAGTAAATTGCTGAAGGAGACTCTATCTATTTTTTTTCACCAACTAAAGTGGGATGCTTACAATTAACTATTGTTAATAATGGTTGAATGCGAAAACGTTATTCATTGTTCTTCTGAGTGGGTGGGTATGAATTTTAAAAACTTGGGTTTATGTTTATTCTTGATTATTTCTTTGCCAGCTTATGCAGGAAACAATTTGAAAAAATCATGTGGGGTGCTGATCAACTCTGGAGGCGATTCGTTTTTATTTTATGATAGGAGTGGTGTTAAAGAATTCGAAACAGAAAAGAAAGGCAAGCGCTTAATGTCAAAAAAATACTCATGTGCATGTATGTCTTATAAATCTGAGAGTGAAGAATACATTCGTGGGATAACAAAAATTGAATTTGTAAAAGAAAAAACTTGCTTAGAGCAGAAAGAAATAGGCAAGATTTATGTTTCAGAAGTTGACAGCACTGGTCAAGGTATACCTCCGGAAAATATAGATAGTGATAAAGGCAATAAATTATATTTGGGTTATGATAATGCTCCACGTTTAGAAAATAGATTTTTCTTCTATAAAGGCGATGTAACCACTATTTATACATTTGAAAAGTATGGATCTACATTTGCTAAATTTGGAGTGTGCTCGCTTGATGGAAAGACTATGAAATGCCGAAGATACTATGAATCAGGTATTGAGAAAGGCCGCCTTAGTGAAGAAATTAATTATACTTATGTTAAAGGACGTTATGTCGAGGAAGGTCTTCATGCTCTTTATGATCAAAATGGTGATGTTGCATTTATTGAGGTTAAAAATAGAGATTATAAAAAAGATAAGGTGCTTTTTGATAGATATCCTGAGAGAACCAAACGATCTTTCTATTTTAGTTAATTTTTAGAAATTTTAAAGCATGAGAGTGTGAATGTCGTATTCCCTTAAACATCTTCCTGAATGCTATCCACGGCCGGATTCACCAAGAACATCGCGCTGGATTGCTGTACTGGTTGCGATGCTGGTCATCAGCGTGATCCTTATGCGGATATTCGGACGATACATCGATAACAGTCACTTCTGGATGGTGGCTATTGGCACACCATTAGTTGTGTGGATTGTGAGTTTCACTATTCGCATGTGGGCCTGGTCATTACAGGACAGTAAAGCGAATGGTTTTGACCGGCGTCGGGAGCAATGGATCTTAAGTGAGACCCGTAGGGCTCGTCGTGCGCTTCAGGTGTTGAATACGACATTTATTACAGCCCATCAGGAAGACGAACAGCGTTCTGTCGCTGATGATATGCTCAATAATCACAGCATTATCATTTCGCAGTCGGACTGGAAAGGCGAAAAAAGCAGGAGGCTGAGCCGTATTACGGCAGAACCAGAAGATACTCCTGGATTGGTTATCTCACGTTTGTTCTCTGAGCTTATTGCCGATCTTCCAGTTCACCAGTTTCCTGAGAACGCTTCGCTTGTTGTCATCCTCGATGTCTCGTCATCTCAGCCATTCCCTGCTGTCAGAAATATCTGGCATGAAGCCTGGCAGGAGAGTGGCATAACCTGCGCGCTTGAGTACAGAGACAGCAATGGACCGGGGGTAGTCAACCACTGGCTGGATCACCGCATCAAAGATGATGCGATGTTATTGATTGTTGGCCTCCAGATTGATCCGTTTGTTTCAAACAATACTGCTGAAGCAGCCGTTGCTCTGCTTCTTGGCAACCGCCTGACCCAGGAGGCACTCGAACCTCTCGCGTTGCTGCACCGGCCAGATGCTGCGCCATCAGGCGAACTGAGCGAGGGGATGAACATGGCCGTCTATAACGTCCCGCTCAAAGAAAATATCGTGAAAAATTTATGGCTTGCCGGGCTGACGGGTGAGCAGCGTGCAGAAGTTATCGAGTGCCAGAATGCGCATCCTGCGCAGTCTGTAGAGGACGAAGCCATCATTTCGCTCGATACATCCATGGGACATGCCGGTGCCGCGGCCCCCTGGCTGGCTATCGCTGCCGCCACCGAAATCGCCCGACAAACTCAGTTACCACAGATGATTATCTGCGGTGATACCACACAGAATGTGCTGTGGAGCACGCTCATTACCCCGATTGCTTCCCGACAGGAGATGGATCCGTGAAGCTACCTTTAGCACCGAAGACTACGGAAGGCCGCTATCTTGCTGTCGCATTGATTTTCTTTTTGCTGTTAGCCGTTATGACGTTCATGGTCTGGAAGCATCCGGATATAGCCGGGATTGAAGACGGAAGTCAGCAGCAAATTTACTGGCTTATCGCTGGCGGATGTATTTCAGGCTGTGCCCTTATCGTATCCGTGGTGCTTCTGGCGGCGGTACGCAATGCAGGTAAGCAGGAGTTTAATGGGCTTGTCGACAATACCAACGGTGATGATGAGAAAAAGAAACGGGAAAATGATAAAGCGCCTGTTCACCCTGCGGTGGCCATGTGTAACAAGATTCGGGGACATCTCCGCTCCCGTATTGGCCTTTACTGGCGTCGTAAAACCCGTCTGTTGTTAATCACTGGCGATGAGGCGGCAATCGAACAGCTGGTACCTGGCCTGCAGGAAAACCAGTGGCTGGAAGGTAACCGTACCGTTCTGATTTACGGCGGCAGTCTGACTGCTGAGCCCGATAAGGAGAAATACACTGCGCTGCGTAAACTGCGTCGCGGGCGCCCACTGGACGGCATTGTTCGCGTCATGCCACAGTTGCTTAATCTGACCCCACAAATCAGCGACAACGATTTACGCGGTCTGGAAAAAATCAGCGAACTGCTGCGCTATTCCGCACCGGTCTGGCTTTGGCAGCTGTGCGACAGCGCCTGGTCGCAGGCAAAACGCACTGAACAGACGGTAGGGGCTACTTTCCCGCTGCGCGCCAAAGCAGACGATGTTATCCGCCAGCTTGAACTGATGCTGCCGGCCCTGCGGTTGCAAGGCGTGAGTCAGGTCGCTGAGAACAACAGCCACGACTTCCTGCTGCGCCTGGGCCAGCACCTCAAAGACGGCGGTATTGCCCGCTGGGCTCAGCAACTGCTGCCATGGCTCTCTGTCTCCCAGCAGCGTGTTCCGCTGCGTGGCCTGATGTTCAGCCTGCCGGAGAATAAATCCGCTGATACCTTAGAGGGAACAGCTGGTGCTGCACCTACCGACACTGAGAAATATTTTCCGGAATCACAACGCCATGCGCTGACCCTGCCGGTGACCTGGCAGGGGATCGTTGAGGACTGTACCCGCGTGCGTGGCCGCCGTGTCGGCATGGCATGGGAACAGACGCTGGCCTGGACGCTGATGGCTATTATCGGTGCCTGGGGGGCGGGGACGCTGCTGTCGTTTGCGGTCAACCGCCTGCAGATTGTCTCTGTGGCGCAACAGGCGCATGCTCTGGTGGAGCATCCTTCCGTATCGGATTACCAGCTGACAGCGCTGCATGAACTGCGTAATGACGCCGGCCGCCTGCAACACCATATTCAGGAAGGCGCGCCATGGTATCAGCGCTTCGGTCTGGACCATAATCAGCAGCTGCTCGACGCGATGCTGCCCTGGTACGGCGTGGCAAACAACCGTCTTATTCGTGACCCGGCAAATGAGGCGCTTAAGCAGAAGCTCAGCGTGCTGGCAAACTCTGCGCCCAATAGCGATCAGCGTGCGGCACTTGCGAAACCGGGTTATGACCAGTTGAAAGCCTGGCTGATGATGGCCCGCCCGGATAAAGTGGATGGTGCGTTTTACGCACAGACCATGAAGGATGTTGAACCGTCCCGGACAGGTATCTCAACCGGCCTGTGGCAGAGCCTGTCGCCCGATTTATGGGCCTTCTACATCAACGAATTGCCTAAGCAACCGCAGTGGAAAATCACCCCGGACATGCAGCTGGTCAGCCAGAGCCGCCAGGTGCTGTTGCAGCAAATCGGGCGTCGTAACGCTGAAAGCTCGCTCTATCAAAACATGCTCAAATCGGTACGTCGTAACTTTGCCGATGTGTCTCTGGAAGACATGACCAGCGGCACCGATGCGCGGCGACTGTTTACCACAGAAGAGGTGGTGCCGGGCATGTTCACCCGCCAGGCCTGGGAAGGGGGTATTCAGCAGGCTATCGAAAAGGCCGCAAATTCCCGCCGGGATGAAATTGACTGGGTGCTGAGTGACAGCCGCAAAGCTGTCTCCTCAGACCTGTCGCCGGAAGCCCTGAAAGCACGGCTGACGCAGCGTTACTTCACCGATTTTGCCGGCAGCTGGCTGGGTTTCCTCAACAGCCTGCGACTTAACCCGGCGCACAACATTGCCGATGTCACCGACCAGCTGACGCTGATGAGTGACGTCCGGCAGTCGCCGCTGATTGCCCTGATGAATACCATTGCCTGGCAGGGGCAGACTGGCCAGCAAAGCGAAGGGCTTTCAGATTCCATCATCAAATCGGCTAAAGACCTCATAGGCAGACAGGACAAACCCGCGATTGACCAGTCTGCGTCAGGCCCACAGGGGCCGCTCGATGAAACCTTTGGCCCGCTCCTTCAGCTTCTGGGTAAAAACAAAGGCAGCAACGTGATGTCGGCTGACACTTCACTGAGCCTGCAGACGTATCTGACCCGCATCACCCGGGTGCGTTTGCGTCTGCAACAGGTAGCCAGCGCTTCGGACCCGCAGGAAATGATGCAGGCCCTGGCGCAGACCGTGTTCCAGGGCAAAAGCGTGGACCTTACCGACACGCAGCAGTACGGCAGTCTGATTTCGGCAAGCCTTGGCGAAGAGTGGAGCGGATTCGGCAACACCCTGTTTGTGCAGCCGCTGACCCAGGCCTGGGAGACCGTGCTTCAGCCATCGGCAGCCAGCCTGAATGATAAATGGCGCCGTTCGGTGGTGGCGAACTGGCACACCGCCTTTGACGGGCGCTTCCCGTTTGTCGCGAGCAAAAGTGATGCCTCTTTGCCGATGCTGGCTGAGTTTGTGCGTAAGGACAGCGGGCGTATTGAACGCTTTCTGACGACAGAGCTCAGCGGTGTGCTGCACAAAGAGGGCAGCCAGTGGGTGCCGGATAAGGTCAACAGCCAGGGGCTGAGCTTTAACCCGGCTTTCCTGCGGGCGATTAACCAGCTGAGCCAGCTGTCAGACATTCTGTTCACCGATGGCAGCCAGGGCATCAGCTTTGAGCTGCAGGCACGCCCTGCACCACAGGTAGTGGAAACGCAGCTGACCATCGACGGTCAGAAGCTGCATTACTTCAACCAGATGGCCGACTGGCAGAGCTTCCGCTGGCCGGGAGACACTTACAAACCGGGGACGATGCTGACCTGGACTACGGTCAACGCCGGTGCGCGTCTGTTCGGGGATTACAGCGGGACCTGGGGCTTTATTCGCTGGCTGGAGCAGGGTAAACGTCAGCAGCTTGACCGCAGCCAGTGGATGATGAGCTTTACCGCCCAGGACGGTCGCACATTGCAGTGGGTGCTGCGCTCACAACTCGGAAAAGGTCCGCTGGCGCTGCTGGATCTGCGCGGATTCACGCTGCCGGATCAGATATTCAGTGTCGACAGCGCGGCCACGGCTCAGGCGCCGATGGCCAGTGCCGGAAACAGTGACATGGATGGAGTCGAATAATGAGTACACTGCAGAGTCTGATCGTGGCCTGTCAGGCTGACGACACGCAGCTGCGGCAACAGGCGCAGACACGCACGCAAAACTGGCAACCCTGGCTTGCGCCGGTAAGTGACGCCCGTCCGACGGGAGAAGACCCCGGCTATGACGATGATTTTCAGCGTATCCGCGAAGAGGTCAATAAGCTTTCCGGCATTGATACCGGGTTGATTTGCACGCTTGCCGAAAAACTGCTGACCACCACGGCAAAAGATATCCGGATTGCCACTTATTACTGTTGGGCGCGTCTGCACCAGGACGGGGAAACCGGCTTTGCAGAAGGGCTTGAACTGCTGGCGGGATTGCTACAGCGCTATGGAGTACTGCTTCATCCTCAGCGTGAGCGGAGCCGTAAACCGGCGCTGGAGTGGCTCGCAGGCTCCCGCGTTCTGGACAGCCTGTCACTTTGGCCGGAAGTGGTACGCGACGATGCACTGCGCACTGCCGGTGCGCTGCTGCTCATCCACGACAGTCTGGAGTCAGAGCCAGAAGCATCACGCCCAGAGCTGAATGCCCTGCTGGAATCTCGCCTGATGAAGGCGGGTGGTGTGGATGCTGTGGTACCGCAGAACGCAGGTAACAAGACACAGACACAGACCCCCACACATATGACAGAGTCTGACGCTCCAGTCATGAGCCGCATTACCTCCGGCCAGGATTTACTGGCTCAGGCCCGTACACTGACGGAATATCTTCGTGAGCAACCTGATGGCTGGCTTGCTGCTCACCTGCTGATGAAAAGCCTGCGTCATGACACGCTGCACAGTATTCCTGCTCCGGATGCACAAGGGAAAACCCGAATCGAACCGCCGCGTGCAGACCAGCGGGCCATGCTTAAGCGCCTGTATCTGCAGCAGAGCTGGTCCGAAATTATGGAGCAGGCCGACAGCGCCTTTTCGCATGGTGCCAACCACCTCTGGCTGGATTTGCAGTGGTATATCCATCAGGCCCTGGAGAAAGCGGACATTGACAGTCTGGATGCCACACTACACTGGCTGCAGACCCGTCCGGGCTCCGACTCGGCAAAAGACAAATGGCTGTTGCGTCTGGTGATGGCCCGCGTGGCTGAGCAGAAGGGCAAGAATGAACTGGCCCTGCATCTGCTGGGTGAGCTCGACAGTGCCGCACAGTCGATCACCCTCACGCAGTGGACACCGGCACTGTTGTTTGAAGTGAAATCACGTCGCCTCAGACTGCTGCGCATGAAAGCCACACGCAATGAAACTGATAAATCACGGCTTCAGCCCGAGATGGATTTGTTTCTGTCCGGTCTGATTGCGCTCGATCCGGCAAGCAGTGCTGTGCTTTGCTGATAATCCGGACAGAATTCAGCTAAAGGGAAACATATGGCAGCAGAAGGCTTTTACCTGGTACAGGGCGACAAGACGACCTGCGGCGGGAAAATCACCACGGGCGCAGAGGATCACACTTTGTTTGATAAACCCGTTGCCCGGGAGCAGGACAGTGTGACCTGCGGGAAGCATGCCGGATTATTCAAGATAGCCGGTGGCATCGACAACGATACCATTCATGACCGGCGAATGGCCGGAACCCTCGACAGCTACAGCACCTGCCCCTGTAAGGCGAAGTTTATTCCGTCGATGATGGATGATACGTACGAGAAGAGCAGTGGAGCTTCCGCTGGAGAATCGGCAGCAGGCTTTACAGCGGCTCCGACGCAAACTTCTCCTGAATTGCCTGGTTATCTGACCGGTGAGCAAAAACCATCTGGTTTTGTGCCTGATTACCCGGCATTACGTAATACACGTAACTTCCCGGATAGTAAGTTTAGGGCCATGCTGCAGGCCAATAGCCAGGAAGTTATGCTACTTACCCTCGGCGAAGTATATGAAATACTGTCGTCATGGGGGTTTTACAAAAATGGTTGGGTGGACCTGACACAAAGTCAGCCGGGACAGATTGCAGTAAATTATGGCCTGGGTATTAAAGATGCCATTACAACAACCATGCTTATTGCCGATCTAAAACTGTATGACATTAAATCTACGGTGTACGTAAATAAAAATGGAACTGAGCTCATAAAGCTTACTGGATATGCAGGGATACGAAAAATATTAAACGCACCTGTATATGCGCTTAAAAATCCCAAGGTCGTCAGCCTGGGGGTTGGGAAGTTTGGTGTTAAGAGTGCCATTGTCGAAGGCACTGTTATAACGTTTTATTTCGCTCTCGCGTATCGTACTATTGATTTCATAATGAATGATGATACCAGTCTGGCTGAATTTATAGGCTCGCTGGCAACAGATGTCGTAAAAATTGGTATAGCGTCTGCTGTCAGTTGGGGGGCCGGTGCCTTATTGACAATGACTCCATTTGTTATTGGCCCGATCGTGGCTGTCGTACTTGTTGGTCTTGGGGCGAGCATCGCATTGAACGTACTTGACGATCACTTTAAAATCACTGATAAACTTGTTGAATTTATTGAAAATGCACAGCAGGAGTTTGTTGATAAAGCTCGCGAAATAGATGACGGATTCTGGGATCTTGGAGCTATGTATCTGGATGGGATGCTACGGACCGGGAGAGAGTTTGTGATTGCAGAAACCAGGAAATACCTGCGTGAAACGCTACAAGAAATTATTCCAATGGATTATTAATAATGTATCCTCTTAAACAACGTGTAATTGCATTTTTCGGGGTGGTATTCTTCCTGGTGATTTCTATCGGGATTTCATATCTCGGTATTTTTAAGTTGCGTGAATACCTTTCTTACCCCGATGTCGTTAACTTCTCTTTTTGGGTGACTTTTGCTGCCGCATTTTTCTTTTTTTTCTCACCGTTATTGGTGATGATTTTTCCTGTTATTTTTACCGGGAAGCAGATAACCATTGCATCAGGTAAAAAATTACTGAAAACCACGTTTATCATCTTAGGGTTAACTGTCCTGGGAATGTTTATCTTTCAAGAAAAATACACAACATCTTTAATGCATAAAGGTTACACAGAATGCCAGGGGATCCCTTCGGGTTGGATGCCTGGCATGGCAAAAAAATATGCCATAGAACCATCCCTTTGTATTCAGCATTGATGGTTCTCTTAACTCTATGATTACCCGTGCCAGACTCCCGGAGTCTGCTTCAGTGTTTAACACGCAGCAATTTACTAAGCAGAATAATTATGGACGATTTAACCCTACGTTACTACGACGCCGAGATGCGCTACCTGCTGGAAGCCGGAGAAGAATTTGCCCGTGCTCATCCGGAGCAGGCGGCGATGCTCAACCTTGATAAAGCGGGCGCGCGCGACCCGTACGTGGAGCGCCTGTTCGAAGGCTTTGCCTTTCTGATGGGCAGGCTGCGTGAGAAGCTTGACGATGACCTGCCAGAACTGACCGAAGGGCTGGTAAGCCTGCTGTGGCCGCATTATCTGCGCACTATTCCGTCAATGTCGGTAGTTGAGTTCACGCCAGACTGGCGCGAAATGAAAGAGCCGATGCGCATCGTCAAAGGTTTTGAGGTGAACTCGAGGCCGATCGGGGAGAAGGGCACGCGTTGCCGGTACACCACCACCAAAGAGATTACCCTTCAGCCGTTGTCACTGGAGCATGCCCGCCTGTCGACCGACCCTGACGGGCGTTCGGTCATTAGCCTGCGGTTTAACTGCAGCCATCTTGCCGACTGGAGCCGCGTCGATCTCAGCCAAATCCCGTTCTACTTCAATGCTGACGCACCGCTGGCCTGCGCCATGCATGAAGCCTTTACCATGAATGTGGCCAGGATATGGCTGCGGATGCCGGGGGAGCCGGACAGAAGGGCGCTGGATGGGCATTTCACCGCACCCGGATTTGACGATGACGACACCCTCTGGCCAAGGGGCAACAGCAGCTTCAGTGGCTATCAGCTGCTGCTGGAGTACTTTACCTTTCGTGAGAAATTCATGTTCACCGGGCTGCGTGGGCTGGAGACCGCAGCATTCCCGTCTGATCTCTCCTGGTTTGAAATCGACGTGGTGCTGGCTGAACGCTGGGAACACGACTTCAGCTTTAGCGAAAAGCACCTGCGCCTTAACTGCGTACCGGTAATTAACCTGTTCCCGCTGGAGTCCGACCCACTGACGCTGAACTCGCTGCAGACGGAATACATGCTGCGCCCGATGCGCGTACAGGATGGTCATACGGAAATTTACGCCGTCGATTCAGTGACGTCATCCAGTCAGCACACCTATGTGCCGTTCTCCAGCTTTCGCCATAAAGGCGGAATGATGCGCCACGAAGCGCCTGAATATTACTACCATACTCGCGTTCGCCGTGGTCCATCCGGGTTGCATAACACCTGGCTGATTGTCGGTGGCGAAGCTTTTGACAATCATAGCGTACCGGAAGACGAAAGCCTGTCGCTGACGCTTACCGGCACCAATGGTCAGCTACCCCGGCGCGCGCTGCAAAGCACCGTACTCGATACTGTGATGAAAACTACCTCGGCCAGCATCGCCGTGCGTAACCTGTGTGCGCCGACGCTGCCCTGTTATCCACCGGCGCAGGATCGTTTTCACTGGCGCGTGCTGAGCCACCTCGGCAGCGGATTCCTGTCGATGATGGATAATGCCGACGTGCTGCGCGGTACCCTGGCGCTGTATGAATGGACCGACAGCGAGATGAACCGGCGTCGCCTGGAAGCGATTATCGATGTGAAGCACAGCGAAACAGGGCGCTTTGAACAGGGTTACCTGGTCCGTGGCGTACAGATAGAGGTGACGCTCGACAGCCACGGCTTTGCCGGACGCGGTGATATCTGCCTGTTTGGTGAAATGCTGAGCCGCTTCTTCGCGCTTTACACCGATATCTATCTGTTTAACCGCCTGATTATTATCCTGCAACCGACCGGAGAGCGCCTGGAATGGGAAGAGAAGCACAACCGCCGCATTCCCGGCTGACTCTGCGGCTGGAAGCCGACCTTCACCGGATTAATTTTTATCGTTTCTGCCAGCTTCTGGAGAAAAACAATCCGGGCAAACCGCTGCTGGGCTCAACCAGTCATCCCGCTGATGACCCGGTGCGGTTTGCGCCACATCCGGGGATGGGCTTCCCGGCCAGCGAACTTAAGGCCGTCGAATATGACGAGGATGATGACAGCAAGCCACCGCTCATCCGTACAACCTTTATGGGGATGTACGGCGTTGATTCTCCCTTGCCGACGACGTATCTCGACGACATCACCCAGCGCCGGGAAGGGCATGAAGCGCTGCAGGGCTTTCTGGATATCTTCAGCCACCGCATCCTGACGCAGTTTTACCGTATCTGGCGGAAGTACTCATACCCGGCGACCTTCGAGCCCGGCGGCACCGACAGCATCTCGCAGTCGCTGTTGGGCCTGGTGGGGCTGGGCATTCCGGGTACCGCAGAGCATATCGCCACGCCGGTGTCGCGCTTTCTGGCGCTGCTTGGCGTACTGCGTCAGCCGGGCAAAACCCAGGAGGGTATGCAGGCACTGGTGAGCCTGCTGGCACCCGATACCAGGGTACAGGTGAGTCCGTATTGCCTGCGGCCCGTAGAAATCAGTCAGCCACTGGGCTTCTACGGTGATGACGACTTTCTGCTGGATGGTAATACGCCGCTTGGCGATGAGGCGATGGATGCCAATAGCCAGCTGCTGATTGCGCTGTTCACGGACAACGAGCGGGAATTGCAGGGTTGGAAGCCAGACGGCCTGCTGTATCAGGATTTTCTGGTCATGCTGCGGGTCTATCTGGGCTGGCGCTTTAAGGCAAAAATTACCCTTAACACGCAGACCCCTCTGCTGGCCGTCCCGCCGCTTGGCGAGGGGCCTTTCTGGCTTGGGATGAACGGCGTGCTGGGTGCCGATCAGGCAGAATTGACTGACGATATCCCGCAGACTTTTACCACGGAGCTGGGCTATTACACCGGCCTGCAGCCCGCAACACTACAACAAGGAAACCGACGTGTTAAGTACAAGTTTGATTAAACCCGCGTGCTGGCTACCTGCACTGCTGGCATTCAGCCTGGCGGGCTGCGGGGTGACGCAGGGCATCACCGATGGCACCAAATCGGCATTTAACGCCGTGTTCTATAAAAAGATTAAGGTGCTGCACCTGGATTTCACCGCCCGTGAGGCGCTTAACACCGATTCCCGCGAGAGTAACTCGCTGTCCGAGCCGGTGGTTATCCGTGTCTGGCAGCTGAAAGACCGTAAAACCTTCGACAAAACGGTCTACCAGCAGTTGCTGAAAGACGGGGAGACCATTCTGAAAGCTGACCTGCTGGCGAGCCGTGATGTGGTGGTGAAGCCGGGCGGTGATGCGAACCTGAATATGCCGATGGAGGCCGATGCACAGTTTGTAGCGGTGGTGGGACTGTTCCGCCACCCGGATATGGTCAACAACACCTGGAAGCAAGTTATTCAGCGCGAAGACCTTGATCCGGATAAGCCACGCATTCTGGAAGCGAGTAATAACTACCTGACGCTGCAGCCGCTCAAGGACGAATGATGCCTAAGGGACACAACACTCCTTCGCTCTATGAAATGCTCACCGGTCATTTTACTGGTGGCCTCGATCTCCACCAGGTCAGTGAAGAAAACCAGATTATCCTGTCGGTACTGGACAACATGCAGCGCGTCCTGAACTGCCGTGCCGGCACGCTGGCACATCTGCCGGACTATGGTCTGCCGGATATGACTAAAATTCTGCAGGGGATGCCGGGTACGGCGCATGAACTGATGGGAACGTTGTCGGCGGTGTTGCTCAAATATGAGCCACGTCTGAAAAGCATTAAGGTCGTGCTGCTCGACCAGGTTATTCCAGGAGAGCTACGTTATGCCATTGATGCGGAATTGAAAGGTATTGGGCTGGTTCGCTACGGTACCGAGTTTATGCCGGAAGGACGGGTACTCTTGCGACATCTTAAGCAACAGCAGTATCTTGACACGTCAACCCGTCTCTAAGGCCAAATAACACCATGTCAGTAAAATCACAGTTTCTCGAAAAATTGCAGACCAGACAGCATGCTCCAGCTTCATCTGTCAGCAAGACTCAGAATGATATTGCAGAATTTCGCCTGCGAATGACGCAACTTCAGGAGCAGATGGACGCATGGTTGGTGGATACCGGACTGAATGTGGAACCGTTCACAGCATCCGTCACGAACCTGCTGGTGAAAGGCGGGCCTTTTGAGAATGCCGGTATCCTCCTGCGTTACGACGACCGGGTCGTAAAATTTGTGCCGGTATTCCTGTATGGTCAGGGTGTGACCGGATGTGTTGAGGTAACCTTCCATAATGGAAGACTCGTGACGCCTCTGGGGCGTTTATTTATGCGGTCAGGTATGGTGAAAAACTGGACATTTACTCCGCCCGGTGCTTTATCCCGCCTTGGGCAGAGTTTTGATTAAAGCACTTTCTTTAACCTGATTTTTGCGCTGCTGCCATAGCGAGTGCTGAAGAATTTATCATTATTTTTGCTTTGAATCATTGCAAGTTTTCCTGACGAAACGGTTAATAGCTTTCGGATTACTTAGCCCCAAAGTAACGAAATAAATAACGGATATGGAAATGAGAAAATTAATTTTCCTTCTGGTCTCAGGAATTCTTTTTACGGCACAAGCTGATGCTGCGCGTGGCAGGCAGCCCTGTTCCGGTTCAAAGGGTGGTATTGCACACTGCACATCGGATGGACGTTTTGTCTGTAATGACGGGAGCCTGAGCCAGTCGAAGCGATTCTGTTCCGGGTATGGCTCCTCAGAAGTCCGCAGCCCGGCAAAATCTTCCACCTCCACCCGCAAAATGCAGACGAAAAAAGTGACAACTGCGAAAAAGCAGGAACCGCAACGCATTACAGAAAACGACGAACCGGTCAGCACACAACCCCGACAGCCCACATGTGCTCCCCTCTATATGGCCAGCAAGCCCGGATACACCCATTTACCGATTTGCTCAGGGAACCAATATTAATCGGCTGTAGCAAAGGTCCCTTGCCCGTTATTCAGGCTAAATAATCAGGACCGGAATAAGAAAGGAAAGAAATAAAACATGGCATAAAGAAAAAAGATGACAATGCTGCAGGTATTATCCTGGTTATTATTGGTGTAATTGTCTGGGTGTTTATGTCGCGGCAGCGCTTTAATCAACCATAGTGAGCGATTTAATGAGTTCGGATCGAATCCGGCTGATATCATCGGTCTGTGCCGTGGAATGAATTTCACAGTGCCAGAAATAAAGCCTCCCGGGCACTGCAGCGCACAGTGGACTGAAAGTATAAGTTCAATCGGGCACCGTGGTGAATCAGTGGCAAAGTAAGTACGACCAGTTCAGAAAGGAAAGAGAGATTTATGCTGCCCTCAGCGAGAAAATCACCTTTCGGGACATGAAGATAGCGCCGACTGAGAGGTCTTAAAACAGCAGTTTCTGGATAAGCGAGCCCTGCTGGAAAAGGCGCAGGAAGAAAAAGAGTATCAGGCTGAATTCAGGCGTCAGATGCGTGAAGAAAAGGAGCGTCAGGATCAACTGGACCAGCAGCAGACCGAGACGGAATACAACGCTTGGCTGAGAGGTAAATGGTGTCCCCTGCAGGAATCGAACCTACAACTAGCCCTTAGGAGGGGCTCGTTATATCCATTTAACTAAGGGGACAGCGGCACGCACTATAGCACAGTCAGAGGCAGGGATTCACTACGTTGCCGTGCGTTTGCTCATTCCGCCAGCAATTCAACTTTTCTGCTCTTCCTTCACCCTGTCCGGCGCTTATCAGGACAGCTACTTTGGGAATAGAAGCCAGGTGGCGACAACACAAAGGCCGCCTGCCGCGTCGGCCTGATCTTTTGGCGGGTGACTCTCTTATCAAACAGCTATTGATACTCCATATAAATGATTATCGTGCCTACCACCGTTCCCGGTGAAACGCGGGCAGGATCGTAAATTTTATATCTTGCGCCGATATCTAACGCGGTGAGCGAGCCAACCAGATCCTTGCCCTGAGTTAAGGAACCAAGCGACGTGGAGGAGGCGTCATATCCCGCACTGAATCTCAGTGGATCGGCAGCTACGTTAAATAACTGGACGCCAATTCCCGAAGAAGTCGACGCGGCGTTCCTGATGATATAGTTGGCGTTATCAACGATATCATTGCTGTAGGCCCGCAGATTGAAGGTCTTTGTCGCTTTACTGTTGATACTGCCGCTACAGGAAACGGGGACAGCAAAGCGCGTGTCGGAAAAATCACCGGATTTAAGCGTGTAGAGCGTGGTTGAGGGCAATGAGAACTGCTGATTCTGAATAACGCACGTCGTATTAACCGGTGAAAAGCTGATGTTAAATGAGGCAAAGCCTTTTAGATCGCTATAGGAGCTTGACGCTGCAACTGATTTTGAGGGGGCCAGCCCGCGTAGCGCAGCGGCAGTCGGGTAGGCGCTACTGCCGTTATTTGAAATAAAATATAAAACCGGGATTTCAATATTCCCTGTTGTGGTGGCAACATCGTAATGGGGGCCATCGACTACCTCAGCGGTAAAGGTAATTTCGCTATCGAATTCCGGTGATGCATAATCCTGAGTGATAAAGGCACCAAAATTTTTACTTGCAACAGGTAGCGATGCGGTGAATTTGATAAAGGTATCCTGATCGCCAGTGGCAAATTTTACTGTGTAGCCTCCTTCAATACCGTTACGATAATTCAGCGTTTCCCCGCCGGTGACACAGGTGAGTTTGAATCCTGAGAAGTTCGAACTACTGGTAACCGAATAGCTGTTAGTGAGTGAAAGCAGGCTGGCAAGTTCAATATTGCTGATAGCCGAGGTTGCAACAGCACTTTTGCCTGTCGCGATATTGGAGGCATCACAGTAGGCAAAAGCCTGAGTTAAAAGAGCAACATTTAATCCTGCTAATAAGGCGAGAGTAGAGAGAAATCTTTTTATAAACGTTTGCATAAATTTTCTCCGGTGAGCGTAGCATTTTGGATGACGCAGGATGTCGCTTTATCTGTCCGGACCAGGATATAGTCGGGCAAAAAATCAGCTCTGACATAAATCAGCCCACCCTGTGCTACATAGCCTAACTCGACGCCTTTTCGGTCAAACAATGAGGCGCCAAATGCCAGCGGCGTTCCATCCACATAACGGGCCTGCAAGGAAAAGGTTTGCCGGGTATCAGTGACATATTTCACGTAAGAAATACTGCCTTTCCACGGGGCGACTTTTTTAATATTTCCCTCAATATCGCCGGCAGATTCTGAAGTGAGATAAAACGTATTTTTGCGCCAGGGCGTGGCGTAGGGGATTAAGGCTTTCCCTCTGCTGTTGGTTGTTATATTCGCATTGCCGTTCACTTTCGCATCGGCGACGCCCGGCGCATCGATGATGACAAAATGGTTGCCCATTAACGGTGATGAGAGCAAACCGTGGCGGGATAACAGCAGCGAGCCTGAGGCGCCAAGATCGTACTGGGTATAATTTTCACCCTGCGTCAGGTTGCCATTAAGGGCGGACCATGGCGACATGTAGGAAAACCAGGTGCTGGATGATGCACCTTCCTGACTTCTTCTGTTAGCTGAAAGGGAGTATCTGAAGGCGTCGGACACCTTTTCATTCCAGCCTGTTGAGGCGGTGTATTGATTTCCCTGCATGCTGGAAGCGGCGCTTATCGTGCCGTTACGACCAAACAGGCTGAGGGGAATACTCAGGTTGAGGCTGGCATATTTTTCGTCGCGGTAAACCGCCGTCCGATAGAGGCGCTGGACGTTATCAACGTTGGTGTAAATCCTTTTCCCGCCGTTAACTGACCAGGAAATATGATGGTAAGTATTGCTCCACCCCAGGCTGATCTGGCGGGAAACCTTCGATGTATTCCAGTATTCCGTGGCGAAAAGGCCGGCGTTCAGATTGCCATAACCCGCCGGCAGTCGTTGGTCAATCGCCAGGCTCAGCGTATTCTTCTCCTGGGCGCGATAACCTATCTGGTCGCTGATATAGTCAGCGGCAGTATCAGACTGGCTCAGCGTGAGATAATTTCTTTCACTGTGTGATGCTGCAAGCGTGACGGAGGTCCGGGTGGCAAAATGCCTGTTCAGCGAGAGCCGTGTTTTGCCTCCCTGAAGATTGTCATCTGTCAGGCCGGCGCGGGTATACTGATGGCTGGCTGACAGCGTTCCGAGGCGGGGAATTAATAGTCCTGCGCCCATCAGGCCAGACTGATAATCCTCACCCAGGATAGTGCCAGCTACCAGCGTCAGGTAATTATTTATCCCTCTGGAGTACTCCGCCTGGAAAAAATCATTATTTCTGAGCAGAGAATCACTCTTGAATTGCCCCGCGTAAAGCATCCAGTCAGAGGAACCGCTTCTGAGCAGATTTCCCGAAGAAGAATAGGGTATTACTGTGGTGCTTTTACGGCCATCGGTATTTTCAATGACGAGATAGAGATCTGACCTTGAGCCCGTCGGCATCAGATCGGAAAATTCAAACGGGCCGGCCGGCACGCTTTGCTGAAAAACGATCTTATCGTCCTGAAGCACTTTTATTATCGCATTCGTTTCTGCGATGCCGCTGACAACGGGCATATAGGTCCGGTAGCTGTCAGGCAGCATCGCCAGATCTTTACTCAGGCTGACGCCCCGGTATCGGACGCTATCAAACCAGACCGAACTGGTATTATCATCACCCGCTCTGAAAGTCGCATTCATCGCGGGGAAAGATTTCTCTAAGTAACGGGAGCGGTTAATCCATCCTGAATGGAACGTATTGCGATAATAGTAAGAGTTATCACGGACATGCCAGTCAGCAAGATTAAATCCGCTGTTCAATGTCAGGTAGAGATTTGACGTATTTTGATTATTTTTATAGTTCCCGTCGGAATAGATAACGTTATAGTTGGTGAATAAACCTGCGATTCCCTTATCCCACAGCGCCGGTGGCATCCAGTTACGATCGTGCGCAATAATCTGAGCCTGAGGCACAGTAATATCGAGCTGAAAAATATCCTGACGGAAACGGATCTCATTACCCTGAATGATATCGTGCAAATAAATCCACTGTCCGGGAGCGTTCGGAACGTTATCTGAGTCGCTTTTCAAATCCAGCGAGGGGAAATCCTCTCGTTGAATAAGAAAGCGATCTTTACCTTCTACCTTTAACTGATATTTACCTTTCCACTCTTTATTGACATAGATGTCAACGCTGTAAGTGCCGGGAGAAATAGTGTTTTTTTCCTCAGACCAGTTCTCTTTTGACACGCTGCCCATCATAAAGCCCTGATTGAATTCTTCACCGGCATAACTGCGCAGACAGCTAACCGTGCCGAAAAAAATCACTATTATTCTGAAAAGCGAAAATGACGTTTTCATTAGCTACGAATGTCAACCGTTCTGAGTGTGCCAAAGTCATCGATATAAGTCAGATAAACCCGATCGGAGGATTGCAGATGACGACTATTTACTGCGGCGCAGCTAAAGGGAGAAATCATTAGCGTTTCATCCAGCAGATTGTCTTTTTTACTGCCATTTTTTATTTTGCTTAATCCGGCAACCGTAACGTAGTAAGGCGAGCTGTTTTTTATGCATAAGCCATCATGTTCACTGGCCAACGTAAGGTAGGTTTGCAGGTTATTGAGATCGGCTTTCAGATTTGCAGGGCGATAAAAGACCTTGACGCGGTTGCGCACGGCGAACTGAATGTAACTGCCACTTTTGTCTTTGGGGTTAGGCGGAATATCAATAAAGTTCAGCCAGAACAGCGATTCGCGATCTCCCGGCAGCGTGGCAGCCAGATTATTTTTCATCACGTTAAGGATCTGACCATCGTTGGCGCCAATGCGTGCTACCGAGGGTACGACAGCCAGAGGCAATCTGAGATTTTCTGGTTTTTCATTGGGGTTGCCGTTATCTATCCACGACTGAATCAGGTGCGCTTCAGCGGATTTATTGACGAGCTGGACATTAACGGTTTTTTTGTCACTGTCATAAACGACGCGCGTATTATTCATCACGACGCTGGCATTTGTGCCGAATGAAAGAATACACAGCAATGTTGCGGTAGAGACGAATTTCATTTTCAGTCCTCATTTAATGACATCCTTGTCTGTTAATGCTCCCGAATAAATGCTTACTCGTAGGTAAAGGTATAAGTGGCGGTAGTCACTACCGAGCCTGGCGTAACTGCCGCGCCGCCGTAGTTGTAATAATTGGCGTAGTAGTTAAGGGCACCGGCGGGTGACGTGTCATAGACAGTACCGTCAGAGGATGACGTTTTCAGACCGGTATCAAGCGCCTGGTTCAGCGCAATCAACTGGCTGCCATCGCTGGTGAGACCGATGCCGACACCGCTGGCGGTGCCTGTGCTGTTTTTCAGATAAGTGTTATCTTCAGAAACGTTGCCGCCTGAGAATGTCACTTTCAGCGTTTGTGCCGCACTGCTGCTGCTGTTGAAACCGGCACAGCCATCAACATTCAGCGTAAACTGTTTGGCGTTGGTACTGATTACGCCTACGCTGTCGCCCATGTCGCTACGGGTTACCGGGTTCAAATCAACCGCAAAATCACTGCCGCTATTGGTAGTGACGTTACAGGTCGCATCTGTTACCGCACCGTAAAAAGTGATTGTTCCGCCGCCAACATCTGCGGTGGTGGTGGCAGCGAACGCTGCATTGCAGGCCGTTAACAGAAAAATACCTGAGGTAATACGATTTAAAGCTGTTTTTTTCATGTCTCTTATAATCCTTTATTGCTAACACATTAAATGAGAACTGTTTTCTGACATTTAGTGTTGCTTATTATGACGACAGGAATTAATTTTCCTGTCCGTATCTGTTGTGTGAGGCAATAACGGAAAGCCTTGATAAGGTTGAGGTATTCTTTTTTTCATGACCTGATAAGAAATCAGGCTTGCCGAGTGTCATGAATGGCGGAATATAAATAATAAAGCGTGACTTCCAGGGTGATAATAAAATTCAGGCTTCCCGTTGAGGATTAATTTAACAAAAGGTGCGCATGATGAATATATGCCAGAGTGAATATAGATATATTCAAATGACTTGTGGGGTTAAAAAATAGCGAGCGTTAACAATGATTATCTTCATTCTATTAACAGTTAATTCATAACTAAGGTAAAGACAACTGCCAGAATAGAATAAGTTTACAGTCGGGCGCTTATCTTTACTTTGGTGACGTGATAAAAGCAAACAAAAGTGCACTTTTTGACAAAGTAAACTCCTGCACAACAACGCATGAAGTAGTTATGTATGCGATATCACGCAGAAGTCGATTAACGCCTGTAGGCGCATAATGTGCGCCTGTGAACGCCCCTGACGGGTTACCGCAGCGTTAATTGCGCTGGATCAAGATCTGCGGTTTCGCCTGACACTACTGTAACGCCACCTGAATCAATTTGTTTTGTCAGACAGGAGCAGGACTATGTCACCGAAACTCTTTATCGGCCTTATTTTACTGGCCTGGTTAGCCTGGGTGGGATTTGCGGGGTCGTTTTACGCGCATACTTACGCCCTGTTCAGCTGAGCTTTCTTCCGGCAAAAGGCGATATCGCAATGGCTGTCCACAGAACGGAACGGACAGCCATTTCAGACTTTACCCGCTAAACGCTAGCTTTCGGCCGACTCCTCTCTTTTCAGCCGCTCTTTTTCTTTCTCCTTCGCTTTTGCTTTCGCTTCAGCTTTGGCTTTGGTGCTCATATCGTTGCGGATCTGTGCATGACTGATTAATGCGAAAATAAATGTTCCACCGATAATGTTGCCCGCAAGCGTGGGGAGGGCGAATGGCCAGAAAAATTCCTGCCAGCTGATGAGGCCTCTGAAGACCAGATAGAGGATCTCAACGGAGCCTACAACGATATGTGTCAAATCCCCCAACGCCACCAGCCAGGTCATCAGCACAATTACCCAGATTTTTGCGGCACCTGCGGAAGGAAACATCCAGACCATCGTGGCGATAATCCATCCCGATACGATGGCGTTAGTAAACATCTCCAGCGGCGTCTTCTCCATCACTTTTTCGCTGATTGTCACAAAAGCTTCCTGCGTGGCAGCATCAAAGACAGGCATATGGGTGAAGGCAAGCGAGGCCATGCCCGTGCCGATAAGGTTCCCCAGCAGCACAAGTCCCCACAGACGAAACAGCAGCAAAAAGTTGCTTCCGGTAGGCTTATGCATGATCGGCAGCACGGCGGTGACGGTATTTTCAGTAAACAGCTGCTGTCTGGCCATGATGACAATAATAAAGCCGAAGGTGTAACCCAGATTCTCCAGCAAAAATGCGCCCGGAACGCCTTCGAGATTTGCCAAAAAGATGCCTTTTGCCATCAGCGACGCACCCATTGAGAGGCCGGCGGCTATCGCGGAAAAAAGCAATGCCAGGCCATCACGTTCTAGCTCTTTCTCGCCATCCTGACGGATATGTTCGTGAATAGCCGCCGCGCGTGAAGGGAGAACCTCCTCATCTACCTCAATTTCCTCGTCCTGTTCACTCTCTTCACTGTCCACTTCTTCCTTTTCTTCTTTATTGTCAGTTTCGTTCATTATTTCAGTCCTTTTCCCAAGTTTGTGACCATCACGCTTAAAGCGTAGCGGATTTCCGCTTTTAAGAAATACCCGCCATGTTCAGGTGAAAAGTAACAAAGTTTTAACGAGACGGAATTTTTCACCGAAACCTTGATCGTAACGGGCATAATGCTGGCCGGCAAAAGCGTTACCCGGCGTCACCGGGCTGCGAAGAGATAATTTCCTGTGGTACTATTTCACCCACTATTAACAAGCGCGACCTTAAGCAGATGCTGGTAGTTAACAACCTGAGCTGCGTACGCGACGAGCGTACGCTCTTCAGCGATCTCAGTTTTACCGTTGCGGCTGGCGATATTGTGCAGATTGAAGGGGCTAACGGCGCGGGGAAAACCTCGCTGCTGCGCATTCTTTGCGGGCTGAGCCGGGCTGAGCAGGGCGAAGTCAGCTGGCAAGCTCAGCCTGTGAGTCAGCAGCGTGAGCGTTATCAGTCCGACATGCTTTATCTTGGACACCAACCTGGTGTGAAAGCGGTGCTGAGTGCGCTGGAAAATCTGCAGTTTTATCATCCTTCGCACTCCACTGAGGCGCTTTTTGAGGCGCTGGATGAAGTGGATCTGGCGGGCTATGAAGAGGGGGCGGTCGCGCAGCTTTCGGCGGGCCAGCAGCGACGCGTGGCGCTGGCCCGGCTCTGGTTAAGTGACGCCCCGTTATGGATCCTGGATGAACCTCTTACCGCTATCGACATCTCCGGCGTGGACAAACTGATGGCATTATTTTCGCGACATGCACTGCGCGGTGGTTCCGTCATTCTGACAACTCATCAGCCGCTGCCAGCTTCACAGAGCCAGATCCGCAAGCTGCGTCTTACCGCTCCGGAGGTTGTCTGATGTTCTGGCGGGTGCTGAAGCGGGAACTGCGCATCGCCTTCAGAAGTGGCTCAGAGATCATCAATCCGCTGTGGTTTTTTCTGATCGTCATAACGCTTTTTCCCCTGGGCGTCGGGCCGGAGCCAGCCCTGCTGGCCCGGATCGCCCCCGGCGTCGTCTGGGTCGCCGCGCTGCTTTCGTCGCTGCTGGCGCTGGAGCGATTGTTCCGTGACGATTTCCTTGATGGTTCGCTTGAACAACTGCTGCTATTGCCCACCCCTTTACCGCTCACGGTTTTGGGGAAAGTAGGCGCTCACTGGGTGATTACCGGTCTGCCGCTGCTGTTACTTTCTCCGCTGGCGGCGCTGCTGCTCTCTCTGGATTTCAACAGCTGGCGTGCCGTCGCGCTGACGCTGTTGCTTGGCACGCCGACGCTCAGCTTTCTCGGCGCTATTGGCGTGGGGCTAACCGTGGGACTGCGGCGCGGCGGCGTGTTGCTGAGTTTGCTGGTGCTGCCGCTGGCGGTACCTGTGCTGATATTTGCCAGTGCGGCGATTGAGGCGGCGGGCCAGGGCCTGCCAATTGATGGCTATCTGGCCATCCTGGGCGCGATGCTGGCAGGCAGCGCGACGCTGGCACCTTTCGCTACTGCGGCGGCATTGCGAGTTAGCGTGCACTAATAAAAAGTCTGTAACAGACAACGGATGTTTTCTTTTTGACTGCGAGCAATATAACAATGTGGAAATGGTTACATCAGATGGCCCGGCCGGATCGGCTTTACCGGTTATGTGGTCGCCTGGTGCCCTGGTTTGGGGTATCCGGCATCGCCACGCTCTCTCTTGGCTGGATTTGGGGCTTTGGTTTTGCCCCGGCTGATTATCAGCAGGGCGACAGCTACCGTATCATCTATATTCATGTTCCTGCGGCGATGTGGTCGATGGGAATTTACGCGTCGATGGCCATTGCCGCCTTTACTGGCCTGGTCTGGCAGTGGAAAACCGCTGATTTAGCCGCCGCGGCGATGGCACCCGTTGGGGCGGTCTTCACCTTCATTGCGCTGGTGACGGGAGCCGCCTGGGGCAAGCCGATGTGGGGTACCTGGTGGATTTGGGATGCGCGGCTCACCTCCGAGCTGGTTTTGCTGTTTCTCTATATGGGATCTATTGCGCTCTATAACGCCTTTGATGACCGCCGGATGGCGGGCAGGGCAGCCGGCATACTTATTCTGGTCGGCGTCGTTAACCTGCCAGTCATTCACTATTCAGTACAGTGGTGGAACACGCTGCATCAGGGCTCCTCCGGTATGCTTCAGCAGGCCATTGCACCCAGCATGCGCACGCCGCTGCGCTGGTCGATTCTGGGCTATTTGCTGGTATTTATCGCCCTGACGCTAATGCGGCTGCGTAACCTGCTGCTTTTCACCGAGCGCAATCGTCCCTGGGTCGCGGATGTCGTGACCAAAGGAGGCCGTACATCATGATGCCCGCATTTGTTTCCTGGCACGCCTTCTTCGCGATGGGCGGCTATGCCTTCTATGTCTGGCTGGCGGTAGTCTGTACCCTGATTTCACTCGGCGGGCTGGTGATGCATACGCTGTTGCAGCGGCGCCGTCTGCTGGCCGATATTCGTCAGCGTCAGGCCCGAGAACGTCGGATACGGGCAGCGAAAAGTAAAAAAATAGCCGCCGAAGCGGCAGGAGAAGCGCAGTGAACCCCCGCCGTAAAAAACGCCTCATCGTGGCGATTACTATCCTGGCCGGCCTCGGCCTGGCTACTGCACTGGTGATGTATGCGTTGCGTGCAAACATCGATCTTTTCTATACGCCAGGTGAAATCATCCACGGTAAAGGAGATGCGCAGATTAAACCCGAACCGGGTCAGCGTCTGCGTGTGGGAGGCCTGGTAATGCCGGGAAGCGTCAGACGCGATCCGGCGACGCTCCAGGTTTCCTTCAAGCTCTACGATCTTAATGGCGTGGTGAGCGTGACCTATCAGGGTATCCTTCCCGATCTGTTCCGCGAAGGGCAGGGCGTGGTGGCGCAGGGCGTGCTGGAGGATGGGAATCTTATCCGGGCGAAAGAAGTGCTGGCTAAGCACGATGAAAAATACACGCCGCCCGAAATCGAGGATGCGATGAAGAAAAAGGTTAACGAAGCGCCTGACGGCGCGCCGGGAGCGCGCCCATGATGCCGGAAATTGGCAGTTTCCTGCTCTGTCTTGCGCTGGCGGTGTCGCTGTTGTTAAGCATCTATCCGCTCTGGGGCGCGGCGCGGCAGGATGCCAGGCTGATGGGGCTGGCGCGCCCGCTCAGCTACGTCCTGTTTGCCTGCGTGGCCGGTGCATTTGCGCTGCTGGTGCAGGCGTTTGTGGTCAATGATTTCAGCGTGGCCTATGTAGCGGCTAACTCGAATACCCTGCTGCCGGTGTATTATCGTATCGCCGCCACATGGGGCGCACATGAAGGATCGCTACTGCTCTGGCTGTTGCTGCTCAGCACCTGGACAATGGCCGTTTCGCTGTTCAGCCGCAGCATGCCAGCCGATGCCATCGCCCGCGTGCTGGCGGTAATGGGGATGATTAATCTCGGCTTTCTGCTGTTTATCACGCTTACCTCGAACCCCTTTATCCGCACGCTGCCTGATTTTCCCATCGACGGCAGCGATCTGAATCCGATGCTGCAGGACATTGGGCTGATTTTCCACCCGCCGCTGCTTTATATGGGCTATGTAGGTTTCTCGGTCGCTTTTGCTTTTGCGATCGCCTCGCTAATGGCCGGACGGCTGGATACGGCCTGGGCGCGCTGGTCACGTCCCTGGACGACCGCCGCCTGGATTTTCCTGACGATCGGTATTGTTCTTGGCTCAGCTTGGGCCTACTACGAGCTGGGCTGGGGCGGCTGGTGGTTCTGGGATCCGGTTGAGAACGCCTCGCTGATGCCATGGCTCGCCGGGACCGCGCTGATCCACTCGCTGGCGGTCACCGAAAAGCGCGGCAGCTTTAAGGCCTGGACCGTCTTACTGGCGATAGCGGCCTTTTCGCTCAGCCTGCTGGGCACTTTCCTGGTGCGTTCCGGCGTGCTGGTTTCGGTACACGCGTTCGCTTCCGATCCCGCTCGCGGCATGTTTATTCTCGCCTTCCTGGTGATTGTGATTGGCAGCTCGCTACTGCTTTACGCCATTAAAGGCGGCAAAGTGCGTGGCCGGGTACAGAATGAGGTCTGGTCACGCGAATCTTTTTTACTGGGCAATAACGTATTGCTGATCGCCGCCATGCTGGTGGTGCTGTTGGGAACGCTGCTGCCGTTGGTGCATAAGCAGCTCGGTCTGGGCACCATTTCAATCGGCGAGCCGTTCTTTAATACGCTCTTTACCTGGCTGATGGCGCCGCTGGCGCTGATGTTAGGCGTGGGGCCGCTGGTGCGCTGGCGGCGTGACGAGCCGCAAAAATTGTGGAAGCGCCTCGCGCTGGCATTGGTCGGCACGCTGATCCTGTCGGTCAGCCTGCCGTGGCTGATGCAGGATCGTATTGAAGCGATGGCAGTGGTGGGCCTGCTGATGGCGATCTGGGTTATTTTTCTGACGCTGATGGAGCTGCACGAGCGGGCGACGCATCGCCACCCTTTCTTTACCGGACTGAGGCATCTTTCCCGCAGCCACTGGGGAATGGTACTGGGCCATCTCGGCGTGGCGGTGACCGTTATCGGTATCGCGTTTAGCCAGAACTACAGCGTCGAGCGCGACGTACGTATGCAGGCTGGCGATACGCTCGATATCCATAGTTATCATTTCACTTTCCGTGACGTGCAGAATCTTGAGGGGCCGAACTTTGCCGGTGCGGTCGGGATCATTGACGTCACCCGTAACGGCAAACATGAAGCAACGCTCCACGCGGAGAAACGCTATTACAGCGTGGCGCATACCATGATGACGGAGGCCGCCATCAGCGGGGGTATTACCCGCGATCTCTACGCCGCGCTGGGTGAGGAACTTGACGATAACGCCTGGGCCGTACGGATTTACTATAAACCTTTCGTTCGCTGGATCTGGTTTGGTGGCCTCTTTATGGCGATTGGCGGGGTTTTCTGCCTGCTCGATCCGCGTTACCGCTCACGCAAAAAAGCCCAGAGGGAGCAGGCATGAACCGGAAAATACTTTATATCCCGCTGGTGCTTTTTCTGCTGCTGGCGGCCGCGCTGATGTGGCAGCTGACGCGAAACGCGCAGGGTGACGATCCCACCAGGCTGGAGTCAGCGTTGATCGGTAAGCCGGTGCCTGTTTTCAGGCTGGAATCGCTTGAGCAGCCCGGTAAAACTTACGATCGCAGCGTGCTGGTTAGCGGTAAGCCAGTTTTACTCAACGTCTGGGCCACCTGGTGTCCGACCTGCCGGGCGGAGCATCAGTACCTGAATACGCTGGCGATAAAAGGCATCCGGGTCGTGGGCCTGAACTATAAAGACGACCGCACCAAGGCGATTGCCTGGCTCAATACCCTGGGCAATCCTTATGCCCTGAGCCTGTACGACGGTAACGGGATGCTGGGGCTGGATCTGGGGGTTTATGGCGCACCAGAAACCTTCCTGATCGATGGTAAAGGCATTATCCGCTATCGCCACGCGGGGGATATGAACGACGAGGTCTGGAATCAGGAAGTGAAGCCGCTATGGGAGAAATACAGCAGGGAGGCGGGGGCATGACGCGTTTTATCATTATGCTGATAACGCTGGTTAGCTTTAGCGTACTGGCCGATAACATAGATACCCGACAATTTAGTTCCGCCGATCAGGAGCAGCAGTACCGGCATTTAACGCAGTCCCTGCGCTGTCCGAAATGTCAGAACAACAGTATTGCCGACTCCAATTCGATGATCGCCGCCGATATGCGCCTGAAAGTCTACGAACTGTTGCAGACCGGCCAGACGCCGGAGCAGGTGAAGCAATACATGGTGGCGCGCTATGGCAACTTTGTGACGTACGATCCGCCGGTGATGGCGTCGACGCTGATCCTCTGGGCCGGACCGGTGCTGTTTGTTATTGCCGGTGCGCTGGTCATTATCCTCAGAAGCCGCCGCCGTCAGCTTACCAGCAACGTGCTGGATGAGGATGAGCAGCAGCGTTTAGAGGCGCTGTTAAAATCTGACAGGAAGCAATTATGAGCGGTTTATGGCTAACCCTTCTGGTACTCCTTATTGCTGCCAGCGCCGTACTGCTGCTGGCCGGTGGCCGCAGACAGCGCTCAGTTGCAGAAGATCGGGATAAACTTAATACCACTTTCTATCATCAGCGTCTGTGGGAGCTGGAAGAAGATGAAGCGCAGGGCGTTGTTGGCGAACGGGCTGAGATGATCCGCGAATTACAGCAGACCCTGCTGATGGATATTCCCGCCGGTGTGAAGCGTGACGGACGCAGTATCGGAGGTTGGGTGCTGATCCCCGGCGTGGTTATTCTTTTCGCCCTCAGTATCGGACTCTATTTTAAGACAGGTAGCTATAACAAAGTCGTGGACTGGCAGCGGGCCACCAGTGAGCTTCCCGCCCTGCGCGCGCAGGTTATGAACCCCAGGGCAAAGCCGCTGACGATGGAGCAGTTAGCGCGCCTTGGCCTGGGGCTGCGTACCTCACTGCAACGGGATCCGGACAACATCAGTGACTGGCTGATGCTGGGGCGGATCGGCATGGTGCTGAACAATGGCGCTACCGCCATGCAGGCCTTCCGGCATGCTTTACTGCTTGCGCCCGGCAATGAGGAGATCAAGCTGAGCTATGCGGACGTGATGTCCCGATCTCAGGATCCAGAAGATGTTCGTGAAGCTGGCGTGATGCTGGCGGAAATGAGCCAGCAGGACAGCGGCAATTTGCACATACTTAGCCTGCAGGCGTTTAACGCGTATGCGCAGCAGCACTACGATCGGGCCATTTATGTCTGGCAAAAAATGTTAACGTTATTACCCGCTGACGACAGACGTCGTGAGATGATTGAGCGCAGTATCGGTCAGGCGGAAGCGCAATCCGGTAAGTTAACGAGCCGCCTGGCGTTGACGGTATCGATCGTTCCGGAAGCCGAAAAAATGTTACAAAACGGCGGAGTGTTGTATATTTCCGTTTCCGATGGTGTTTCTCCCGTCCCGGTGGCGGTGAAGAAAATGCCGTTGAGCCATTTTCCACTGTCGCTGACGCTGGATGACAGCAACGCCATGATGCCTGAGCGTCTACTTTCCGCGCAGCGCCAGGTACAGGTCAGGGTTCGGATTTCACGCGATGGCAGCGCCAGTCCGCAGTCGGGAGACTGGTTTGGCAGCAGTGCGGTGATGCCTTTTGACGGACATCAGCAGCTTGCCGTTGAGACCGATCGCCAGCAGCCTTAGCCGCAGCAATTATTTGACTACAGGGAGACAGCTATGAGCTACCGTGTTACCGGCATTGCGCTGGCAAGCGTACTGTTGATGGGGTGTGCCAGCTCGAACACGGCGGATCAGCCGCAGGGACGATCGGATCCGTTCGAAGGGTTTAACCGGACGATGTTCAACTTTAACTATAACGTCCTCGATCCGTACGTCGTGCGGCCGGTAGCCGTTGCCTGGCGGGATTACGTTCCGGCCCCGGCGCGTACCGGTCTGGGTAACTTCCTCAGCAACCTTGATGAGCCTTCGACGATGGTCAACTACTTCATCGAAGGCAAACCTTATAAGGCGATGATTCACTTTAACCGCTTTTTCCTCAATACCCTGTTGGGGATGGGGGGTTTTATTGACGTCGCCACCATGGCGAACCCGAAACTGGCGAAGGAAGAGCCGCGGGAGTTCGGCAGCACGCTGGGGCATTACGGCGTCGGCTATGGTCCCTATGTCGAGGTACCTGCTTATGGTGGATTTACGCCGCGTGAGGATATCGGCGGGCTTGTCGATAACCTCTATGTCCCGCTCAGCTGGCTGACCTGGTGGATGTCCGCCGGGAAATGGGCGGTGGAAGGGATTGAAACCCGCGCGCAGCTGCTGGATTCCGATGCGATCCTGCGCAACAGCCAGGATCCTTACGCGTTTGCCCGTGCGGCTTATTTCCAGCGTCACGATTTCCTGGCCAGCGACGGCAAGCTGGTTCCGCAGGAAAATCCAAACGCCTCGGCGATCCAGGGCGATCTTGAGGATATTGATGCGGAATAGCACTTATCCGCAAAAGGGTTAGCAGAACAGTAAAAAAGCCTGTCGGAAGACAGGCTTTTTTATGGATAAGAACCAGCCGATGAAGTTTCAGATTCAGGCTGATTTGTTAATCAAAACTTATAGTTGAAGTTGGCACCGTAGAGCCAGGCTTTGCCGGAGGAGTTAAAGGTGTAATCGCCTTCTTTCACCGTCACGCTCTGACCATGCATCCAGGCGATGCCCACATCCACGGAAGCGTCCTCGTTGAAGGCATAGGATGTGCCTGCGCTCAGCCAGAAGCGGTCCTGATCGGGAATGGAGATCGAGCGTTTGTCGGCAGGAACCGGGCTGTCATCAAAGGCGATACCGGTGCGGAACGTCCAGTTAGCATCATAGAAGTAGGAGGTACCCAGCGCGATGCGGTAGGCATCTTTAAAGCCTTCTTCTTTTTCAAACAGGGTCTGGCCGTTGGTGCCTGTCGCCTTCAGCTCCTGGAACTGACTCCAGCTGGTATACGCCATGCTGTAGTGGACCGCCCACTGCGGCGCCACTTTATGATAGCCGGACACTTCCCACATCTCAGGGAGGTTCAGCGTCAGCGAACCCGGAATGGTGCTGCCGCTGGTGCCAAATGGCAGACCAAGGTTCAGCGCATCGTTGACCGGGTTGAAAGCGCCGGGGATATTACTTTTGTAATCGCCGTCAAAGTCGATTTTGACTTCAGAGCGGTAGGTAAAACCAAAGCGATTGTTTTCATCCACCTCATAAAGGATGCCGGCGTTCCAGCCGTATCCCCACTCATCACCTTTCAGATGCGCAACTTGCGTGTCACGGGCCAGCCCGAGTGCCGGGCCAGACTCACCCGCATAGCGCTCGATTTTGGCTCTCGCATAGACGGCGTCAAAACCGACCCCAAACGTAAAGTGCTCATTAAGGCGATAGGCGGTACTTAAATTCAGATTAGCGGTTTCCAGATCCGTTTTGCCGCCATACAAGCCTGCGGTGTAGTCATTATTAAATTCCGTTGCCAGGCCATAGTTAGAAGTGACGGAGGCGCCCAGCCACCACTGATCGTTCAGCGGCTGAACATAATGAATATTAGGTACCCATGCGGTTGGCGCGATATTTTTCGCGTATAAGCTCTGGCCGCTTGGGCTGTCACCGTCAATATGTACATCGGGATTGATAAATACGGCGCCGATGGAAAACATCGGGCGGTCCATCAGCGCCATGGTGGCAGGGTTGCGGCTGGCGGAAGCGGCCGTATCCCCCATGGCTCCCTCACCAGAATAGGCGCGGCCCAGTCCGATTGAGGAGAACTCATTGAGCTGAAAACCGGCGGCGTAAACGTTGGAAGAGATAAGTGCCACTGCTGCTGCGAGTGCAGACTTTGCAAACAGGGATTTATGGTTCATGACCACAACCTCATTAATCTGATTTTTATTAAACTTTGTTACATAACGTAACAAGGGGGCGCAAATTGTAGGGGCTGATATACCGCTAACAAATCAGACCAGTGGCCCCAGTATAGGTCCGACCTCTACGTAAGTTGCAATATTGTTTTAGGAATATTTCCGTTTTGATCGATAAAAAGCGATCTGCTTAACAAAAATATGACATACCTAAAAGAGGAAAGAGAGGCTGGATTGTTACAGATCAATCTTAACCGTGATTTCCGTCACTTAATGGACTGGCGGCGCGAGTTGACCGGACATTAAAGTCAAGCGGAGGTAAACTATAGGCTGATTTGTTTTGCGCCCTGCGGGGCGGCTAACTGGAGATCTCTATGACTCACGCGATTAATAAATGCAGCGCCAATGAAACCGCTGCCTGCTGCTGTGTAGATGTCGGCACCATTATGGATAACACCGACTGTACCGCGAGCTGGAGCCAGCTTTATGCTTCCCGCGAAGAGGCGGAAGCCATGCTGGCCACGCTGACGGAAAAAGCCCGCCAGGTAGAATCCGAGCCTTGCCTTATTCAGAGTGAATTTACTGAACAGCCAGAGGGCGTGCGCCTGGACGCCAGCTTTACCTTTAGCTGTCAGGCAGAAACAATGATTTTCCAGCTCGGCCTGCGTTAATCCCCTCGTGATCCTGAGCGGGCTTGCCCGCTCTCACAAAAAGCGTGTCTTCTCTCCCATTTTCCTCGCGATCCTGATGCAGAATGTAAGATAGTTGTTAATCTTACAGGTCAGACCTCTTTGGCAATGACGCCGGTTCTCTCTTTTACAGGTAACAAGTATGAGCAAAGCCTCACCCTTGCTGACGCGTCAGGGCGAACGTATCGCCATCACTCACGGACTGCGAACCCCTTTCGCTCGTCAGGCGACCGCGCTGCATGGGATCCCGGCGGTTGAACTTGGCCGGATGGTGGTCAGCGAACTGCTGGCCCGCAGCGACATTCCTCCGGACATTATTGAGCAGCTGGTATTCGGCCAGGTCGTGCAGATGCCTGAAGCACCCAATATCGCCCGTGAAATCGTTCTCGGCAGCGGTCTGAGCGTCCATACCGATGCCTGGAGCGTAAGCCGTGCCTGTGCCACAAGCTTTCAGGCAGTGGCTAACGTGGCCGAAAGCCTGATGGTGGGGCATATTCAGGCAGGAATCGCAGGTGGCGCGGACTCCTCCTCGGTACTGCCGATTGGCGTCAGCAAAAAGCTGGGACGCGTGCTGGTGGATCTCAGCAAGGCGCGCAGTTTTTCACAGAAAATGAAACTGTTCAGCCAGCTGCGACCGCGTGACTTACTGCCTGTACCGCCAGCAGTCGCCGAGTACTCAACCGGCTTGCGCATGGGGGATACGGCTGAGCAGATGGCAAAAAGTCACGCCATCAGCCGTGAAAGTCAGGATGCGCTGGCCCACCGATCTCATCAGAAGGCCGCCAAAGCCTGGCAGGAAGGTAAGCTTGCGGAAGAGGTGATGACGGCATTTGTCCCGCCGTGGCGCGCGCCTTTTGAACAGGACAATAATGTGCGGGCAAACTCCTCACTCGCTGACTATACAAAACTTCGTCCTGCCTTTGACCGCCGGCACGGTAGCGTAACCGCCGCGAACAGCACGCCGCTGACAGATGGCGCGGCCGCAGTAATCCTGATGACCGAATCGCGCGCCCGTTCGCTCGGGATTACGCCGCTGGGCTATTTACGCAGCTACGCTTTTACCGCGATCGATGTCCGCCACGATATGCTGCTGGGGCCATCATGGGCTTCGCCGCTGGCGCTGGATCGTGCCGGCATCACGCTTCAGGATCTGACGCTGATTGATATGCACGAAGCGTTTGCTGCCCAGACGCTGGCGAACCTGAAGATGTTTGCTGATGAACGGTTCGCGCGGGAAGTACTGAACCGGCCTCATGCGCTGGGCGAGGTGGATGAAGAGAAATTTAACGTGCTGGGCGGTTCTATCGCCTATGGTCATCCTTTTGCCGCCACCGGCGCGAGGATGATTACTCAGACCCTCAATGAGTTGCGGCGACGCGGCGGTGGGTTGGGCCTGGTGACGGCCTGTGCGGCGGGTGGTCTGGGTGCAGCGATGGTTCTGGAGGCCGAATAATGGAGAAGCAATCTGCATTTACCCTGACGATGCGTGCCGACAACGTAGGGGTGATTACCCTGGACGTCCCTGGGGAAAAAATGAACACCCTTAAGGCGGCCTTCGCTGAGCAAATCCGGGAGGTTATTGCGCAGGCGCGGCAAAACGCCAGCCTTGCTGGCCTTGTTCTGATCTCCGGCAAACCGGACTCTTTTATCGCCGGTGCTGATATTTCGATGATCGCCCGGTGTGAAACCGCCAGAGATGCGGAAGCACTGGCGCTGGAAGGACAAAAAGTGATGGCGGAAATCGCCGCGCTGCCATTGCCTGTCGTTGCTGCGATCCACGGTCCCTGTCTCGGCGGCGGTCTGGAACTGGCGCTGGCCTGCAATCAGCGCGTCTGTACGCTGGATGATAAAACCCGGCTCGGGCTGCCGGAAGTACAGCTGGGGCTGTTACCGGGATCGGGCGGCACGCAGCGGCTGCCTGAACTGATCGGCGCTTCGGGCGCACTCGATATGATGCTTACCGGCAAAACGCTGCGCGCCAGGCAGGCGCTGAAGCTCGGGCTGGTTGATGACGCGGTCCCGCACGCTATTCTGCTGGAGACAGCGGTAAAAATGGTATTAAAAGGGCGTCAGCTGAAAAAAACGCTGCCGCTGCGCGAACGCCTGCTGAACGGACCTGCGGGCAGGGCACTGCTATTTACGCTGGCGGGCAGACGGGCACAGGCTAAAACGCGTGGCAACTATCCAGCCGTTGAGAAGATCCTGACCGTGGTACGTACCGGTTTGCAACAGGGCAGAAGCAGCGGCTATGCCGCTGAGGCGAAAGCTTTTGGCCAACTGGTAATGACACCAGAATCGGCTGCGCTGAGAAGCCTCTTTTTTGCCACGACGGAAATGAAAAAAGAGACGGGCGCGCCCGCTGAACCGCGTCCGCTGAAAAAGATTGGCGTGCTGGGCGGCGGATTAATGGGCGGAGGGATTGCATATGTCACCGCTACCCGCGGCAAGCTGCCGGTACGAATAAAGGATGTGACGCCAGAAGGCATTAACCATGCGATGAAGTACAGCTGGGATCTGCTGAGTAAGCAGGTGAAGCGGCGGCGCATGACGCCAGCGGAACGGCAGCAGCAGATGGCGCTGCTTACCGGCACTATCCGCTACCAGGGATTTCAGCACCGCGATGTGGTTATCGAGGCCGTGTTCGAAAAGCTTTCTCTCAAGCAGCAGATGGTGGCGGAAGTGGAGGCCTGTACATCGCCGCACACCATTTTTGCCTCCAATACCTCTTCATTGCCTATCAGTGATATTGCGGCAAACGCGCAGCGTCCTGAAAAAGTGATTGGTCTGCACTTCTTCAGTCCGGTAGATAAGATGCCGCTGGTTGAGGTGATCCCGCATGCTGGCACCGATGCCGAAACGATTGCCACCACGGTTGCACTGGCCAAAAAGCAGGGCAAAACGCCGATTGTGGTCGCCGACCGGGCCGGCTTTTACGTCAACCGCATTCTGGCACCTTATATTAATGAGGCGATGCGCTGCATGCTGGAAGGCGAGCCGGTTGAGGAGATTGACGAAGCGCTGGTACAGTTTGGTTTTCCGGTAGGCCCGGTACAGTTACTGGATGAAGTGGGCATCGACGTCGGCACGCATATTTTACCTGTGCTGGAACAGGCATGGGGTGAGCGTTTCCGGGCGCCGGAAGCGTTCAGCGCGGTATTAAACGATAATCGTAAAGGACGCAAAAACGGGCGCGGTTTCTATTTATATGGCACGAAAGGACTGGGACGTAAAAAACGTGTCGATCGGTCGATCTATTCGTTGCTGAATGTGACGCCGAAGTCACATCTGAGTAGGGAAAATATTGCGCAGCGGTGCGTCATGCTGATGCTGAATGAAGCGGTCAGAACGCTTGATGAAGGTGTGATCCGCAGCGCCCGCGATGGCGATATCGGCGCGGTATTTGGCATCGGTTTTCCGCCATTCTTAGGCGGACCTTTCCGTTATATGGATCATCTGGGCCTGGCGCAGGTTGTCTCACTGTCAGAGAGACTGACGAATATGCACGGGGAGCGATTCGCCCCTTGCGAGCGCCTCAGACAGATGGCGCAGGCGGGAGAACGCTTTTATTAACAGGCCTTTGGTGAATAGCCATGAGGATTCAGGGGGTTAGATTTCGCACCAGCCAAAAGGTGGGCTGGCCACATTCTGTAATGTGCTCATTAAGTAAACAATCGGTTGACTTGTCTTCCGGCATTAGGGTAAAACACAGCGTTCATTCGCAGAATGAAGAGTCGGTGAACGCGGTTTTCCGGCGTTAATGTTTAACAACAGCGGTGCATTATGCAAGTTTTCATTATGCGTCACGGCGATGCGGCATTGGATGCGGCTAGTGATTCGGTAAGACCTCTGACTCATTGCGGCTGCGATGAGTCCCGCCAGATGGCGGACTGGCTCAATGGACAGACGGTGGATATTGAACGTGTGCTGGTCAGCCCTTATTTACGCGCTGAACAGACGTTGAGCACGGTACGTGAAGGGCTTAACCTGCCTGAACAGCAGGAGGTGCTGCCGGAACTGACGCCGGGTGGCGATCCCGCCCAGGTGGCGGCCTATCTCCAGGTACTGGCAAACGAGGGCGTCAAGGCCGTGCTGGTCATCTCGCATCTGCCTCTGGTGGGCTATCTGGTTTCTGAGCTTTGCCCACAGGAAGCGCCGCCGATGTTTGCGACTTCCGCCATCGCCTGCATCGCCTATGATGCTGAAAGCGGCAGCGGCAAGCTGGAATGGCAGGTTAGCCCCGCCAAGCTTGCCCGGGCCATCTGAGGCCCCGCGGGCCGGTCCCTTCCGGCCCGTTCTCTTCGTTTCTGAGGCTTCTTACCGGCGCTACGGCAGTTCGGGCGGAAGCCACTCCTCCACTTCGATCAGCACCAGCAGGGCCGCATCTCCCCCAAACAGCTTCGGCGCCTGATGAAAAGCCATCACCATCGGGTGCTGGGCCAGCCAGAGCGGCGTCTGCTGTTTCAGCACATGCTTGCCATGCCCGTGCATCACGCTGGCGCAAAAAATATGTTCACGGCGGCAGGCGGCAATCAGCGCGCCGAGCTCTTCCTTAGCCTGCTTTTGCGTCAGGCCGTGCAGATCCAGAAAGATCTCCGGTGTATAGTCCCCGCGACGCAGTTTTTTCAGCTCATAATGGCTGACGTCGCTGCGGACGTATCGTACCGGGCCTTCCTCCGCCAGCAGCGGCTGAAATTCATCTGAAAAATAGTGACTGTTATCCATCTGCTCTGAAAGCAGGCGTTTCTGGGGAACTTCCGACGTTTTTTTTCGCTGAGGCTTATGGACGATAGTGTCCTGCGTCAGCTTACGGGTGCCGCTCATCAGTCCGCGAAACAGCGCCTGATCTTCCGGACTGAGATTCTGTTTTTTACTCATTGAATTATCTTTTTCCGCTCTTCCGGCGCGCGACGGCTCAGTGCCGCTTACATTTTTTCCAGTTTACCCTGACTTTCGCCGATGAAAAACAAATGTCAGCTTTTTCACCCCGCTGCGCTGAATTTAATGGCACTTCATGGCAAACTAGCTGCCGAGTTTCTGCAAGGCCTGTGGAGGGCACATTGGACAAAATTTTCGTTGATGAGGCAGTCAGTGAGCTGCATACCATTCAGGATATGCTGCGCTGGTCGGTCAGCCGTTTTTCCGCAGCCGGACTCTGGTACGGTCATGGCACCGATAATCCCTGGGATGAAGCCGTTCAGCTGGTGCTTCCGACGCTCTATCTGCCGCTTGATATCCCGGAAGATATGCGTAATGCCCGCCTGACCTCCAGCGAGCGCCACCGTATTGTCGAGCGTGTAATCCGCCGCATTAACGAGCGCATTCCGGTTGCCTACCTCACGCATAAAGCCTGGTTCTGCGGTCATGAGTTCTACGTTGATGAACGCGTACTGGTGCCTCGCTCGCCGATTGGTGAGCTGATCAACGAACGTTTTGCCGGCCTGCTTCCCCATGAGCCCCGCTACATTCTCGATATGTGTACCGGCAGCGGCTGCATCGCCATCGCCTGCGCCTATGCGTTTCCGGAAGCGGAAGTGGATGCGGTGGATATCTCAACGGACGCGCTGGCCGTCACCGAGCAAAATATCGACGCGCACGGTCTTCAGCATAACGTCACCCCGATTCGCGCCGATCTTTTCCGCGAACTGCCTCAAACGCCTTACGATCTTATCGTGACTAACCCTCCTTATGTGGATGGCGACGATATGGACGACCTGCCCGATGAGTATCGTCACGAGCCGGAGCTGGGTCTGGCGGCGGGCAGCGATGGCCTGAAGCTGGCACGCCGGATTCTGGCTAATGCGCCTGACTATCTGAGCGAAGAGGGTGTACTGATTTGCGAAGTGGGTAACAGCATGGTGCATATGATGGAACAGTATCCCGACGTGCCCTTTACCTGGCTGGAATTTGCCAACGGCGGCGACGGTGTATTTATGCTGACCCGCCAGCAGATTGTTGACGCGCAGCACCATTTCAGCATTTATAAAGATTAAAATCCTTTTCAGGGCGTCAGGATTGCCGCCGGGCTGTGGTCTGTCGGCAGGCGCAGCGCCTTTTTCAGAATCACTCAGGAGTTCAGATGGCTGGTAATACGATTGGGCAGGTCTTTCGCGTCACTACCTTTGGGGAATCCCACGGGGTGGCGCTTGGCTGTATTGTTGATGGTGTGCCGCCAGGTATTCCTCTGACCGAGGCCGATCTCCAGCACGATCTGGATCGCCGTCGTCCCGGCACTTCACGTTACACCACCCAGCGTCGTGAACCCGATCGGGTCAAAATTCTGTCCGGCGTCTTTGAAGGCGTCACCACCGGAACCAGCATCGGCCTGCTGATTGAGAATACCGACCAGCGCTCTCAGGATTATGGCGAGATCAAGGATGTGTTTCGTCCCGGCCATGCAGACTATACCTATGAGCAGAAATATGGCCTGCGTGATTACCGGGGCGGTGGGCGTTCTTCAGCCCGCGAAACGGCAATGCGCGTTGCCGCTGGCGCTATCGCCAAAAAATATCTGGACATGAAGCACGGTATTAAAGTTCGCGGTTATCTGGCGCAGATTGGCGACGTGAGCTGTGAACTTAAAGCGTGGGATCAGGTGGAGCAAAACCCGTTTTTCTGTCCCGATCCGGATAAACTCCCGGCGCTGGATGCGCTGATGCGTGCGCTGAAAAAAGAGGGTGACTCCATCGGTGCCAAAGTGGCGGTGATGGCGGAAAACGTGCCGGTCGGCCTCGGGGAACCGGTATTTGACCGGCTGGATGCCGATCTGGCCCATGCCCTGATGAGCATCAATGCGGTGAAAGGGGTGGAGATTGGCGACGGCTTTGCGGTGGTTAATCAGCGCGGCAGCGAACACCGGGATGAAATCCGGGCTGACGGCTTCCAGAGCAATCACGCGGGCGGCATTCTGGGCGGTATCAGCAGCGGGCAGCCGATTCTGGCCACCCTGGCGATGAAACCCACGTCCAGCATTACCGTGCCGGGCAAAACCCTCAATCGCTTTGGTGAAGAGGTGGAGATGATCACCAAAGGGCGACACGATCCCTGCGTCGGCATTCGTGCCGTGCCGATCGCGGAAGCGATGATGGCGATTGTGTTAATGGACCATCTGCTACGCCAGCGCGCTCAAAACGCTGACGTGCAAACGACGATCCCGCGCTGGTAACCATGAAAAGAGCCTGTTTTCTGCTGAGTGCGCTGCTGTTCACCACGGCTTCGCTGGCCGCCACGCCCTGGCAGTCAATTGAACGGCCTGTCAGCGGTCAGCCCCAGTCGATCGGTGCTTTTTCTAACGGCTGTATTATTGGCGCGCAGGCGCTGCCGCTGGATGCGCCGGGTTATCAGGTGATGCGCCAGGATCAGCGTCGCTATTTTGGCCATCCCGATCTGATCCTGTTTATTCAGCGGCTCAGCACCCAGGTACATAACCTCCAGCTGGGTCAGGTCATGATCGGCGATATGGGGATGCCTGCTGGCGGACGTTTCAGCAGTGGACATGCCAGCCATCAGTCGGGGCTGGATGTGGATATCTGGCTGCAGCTGCCAAAAACCCGCTGGACGCCGCAGAGGCTGCTGAAACCTCAGCCGCTGGATCTGGTTGCGGCCAGTGGAAAAAACGTGGTGGCACGTCACTGGCAGCCTGAAATTGACAGCCTGATCAAGCTGGCGGCGAAGGATGAAGCGGTTACGCGCATCTTCGTCAATCCGGCAATAAAAAAACAGCTCTGCGCCGATGCCGGTGCGGATCGTGACTGGCTGCGTAAAGTACGGCCATGGTTTGGGCATCGCGCGCATATGCATGTGCGTCTCCGCTGCCCGGCAGGAAGCCTGGAGTGTGAAGAGCAGACGCCGCCGCCGCCGGGCGATGGTTGCGGTGCCGAGTTGCAAAGCTGGTTTGCGCCACCTGCACCCGGCAGCGGTGCGCCGGTGAAGCGCGAGCCGCCGCCGCTGCCGCCATCCTGTCAGGCGCTACTGGATAAACACCTTCTTTAGGAAAATAACATGGATTGGTTTGTCGTCAGCCCGCTGCTGGTCGGGCTGCTGTTTTTAGTGGCCATGCTGGCGGGCTTTATCGATTCCATCGCCGGTGGCGGTGGCCTGCTTACCGTCCCGGCGCTGATGTCCGCCGGGCTTTCCCCGGCGCAGGCGCTGGCGACCAATAAGGTGCAGTCCGTTGGCGGCTCGTTCTCTGCCAGCCTCTATTTTGTCCGGCGTAAAGCGGTGGATTTGCGCGAGCAGAAGCTCAACATCGCGATGACCTTTATCGGATCGGTGGCTGGTGCCATTTTAATCCAGCATATCCAGGCAGATCTGCTCAGGCAGGTTTTGCCGCTGCTGCTGATTGCCATCGGCCTCTACTTTTTGCTGATGCCAAAAGTGGGCGAAGAAGATCGTCATCGCCGCCTGCACGGACTGCCTTTTGCGCTGGTGGCGGGGGGCTGCGTCGGTTTTTACGATGGATTCTTCGGACCCGGCGCTGGCTCCTTCTACGCGCTGGCGTTTGTCACGCTCTGTGGCTACAACCTGGCGAAATCGACCGCCCACGCTAAGGTCCTTAACTTCACCTCAAACCTCGGCGGTCTGCTCTTCTTTATGCTGGGTGGCAAAGTGGTCTGGGGAACCGGGTTAATCATGCTGGTAGGCGCTTTTTGCGGCGCCAGGCTCGGCGCGCGCATGGTGCTGAGTCGTGGGCAGACGCTGGTCAGGCCGATGGTGGTCATCGTCTCGGCGATCATGAGCGCCAAGCTGCTCTGGGACAGTCATGGCGTGGCGATCGCGCTCTGGTTCCACCAGCTCTTTGCCAGATGATTCAGCCCGGAAAAGTGGATACGTCAGACGCTTAGTGTCACAATTGCGCAGTTTTTTTATTTTGCAGAACAACAATGATGAACGCTTCACACCATTATTCGCAGCTGACTGATATTTTCGATCGCTGCTTTTTTCATGATTTTCAGACCCGCCTGATTAAAGGCGAGGATGAACCGATCTATCTTCCCGCAGATGAAGAGGTGGATTACCACCGCGTCATTTTCGCCCACGGCTATTACGCCAGCGCGCTGCATGAAATATCGCACTGGTGCATTGCCGGTGAGGCACGCCGTAAGCTGGTCGATTTTGGCTACTGGTACTGTCCTGATGGCCGTGACGCGGCGACGCAGAGTCAGTTTGAGTCGGTGGAGGTGAAGCCTCAGGCGCTGGAGTGGCTCTTTTGTGTTGCCGCAGGCTTTCCCTTCAACGTAAGTTGTGACAATCTCAGCGGAGATTGTGAGCCCGATCGCGTCGCATTTCAGCGAAAGGTTCACGCTCAGGTCATGACCTACCTGGAACAGGGGATACCCGCCCGGCCTGCGCGCTTTATTGCAGAACTCTGCACTTTTTACTCAACTCCCCCGCTGACGCCAGCACAGTTTCCCTGGCCGGAAGATCTGTGATGAACGGGGGAACAATGGAGAACGATATGATCGATGAATTTGAAGCGCGAATCCTGGCACTGATTGACGATATGGTCGAGCACGCCAGCGACGATGAACTCTTTGCCAGCGGCTATCTGCGCGGGCATCTCACGCTGGCGGTGGCGGAGATTGAGCAGTCGGGTGAACATACTCCGGAGGCGTTGCAGATCCAGGTACAGCGAAGCCTGCAGAACGCCATCCAGGCGGGCGAGCTATCTCCCCGCGATCAGGCGCTGGTTATCGGCATGTGGGACAATCTTTTCCTTCAGGCACGCCAGTCCGCCTGAAAGACGCGGCGGGGTATGCTCCGCCGCCGTCAGTTTTGTGGCTCAGCAGAGGCTGACCACTCGCTAATTGACCGCTTTCCCTTTCAGTAATCGTCTTACCCAGTAGCGGTTAGGGTGAAGGGCCGCCAGCGTCTCCCGATCCAGCGGTACCGGTTCACCGCAAAGCCCGGCAGCCAGTATTTCCGCCGCCAGCGGCCCGCTGCATAATCCTCTGGAACCCAGCGTTCCCAGCACAAACAATCCCGGATGGACCGGCGCGGCTTCGGCTTGTTCCTGGTTGTCCTTCAGACTGGCATACTGCGACAGCGTGCGATCGTAATCGGGCAGTGGGCCGACCGTCGGCAGATGGTCGCGGGTCGCGCAGCGTACGCCGCAGCGGGCCTCGCCGCCGCTGACGTCCACGTCATTTACCCACTCCGCCTCCGGCAGGCAGCGGCGAAGCCTGTCGAGGTTTTCCTGCTGATCTTCTTCACGGTAAACGGCGGTGCTCTCACCACGATGGTAGCTTGCCCCCAGGCAGTGCGCCTGGTTAGCGGGATTGGCCGGTGTCATATAGCCTTCGTAGCAGATTACCTGTCTCAGCTGACGCAATACTGGCGTGGTTGGTACATGACTGACCTGCCCGCTGACGGCATAGGCGGGAAGCTTTTCGCTTTGCGCCAGCGAGGCGAGTTCGTGGCCGGTGGCCAGCACCACGTTAGCATGCCTGGCGTCGGGCCGATCGCAGAAACTTAGCTGCCAGCCTTCCTCAGCAGATGTAAGCGAGGTCAGCCGATGCTGCCAGTGCGTCCTGAGTCCCTGCGCTTCGGCCAGCTGGAAGAGGGCGGTGGTAAGCTGAGCCGGGGAAAGCCAGCCGCCAAGCGGGTAAGTAATGCCGCCACAGCCAGTGGTCACGCCGCAAAGTGCTTCGGCTTCCGCCTGGCTGACACCGCGTGCAATACTTTCCGGCAGGCCCATCGCCAGCATCTTGCTGATTTTCGCCGCGCTTGACTCATTCCAGCCTAACTGGGTGACGCCGCACCACTCATGATCGTAGGTGACCTCCAACTGATCTAACAGGCGGCGGGCAAAGGTGAACGCTGTCGGAAAAAAGGCGGCCAGCGCCGGATCGTGCTGGTTCAGCAGCGGGTAGAGCGCCCCCTGACGGTTACCGGATGCATTGGCTGCCGGCCCGGCATCGGCGCAGTAGAGGGTTACCTGCTTACCGCGACGCAGCAGCGCCAGCGAGAGCAGAGCGCTGGCGATACCGCCACCGATAATTGCCATCTCATCGCCTGTCGCTGCTGGCCGCGCGTACCAGGGCGCCTGCGGTTTTACGTTAACCGGATGATGCATCACGCCGCTCAGCATATGCCGTTTAGGGCCGAAACCACCGCGCTTTTCCACGCTAAAGCCCGCCTCAATCAGCCCGCGACGGACGAAGCCTGCGGCGGTGAAGGTCGCCAGCGTACAGTCCTGGCGCGCCATTTTCGCCATGCGGACAAAAAGGTCAGCCGTCCACATATCAGGATTTTTTGACGGCGCGAAGCCATCAAGGAACCAGGCATCGACCTGCTGGTTCAGACTGTCATCAAAATCATCAATAAGCTGATTAATATCCCCAAACCAGAGATCGAGCGTAATGCGCCCACCCGCCAGCAGCAGACGGTGACAGCCGGGCAGCGCCTCTGGCCATTGCGCCTGGAGCGCGGCAGCATAGCTGGCCAGCGCTGGCCAGCGGGCATGAGTGCTGATTAAATCGTTCAGATTAAGCGGATATTTCTCACAGCTGATAAAATGTAAACGTTGTAACTTTGCGCCGGGCTGCTGCTGGTGGAAGCGATCGAACGCCTGCCAGAGCACCAGAAAATTAAGACCAGTCCCAAAACCGGTCTCCGCTACAATAAAAAGATCGCGCGTATGGTCAGCGAAACGGTCAGGAAGTTGATTGCCGCCGAGGAAAACATGCCGCGTCTCCTCCAGGCCGCTTTCGTCAGAGAAATAGACGTCGCCAAAGGCTCGGGATACAGGTGTACCCTGTTCGTTCCAGCTCAGTTCAGCATGCGTAATGGGGGAGGTTTTCACAGCAAATGCTCGGTTATCAGGCGGTGCAGCGATTGTAACGGTGTGAGCCAGAGCACGCAAATTTACAAAAGTATCCCGCTGATCGGACTTGTTCGGCGTACAACTGTAAGCTAAAGTGTCCCCGAATCCTAATATAAGAAGTGATGAGGTATTGAATGAAACGTGCAGTGATTACTGGCCTGGGTATCGTTTCCAGCATCGGTAATAACCAGGAGGAAGTTCTTGCGTCATTACGCGAAGGCCGCTCCGGTATTACCTTCTCTCAGGAACTGAAAGATTCCGGCATGCGTAGTCACGTCTGGGGTAACGTCAAACTGTCTAAAGACGAAATCTCCAGCCTCATCGACCGCAAAGTACTGCGTTTTATGAGTGATGCGTCCATTTATGCGTACATCTCTATGCTGGAAGCAGTAAAAGATTCCGGCCTGACCGACGAACAGTATCAGAACAACCCGCGCGTTGGTCTGGTGGCGGGTTCCGGCGGCGGTTCGCCGTTCTATCAGGCAGCCAGCGTTGACGGCATGCGGGCGAAAGGCCTGCGCGGCGTGGGGCCTTATATGGTGACCAAAGCGATGGCTTCCGGCGTTTCTGCCTGCCTGGCGACCCCGTTTAAGATCCATGGCGTGAACTACTCTATCAGCTCCGCCTGCGCCACTTCAGCGCACTGCATCGGCAACGCTGTAGAGCAGATCCAGCTGGGCAAACAGGATGTGGTGTTTGCAGGCGGCGGTGAAGAACTGTGCTGGGAAATGTCCTGTGAGTTCGACGCCATGGGCGCGCTCTCCACCAAGTACAATGAAACGCCAGAAAAGGCGTCCCGTACTTACGATACCAACCGTGACGGCTTCGTCATTGCTGGCGGCGGCGGTATGGTCGTGGTGGAAGAGCTGGAGCACGCGCTGGCGCGCGGCGCGCATATCTACGCTGAAGTGGTCGGCTACGGCGCGACTTCTGACGGTGCGGATATGGTTGCTCCTTCAGGTGAAGGTGCGATGCGCTGTATGCGTCTGGCGATGCAGGGTGTTGATACGCCAATCGACTACCTGAACACCCACGGCACCTCCACACCGGTGGGCGACGTGAAAGAGCTGGGCGCTATTCGTGAAGTGTTCAGCGACAGCACGCCGGCTATGTCAGCCACTAAAGCGATGACCGGCCACTCGCTGGGCGCCGCAGGTGTGCAGGAAGCGATCTACTCGCTGCTGATGCTGGAGCATGGCTTCATCGCGCCAAGCATCAACATTGACGAGCTGGACCCGGCGGCGGAAGGCCTGAATATCGTCACCAAACCGACCGAACAGAAGCTGAAGACCGTCATGTCCAACAGCTTCGGCTTCGGCGGCACCAACGCCACGCTGGTTATGCGCAAGCTGTAATCACCGCGCGGATAAAAAAGGGATGGCTTATGGCCATCCCTTTTTGCTTACTGGTTAGCTGAAGGATAATCCGGGCCTGGCCATAAAGATGCAAAAAGCCTCATCCGGCAAACGCCGGCCCGCGCTCTTCATGGCATGAGATGCCTCGCTTTCAGTACCAGTTCCCCCCACGTTGCCTGGACACCAGCCTGACGGAAAACCCATACACAGCCGTGTACGCTATTCATCGCGTAGCTGTTTGCCCACATTACCGCCCGGATGCACGGTCAGTAAACGTTCTTTGCCGAAACCGCTGCGGGTCATCAGATCGGGAAGCATTCCGTCAAAGAGCGCCAGCACCACCATAATCGACGTTGTCGCCAGCATATTGAGCGGATCGATCTCCCTGACGGGCGGGGTAATCAGCCGCAGCTCTGCCGCCTGGGCCAGTGCGGAGGCCGGGTTTTCCGTGACGCAGATAAGCGGCGTCCCTTTCGCCTTAATGGCGGGCAGCAGACGCGCCAGTTCGTCTGAATTGCCGCCTCTTGAGATCATAATTAACAGATCCTCGCCACGTAAAAAGCCTATATCACCGTGGGCCGCATCAGCCGGATTCAGCCAGACAGCCGGTTGCTCAATACAGGCCAGCATATGGGCGATTTTACGCGCCGCAACACCGGACGTGCCAACACCGGTAACGGCGATTTTGCCTCTGCAGCTGGCGATCCGATCGCAGATGGCATGCCACTGCTGGCGATCGATACTGTGCGCCAGCGCGGCCAGGGTACGACTGTAAACCTGCCAGCTTGTGCAGGCCTGTTGCCAGGCTCGATCCTCTTTCATCACGCCTCCTGCATCATCTGCCGGTACTTCATATAATCATGATACATCTCGCGGAACACCCGATACTTGCGATCGTAGTAGCGCTTGATTTCGTTGGTCTGCGGCGTGACGGTTTTGCCCGCCCGGCTCATGGCATTCATCGCCTCCGGCAGCGTTTCATACAGGCCGGCGGCAACGGTGCCCAGCATCGCGCTTCCCAGCAGCATCGCCTCGCTCTCCTCCGGCAGCAGCATGGCGCAGCCGGTCGCGTTGGCATGTTCCTGCACAAAAACGGGGTTTTTGGTGCCGCCGCCGCTGGCCATAATGGTGTCGATGCTGTAGCCGCTCTGGTTCATGGTCTCGATAATATGTCGGGTGCCCAGCGCGATAGCCTGAATCGTGGCGAGATAGTGCAGCGCCATATCTTCCGGCGTACGTGACAGCTTCAGGCCGGTCAGGATCCCCGTCAGATTGGGGTTGGCGCGCGGTGAACGGTTGCCATGAAAGTAGGGCAGCATATGGATATCGCGGGTCAGGAAAGCGATATTCTCCGGTTCACCGGCCATCCTTCGCAGCAGATCGTTCAGAACTTCATAGATCGTTTTGTCCTGGGATTTTCCCTGCTCGCGAAGCTGCGCATAGCAGGGATGTGACTGGATTATATGGTCAATCAGCGCGCCGGTCGCCGACTGCCCGCCTTCATTAAGCCAGAAATCGGGCAGCACCGCCGAAAAGTAAGGTCCCCAGACGCCTTTAATAAACCGGGGCGCACGGGAAATGGCCATATGGCCGGTTGAGGTGCCGCCAATCAGCGCGATGCGACGGTCAAAGTCGGCATGTTCACCAGATGCGCCCGACGCGCCCAGCGTCCCGAGGCTGCCGGCATGCGCATCTATTACCGAAACGCTGACCGCCGTGCCAGGCAGCAGGCCCATTTCTGAGGCGGCGCGCTGTGTCAGACCATGCCCCAGCGGTTCGCCCATCGTTTTCACCTCGCTGCCGATTTTTGCCGCATCGTGCGCCAGTAAATCCTCCAGGCCGATCTGGTGAAAATAGCTCTCATCCCAGCGTTTCTCATGGCCCATATAGGTCCATTTACAGACCAGCGAGCAGAGTGAGCGGGTGGCATCCTGGGTGGCCCGCCAGGTCAGAAAATCCGGCAGATCGAAAAGGTGGCCAATATTCTGCCAGCTGTTCGGCATATGTTGCTTCAGCCACAGCAGTTTCGGCGTCTGCATCTCAGGTGAAATCACGCCGCCGACATATTCCAGCACCGGGTGCTGCGTTGCATTGATCCGCTCAGCCTGCCCGATCGCCCGGTGATCCATCCAGACGATAATATTCTGCTCGCTACGGCCAGAAGGGCTCACCGTCAGCGGCTTGCCTTCTTTATCCAGCACCACCAGCGAGCAGGTGGCATCAAATCCGATCCCTTTGATCTGCACCGGATTTATATTGCTCTGATTAACGGCATCCCGTACTGACTGGCAGACCGCCTGCCAGATATCTTCAGAGGATTGCTCAACAAAATCAGCTTGCGGACGAAACAGCGCAATTTCACGACTGGCCTGGCCCATCATGCGTCCTTTGCAGTCGAAGATGCCTGCCCGTGCGCTGCCGGTTCCCACATCCACACCCAGATAATAACTCGTCATAGTTAAGCCTCGTCCATCAGGTTCTGCGATTTTGCAATGCGATAAACAGGATAAGCACACCGCCCCAGAGCGCCATCGTCAGATAACTGCTCACGCCCAGCAGGTTCAGTCCGCTTTCCAGCATCTGTAAAACGATCAGCGCCAGCACCAGGCCGATAACACGTCCAAAACCGCCGTCGGGATTGACGCCGCCCAGCACCGAAGCAAGGATGGTAATCAGCAGCCAGGATTCGCCGTAGCCCGCCTTGGCTGAGTTAAACATCGACATCATCAGCAGGGCCGCTCCCCAGCTCAGCAGCGCTGAGAGAATATAGACGGTGACGATAACTTTTACGGTGGAGACGCCGCTAAAGCGGGTTGCCTGCTCGTTCGAGCCGAGCAGATAGATAGTGCGCCCCAGCGTGGTCTGCTCCAGTACCACCCAGAGGCCAAAGGCGATCGCCAGAAACAGCAGTAGCGCGAAAGGAATGCCGAACAGGTCGCCATTACCAAGGAACTGGATCAGCGGGGGAAAGCCGGAGATCACCGCGCCGTTAGTCAGCAGAATATTCAGCCCGGTAATCAGCGTCATAGTGCCCAGCGTGGCGAGAATCGGCGAGACGCCAATTACCGCAATCAATAAGCCGTTTACCGTACCAATCAGCGCCGCCAGCAACGCGCCCGCCAGCAGGGCCAGCAGCAGATACTGAGGGCCGGGATAAGCGACGATAATGGCCGCCATCAGCAGCGAGCAGGCGTTGGCGCTGGCGATAATCGACAGGTTTATACCGCCGGTGAGCATGGTCAGTCCCATGCCAAGCGCCAGCAGGCCGAGCACCGGCAGCTGCGTGGCGATGGACTGAAAGTTTCCGGCACTGAAAAAGCGTCCTCCCAGCGTCAGGGAAAACAGCACCATCACCAGCACGATCATCAGTAACTGCAGCCGGATAATCCGGTCGCCAGGCAGGATTTTAGTCAGCGCGATCATGCTATATCCCCTTTACCAGTTTACGTTTTTCATTCCACGCGGTGGCGCTGACGCCGGCCAGAATGATCAACCCGCTCAACACCGTATGCCAGTAAGACGAAATCGCCATCAGCGTCAGGCCGTTTTGCAGAAATGCCAGCAGCAGCACGCCCAGCAGCGTACCCAGCAGCGATCCGCGTCCGCCGGTCATACTGGTGCCGCCCAGTACCACGGCCGCCAGCACGGTCAGCTCGTAGCCCACCAGCGAGTTTGGCGCAACGGACTGGGTGGTCTGCGCCTGTACAACCGCGGCCACGCCCGCCAGCAGGCCCATATAGCCATAGACATAAAAGTGCAGCCTCAGGAGATTCATGCCCAGCCGTGACGCGGATTCCCGGTTGCCGCCCATGGCGTAAATCTGCCTGCCCAGCCGGGTGTAACGCATCATTACGCCGGTAAAGATAAATACTGCCAGCAGGCTGAGAAGGGGCAGCGTCAGGCCATATTCGTAGCCGTCCGCGGCGGTGAAAGAGAACCCGTTCACGCCGGTCATAAACCAGTCGGGAAAACCGTATAGCCAGGTGCCGTTGGTCAGCCAGACCAGCAGACCATAAAACAGGTTCAGCGTGGCGATGGTGATAATAATGGCGGGTACCCGTAGGAAGTAAACCAGCGCACCGTTGATCAGTCCGAGCGCCAGACCGCAGCCCATCGCGACGGCGAACACCATCAGGAAGCTGCCGCCGTGCGCCAGCATGACGCTGGCCATCACATATTGCGCAATCGCCGTCATTGCCGGAAAGGAGATATCGATACCGCCCGCAATCAGCACCACAAACAGCCCGCAGGCGAGAATGCCCAGGATAGCGTAGCTGGTGGCGACATCGGTCAGATTGCCCAGCGTCAGAAATTCACCGGTACGCAGGCTCAGCCCGAGCCCCAGCAGCAGGAGCAGCATGCCGAGCCAGAATTCGTGATGGCCAGTCAGATGACGTAATTTCTTATTCATTCACCACCTCTGCAATTTCTTCTTCCCGGCACTGATGTGGCGCAAAGCTGGCCACCAGTTCGCCTTTACGCATCACCAGCACGCGGTGGCTGTTGTACCAGGCTTCGGGGATCTCATCGCAAATCATCAGCACCGCCATGCCAGAATCGGCCAGATCGCGGGCAATACGGTAAATCCCCTCTTTATTAGCGATATCGACCCCAACGGTGGGCGAATCCAGTATCAGCACCCGTGGCTGCGTGGCGACCCATTTACCAATCGCCACGCGCTGGGCATTGCCGCCGGAGAGCGTCTGCACGGGAAGCTGACTGTCTGAGACTTTGATATTCAGTTGACGAATCAGCGTCGCGACCTGATGGCGGGCTTTGTGGCGATCGAGCAGACCAAAGCGGTTATGCAGGCGGTTAAATACCGGCACCAGCAGGTTGTCAAAAATGGGCTGCGCCATAATTAATCCGTGCGTCTGCCGATCTTCAGAAACGTAGGCGATACCGTGACGTATCGCATCACGGTTGCTGCGTAGCGTAACCGGTTTGCCCGCAATCCGAATCTCGCCGCTGTCGGGTTGGGTCATGCCGAACAGCGACAGACAGAGTTCGGTACGGCCCGCGCCCAGCAAGCCGACGACAGAAACGATCTCACCACCACGCAGGCTGAGATTTACCGACTGATATTCCCCTTTGCGCGTCAGATTTTTGATCTCCAGCAGCGGTGTTTCGCTACTGTCGGCGCGGTGGGGAAGATGACTGAAGGCAAAACGCTGCCCGGTCATCAGGAACGCGAGCTCGTCGCTGTTCAGTTCGCTGGCGGGCCAGGTACCGACCAGCTTGCCGTCGCGTATCACGCTGATGCGATCGGCCACTTCCATCACTTCATCCAGCTTATGGCTGACAAAGACCACGCAGATACCGGCCGCTTTCAGCTCGCTGACCACCCGCAGTAGTCCGTTGACCTCGTTTCTGGTCAGTGAGGCGGTTGGCTCATCCATGATCACCAGGCTGGCATCGGCAGCCAGCGCCCGGCAGATCGCGACCAGCTGCCGGTCAGCGATTGACAGTTTTTCCACCTTACGATCGGGATCGATCGCCACGCCGATGCGCTGCATGGTGCTGACAGCCAGCTCACGCATCTTGCTGCGTCTGACCCAGAAGCCGCCGCCGGGCAGATAGCGGTGCACCGCTATATTTTCCGCCACGGTCAGATTAGGGAACAAAGAGAGATCCTGGTAGATCACCTGTATGCCGTAAAATGCTGAAAGCGAGGGCGAAAGGTGGGGGAAAAGCTTGCCGTGAATACCAATATGCGCGCCCTTATCAGGCTGATAGACGCCGGAAATCACCTTAATCAGCGTGCTTTTGCCGCAGCCATTCTGACCGGCCAGACAGTGTACTTCTCCTTTATTTAACATCAGGTTGATGTCGTCCAGCGCCAGCACGCCCGGAAAGGATTTGCTGATATGCTCAAGCGAGAGAAAAGGTTGTGACATGCGTTCGCTCCTCAGAAGTGGCGTTGCCGCAGACCGCAGGCAGGCCGTTCAGCCTGCGGCGTAGCCTTTGTTCAGGTCATCAGAAGCCGAGCGTTTTGGCGTTATCGTTGGTCACTTCCAGAATCCGGTTAAAGCGGATCACATGGTTCTCCATATCCACATCGGCTTTGCCCAGCCCTTCAATGGTCAGGTCGCTGTCAACCTCTTTGCCGTCGAGAAGCTGGTCGGCGAGACTTACCAGGGCGAAGCCCGCATCTTTTGGATCCCACAGCAGCACTTTTTTGATATCGCCACTGGCGAGATAAGGCGCTGCCTGGGCAGGCATGGCGATGCCGACGACGGCGATCTTGTTCTTCGCTCTTTTACTTTTCACCGCCTGTCCGGCACCAATCGGGCCCAGCGAGCCGAAGCCAATAATGCCCTTCAGGTCAGGCCAGGTACGCATCAGATCGAGCGTGGTGGCGTAGGATTTATCAATGCTTTCAGCGACCGGCAGGCGGGAGGTCACCTCGTGCATATCGGGGTATTTCTTTTTCTGCCAGGCGATTGCGGCATCTGCCCAGGCGTTATGCAACGGAACGGTCAGGGAGCCGACATAAATCGCGTAACCGCCTTTGCCGCCCATCGCCGCGGCGAGCTCATCCATATTTTTTTCGGCATATTTCTGGCTGTCGATGGTTTCCACATCCCACTGGCCGACAGGCTGATCGGGTGATTCATGCGTCAGCACCACGATGCCCCGATCGCGCGCTTTTTTGAGTACAGGCTCCAGCACCTTCGCATCATTGGGAACCACGATGATTGCATCTACTTTTTTGGCGATCAGGTCCTCAATGACTTTAACCTGCTGAGCCGGATCGGGCGTGGAACCGCCGACCTGATAAGCGTTAACGTCAAGTTTGGTTGCCGCCTCTTTCACGCCAACCTCCATACGAGTGAACCAGGGGATGCCGGTCACTTTCGCCACAACGGCGATATCATGTTTTTCTGCCGCAAAAGAAGGTGTCGTAAAGACCATGCATGCAGAAACCACACATGCATTCAGTAATGCGAGGTTAAATTTCATAGCAATACCTTTATTATCAGGTGCGGGAAGTCCGCAGTGTTACCCGCTGGTGTCGGCTGTTCGGGTCTGAGAGCACATGGCCGGAGCCACAGAGGCAAGATAGCAAGCGGCCGGCTTACCGGAAGCTGTCAGGTTAATGAAATGTGACTTGTGATTATAAATGTTAACTTAAGTGGTATATTAGGTTAATAATTTGTTTAATTTGACCCATTAGGCGGAAGTTTACGCCATGATTTGAGGTGAGTGTGTTAAAAAAAGGCCTTTTTGATAACATTAATGTAACAACTAGCGTGCACGTGGATTTGTCCGGCCAGTTGCGCGGTGCGGGGACGCCAAAAGCGGTGATTTTGTTGTCGAAAAGGTGAACTGCATCCTTTTAACTTTCGTTACCGGGCAGCGGAGGAGGACGGTTTGCTGAAATCCATTTTCGTTATTAAGTTACACGACCGTCTTCCTGAACCCATAGGAAGCGATCTGTCCGTTTGAGGAATTATTTTCCGTCGTCGGGACAACGTCTCACAAATCGGAACTGGCGCAGGTAGCAGGCGGTTAATGCGATGATAAATGATGCTGCAAAACGCGGCTTTGCCTGCTGCACTCCCGGACTTTTCACTTAAACGTTAAGTTTAATCATCGGCTGAAACATTCGGGGAGCATACGCAGGGCGAAACGCTTTTCATGAGAATTGCGGGTCAGCTTGGAAGATGTACAGGCTCAGTAGCCAAGGCGCGCCAGCTTACTCACTGCCTGCACGATCTCCGTACGCTGCAGGGAGGAGAACCCCAGAAGCCAGCCTTCATGCTGCGGCTTTCCGGCATAAAGCGGCGAGAGGCGGGGTAAAATCAGTCCGGCTGCACGGGCTTCTTCAGTCAGCCGTTGCTCACCGCCTTTTGGCAGCGTCACTGTCAGCTGTAGTCCGCTTCCCTGGCCGAAAGGGACGACGTGCTCACCTAACTTGGTTGTCAGTTCAGCCAGTAACAGCTCGCGTCGGCTGGCGTACAGTTTACGCATCAGCCGCAGGTGAGCCTGAAAATAGCCGTTATTGATAAAATCTGCCGTCACGGCCTGCATCAATTGTGCGCTGTGCCCATCCATCATGCTGCGTAACTGACAGAGCGGTGCCACCAGCGACGGGGGAACGACCAGGTAAGCCAGCCGGAGTGAGGGAAAGAGCACTTTAGAGAAGGTGCCCAGATAGAGCGTGCGCCCACTTTTATCCAGCCCCTGCATGGCGGGCATCGGCTGGAGATCGTAGTAAAACTCGCTGTCGTAATCGTCTTCAATCAGCCAGCAAGCCCGGCGGCGGGCATAGTCCAGCCAGGCTAAGCGGCGCTGGAGGCTCATTGTCACGCCGACAGGATACTGATGTGAAGGTGTCAGATAAGCCAGCCTGGGCGGCGGAGCATCGGGCAGAATAGCGCCCTCACCGTCGATAGCGATACTTTTCAGCGCGGCGCCAGCGCTGATAAAAGCATTACGGGCACCGGGATATCCCGGCTCCTCCATCCAGACCTCATCGTTGTCATCGCACAAAAGCAGCGCGATCATCTGCAACGCCTGCTGGGAGCTGGTCAGAATCATCACTTGTTCCGCGCTGCACTGGACGCCGCGGGACTGCGCCAGATAGCCAGCCACCGCTTCGCGGAGCGCAGGCAATCCCTGGGGATCGCCATAGCGCATCAGCGCTTCAGAGTAATGCCGCAGTCGCTGAGCGGTCAGCCGCCGCCAGATATCGTGAGGAAAGGCCCGGAGATCGGGCGAACCGGAGGCAAAAGCCTGTGGAAAAAGCGGATCGCGGCAGCCACCCGTTGCGACAATCTGCTTTCCTCTGGCTGAGAGCGGAATCTCCACGGAGGAGTGCGGCTTTCTGGTGCGCGGCGGCTCCGGCAGCGAAATGGCGACAAAAGTGCCTTTGCCGCTTTTTCTTATCAGATAGCCTTCGCTTTCAAGCTGGGCATAGGCTGCCTCAACCGTCACCCGTGACAGGCTGAGGTCAGCGGCCATCAGTCGGGATGAAGGCAGACGCTCGCCCATCCGTAGCGCGCCGCTGCCGATAAGCTGGCGCAGCGTGACGCAGAGTTTTTCCCGTAGCGTCTGGGCCTGCAGAGAAGTAAATAAAGCAATGATCGGGGCTGCGACAGGTGACATAGTGGTCTTATCAATACTCTTAAATGGGTCTTATCGCTAAGGCCAGTTAACCTTATTATGGCGACACTGACAACCTGAAGGAGTATTTATGACTATCTCATCTGCCGTCTTACAGTTTCCTCCCCACAGCGCGCCGCAAAGTGAAGCCCTGCTGCGCGATAAGCTGGCCCATTATGCAGATGCCTGGGACGTGGCCCAGGATCTGGCGAACGGGATTACCGAAATCGTGGTGATTGATACGCGTTCGGTGGCGCAGTACCAGGCCGGGCATATCTGCGGCGCGGTCAGCTTCCCGCACCGGACCATGAACACAGAAACGCTCAGCGTCCTGGCGAGCGATAAAGTCTATATCACCTACTGCGATGGCATTGGCTGCAACGGCTCGACCAAAGGCGCCTGGAAACTGGCTGCCGCTGGCTTTCGCGTTAAGGAGTTGATTGGCGGGCTGGACTTCTGGCTACGCGACCATCATCCGGTCACGCAGGGTGACGCGCAAGGTGAGTGGCCGCCCGTTTCTGCATTAGCCGGGTGCGGTTGCTGACCGCGCTCAGAGGAAAATCCACAGCAGGAAAATCACCAGCACCACCACCGCAAACACGGTAAAGGCTGGACGGTTGACGATTGGCTGTAGCACCTGCGGGACGTAGCCAAACAGCGGGGCGGCGATCGGATGAGGATTGATCTCGCTTGCCGCCAGCGGTAGCTCCCGGACTCTTTCGGCACGGCGGGCAAACAGCAGATTGAGCAGATCCTGCGCCTGTGCCGAGGTCAGCGGAGCCTGCGGCGGCAGCTGGAAGCGCTGCTGGCTGGCTTCCTCCAGCATCTGCTGTTCGGCATGATCCGGCGGTACTTTCAGCGATGAGAGCAGCAGGGGCAGCGTCGGTGCAGGATGCTGGTTAAGCGTCTGGCTGACCTGGAGATACTGAGTCAGCAGCGGGAAAAAGCGAGAGGGGATCGGATCGCCGCTGTGCAGATTTACCACTTTCAGCACCACGGACCAGAGTTTAACCGGCTGCTCGCCGGTGGTGGCGGCCAGCCGGGCGATCTGCTGGTTAAGCGTATGATGTTCCGCAGGCAGCAGGGTACGATCGGTGATACGGTTCTGCTGAGGCTGAGGAATGGCCATCTGTCCGTTTTGCAGCATCGTCAGCACCTGACGCATCTGGTCGGGATTCAGGGAGCTGAGCACCGTATGCCCAAACTGCTGACGAATAAAGTCACTGACCGCCTGACGATTATTACCCGCCGGCAGCAGGTCGCTAAGCTGTTGAAAAAGCTGGCGTGTGGCGTGGGAATTCTGCACCTGTGTCAGGCGGCTGTTAAGGAACTGCTCGGCGGCCGGATAGTGGCGGGAAAGCAGGCCAGCATCATTTTTGACACCCACCTCGTGGCGAAGCCCCGCCCATAGCTCCGGTGCTTTCAGATTGCTCAGCGACATGATTTTAACAATCAGCCTTTCAAGCGTGGTGCGCTGTGCTGGCGTCAGCGGCTGATCGCCCGGTGCGGAGCGGGCGACGCCGGGCGGCAAATCAACCGTAGGACGATCGCCGGGGAGAGGCGTGCCGGGGCCACTGAGAGGTTGCATGGCAAAGATCCTTAACAAAAGGGCAAATCCGGGGCCGCCGGAACTAAGATGATTCTCTATGATAACAATCCCGCCCTGCGATAGGTAGTGGCGGCGGGGCTGGTGGGGGAATTATTTTATGCGTTCAAAAAGTGCGAGGCCGGGAAACCCGACCTGCGTCTGTTAATAAAGTGAGCATGCAAAAACCGCATTGCGGGGAGCGTCTTCCATAACCTTTGGCTGAAGATGCCGGGTCAGATAGAGTCTGGCTGGATTTTAGCTTGCAGAGCCGAAACCGGCCTGGCAGCGTCCTGCGACTGCCAGGCCTGTAACTTTTTAATCGGCGACAGTAGGAACCGGCCTGCGCTGGCAGCGTTTCCAGATAAACGGCACCACCAGAATGGCGACCGCCAGGAGCAGTAACACCTTACTGATTGGACTTTCCCACAAAATTGGCAGGTTGCCGTTACTGATGGAAAGGGCACGGCGAAGGTTTTGCTCAAGCATTTCTCCCAGCACGAAGCCCAGGATCAGTGGCGACATAGGAAACTCCATCTTGCGCAGGATATAACCGAAGACGCCAAGCCCGACCATCAGCAGCAGATCGAAGGTTGTGCTGTGTACCGCATAGACGCCGACGGCGGAGATAGCCGCGATGGTCGGTACCAGAAACCAGAGCGGAATGGTCAGCATTCTGGCGAAGATATTGATCATCGGGATATTCATGATCAGCAACATAACGTTGCCGATCAGTAGCGCAGCAATCAGTCCCCAGACGATATCCGGTTGTTCAGTAAACATGGCCGGGCCTGGCGTAATGTTGTAGAGCGTCAGCGCGCCCACCATCACCGCCGTTGTCCCGGAGCCGGGAATACCGAGCGTCAGCATAGGGATAAATGAACCGCAGGCGGAGGCATTGTTAGCCGCTTCCGGCGCGGCCACGCCGCGAATATCGCCTTTACCGAAGGTTTCGCCGCCGCTGATTTTTTTCTCGCTCATATAGGCGATTGCGCTGGCAATGGTGGCACCAGCGCCCGGCAGAATACCGACGAAGAAGCCGATAAAGGCGCTGCGGAAAGTGGCGCCAGTACACATGGCCGCTTCTTTCAGGTTAAACATCATGCGTCCGCTGGCCCGCACCGCTTTCTGTCCGCTGCGGGTCGATTCCAGCATCAGCAGGATTTCACTGACCGAGAAAAGACCAATCACCACTACCACGAACTGAATGCCGTCTGACAGATGGACGCTGTCAAAGGTGAAGCGGTAAACGCCGGTATTGGCATCCACGCCGACCGTCGCCATGCCAAGCCCAATCAGCGCGGCGAGGAAAGATTTCAACGGGTTCTGGCTCATCATGCTGCCCAGACAGGCAATGGCGAAGACCATCAGCGCGAAATATTCCGCCGGCCCAAAGGCCAGTGACCAGTTCGCCAGAATAGGGGCGAACAGAATGATGCCGAGAATCGCGATGGTAGAGCCGATAAACGAGCTGACCGCAGAGATGGAAAGCGCCACGCCCGCCTGGCCTTTTTGCGCCATCGGATAGCCGTCCAGCGCCGTCATAATGGCACCCGCATCGCCCGGTACGTTAAGCAGTATTGAGGAGATACGGCCGCCATACTCGCAGCCGATATAGACGGTTGCCAGCAAAATCAGCGCAGATTCCGCAGGCAGATGTAAAGCAAAGGCGAGCGGCATCAGAATCGCCACGCCGTTAATCGGCCCCAGCCCCGGCAGCAGGCCGACAATGGTGCCGATAAAGCAGCCGATCAGGGCAATCATCAGGTTGGTTGGCGTCAACGCGACCGCAAACCCCTGCATCAGAAACGACCAGGTTTCCATGATGTTCTCCGTTAGCTCAGCCAGCGGCCGAGTGGTAAAGTCACTTCAAGCAGGCGGTCAAAGGCGTAAAACAGCGCCACGCCCATAATCACGCCAGAGATTGCCGCCGCCCACCAGCGTGCGCCGAACAGCATACCGACGCCGAAGGTCAGTAAAATCGTGGCCAGTGGAAAGCCGAGGCTCTCGAACAGGACACCGTAGGCGAAAAGAATGACGATCAGAGCCAGCAGGCGCCAGAGCGTATTGCGGGTCGGCCAGTGGATGCTGTCCGGTTTACGCAGCAGCAGGCAGAGCGCGCATAACGCCATCAGGCCGAGAATGATCATCGGAAAGGGTCTCGGCCCGACCGGCTCATAGCTGTAATCGCTCTGGATCCCCCAGCCGATAACCATCCCGGCCACGCAAAGCCCGAGCCAGACGGCTGCAAAAATACGATCGCTCATGGCGCGCTCCTCTTATTTAGCCAGACCGAAAGATTTCGCTTTTTCGCGGTAATCCACTACCTGCTTTTTCACGTAGGTATCCAGCTCTTTGCCGAACATATTGAATTCAAACAGGCCGCGAAGATCGCGCTGACGTTTGAAATCCTCGGTGGCAACCAGCTTTTTAAACGCATCTTCCCACCACTGATATTCCGCGTCGGTAACTTTGGGGCCAAGGTAGAAGCCACGAATAACAGGCCATTCAATATCAAAGCCCTGTTCCTTCGCGGTGGGAACTTCGCTCAGTACGCCTTCAAGACGTTTCGGAGCCATAACGGCCAGCACGCGAATTTTGCCGCCCTGCAGATGCGGCACCATCTCACTCATATCGCCTGATACCACCTGAATATGGTTGCCGAGCAGCGCGGTAACCGGTTCACCGCCGCCCTCAAACGCGACGTAGCGCATCTTGCGCGGATCGATTTCAGCTTCCCGCGCCAGCAGAGCCGTTTTCATCCAGTCCTGGCTGCCGATAGAGGCGCCAGCGCCGACCACCACCTTATTGGGATCCTCTTTCATCGCCGCCATCAGCTCTTTCAGGTTTTTGTAAGGCGAATCCGCACGCACGGCGATCATGCCGTAGTCAGTGCCGACGGCGGCCAGCCACCTCACGTCATCCACGGAGTAGCGGCCAAACTTGCCCTGAGAAAGGTTAAGCAGTGAACCGCCAGAGAAGGCGACAACGGTGCCCGCTTCAGCCGGACGCTGTGCCACGATGGCGTTATAGGCGACCGCGCCCACGCCGCCCGGCATATAGGTGACGCGCATCGGGGAGTCGATCTGCTTCGTTTCCTGAAGCGAGACCTGCAGCAGTTTGCAGGTTAAGTCGAAGCCGCCGCCGGGTTTCGCCGGCGCGATACATTCCGTGCGGGAGGGCGCTTCAACGGCCACAGCCGGGTGAGAAATCAGGGCCAGCAACAGGCTTGCCAGCGCGGTACGGGTGATTGTTTTCATCATTTGCTCCGTTATTTTCTTCCAGAGTGTGAACCTCCCCGTAATATGGGGGTTATGAAATTGTTAAAACATAAAGCTTTCATTTACCTTTCACCTCACGGATAAAGTGACAGGATGTGATATGCGTCTCTTACTGGTAGAAGATACGGCTGATTTGGCCTGCTGGTTGCAAAAAGCGCTGACCCAGGCGGGCTTTGCCGTGGACTGGATAGCGGATGGCCTGGCGGCGGATCAGGTTTTGCAAACGGAGCAGTATGGGCTGGTGCTGCTGGATATCTCCTTACCCAGGCTGGATGGACTGGCGCTGCTGGCCAGAATACGTAAGCGAGGCCAGGGCGTACCGGTTCTGCTGCTGACCGCCCGAACGGAGGTCGCCGACCGGGTCCGTGGGCTTAACCTCGGGGCGGATGATTACCTCTCCAAGCCCTTCGAACTGGAAGAACTTGAAGCGAGGATCCGGGCGCTGCTCAGGCGTAGCCAGGGGCAGTCGCAGGGGATACAGGCTTTTGGCGAGCTGATTTTTCATGACGAAGGCTATTTTGAACTCCAGCAAAAGCCGCTGCCGCTAACGCCGCGTGAAGCGAGCGTTCTTTCCACGCTCATGCAGCGTCGTGGCCGACCAGTATCCCGCCAGCAGCTTTATGAGCAGACATTTACCCTGGCAGACGAGGCCAGTCCGGAAAGTATCGAGCTCTATATTCATCGCGTCCGCAAAAAACTGCTGGGCAGTAACGTCTCTATCGTCACGCTGCGCGGCCTCGGCTACAGCCTGGAGTGTCTTTCTTGAAACGCGTTCTGCTGCGCCGCCAGCTGCTGCTCTGGCTGGGGCTGCCGCTGGCGCTGTTATGGGGACTTTCCGTCTATACGCACTACGCCAGCGCGCTTCATGCCGCCACCCAGGCTTACGATCGTTCATTACTCGCCTCAGCCCGGATCGTGGCGGAGCGGCTGCGCGTCAGCCACGGAAAGCTTGAGGTCGATGTTCCCTGGGTGGTGCTGGACAGCTTTGAGCGCAATATGAACGATCGCCTTTTTTATCAGGTGCTTTCGCCCGAAGGAAAAACCCTGTCCGGCTATGACGATCTGCCGTCCATACCGGACAATGCGCCACGGTCGAAACTCTATCCGGCGCTGGTGCATTTTTACGATGCGACTTACAACAAGCTGCCTATCCGGGTTGCCGCGCTCTGGCAACCGGTGAACGAAGAGAACGTGGAGGGCATGGCGCTTATTCTGGTGGCTGAAACCCTGACCTCGCGGGAAGCCTTTGCCAGACAGTTGCTGCATACCGCGCTGCTGAGCCAGGGCGGGCTGGTGCTGATCACGCTGTTGCTGGCCAGCGGGATGTTGCGGAAGATCTTGCGCCCCCTGCGCCAGCTCTCACGACTGATGCTGAAACGCGATCCGGCGGATTTAACGCCGCTGCCGATGGTGCTGCCCTGGTATGAGATGCAGCCGCTGATGCTGGCGGTTAACCGCTATATTGAACGACTCAATGCCATGATCGCGCGTCAGCAGCGCTTCAGCGCGGACGCCTCCCACCAGTTGCGCACGCCGCTGACCGTGCTGAAAACCCAGGTGGCGGTGGCACTGAAAAGCGACCAGCCTGAACACTGGCGGGAAAGTCTGGTGGCGATGCGCACCACCGTGGAGGATATGATCCTCCTGACCGACAGGCTACTGCATCTCTCACGGCTGCGCGCCATGCTGCCACATGAAGCGCCACAGCTGGTTGATCTGGCTGCACTGGCTCGCGAGTCCTGCCTCTCGCTCTATGCTCAGGCCCGGACAAAACAGATCGATCTGGGCTATGAAGGCGAGGAAAGCGCACAGGTGAAAGGCGACGGGAAACTGCTCAGCGAGCTGTGCGCCAATCTGATCGATAACGCCATCAAATACACGCCCGCTGGCGGTACTGTCACCGTCAGCGTGCGCGAAGGCGTTTTAAGGGTGGAGGACAGCGGACCGGGCATCGCCACCGCCGATCGTCAGCAGGCGATGCAGCCCTTTAACCGGCTGGACGGCGCAGGCACCGCCGGGGCGGGGCTGGGGCTGGCGCTGGTCAGGGATATCGCCCAGTGGCACGGCACCCAGGCGGAACTGCATGACAGTCCGACGCTGCACGGGCTGATGGTGCGCGTCGCCTTTACGTCCCGGTATCCTCTTTCAGAGACCGAGACGCGCGGCTGAAGCGCAGCGGCGTACGCAGTTGCTGCGCCAGAATTACCCCAAGCAGCGTCACGCCGCCGCCAATATAGTGATAGCTCTGTAACGCTTCATGCAGAAACAGTACCGCGATGATCGCGGTAAAAATTGGCGCAAGGTTCATAAAGATGGAGGCCGTATTGGCACCCAGCCGCATCACACCCTGAATCCAGAGGTAGGGCGCAATAATGGAGGCGGGAATGCCAGCGAACAACACCAAAGGCAGATTGTTCAGGTTAAGCGAAACGTCCTTCGCCATAAGAAAGTTCGGGGTCAGCAAAATGACGCCAAAAACCACCTGCACGTAAAGGCTCTGCCAGTTGGGCAGGGGAAGCGCCCAGCGTTTCGTGAGCACGCCATAAAGCGCATAAGAAGTGGACGCAGCCAGCATCATCAATTCTCCTTTACCCAGCCCGTGCGCCAGCAGCTGCTGGGGATTGCCCTGGCTGACCAGCCAGGTCAGGCCGCAGAATGAGAGCAGGCTACCTGCCACCACGCCAACCGTCGGCGCCATACGCAGCACCAGGATACCGAGCAATACCGTCAGCAGCGGGATTAGCGCGTTAAGAATGCCCATAAACAGCGCGGTGACGCTGTGCGCCGCGTAGTAGGCCAGACTCTGATAAAGCACCATTCCCAGCAGGCCCAGGATCAGCAACTGCCACCAGGATTTCCGGATTTGCCGGCGATTGTGCCAGACGCCGGGCAGCACAAAGGGGGTCAGGGTGAGCAGCGCCAGCAGCCAGCGGTAAAAAGAGATCGCCGCCGGATCGATAGCGCCAGCCGAGATTTTGCTGACAATGGCGTTGACTGACCAGATCAGGACGGCCAGCAGGGGAAACAGAGAATTCATACGGTGACTCAGCGTTGATTAATGATGCCGGTAGTGTACGCTTGTCTACTTTCAGACAGATAACGATAACCCGACAATATCGGAAAGAGACCGGACAGGTTATGTTTGAGCAAAAAACCTACTCTTCGCCTTACGACGCGAACGACCTGCGTTTCTTCTTTCGCTATGAGCAGGCCAATGCCCGTACCGAATACCTGCCTCATACACACGCCTGGGGCCAGGTCATTTTTGTGCGCTGTAATGTACTGCATATGCAGGTTGCCGGGGAACGGCTGCTGACGCCAACGGCGATGCCTATCTGGATCCCGCCGCAAGTTGAGCACGCCAGCTATAACCATCAGCAGGCGCATTTTCATACGCTGAATATTGCCGCGTCGCTCTGTCAGGGATTGCCGGAACGGGCCTGTCTGCTGAAAGTCAGCCCAATCGTGCAGGCGATTATCGAAGAGTGCGCGGATCGTATGCTGCTGCATCCCTTATCCGCTGCCGACTGGCGGCTGTGTGAAGTTCTGCTCGATCAGCTTCGCCTGGCGGAGGTGCAGCAAAGCTACTTGCCGACCTCCCGGGATAAATATCTGGCACCGGTACTGGAAGCACTGGAACAGGATCCTGCCGACAACCGCTCCCTTGCCGAGTGGGCGCGGCACGTCTACACCACCGAACGCACTTTGTCCCGACGCTGCCGCAGTGAGCTGGGGATGGCGTTCAGCGAATGGCGGCAGCGCCTGCGTTTTTTACATGCGATCTCTCTGCTGGAACAGGGAAAGCCGGTGCAGGAGGTGGCGCTGGAACTTGGCTACAGTTCCGCCTCGGCACTGATCGCGATGTTTCAGCAGCAGTCGGGCACCACGCCGGAGCGTTACCGCCAGCGCTCCCTGGCCCGGTGAGGGCATCACGAGGCTTATCCCTCTGGCGGGTTTATGGCAGAATACGCCCCCTCACTGTGATCAGACAGGAACTGAGTTATGAAAATCCTTGTTGATGAAAATATGCCCTACGCCCGCGAGCTGTTCAGCCGCACCGGGACTGTGGTGGCGGTGCCCGGCCGCCCCATTCCGCAAGCGGAGCTGGACGAGGCGGATGGGCTGATGGTGCGATCCGTCACCCACGTGAACGCGGCGCTTCTTACAGGAAAACCGGTGAAATTTGTCGGTACTGCCACCGCCGGGACCGATCATATCGATGAGGATTTTCTGAAAGCGCAGGGGATCGGTTTTTCTGCCGCCCCCGGCTGCAATGCCATTGCGGTGGTGGAGTACGTTTTCTCATCGCTTTTGCTGCTGGCGGAGCGTGATGGATTTGCCCTGAAAGAGCGCACAGTCGGTATTATTGGCGTGGGAAATGTGGGCAGCAGATTGCAGGCGCGTCTGGAAGCGCTGGGCATCCGCACGTTACTGTGCGATCCGCCCCGCGCCGATCGTGGTGATGAGGGCGATTTCCTGCCGCTGGCCAGCCTGGTGGCGGAAGCGGACATTCTGACTTTCCACACGCCGCTCTTTAAGCAGGGCGAATACAAAACGCTGCATCTGGCGGATGAGGCGCTGCTGATGGCGCTGAAACCGGGCACCATCCTGATCAACGCCTGTCGTGGCCCGGTGGTCGATAACGCCGCGCTGCTGAAGGTCCTGGGCCAGCGCCAGGATCTGAGCGTGGTACTGGATGTGTGGGAGCCGGAGCCGGACTTGTCTCTGCCGCTGCTTGAGAAGGTCGATATCGCGACAGCGCACATCGCAGGCTATACGCTGGAAGGCAAAGCGCGTGGTACGACCCAGGTGTTTGAAGCCTGGACCCGCTTTCTCGGTCAGCCGCAGCAGATCGCGCTCGACACGCTGCTGCCCGCGCCGGAATTTGGCCGGATCACGCTGCACGGCGAGTTGGATCAGCCAACGCTAAAAAGACTGGTGCATCTGGTGTATGATGTGCGCCGCGACGATGCGCTGCTGCGCAAAGCGGCGGCGATTCCGGGCGAATTTGACCGCCTGCGCAAAAATTATCTTGAGCGTCGCGAATGGTCTTCCCTGCTTGTGCAGTGTGATTCTGAGCAGGCCTCCGCGCTGCTGTTGAAGCTGGGCTTCAACGCAACTTTTCATCCGGCATCTTAATGAAGGGCTGGTCGCTTTCTTTTTTTCTGGAGTAAACCAACATGTCTGACGGCTGGAACATTGCGCTACTGGGCGCGACAGGCGCCGTAGGGGGAGCTGTACTGGAGTTACTGGCTGAACGCCAGTTCCCGGTTGGTGAGCTGCATTTGCTGGCGAGCGAACGCAGCGCGGGTGAAACCCTGCGTTTTAATCATCATTCACATCTGGTGACCGACGCCAGTGAGTTCGACTGGACGCAGGTTCAGCTGGCCTTTTTTGTGGCGGGCCGCGACGCCTCTGCGCGCTACGCCGAAGAGGCCGCTAATGCGGGCTGTCTGGTCATCGATTCCAGCGATCTGTTTGCGCTGGAGCCGGATGTGCCGCTGGTGGTGCCGGACGTTAACCCACAGGTGCTAAGCGACTACCGCAACCGCAATATCATCAGCGTGGCGGACAGCGTAACCAGCCAACTTCTCAGCGCGATCAAACCGCTTGTCGAACACGCAGGTCTGGGCCGCTTACAGGTGACCAGCCTGATCGCCGCTTCTTCCCATGGAAAAGCCGCCGTGGATTCGCTGGCGGGCGAAAGTGCCCGTCTGCTGAATGGATTACCGCCGGAAGAGACCTTTTTTGCCCGCCAACTCGCGTTCAACATGTTGCCGCTGCTGCCGGATGCTGAGGGTAGCGTCGTGCAGGAGCGCCGTCTGGTGGATCAGGTACGCAAGGTTTTGCAGGATGAAGGTCTGCCGATTGCCGTCTCCACCGTGCAGTCGCCGGTGTTTTACGGTAATGCGCAAATTGTTCACATTGAGAACCTGCGTCCGATGTCTGCGGAAGAAGCGCGTGAAGCCTTGCAGCAGGCGGAAGATATCGTCCTGTCAGAAGAAGATGATTATCCGACTCAGGTGGGCGACGCTTCCGGCAGCGCGCATCTCAGCCTGGGCTGCCTGCGTAACGATTACGGTATTCCTGAACTGCTTCAGTTCTGGTCAGTGGCCGATAACGTCCGTTACGGCGGCGCGCTGATGGCGGTAAAAACGGCTGAGAAGCTGGTGCAGGAGTATTTTTACTGATGTCAGCCACAGATTTGCCTGAGCAGCCGGTAACGAAACTGGCGCTCGGCATTGAATATGATGGCAGCCGTTATTATGGCTGGCAGCGCCAGCAGGAAGTGCGCAGTGTCCAGGAAAAGCTGGAAAAAGCGCTGTCGAAGGTCGCAAACCATCCGGTTGTTGTCTTTTGCGCTGGCCGGACGGATGCGGGCGTACACGGTACGGGGCAGGTGGTGCATTTTGAAACCACCTCTGTGCGCAAGGAGGCGGCCTGGACGCTCGGGGTCAATGCTAATCTGCCGGACGATATCGCCGTGCGCTGGGTCAAACCGGTGGCACAGGACTTTCACGCCCGCTTCAGCGCAACGGCGCGACGCTACCGTTATGTGATCTATAACCGTCGTCTGCGTCCGGCGATCCTGCACGGTGGCGTCACGCATTTTTACCATCCTCTGGATGCGGAAAAAATGCAGCGTGCCGGGCAGTGTCTGCTGGGTGAAAATGACTTTACCTCTTTTCGTGCGGTGCAGTGTCAGTCGCGTACGCCGTGGCGTAATGTCATGCACCTTGAGGTAGGTCGTTTCGGCGCTTATGTCGTCGTGGATATAAAGGCGAATGCTTTTGTGCACCATATGGTGCGAAATATTGTGGGCAGCCTGATGGAAATAGGCTGTGGGAATAAGCCGGAGGGCTGGATGGCTGAACTGCTGGCGGCAAAAGATCGCACGCTGGCTGCCGCGACCGCGAGGGCCGAAGGGCTTTATCTGGTGGCGGTAGATTATCCTGAACACTATGACTTACCACGTCCACCGATGGGACCGCTATTCCTCGGGGATTAATCCTGGCTGAAGTACGAAGGAAAGAAGTATGGAAATGATTCACACCGTGATCGATTTTATCCTGCACATTGATGTTCATTTACAGGCAATGGTTGCGCAGTACGGCGTCTGGATTTATGCCATTCTGTTCCTTATCTTGTTTTGTGAAACGGGTCTGGTGGTCACGCCTTTCCTGCCGGGTGACTCCCTGCTGTTTGTCGCGGGCGCGCTGGCAGCGATCCCGGATAGTGCGCTGAACGTGCATGTGATGGTGGTGTTATTGTGTATCGCCGCCATCATCGGCGATGCGGTGAACTACACCATCGGCCGGCTGTTTGGCGATAAGCTGTTCAGTAATCCCGATTCCAAAATCTTCCGCCGCAGCTATCTTGAGAAAACCCACCAATTTTACGAGCGTCACGGTGGGAAAACGATTATTCTTGCGCGTTTCGTGCCAATCGTCCGCACTTTTGCGCCGTTTGTCGCCGGGATGGGCAAAATGTCCTATCGCCACTTCGCCTTCTATAACGTGACGGGTGCGCTGATTTGGGTGCTGCTGTTTTCCTACGCCGGTTATTTCTTTGGTAATCTGCCGGCGATCCAGGAAAATCTTCACTACCTGATCGTAGGGATAATCCTGGTGTCAGTGCTGCCTGGGGTGATAGAAGTTCTGCGCCACCGGCGTGCGGCGAAGCGGCAGAAAATACAATAAAACCTCACTGAACTGGCGACCGGCCACCAGATTTTTATCCAAAGTCCCGGGCGGTTATGGTTTAATGAGCGACATTTATGGTCCGTGCCGCTGCAGGCGGCGCGGAAAAAGAAAAACTGGTTTCACCAGGTTCAAACAGAAAGGTCATCAATGAGCTGGATTGAACGAATTCTCAATAAGAGCACAATTACCCCATCGCGCAAAGCCAGCATTCCGGAAGGGGTCTGGACCAAGTGTGACAGCTGTGGTCAGGTCCTGTACCGCGCCGAGCTGGAGCGTAATCTGGAAGTCTGCCCGAAATGCGATCACCACATGCGCATGCACGGGCGCGATCGCCTGCACAGCTTGCTGGACGAAGGTTCGATGGTTGAACTGGGCAGCGAGCTGGAGCCAAAAGATCTGCTCAAATTCCGGGATTCCAAAAAGTATAAAGATCGTCTGGTCGCCGCACAGAAAGAGACCGGCGAGAAAGATGCGCTGATTGTGATGAAAGGCACGCTGCACGGCATGCCTGTCGTGGCGGCAGCCTTTGAATTCGCTTTTATGGGCGGCTCGATGGGCTCTGTGGTAGGCGCGCGTTTCGTTCGCGCCGTTGAGCAGGCGCTGGAAGACAACTGTCCGATGATCTGCTTTTCCGCCTCCGGCGGCGCCCGTATGCAGGAAGCGCTGCAGTCGCTGATGCAGATGGCGAAGACCAGCGCGGCCCTGGCCAAGATGCAGGAACGCGGTCTGCCCTATATCTCCGTGCTGACTGACCCGACCATGGGCGGCGTCTCGGCGAGTTTCGCGATGCTGGGCGACCTGAATATTGCTGAACCCAAAGCGCTGATCGGTTTTGCCGGCCCGCGCGTGATTGAGCAGACCGTGCGTGAGAAGCTGCCACCGGGCTTCCAGCGCAGCGAATTTCTGATCGAAAAAGGTGCCATCGATATGATCGTGCGCCGTCCGGTCATGCGCTTCAAGCTGGCCAGCATTCTGTCGAAGATGATGAATCTGCCTGCGCCGCAGGAAGAGATCCTGAACGAGACCGTTGAGGACCCTTCCCAGAGCCATGAGGCCTGACTGATGATCGAAAGGGCGCAAGCCCTTTCACCAATGCACCGTAACGCAGTGAACGGGACACATGGATAATCTTCCTCAAGCCACGTCGCCTCTGGTCACGTGGCTTCATTATCTTGAGAATCTGCATTCTCAGGCTATCGAGCTCGGGCTGGCACGCGTTCAGCGTGTGGCTGAGTCGCTGGATCTGCTGACGCCAGCCCCTTTCGTTTTCACCGTTGCCGGGACTAACGGCAAAGGCACTACCTGTCGCACTCTTGAGACGCTGTTGCTGGCGGCGGGTTATCGCGTCGGCGTTTTCAGCTCTCCTCATCTTCTGCGCTATACCGAACGCGTACGCATTCAGGACGAGGAGCTGCCCGAAGCCGATCACACCGCCTCATTTGCAGAGATAGAAGCCGGGCGGGGAGAGACCTCACTCACCTATTTCGAATATGGCATGCTCTCCGCGCTCTGGTTATTTAAGCGGGCGAAGCTGGATGTGGTGATTCTCGAAGTGGGGCTGGGTGGGCGTCTGGACGCGACCAATATTGTGGATGCGGATGTCGCTGTCGTCACCAGCATCGCTCTCGACCATACCGACTGGCTGGGGCCGGATCGCGAAAGTATTGGCCGTGAGAAGGCGGGCATTTTCCGCCGCGGTAAACCTGCGGTAGTGGGTGAACCGGATATGCCGTCAACAATTGCCGAAGTGGCCGACGCGCTGGGCGCGCAGCTGCAAAAGCGTGGCCGCGACTGGTCCTGTAGCGTCAGCGACGACAGCTGGACCTTCAGCGATTCGCACGGCTCGCTCAGCGGGCTGCCGCTGCCGCAGGTTCCGCTTCCCAATGCGGCCACCGCGCTGGCCGCGCTGCGGGCATCTTCCCTGAAGGTAGATGAAGATATCATTCGGGGCTGGCTGGATAAAGCGATCCTGCCGGGACGCTTTCAGACCCTCTCATATTCGCCACGGGTAATCCTCGATGTGGCGCATAATCCACATGCGGCCGCTTACCTGGCCGGGCGCCTCAGCGCGCTGCCGAAAAGCGGTCAGGTGCATGCGGTTGTGGGCATGCTGCACGATAAAGATATCGCCGGAACGCTCGCCTGTCTGATGCCGGAGATTGACCGGTGGTATTGTGCGCCACTGGAAGGCCCGCGTGGCGCGACCGCTGAGGAGCTGTTAACGCACCTGCCGGACGCGCAGGCCTTTACCAGCGTGACTGCCGCTTATCACCACGCGCTTTCGCAGGCGGGAGAGCAGGACGTGGTACTGGTGTGCGGTTCATTCCACACGGTGGCGCAGGTAATGGAAACGATGGAAACGGAGAAGGGCAGTGGCAAGTAAGTTTCAAAACCGTTTAGTCGGCACCATCATTATTGTGGCGCTGGGCGTGATTATTCTGCCCGGCCTGCTGGATGGTAAGAAAAAACATTATAAAGAAGAATTTGCGGCTATTCCGCTGGTGCCAAAACCGGGCGATCAGCAGGAGACCGATATGGTGCCGCCGGTAACCCAGTCGCTGCCTGCGCAGCCGCCGGCCAGCCTGGTACCGGAGGGCAGCGGTAACGACAACCCGTCGCGGGCAGAGAGCGGATCGAATGCGCCACAATCCTCTAACCAGCCGACGGTGATCACGCCACCGCCGGTACAGCAGTCCCGTCCGGAACCCGAACCGGTTAAGAAGCCAACGCCTGCGCCACAGCCTAAGCCGCAGCCGAAACCGGTGGAAAAACCGGCGCCGGTAGAAAAGCCGAAGCCGCAGCCTAAGCCGGAAGCGACACCAGCGCCGCGTGAGAGCGCACCGACGGGACAAGCCTGGGTTGTGCAGCTTGGCGCGCTGAAAAACGCCGCCAAAGTTGATGAGATCGTGGCGAAGCTGCGTCTCTCTGGCTACCGGGCCTTTACCGTACCCGCGTCACCGGTGCAGGGGCAGATTACCCGTATCTACGTGGGACCCGATGCGTCAAAGGCGAAGCTACAGGGCGCGATCGGTGAGCTTAAAGGGATTTCCGGACTGAGCGGTGTTATTAAGCCTTACAGCGTTCGCTAGCTACAGAAAGGATGCGGTACGCACCTGTGAGCGCGAACTGCATTGTCTGAAAGGCTGAGCCTGTTGTTGTAAAAGCGACAGCCTTTCAGGCATGGCTTACGCCAGCTAACATAGCGGCGCAGGCGCGTATCAATTTACGATAAATCAGGCGGTTGTTACCCAGGGATGTCTGGTGCACTTTACCAGGCTGGCAGGGAAGCAAACGCCGTTTTTTTAAGCAAGGCGGTTTATTAAAACGGTAAAAGGAAAACCCTACGCAAACGTTTTCTTTTTCTGTTAGAATTCGCCCCGAACTGGATGCAGAAGAGTTCATGGTCTGGATAGATTACGTCATTATTGCGGTTGTTGCTTTTTCGGCTCTTGTCAGCCTGATCCGTGGGTTTGTCCGGGAAGCACTCTCTCTCGTCACCTGGGGTTGCGCATTTTTTGTCGCCAGTCATTACTACACCTTCCTTGCCGTCTGGTTTACAGGTTTTGAAGACGAACTGGTTCGAAGTGGCATCGCCATTGCGGTGCTGTTTATTGCCACGCTGTTAGTCGGGGCAATCGTTAACTACGTGATAGGATCGCTGGTTGAAAAAACCGGCCTGTCGGGCACCGACAGAGTACTGGGAGTCTGTTTCGGGGCATTACGCGGCGTACTGATTGTATCAGCCATCCTGTTCTTCCTCGACACATTCACCGGCTTTTCCAAAAGTCCGGACTGGCAGCAGTCCCAGCTGGTTCCCCAGTTCAGTTATGTTATCAGGTGGTTTTTTGACTACCTGCAAAGCACGTCGAGTTTTTTACCCCGGTAATTGAGCCGGGGTTGCGGCTTATGAGGAAATGACACATGTGCGGTATTGTCGGGATCGCCGGTTTTATGCCGGTCAACCAGTCGATTTATGACGCGTTAACGGTGCTTCAGCACCGTGGGCAGGATGCCGCAGGTATCGTGACCATTGATGCCTTAAATTGCTTTCGCCTGCGTAAAGCAAATGGCCTGGTCAGCGATGTTTTTGAAGCCCGCCATATGCAGCGTTTACAGGGCAATATGGGCATCGGGCATGTGCGCTATCCGACGGCGGGCAGCTCCAGCGCTTCAGAAGCGCAGCCGTTTTACGTCAACTCGCCTTACGGCATTACGCTTGCACATAACGGCAACCTGACCAACGCGCATGAACTGCGTAAGCAGCTCTTTGAAAGCGGCCGCCGTCACGTCAACACCACCTCAGATTCTGAGATCCTGCTGAATATCTTTGCGGTAGAGCTGGATCGCTTTCAGCATCATCCGCTGGAAGCAGAGAACATTTTTGCCGCCGTAGCAGCGGTGCACCAGCAGGTTCGCGGCGCTTACGCCTGCGTGGCGATGATCATCGGGCATGGCCTGGTGGCTTTCCGCGATCCTAACGGCATTCGTCCGCTGGTGATCGGCAAGCGTGGTATGCAGGACGGACGCAGTGAATATATGGTGGCCTCCGAAAGCGTGGCGCTGGATACGCTCGGCTTCGAATTCCTGCGCGACGTTGCGCCAGGCGAAGCGGTATACGTGACCGAGAAAGGGCAGCTATTTACGCGCCAGTGCGCGGAAAACCCGAAATGCAATCCCTGCCTGTTCGAGTACGTCTATTTCTCCCGTCCCGACTCATTCCTCGACAAAATCTCCGTTTACAGCGCTCGCGTCCGCATGGGCACCAAGCTGGGCGAGAAAATTGCCCGTGAGTGGGAAGATCTGGACATTGATGTGGTTATTCCGATCCCGGAAACCTCCTGCGATATCGCGCTGGAGATGGCACGGATTCTGGATAAGCCTTACCGTCAGGGGTTTGTTAAAAACCGCTACGTGGGCCGCACCTTTATCATGCCGGGCCAGCATCAGCGCCGCAGCGCCGTCAGGCGTAAGCTGAACGCTAACCGTGCGGAATTCCGTGATAAAAATGTGCTGCTGGTGGACGATTCCATCGTGCGTGGCACCACTTCTGAGCAGATCATTGAGATGGCCCGGGAAGCCGGTGCGAAAAAAGTCTACCTCGCTTCTGCCGCACCGGAAATTCGCTTCCCGAACGTCTATGGCATTGATATGCCTAGCGCCACGGAGCTGATTGCCCACGGTCGCGAAGTGGAGGAGATCCGCCAGCTGATTGGCGCAGATGCGCTGATCTTCCAGGATCTGAGCGACCTCATTGATGCCGTCCGGGAAGAAAACCCCGATATTGCGCAGTTCGAATGCTCGGTATTCAACGGCGTTTACGTCACGAAGGATGTCGATCAGCAGTATCTGGAATACTTGCAGTCGCTGCGTAATGACGATGCAAAAGCGATGGCGCGTCAGAATGAAGTGGAAAATCTGGAAATGCACAACGAAGGTTAATACCCTTAAAGGTGTGACAGCAGGTATGATGGGCTGGAAGCGATTCCGGCCCATTTTTTTTGCCCATTGTGTCGCCCTTTTTTGCCTTTTACAGCGCAGGTTTATTATGAAAAGACTCATTATCGGTATCTCAGGCGCCAGCGGCGTGATTTATGGCGTACGCGCGTTACAGATCCTGCAACAGGTGAGCGGGGTGGAAACCCATCTGGTAATGAGTCAGGCTGCCCGACAGACCCTGGCGCTGGAGAGCGACTATTCCGTCCGGGACGTTCAGATGCTGGCTGATGTGGTGCATGACGTGCGTGATATCGCAGCCAGCATCTCTTCTGGCTCATTTAAAACGGAAGGCATGATGATTCTTCCGTGCTCCATGAAAACCCTTTCCGGCATTGTGCACAGCTATACCGACGGGTTACTGACCCGCGCCGCCGATGTGGTGCTGAAAGAGCGCCGCCGCCTGGTACTTTGCGTGCGTGAAACGCCGCTGCATCTCGGACACCTGCGGATGATGACCACCGCAGCGGAGCTTGGAGCGATTATTATGCCGCCGGTGCCTGCCTTTTATCATCGTCCTGAAAATATTATGGCTATCGTCGATCAGACCGTAAACCGCGTGCTGGACCAGTTTGATATCACTCTTGAGGACGATCTTTTTACGCGCTGGGAAGGTGCAGAACCGCGCCGGTAATGCACCTCGTTAGTGCATTAACGGGCGCTGGATCGCTTTTCGTGCATGTCGTGCACCAAAATGCAACATTGTTGCCGCTTCGGTGGAACAAAACTGCTATAAATTTCTCACCTTTCCGGCGGAATTCTCCCTTGTGAAGCGTTCCGCCCGGAATGCGCAGTAATGGGGCAGCCATCGGTTAAAAGTGGCATGAAACCTGCAAAGCTTCACTGTACGTACTGCGCTCTGAACAACACGACATCCATAATAAAAACCATCTTCGAGGGGAATTTATGAAAAAGCAGATCCTGGCACTCTCTCTACTGCTGGCCGTCGCGGGCAGCAGCGTCGCTTATGCTGCCGTGCCGAAAACGCTGCGCATCGGCACCGATCCTACCTACGCACCCTTTGAGTCTAAAAATGCCCAGGGCGAGCTGGTCGGTTTTGATATCGATCTGGCTAATGAGATCTGTAAGCGAATCGAGGCCAAATGCAGCTATGTCGAAAGCGATTTCGATGCGCTGATCCCCTCGCTGAAAGCCAAAAAAATTGACGCCATCATCTCTTCACTCTCTATTACCGAAAAGCGTCAGCAGGAGATCGCCTTCTCTGAGAAACTGTTTGCCGCCAATGCCCGCCTGATCGCACCCAAAGGGTCGAAAATCGAGCCGACGCTGGCCTCGCTGAAAGGCAAAACTATCGGGCTGCTGCAGGGCACAACGCAGGAAACCTATGCCAACCAGCACTGGCGTCCTGAAGGCGTCACCGTCACGCCTTACGCCAACCAGGATTTGGTTTATCAGGATCTGACCGCAGGCCGTATTGATGCCGCGTTCCAGGATGAAGTGGCCGCCAGCGAAGGCTTTCTCAAGCAGCCAGTCGGCAAAGACTATGCTTTCGCCGGTCCTGCGGTGAAAGATGAACAGATCTTCGGCGTGGGCACCGGCATGGGCATGCGTAAAGGTGACACCGAGCTGAAGGCTGCGATCGACAAGGCGTTTGACGAGATGCGCAAAGATGGCACCTACGACAAGTTAGCGAAGAAGTATTTCGATTTTGACGTCTACGGCGGTTAAGAATACCTGTCATGGGGGCTGGCCGGCTGCGGTCGGCAGCTCCCGTTTTATCCCACCGTTTGCGGATAAAACGCGGAATCCCAGAAAAAATTTGCGAAAAGCGGCTGCATGGTACGGGCAGGCTGAACGTTGTTGCAACATAAAGCGCATCGGCAGCCGGTCCGGACGCGTAAACGCTTACGGTTTTCGCCCGTAAATTCCGCGGTCTGGGGTTATCAGCAGTCTGAAGACAGGATATTTCTATGCTGTTTGGATATTCAGAAGTGATTTTTAAAGGCGCCATCGTCACACTTGAACTGGCGCTCAGCTCCGTCTTGCTTGCCGTTGTGCTGGGATTGATCGGTGCCGGGGCCAAACTCTCCGCCAGCCGTTTACTCAGGATTATCTTTAATGGCTACACCACTCTGATTCGTGGCGTACCGGATTTGGTGCTGATGCTGCTGATTTTTTATGGACTGCAAATCGCGCTGAACCAGGTTACCGAGATGCTGGGCGTTGAGCAGTTTAATATCGACCCGATGGCTGCCGGTATCATTACGCTGGGCTTTATCTATGGTGCCTACTTTACGGAAACCTTCCGTGGCGCCTATATGGCGGTGCCAAAAGGCCAGATCGAGGCGGCCACAGCGTTCGGTTTTACCTCTTCGCAAACCTTCAGGCGGATCCTGTTTCCCGGCATGATGCGCTATGCGCTGCCGGGTATCGGTAACAACTGGCAGGTCATCCTTAAATCCACGGCGCTGGTTTCGCTGCTGGGTCTGGAAGATGTGGTAAAAGCGACGCAGCTGGCAGGAAAAAGCACCTGGCAGCCGTTCTACTTTGCGCTTGTCGCGGGCGTTATTTACCTCGTTTTCACCACGCTCTCTAACGGCGTGCTGTGGTGGCTGGAACGTCGTTACTCCGTGGGCGTGAGAAGGGCAGATTTATGATCGATATTATTCAGGAATACTGGAAAGCGCTGCTGTGGAGTGACGGCTACCGTTTTACCGGCGCTGCCATCACGCTCTGGCTGCTGATTATCTCCGTCGTCCTGGGCGGTTGCCTCGCGGTCCTGCTGGCGGTAGCCCGCGTCTCGCCCATCCGTGCGGTACGCTTTCCGGTCTGGCTCTTTACCTATATTTTCCGCGGTACGCCGCTTTATGTGCAGCTGCTGGTCTTTTATTCCGGCATGTACACGCTGGAAGTGGTGAAGGGGAATGACCTGCTTAACGCCTTTTTCCGCAGTGGCCTGAACTGTACGCTGCTTGCGCTGACGCTCAATACCTGTGCCTACACGACCGAGATTTTTGCTGGCGCTATCCGCAGCGTGCCACACGGTGAGATTGAGGCGGCGCGGGCTTACGGCTTCTCCACGTTCAAGCTCTATCGCTGCATTATTCTGCCGTCGGCGCTGCGCACGGCGCTGCCCGCTTACAGTAACGAAGTGATCCTGATGCTGCACTCCACGGCGCTGGCCTTCACCGCCACGGTGCCGGATTTACTGAAAGTGGCGCGCGATATTAACTCCGCCACCTACCAACCTTTTATCGCCTTCAGCCTTGCTGCAGTGCTTTATCTGATTATCTCGTATGTGCTGATCAGTCTGTTTCGCCTGGCGGAAAAACGCTGGCTGGCGCACGTTAAACCCGGGACTCACTGAAAACTATGGACGAAATTAAATTAAGCGTCACCGAACTGCATAAACGTTACGGTGAACATGAAGTACTTAAGGGCGTCTCGCTTCGGGCAGCGGCTGGCGACGTGATCAGCATTATCGGCTCGTCCGGCTCGGGGAAAAGCACCTTTCTGCGCTGCATTAATTTTCTGGAAAAGCCCAGCGAGGGCGCGATTTCGGTCAACAATCACACTATCCAGCTGGTGCGTGACAATGACGGCCAGCTGAAGGTGGCGGATAAGGAGCAGCTTCGCGTTTTGCGTACCAGCCTGACCATGGTCTTCCAGCACTTCAATCTCTGGAGTCATATGACGGTGCTGCAAAACGTGATGGAAGCGCCGATGCAGGTGCTGGGGCTGAGCAAAAGCGAGGCGCGCGAACGTGCGGTACGCTATCTGGACAAAGTCGGGATTGATGAGCGCGCCCGGGGAAAATATCCGGTGAACCTTTCAGGCGGGCAGCAGCAGCGCGTCTCCATCGCCCGTGCGCTGGCGATGGAGCCTGAGGTGCTGCTGTTCGATGAGCCTACTTCAGCGCTCGATCCCGAACTGGTGGGCGAGGTGCTACGCATTATGCAGAAGCTGGCCGAAGAGGGGAAAACCATGGTGGTGGTGACGCACGAGATGGAGTTTGCGCGCCACGTTTCCAGCCACGTGATTTTCCTGCATCAGGGAAAAATTGAAGAGCAGGGGCCGCCCGCTGAGCTGTTCGGCAATCCCAAAAGCCCGCGCCTGCAGCAGTTCCTGAAAGGCTCTCTGAAGTGAGGCTGCGCCCGCGTCGCGACTGACGTGGGCGGATTATAATGCATTAAGTAAACGCAGCGCGCTGGCCTCATCGGTCACCAGCCCGTTTACCCAGCCGCCCCGTAGCGCGGCATGGATCGCCGGATATTTGCGTTCGCCGCCGGCAAAACCAATGATCTGGCGTGCCGTCTGGCTCTCCAGCGTCACGCTGGTCAGCAGCGCATCGGTCTCGCCATAAACCCGTTCGCCCTGCTGATTGAAAAAATGCCCGAGCATCTCACCCACCACGCCGCGCTGATTCAGCGCCTCGACCTGAGCGTCGGTAATAAAGCCCTCCGCGTTCAGCGGGCAGCCGGGCGTCACTTCCCCAATACCGAGAAACGTCACGTCCGCCTGTAGCGCGCGGTTTGCCACACGCTGATAAACCTGGTGCTGACACCACATCACTTTATCGTCCGGGCTGTCGGCGTAGAGCGGGGCGGGAATAAAGTAATATTTACCCTGCATTTTCTCTGCCATTTTCAGCGGCACGTCGTAGCGGGTGCCGGAATCGTCGCGGGCAATGGCACCAATCATTGAGACGCACTGATGCTGTGGCCGGTCAGTCCATGGCAGCGCGTCGATCATGGCACGCAATGTTTTACCAGAACCGATGCCGAACACCTGCGGCGCTTCCTCACTGATAAACTGCGACATCACCTCTGCGCCTTCCACCGCCAGCATCTGCTGAATCGCCTCATCATCAAGGTTGGCGGAAGGCACTACGCGACAGAGTTTCAGATCAAACTTCGCCTGCACTTCACGTGCCAGCCGCAGACAGTGGGTGACGGGATGCTCAATCTTAACGCTGACCATGCCCATTTCCCGTGCGCTGGAGACCAGACGCTGCGCCACCTGACGCGATAAACCCAGGGCGCGCGCAATCTCCTGCTGCGTCAGCCCGGCGACGTAATACATCCAGGCCGCTCGCGCCGCCAGTTCCTGTTTTTTTTCTTCTTTATTCATTGCAGCATCCCGCAGTCAGTGAGGCGTTATTTTATCCCGAAACCGGCGAAAACCCCTAACAGGGCAAAAGCCCATAATAAGAGCAAAAGCTTGATTTGTGATAGGTGTCGCAGAAGCCCGGGATGATCGATGACTAAGATAACCACATCTGGGCAAAAGCCCTTATCTATGACAAATGTTTATCGAGGCACTTCATGACCAAATCAGTATGGATGCACATTGGAGCAGGTTCGTTTCATCGCGCGCATCAGGCGTGGTATCTGCATCAGCTGCGGCAACAGGGTGACGATCGCTGGAGCATCGCGCTGGGCAACGTACGTGATGACGCCACGCCGCTGCTGGAACAGCTCGCGGCGCAAAATGGCGAATACGTGCTCGAAACCGTAACGCCAGAAGGCAAGCGTGCCTATGAAACCGTGACCTCAATTCGTCAGGTTCTGCCCTGGGACAGTGAAATTAGCGCGCTGGTGGAGCAGGGCGCGGCTGAAGAGACCCGCGTTATCGCTTTTACCGTCACCGAAGCGGGCTATTACCTGACGCCGGAGTATGAGCTGGATCTGCAGCAGAGCGATATCAAAGCCGATCTTAACGGCGAGATTCGCACAATCTATGGTGCCCTGAGTCGCACTCTGGCCCGGCGCGTAGCGAACGGCGGCGCACCCGTTACCCTGCTTAACTGCGATAACCTGCGCCACAACGGCGAGCGCTTCCGCCAGGGTTTTCTGGCGTTTCTGGCGGCGAAAGGGGAGCAGGCGCTGGCCGACTGGGTTCGCGATAAGACGACATCGCCCAACACAATGGTGGATCGCATCACGCCACGGCCAACGCCGGATATTGCTGAGCGCGTTAAGGCAGCAACGGGGAAAGAGGATGCAGTGCCGGTGATGGCCGAATCCTTTATTCAGTGGGTGATTGAAGATGATTTTATCGCCGGACGTCCGGCGCTGGAAAAGGTGGGCGTTGAGCTGGTGGCGTCGGTACTGCCGTGGGAAGAAGCCAAAATCCGCATCCTCAACGCGACCCACAGCGGCATTGCCTGGGCCGGCACGTTAATCGGCTTACAGCATATTGACGAAAGTACGCGGCAAAAAGCGATTTATCAGCTTGCATGGGACTATGTCTCGCAGGATGTGATCCCTTCGCTATTACCCAGCCCGCTCAATCTTGCCGCCTATCGCGACATGGTACTGGCGCGTTTCAGCAACCCCTATATCAAAGATACCAATCAGCGTGTGGCGGCCGATGGCCTGTCAAAAATACCGGGCATGGTGACGCCGACGCTATGTGAATGCTATCAGCGTGGTGCCACGCCAGCCGCCAGTGCGGTGCTTCCGGCACTCTTTTTCCTGTTTTTGCAGCGCTGGGCGCAGGACGATCTGCCTTACCCGTATCAGGATGGCGTGATGCAGCCGGACGCGCTGCGTGCGCTTTTCGCCGGTAGCGATCCGCTCAGCGCTTATCTGCATGATGAAGCGCTCTTTGGTGAACTGGCTACCAGCGGTGAATTTCATACCCTGATGGTCCGCACCGTTGCCGGTCTGGAAACCTGGCTCAGGCAGCCTGAACGCCAGCTGGCGACGGTATAAGGAGACGCATGATGTATCTCGGTATTGATATCGGTACGTCTGAACTGAAGGCGTTGATCCTGAACGATCGGGGCGAGATTGTGGCCTCGGAACACGCCGCGCTCCAGGTGCAGCGTCCCCATCCTCACTGGGCCGAACAGCATCCTGATGCCTGGTGGCAGGCCTGTAATGCTGTGGTTGCCAGCCTGCGGCAGCAGGCGCCGGAAGCCTGGGCTGCCATCACGGCCCTCGGCCTGTCGGGGCAGATGCATGGCGCGGTTCTGCTGGATGCGCAGGGTGAGGTGTTGCGTCCCTGTATCCTCTGGAATGACACGCGCAGTGCTGCGGAATGTGACTGGTTAAGCGAGCATCATCCGGAAATCATGCAGATAAGCGCCAATATGATCATGCCTGGTTTCACCGCGCCTAAGCTTCGCTGGGTGGCTCAGCATGAGCCGGAGATCTTCCGGCGCATCGCGAAGGTTCTGCTGCCGAAAGATTATCTGCGCTGGCGGCTCTGTGGCCGCTATGTCAGCGATCCTTCGGACGCGGCGGGCACGCTCTGGCTGGATGTGGCCAGTCGCGACTGGTCTGAAGCGCTGCTCGCCGCCACCCAGCTCACCCGCGGGCAGATGCCTGAGTTGGTGGAAGGCAATGCCGTCAGCGGCACGCTGTTACCGGAACTGGCCGGGGCCTGGGGGCTTTCGCCGTCGGTAATCGTCGCCGGCGGCGGCGGCGATAACGCCACCTCGGCTGTGGGTGTCGGCGCTGTTAATCCCGGCGACGCTTTTATTTCTCTTGGCACATCCGGGGTGATTTTTGTCGTTAACGATCGTCTTCAGGCCGACCCGCACTCCGGCGTTCACGCTTTTTGTCACGCCCTGCCGGGACGCTGGCACCAGATGAGCGTGATGCTCAGCGCAGCCAGCTGCCTGCGCTGGCTATGCCAGCTGTTATCCGTGACCGAAAGCGAACTGATGGCCGAGATGGCGGCGCTTAGCGATGAGCAAAAACGTCAGGCGCCGCTGTTCCTGCCTTACCTTTCCGGAGAACGCACGCCGCATAACGATCCTCACGCCGCAGGCGCATTCTTCCATCTGCGACACGAAACGCAGCGGGCGCTGCTGGGCTATGCGGTGATTGAAGGCGTCGCCTTTGGTCTGGCTGATGGCTTTGCGGTACTGGGCGAGGCGCGCCAGCAGATTAATCAGTGCAGCCTGACCGGCGGCGGCGCACGCAGCAGTTTATGGGCGCAGTTGATCGCTGATGTGCTGGCGCTGCCGATTGTCACGCATCCCGCCAGCGCCTCTGGCGCGTTAGGGGCGGCGCGCCTCGCCTGGCTGGCTGCTGGCGGTGAGGAAGCACAAGTTTGTCGCAAACCGCCGGTACAGGCGCGTTTTCAACCCGATTCTGCTCGTCATGCATTATTGCAAAAACGGTTAGCGCTTTTCCGTGAACTCTATCTGCAACAGCAGCAGGTTCGCTCGCTGCTGCCCTGAAACACGCTGTTAACGACTATGAGGACGATTCTGATGCAATCGAACGCGTACTGGTTTGGCTTGCCCAAACATCTGATTTGGGGCTTTGTCGCCATAGCGATTTTTATGGCGGGTGACGGCTTCGAAATGGCCTTTCTGTCACGCCATATTACCGATATGGGGTTTACGGCCTCACAGTCGGCGGTGGTATTTACCTGCTACGGCCTGGCCGCCGCGCTGGCGGCCTGGGCTTCGGGCGTAGTGGCTGAGTTGATCACGCCACAGCGGGCGATGATGATCGGTTTTGTGCTGTGGATAGTAATGCATGCGCTGTTTATGAGTCTGGGCCTCGGCATGCGTAACTATCCGTTAATGGTGCTGTTTTACGGCATACGCGGGCTGGCTTACCCGCTGTTTATTTACTCATTTATGTTAATGCTGGTGCAGGTGCTGCCGCGCGAACGGCTGGCGGCAGCGACCGGCTGGTTCTGGGCGATGTACTCTGTGGGTATTGGCGTGGTGGGAAGTTATTTGCCGAGCCTGATCATCCCGTCAATGGGTGAAACCGGGACTTTATGGCTGGCGATCGCCTGGGTAGCCTGCGGCGGAATACTGGCCTTTTTCAGCCTGCGGAATGTGCCGGTTGACCGGTCACGCGTGAATTTGCCGCTGCGCGACAAGATGAGTGAGATGTCGCGGGCGGTGACTATTCTGTTTACCAACCAGCATGTGTTTTACGCCTGCTTGATCCGCATTATCAATACACTGTCGCTGTTCGGGTTTGCCATTATCATGCCGCTGCTGTTTGTGGACAGGCTGGGCTTCACCATTTCGGAATGGCTGCAGATTTGGGCGGTGTTCTTTTTCGTCACCATTTTCACCAATATTTTTTGGGGAATTACGGGAGAACGCATCGGCTGGATCCGGCAGGTGCGCTGGTTTGGCTGCCTTGGCATGGCAATCTCCAGCCTGGCCTTTTACTACCTGCCGGTCTACGCCGGACACAATTTCTGGGTGGCGATGATTCCGGCGGTAATGCTGGGAATATTTGTCGCCGCTTTTGTGCCGATGACCGCGGTATTCCCTACGCTGGAACCACAGCATAAAGGGGCGGCGATCTCGATCTATAACCTGTCGGCGGGAATGAGTAACTTTGTGGCGCCCGCGATCGCGTCGGTGTTGCTGCCTTTCTTCGATATTGTGGGCGTGGTCTGGGCGTATACCGGTTTATATCTGTTTGCCGGGGTACTGACCTTTATTATTCGTGTTCCTCAGCCCAATCATGGCGCGCTACGCAGCGCATCCGGCGCGGCACCGGTGATAAATTCTCAGTGAGGCAGGAGGGGAGCCTGCTGCTCCCCTTTTTCAGTTTTCAATAACGTCCCACAAGGCCGCCTGAAGATCGTACCAGCGGAAGCGAAAACCTGACGCCTCAAGCCGTTTCGGCAGTACGTGCTGCCCGCCCAGCACCAGAACTGCCGATTCGCCCATCATCAGCTTGATGGCGCTGGCCGGGGTGCGCATAAAAGCCGGGCGATGCATAACCTGGCCCAGAGTGGCGGCGAACTGTTCGTTGCGAACGGCATAAGGCGCGACCATATTAAACGGCCCGCGCAGGCTATTATTGTCGAGCAACCAGAGGATCCCATCGACCATATCATCAAGATGAATCCAGGGCATATACTGTTTGCCGCTGCCGAGCGGTCCGCCAATACCCAGCTTGAAGGGCAACTTCATTTTACTTAGCGCCCCACCGGATTTCGCCAGCACCACACCGGTGCGCAGCAGGCAGACGCGGGTGCGTTCACTCTCTGCGGCGACCGCCAGCGCTTCCCAGTGCGCGCAAAGATGATGGGTAAATTCGTCATGGCCCGGATCCTCCTCGGTCACGACCAACTCTCCCGTATCGCCATAGTAGCCAGTCGCTGAACCAGAGATAAATAGTGAAGGCGGCGTAGTGCTGGCGTGAATAAGGGTGGTGATCTGCTCGGTGATTTGCCAGCGGCTCTCACAAAGCAGACGTTTCTGCGGCTCACTCCAGCGTTTATCGGCAATTGGTTCGCCGGCGAGGTTGATGACGGCATCAATTCCGTTAAGATCGCGCTGCTGATCCAGTCCTGACCAGAGCGTCACTTTCTCATCAAACTTGCTGCGGGCTTCTGCCACATTGCGCGTGACAACGCTGACGCTGTCGCCGCGCTGAAGCAGTCGGGGAATAAGATGGCTGCCAATCAGGCCCGTGCCGCCTGTCAGTAAAATGTGCATAGCGAATATCCTCAGGAGAAGTAAAAAAACCAACAGCCTGCATTCAGCTTAGGTGAAAAAAAGGAGAAACGTCGCGATGTCATTCTCACACCAGCGCGCCAGAATCTGACAACTTTGCACTTTCCCGGCATGCCCCATTGCCTTCCAGTCAGAAAATCGGTAAACAAGATGCAGACGCTGGATTGCGAGGAACTGTGGATGAATCACCCCAATATAACGCTGTGGTCAGATGCCTGCTTTTTCAGTCCCTATGTGATGTCCGTTTTTGTTGCGCTCAGTGAAAAAGGGGTTCCCTTTTCACTACAGCCTGTCGATCTGGCACGGCACGAGCAGCGTGAGGCTCGCTACGGCGAAATTTCCCTATCCCAACGTGTTCCGACGCTGCAAATAGCGGATTTCTTCCTTTCCGAGTCCTCAGTCATATCGGAATACCTCGAAGAGCGCTTCCCTGCGCCAGCGTATGAGCGCCTTTATCCCAGAGAAGCAGAGCAACGGGCCAGAGCACGCGAAATTCAGGCCTGGCTGCGCAGTGATTTTCTCTCTCTGCGACAGGAACGGCCTACGGAAGTGCTGTTTGCGGGCGCGACTTTCCCGCCGCTGAGCGACAGCGCGCAGCGGGACGCCGGTAAGCTGATTGCGGGCGTAGAGCGGCTTCTGCCGGAGAACCAGCAAAACCTGTTCGGGGAGTGGTCTGTGGCCGATACGGATTTGGCGGTGATGATTAACCGGCTGGTGCTGCATGGCGATGCCGTTCCTGAGCGGGTAGCCCGTTACGCCTGGTTTCAGTGGCAGCGAGCCTCGGTCCAGCTTTGGCTGACCGAGGCTCATCGTACCTGAACCGACCACACTGAGTGATTATAATTACTGACCGGCCCGTGGCACACTGTGCGGGCATAAATAAACAAGCGCCTGGGCGCCAATACTAATAAGGGTTACGGATGGTGGAGCAAGATCGCGGCACGGAATGGGTGGACATCGTTAACGAAGATAACGAGGTCATTGCACAGGCCAGTCGCGCGCAAATGCGGGCAGAGTGTTTGCGTCATCGCGCAACTTATATCGTGGTACATGACGGTATGGGCAAAATTCTGGTTCAGCGCCGTACCGGCAGTAAAGATTTTATGCCGGGTATGCTTGATGCGACCGCTGGCGGGGTGGTGCAGAGCGGAGAAGAGATGCTGGAATCGGCGCGCCGTGAAGCGGAAGAGGAGCTTGGTATTGCCGATGTGCCCTTTGCCGAACATGGGCTGTTCTACTTCGAGGATCGCCACTGTCGCGTCTGGGGTGGGCTGTTCAGCTGCGTGTCGCACGGCCCCTTCGCCATGCAGGAAGAGGAAGTGGATGAGATATTCTGGCTCACGCCCGAAGAGATCACCGCTCGCTGCGATGAATTCACCGATGACTCTCTGAAAGCGCTGTCGCTTTGGCTGAGCCGCAATAGCGAGCAGGGGCGCTCAGTTGCCGCGGCGCAGGCCTAGTTCTGGCGCGATGCACTCTGCCGCCCCGTGCCCTGCGTTAGCGGGCGCTGAAAGCAGGCCGAGTCCGGCTTCAATACACCCTTGCACTATTGCGCTATGATCGCTGGCCTGCGCTAACCGACAAAGCAAAAAAACGCCCTTACCATCAGGTAAGGGCGTCTGTAACACAAGCGCCGGTTAAGTCGGTTTACTTAGCGCGTTTCATGGCGAACGTTAACCTGTACGGGCTGCGTTTTACGGCCCAGTTTACCCATAAAGCCTGCAAGCACGGCCTCGACCAGCAGCACAATCAGGGCATACCAGCTGGCTTTTGCTGTTGCAGCAGCAGCAGCATCCGCCGCTTCACGTGCCTTCTGCTCAGCTTCTTTCTTCATTTCTTCATATTGCTGATAAGCCTGCTGATAGCTTTGCTGGGTCTGAGCAACGATCTGATCGACTTCCTGATCGCTTTTACCGGTACGGGCCTTAATGATATTTTTCAGCGCTTCAAGGTCTGCAGCCTGCAGCGTGGATTCATTACGCTGAACGACCCCTTTAAACCAGCTGGCTAAATCAGTGTCTGCTGATTGCTGATCCATGGCGGTATCTTCAGCCTGATTCTGAGCTACATCCGTTTCACGATTAGCATCCTGCTGCAGGTTCTCAGGCTGAAGTTCCGGTTTGCCGGTCTGACGGAGTGTCGTCTCCAGCTCATTCTGGATATTGCCCAGATCGATATTATTTTCCTGAAGTTTTTCCTTTGCTGCCTGAGTCACGGAAGGTGCCATGGCGGAGATGCCATTACCCAGCAGGTTAAAGCCGGAACCGATGACGTTTGCCGTACCGTTGACTGCGGCGCTGAGCATGCTAAAGGCCAGCCAGACGCAAATCAGGGTATTGACCGCCCACATCAACAGGCCATGCAGGGCACCTTCCCGCTGTGCCAGACGGCCGGTGACAAAGGCACCGACTGCGACGGAAATTAACATACTTAAACCGGTCCAGATAATGGCACCCGTGCCCATACCTTCCACGGGATTTTGCTCTTTAAGTGGATCGATAGCTGTTGCACCTATCGCGGTGCCGAGAATCGACAACAGAAGGTAAATAACGGTTGAAATGATAACGCCGGCAAATACGGCACTCCATGAAATACGCTTTAACGGCGTGCCGCTATTTAATTCGTTATAGGCTGGATGAATATGATTTTCGCTCATCGCACAGACTCCCTTACTGATAGTTATTCATAATATTATTAATGACTTTGACTGCCATCTCCTGCTGATAATAAGCCTAGTTCTGGTGAGTTATTTCCACCAGGAAATAAACCAAATTATCATTACTTTTTGAAAAATAAGGAGTTACTAACAGTTAAAAACCAGGAGGGGAGACTGTAAGCTTTATTCGACGGTCAGGAAGTCGTCAGAGCTGCCATTTTTTAACCGGCATAGGGAAATAGTTAATGTAAAAAAAGCGGACCTTGCGATCCGCTTTTTTGCACTCAACGACAGGCGTTAGGCATCAGCCTGTTTGGACTGAATGGCCGTCAGGGCGATGGTATAGACGATATCGTCAACCAGGGCACCACGTGACAGGTCATTAACCGGTTTACGCATACCCTGAAGCATCGGTCCGATAGAGATCAGGTCCGCAGAACGCTGTACCGCTTTGTAGGTGGTGTTACCGGTGTTCAAATCCGGGAAGATGAACACGGTGGCGCGGCCGGCGACCGGTGAGTCTGGCGCCTTGGATTTCGCCACGTCGGCCATAATGGCGGCGTCGTACTGCAGCGGACCATCGATCACGAGGTCGGGACGTTTTTCTTTGGCAATGCGGGTCGCTTCACGCACTTTTTCCACGTCGCTACCAGCACCGGAGTTGCCGGTGGAGTAGGAGATCATCGCCACGCGCGGTTCGATACCGAAAGCCGTTGCGGAGTCGGCGGACTGAATTGCGATTTCAGCCAGCTGTTCCGGGTTAGGGTCCGGATTGATCGCGCAGTCGCCGTAGACCAGCACCTGCTCAGGCAGCAGCATAAAGAAGATCGAGGAGACCAGCGAGCTGTTCGGTGCGGTCTTGATCAGCTGCAGCGGAGGACGAATGGTGTTCGCCGTGGTGTGTACCGCGCCGGAAACCAGCCCATCCACTTCACTGCGCTCCAGCATCATGGTGCCGAGCATCACATTGTCTTCCAGCTGCTCGCGGGCAACCACTTCGGTCATCCCTTTGTTTTTACGCAGCTCGACCAGGCGGGCAACATAGTTCTCGCGCACCACTTCCGGATCCACAATCTCAATACCGGCTCCCAGCTCGACGCCCTGAACGGCCGCCACACGCTGTATTTCATCCGGATTGCCCAGCAGCACGCAGGTAGCGATGCCGCGCTCAGCACAGATCGCGGCCGCTTTTACCGTACGAGGCTCGTCGCCTTCCGGCAGAACGATGCGTTTACCTGCCTGACGCGCCAGCTCGGTCAGCTGATAGCGGAAGGCTGGCGGCGAGAGACGGCGGCTGCGTTCTGAGGTGGCGGTGAGTGACTCCACCCAGTCGGAGTCGATGTGGCTGGCCACATACTCCTGCACACGTTCTACGCGCTGGGTATCATCGCTTGGCACTTCCAGATTAAAGCTCTGCAGGCTCAGTGAGGTCTGCCAGGTGTTCGTTTTCACCATAAATACCGGCAGGCCGGTGGCAAAGGCGCGTTCACACAGTTTACGAATCGGCTCATCAATCTGATAACCGCCGGTCAGCAGAATGGCGCCAATTTCCACGCCGTTCATGGCCGCCAGGCAGGCGGCAACCAGCACATCAGGACGATCTGCGGAGGTGACGAGCAGAGAGCCGGGGCGGAAATGCTCCAGCATATGCGGCAGGCTGCGGGCACAGAAGGTAACCGATTTCACGCGGCGTGTGGCGATATCGCCCTCGTTGATCACCTCAGCGTTGAGATGGCGGCACATATCAATGGCGCGTGTGGCAATCAGCTCAAAGCTCCATGGCACGCAGCCGAGGACCGGCAGCGGGCTGTTGGCGAACAGCTGCTTAGGATCGATGTTGGCGACGCTCGCTTTGTTGGAATCATCAAAGATTTCAGAAAGATCGGGACGGGTGCGTCCCTGTTCATCAACGGGCGCGTTCAGCTTGTTGATAATCACGCCGGTGATGTTTTTATTTTTGCTGCCACCGAAGCTGCTCTGCGTCACTTCGATACGCTCTTTCAACTGCGCAGGCGAATCGTTACCCAGCGCGGTGACGAAGACGATTTCCGCATTCAGCGTTTTGGCGATTTCATAGTTCAGCGACGAGGCGAACTGGTGCTTACGGGTCGGCACCAGGCCTTCAACCAGCACCACTTCCGCATCTTTGGTATTTTCGTGGTAGCGCTTGATGATCTCTTCCATCAGCACATCCTGCTGGTTTGAACCCAGCAGCGACTCAACGCGGCTCATCGGCAGCGGCTCGGCCGCCGGGATCGAGGAGTTCTTACGGATGATGTTGGTGGTTTGATCGGGCGTATCGCCACCCGCGCGCGGCTGGGCGATGGGTTTAAAGACGCTGAGACGAACGCCTTTGCGTTCCATGGCGCGGATCACGCCGAGGCTGATACTGGTGAGACCGACGCTGGTGCCGGTCGGGATTAACATAATGGTACGGGACACGGTTAACCTCAATAAAGTTGCGTGGTGTCAGAAACGACTCCGCCAGCCTGAGCTGACGGAGAAGACCGGATTAGGCGGTGGTCAGACGGCTTGCGTCCCGGGCGATGACCAACTCTTCATTGGTCGGAATAATGACCGCCGGGCGGGTGCCTTCTTTATTGATAAATCCGGCTTTGCCGAAGCGCGCGGCCAGATTGCGTTCGTGATCGACCTCAAAGCCGAGCAGGCTCAGTTTGGCCAGCGTCAGTTCACGCACCATCGCCGCATTTTCACCGATACCGCCGGTGAAAACGACCGCATCGAGACGGCCTTCCATCAGGGCGGTATAAGATCCGATGTACTTCGCCAGACGGTGACAGAACACATCCATCGCACGTTTAGCGTCTTCTTTGGTGGTGTAGTTCTCTTCCACATAGCGGCAGTCGCTGGTCACGCCCGTCAGGCCCAGCAGGCCAGATTCTTTGGTCAGCAGCTTGTTGATCGCATCCACGCTCATACCCAGCGTGTCGTGCAGGAAGAAGATGATCGCGGGGTCGATATCGCCGGAGCGGGTCCCCATCACCAGGCCTTCCAGCGGCGTCAGGCCCATAGAGGTATCCACGCACTCACCGTTACGGATAGCCGAAACGGAACCGCCGTTACCCAGGTGACAGGTAATAATATTGAGTTCGGCCAGCGGCTTGTTCAGCATTTTGGCCGCTTCATGAGTCACATAGTAGTGACTGGTGCCGTGCGCGCCGTAGCGGCGGACACCATGCTCTTTATAAAGCGAGTAGGGCAGCGCATAAAGATAGGATTCTTCTGGCATGGTCTGATGGAACGCGGTATCAAACACGGCCACGTTTTTATCGGAGAGGTGCGGGAAGTTTTTCATCGCTTCCTCAATACCGATCAGGTGGGCTGGGTTATGCAGCGGCGCAAAAGATGAGGCATCTTTAATACCCTGAATAACGTCGCGATCGATAATCACGGACTGCGTCAGTTTTTCGCCGCCGTGCACGATGCGGTGGCCGATCGCCGTAATTTGTGCTGACAGCTCGGTTTTTTGTGCCAGAATAGTTTTAACGATAAAGTTAAGGGCTTCACTGTGCGCAGCGCCTGCACCCAGAGCGGCTTCCTGTTTACCGCCTTCCATTTTCCATTTAATGCGGGCTTCGGGCAGGTGGAAACATTCGGCTAAACCGGAGAGGAATTCTTCACCGTTTGCCGGATCGATGATGGCGAACTTAAGGGAAGAACTGCCGCAGTTCAGAACCAGTATTAACTTACTCGACATGGAAGGTCCTATTGATTAAAAAGTGGCGAAAAAAAACTCAATCAGACTATCAGCGTAGCGCATGAAAGCTGGTACATTAATGATGAAGGTCATGCAGACGAAGAAATTTGTCCGAAAGCAAAAAAAATTTAGAAATTTTGCATAAATTTTTGAAATTTGCGGTAAAAGCGGTTTCTCTCATTAGCGCCGATAGCAACCTCTTAACAGCCAGACAACAAACGCGCACAGGATAACCAGAGCGCCGCATAAAGACAAAATATTTTGAATTTTGTCAGGTAAAGTTGTTCGATTATCTTTTTTGTTTAAAAATTATCTATGAAGTTGAGGTCAGCCATGGCGAATGAATCCGGCTCGGTCGGTTGGTTTAAATTGTTCCAGCGCGGACAGCACTATATGAAGACGTGGCCCGTCGACAAGCGCCTGGCACCGATGTTCCCTGAAAACCGGGTCAGCCGTGCCACACGTTTTGCCATTCGCTTTATGCCGCCGCTCGCCGTTTTCACGCTCACCTGGCAGATCGCGCTTGGCGGTCAGCTTGGCCCGGCCATTGCCACGGCGCTGTTTGCCTGCAGCCTGCCGCTGCAGGGGCTGTGGTGGCTCGGCAAACGTTCGGTGACGCCACTTCCGCCGACGCTGCTGAGCTGGTTTCATGAAGTTCGGGTGAAGCTCCAGGAAGCCGGACAGGCCATCGCGCCTGTTGAAGGCACGCCAACCTATCAGGCGCTGGCCGACGTGCTGAAACGCGCCTTCAAGCAGCTGGATAAATCCTTCCTCGATAAGCTGTAAGCCGCCAGTCTGAACCGGGTTTTCACTTTGATCAGAAGAAAACCCGGTTTGCATCAAAGAAGCATCAGCTTGCCATTCCGCCTTCTCGCGGGTTGTGCAATTCTTGCGTCATCCCCTCAGATTTCAAATTGTCCACTGCGACACAGGAGTTAATGATGGAAATGACCCATGCTCAGCGTTTAATCCTCTCCAATCAGTACCGGATAATGAGCCTGCTCGACCCCGATAATGCTGAGCGCTACCATCGTCAGCAGACGATCGTTGAGCGCGGTTACGGCCTGCAGATGCGTGAGTTTGACCACGAGATGGGCGCGCTGCCAGAAGCAGTTTGTCGCACCATTATCGATATAATGGAGATGCATCACGCGCTGCATGTCTCCTGGTCAAACCTCAAGGATCCCACCGTTCTGGAAGAACGTCGCCTTAAATTCCCTGGCTTTGATGCCGCCACCGAGGCGCAGTATCTCGGCTATGTGCGGTTTATGGTGCATGTTGAAGGCCGTTATACGCAGTTCGATGCCGGGATTCACGGCTTCAATGCGCAGACGCCGATGTGGGAAAAGTATCAACGGATGCTCACCGTGTGGCACACTTGTCCAAGACAGTATCATCTGAGTGCGAATGAAATCGCACAAGTTATCAACGCCTGAGAAGGAAAAACGTCGTGAAGTGTAAAGGTTTTCTGTTTGATCTGGACGGCACGCTGGTGGATTCGTTACCGGTTGTCGAACGCGCCTGGAGCAACTGGGCATCTCAGCATGGCATCGCCACCAGTGAGGTGCTGAACTTTATTCACGGCAAGCAGGCCATTACCTCATTGCGCCATTTTATGGCAGGGGCGTCAGAAGAGGCGATACAGCAGGAGTTTGTTGCGCTGGAGAAGATTGAAGCGGAAGACACCGATGGCATCACCGCGCTGCCCGGCGCGCTTCAGCTGCTCGCTACCCTGGATGAGCTTGGCATTCCCTGGCTGATTGTGACCTCGGGATCGTTGCCGGTTGCTTCCGCGCGCCGCAAGGCTGCCGGTCTGCCTGAGCCGGAAGAGATGGTGACGGCAGAGCGGATACAGAACGGCAAACCTGAGCCAGATGCCTACCTGCTTGGCGCACAGCTGCTGGCGCTGGAGCCGGAAGAGTGTGTGGTAGTGGAAGATGCCGCAGCGGGGATTCTTTCCGGCCTGGCGGCAGGTGCCCACGTTGTTGCCGTTAATCCGCCAGCCGGTTCGCCGCGGCTGGAAGATGTGGACATGGTTCTTCACTCGCTGGAGGAGTTAATCATCAATAAAAACCCGGATGGCACGATTGATGTGCATCGCAAACACTAAGGCATGATTTAACCCCGCTATTGCGGGGTTAATTTTATGGCAAGCTCTGTACTGCACTCTCCCTCCGTACAGAGAATCATTGTGAACAACGATCTTATCTGGGTACTCACACTGCTGCTGGTGACCATTCTGCTGTTTATCAACGGCAAGCTACGCATGGATGTCGTGGCGCTACTGGTCATTGTCGTTTTTGTCCTGAGCGGCACGCTCAGCCTTGAAGAAGCCACGCGTGGCTTCAGCGATCCTAACGTTATTCTTATCGCCGCGCTCTTCGTGATCGGCGAAGGGCTGGTGCGTACCGGCGTGGCGCTGAAGCTGGGTGAATGGTTGATCAAAATGGCCGGTGACAGCGAAAGTAAAATGCTGGTACTGCTGATGCTCACCGTGGCCGGCCTGGGAGCTTTTATGAGCTCAACCGGCGTGGTGGCAATCTTTATCCCGGTTGTTCTCAGCGTCTCCGCCCGAATGAAAAGTTCGCCAGGCCGGCTGATGATGCCGCTGAGCTTCGCGGGCTTAATCAGCGGCATGCTGACGTTGGTCGCCACACCGCCTAATCTGGTGGTGAACAGTGAGCTGGTTCGTGAAGGGCTGAGCGGATTTGGCTTCTTCGATGTCACGCCCGTGGGGTTGGTCGCGCTGCTGCTGGGCATCGGCTATATGCTGATAGCCCGCTTCTGGCTGGTGACGCCCGCCGACGAAACCGGGGCGATTAAAAATAGCCGTCGCACTATACGCGACTTGATCCGCGACTATCGGCTCAGCGGCCGCGCCCGGCGTCTGGCGATACGTCAGGGATCGCCGCTGATTGGTCACCGACTGGATGACTTGCAGCTTCGTGAACGCTACAGCGTCAATGTGGTTGGGCTTGAACGCTGGCGCAAATTCCGTCGGGTTATGGTGCCGGTAACGGGAACGACCGAATTTCGCGCGCGCGACATTCTGTTGATCGATATGTCAGCGGCGGAAATCGATCTGCGGGAATTTTGCAGCGAGCAGAGGCTGGAGCCGATGATCCTGCGCGGCGAATATTTTTCCGAACGGGCTCAGGACGTCGGGATGGCCGAAGCGCTGGTGCTGCCGGAATCTGAACTCTCAGGGAAAACCTTACGCGAGGTGGCCTTTCGCTCCCGCTATGGCCTCAGCGTGGTGGGACTCCGGCGGCGCGGGGAACTCGTCGAGGGCGCTCTGACCGATCTGGCGCTGGAACTGGGCGACAGCCTGCTGGTCATTGGCGACTGGAAGAAAATCCGCCAGCTTCAGCAGCAAAAGCGCGATCTGATTATCCTGAATCTGCCAGCGGAAGTGGATGAAGTTGTGCCCGCGCACAGTCAGGCACCGCATGCGCTGTTCTGTCTTGCTCTGATGGTGGCGATGATGCTGACAAAAGAAATTCCAAACCCGATCGCGGCGCTGATCGCCTGCCTGTTAATGGGTAAATTTCGCTGTATTGATATGGAGAGCGCCTGGAAGGCGATTCACTGGCCCAGTATCATCCTGATCGTCGGTATGATGCCCTTTGCGCTGGCGCTACAAAAAACGGGCGGGATCGCCTTGATTGTTGAGGGGTTAATGAGCGTGGCGGGGGATCGCAGCCCACGCGTTATGCTGCTGTGCCTGTTTGCGCTCTGCGCCATCATCGGGTTATTTATCTCCAATACCGCGACGGCTGTACTGATGGCTCCCGTTGGCGTCGCGGCAGCGCAGCAGATGGGCGTCTCACCCTATCCCTTTACGCTGATTATCGCCGTGGCCGCTTCCGCCGCCTTTATGACACCGGTCTCATCGCCGGTAAACACGCTGGTGCTGGGGCCTGGCGGCTATAAATTCAGTGATTATGTAAAAATCGGGGTGCCCTTTACCCTGCTGATCATGCTAGTCAGCGTGCTGCTGGTACCGTTGCTGTTTCCCTTTTAAGCCGCCGGATAATCTCTCTGTCGCTGCAAAGAAAGCCGGAGTGGACTGGCCGGCAATCACGCTGACGTAGCCGACGTCACAGCGATTCCTGGCTGATTTCATCCAGTGAAAGGCTGAAGCTTGGTACAAACACCTCGACGAAATAGTCCATTTCAGGGCTGTGACGTAGCGTCAGCGTCTTCTCCAGACGGGCTTTAGCCAGCTGAAATTCATGATTACCCGCGGCGAGTTCTTCCAGGCACTTCAGATAAGCGCAAAGCGCGTCGGCCTGCTTGACGATAGCGGTTTCCGCTTCGCTATGCTGCTGCTCATCCAGCAGGGGACGGTAGGCGGAGCGTAGCTCCTCAGGCAGCATGTCGATAAGCTTCAACTGGGCGATTTTCTCGATTTTTTTATACTCGCGGGCGATCTCTGCGTTGTAATACTTCACCGGCGTAGGCAGATCCCCGGTCAGCACTTCACTTGCATCATGATACATCGCCATCAGCGCAATGCGCTCGGCGTTGAGATTGCCGTTGAATTTCTGGTTTTTAATCACCGCCAGCGCGTGAGCAACCATCGCCACTTGCAAACTGTGTTCGGAGACATTCTCAGTGCGCACATTGCGCATCAGCGGCCAGCGGTTGATCAGTTTCAGGCGGGAGAGATGGGCAAAAAAATGGCTCTGTTTCATCTGATACGTTTTCCTGTGCGTTGGCAGCGGGAGCCGGAAACGGACCGGCTCCCCAAAGACCTTATTCCATTCAGTATCGCTTAACGTCTGCAACGTTAGCGATGTTCAGGAAATAAATGGCCGTTACTGTCGGTAACCACTTAAAAAACGGTCAAACTTGCCGATCGCCATTTCCAGATCGTTGACATGGGGCAGGGTGACAATACGCACATGATCCGGCCATGGCCAGTTAAATGCCGATCCCTGTACCAGCAGGACTTTCTCCTGTAAAAGGAAGTCGAGCACCATTTTCTGATCGTCATGCAGATTGAATTTTTTGGCGTCGATTTTTGGAAACATATAGAGCGCGCCGTCGGGTTTCACGCAGCTGACGCCGGGAATATCATTGATCAGTTCCCAGGCGCGCTGACGCTGCTCATACAGCCTGCCGCCAGGCACAATAAACTCACTGATACTCTGATAGCCCCCCAGCGCGGTCTGAATCGCATGCTGGGCCGGGACATTGGCACACAGACGCATCGAGGCGAGCATCTCCAGCCCCTCGATATAGCCTTTCGCATGCTTTTTCGGGCCGTGCAGGACCATCCATCCCTGACGGAAACCGGCCACGCGGTAGGTTTTTGACAGGCCGTTAAACGTGATGGTAAGCAGATCGGGCGCTAACGCGGCAATCGAGTGATGCTGGGCCGCGTCATACAAAATTTTGTCGTAGATCTCGTCTGCAAAAATGATCAAGTTATGCTGGCGGGCCAGTTCAACCACTTCCAGCAGAAGCGCTTTGCTGTAAACGGCACCTGTTGGGTTATTCGGGTTGATGATCACGATGCCGCGCGTACGGGGCGTAATTTTACTGCGAATGTCGTCCAGGTCCGGGAACCAACCTGCGGACTCATCGCACAGGTAATGCACCGCTTTGCCGCTGGAGAGAGAAACCGCTGCCGTCCAGAGCGGATAATCCGGCGCGGGTACCAGCATTTCATCGCCGCTGTTAAGCAGTGCCTGCATCGACTGTACGATCAGCTCAGAGACGCCGTTGCCTATGTAAACATCCTCAACCGTCATCTCCCGCATTTCCCGTGCCTGATAATGCTGCACGATAGCTTTGCGGGCGGAGTAGAGCCCTTTAGAATCGCAGTAACCCTGCGAGCTGGGCAGGTTGCGGATGACATCGACAAGAATTTCATCGGGGGCTTCAAAGCCAAAGGGGGCAGGGTTTCCGATATTCAGCTTAAGGACTTTATTCCCTTCTTCCTCAAGCCGTTTTGCTTCTTTCAGTACCGGACCGCGAATATCGTAGCAGACATTATCCAGCTTGCCGGATTTATCAATTGGGGTCATTTCTCTCGCCTTAACTGGCAGAACTGCGTTCCTGCCGTGGAATCTAAACCTGCACAATGTACTCCTCCCATCATCGCTTTTGAAGCACAGGCTTCGTGTTTGGTGTGATAGCTGTGCTTTTACGGAAGGAAACGGAGGGCATGCGGAATAATATTTATTAACTGGAAATAAATACTGAATATATGACTTTAGTAAGTATTAACCACTGAAATTATGCCTGGAACTGTAAAGGTGTTTTTCTGTATAGGCGATTTTACGAGACAATATTCAGTTAAAACTGATGGATTGATGCATTTTGTAATTATGAAATAATCCTTCACTGGTTGGTTGTTTTTTGAGCGGGTGGTTTTCGGGCATGCGTTAGCGTAAAAAAGGGATGCTATGTAAGCAAAAATTAACACTGCTGCGCTCAGGGGTATGTAAAGATAAATTTTTTCTTAACAACCCTTTTGTGACGGGCTTTCGTGGATAAAATCTTATTTTACTGATAAGAATAAGCGCTTTTAGGCTTAAAAAATAAGCGACAGTATGTCAGGATAATGTTCAGACGTATCTGTAGCCGATACCCCCCGCAAAGTGATAATATAATCGGCGATTTGACCCCCTTGATTGGTTAGTAAAATTTAATATTAATCGGCGGTCACCACCGCGTCCGGTTGTTTCGTTATAAAAAATAGTTTCTCGTTTATGGGCTGTCATTCGACTTTTTACCGCCACAGGTGGTAGCGATCGATCAGTACATAGCGTTGCTTCTGGCTTATGGGCCAGTTAAGCATGCATCAGTAATGTATCAGATGCGTCATCCTGTTTCCCGCTTCCGGTCTTCAGCCGTGGGCATATGGGGCTTTCGCATCTGTCAGAGTAATGCAACGGGCGACGTCATACCCGACCATTACGCATTGATTATCGTTATATCCTTTTGATATGGCAGGTAATAACACCAGGGTAGTAGTTTTTAAAAATCTTATAAAGTGAAGAAAACATGACTAGTGCAAATCGTCCGATCCTGAATCTTGACCTCGATCTGCTAAGAACGTTTGTTGCCGTTGCGGATCTGAACACCTTTGCGGCTGCGGCTGCAGCGGTATGCAGAACCCAGTCGGCGGTAAGCCAGCAGATGCAGCGCCTGGAGCAATTGGTAGGCAAAGAGCTGTTTGCAAGACATGGACGCAATAAATTACTGACAGAGCATGGGATTCAGCTGCTGGGTTATGCGCGTAAAATTTTACGCTTCAATGACGAAGCCTGTACCTCTCTGATGTATAGCAATATCCAGGGCGTGCTGACCATCGGCGCTTCTGACGATACCTCAGATACCATTCTGCCTTTCCTGTTAAATCGTGTGACCTCGGTTTATCCTAAGCTGGCCATCGATGTCAGGGTTAAGCGCAACCCTTTCATGATGGAAATGCTCAACCAGGGAGAAGTCGATCTGGTTGTGACCACTTCAAGCCCGATGAACTTTACCTGGCAGGTGCTCCGCACTTCCCCAACGTTGTGGTACTGCGCGGCGGACTATATCTTCCAGCGTGGAGAGGCGATTCCATTGGTGCTGCTGGATGAACCGAGCCCGTATCGTGATATGGCCATTGACCATCTCAACGAAGCGGGCATCCCATGGCGTATCTCTTATGTCGCCTCTACGCTTGCTGCCGTTCGCGCAGCGGTGAAAGCGGGACTGGGCGTCACCGCACGACCTGTTGAAATGATGAGCCCGGAGCTGCGTGTTATGGGTGCGGCTGAAGGTCTGCCGATGCTGCCTGACACCGAATATCTGCTTTGCCGCAATCCTGAAAGCGATAACGAGCTGGCGCTGGCGATCTTCAACGCTATGGAGTCAAGCAACGATCCTTATAACCTGACTGCTGCTGACCAGAACGGCGCGTCGTTTCCCGACGAAGAGGAATAAGCCAGCACGCGCAATCGTTAGCGTACCCTGCTGAGATGCGCTGCGTTATTCTAAACTTGTAAAACAGGCCTTCTGATTGCTCTGTCGATCGGAAGGCTTTTTTATGCCTGTTTTTTCCCTTTTTTTCGCGATAATTATGGCACTTTGCTGTCGCACTGCTGCTTATGCATACACAATTTTTAACATCGCTGAGGCGGAGTTTTGTCCATCTGCTAATCTTAGGATGAATTGATTTTGCACAGATTGCAGCGGTTGTTTTTGCTTCATAAAAGCCAAAAGTGTGCTCTGGATCAAAAAAATAACCCTGATAAGGGGCAGGAAAAGCGCGGGTTTCCTGCGAGAATAGAAGGGTTAACTCCAGCATCCACGCAACGCATGACCCGCCAGGCTGACTAACGAATGGGTAAACTGACACGATTTAGCTCAATTAACATGCGATGGATGTTAAATAAATGCTATTGGTGTAAATTAACGTGTGGATACTTTTGTCCAAGTTGACAAAAGGTTATAGAAAGGAGTAAAAAACCCCATAAAATTGCTGCTTAATCATTAAAGACGGCAAAGTTTATAAGGTTTTTCATCTTTCCCTTGAAACAATGTGGTGCGTAAACTGCCGTTACAGAGCAGGACGCCAAGCGCCACCTTTTAAGTTAAGCAGAGAGTATGTCAACGACCACTGAAGTTATCGCTCATCACTGGGCATTTGCTGTATTTCTGATCGTCTCCGTTGGTTTATGCTGCGCAATGCTCGCCGGCGCCTGGTTCCTGGGCGGTAAAGCTCGCGGCCGCTACACCAATACGCCTTTCGAATCCGGCGCTGCGCCGGTCGGCACCGCTAAACTACGCATGTCCGCCAAGTTTTATCTTGTCGCGATGTTCTTCGTCATCTTTGACGTTGAAGCCCTCTATTTATACGCATGGTCGACCGCTATTCGCGAAAGCGGATGGGTCGGCTTTGTGGAAGCCGCAATCTTCATTTTGGTACTGCTTGCTGGTCTGGTTTATCTGGCGCGTATCCGTGCGCTGGATTGGGCTCCTGCTCCACGTCGCATCGTGGTCAAGCCAACCACCATTTCGCATTCCAAACGTCATACGCAGTAATAGCGAGGCATTAAGATGGACTATACGCTCACCCGCGCGGACCCGAACGGTGAGAATGACCGTTATCCCCTTCAGAAACAGGAGATTGTGAGCGATCCCCTGGAGAAGCACGTTCACCAGAGCGTCTACATGGGCAAGCTGGAACACGCCCTGCACGACATGGTGAACTGGGGACGTAAAAATTCTCTCTGGCCGTTTAACTTCGGTCTTTCGTGTTGTTACGTTGAAATGACCACGTCATTCACCTCGGTGCATGACGTGGCGCGTTTTGGTTCCGAAGTCATTCGTGCCTCGCCGCGTCAGGCTGACTTTATGGTGGTTGCCGGTACGCCCTTTACCAAGATGGCACCGGTGATCCAGCGTCTCTACGATCAGATGCTGGAGCCAAAGTGGGTGATCTCTATGGGGGCCTGCGCAAACTCAGGCGGCATGTACGATATCTACTCCGTGGTGCAGGGCGTAGACAAATTCCTGCCTGTTGATGTGTACATCCCTGGCTGCCCGCCGCGCCCTGAAGCTTATATGCAGGCGCTTTTACTGCTCCAGGAATCGATTGGCAAAGAGCGCCGTCCGCTTTCCTGGGTCGTGGGTGACCAGGGCGTCTACCGCGCCAATATGCAGTCTGAGCGTGAAAGAAAGCAGGGTGAACGCATCGCGGTCACCACGCTGCGTACGCCAGACGAAATTTAAGCGATATCCCCGCCGTGGACGTTGCAGTAAGCCGGTGAAACTTTCCCTCCTGATGTGCAGAATTTGTATCAGCGGGCGGGGAGAAAACGACGCTGAACCCACAACGTCCCGACAGAGGGATAAAGTAGTTTATGGATCGGGCCTGCTGCGGCGGACAAAAATCAAAACACGCGCGCGGCCCCTCCTGACGCCAATACTGAGTGCCTGCACGCAGGCCCACATGGTGAACGACTTATGACAGATTTAACCACGCAAGACCTCGCTCAGCCGGAATGGCAAACACGCGATCATCTGGACGACCCGGTGATTGGCGAGCTGCGTAACCGTTTTGGGCCAGAGGCCTTTACCGTTCAGCCAACCCGTACCGGCGTGCCGGTGGTTTGGGTGAAGCGTGAACAGTTACTGGAAGTGATTACGTTTCTGCGCAAGCTGCCGAAACCTTATGTGATGCTTTATGACCTTCACGGGATGGATGAGCGTCTTCGTACCCACCGTGCGGGATTACCTGCTGCGGATTTTTCCGTTTTCTACCATCTGTTATCCATTGAACGTAATCGCGACATTATGCTCAAGGTGGCGTTGTCCGAAAACGATCTGCATCTGCCGACGCTGACCAGCATTTTCGCTAACGCCAACTGGTACGAGCGCGAAACCTGGGAAATGTTTGGTGTGACCTTTGACGGGCATCCACACCTGACACGCATCATGATGCCGCAGGACTGGGAAGGGCATCCGCTGCGTAAAGATTATCCGGCTCGCGCCACTGAATTCGATCCGTTCCAGCTGACTAAGCAGACGGAAGATCTGGCGATGGAGCAGATGACCTTCAAACCCGAAGAGTGGGGAATGAAGCGCGGAACGGATACCGAGGACTTTATGTTCCTCAACCTCGGCCCTAACCACCCCTCTGCGCACGGTGCTTTCCGCATAGTCCTCCAGCTTGACGGTGAAGAGATCGTCGACTGTGTACCGGACATCGGCTATCACCATCGCGGTGCGGAAAAAATGGGCGAGCGCCAGTCGTGGCACAGCTACATTCCTTACACGGACCGTATCGAATACCTTGGCGGCTGCGTCAATGAAATGCCTTACGTGCTGGCCGTTGAAAAACTGGCCGGAATTAAGGTGCCGGAGCGCGTGGAAGTGATCCGCGTGATGCTCTCAGAGCTTTTCCGCATCAACAGCCACCTGCTCTACATTTCGACATTTATTCAGGACGTCGGGGCGATGTCTCCGGTCTTCTTTGCCTTTACCGACCGTCAGAAAATTTATGACGTGGTCGAAGCAATTACCGGTTTTCGTATGCATCCGGCCTGGTTCCGTATCGGCGGTGTGGCGCACGATCTGCCGAAAGGCTGGGAGCGTCTGCTGCGTGAATTCCTCGACTGGATGCCGAAGCGTCTGAAGGCTTACGAGCAGACCGCGCTGAAAAACAGCGTGCTGATTGGCCGTTCTAAAGGCGTCGCGGCCTACGGTCTGGATGAAGCGCTGGCATGGGGCACCACCGGTGCTGGCCTGCGCGCTACCGGACTGGACTTCGACGTGCGTAAATGGCGTCCTTATTCGGGCTATGAGCATTTCGATTTTGAAGTGCCGATCGGCGATGGCGTCAGCTGCGCCTACAGCCGCGTGATGCTGAAAATGGAAGAGATGCGTCAGAGCATGCGCATTCTTGAGCAGTGTCTGAAAAATATGCCAGCCGGTCCGTTTAAGGCGGATCATCCGCTGACCACGCCGCCGCCGAAGGAGCGCACGCTGCAGCATATCGAAACCCTGATTACGCACTTCCTGCAGGTTTCATGGGGTCCGGTGATGCCGGCCAATGAGTCCTTCCAGATGATTGAAGCGACGAAAGGGATTAACAGCTACTACCTGACCAGCGACGGCAGCACCATGAGCTACCGCACCCGGGTGCGCACGCCTAGCTTCCCGCACCTGCAGCAGATCCCTTCGGTGATCAACGGCAGCCTGGTATCCGACCTTGTCGTGTACCTCGGTAGTATCGATTTTGTTATGTCAGACGTGGACCGCTAATTATGCACGATCAAAGAATTGCGATCGAAACGATCGAGGATAACGACGCTTTTGTGCTGAGCGCGGCAGAGCATGACGCGATTGAGCATGAAAAGCACCACTACGAAGATGCCCGCGCGGCCTCTATTGAAGCGCTGAAAATCGTTCAGAAACAGCGCGGCTGGGTACCGGATGGTGCCATTAACGCCATCGCTGAGGTGTTAGGGATACCGGCCAGCGATGTTGAAGGCGTCGCGACATTCTACAGCCAGATCTTCCGTCAGCCGGTAGGCCGCCACGTGATCCGCTACTGCGACAGCGTGGTCTGTCACATTACCGGTTTTCAGGGCATTCAGGCCGCGCTGGAAGAGAATTTGAAGATCAAGCCAGGTCAGACCACGGCGGATGGACGCTTCACGCTGCTGCCAACCTGCTGCCTCGGCAACTGCGACAAAGGCCCGACGATGATGGTGGATGAAGATACCCATGTTCACCTGACGCCGGAAAATATCGTCAACCTGCTGGAGCAGTATCAATGACAGTGAAACAGATTGTCCGGACTGCGGAAACGCATCCGCTAACCTGGCGCCTGCGCGACGACAAGCAGCCGGTATTTTTCGATGAGTACCGCAGCAAGAATGGCTATGCAGGTGCTGAAAAAGCGCTGAAGACGATGTCGCAGGATGAGATTGTTGCAGCCGTCAAAGATTCCGGGCTGAAAGGGCGCGGTGGTGCGGGGTTCTCCACCGGGCTGAAGTGGAGCCTGATGCCGAAAGATGAATCCATGAACATCCGCTACCTGCTTTGCAACGCGGACGAAATGGAGCCGGGCACCTATAAGGATCGCCTGCTGATGGAGCAATTGCCGCACCAGCTGGTGGAAGGCATGCTGATCAGCGCCTTTGCGCTTAAGGCGTACCGGGGCTACATCTTCCTGCGCGGCGAATATATTGAGGCCGCGGTAAATCTCCGCCGCGCCATTGCCGAAGCGACCGAAGCCGGTTATCTCGGTAAAAATATTCTGGGTACCGGTTTCGACTTCGAGCTGATCGTGCATACCGGCGCAGGACGTTATATCTGCGGAGAAGAAACCGCACTGATTAACTCGCTGGAAGGCCGCCGCGCTAATCCGCGTTCCAAGCCACCATTCCCGGCGACAGCAGGTGCCTGGGGCAAGCCGACCTGCGTTAATAACGTGGAAACGCTGTCTAACGTGCCGGCTATTCTGGCGAACGGCGTCGAATGGTACAAAAACATCTCCAAAAGTGACGATACCGGCACCAAGATGATGGGCTTCTCTGGCCGGGTGAAAAACCCGGGCCTCTGGGAGCTGCCGTTCGGCACGACCGCACGTGAAATCCTCGAAGACTATGCCGGCGGCATGCGTGACGGGCTGAAATTCAAAGCCTGGCAGCCGGGTGGCGCGGGCACGGATTTCCTTACCGAGGCGCACCTCGACCTGCCGATGGAATTTGCCAGCATCGGCAAAGCCGGAAGCCGTCTGGGTACGGCGCTGGCGATGGCCGTTGACCACGAGATCAACATGGTATCGCTGGTACGTAATCTGGAAGAGTTCTTCGCCCGTGAATCCTGCGGCTGGTGTACGCCTTGCCGTGACGGACTGCCGTGGAGCGTGAAAATCCTGCGCGCGCTGGAGCGCAAAGAAGGGCAGCCCGGTGACATCGAGACGCTGTTGCAACTCTGCCGCCAGCTCGGTCCGGGCAAGACCTTTTGCGCCCACGCACCGGGCGCCGTAGAGCCACTGCAAAGCGCGATTAAATATTTCCGCGATGAGTTCGAAGCCGGTATTGCCCCGCAGGTATACAGCAACGCGCACGCGATCGCAGGCATCCAGGCAAACCTGCTGAAGGCGCGCTGGTAGACCAGAAGCGAAGAGAATTATCGCTGATTTTACCCAGTCGTTCTCAGGCTGCAAGGCAGCTTGAAAATGCGCACCCGGCAGCTGAATTGACCAGACTACCGGGATAAAAGCGCGCAGCAGCTAACACCGTTGCAGGGTAAAAAAGAATTGTGTTTAACGCTCGTTAAGAGCCTTACGGAAGCATGTTCACTATGGCTACAATACATGTAGACGGTAAAGAATATGATGTCGATGGTGCGGACAACCTGTTACAGGCTTGCCTCTCCCTCGGTCTGGATATTCCTTATTTTTGCTGGCACCCGGCGCTCGGTAGCGTTGGTGCCTGCCGCCAGTGCGCGGTAAAGCAATTTCAAAATGCCGAAGATACCCGCGGTCGCCTGGTGATGTCCTGTATGACACCGGCCACCGACGGCACCTTTATCTCCATTGATGATGGGGAAGCGAAAGAGTTTCGTCAGAGCGTCGTTGAGTGGCTGATGACCAACCACCCGCACGATTGTCCGGTCTGTGAGGAAGGCGGTAACTGCCATCTTCAGGATATGACCGTGATGACCGGCCACAGCTTCCGCCGCTACCGCTTCACTAAACGTACACACCGCAATCAGGATCTCGGACCGTTTATTTCACACGAAATGAACCGCTGTATCGCCTGCTACCGCTGTGTGCGTTACTACAAAGATTACGCAGATGGCACCGATCTGGGCGTATACGGCGCGCACGATAATGTCTACTTCGGTCGTCCGGAAGACGGCACGCTGGAAAGTGAATTCTCCGGTAACCTGGTGGAAGTTTGCCCCACCGGCGTATTCACCGATAAAACCCACTCAGAACGCTATAACCGTAAGTGGGATATGCAGTATGCGCCCAGCATCTGCCAGCAGTGCAGCGTGGGCTGTAATACCAGCCCGGGCGAGCGCTACGGCGAGCTGCGCCGTATTGAAAACCGCTATAACGGCACCGTAAACCAGTACTTCCTCTGCGATCGGGGTCGTTTTGGCTATGGCTACGTCAACGCGAAAGATCGTCCACGCCAGCCTGTTCAGCGACGCGGCAGCGATTTGATCGCGCTGAATGCAGAGCAGGCGATGCAGGGGGCAGCGGACGTGCTGCGTCAGGCGAAAAAAATTATCGGTATCGGCTCTGCCCGCGCCAGCGTGGAAAGCAACTTTGCCCTGCGTGAACTGGTAGGCGCGGAAAACTTCTCAACCGGTATTCCTGCCGCCGAACAGGCGCGTCTGGAGCTGATGCTGAAAGTGCTGCGCGACAGCGGCGTTCACACGCCAACCCTGCGCGAAATCGAAAGTTATGATGCGGTGCTGGTGCTGGGTGAAGATTTAACCCAGACCGGCGCTCGCGTCGCGCTCTCTGTCCGTCAGGCTGTCAAAGGCAAGGCGCGCCAGATGGCTGCCGCCCAGAAAGTGGCGGACTGGCAGATCGCCGCCATCATGAACATCGGTCAGCACGCCAAGCATCCGCTCTTTGTGACCAATGTTGACCAGACGCGTCTGGATGACATCGCCGCCTGGAGCTACCGCGCACCGGTCGAAGATCAGGCGCGTCTGGGCTTCGCCATTGCTAACGCGCTGGATGAAACCGCACCCGCCGTCAGCGGCATCGATCGTGAGCTGAGCGGTAAAATTGATGTGGTCGTGCAGGCGCTGGCCGGCGCGAAAAAGCCGCTGATTATCTCCGGCGTGCATTCCGGTAGCGAAGCGATGATTCAGGCGGCGGCGAACGTCGCCAGAGCGCTGAAAATGCGTGGTGCTGACGTTGGCATCACTCTGCTGGCCGGAGCGGCTAACAGCGTAGGCCTGGGCCTGATTGGCGGTCATCCGCTGGAAACGGCGCTTGACGAGCTGGAGAGCGGAGCGGCGGATGCGGTAATCATCATGGAAAACGATCTTTACCGTCATGCGGCGAAAGCGAAGGTCGATGCGGCCCTGAGCAATGCAGCGAACGTCATCGTTATCGATCATCAGCAAACGGCCACCAGCGACAAAGCCGGTCTGCTTCTTTCCGGCGCAAGCTTTGCGGAGAGCGACGGGACGCTGGTGAACCAGGAGGGGCGTGCCCAGCGTTTCTTCCAGGTATACGATCCCACTTACTACGATGACACCGTTCAGATCCTGGAAAGCTGGCGCTGGCTGCACTCGCTGCACAGCACCATCAACAGCCGTGAAGTGGACTGGAGCCAGCTTGATGATGTGATCGATGCCTGTGTTAAAGCGCTGCCGCAACTGGCCGGTATTAGAGAAGCGGCACCCAATGCCAGCTTCCGTATTCGCGGGCAGAAACTGGCGCGTGAACCACACCGTTACAGCGGACGCACCGCGATGCGTGCCAATATCAGCGTGCATGAGCCGCGTCAGCCGCAGGATAAAGACACCATGTTCGCCTTCTCGATGGAAGGGAACAACCAGCCATCGGCTCCGCGTTCGCAGATCCCCTTTGCCTGGGCACCGGGCTGGAACTCCCCGCAGGCCTGGAATAAATTCCAGGACGAAGTGGGCGGGCATCTGCGCAATGGCGATCCGGGCGTACGCCTGTTCGAGGCCGGAGATGCACAGCTGAGCTGGTTCGAAGCCGTTCCTGACGCCTTTGCCGGTGAGGTGGGAAGTTGGCGTGTGGCACCATACTTCCACCTGTTTGGCAGCGAAGAGATGACCCAGCGTTCCGCCGTTATTCAGCAGCGCATGCCGGAACCTTATGTGATGGTAAACCCTGCTGATGCGATGAAGCTCGGCGTCAATGCCGGCACCGCCATTGAGTTCAGCTGCGCGGGCGAAACCCTGCGCCTGCCGGTGCGCTTATCTGAGACGCTACAGGCGGGGCAGGTTGGCCTTCCCGTCGGGCTGCCGGGCATTCCGCCTTTCCTGGCGGGCGCAAGGATTGACAATCTGCAGGAGGCCGCACAATGAACTGGCTGACACCGGAAGTTATTGATGTACTGATCGCCATCGGTAAAGCGCTGGTGATCCTGTTCGTGGTGGTGGGCTGTGGCGCATTTATGAGCTTCGGCGAGCGTCGTCTGCTTGGCCTGTTCCAGAACCGTTACGGACCAAACCGCGTGGGTTGGGGCGGTTCGCTCCAGCTGGTGGCGGACATGATCAAGATGTTCTTTAAAGAGGACTGGACGCCGCCCTTTACTGACCGCGTGATCTTTACGCTAGCGCCGATGATCGCCTTCACCTCGCTGCTGCTGGCGATGGCAATTGTGCCGGTGACCTCCACCTGGATGGGCGCTGACCTTAACATCGGTCTGCTGTTCTTCCTGATGATGGCGGGTCTGGCGGTCTATGCCGTGCTGTTTGCGGGCTGGTCCAGCAACAACAAATACTCCCTGCTGGGCGCGATGCGTGCTTCGGCGCAGACGCTGAGCTATGAAGTTTTCCTCGGCCTGTCGCTGATGGGCGTGGTGGCGCAGGCTGGCTCGTTCAATATGGTCGATATCGTCAACAGCCAGCAGCATATGTGGAATATTATTCCGCAGTTCCTTGGCTTTCTGACCTTTGCCATTGCGGGTGTTGCGGTCTGTCACCGTCACCCCTTTGACCAGCCGGAAGCGGAGCAGGAACTGGCCGATGGCTATCACATTGAGTATGCCGGGATGAAATTCGGCCTGTTCTTTGTGGGGGAGTACGTGGGCATCGTTACCGTCTCATCGCTGATCGTCACGCTGTTCTTCGGCGGCTGGAACGGTCCGTGGCTGCCGCCGGTGATCTGGTTTGCCATCAAAACGGCATTCTTCATGATGATGTTCATTCTGATTCGTGCTGCGTTACCGCGTCCGCGCTATGACCAGGTGATGTCGTTCGGCTGGAAAGTTTGTCTGCCGTTGACGCTGTTGAACCTGCTGGCCACTGCCGCAGTGATTCTGTACAACGCGCAGTAAGGGGTAAACCATGACATTAAAAGACCTTGTGGTGGGATTTGGCACCACGGTACGCAGTATCTTTCTGATTGGGATGAACGCGTTCGCCAAGCGGGAAACCATGATGTATCCGGAAGAGCCGGTTTACCTGCCGCCTCGTTACCGTGGACGTATCGTGCTGACCCGCGATCCTGACGGTCAGGAGCGCTGCGTGGCCTGTAACCTCTGCGCGGTAGCCTGTCCGGTAGGCTGTATTTCGCTGCAGAAAGCGGAAATGCAGGATGGCCGCTGGTATCCCGAATTCTTTCGTATCAACTTCTCACGCTGCATCTTTTGCGGGCTGTGTGAAGAGGCTTGCCCGACAACGGCCATTCAGCTTACCCCAGACTTTGAGCTGGGCGAGTTTAAGCGCCAGGATCTGGTCTATGAAAAAGAGGACCTGCTGATTTCCGGGCCGGGCAAATATCCGGAGTATAATTTTTACCGGATGGCGGGTATGGCGATCGACGGGAAAGACAAGGGCTCCGCTGAAAACGAAGCTAAACCTATCGACGTCAAGGGCTTGTTACCTTAAGGAGCCAGGCATGGAATTCGCTTTTTATCTTTGCGGCCTGATCGCTGTACTGACCACGCTACGCGTGATCACCCACACCAATCCGGTTTACGCACTGCTTTATCTGATCATCTCGCTGCTCTCGGTGGCCGGCGTCTTTTTTTCGCTGGGAGCCTACTTTGCGGGCGCGCTGGAGATCATCGTTTACGCTGGCGCCATTATGGTGCTGTTCGTCTTCGTGGTGATGATGCTTAATCTTGGCGACAGCGTGCAGGAACAGGAGCGCCAGTGGCTTCAGCCGGGGGCCTGGATTGGGCCTGGCCTGGCGTCACTGGTTCTGCTGGTGGTGATTGTTTATGCCATCCTGACCGTAAACGATCAGGGCATAGACGGCACCATGATCGACGCGAAAGCGGTCGGCATCAGCCTGTTCGGCCCCTATGTACTGGCGGTTGAGCTGGCCTCAATGCTGCTGCTGGCGGGTCTGGTTGTGGCTTACCATATCGGTCGCGAACAGCGTCCGGGCGAAGTGTTAAGCAATCGTCCGGCCGATGCCGTGAAAAGCAAGATGGAGGAACACCCATGATCCCTCTGCAACATGGCCTGATTCTGGCCGCTATCCTGTTTGTCCTCGGGCTGACCGGCGTGATCATTCGTCGCAATATGCTGTTTATGCTGATCAGTATCGAAATCATGATCAACGCCGCTGCGCTGGCATTTGTGGTCGCAGGAAGCTACTGGGGACAGGCGGATGGACAGGTAATGTACATCCTGGCGATAAGCCTGGCGGCGGCCGAGGCGAGTATTGGCCTGGCTCTGCTGCTCCAGCTCCATCGCCGCAGCCAGAACCTTAACATTGATAAAGTGAGCGAGATGCGCGGATGAATCTTCTCTATTTAACGGTACTCTTTCCGCTTATCGGCTTTTTACTGCTGGCCTTCTCCCGGGGCCGTTGGTCAGAAAATCTGTCCGCGGCTATCGGCATGGGTTCGGTCGGTCTGGCGGCGCTGGTAACGCTTTTTGTCGGAATGGATTTCTTTGCCCAGGGCGAGGCGGTTTACACCCAGGCGCTCTGGACCTGGATGCAGGTTGGGGATTTCAATATCAGCGTCAGCCTGACGCTGGATGGTCTGTCGCTGACGATGCTGTCGGTGGTGACGGGCGTGGGCTTCTTTATCCATATGTTCGCCTCCTGGTATATGCGCGGAGAAGAGGGCTATTCCCGCTTCTTCGCCTATACCAACCTGTTTATCGCCAGCATGGTGGTTCTGGTACTCGCCGACAACCTGATGCTGATGTATCTGGGCTGGGAAGGGGTAGGCCTCTGCTCCTATCTGCTGATCGGTTTTTACTACACCGATCCGAAGAACGGCGCGGCGGCAATGAAAGCCTTTATCATCACCCGTGTGGGTGACGTGTTCCTGGCGTTTGGGCTGTTCATTCTCTACAACGAACTGGGTACGCTGAACTTCCGGGAAATGGTTGAGCTGGCGCCTGCACACTTCGCTACGGATAACCATATGCTCCAGTGGGCGACGCTGATGCTGCTTGGCGGCGCGGTAGGTAAATCCGCACAGCTGCCGTTGCAGACCTGGCTGGCGGACGCCATGGCAGGTCCGACGCCGGTCTCTGCGCTGATCCACGCGGCAACCATGGTCACGGCGGGTGTCTATCTGATCGCCCGTACGCACGGCCTGTTCCTGCTGACGCCGGAAGTCCTGCATCTGGTGGGTATCATCGGTGCTGTTACGCTGCTGCTGGCGGGGTTTGCCGCGCTGGTACAGACCGATATCAAGCGCGTGCTGGCCTATTCCACCATGAGTCAGATTGGTTATATGTTCCTCGCGCTGGGCGTTCAGGCCTGGGACGCGGCGATTTTCCATCTGATGACCCATGCGTTCTTCAAAGCGCTGCTGTTCCTCTCCTCCGGTTCGGTGATCCTGGCCTGCCACCATGAGCAGAACATCTTTAAAATGGGTGGCCTGCGTAAGAGCATCCCGCTGGTCTATGTCTGCTTCCTGGTCGGTGGTGCCGCACTTTCGGCGCTGCCGCTGCTGACCGCAGGCTTCTTCAGTAAGGATGCGATTCTGGCAGGCGCGCTGGCAAACGGTCACATCAATCTGATGGTTGCCGGTTTGGTGGGCGCGTTAATGACGTCGCTCTATACCTTCAGAATGATTTTCATCACATTCCATGGGGAAGAGAAAATTCATGCGCATGCAGGCAAAGGGATTACGCATCACCTGCCGCTTGTCGTGTTGCTGATCCTCTCAACCTTTATTGGCGCAATGATCGTGCCGCCGCTGCGTGGCGTACTGCCGGAAACGGCCGAGATGGCGCACGGCACGGTGCTGACGCTGGAAATCACCTCAGGTGTGGTGGCCGTGGTCGGTATCCTGCTGGCAGCCATGCTGTGGCTGGGCAAGCGTACGCTGGTGACCCGTATCGCCAGCAGCGCGCCGGGGCGTTTCTTCGCGACCTGGTGGTTTGCTGCCTGGGGCTTCGACTGGCTCTATGACAAGATTTTCGTGAAGCCTTATCTGTTTATCGCCAGAGTGCTGCAGCGCGATCCGCTGGATGGCCTGATGGGAACACCGGCATTGTTTGCCCGGTTGACCAACAAAGGGCTGGTGGTCAGCGAAAACGGCTATCTGCGCTGGTATGTTGCTTCCATGAGCATTGGTGCCGTTGTGGTGCTGGTGCTGCTGATGGTGGTGTAAGTTTGTGAGCGGGCAGAGTTGATTACTCTGCCCTGAAAAAGCATTTTGAAAATATACCCCTTATAAATGGGCGTCATCGGCGATGGGAGTTTGGTTTCGAGCCGCTTAGCAACCGCAGCATACTTAAGTATGTGAGGAGTGCAGGCACTGCCGGAAATCAAACTACCGAGCAAGATAGCCCAAAAGGGGTCATAAAGAAGGGACATTACCGCCATGTTATTACCCTGGCTTATCCTTATCCCGTTCATCGGTGGCCTGCTCTGTTGGCAGTTGGAGCGCTTCGGTGCCAAATTGCCGCGCTGGATCGCGCTGATTGCAATGGGGCTGACGCTGGCTCTCTCCCTGCAGCTCTGGTTGCAGGGCGGCTATTCGCTGACGCAGTCTGCAGGCCTGCCGCAGTGGCAGTCTGAATTCCTGCTGGAGTGGATACCGCGCTTTGGTATCAACGTCCACCTGGCGCTGGACGGTCTTTCACTGCTGATGGTTGTGCTGACCGGCCTGCTTGGCGTGATGGCGATTCTCTGTTCGTGGAATGAAATCGAGAAATGGCAGGGCTTTTTTCACCTTAACCTGCTCTGGATCCTGGGCGGCGTCATCGGCGTGTTCCTCGCGATTGACCTGTTCCTGTTCTTCTTCTTCTGGGAGATGATGCTGGTTCCGATGTATTTCCTGATCGCCCTGTGGGGCCATAAGGCATCGGACGGTAAAACGCGTATTTCCGCCGCGACCAAATTCTTCATCTACACTCAGGCCAGCGGTCTGGTGATGCTGATTGCGATTCTGGCGCTGGTATTTGTGCACTACAACGCCACCGGCGTGTGGACCTTCAATTATGAAGATCTGTTGAATACGCCGATGTCGCAGACGGTGGAATATCTGCTGATGCTTGGCTTCTTCATCGCCTTTGCGGTCAAAATGCCGGTCGTTCCGCTTCACGGCTGGCTGCCGGATGCACATAGTCAGGCACCCACGGCGGGTTCTGTTGACCTGGCGGGGATCCTGCTGAAAACCGCGGCCTACGGTCTGCTGCGTTTTGCCTTACCGCTGTTCCCGAATGCGTCAGCGGAGTTCGCGCCAATAGCGATGTGGCTGGGTATTATCGGTATTTTCTACGGCGCGTGGATGGCTTTCTCGCAGTACGATATCAAACGTCTGATCGCTTATACCTCCATTTCGCACATGGGTTTTGTGCTGATTGCTATCTACACCGGCAGCCAGCTGGCATTTCAGGGCGCGGTTATTCAGATGATTGCGCATGGGCTGTCAGCGGCGGCGCTGTTTATTCTCTGCGGCCAGCTCTATGAACGTCTGCACACCCGTGATATGCGGCAGATGGGCGGTCTCTGGTCACGCATTAAGTGGCTGCCGGGCTTGTCGCTGTTCTTTGCTGTCGCTAACCTGGGGATGCCGGGTACCGGTAACTTCGTCGGTGAGTTTATGATCCTGACCGGCAGCTTCCAGAGCGTGCCGGTGATTATCGTCATCGCCACTTTCGGCCTGGTATTTGCCTCTGTTTACTCGCTGATCATGATGCAGCGTGCTTATTACGGCACGCCGAAATCGGAAACGCCGCTGCGGGGTATGTCACCGCGTGAGTTCCTGATGATCATGGTGCTGGTCGTGCTGCTGGTTCTGCTGGGAGTTTATCCGCAGCCGATACTGGATACTTCCCATGCTGCAATGAGTAATATTCAGCAGTGGTATACCGCTTCAATTTCAACTACAAGGCCGTAATTCGCCATGACAATAACTCCTCAACACTTGATCGCGCTTCTGCCGCTGCTGATCGTCGGATTGACGGTGGTAGTTGTGATGCTGTCCATTGCGTGGCGACGCAATCACTTCGTCAATGCCACGCTGGCGGTAATTGGGCTGAACATCGCGCTGTTCTCACTTTGGTTCGTGGGACACGCGGGCGCAATGGACGTCACGCCGCTGCTGCGTGTGGATGGCTATTCGATGTTTTATACGGGGCTGGTGATCCTTGCCAGCCTGGCTACCTGTACCTTTGCCTATCCGTGGCTGGCAACCTACCCCGACAACCGCGAAGAGTTCTACCTGCTGGTGCTGATTGCGGCGCTGGGCGGTATCGTACTGGCCAGTGCCAACCATCTGGCGGCGCTGTTTATCGGTATTGAGCTGATTTCTCTGCCGCTGTTCGGCCTGGTGGGCTACGCCTTCCAGCAGAAACGCTCGCTGGAAGCCAGTATCAAATACACCATTATGTCGGCTGTGGCCTCATCGTTCCTGCTGTTCGGGATGGCGCTGGTTTATGCCGATTCCGGTAACCTGGGCTTCCTGGCGCTGGGACAGAGCCTGAATGACAGCCTGCTCAGCCAGCCGCTGCTGCTGGCAGGTCTGGGCATGATGATTGTCGGTTTGGGCTTTAAGCTCTCGCTGGTGCCTTTCCACCTGTGGACGCCGGATGTTTATCAGGGCGCGCCTGCGCCGGTATCGACCTTCCTGGCGACAGCCAGCAAGATCGCTATCTTCGGCGTGGTAATGCGTCTGTTCCTCTACGCGCCGGTCGCGGACAGTGAAGCAGTCAGGCTGGTGTTAGCGATTATCGCCGTGGCGTCGATTCTGTTTGGTAACCTGATGGCTATCACCCAGAGCAACATCAAACGCCTGCTTGGCTACTCATCCATTGCTCACCTGGGTTACCTGCTGGTCGCGCTGATTGCTATTCAGACCCATCAGCTGTCGCTGGAAACCGTCGGCGTCTATCTGGCGGGTTACCTGTTCAGCAGCCTCGGCGCGTTTGGCGTGGTCAGCCTGATGTCCAGCCCGTACCGTGGTCCGGACGCCGACTCGCTCTACTCCTATCGCGGCCTGTTCTGGCACCGTCCGATCCTCTCCGCGGTAATGACGGTGATGATGCTCTCCCTGGCCGGTATTCCGATGACGCTGGGCTTTATCGGTAAGTTCTATGTGATTGCCGTAGGCGTGGGCGCGCAGCTCTGGTGGCTGACCGGCGCCGTGGTGGTGGGGAGTGCGATTGGCCTCTACTACTATCTGCGCGTGACGGTCAGTCTCTATCTGAATCCGCCTGAACTGTTACAGCGTGATACCCAGGCAAACTGGGCCTTCACCGCTGGTGGCGTTGTGGTGCTGATTTCTGCCATTCTGGTGCTGTTGCTGGGGATTTACCCTCAGCCGCTGATCTCTCTGGTGCAGATGGCGCAGCCGCTGATGTAACAGTGCTATCTTCAGATTTTAGCTGACAGAAATCCCGGCCTTGCAGGAGTCCGGGATTTTTTTGCGCTGTTAATCAACCAGTTCAATGCCCAGACTATCAAGCAGAGCCAGCGCTTCCTGGCGTGAAAATTTTGCACGGTCGACGGCATTGTTCAGTACATCAATAGTGAAATCCCAGGAATCGGTAAGATCTGCCGCCTGGAGATTGGTATTACCGAATAAGCTGCCGCCCATATCGCAGCCGGTCAGTGCAGCTTTACGCAGATCGCACTCTCTGAAATCGACTTCATGCAGCCTGCATCCGCTCATCATCAGGCCTTGCAACGTCAGGCCAAAAAACGATGCATTGGTCAGAATACATTGTGTAAACCGTAATTCATGATCCAGGTTAAAAGTGGGCCAGTAAGCCCGCGTCCAGTCGGTGCCGCTAAGCTTGCACTCGTTAAAGCTTACCTCGTTAAAGCGCGAACCGGTTATCTCCATCACGCTGAGATTACAGTGATCGAAGGAGCAGTTAATGAACTTGCAGCGGCTAAAGCGCGCGGCGGTGAAGTTGCAGTGGTCAAATTCGCAACCTTCAAAGATGGCCTCTTCGGTTAAGGAAGAGGAGAGATCAAGTTTCGTAAAAGACGCATCGAAAAATTCTTTATGATCGAGTAGCGTTGTCATACAGCCCTCATGCTGACTTTACAGATGAAAGTGATGATACCTTGTCACCCTTCAGCGCTTGAATAGATCGAAGAAATTATCACTAACGGGGAGAATATTGAGTGATTATCTGGCAGGACTTACATCACAGTGAGCTGAGCGCCACGCTGCTTTATCAACTCTTAGCACTGCGCAACGCGGTTTTTATCGTCGAGCAAAATTGCCCTTATCAGGATATCGACGGTATCGATCTGGCTGGCGAAAATCGGCATCTTCTGGGCATGCAAGACAATAAACTGGTGGCATATGCCCGCCTGCTGGCACCCGGCAGTCCCGCCAGTCCGGTAAAGATTGGCCGGGTTATCGTTGCCAGCGAAGCACGGGGTTTGCGCCTCGGTAACCAGCTGATGTCGCAGGCGATGGCCAGCTGCGAAGCGCACTGGCCGCAGCACAGAATCAGACTCTCTGCGCAGGCGCACCTTGGGAAATTCTACGCCCGCTTTGGTTTTAACGCGGTCAGCGATCTGTATCTGGAAGATAATATTCCACATGTTGATATGGAAAACTGATGGCTGACAGCAAAGCGGCGGGCCTTCAGTTAATCAGCCCACCCTGCGTCAGCCACTGACGGCGCTGTTCCGCCAGTTGCGCTTTCTCCGTACTGTGCTTTGAGACGGCTATTCTTAGCCGCTGCTGTTGGGTATAACGATCTTCCCGCGAGAGCTGAGTATCTCCACTCAGCTCACACAACAGGGTGTTCATATCCCGGATACTGTTTTTCGCGATCTCCTCGCTGACGCGCGCGGAGACTTCGGCAAGATGATCCATTTTTTATCCCCTAAGAACAGTTTAATTGTTGAATGAGTAGGGCACCGGCAACCAGCAGCGACAGCGGCGTCACGGGCAGTTCGAGATCGACCCAGGCTTTGTTGCCGCCATATTCCGTTTCGAAATGCCACCGCTCGTCGCTAAGCTGTCGATAAGTAAAAGGTAGTCCACGGTGTCGGCCACCGAAAGCCGCCCAGCGAAGGGCAGAACAGATGGCTTCAGCAGTAGGAAGGGAATCAGCGTTAGGCATAGCGAGTTACCTGTAAAGTAAATTTGAGTACTCACCCGATAACGCAATATGCATGCCAATTTATAATTTATTGTATTTTAAAAATATTTATCAAGGGGCTGTCAAAGTGACACCGTAAGTAGCGTGTCACTTTGACAATGCATTGTCAGTTTGACATTCAGTCTGACGCAGCGGATGCGAAGGGCGGAGCGAGGTCCGCCCGGTAAGGATCAGCCCGCCGTCATCTGGCGATCGTCGACATAGTGACGTTTGTCTGCAGGCGGCGGCATATACTGGTAAAGCCATGTCTCACTTAACGTCTCCTCTTTGCTGCGCAGGAACAGACGCAGCTCAACCGGATCGGCGGCTTCGCTGGTGGGGTACCAGTCAAAAAGGATCCGGTAACCGTTAATCGGCTCAAGATAGAGAATTTCAACCTGCTTCAGCGTCCCTGAAGAGGTGGTTATCACCGGTTCAATGCCTTTTGCCGCCGCGGCTTTCAGATCGCCGCCGACAAAGTCCACCGCAAAACGGCGTGCCCAGACTTTCGGATAGTGTTCGCCAGGCGCCCAGCCTTCCGGGAAGCCACCCATACCGGTGCGGGTGGCGTTAACGCGGGCAAGATCGCTGCGTACCGGCGGCAGGCCGCTCCAGTAAAGCTTGTAGCTGAAGCTGTGCTCACTGCCGGCTTTGATCGCCTTCGCCGGATGCCAGAAGCAGACAATGTTATCCAGCGTTTCGCCGGTCGTCGGGATTTCCATCAGATCAATGGTCCCTTTGCCCCACTGGCCTACCGGCTCCACCCACAGGCTCGGGCGTTTATCATACCAGCCGATAACATCCTGGTAGTCCTGGAAGTTATGGTTAAGCTGGAGCATACCGAAACCACGAGGGTTTTCATCCTCATAGCTGTTGAACGTCAGACGCTGTGGGTTGTTCAGCGGACGGCAGATCCACTCTCCTGAACCGGCCCACATCGCCAGGCGATCGGAGTCGTGGATCTGCGGATGGATGGTGTCACACATCCGGCGCTCATTATTGCCACAGCTGAACATGGTGGTCATCGGCGCGATGCCAAGCTGGCTGATATCTTTACGGGTATAGAGGTGGTTTTCCACCTCCATCACCACGCGCTTCTCTTCGCAATGAATGATGAATTTAAACGCCCCGGTACAGCTTGGGCCATCAAGCAGGGTATAAACGGTGAAGGTCGTGTCATCCGCTTCCGGCGTTTCAAACCAGAAGGCGGTAAAGTCCGGGAACTCTTCAGGTTCACTGCCGAACGTATTGACCGCCACGCCGCGCGCCGACAGGCCGTACTGATAGGTATCATCTACGGCACGGAAATAGCTGGCGCCCAGGAAAGAAACGATATCCCGGCGGGCAAGCTCCGGCTTTTTAAAAGCGCGGAAACCGGCAAAGCCCAGATCCGTTTTTCCTTCCAGCTGGCGGGTGTCGACGTTGGCATTGTTGTAGTTAAACAGCTCAGGGCGGAAGTGAATCTCACGCGCCTGGTTGTCAGCATCAATGGAGAACATGCGCAGACGGCGTTTAAACCCCATGCCTACGTGGAAGAACTGCACGTCAAGCTCGCGATTGGGAATGTCGTTCCACAGCGAGTGGTTGGCGTCATACTGAATTTCGTTATAGGCCTGTGGCGTCATGGTCGCCAGGGTTTCAGGCAAAGGCGCCGGTGCGCCGCCGTAGGGTTGCTTCGCCATGCCAGCGGCCATTTTCTTTAGCACGTCGAAATCAAAGCGTTTCGCAGTACCATCGGCAATATCGGTATCAGCCCAGGCAGCCTGGGCAAACAAGGTGGATAAACCGGACATTCCGCTGAGGGTAGCGAACGCCATTGACGCTTTCATAAACATTCTTCGATTCATGCCAGAAGCCATTTCCTTTGCTGAACGGAGTTTGTAGAGTCTGTTGTGCATATGCGCACCAGGCTGCAACGCTTATCGTGCGGCGTGCGGCCCCGCTTTACCCGAATTGTGAGATAGCTCACGGTGATTACGACAGTTGCTGCTTTGTTAAATTCAGTCGCCAGAAACTTATCAGAAATATCCAGGAAAAGCAGTGAATTCCTCTCTCTGCGCCGATTTCACGCCATTTCCTGATACGAATATACCGATACTGTCCGCGTTAACAGCATTTCCGCATCAGGCCGGTTATTCTTCCGACAGGAGCGACCTTGCCGATCGCAGCGGCATTAGCCTTTTTATTCGTAGTCAGGTGAGGAGGCATGCCGATACAAGCGGCATGGGCAAAAGCCGGTAGTGAAAGAAATTCGCTAAGTTTTTACTTTATCAGTCAATTCCTGGCCTGATTTAAGCGCAAGTTGGTCAGGAAGGTCTACAGTTAGTAGTTAGTAAGCTTACTTACACAAGGAGATGTTATGGCTAATATGACAACTGACCCACAAGAATCACGCCTGGACGACGATCTGGCGCTGCTGACGAAAACCCTGGAAGATGTACTGAAATCCTCCGGCGATCCGGCAGATCAGAAATATATCGAGCTGAAAGCGAAAGCGGAAAAATCACTTAACGACGTGAAATCCCGCGTGAGCAATGCTTCTGATACTTACTACTATCGTGCGAAGCAGGTTGCTTACCGCGCTGATGAGTACGTACATGACAAACCCTGGCAGGGCGTTGGCGTTGGCGCCGCGCTTGGTCTGGTGGTAGGACTGCTGCTGGCGCGTCGTTAATCGCCTCAGCCGTTCAGGCAAAAATGGGTGTCCTCAGGGACGCCCTTTTTTTGTCACTAATCCGGGTAGCGCGCCTGCAGCGCATTGCGTTACCGGACGGGCCTGGATCAACATTCACTTTCTGAGGCGGCGTTAAAATCACGCTTATTTCCTCTGCATGGATGAGCCGTTGTGCCGCTTTTATCTGCGCTTCAAATGCTGCGTCAGCAGCTCTCTCAGGTTACCGATGCCCGGACGGGTTATGCCAGTTTCACTGCCTCGGTTTCATCAGGGACGGAAAGCCTGGCCTGGCTGGCGGGGCAGCCGCACTGGCCGAAATTTTTCTGGCAGTCCCGCGATAACGGTGAAAGCCTGGCGGCCTGCGGCGAGCTGATAAGGGCAACGACACCGGCGGAGGCCATGCTGCTGGTCAAAACGCTGCCGCCCGGCTGGAAACTGACAGGCGCGAACGCGTTCGGGCCGGAGAGCTTTTTCTTTGCGCCCCGTCTGCTCTGGCAGGATGATCAGATGACGATATTTATCCATGGCGAGCTGTCGAAGGATGCGCGGCGGGCGATTGAATTTATCGATCGGCTGGTGCTTTTGACTGCGGCGGAAACGCTACCTCGCCGGACGGACGCTCTTTCTCATATGCCGGAGCGGGCGGCGTGGGAGCTGCTGGTGGAAAAAGCGCTCGCCGGGATTACGGCGGGCGCCTTCGACAAAGTGGTTCTGGCGCGCGCGACCGATTTGCATTTCTCCTCGCCGGTTCCGCCAGCGGCACTGCTGGCCGCCAGCCGCCACAAAAATCCTCACTGCTACCATTTTATGCTGGCGCCAGGCCCGTATAAGGCGTTTGTCGGCTCCAGCCCTGAGCGCCTTTACCGGCGGCAGGGCAAGCAACTGCAAAGTGAGGCGCTGGCGGGAACCTGTGCCAGCACAGCGGATGATCGCCTGGCCTTGCAGCTGGCTGAAAAACTGCTGAATGATGAGAAAAATCAGCGGGAAAACCGCCTGGTGGTGGAGGACATTTGCCAGCGGTTGCAGCCTATAACTGGTCACATCCAGGTTGCGCCTGTGGAAATTGTCCGGTTACGCCACGTGCAGCACCTGCGGCGGCAGATTCACTGCACGCTACAGGTTCAGGATGATGCACTCTGTCTTACTCAGCTCCAGCCAACGGCAGCGGTCGCCGGGCTGCCCCGGGAACCTGCCAGGCAATTTATCCGCGACTATGAACCTTTTCAGCGCGGCTGGTATGCCGGTTCGGTGGGGTATTTATCTGCCGCTGAAAGCGAATTTTCCGTGGCTTTACGTTCTGCTGAGATTGGCGGCAATCGCGTCCGCCTTTATGCGGGCGCAGGTATAGTCGCGGGTTCCGTCGCCAGCCAGGAGTGGCGCGAGCTGGATCAAAAAGCGGCGGGCCTTGGCGCACTGCTGGATCTGCATTTCATCCAGTAACCCTGCCTCAAATCAAAATACCCCCACTGCGCCCCTCATATACTTAGGGGGTGCTTTTTTGATCTGGAATGGGTTATGTCATGCAGCACCTTTAACCGCCGCTGGGCCGGCGTCATTCTTGAAGCCTTAACCCGGCAGGGCGTCCGTCATCTCTGCATCGCCCCCGGATCGCGTTCAGCGCCCTTAACGCTTGCGGCCGTCGCGCATCCCCGGCTGATCTGCCATACCCATTTTGATGAACGTGGGCTTGGGTTCCTGGCGCTCGGACTGGCGAAAGCGACCCGGCAACCTGTTGCGGTGATCGTCACGTCGGGTACGGCGGTGGCGAACCTCTATCCGGCCATAATTGAGGCGAAGCTCACCGGAGAGCGACTGGTGATACTCAGCGCGGATCGTCCGCCTGAGCTGATCGACTGTGGGGCTAATCAGGCCATCAGCCAGCCGGGCCTGTTTGCCAGCCATGCTGCTACCCTCAATCTTCCCGGTCCTTCTCCGGCGATTTCCGCCCGCTGGCTGGTGAGCGCCGTCGATGCGCTGCTGGGCCAGCACCCTTTTGGTGCCGTTCATCTCAACTGCCCCTTCGCTGAACCGCTTTACGGGGGCGATCCTGATGCCTTTCAGCACTGGTGGGATACGCTGGGCAACTGGTGGCAAAGCACGCAACCCTGGCTTCAGTATGAGGCTGAGGCGGACATACGCGTCCATGAAGAATGGGCGGAAATGCGCCTGAAACGCGGTCTGGTGGTGGTGGGCAAGGTGACGCCCGAAGAGGGTAAGGCGATCGCGGCATGGGCTGACCTGCTCGGCTGGCCGCTGCTGGCCGACGTTCAGTCACAAACCGGACAGCCGTTTCCCTTTGCTGAAATCTGGCTGAGAAAACCGCAGGCGCGCCAGGTGCTGTCACAGGCGGATGTGGTGGTGCAGTTTGGCAGCCATTTTGTCAGTAAACAGCTCACCCTCTGGCTGGCGAACCATCAGCCTGAAGCCTGGTGGCTGATTGAGCCGGTGCCCGGCCGGCGGGATCCTGCCCATCATCAAAGTTGCCGTATTGAGGCGGACATTCTCCGCTGGCTGGCGGCGCATCCTGCCGAAAAATGTATGGCATGGTGGCCGCAAATCGCCCGGTTTTCGGCCGCCGCCCGTGAGGCACTGACGACGCCTCCTCCTCCTTTCGGCGAGGCGCTGCTGGCGCAACGACTGTCGGACTTTCTGCCGGACGAGGGTGCGCTTTTCCTGGGCAACAGTCTTACGGTACGGCTGGTTGATGCCCTCGGCCAGCTCCCGGCGGGATATCCGGTTTTTGCCAGCCGTGGCGCAAGCGGTATCGACGGGCTTATCGCCACGGCAGCGGGCGTTCAGCGCGGAACAGCAAAACCTCTGCTGGTGGTGATGGGCGATCTTTCTGCGCTGTACGATCTCAACAGTCTTGCGCTGCTGAGGCAGGTCACCGCACCGCTGATACTGATCGTTATCAACAATAACGGGGGGCAGATATTCTCCCTGCTGCCAACGCCAGAAGAGGCAAGGGAGCGCTTCTTTGCTATGCCGCAGCATATCGATTTTTCCAGTGCCGCCGCGATGTTCGGGCTGCGCTACGCCTGTCCGGATAACTGGGACGATCTTTGTACGGCGGTGATGCAGGGCTGGCAGGCGCAAGCGACATTGATTGAGCTACGCGTTGCGCCCGAACAGGGGGCGCAGTTTCTGGCTCAGGCGGGGGAACGGTGAGACTTCATGCCCGCTGGCAGGGCGAGCGTGGCAGCGGCAGGCCGGTGCTGGTCTGGCTGCACGGTTTTCTGGGCTGCGGGGAAGAGTGGCAGGTGATACAGCGCCATTTCGCCGCCTGGCCGCAGCTGAGTCTCGATCTGCCGGGGCATGGCGGTTCCAGCGCCAGCCGCACTGAAGGTTTCGGGGCGCTTTCCTGTGCGATTAGCGAAACGCTACAGCGCTATCAGATTCAGCGTTACTGGCTAATTGGCTACTCCCTGGGCGGGCGCATCGCGCTTTTCCACGCCTGTCGGCAAATCACGCGAAAGCCAGTGGGTGTGATTGTAGAGGGTGCCCATCCCGGGCTGACCAGCGAGTCTGAACGGCAGGAAAGAAAGATAAGCGATGCCGCCTGGGCGCATCTTTTCCGCCAGCAACCGCTCTCACAGACGCTGGAACAGTGGTATCGCCAGCCGGTTTTTAGCGATCTGAGCGAGGCGGCGAGACGGAAACTGATCGCGCTGCGCCAGAATAATCACCCTGATGCGCTGGCCGATATGCTGCTGGCGACCTCACTTGCCCACCAGCCCGATCTCACTGCTGAACTCAAACAACTCAGCCTGCCCGTTCACGCCATTTGCGGCGAGCGCGACGCCAAATTTCTGCAGTTAGCGCAGCGGACGGCGCTGCCGCTGCACCTCATTCCCGCGGCGGGGCATAACGCTCACCGGGCTAATCCGCAGGCGTATGCTGACCGGTTGCGGCAAATTTTAACTGACTTTAAGGACTCCGCATGATTTACCCAGATGAAGACGAGCTCTATGCACCGGTTGAATGGCAGGAGTGCGGGATGGGCTTCAGTGATATCCGCTTCCATAAATCGCCGGAAGGGATAGCCAAAATCACCCTGAATCGTCCCGAAGTGCGCAACGCTTTCCGTCCACAGACCATCAAAGAGATGATGCAGGCGCTGAATGATGCGCGGCACGACGACGCTATCGGCGTCATCATTCTGACCGGCGAAGGGGATAAGGCGTTTTGCGCTGGTGGCGATCAGAAAATTCGCGGCGACTATGGCGGCTACCGCGATGAATCGGGCGTCCATCATCTTAACGTGCTCGATTTTCAGCGGCAGATACGGACCTGTCCAAAGCCGGTGGTGGCGATGGTCGCGGGGTATGCCGTCGGTGGCGGCCACGTTCTGCATATGATGTGCGACCTGACAATCGCGGCGGATAATGCCCAGTTTGGGCAGACGGGACCGAAAGTTGGCTCTTTTGATGGCGGCTGGGGCGCGGCCTACATGGCGCGTATCGTTGGGCAGAAAAAGGCGCGGGAAATCTGGTTTCTCTGCCGGATGTACAGCGCCCAGCAGGCGCTGGAGATGGGGCTGGTCAACACCGTGGTGCCGCTGGCGGCGCTGGAGAAAGAAACGGTACGCTGGTGCCGTGAAATGCTGGAGAACAGCCCGATGGCGCTGCGCTGCCTGAAGGCGGCCCTGAACGCCGACTGCGACGGCCAGGCCGGACTGCAGGAGCTGGCGGGTAACGCCACCATGCTGTTTTATATGACCGAAGAGGGGCAGGAAGGGCGCAACGCCTTCAACCAGAAACGCCCGGCAAATTTCCGCAAATTTAAGCGCAACCCATGATGCGTCGCGCCCAGTTATTTCACTACAGTATCCCGCTTGAGGCCGGCGTGGTCCTGCGGGACAGTCGGATCAAACAGCGTGAAGGACTGCTGGTCAAACTCCGCGAAGCGGGCCGCGAGGGGTGGGGCGAAATTGCCCCGCTGCCCGGATTCAGTCAGGAAACGCTCGATGCGGCGCAGCGGGAGGCGGCCGACCGGCTACGGTGTTGGGCCAGGGATGGCAGCGTATCAGAAAGTACATTGCCTTCGGTTGCCTTCGGCCTTAGCTGCGCCTGGGCAGAACTGGCGGATGAACTGCCTGCCGGGGCGGAGTGGCACAGCGCCATCCTTTGTAACGGCGATCCTGATGAACTGCTGCTTCGCCTCGGCGCGCAGCCAGCGCCCGTTGCCAAGATGAAAGTAGGGCTGTACGAACCGGTTCGCGATGCGATGATGGTAAATCTGCTGCTGGAGGCGTTGCCGCAGCTGACGCTGAGGCTGGATGCTAACCGCAGCTGGCGTCTGGAAAAAGCGCGGCACTTTGCCCGATTTCTCAACCCGCAGCAGCGCGCCCGCATCGCCTTTATCGAGGAGCCGTGCCGCACGCCCGATGACTCAATCCTGTTTGCGGCGGAAACCGGCATAGCGCTCGGCTGGGATGAGAGCAGCCGTGAAGCGGAATTTCAACTTGCGATAACGCCGCACCTGCGCGCGGTCATCATCAAACCCTCGCTCACCGGCAGCCTCTCCACCGTGCGTCAGCGGATAACTCAGGTGCAGCAGGCCGGTCTGAGCGCGGTGATCAGCGCTTCGCTGGAATCGAGCCTGGGGCTGACCCAGCTGGCGCGCCTGGCCCGCTGGCTGACGCCGGAAACCGTTCCCGGCCTGGATACGCTCGGATTCATGCAGCAGCAGCTGATACGGCGCTGGCCAGGTAACCCGCTACCGCTGCTCAGCGAGGCATCCCTGGCGATGGTATGGCAGAACTGAATCACTACCGGCTGACGTGTTCAGATGCTGACGATCTGAGGAGCTGGCCCTGGCAGCACTGGGCGCAGCGAAGGCCGGATGAAGCGGCGCTGCGCGTGGGCGGTGTCACTCTCTGCTGGACGCAGCTGGCAGAACAGGCGGAGCAGCTGGCGGCGGGCTTCAGGGTGCAGGGCGTTTCTCCCGGCTGTGGCGTTTTGCTGCGGGCTGCCAACAGCCAGGAGGCGGTGATGGCTTATCTGGCGCTGCTGCGTTGTGGCGCGAGGCTGATACCGGTTAATCCACAGCTTCCTCAGACGCAGCTGCTGGCGCTGCTCCCTTCGCTGAACCCTGACTTTATACTCAATCTGGCGGGGGACGCCTTATCTGATACTCATCCGGCAGGCCTGAAGGGGCAACCCCGCAGTGCGGACCCGACGCTGGGTCCCGTAGCGTTGTCATTAACGACATCGGAACACGTCTCTCCTTATTGCTGGGACAGCGCCGCCATCGCAACGCTGACGCTGACGTCGGGATCGGGCGGTCTGCCCAAAGCGGTAGCACATACCTTCAGCGCACATCTCGCCAGCGCAAAAGGCGTGAATGAACGGATCGGTTTTACCGCTGCGGATGCCTGGCTGCTCTCGCTGCCGCTTTTTCACGTCTCCGGCCAGGGCATTCTCTGGCGATGGCTCTCCGCCGGCGCCACGCTGGAGATTCCGGACGGCAGGCCGCTATACGAAGCGCTGGCGCACTGTAGCTTCGCCTCGCTGGTGCCGACGCAGCTCTGGCGTCTGTTGCAACAGCCTTCACTGCCAGCGGGACTGCAAACCGTGTTGCTGGGCGGTTCGGCCATTCCGGACCAATTAACCCGGCAAGCGGAAGCCAGAGATATCGCCTGCTGGTGTGGCTATGGCATGACCGAAACCGCGTCCACTGTGGCGGTGGGGCGGGCTGACGGCAGCGGCAGCGTGGGACGCGCGCTGGACGGTCATCAGATTGCGCTGGTGGCGGGCGAGATCCGGTTGAAGTCGGCGGCGCTGGGCGTGGGTTACTGGCGAAGCGGTGAACTGGTACCGCTGACGGATGACCAGGGGTGGTTCGCCACCCGCGACAGAGGGCGCTGGAGCAGCAGCGGGCTTCAGGTGTTGGGGCGGACGGATAATCTGTTCTTCTCCGCAGGCGAGGGCGTCCAGCCTGAGCTTATCGAGCGCATTCTGTTACAGCATCCTGCCGTATCTCAGGCGTTTATTGTGCCGCTGGCGGATGAAGAGTACGGTCACCGGCCGGTTGCGTTACTGGCGGCAACCGCGCCGCTCAGCGAGATTGCCTGCTGGGCCAGAAGCCGGCTGGCAGGCTTTCAGCGGCCTGTTCACTGGTATCCACTGCCCGATCTGAGCGGTGGCGGTATCAAAATCGCCCGCCGCCGCCTCGCTGAGTGGGTCGCCGATCGTCACTCTGTTAGCACAGCACAGAATTAAGTCGCGCTTCCGGCCCGTGCCGTGAAGAGGAAAAGAGAGTTGTGTTTAGGCGGGTTGCTTCATACAGTGAACGGATACAGGCAGACCCGGAGAAGAAAATGATAAGAGTGGAAATGCTCTCAACAGGCGATGAAGTGCTGCATGGCCAGATCGTCGACACCAATGCGGCATGGCTGGCGGAGGTCCTGTTCCAGAACGGCCTGCCGATGACCAGCAGGCAGACGGTTGGCGATAACCTGAATGAACTTGTCGACGTGCTTATCCAGCGCAGCAAAGTGGCCGATGTGCTGATCGTAAACGGCGGTCTCGGCCCGACCAGCGACGATCTGAGCGCGGTGGCGGCGGCGAAAGCGGCCGGGGTGGGGCTGGAGATGCAGGCGGAATGGCTGGCGAAGATGGAGGCCTTTTTTGCTGAACGGGGGAAGAAAATGGCTGACAGCAACCGGAAACAGGCTGAAATCCCTGAGGGTGCCGAGATGCTTGATAACCCGGTGGGAACGGCCTGTGGTTTTGCGCTGCCGCTGAACCGCTGCTGGATTTTCTTCACGCCGGGCGTGCCCTCCGAATATAAAGTGATGGTTGAGCAGCAGATTTTACCGCGCCTGAAAGCGCGTTTTGCGCTCCCTGAACCGCCGGTTTGCCTGCGGATGACCACATTCGGGCGGGGTGAAAGCGATCTTGCCTCGGCGATCGAACCGCTGCCGCTGCCTGAAGGTGTTGTGATGGGCTACCGCGCCTCTATGCCGATAATCGAACTCAAACTTAACGGCCCGGCCTCAATGCTGCCGGAGATGGAACGCTTCTGGCAGCAGGTGCGCGACATCGCCGGAGAAAGCGTGATCTTTGAAGGGACAGAAGGTTTGCCCGCTCAGCTGGCGCGTCGGCTACAGGCGAAAAACCTCAGGCTTGCGGTGAGTGAACAGTTTACGGCCGGATTAGTTCACTGGCAGCTGGCGTCTGCCGGCGCGGTGCTGGGTGAGGGGAATATCCTGCCGGCGCGTGCAGAATCCCTGCCAGCGCTTAGCCAACGTGCCAGTCAGCTGGCTGCCTCAGCCAGTGCAGAGGTGGTGCTGGTCGTGGGAGGCATGCAGGAAGAGAGGCTGGCTTTCGCGCTCCTGACGCCGGAAGGATGCTGGGCGCAGCGGGTGAAATTCAATGTTAACCGTCACGGACTGAAAACCCGTCAGGATGTGGTGGCGATGATGGCGCTGAATATGCTGCGTCGCTGGCTCGACGGCCTGGAGGTCACCAGCGGGCACGGCTGGATCGACGTGGAAGAAACGCTGAAAAGCTGACGTAAAAAAGGGGCGATGCCAGTCGCCCCGATCGCCGGATGCGCTCCCGAAATGGATCGCCCGTTTATCAGGCTTTCCCTTCACATCTCGATCTCAATATCTCCTTTTGCCGTACAGCAGCAGGGCAGGATCTCATCCTTCTGCACAAACGCCAGCGGTCTGGCGGCATAGCAGACCTCGCCCTTCAGCAGCCGGGTACGGCAGGAGCCGCAGTAACCCTCACGGCACTGATACTCGACCGGAATGCGGTGGGATTCCAGCGCATCCAGCAGGGAACGATGTTCCGCCTGGCAGTGCAGCTGCGTCCCGGAAGTCCGCAGCGTAATGATCGAACCCGCCATGTTACAGCTGGAAGTCGTCGAAGTCGTTTTCGCCCACTTCGGAGTCTATCTGACCTACCAGATAGGAGCTCACTTCCACTTCCTGTGGCGCAACCTGCACGTTATCGGAGACCAGCCAGGAGTTGATCCATGGGATCGGGTTGGAGCGGGTTTTGAACGGCAGATCCAGACCTACCGCCTGCATACGGATATTGGTGATGTATTCAATGTACTGCCACAAAATGTCTTTATTCAGGCCGATCATTGAGCCGTCGCGGAACAGATATTCTGCCCACTCTTTCTCCTGCTGGGCGGCCAGCACAAACAGGTCGTAGCACTCCTGACGGCATTCGCGGGCGATTTCCGCCATTTCCGGATCGTCTTCGCCGCTGCGCAGCAGGTTCAGCATATGCTGAGTACCGGTCAGGTGCAGCGCTTCATCACGGGCGATGAGGCGGATGATTTTGGCGTTACCTTCCATCAGTTCGCGCTCGGCAAAGGCGAACGAGCAGGCAAAGCTGACGTAGAAGCGAATCGCTTCCAGCGCGTTGACGCTCATCAGGCAGATATAGAGCTGCTTTTTCAGCGCGCGCAGGCTGACGGTCACGCTTTTACCGTTCACCTGATGCGTGCCTTCACCCAGCAGATGCCAGTAGTTGGTCATCTCGATCAGATCGTCGTAATAGCCAGAGATATCTTTGGCGCGGGAGAGGATCTGTTCATTGGTCACGATATCGTCAAACACGATCGCCGGATCGTTAACGATATTACGGATAATATGGGTGTAAGAACGCGAGTGGATTGTTTCCGAAAACGCCCAGGTTTCCACCCAGGTTTCCAGCTCGGGAATGGAGATCAGCGGCAGCAGCGCCACATTCGGGCTGCGACCCTGAATGGAGTCGAGCAGCGTCTGATATTTCAGGTTGCTGATAAAGATATGCTTTTCATGATCCGGCAGCGCCTGATAGTCGATGCGATCGCGTGAAACATCCACCTCTTCAGGGCGCCAGAAGAAAGAGAGCTGCTTTTCGATCAGCTTCTCAAAAATGTCATACTTCTGCTGATCGTAGCGCGCGACGTTAACCGGCTGGCCGAAAAACATCGGTTCATCCAGCTGGTTGTTTTTATTCTGCGAGAACGTTGTGTAAGCCATTTGCGTCAATCCAGTAAACGCGGGCCGGTCGGGCCGACCCGTGGAGTGAAGAAGGGGGCAGAGTAGCCCGCCCCTCAGTTAAACATTAAATCTTGCAGGCGCCGCTTTCGCAGCCGTCGTCCTGAATGGAAGGCGCCAGATCGTCCTGTGCGTCTTCAGCACCGTCGCGGGTGTTCTGGTAATAGAGCGTTTTCACGCCGAACTTATAGGCGGTCAGCAGATCTTTCAGCAGCTGCTTCATTGGCACGCGGCCATTGGCAAAGCGCGACGGATCGTAGTTGGTGTTCGACGAGATCGCCTGGTCGATAAACTTCTGCATCAGGCCGACCAGTTGCAGATAGCCGTCATTATTCGGCATATCCCACAGCAGTTCATAGCTCTCCTTCAGACGCTCATACTCCGGCACGACCTGACGCAGGATGCCGTCTTTCGAGGCTTTAATGCTGATATGGCCGCGCGGTGGCTCGATGCCGTTGGTGGCGTTAGAAATCTGCGACGAGGTTTCAGACGGCATCAGGGCAGAAAGCGTGGAGTTACGCAGGCCGTGGGTTTTAATCTGCTCACGCAGGCCTTCCCAGTCCAGATGCAGCGGCTCGTTGCTGATCGCGTCCAGATCTTTCTTATAGGTATCGATCGGCAGAATGCCTTGTGCGTAGGTGGTTTCATTGAACCACGGGCAGGCACCTTGCTCTTTCGCCAGCTCGTTCGACGCCTTCAGCAGGTAATACTGAATCGCTTCGAAGGTTTTGTGCGTCAGGTTGTTGGCGCTGCCGTCGGAATAGCGTACGCCGTGCTTCGCGAGGTAATAAGCGAAGTTAATCACGCCAATACCCAGCGTGCGACGCCCCATCGCGCCACGTTTGGCGGCCGGGATCGGATAATCCTGGTAGTCGAGCAGCGCATCCAGCGCACGCACCGCCAGGGTCGCCAGCTCTTCCAGATCGTCCAGGCTGTCGATGGCGCCCAGGTTAAAGGCGGAGAGCGTGCAGAGCGCGATTTCACCGTTTTCGTCGTTCACGTCCATCAGCGGCTTGGTAGGCAGGGCGATTTCCAGGCAGAGGTTAGACTGGCGAACCGGCGCAATGCTGGCGTCAAACGGGCTGTGAGTGTTGCAGTGATCGACGTTCTGAATGTAGATACGGCCGGTGGAGGCACGTTCCTGCATCATCAGCGAGAAGAGGTCAACGGCCTTGACGCGCTGCTTACGAATGCTGTCATCTTTTTCGTACTTGGTGTAGAGGCGCTCGAATTCATCCTGATCGGCGAAGAAGGCGTCATACAGACCTGGCACGTCGGACGGGCTGAACAGGGTGATCTCTTCGCCTTTCAGCAGGCGCTGATACATCAGCTTGTTAAGCTGCACACCATAATCCATATGACGTACGCGGTTACCTTCAACGCCACGGTTGTTTTTCAGCACCAGCAGGCTCTCAACTTCCAGATGCCACATCGGATAGAAAAGGGTCGCCGCGCCGCCGCGAACGCCGCCCTGCGAGCAGGATTTCACCGCCGTCTGGAAATGTTTATAGAACGGGATACAGCCGGTATGGAAGGCTTCGCCGCCGCGGATTGGGCTGCCCAGCGCACGAATGCGGCCCGCGTTGATGCCGATACCGGCACGCTGCGATACATACTTCACAATGGCGCTTGAGGTGGCGTTAATCGAATCCAGACTGTCGCCGCACTCGATCAGGACGCAGGAGCTGAACTGACGGGTTGGGGTGCGCACGCCGGACATGATTGGCGTTGGCAGGGAAATTTTAAAGGTGGAGATGGCGTCGTAGAAGCGCTTCACGTAATCCAGACGCTGATCGCGCGGGTAGCCAGAGAAAAGGCAGGCAGCGACGAGAATGTAGAGAAACTGCGCGCTCTCGTAGATATCGCCGGTGACGCGGTTCTGCGCGAGGTATTTCCCTTCCAGCTGCTTCACGGCGGCGTAAGAGAAGTTCATGTCGCGCCAGTGGTCAATAAAGCCATCCATCTGCTCAAACTCTTCCTGGCTGTAATCCTCCAGCAGGTGGCGGTCATATTTGCCAAGGTCAACCATACGCTTCACCTGATCGTAAAGCTTCGGCGGCTCAAACTGGCCATAGGCTTTTTTACGCAGGTGGAAAATGGCGAGGCGGGCCGCCAGGTATTGATAGTCTGGTGCGTCGCGGGAGATCAGATCGGCGGCGGATTTGATAATCGTTTCATGAATATCAGAGGTGCGGATCCCTTCATAAAACTGAATGTGGGAACGCAGCTCGACCTGCGAAACAGAAACGTTATGCAGGCCTTCCGCAGCCCAGTCAAGCACGCGGTGAATTTTGTCGAGGTTGATGCGTTCGGTGCGGCCATCGCGTTTGGTGACAAGCAGGCTCTGATTCATGTCGCGTAGGTATCCTGTCCGTGAGTCGAAAATACCCCTGGCTTATACACAGTCTGCCCCAATGTGGGTAAACCTGTGGATAAACACTATATATAGGGGTAAAAAGAAGTTGGAGTAACAATATGGTGAGTATTTTAGTAATTTATCCGCGCTTAACAAGGCTTGATTTTATCCGCGTTTTGCGGTTTGCAGGCTGGCATATTTCCTAAGTCCACGTTTCTCAAGGCCCTGGCGCAATGTCAACAGGCTGATAAAAATTTTAGAAATTTGATCAAGCGCGGCTTTCTTGTTCAGCCGCCAGGAAGCGCGGATTATTTTGCATCAGTCAGCGCCAGTAAGGTGAAGAAATTTTCCCGTTAGCGTCAGTAAATGCCTCCCTGATAACGTCGCCTGTCAGGCTGTCCTGCCGATCGGTAATTGTCCAACAGGAAAAGGTTATGTCGTGCCGGTTCTGACTGGGAAAACAGATTACCGCAGAAGTCTCCAGGCGCCGTTACGGCAGAGGCGCTGGCGCCTGGAAAAGGGTTAGTTGACCGGGCGGTGTGTATGCACCATGTAGTTAACGTCAACGCCGGGCGCCAGCTTGAACTTGTTGGTCAGTGGATTATAGTGCAGGCCGATCATATGGCGCTCGCGCAGCCCGGCCTCATCCACCCAGTTCAGCAGTTCTGAAGGCCGGATAAACTTTTTGATATCATGCGTACCGCGCGGCACCATACGCAGCACATATTCCGCGCCGATCACCGCCATCAGCCAGGCTTTGCTGTTGCGGTTTAAGGTGGAGAAGAACACCTCGCCGCCGGGTTTTACCAGCCTGGCGCAGGCATGGACCACCGAGCGGGGATCCGGCACGTGCTCCAGCATCTCCATGCAGGTCACCACGTCATACTGCCCGGCGAACTGTTCCGCGTGTTCTTCCACCGTCTGCTGGACATAATCCACCTTCACGCCGCTTTCCAGCGCGTGCAGACGGGCGATCTGCAGCGGCTCCGCGCCCATATCCAAACCGGTCACTTCCGCACCTTCGCGGGCCATACTCTCCGCCAGAATGCCGCCACCGCAGCCCACGTCGAGCACTTTCTTCCCGAACAGCCCCTCGCTGTACTGCGCAATGTAGCCGAGGCGCAGCGGATTAATCCGGTGAAGCGGCTTAAATTCTCCTTCAAGATCCCACCAGCGTGAAGCGACCGCTTCAAATTTGGCGATTTCGTCCCGATCGACGTTAGGGGTGGTGGCGTTTTGTTCAGCCTTCATTACGTGATTACTCCCTGCAAAGTTTGCAGCCAGTATACATCTTTCTGCGCCCTGATGGGCAGCGTTGCCCGGCGCGCTCACCGCCGTGGATTAAAGCGGGCAAAACGACGCTTTCCATTCACCATCAGGCCTTAAGGTGATATACTTTCGCACCTTTGAATCCGGGTATAATGTAGAGGGATAGCGGCTCCATGAGCGACCTAGCCAGAGAAATCACACCGGTCAATATCGAGGAAGAGTTAAAAAACTCTTACCTGGATTATGCCATGTCGGTCATCGTTGGCCGTGCATTGCCAGACGTTCGGGACGGCCTGAAACCCGTGCACCGTCGCGTGCTCTATGCCATGAACGTGTTAGGCAATGACTGGAATAAACCCTATAAAAAGTCCGCCCGTGTTGTCGGCGACGTAATCGGTAAATATCACCCGCATGGCGACACTGCCGTGTATGACACCATTGTCCGTATGGCGCAGCCGTTCTCGCTGCGCTATATGCTGGTCGACGGCCAGGGTAACTTCGGCTCCGTTGACGGCGACTCCGCCGCCGCGATGCGTTACACCGAAGTACGCATGTCTAAAATTGCCCATGAACTGCTGGCGGATCTGGAAAAAGAGACCGTCGACTACGTGCCAAACTATGACGGCACGGAGCAGATCCCCGAAGTCATGCCGACCAAAATCCCGAACCTGCTGGTTAACGGCTCTTCGGGCATCGCCGTGGGCATGGCGACCAACATCCCGCCGCACAACCTGACGGAAGTGATCAACGGCTGTCTCGCCTATATCGACGATGAAAACATCAGCATTGAAGGGCTGATGGAGCACATCCCAGGCCCCGATTTCCCGACAGCCGCCATCATTAACGGGCGTCGCGGGATCGAGGAAGCCTACCGTACCGGCCGCGGTAAGATTTATATCCGCGCCCGTGGCGAAGTGGAAGTCGATGCCAAAACCGGCCGCGAAACCATCATCATTCATGAAATTCCCTATCAGGTGAACAAAGCGCGCCTGATTGAGAAGATGGCTGAGCTGGTGAAAGAGAAACGTCTGGAAGGGATCAGCGCGCTGCGTGATGAATCCGATAAAGACGGTATGCGTATCGTGGTCGAAGTGAAGCGCGATGCGGTGGGCGAGGTGGTGCTGAATAACCTCTACTCGCTGACGCAGCTGCAGACCTCTTTCGGTATCAACATGGTGGCGCTGCATCAGGGCCAGCCGAAGATTATGCCGCTGAAGGATATTCTGGAAGCCTTCGTTCGCCACCGCCGTGAAGTGGTGACGCGCCGGACCATTTTCGAGCTGCGCAAGGCGCGCGACCGCGCCCATATCCTTGAAGCGCTGGCGATCGCGCTGGCCAACATCGATCCGATTATCGAGCTGATTCGCCGTGCGCCAACGCCTGCGGAAGCGAAAGCTGGCCTGGTTGCGCGTTCGTGGGAGCTGGGGCACGTGTCGGCCATGCTCGAGCGCGCTGGCGATAATGCCGCCCGTCCGGAGTGGCTGGAAGATGAGTTCGGTATTCGCGACGGTCAGTACTACCTGACCGAGCAGCAGGCTCAGGCGATTCTGGATCTGCGTCTGCAAAAGCTGACCGGTCTGGAGCATGAAAAGCTGCTCGACGAATACAAAGTGTTGCTGGAGCAGATTGCCGAGCTGATCCGCATTCTGGAAAGCGCCGAGCGTCTGATGGAAGTGATCCGCGAAGAGCTGGAACTGATCCGCGATCAGTTTGGCGACGAACGCCGCACGGAAATCACCGCCAACAGTGCCGATATCAACATTGAAGATCTGATCAACCAGGAAGATGTGGTGGTCACCCTGTCTCACCAGGGCTATGTGAAATATCAGCCGCTGTCGGATTACGAAGCGCAGCGCCGCGGTGGTAAAGGCAAGTCTGCCGCCCGCATTAAAGAAGAAGACTTTATCGATCGGCTGCTGGTGGCCAATACCCACGATACGATCCTCTGCTTCTCCAGCCGCGGCCGTCTCTACTGGATGAAGGTTTACCAGCTGCCGGAAGCGAGCCGTGGTGCGCGTGGACGTCCTATCGTCAACCTGCTGCCGCTGGAAGCGAACGAGCGCATCACCGCGATTCTGCCGGTGCGTGAATATGCGGAAGGCTGGAATATCTTTATGGCGACCGCCAGCGGCACCGTGAAGAAAACCGCGCTGACCGAGTTCAGCCGTCCACGCAGCGCCGGCATTATCGCCGTCAATCTGCGTGAAGACGATGAGCTGATTGGTGTGGCGCTGACCAACGGTAACGACGAAGCGATGCTCTTCTCTGCGGCCGGTAAAGTGGTGCGCTTTGCAGAAAATGCCGTCCGTGCCATGGGACGTACCGCGTCCGGTGTGCGGGGCATCAAGCTGGCGGAAGGCGACCGCGTGGTCTCGCTGATTGTGCCGCGTGACGATGGCGCGATTCTGACGGTCACCCAAAACGGCTACGGTAAACGCACCGCGAACAGCGAATACCCGACCAAATCACGCGCCACGCAGGGCGTTATCTCGATCAAAGTGACCGAGCGTAACGGACCGGTGATCGGCGCGGTGCAGGTTGTTGATGGCGATCAGATTATGATGATCACTGATGCCGGAACGCTGGTCCGTACCCGCGTCTCTGAAGTGAGCGTGGTGGGCCGTAATACGCAGGGCGTGATTCTGATCCGTACCGCAGAAGATGAGAACGTCGTCGGCCTGCAGCGTGTGGCAGAACCCGTCGCGGAAGAAGAGCTGGATGCTATCGACGGCAGCCTCGCTGAAGGGGATGAGGATATCGCCCCGGAAGTGGAGAGCGACGATGAGGCACCCGAAGGCGACGAAGAGGAGTAATCCTTAACGCCTACAAAAAGAGTTGATGTCCTTCAATTAAGCGCCATGAGGCTGAACGGATATTGAAGTATAAAGCACCGAACGATTTATATCTTCGGTGCTTTTTTGTTGGCAAAATGAAGATTCCTTCGCTTGCCATCCTGCTGCAACTCTAATTATTTGGGGTATAGTGATAATCATCATATTAAATGCGCGACCCTGGATTCTCCTTTTCCCAAACTGGCCCAAAAAATCCGATCTATTCTTTTGATTTATGTCAATAATTCTTTAACTGGCATTTATCTTTAAATGGCGATCAATGTATAAGCGAAAGAGACGTTGGCAATGATCCCCCTTAATCACAAAAAGGAGTTTGTGGAATGGCTATTCCGGTTTATTTATGGCTTGAAGATGATGGTGGAGCGCCCATAAAAGGCAATGTTGATGTAAGCGGCAGAGAGGGAAGTATTGAGGTAACTGAGTTAATGCACTCCGTGGAGCAACCTACAGACCCTATGACGGGCAACACCACAGCAAAGCGCTTACATAGTTCCTATTCATTTATGAAAGGCGTTGATAACGCCACCTGCTTTCTCTACAAAGCCCTGTCTATGGGGCAGACACTTAAATGGCTGTATTCAAGTTTTACCGAATCAATGATAACGGACAGGAAGAGGAATATTTCAGGACCACGTTGGAGAACGTGAAGGTAACAGAGATAGAATCCACACCTTCACCCGTAATGGTGAAACATACACAGCAGATTATGCAGGTGCAACAGGCTATAAGAATGACAGTTCTCAGGAGTGTGTCAGCAACAAAGGTCCACTTCCCAGAGGTACTTATACCATCGGTTCTCCCCACAATTCAGCCCATACGGGGAAATACACTCTCGACCTCACCCCCAATCTGAACAATGCTATGTGCGGGCGTTCTGCTTTCCGAATTCATGGTGCAAGCAAGAGGCATCCACTGGATTCATCCGAAGGATGTATTATCGCACCTGTCAGCGTCAGAAAGCGCATTTGGGCGAGCGGTGACAGGGAGTTAATAGTGAAATGAAATATCTTTTGGTACTTGCTGCTGTAGTTTCTCCCGTTGGTATGGCTACACAGATGGAAGGTTTCGGGGCCAACTACGACCAGGATGATTCATACATTGCTAACTACGACACCAACAAAGGTTTAGCGCCTGAGGTGATTATTGGCGACAGCATCTTTGTCATGGAATTTAGCCGTCTTTCAGATATTGCAAAAACGACTGGCGTAGCGGTTAATCAGAGCGAACAGGCATCATGGCTTTGCCTTGCCGCTAAAGGTATTGATTACTGGTTTATCTCTGATAATGAGATGGGGCAGGGGGATTTAACCTCTGTGGCAATAGCCACATCCAGACAACATAAAGGGTGTTCTCATTATAACGGTGATGTAAGCGTTACGATTAAAGGGGTTCCTTTGCTGAACGCGTCACCAGAAGATCTCTCATCGACGTTTTCAAACAATCCAGATGGCAACATCATTCAATATTGCGCTGACACTAAAACCTACGGTGATTTCACTCAGCTAAACTGCCTTCAATATTTTTTTGAAAACAAGAATGTCAAAGGCGTGTTTATTAGTCAGGTTACATCCAGCTAAACGCTATCATCAAGGCCGCCAGGCGGGCGGCCTTATTTTCCGCGCAATAAATGTTATCAGCTGGCCTGGTGTGGTCAGGCAAAACTGTCGATGCTGACAGGCGTTAACATACGAATACTTCGGTACGGTGAGCGCACGGGATTACCTCACCCTGCGAGGAACTGAACATTGAATTGCGTCAACATCCGTTATGGCACTTTTATCAGCCTCCGGGCCGCTGTTATCTGGCTTTTTAGGCGTTCTGACGGTAGTGTAGCGGGATCAAAAATGTCAACCTGACACTGCTGCCACTATAGGTTTCGCTTGAAATATCTCGTCTCGTTCAGAACTACGTTAAGGATTTCCCGTTACCTCTTCCGGGCGCTGGCGCTTATGCTCTGGACGCTGGGCGCCTTGCTGACCACGTTTTACATCGTCAGCGTACTGCACGAGAAAGAAAATCAGGTTCGTCAGGAATTTAACGCCAACTTTGAACAGGCGCAGTGGTATATCCGTCATTCCGCTGGCGTTTCCCGTGAGCTGAAATATATCGCCGAAAACCGGCTTAACGCCACCGCGAACGGCCTGGACGTGCTGAATGGCCTCTTCCCGGGAAAAGTGGCTCTGCCGCAGTTTTATCCGCTCTACGCCGACTCCGACTGTAGCGTGATGAGCAACAACTGGCGCAGTTCACTGGAGTCGCTCAGCTACTTTCTGCATTACTGGAAAGAAAATTTTTCCTCCGCCTACGAGCTGAACCGCGTTTTCTTCGTCGGTGGTGAGAGCCTCTGCCTGGCCGATTTTGGCGTCGGGGAAGCGTCGGCCGATCGGGAGCGTGCGCTGAAATCCCTGCATGAGCGCATTCTGAGATACCGTAACGGCAACGAGGATCAGCGCAAAAACAATCTCTTCTGGCTGGCACCTTCCAGCCAGCCGGGCATGGGATACTACTATATGGTGACGCCGGTCTATGTGGCCGGCAAAATGGCCGCACTGCTGGGCGTTGAGCAAACCATCCGGGTGGAAGATTTTCTGACGCCGGGCAGTTTCCCTGTCAGTGCGACTCTGGTGGATGAGAACAATCAGCGCGTGATGACTTCTCCGCGCTCCGGCGCCCGCATCGACCTGGCTGAACTGCCCGATAAAGCCGCCTGGTTCGGCTACATGAATGGCTATAAGCGCCTGGTATTGAAAAAGAATCTGACGCCGTCTTCACTCTCGGTGATCTATTCCGTCGAAACGCATGAGATGATCGAAAAGCTGAAAACGCTGATCGTCAATGCGCTTCTGCTGAATCTCATCAGCGCCATCGGCCTCTTTACGCTCGCCTGGCAGTTCGAGCGCCGGATGTTTTTGCCTGCGGAAGATAATGCGCACCGACTCGAAGAGCATGAGCAGTTTAACCGCAAAATTGTCGCCTCTGCGCCGGTCGGGATCTGCATCCTGCGCACCAGCGATGGCACCAATATCCTCAGTAATGAGCTGGCGCATAATTACCTCAGCATGCTCACCCAGGAGGACCGCCAGCGGCTGACGGAGATTATTTGCGGCCAGCAGGTCAATTTCGTCGATGTGCTGACCGGCAGCAACACCAACCTGCAGATCAGCTTTGTTCACTCACGCTACCGCAACGAAAACGTCGCAATCTGCGTGCTGGTCGATGTCTCAGCCCGCGTCAAAATGGAAGAGTCGCTTCAGGAAATGGCGCAGGCGGCCGAACAGGCCAGCCAGTCGAAGTCGATGTTCCTGGCGACCGTCAGCCACGAGCTGCGTACGCCGCTCTATGGCATCATCGGCAACCTCGATCTGCTGCAAACCAAAGCGCTGCCAAAAGGCGTTGATTCACTGGTGACGGCGATGAACAACTCCTCCAGCCTGCTGCTGAAAATTATCAGCGACATTCTCGACTTCTCAAAAATCGAGTCCGAACAGCTGCGCATTGAGCCCCGCGAGTTTTCGCCAAGAGAAATCATTACCCATATCGCCTCGAATTACCTGGCGATGGTGGTAAAAAAACGGCTTACGCTTTGGGTGTTTATCGACAGCAACGTGCCGGTAACGCTTGATGGCGATCCGCTTCGTCTTCAGCAGGTAATCTCCAACCTGCTCAATAACGCCATCAAATTTACTCATACCGGCGGTATTGTCCTGCAGGCGTTTGTGAAAGACGGCTACCTGGCTTTCCGGGTTCGTGATACCGGCGTCGGTATCCCGGCAAAAGAGATCACGCGTCTGTTTGATCCCTTCGTTCAGGTTGGTACCGGCGTTCAGCGCAACTTCCAGGGTACCGGGCTGGGGCTGGCCATCTGCGAAAAACTGATCAATATGATGGACGGCGATATTGAGGTGGATTCTGAGCCGGGCATGGGCAGCCAGTTTATCGTCCGTATTCCGCTCTATAACAGTAAGGTGATGACGCCCCTCCTGCACGACGGCCTGCAGGGTAAACGCTGCTGGCTGGAGGTGCGTAACGAGGCGCTGGCGACGTTCCTCGAAAGGCTGCTGCGCGAACACGGCATCGAAGTTGAACGCCTGAGTGAGAGTGGCAGCAGCGCGGAAGACATTATCGTCACCGATTACGATTTTCAGACGGATCACCCGCTGCGTGCGATGATCCGCTTTGATGGCAGCCATAACGACGGTCCGCAGGAAATGTCGCCCGGACGCTGGGTCTATGGCACCACCACACCGCATGAACTGCCGGCGCTGCTGGGCCGCATCTATCGGGTGGAAGTGGCGATGCCGGATGCTTCGCCGCTGCTGCCGGCGGCTGGCGAGCAGGCTATCAGCAACGAAGATATCCTGATTCTGGTGGTGGACGACCATCCGATTAACCGTATGCTGCTCTCCGATCAGCTCGGTTCACTTGGCTATCGGGTCAAAACCGCTCAGGATGGCGTGGATGCATTAAACGTCCTCAGCCGTAACGACATTGATATCGTGCTCACTGACGTCAATATGCCGAATATGGACGGCTACCGGCTGACCCAGCGCCTGCGCCAGCTTGGACTGACTTTCCCGGTGGTCGGCGTTACGGCGAACGCGCTGGCCGAGGAGAAGCAGCGTTGTATGGAAGCGGGAATGGATAACTGCCTGTCGAAACCGGTCACGCTGGATACGCTACGCAAGACGCTGGCTATTTATGCAGAGAGAGTGAGGAAGAGCCGGGAAGGGTAATAAAAAGGGCGGAAAGTTTCCGCCCTTTGAGTACGCTAGCGGAATATCACTCTCTGTCGACCGGTGTGGTACTGACGGAGGAGAGATAGTTCAGCAGCGCGATATCGTTTTCCACGCCCAGTTTCATCATTGCTGACTTCTTCTGGCTACTGATGGTTTTAATGCTGCGGTTAAGCTTCTTGGCGATTTCGGTTACCAGGAAACCTTCGGCAAACAGGCGCAAAACTTCACTCTCTTTCGGAGAAAGACGTTTGTCACCGTAGCCGCCCGCGCTGATTTTTTCGAGCAGTTTGGCCACGCTATCCGGCGTATACTTCTTCCCTTTCTGCAGGGCTGCCAGCGCTTTCGGCAGGTCGGTTGGCGCGCCCTGTTTCAGCACGATCCCTTCAATATCAAGATCCAGTACCGCGCTTAAGATCGCCGGATTATTGTTCATGGTCAGAACAATGATCGACAGATCCGGATAGTGGCGCTTGATATATTTGATCAGCGTAATGCCGTCGCCATACTTTTCACCCGGCATCGATAAATCGGTGATCAGGACGTTGGCATCAAGTTTAGAGAGGCTGTTAATCAGTGCTGTGGAATCTTCGAACTCACCAACTACATTAACCCATTCAATCTGTTCAAGTGACTTGCGAATACCGAACAGAACAATCGGGTGATCATCGGCAATAATTACGTTCAAGTTGTTCATATTATTGGTTACCTTGCTGCAGCAGATCGTTGACGTAACGGTCAATCTCACTGGTGGTATTTTTAATGTTTGAATCGTCACACTCTGAAATGTGCTGTTCTAACGTTTCACAAAGCTGCTTGCCCGGTGTCAAATTGAGCATGGCAAACACGCCCTTCAGGCGATGTGCAGTCTGAGCAAGCGAACTCCAGTCCCTTTCCGCCGCCTCATTATACAATCTCTTCACATCATCTGGTACTGTATCGACGAAGAGCTGGAAATATCCTGGGGCGAAAAGCTGAATCGCATCCTGTTCTTCTTCCCACTCCGCACCGGATTCATCTTCGGCAAGCTGCAACTCAATCAGCTGCAGCAGCGCATCCTGCATGGCACTGCTGATATTAAAGTTTACCCTCAGCTGGTTTGGAGACAGTGAGCTGAAGCCAGTTTCATCATCCACGAGCAGCAGTGCCCACGGCGTCATCCGGGCCGGATCGTCAGTGATCAGAAGATCGTGATCCTGGCCGGAGAAGCGTTCATCCGGCGTAATGCAGCTCGCTCCCCAGTTTTCCAGCTGATGAACCACGATTTTCCGCACGTCATCTACCGTGATCTCGATAAGCGTGGTTAATCCTTCCAGCAATTTCTCTTCCTGGGCCTGCTGGTTCTCTTCCGGCGCGTGAACTTCGATACTGTAGCGCGTACCGATATCGGGCCGCGCCGCGATGGCAAGATGGCCGCCCAGCTGTTTGCAGAGCTGTTTACAGAGGAAGAACGCCAGCCCGGAGGCCTGACCGAAACGATCCTGGCGGGTTTCGCCGAGGAAAGGGAAATCATTATTGCCCATCTCATCAACGGTCAGGCCAGCGCCGGTATCGACGATTTCGATACTCAGCCGGTCAGGATGGTCGGCCGGATGGTCTATCTCAATGCTGATCCGGCCCCAGGTGGTGCTGGTGATGGAGTAGTGCAGCAGCGTGGAGAGAATCTTGTATAGCGCACGCCGGTCACCGAAGCGGATTTGATCCACGTTCAGCCGGTTGCTGACCAGCAGCCGCAGCCCTTTACGCCGCAGAGAAGGCAGCGCCTCCTGCACCAGTTCATCAAGCAGCGCCTGCAGATTAAACGCGCCTGCATCCGGCGCCCAGTCGTGCGTTTCCAGCCGGTTAAGCAGAACGATATCATCAACAAGGCGGCTGAGCGCATGGGACTCTTCCAGCACGGTGTCGATTTCATCTCCCGGCTGGGTGCGGCTTAACGATTCAAGCTGCGCGATCACTTTATTGAGCGGAGCGTTCAGCGCGTGGCCCAGATTCTGCAACAGCTGCTGACGCGTCTGGTGGTTTTTATCCAGAACCTGCTGCGCTTTTTGCAGCTTCTTATTCACCAGCAGTTCGCGATCCTGATCGCGCATCATAAAGAGCTGCGTGTTCGGGGAGATGGCGCTGCGCGCGTGGCGAATTTCATACACTTCATTGTTTACCGTCGCCTGCAAAATGCCCTGATGCTGGTCGGACATATTGATAATTTTTTGCAGGTTGAGATGCGGCAGCAGATGCTCGGCAATTTTGTTGCTGATCAGGGTCCGGTTATTGGCGAAATCATAGACCAGCAGGCCAACCGGCAGGCTACCGACAATCTCTTCATTCAGCATGCGCAGCGAGTCCAGCTCCGCGCTCTGGTTTTCACTCGGACGCAGCGACTGCTGACGAAGCAGGAACAGCCCGCTGAGTGAGAGCAGCAGCAGCGCAAAATTTGCCAGCAGCGGCCACAGTAAATTACGTAGCGTATCGCCAATCAGGCCCATCAGCGGTACCCGGTAGGTCAGCTGGAGCGGGGTGCTGGTTAACGAGGCGGCAATCTCAACGTAATTATTACCAAGGCTCACTTTACTGTTATGCGTGGCGTCGCTACCCGGCGCATCGCCGACGGGCACCATCACATCCTGCTTAAGCTGGAAATTTTCCAGCGGCATACTGAGCGGGATCAGATCGTTAATCGGCAGATCGAATGCCACGACCGTCGCCAGGTGTCCCGGCTGATTAAAGGTGGTGCGCACGGTGAAATAGTGATCGTTCTGCCAGGCGAAACGACGCAGAGGTGAGAAGCTCTCGCGTTCATCAAGGGCATTAGCCTGTTGCAGCATTTCTGTCCGGCGTGCTTCAACGATAGTACTGATGGTGCTCTCTTTATAGCGGGTAGCCATATCCTTGAGCGGCAGGGTGGAGATCAGAATCATGCTGTTATCCTGGCCGTTCAGAAAATACATCGACCAGGTGCTGTTCTCTGCACCCCAGAGCGTATCGAGATAGTTAGACATACGCAGCGTCATATCGAGCGTGCTGCTGTCATGAGAGCCGAAAATCAGCGCTTCGGTTTTACGCCGCGTTTTTTCAAGATAGTAAACGTCCGGACGCAGCCGGGTTTCCTGCAGGCTGTTAGGCGGCGTGCCTGCGGCGCTGGCGGCCAGATTTTCATAGATCTGCCAGGTGGCGAAGCGGTAGGTATCAATACGTTTTTGCATGGCATGGGTGATATCTTCCATGGCATAGCGCTTGTCCTTCAGCCAGGCGTTTACCGCGTTGTGGATCATAAATCCTGAGGCGAGCAGCAGCACAAGGATAAATATCGCGAAGAAGCGCGTGACATTGCCTGAGGTCAGCGGGAATTTGTATGGCAACATAAGCGTAGCGTGATACCCCAGTTAACGTGTGATTGGCCGGGCGCTGGCGGCCACGACTAACAGCAGGACGGCAATAAGGCCAAAGGCCGTCGCCAGACTGAACCACTGTGAGATAAAGCCAATCAGCGCCGGGCCTGCCAGAATACCTGCATAACCTATGGTTGTCATGGAAGAAATCGCCAGATTGACCGGCATCGCGGTCTGCTTACCGGCGGCGCTGAACATGATAGGGACGGCATTGGAGCCACCAAGCCCCACCAGCACGAAACCGACGAGCGTCATCGTTGCGCTGGGCACCAGCGTGGCGAGCAGCAATCCTGCGGCCGCACAGAGCGATCCGCAGCACAGCGTGGCGGTGCGGCCAAAGAAATTGACGATGCGATCGCCGCTCAGCCTGCCGATAGTCATCGCCACCGAAAAGAGCGCGTAGCCAAGGCCTGCCTGAGACGGCGGCAGATCGCGGCTCTGGGTCAGAAAGAGCGCGCCCCAGTCCAGAATGGCACCTTCCGCGAGAAAAAGAATAAAGCACAACAGGCCCAGAAAAAGTACCCAGCCGCGCGGCAGGACAAAAAGCGGCGCGTCCGGCTGATGCAGCCGCTGGCTGAGAAGATAGCGCTGGCTGAACAGCCAGAGCAGGATAATCATTGCCGCCGCCACACCTACGGCGGCAAGGGGAGAAAACCCGGCGACGAGGCAGGCGCTGACCACACCCGCCCCGGCAATGCCCCCCACGCTGTAAAAACCGTGGAAGCCGGACATCATCACGCGTCCGGACGCTTTTTCGACCTCCACAGCCTGAATATTCATCGCGACATCCACCAGACCAATCGCTGCACCGAACATCATCAACGCCAGCGCCAGGCTTACCGGTGTGGAAAGCGTCGCCAGTAGCGGCAGGGCGAGCAGCACAAACAGCGCCCCGAGGGTGATCACCCGGCGACAGCCAAAACGGCCAACCAGCATGCCGGTAAGCGGCATCGCGATAAGCGATCCGAGGCCGAGGAAAAGCAGGAGCGTCCCCAGCGCACCTTCACTGAGCAGCGCCCGCGCTTTGGCATAGGGAACCAGTGGCGCCCAGGCGGCCATGCCTATCCCCGCAATAAAAAAAACGGTACGGGTGGCATGCTGCGTGGCGACTGAGCTGGGGTTGGCGTGTTGAGCATCCAGTGTCGTCATTGTCTCTCTGTAAGCTGTAGCGAACGGCGCTACTTTTTAGCATGTTTCTTATCTTTAATGAAGGAATTAGCACTACATTCTCACGAGGCTTAGCCTTGCGAAGCCCCATGGATACACACGGTAAAACTATTTAACCTTGAAAAACGGCTCTGATAACAGATTTTTCCGCCTAAGCCGTGATTTCCGGATAACTCCTGGCAGGTTGGTATAATAGTGCAACTTAACTCAAATCATTAATATAGCGTGAAAAAATGTATTTTCCCGTTTCTTAGCGCTCCTGGGATGATCATCTTTTCGCCAATCCACAACGCAGTGTTATGAGACGATTTTCACAATTTGCCAGAAATTTTTCGCTGGAGGCTGAGGCGCTAAAAGGTCGAAGTGGCCCTGTTTACAGGTTAACTGCGCCAGTCCGATACCTGATTTAAGTCCAATTACCTTGTGTAAAATCAATAAAATGAAACTTTATATTAAAAAGTTATTAACATTTTTTGACAACTTCCCCTCATCTGAACTATACCATATGATTAATTATTTTTATCTATTCGATTCATGATTATCAACCCATAAAGAACGGAACTTCTTTACGCTTTAAAAGATAAAATTTATAAAAAACGCATTTAACCCCATTTTACTCCGCATTTTTTACGCCTTCAGCCGCTTGTGAGCTGCTTGTGAACCGGGTGAAAACCTGACTCTTCAGAGTCGGGCAACACTTGATCCTTTTTTAATTGAGAAATTTTTCTTAATTCTGAGGGGGTCCAGACTTTATTCGGTGCTCAAGAGGTTACTCATGGCTCAGCTCAATGATGGCAGCGTGGACATCCTGTCCCGCGATGATGGACAAATCCTTTCACAGGCAGGCGCAGGCGGTGGCTCACGTACTGTTCTGTTGAATCAGCCCAGCGTGGTCAGAATCAACGGAACGCGTGCCATGGTGGCCGAATTTGAGCGACAGGGTAACGATTTGGTGCTGCATATGCGCGACGGCAGCGTAGTGCGCTATCAGCAGTTCTTCTTCGATGACGTCGACGGTGACCACAGCGAACTGGTTTTTGACGATGGCGTTAATCCTCCCGAGCATGCCCTCTTTCCTGTCACCAGCGACATTGCCGATATACAAACGGCGATGGCGCTGACCCCTGAATATGAATCTCTGGGATCTATCGAACCGCTTCTTCTGGCAGATACCGGCGCGTCGGGTGGCGTGGTAACTGCTGCGGGTATCGGCGCACTTGGCCTTGCCGGTATCGCCGTCGGTGCGATTGCCGGAGGGGGAGGAGGAGGTGGTGGTGGTGGTGGCGATGGAGACGGCGGCACCGTAACGCCACCGGTGACTCCACCTGTCACACCACCGGTTACTCCGCCCGTCACGCCTACCGTCACGCTTTCGCCTTTTACCGGGGATAACGTGTTGACCCAGGCGGAAAAAGGCAGCAGTCAGATCCTGAGCGGAACGACCACCAATGCCAGTGCGGGCAGCGCCTTAACGGTGACCCTTAATGGTAAGACCTACACCACCAGCGTAAACGCGGACGGAAGCTGGAGCGTGACTATCCCGGCGGCAGATCTGGCCTTGTTGCCGCAGGGCAGTAATGCGATCCGCGTCACCGTGACCAATGCCGATGGCAACAGCGCCTCGTCAGGCGAAAATATCACGGTTCAGGGAGGGATCACCGAGCCGGGTGCGCCGTCGATATCGATCAATCTCTTTGCGGGGGACGATATTCTCGACGGGGCTGAAAAACAGATATCGCAGCCCATCAGCGGCACCACCACAAATGTGCAGCAGGGACAAACCGTCACGGTAAGCCTTGGGGGTATCACCTATACGACCACCGTGGGTGCAAATGGAAACTGGAGCCTGTCGGTGCCTTCCGCCGCGTTGCAGGCGCTAACTGCAGGTAGCACGACGATTACCGCCAGCGTCAGCAATGCGGCTGGCGTGGCGGCATCCGACGCGCATCCCATTACCGTCCAGCCCGTCAGCCAGAGCAGCATCACAGTTGGTGAACTCAGCGGCGACGGCTATCTGAACGCGACCGAGGCGCAGTCTCCCTTAAACGTTTCAGGTTTCACTTCCGGGGTGCCAGCGGGCACCGTGGTAACCGTGACGCTGGGCGGGCGCGCCTACACTGCCACGACAGGCGCGGATGGCAGCTGGAGCGTCGCCATACCGGCAGCAGACTTACAGTTACTGCCTCAGGGATCGAATCTTGTCAGAGCCACCGTTACCCTGGCTGATGGCACCGTTATCAGCAATACCTCTGCCGCTTCCCTCAACGTGGACACGCTGCCCCCTGACGCCACTATCAATCTGCCGTTTGGCGATGGCGTCCTGAGCGGCGGCGAAGCGGGCACCACGCAAACGCTGACCGGTAACACCGGCGCGATCGGTCCGGGTCAGACTGTGACCGTTACGCTGAACGGCAATCAATATACCGGCACCGTTAACAACGATGGCAGCTGGAGCGTTTCACTTCCACCTTCGGCGCTGCAAAACCTGCCGCAGGGCAGCAACGCTATCAGCGTCGTGGTGACCGATCCGGCGGGCAACAGTAGCACAACCACCACGCCAGTGAATGTGGCAACCGCGCCGCCGGGCCTTTCCGTTACGCTGCCCCAGGGGCCCCTGAATGAGGATGCGGTAAATGCGCCGCTGATTGTTAACGGCGTCAGCAACGGCGGTGAACGCGTTACGCTGACGCTGAATGACGTTACCTATACCACCACCGTTAACCCTGACGGTACCTGGAGCATCAGCGTTCCCGCTTCCGATTTACAGCAGCTCCCTGACCAGAATTACACCGTTGCCGTCACCTCCACGGATGCCTTCGGCAATACAGCTACCCGTAACGAAACCCTGGCGGTGGACACCACGCCACCTGCGCTGACCGTTAATACCATTTCCGGCGACGGTTTTGTTAACGCGGGTGAAATGGCGCTGCCGCTGCAGATAACCGGTACAACCACACCAGGCTCAACGGTGCTGGTGCGGTTTGACAGCGTTGATGTCACCGCAACGGTCGATCCGGTGACCGGCGCGTGGACGGCGACGCTCTCCGAGGATATTAAAGCGGGCCTCGCTGACGGTAACTACATCGTCACGGTAATCGCGACCGATGCGGCAGGTAACCAGAGCGAAAGTTATACCAGCGTCACTTTTATCACCGACGCCGCGAATCTGCCGACGCTGACGCTCAATCCGCTCACCGCAGACGATGTGCTTAACGGCTCGGAAGTGGCCCTGGACCAGGCGCTGACCGGCACAGCCAGCAACGTACAGCCAGGAAGGGAAATAACGCTGACGCTTGAGGGAGGCGGCACCTATACCGGCACGGTGCTGGCCGGTGGACGCTGGAGCATCGCGCTGCCTGCAGATGTCCTGTCGGCATTAGAAAATGGCACGCAAAACTATACCGTTAGCGTAAGCGATATCGCAGGAAACAGGGTTACTCAAAACGGCAGCTTTGAGGTCGCCGTAGATGATACCGCAGCCTCGCTTTCCGTTGGCGTTATCGCGGGTGATAACGCGCTCAATACTACCGAAGCGCAGTCGGACCTGATTATCAGCGGGAGTAGCAGTAACCTGGCGGAAAATACCGCGCTGACGGTGACGTTTAACGATAATACCTACCCCGCTCTGGTGAACGCCAACGGCGGCTGGAGCGTCACGGTGCCCGCCGCCGATCTGGTGGGGATACCTAACGGCAGCTATACCGTTACCGTCACTGGAGCGGACACGGCTGGCGATCCGGTGAGCAACGAAAGCGCGCTGACTGTCCGCACCAATTTCCCTGACAATATTCAGATTACCGCGCCGTTTGGCGACGGCATTCTCAACGCAGCTGAAACCGATACGCCACAAGTGCTGACGGGATCTACCGGCCTGGCGTTTTCCGACCAGACGGTGACAGTGACCATCAATGGCGAGGCGTATCCTGCCACGGTCAATCCGGCCACGGGGGAGTGGCAGCTTACGCTTCTGCCGGAAATTCTGAAATCCCTGCCGGAAGGCAGCGCCGATATAGTGGTTACGGTAAGGGATTCGCTGGGGAACGAAGTCTCTGCCTCAGCGCCGGTTTCTGTCGATACCTCGGCACCGACTCTGACGGTGGCGGCGTTGGATAATGATGGCCTCGTTAATGCGCAGACGCAGAACCAGCCGCTGACGCTGAGCGGCACTGCGGGCGCGGGCAGTACCATCAGCGTGGTCCTCAACGGCATCAGCTATGCGACCGGCACCAACCCGGACGGTAGCTGGAGCCTCGATATTGCGCCTTCAACGCTGCAGGCGCTGGGAGATGGCCGTTACGATATCCTCGTGACCGCAACGGACAGCAGCGGCAACGCCACGCCTGTCCAGATCCCGGTCACGCTGGATACCCTCGCGCCTGCCGTTACCTTCGCGCCAGTGGGAGGTGACAGCTACCTCAACGCCATTGAGCACGGTCAGCCGCTGACGTTAAACGGGACTGCGGAAACCGGTGCCACGGTGGTGGTCACCCTGAATGGCGTCGACTATCCGGCGACCTCTGATGCCCAGGGGAACTGGAGCGTTACCGTACCGGCTGACGCGGTGAATAATCTGGCCGATGGCGCTTATACCCTCAGCGCGGCGGCGACAGATGCCGCTGGCAACGTGGCTGGGGCCACGCAACCGCTCAACGTGGTTGCCGCTGACGCTAATCTGCCTGCCATCAGCGTGGATACTTTTACCAGCGATGGCATCCTTGACGGCGCGGAAAAGGAACTGTCACAGTTTATTACCGGCACGACGCTCAACGTGCAGGCGGGCCAGATCGTCACGCTTACCCTGAACGGACAGCAGTATTCTGGCACCGTACAGGAGGGCGGTAGCTGGAGCGTGCTGGTTCCGGCCAGCGCCCTGACCGGGTTGCAGAACGGTACGCAAACTTACAGCGTGGCCGTCAGCGATGTGGCGGGAAACCCCGCCAGCGGCAGCGGCAGCTTCAGCGTGGACAACACATTCAGCGCCATTGCGATCGGCATCATCAGTGATGACAACCAGCTCAATGGCAATGAGGCGCAAAACGATCTGGTGATCAGCGGCAGCAGCCGTTTTGTCGCCTTTGGCGCCCGTATTTTTATGCGCTTTAACAATACGGATTACGAGACCACCGCCAATGCTGACGGCAGCTGGAACATTACTGTTCCCGCCAGCGCGCTGGCCGGTCTGACCCCAGGCGAACTGCTCGTCACCGCCACGGCAACGGACGTGAATGGCAACACCATCACCACGACCCGCAGTCTCACCTCTGATGTGAATCCGGACTTCGGCATCACTCTGGATCCGCCGTTCGGAGACGGTACGCTGAACGGCGCGGAATCGCTGGCCGACCAGACACTGACGGGCACCACCGGCGCAACGGGTGAAGGCCAGAGCATCAGTCTCGTCATCGGCGGCGTCACCTATACCGGAACGGTGGATGCGGGCGGCAACTGGGCCGTGGTCCTGCCGGGCGCGGCTCTTCAGGCATTGCCGGAAGGCAGCAATACGCTGAATATCACCGTAACGGATCAGGTGGGCAATAGCTCTTCACTGAACGGCAGCGTGAATGTTGATACCCTTGCCCCTGTACTGACCGTTGACGCCATTTCGCAGGACAACCGTCTTAGCCTGGCCGAGCTGAGCGAGACGCTGACCCTGACCGGCACCGGTACCAACGGCGATGAGATTATCCTGACGTTAAATGGTCAGGATTATAGCGCCACGGTTAATACCGCCGGTGCCTGGAGCATCGACATTCCTGCCGCTGCCCTGGGCGGCCTGACAGAAGGTTCCTGGGACTTTACGATCGTCGCCACGGATCCGTCAGGTAACCAGACAACGGCGATCCGCACGGTAGACGTCGACATCACCCCGCCTCTGGTGACGGTGGATGCGGTTTCCGGCGATGGCTATCTTAATGCCGCAGAGGGCAACCAGCCGCTGGTGGTCAGCGGCAGCGGCGAAGAGGGCAGCAACATCGCCGTAGAACTGAACGGCGTGACTTATACCACGCTGGCGGGTACGGATGGCGCCTGGTCGCTGACTATTCCTGCCAATATTGTCAACGGCCTGGCCGATGGCAGCTACACGCTGAACGTGACGGCCAGCGATCGGGCTGGCAATACCACCCTGACCACGACGCTGCTCAACGTGGACAAGAGCGCACCCTCCATCTCCGTTGCCGACGTGACGGCCAACAATATTCTTGATGGCGCCGAGCAGCAGGTTGATCAGGTTATCAGCGGCACCGCGAGTAACGTTGAAGCGGGCCAAACGCTGACCGTTACCCTCAACGGCGTGGACTATCCAACAACTGTGCAGACGGGAGGTGCCTGGCAGGTTGTTCTGCCCGCCGCCGCCCTGACTGCGCTGGCCAATGGTTCACAAACGCTGACCGTCACCGTTACCGATGCCGCAGGCAACACCGGCACCGCAGATAAAACCTTCAGCGTGGATAACACCATCAGCAGCATTGCGATAAGTCCGCTGAGCGGCGATGGCTATCTGAACGCGGTGGAAGCGGGAAGCGAACTGCCCGTCACCGGCATCACCACCAATGTGGCAGAAGGAAGCGTTGTCACCTTTACGCTGGGCGGCGTGGAGTACACCACGACGGTGGAAGCCGATGGCAGCTGGTCATTGACCGTACCTTCCGCCGCGCTGACCGCGCTGGAGGATGGGTTGCAGACCGCCACGGTCAGCGTTGTCGCCAGCAACGGCGAAACCTTTACCGGTAGCGGCACGTTAAACGTTCTCCAGGACAGCCTGCCAGCGCCAACGCTGCAAACGCCGTTCACTGACGGGACGCTGACCAATGCCGAAGCGACGATCAATCAGACGCTGACCGGCGAAACCGGCGTGCAGGGCGCAGGGCAGACGGTAACTGTCACCATTGCGGGCACCGACTATTCAGCCACGGTTAACAGCGCCGGAGTCTGGACGCTGCTGCTCACCCCGGAGGTGCTGCAGGCACTGCCGCAGGGGGCCACAACCATTACCGTGACCGCCACTGATGTGGCAGGCAATGCGGCTACTACCGCCGGAGTACCGATCGCGATTGATACCTCACTGCCGGTCTTTACGCTGGATCCGCTGGCAGGCGGTGATGGCATCCTCAACGGCGACGAGCAGGATAATCCGCTGGCGATCTCAGGGACCGGTACCCCAGGCGAGACGATCACGGTGACGCTGAACGCCGTTGAGTACACGGCCACGGTCGGGGAAAACGGCAACTGGAGTCTGACCATACCGCCAGGCGATCTGGCCGAACTTGCGGACGGACTTTATACCCTGACCCTGACCGCCACCGATGCCGCCGGCAACGCTACCACCCTGAACGAGTCGCTGAATGTGGATACGGCGGCACCACTGTTTACGTTCGATCCCATCGCGGAAGATAACATCATCGATCGGGCTGAACAGAACCAGCCGCTGATCATTACCGGGACGGGCAGCGAAGGGGACACCATCACCGTGACCCTTGGCGGCGTGGACTATCCCGCCAGGGTCGGGTCCGATGGCACCTGGAGCCTCACCATACCGCCAGCAGGACTGGCGAATCTGAGTGAAGGGGACAACAGCGTCACCGTTACCGCTACCACCCCGGCGGGTAACAGCCTGAGTCAGACGACTATCGTCGCGCTGGACAGCAGTGTGGACATCGCGCTGATTGTTAATACTATTTCGGGTGATGGCGTGGTTAACGCCGCCGAAGCCGCCGCAGGATTTAATGTGACCGGCAGCGTGCCGGACAACACAACCACTGTTGTGGTCACCATCAATGGGGTGGATTACCCGGCGACGGTGGCGGCAAACGGGCTCTGGAGTGCCACCATTCCCGCCGGTGCGCTCGGTGCGCTTGCCGATAACGCTTACCCGGTTCTGGTCACGGCGACCGCTGCCGATGGGGGAAGTGTTTCGGTACCTTCTTCCGTAATCCTTGCTACCACAGCACCCGTATTTACCCTGGCAACGCCTTCCGGCGACGGCTTCCTTAACCAGGCAGGACAGGATCAGCCGCTGGCCCTCAGCGGAACAGGTGATGCAGGAGTCAGCATACGTGTGACGCTGAACGGTGTGCCTTATACCGCAACGGTTGACGAGGCGGGCAACTGGTCGGTCACTGTTCCGGCGACGGATCTTGCCACGCTCACAGACGGCGATTATCAGGTAAGCGTGACGGCGACCGATCCGGCAGGAAACAGCACCACGCAAAGCAGTCCGCTGACGGTCGATCTGACCGCGCCTTTCCTGGTCATCAATCCGGTAAGCGGCGATGGCGTGCTGAATGCCGCCGAGCAGGGACAGCCGCTGACGGTGAGCGGCAGTGCTGAACGCGGCGCAACTATTATTGTCACCCTGGAAAATCAGGACTATACCGCAACGGCGGGCCAGAATGGCCAATGGACGCTGACGATCCCGGCGGCCGAGCTGGCGGCGCTGACTAACGGCGACTATACGCTGACCGTGGTGGCGACCGATCCGGCAGGCAATACCACACTCGCAGACACTCCGCTGACGGTCGTCGCCGACGCAGATGTGCTGCCCGTACTCACCCTTAACGACTTTGCCGGTAACGCTATCCTCGACGCGGCTGAACAGCAGGTTGATCAGCAACTAAGTGGCACCGTCGCCAACGTTGAAGCGGGCCAGACCGTTACCGTGACGCTGAACGGCGCGACCTACACCGGCGTGGTGCAGGCCAGCGGCGCATGGAGCGTCACCCTTCCGGCCGCCGCACTGACCGGACTGGAAGAGGGCAGTCAGAGCTATACCGTTTCGGTAGAAGATGCCGCCGGTAATCCGGCGACAGCAACCGGTAACTTCGAGGTAAATACGCTGCTGAGCGGTCTGGCGTTCAATCCGATCGGCGGCGATGGTTATCTTAATGCCGAAGAGGCGCTCAGCGATTTGACGATTAGCGGAACATCGGCAAACGTGGCGGAAGGCAGCACGCTGATCGTGACGCTTAACGAAACAGACTACCCCGCGCTGGTAGGCCCAGACGGCACATGGAGTCTGGTTGTCACGGCGGCCGATCTGGCAGCACTGGCAGAAGGGCCGCTGGCGGTCACGGTCAGCGGCACCGATGCGGCGGGCAACCCGGTGAGCGGCGAGGCCACGCTGAATGTCGCCACTGAGCTGCCGGTCATCACCCCGGATACGCTGTTTGGCGACGGCACGCTTAATGCCAGTGAAGCGTTGAGCGGACAAACGCTGTCCGGCAGCACCGGGCTGACCGGCGACGGACAAACCGTCAGCGTGGTGATTAACGGCACCACATTGCCAGGTACAGTGGATAACAACGGCGCCTGGAGCATCAGCGTTCCTGCGGCTATTCTCCAGGCGTTGCCGCAGGGCGAAACCCCGGCGTCAGTGACCGTCAGCGATGCGGCGGGCAACAGCGTTACCAGCGATGTCACGCTGAATGTGGATACGCTGCCGCCAGCGCTGACCGTCGCGGATCTGGCTGGAGACGGTATCCTGAACGCCGTTGAGCAGGGCAACAACCTTACCCTGAACGGTACAGGAGAAGCAGACGCCGCCCTTATCGTCACGCTAAACGGCGCGGATTACACCACCACCGTGGGGCCTGATGGCGAGTGGACGCTGGACATTCCAGCGGCGGATCTCGCCGGACTGACCGATGGTAGCTACACCCTGAACGTCACGGCGACCGATGCGGCTGGCAACAGCAGCACGGTGAATGCGCCGCTCACGGTTAAAGCAGATGCAGCCAGCCTGCCAGGGCTGACGGTGAATCCGTTCGCCGGGAATGACATCCTTGACGGCGCTGAACAGCAAACCGCTCAACTTCTTTCCGGCTCCACCAGCAATGTCGAGCCAGGACAGACGGTTACCGTCACGCTGGGCGACCAGATTTATACCACGCAGGTTCAGGCCGACGGCAGCTGGAGCCTTAGCGTTCCTGCCGCTGCACTGGGACAACTGGCTGACGGCACCGCCACGATTGGCATTGCGGTCAGCGATGTGGCGGGAAATCCTGCCTCCGTCACCCGCGATCTTACCGTTAATAGCGCCACCTCCGGGATCGGGATCGATCCGCTTAGCGGCGACGGCTTCCTGAACTCGGCAGAAGCGCAGGATGCGCTGATCGTCACCGGCACCACGGCCAACGTGGCGGTGGGCAGTACAGTTACGATCGATTTTAACGGTCAGACCTTTACCGGCGAAGTGGGCGTTAACGGCATATGGAACGTGATTATTCCCGCCGCTTCGCTGGCCGGTCTGCAGGACGGTAACGCCACGCTGACGGCCAGTGCAACGGATGCCACTGGCGAGCCTGTCTCCAGCAGCACGACGCTTGACGTACGGGTAAATCAGCTGCCACAGCCAGTGCTGGATACGCCATTTACCGATGGTGTTCTGAACGGCAGCGAGGCGGCGGTGACGAAGACCCTGACGGGGAATACCGGCGTAACAGGAAATGGCCAGACCGTCTCGCTGGACATCAACGGTGAAACCCTGACCGGGGTGGTAGATGCTGACGGCAACTGGAGCATCAGCGTCCCTGCAACCTCACTGCAGACGCTGCCGCAGGGTGGAAATACGCTGGAAATCACCGTCAGCGACGCTGCCGGAAATAGCAGCACCTTGCCTGTACCGGTGGTTGTCGATACCACGGCGCCAACACTGTCGCTGAACCCGATCGCCGGAGATGGTGTGATCAACGCGGGTGAAGCGACGGAAGATATTACCGTCAGCGGGGGCAGCACCGGCGCTGAAGCGGGCCAGCTCGTTACGGTCTCACTCTATGGTCAAAGCTTTACCACCACCACCGATGCGGACGGCAACTGGAGCCTTCAGCTACCGGCCGGCCTGCTGACGAATGCGCCTGACGGCAGCTATCCGATCGTCGTTACCCTCAGCGATGCGGCCGGCAACCCTACGTCAGCCACCGCCGACGTGACGCTGTCGACCTTGTCGCTTCAGCCGACAATTAATACGCCGTTCGGCGACAGTTTCCTGAATATCAGTGAATCTCAGGCCGACCAGGTGCTCAGCGGTACTACTGGTGCCAGCGGCGCTAATCAGTCTGTGCTGGTGACTATCGCCGGAACGGATTACACGGCGAGCGTTGATGAAAACGGTAACTGGACGCTGCCGGTCACCGCCGCCACGCTTCAGGGACTGGATAATGGCGCGCAGACCATCACCGTTACCGTGACGGATGCGCAGGGCAATACCGGCGTGACGAACAGCACCATCACCGTTGATCTGGTTGCGCCAACGCTACAGCTGAACCCGGTCGCAGGCGATAACATCATCAATGCGGCGGAGCTCCTGCAACCGGTTTCCATCACCGGGACCGCCTCGGCCAGCGAGGCGGGACAGTTGCTTACCGTCACCTTTAATGGTCAGAGTTACCAGCAGGTCGTACAGGATGACGGTAGCTGGCGTCTCGATTTACCTTCTGATGTTACCCAGGCCCTGGCCGACGGCGTTTATCCGGTGACGGTGACGCTGAACGACAGCGCGGGCAACACCATTACGCAAGATCTCTCCGTCACGGTGCAAGCCTCGCCAGCCAGCCTGCCGACGATTGCGGTCGATGTGGTTTCCCTGGATGACTACATTAACCGCGCGGAAGCCGGGCAGGAACTGACCCTTTCCGGCTCAACAACCAATGTTGGCGCGGGTCAGATTGTTACGGTGGTGCTTAACGGCATCAGCTATACGACAACGGTTCAGGCCAACGGCAGCTGGAGCGCGACTGTTCCGGCCGCTGACGTGGCCGCGCTGGACGATGGCGCGCAGACCCTCAGCGTGTCGGTCAGCGATACGGCGGGCAACCCGGCCAGCAGCACGCGTGACATCACCAAGATTGCGCAGGATGCCAGTCAGCCGACCATCACTATCGATCCGGTTACCGGTGACGATGTACTGAACGTGACGGAAGCGCAGGGCGATGTCACGATCACCGGGACCAGCCAGCGCATTCCGGCAGGCGAAACGATTACCGTCACACTTAATGGCAATACCTATCCGGCAACGGTAGACGCAGAAGGGAACTGGAGCGCGACGATTCCGGCCGCCGACGCGCAGGCGCTGGCGCAGGGCAGTAACGATCTGACCGCCACCGGCAGCGACGTGGCGGGCAACCCGGCCACCTTTACTGACTCGTTCACCGTGGATACGCAGCCGCCGTTACTGACGGTTTCGCTGGGTGCCGGGGCGGACGACATACTGAACCTTGCCGAAGCGCTGGTGGGGCTTACCGTCAGCGGTACCACTGACGCCGGGCTGGACGTCAACGTGACGCTGAACGGCAACACCTACAGCGTCACGGCGGGCGGCGACGGGAGCTGGAGCCTGGTTATCCCGGCCAGTGACCTGCTGTTGCTGCAGGACGGGTCTGTTGACGTTGGTGTGTCAGTCACGGATGCCAACGGCAATACGGCCACCGATCTGCTTGAGCTGGGCGTGGCAATCAATGCGCCGCCGCAGCTGACGCTGGAGACGCCGTTTGTTGACGGGCTGCTTAACGCGACCGAAGCTGCCGCCGAGCAGGTTATCAGCGGTACGGCAACGAATCTGCCGGCAGGTACGGCGATTGTGGTTACCGTTGGCACGCTGACGTTTAACGGTACGGTTGGCGCTGATAATAGCTGGAGCGTGACGATCCCGGCGGGCGAACTTACCCCGCTGGGCGATGGCGCATTCCAGGTTTCCGTCACGGCTGCGGACGCGGCGGGCAACCCTGCGAGTGCGGAAACGAGCATTGAGCTGCTGGTGACCGACCTGCCAGCGGTGACCATCAACACGCCGTTTGTGGATGGGCTGCTGAATGCGACAGAAGCGGGAGTGGATCAGATCCTCAGCGGTACTACTGGCATCATCGGTGAAGGGCAGACGATCACATTAAGCATTGACGACGGCAGGCTACCGCTCACCACTACCGTGGATGCGCAGGGCCGGTGGAGCGTCACGCTCACGGCATCCCAGCTCACGGATATCGGTAATGGTACCCATACCATCAACGTGACGGTAAGCGATCGCGCTGGCAATACCAGCAGTGACGATCTGGATTTCACCGCCATTATTACCGGTCTGCCTGCGCCAACCCTGGTAACGCCGTTTACCGATGGCGTGCTGAATGCCGTCGAAGCGGCGCAGGGCGGCGTGTTGACGGGCGTAACCGGCATTACCGGCGCACAGAGCGTCAGCATCAGCGTTAATGGCACCGCTTACGCCGCGACGGTAGATCCTGCCACCGGCGCATGGAGCCTCCCGCTGCCGGCCAGCCTGCTGACCACGCTACCGGACGGTAGCTGGCCGATCACCGTTACGGTAACCGATAGCGTGGGCAACGTAGGCACGACGAACGGTTCGCTGCTCGTCGCTATTAACGATCTGCCGGATGTTTCGATTAATCTGCCGTTTGGCGACGGTCAGCTCAACGTGGCCGAAGCGGCTCTCGATCAGGTCTTGAGCGGATCTACGGGCAAAATCGCCCCTGGACAAACCGTTACCGTCAGCATTGACGGCGGCGCGCCGCTTGAGGCAACGGTAAACGCCAACGGCGACTGGTCGCTCACTCTTAGTCCGGCAGCTCTGGCCGCGCTGGGCAGCGGTTCTCATAACGTGGCGGTCACCGCGACCGATAGCGCAGGCAACAGCAATACGGACAGCCTGGACTTTGCAGCCAGGCTTGAGCTGCCCGTACCCACCATCACGACGCCGTTTGGCGATGGCACGCTGAATATCAGCGAAGCGGGCGCGGCGATCACCCTGACGGGAACTACCGGCGTTACGGGTCTTAATCAAGGCGTGCTGCTACAAATTGACGTCGGCGGCACGATATATACGGGAGTCGTCAATGAACAGGGGAACTGGAGCGTAGCGCTGCCGGCTGGCGCGCTAAGAGGTCTGGATAACGGCTTGCACAGCATTGATGTCACCGTTATCGATCCGGCGGGAAATACCAATACCGAAAGCCTTGATTTTACCGCGGCGCTGACGCCACCGGTGCCGGTGCTGAACACGCCGTTTGTTGATGGTTTCCTTAACGGAGCGGAAGTGACTGCCGGGGCATCGCTCTCCGGCACAACAGGCGCGACCGGCGACGGTCAGAGTGTGACGGTGACTCTTGGCGGCGAGAACTATACGCTGGAGGTCGCTGCGGATGGCAGCTGGACGCTGGATCTGACTCCTCTCCAGCTTGGCGCTTTGCCGCAGGGGGCGCAGAACGTGACGGTGCTGGCGACAGATGGCGCAGGTAACAGCGCGTCGGTAACGGGCAGCGTCACAGTAGATACCCAGGCACCTGTGATTACCCTTCTTCCTTTCACCGGTGACGATACGCTCACCTATGTTGAAAGCCTGACTAATCAGACGCTGAGCGGTACCGTCACCGGCGCCAGTCCGGGCCAGCCGGTGACGGTCACCATTGGCGGCGTTACGCTCACCGGCGTGGTGCAGGCTGGCGGGGTCTGGTCCGTCACCGTACCGCCGGCAGCTTTGGCGGCCCTCGGCACGGGTGCTACCGGTGAGATTGCGGTGGCAATAACCGACGTGGCTGGCAATACCGGTACGGCAAACGCGATTGTCGGGCTCGATCTGGCGGTGCCTGCAACACCGTTGTTTACGCTTGCCCCGGTTTCCGGCGACAACATTATCAACGCGGGCGACGCTGACACGCTGACCATTGGCGGGACTTACGCCAACCTGCCGCCGACGGCAGGAGAAGAGGGCAGTACCGTTACCGTCACGATTAATGGCATCCCGGTAGGCACCGTAGTCGTCAACGGACCAGAGGGCAACTGGTCAATCACCGTACCAAATACGGTCGCAACGCTGCCGGAAGGTACGCTTGAGATCGTTGCCACGCTGGAAACGCCAGAGGCAGGCAGTCTGACCGACAGTGGGGCGCTCATTGTGGATCGCGTTCCACCAACGTTAACCATTAACCCCGTCACCGGAGATGGTGTACTGAACGGCAGCGAGGCTGCGGTCACGCAACTCATCAGCGGTACGGCCCCGGTCAGTGAAGCAGGCAGAGCCGTGACGCTGACGCTGAATGGCAAATCTTACACGGCCATCGTACAGGATGACGGTAGCTGGTCAGCCAGCGTGCCGGCGGGCGATCTGCAACAGCTGAACGATCAGGGCTACCAGATTAACGCCAGCCTGACGGATGCGGCGGGCAATACCGGCACGGCAGATGCCACTGTTACCGTCGATACGGGCGGGCCGCTACTGCAGGTGGATGCGCTGCTCGGCAACAACGTGCTTAATGCTACCGATATCCTGACCACCCAGTTGCTGACGGGTACAGCATCCGGGGCCGAAGGACAAACCATCGGACTCTATCTGGGCGATGGCTCGCCGATCGCCACGGCGATTGTTAATGAAGATGGCACCTTCAGCCTCGATCTGACGCCGCAGGTGCTGGGCAGCCTGACCGAAGGGACGCTGGTGTTCGGCCTGCGGGTCAGCGATGCGTCCGGCAACCAGACCGACGCCACGCTGACGGTGAATAAAATCGTCAACCAGGCGCTGAATCTGGTGGTGGACTCGGTGTTCGGCGACGGCTTCCTGAACGCGGCCGATACCACCGTCGCGCAGGTGATCACCGGCGTCGCTACCTCGGCGGGCATCGGTGCGATCGTCTCGCTGGAGATTGGCGGAACCACGCTTGAAGCTAACGTCGGCCAGGACGGGAAGTTTGCGCTGGTCGTGCCGCCGAGCGTGCTTGGCCTGCTGAGTGGCGGCGATCTTGAGCTGAATCTGGTGCTGACCGATGCGGCGGGCAACACGCGTACCGTTGGCGAAACCGTCACCGCTATTCTCGATAATCCGGTCATCGGCAGCCTTACCGGGCTGTTCGGCGGCGATAATCTGCTGAGTATCGTCGAGGCGGGCCTGGCGCAGACTATCGGCGGCACCATTGATGCTGCGGTGGGTTCCGATGTGACGGTTACCCTGGGCAGTAAATCTTACACCACTAAACTGACCGCAGGCGGCAACTGGAGCCTGACGATCCCGCCACTTGATCTCGGCGCGCTGGCCAGTGGTACGCTGGCGCTGGGCGTAAAGGTGGTCGACCCGGCAGGTAATACGGCCTCCTCATCGGTCAATGTTGGCATTCTGACCCAGCAGCCTTCGATTACGCTAAGCCCGCTGTTTGGCGATGGCATTCTCAATATTGCCGATGCGCTGGTTAACCAGACCATCAGCGGCACGGTGAACAACGTTGCCGCAGGCACCGTGGTGAGACTCAGCATTGGCAATACCACGGTAGATGCTACCGTCGGCCAGAACGGTGCCTTTACCGCGACGGTGACGCCGGACATCCTTGGCACCCTGACCAGCGGCAATATCACCGTGGGCGCCAGCCTGACCGATGCGGCGGGCAATACCGCCTCCACTTCGCTCGGCGCGGTGGTCAAGCTGAACGCGCCGGTTATCAGCGTTAATCCACTGTTTGGCGATGGCTTGCTCAATGTGGCGGATGCGCTGCTGGGACAGGCGATCGGCGGCACCATTACCGGTGCCGAACCGGGGTCACGCGTGGTGATCACCGTTGCGGGAACGCAGTTTGTCACCACCACGGCGGCCAACGGCAGCTTCAATATTGGCCTCTCTCCGGCCATTCTCCAGGGGCTGGCCGACGGCAATCTGACGGTTGGCGTCAGCGTGACGGACAGCGCGGGGAACACCACCAGCACCACGGCAGGTGCGATTGTTGGCGTACAGAACCTGCCGACCATCACGCTTAATCCGCTGTTCGGGGACGGCGTACTTAACCTGCTGGAGTCGCTCGTTACCCAAACGATCTCAGGTACAGTGGGCAATGTCGCACCCGGGTCTACGGTCTCCATCCGTCTGGGTAACACCAGTGTAACGGCGGAGGTGGCACCAAACGGCACGTTCAGCGCTGCGATATCTCCCGCTATCCTCAGCACCCTGCTGGACGGTAACCTGACCGTTGGCGTTTCGGTTACGGACCGGGTGGGGAACACCAGCAGCGTTAACGCCGGGGTCAAAGTCGGCATCGGCGTTTCACCAGCGGTGACGGTGAATACTATCTTTGGCGATGGCGTACTGAGCGCGGCTGACCTGAACAGCACGCAGACCATCAGCGGCACGACGACCAACGTCACCGCAGGTTCTGCTATCAGCGTTTCTCTGGGAGGAAAAGCATACACGACCACGGTGAGTGGCAACGGTGGCTGGAGTCTGAGCGTGCCGAAAACCGATCTCGCCGCGCTGGCGAACGGTACGCAGACGGTAAATGTGACGGTGACGGACGCTTATGGCAATACTGCTTCCAACAGCGGCACGCTGAACGTGATTGCGCAAACGCCACCGACGATCACGCTTTCCAGCATCTTCGGTGACGGCTTGCTGAACGCGACGGATGCGCTGACGGCTCAGACCATTAGTGGCACCACTACCAATGCTGAAGGTGCCACTATCCGGGTGAACGTGGGCGCGACCTCGCTGACCACTACGGTCGGCGCGAACGGCGCCTGGAGCGTTTCCGTCCCGGCGGCGGCGCTGGCAGCACTGCCGGATGGCACTGCGCAGGTGACCGCCACGCTGACCAATGCGGCGGGGAATACCGGCACAGGCAGCGGCACCGCCCAGGTAGGTATCCAGACGTTGCCAACCGTCACGCTGACGCCGTCCTCCGTCTTTGGTGGCGATCACTACCTCAATCTTACTGAAGCGAACACCGCGCAGACGATCGGCGGTACCTCAACCAATGCGGTAGGCAGTACCGTTGCGGTTAACGTTGCCGGAAATGTCTTCACTACCACCGTCGGTGCGAACGGGAGTTGGAGCGTCAGCGTACCGTCTTCTACCTTAAGGGGGATCGCGGACGGCAGCCATACTGTCAGCGTGACGCTGACCGATCGGGTGGGCAACACCTCCACCGCCAGCGATACCTTTGTAGCGGTAACCAATAATCTGCCGGTTATCGGCGTCGATCCTGTTCTCAGCCTGGTCAGCGTATTGCTGACCGGCCTGACGATAAGCGGTGGCACCCGTAACCTGCCGCAGGGAACGCTACTGAATGTGACCCTGAATGGCACTACCCGACAGGCCACGGTTGATGCGCTGGGACGCTACAGCGTGAAATTTACTGGCGGTGTACTGACTGCGCTGAGTCTCAACAGTATCGTTGCGGTGGCTGCCGTCGATCCAGCCGGTAATCAGGTGTCCACCAGCACCACACTGCTGTTGGGCTCGCTGTTGCCGACAGCATCGGCAACAGCGCTGCTGGCGATGGTGGCCGATGATGCAGGTGCCGTTGCTGCGACGGAAGCCCGGACCAGCAGCGGTGAGGAAACCAACGGTATCATCGTGCAGGCGACGACGGTGGATTCAACGCTGGTTACCGGCAGCGACACTCGTGCTACCGATACGGCCACCAAAGCAGCGGCTACCGCTGAAGAGAGCGTCAGCAGCGGAACGACGCCTGCGGCAGTGGATGACGGAGAATACAGCATCGGTGGGCTGGTCATTATGCTGGCAGATGGGCAAAGCGTGGAGGGTGCTTCAGTAACCGGCAGCAGCGGCGAAGATCTGGTGATGCTGAACACACTTAATTTTGACCATATTGATGGCGGAGCCGGTACCGATACGCTGATGCTGACCGGAGATAACATGGTGCTGGATCTGACCTCGCTCGGATTAAAAATCGAGAATGTTGAAATCATCGACCTGGGCAACGCCGGGAACAACAGTATCAAGCTTGATCTCTACGATGCGCTTAACCTCACCGATAACCCGGAAGAGGATCTCATGATCAAAGGGGTCACAGGCGATCGGGTCACGTTAACTAACGGCGATGAGGGCGTCTGGGCGACGGCAGGGCAGCGTACGGTCGACGGTCAGGTTTATGACGTTTACCACAACTCGGCGCTCTCCTCTGACAATACGCTCGGCGACGTGCTGGTCCAGCATAATCTCCAGGTTCATGTGGTGTAGGGATAATTTCCCCCTGCTGGCGAAGCAGGCTGACAGGGGGATAATTGTTTAGTATGTGTTATGTTTATGCGAGGTGGGACGCAGTCCTTCCGGAAAACAGAGGTGAAAAATGATCGTTCAGCAGACGCTAAAGTGTTATCAGCATTACTTATGTAAATAATCGCATCTGGAAACTGTTTTCCAGATAAATCCGGCTGGTAAATCGCGGGCGCGAAGCATAGCGTAGCTCTCGTCAGCGCCTGCGATAATCCTGTTAATTTTACTTAACATGCTGATTAAAAGGTGAATGGTTGAATTGTGGATCGACTGTGTAAAAGAAGGGTAAGGGCATTTTTTGCCCGTTATGGTTTTTATCACTGCCTGGCTTCTGCCGTTTATTTACTGGATTTTTCTTAACCCATTATCTTTGCTGTGGATTATTTTTTAATCCATTGTCACCGGTTCAGGCTCGAATGCCGCTCCGGCGCTGGCTAACGGACGATTGTAAAAGGTAAAGCTGTGCTTTCCTTTTTCGGCGTCAATTGATTTCTATCCGGTGCATAAGGGGATGACAATGGCAGACTCAAATCTGAGCTATCTTGATAACGCAACACGGGCAAGCGGTAAACCGCTAGATCACTCACAGTCTGCCTCCGTGCAGACGGGACTTAATAGCCAGCCTGTCACCGTCGGGCTGACGGACAATCTGGTGCAGGTAGCAGCGTATCAGCAGCAGGGCGAAGGTCAGAGCCTGGCGTCTGTGGGAGAAGTGCTGCCCAGCGACAGCAATGCTGTTCAGTTTGCTGCCACCGCCATCGCTGAACAGAGCGGCACGCTTTTCACCCAGTCCAGTGTCACTACTGCTGGGCCTGCGCTGTGCGTGAGTGCGCTTTCTGGCGATGACAAACTCAATATGCGTGAGGCGATATATGGGCTGGAAATCCACGGCAAATCCAGCCAGCTGGCGGCAGGCACCCTGATCGACCTGACGCTGGATGGGAAAACCTTTACCGGGATGGTGACGGATAACGCGGGCAACTGGGAGCTATTTCTGGACTCGACCGACGTGGAAGCTATTGCGGACGGCAAGCATACCCTGACCTTTTCGGCACAGGATGCGAACGGCAATACGGTCGTTGCTTCCCGCGATCTCTGGATGATTACGCACCCCGGCAGCGAGCCGCAGTTCATCGTGAATGAGGTCACGCAGAATGATGTCTCTACAGAGAACGGCATCGATTACATCACGCTTTCCGGTACGCTGCTGGGGGATTTCCCGATTATCGCCGCCACGCTCAACCCCTACGACTATCCTCTTTATGACTTTACTGTCGCTGAGGATGGTACCTGGAGTGTAAAAGTGGCCCAGGGCGATCTCGCCACGACGGACGGCTATAACATGATGCTTTTCACCGTTGCCGATATCGCAGGAAATTCATATGAGGTGATGGAACAGGTGGAAATTCATCTGGACCCCACCCTCGCCAACAGCTTCAGGTTAGCGGAAGGCGTCAGCGAGCTGGATTTATCTCTGCTGGGCCTGAATGCAGAGGAGATGACGGAGGAAGCTTCGCTTAGCGCCAGCGCGGAGAGCAAAGGCAGCGCAGCGCTGGCTGAGGTCAACAGTGAGTCTCTGACTACGGCAGATGGTCAGCTTATCAGCCTGAGCACGGTGGATGGCGGTGTCTGGAACGAAACGGCAATCCGGGCACCGGCAGGTGAGCCTGAAGATAACTATGCTTATGGTTATGCCAGCCAGGACAATACGCTGGCGGATTTGCTGGCGCAGCACAACTTACAGGTACAGACAACCTGACATGGATGACCGGGGCGGTGGACGCCGCCCCGCGTTAACAGAGCAAACCGATGATGGAAACAGTGGTGTTTGAATGAAAAAAGTGTGGGTTTCCCTCTGCTTCACGGCATTGTGCGGCGTGGTGGGACAGAACGCGCTGGCAGCGAAAGAACCAAAAGCCGAATTTAACTGGCGGGCGGCGCCTGGCGAGGAGCAGATAGCAACCTTAACCCTGCGCGATGCCATATTACGCGCCTTCGCACGTAACCCTAAGATTTCCGAAGCGGCGGCGCAGATCCGCGTCGGCGTGGCCGATCTGGATGCGGCTAAAAGCGCCTGGTATCCCCAGATCTCCCTTCAGGCTTCCGGGGGACGATCTCATCAGACCGACTCTTCCGGCAGCCTCGATAACAATGGCTCAGGCGGTATCACGCTCAGCCAGCTCCTCTACGATTTTGGCCGGACCGGCAGCGCCATTGACGAACAACATAAACTTTCGGAAGCCTACCGCTACTCGCTCTTCGCCACCATGACCACCGTGGCGCAGGACACCTTACGGGCCTATCTCGAAGTGAAACGCTATCGCTCGCTGGTGGAGGCTTCCCATGCAAATCTCGCCTCGCTTGAGCGGGTGCGGGATATTGCCAGACTACGCGCCGATGCCGGGCTGAGTTCCGACTCCGACGTATTGCAGGCGCAAACCCGAATCGCGGGGATGCGCGCCACGCTTGAGCAGTATCGCGCCCAGGCGCGCTCCGCACAGGCCCAGCTGACCGTACTGACGGGCGTTGTCTCAGATGAACTCCCTGAGTTGCCTGAATCTCTGCTCAATCAGCAAATCACGCTGGACAAGATCGCCTATGAAAACAGCTCGGCGGTGCGCAGCGCTCAGGCAAAGCAGGAAGCGGCGCTGGAGCGGGTTCGTCAGGCGCAGTCCAACCACTGGCCCACCATCCGGGTAGAAGCGGGACGGACGCGTTATGAGAACAGCAGCCGCTCTTACTGGGATGATGAGCTTCAGCTGCGGGTGGAAGCGCCGCTCTATCAGGGCGGACTGGTGAATGCGAGAACCCGGGCGGCGGAAGGCGATCGTGAAGCGGCGGTGGCTGCTATTCAGCAATCAAAACTGGATATCAACCAGCAAGCTTCAACCGCCTACGCTGATATGATCGGCGCCCAGCAGCGGCAGACGGCGGGGGAACAGCAGTTTAACAGCGCCGTGCATACCCGATCGGTCTATGCGGATGAATACAAATTAAATAAGCGCAGCCTCAACGACTTACTGAGCGTGGAGCAGGATGTCTTTCAGGCTGACAGCAGCCGCCTGATGGCGCTGTATGACGGCTGGGACGCCACCGTTCGCTATGCCGCCGCGGTGGACAATTTACTGGACATTATGGGCATCGATCGCCAGGCCACGGCGGGCGAGACTCTGCCTTCGCTCTGACGGCGGCGTAAGAAAACAGCATAAGGCAGTACGATGACAAAAAAAACGGCAAGTACCAAAAACTGGATCGATGCAATGCTTCGTGTGGCGGCGCGTTTTGGCAAACCGGCGGATGGCGCCACGCTTCGCCAGCAGATGCGCTGGTTTGAACATTTGCCCGCCGATAAACAGCTTGACCGTTTAGCCGGTCTGCTGGGGCTTCATCTGATGATGGTGCCGCGAAACAAGATCCGCTGGCGTCAGGAAGTGACGCCGGTGGTGCTGCTGATGGAAAACGGCAGCGTGGTGGTGGTGGAAGCGATTGACGCCGACAACCATGCCCGCTACTGGCTGAGCGACGGCGGCGACGTGGTACGCGAGAGCGATCTGGCTCCGCTGCTGGCGCAGAGCCAGGAAGAGGTCGGTATTATTGGCGTGGCGGCGCGCGGACGCGATGCGCGTATTGATGAGTTTGTGCAGCCTTATAAAAAACACTGGTTCTGGCATAACTTTCGCGGCATGGGACGGCGGATCATGGAGATTTCGCTCGCCTCGGTGGTCGGCAACGTGCTGGCGCTGGCGGGCATTCTCTTTTCCATGCAGATTTACGACCGGGTGATCCCCGCCCAGTCTGAATCCACGCTATGGGTGCTGTTTGTCGGCGTGCTGATCGCGGCGGCTATCGAATACCTTATCCGCCTGATGCGTACTCAGGTCTCCGATATGATGGGAAAACGTATCGATCTGAACGTCTCCTCAATGCTGTTTGCCCGCGCCATGAATATCCGCAATGAAGCGCGGCCGAAATCGACCGGTTCCTTTATCTCACAGCTTCGCGAAATCGATCAGGTCCGGGAGCTTCTGACGTCGACCACCGTGGGCGCGGCGGCAGATATGCCCTTTGTCATTCTGTTTCTCTTTATCATGGCGTTTATCGGCGGACCGCTGGTGATTATTCCGCTGCTGGCGATCCCGCTTATCGTCATCCCTGGCCTGCTGGTGCAAATCCCCATGGCGAAGCTGGCGAAAGAAGGACTGCGCGAAGGGGCGCTGCGTAATGCGGTGCTGGTGGAAACGATTGAGGGGATTGAGGATATCAAATCCCTGCAGGCGGAGCCCTATTTTCAGCGGCAGTGGGAGCAGACGCATGAAGTCAGCGCCACCATCGGCATGCAGCAGCGTCTCTGGGGCGCCAGGCTGACGGGCTGGGCCTCCACCGTCCAGCAGCTGACCTATGCGGGCATGCTGGTTTTCGGCGTCTATCTGGTACTGAACGGTGATATCACTACCGGTACGCTGGTGGCCAGCAGCCTGCTCTCCTCGCGGACGCTTGCGCCGCTGATGCAGCTGACCATGGTCTTTTCGCGCTGGCAGCATGCGAAAAGCGCCATGACCGGACTTGACGAACTGCTGAAGAAGCCGCTCGATCAGCCTGAGGAAGGCGAGATGGCACACTGTCCGACGCTGACGGGCCATTACGATCTGAGAGGGGTGCAGTACAGCTACGATGAAGAGAACGTAAAAAACGTGATTACCGTCGGCCAGCTGCAAATCAAACCCGGTGAGCGTATCGCCATTCTCGGCAAGGTTGGCGCCGGCAAATCAACGCTGCTGCGGCTGCTGGCCGGTCAGGCATTGCCGACCCAGGGGAAAGTTATCGTCGACGGGGTCGATATGCGCCGCATCGACCCGGTTGACCTGCGCCGCCAGCTGGGGTGGCTCTCCCAGGACTCGCGCCTCTTCTTTGGCACGCTGCGGCAAAACCTGATGCTGGGTAATCCGCATGCCAGTGAACAGGAGATGCTAGAGGCGCTGCGCGTCAGCGGCGCGCTCAGCCTCGTTCAGCAGGACGCCGCCAGCCTCGATCGCATCATTAACGAAGGCGGCAGGGGATTATCCGGCGGGCAACGGCAGATGGTGATGCTCAGCCGGATGATGCTGCGCCAGCCGCAGGTCGTGCTGATGGATGAACCGACCGCCTCAATGGATGAGCAGCTTGAACAGCACGTTATCCGGCAAATGCAGGGCTGGCTCACTGGCCGTACGCTGGTACTGGTTACTCACCGGCCAGCACTGCTTAAGCTGGTGGACAGGATCGTGGTGATGGACAATGGCCGGATCATCGCTGACGGCGCACGTGATGAAATCCTCAAGTCCGCGACGGCGCAGACGGCGAAGCAGAACGCGGCGCGGGGAGATGCAGCATGAGCCTGTTACTGATCGACCGCAGCCTGAAGAAGAATGAGCGCCGTACCTCGGCGATCATCTGGCTCTGTACGGCCGCCCTGATCCTGTTTTTTGTCTGGGCGCATTTCGCCATCCTCGATGAGGTGACCGTTGGCACGGGAAAAGTTACGCCGCTAAGCCACGCTCAGGTGATTGAAAGTCTCGACGGCGGAATAGTCAATGAGCTGAACGTTCATGAAGGCGACATTATCGAAAAAGGGCAGGTTCTGGCCAGGCTGGATCCTACCCGTTTCCAGTCCAGCTTTGGCGAGGCGGCCGCGCGGGCGCGTACGCTGCGCGCCTCGGCGGAGCGGTTACGGGCTGAGCTGACCGGCGCACCGCTGAAATTCAGTGCCGAAACGCTCAAAGAGCCTGAACTGGTCGCCAGAGAGACGCAGCTTTACGAGTCGCGACGGCGTAATCTGAGTGAAACGGTGAGTAATCTCAAACAGTCGATGAAGCTGGTTCAGGATGAGCTGCGTATGACTCAGCCGCTGGTTGCGAAAGGCGCGGCGGGAGAAGTGGAAGTGATCAGGCTTCGTCGTCAGGTCAGCGAGCTTCGCGGGAAAATTGACGAGGCGTTAAATGCCTATGCGGTCAGGGCGCGTGAAGAACAGGTCAAAAATAATGCCGATCTGGACGCGCAGCTTCAGGTAATGACCGGAAAAGAAGATCAGTTAACCCGCGCCACGCTCTACTCGCCGGTGCGGGGTATCGTCAAGGATGTGCAGGTGAATACGGTAGGCGGCGTAGTGCAGCCGGGCGGCAAACTGATGGAAATTGTCCCGCTTGAGGATCAGCTGCTGATTGAAACCCGGATTAATCCCCGCGATATCGCCTATATACGGCCTGGCCTGCCCGCGACGGTAAAAGTCACGGCTTATGACTCCTCGATTTATGGGGATCTTGAAGGTCAGGTGGAGACAGTTTCACCGGATACGCTTCAGGATGAGGTGAAGCGCGACCAGTATTATTATCGCGTTTATGTCCGCACCGAAAAGGCGGAGCTGAGCAATAAAGCGGGCAGGAAATTCCCCATTGTGCCGGGCATGGTGGCGAATGTGGAGATCAAAACCGGACAGAAATCGGTGATGGATTATCTGATCAAGCCGCTAAACAAAGTGAAAGAGTCGCTGCGTGAGCGTTAAGAATCAAAGCCGTCTGCGAATGACGCTAATTACCTGCGAAAGTAATCGTGGTTATTTAGCGTTATTTTTTAGCAAATAGTGCTTATTGCTGCCGGAATAAGCTTAGCGGTGAAGATCAGATCGGGGTGGCCGCCTTTACCTGCGGTATAAGTGCAGCGAATAGCGAAAAAAAAAAAGCCGAACACAAGGTCCGGCGGGAAATAGGGATAAAACGGATCATTCAGGATGAATGAAGGTAATAATGAAATAAAATGATGATAGCGGGAGTGATTATATTCTCAGATGACCCGTTTTTTTTATCATTGAGTGCTCAGGGTTTTTATATTTACTTAACTTGATGAAAATAAGCATTTTTTGATAATTTTGACATTTAGTGCGATAATTTTTATCTCTGCGTGCTGTCCAAAAGTTCCCCGTAAGTTACATTTACCTAAGTCTATTTTTCATCCTGAAACATATTCGGAAATTTAGTATCATTTTCTTTATAGATTATTACCCGCCGCGCACTAGTATGGAGTTGCTGAGTGAATATTCGACATTCAAAAGCAGTGGCATATAAAACATAATTAGAGGGTAATAACATGAAACTTCGTCTTCTATCCTTACTGGTGCCCGCGATGCTGATCGCCGGTTCCGCAGGCGCAGCGGAAATCTATAACAAAGATGGCAATAAACTTGACCTCTTTGGCAAACTCGACGGCCTGCACTATTTTTCCGATAACGACGGCTCAGACGGTGACAAGTCTTACGTCCGTTTTGGCTTTAAAGGCGAAACCCAGATCAGCAATGAGCTGACCGGCTACGGTCAGTGGGAGTATCAGGCCGCGCTGAATAACTCTGAAGAGGAAGGCACCGCCGACAGCTTCACCCGCGTGGGCTTTGCCGGTATCAAGTTTGGCGATGCGGGCTCATTCGATTATGGCCGTAACTACGGCGTGGCTTACGACATCGGTGCGTGGACCGACGTGCTGCCTGAGTTCGGTGGCGATACCTACGGCGCGGATAACTTTATGTTCCAGCGTGGTAACGGTATGGCGACTTACCGTAACAACAACTTCTTTGGTCTGGTTGACGGGCTGAACTTTGCCGTGCAGTACCAGGGCAAAAATGATAATCCAACCGAATCCGCCTCTGGCCGTGATGTGCTGGGCGAGAATGGCGACGGCTGGGGTCTGGCGACCACTTACGATCTGGGTTCCGGTTTTGGTATCGGTGCGGCCATGTTTGAATCCGATCGTACCAACCGTCAGAACGCCGGTACGCCTGGCTCTGCGGATATTCTCGGACGTGGCGACAAGGCTTCTGCCTATACGGGCGGCCTGAAATATGACGCGAATAACATCTATCTGGCGGCGATGTATACCCGTTCTTACAACGCAACGCGCTTCGGTGATAGCGATGCGACCGCATACGGCTATGCCAACAAGGCAGATAACTGGGAAGTGGTGGCGCAGTATCAGTTTGACTTCGGCCTGCGTCCGTCTCTGGCCTTTGTCAGCTCACGCGGCAGCGATATCGAAGGTTACGGTTCTCAGAACCTGAAAAAATATATCGATGTAGGCGCGACTTACTACTTCAATAAAAACATGTCCACCTATGTGGACTACCAGATTAACCTGATGGATGACAACAACTTCACCAACGCGACCGGTATCAACACCGATGACGTTGTGGCGCTGGGTCTGGTTTACCAGTTCTAATCCACGCCGGGAGCGCCGCGCCGCTGCGCTCCCCTGTTTCTCTTCCTCTCCTGCTTCCCTTCCCGCGAGCCTTTGGTCTTATCCTTTTCTACCTTGAAGACTGTCGACGATGTGGACGATAGAGCTGTCGGGTGTGAGTGTGCTTGTAATGCTTATAGCCTGAAAAGATAATCAGCCCGATACATACGGCAACCAGCAAGTAGTAGATCATGCTCAATCTCCTGCAAATTTAGGGGAAGGCGGCCTCTCAGTGAGGTGCGAATAGTGACATCCTGGTGAGTGTTGCAGGTAAGATCAAGCGCCCTTATGCGCTGAAAAATGGTAAAAAAGCGCGTTTCCGGACCAATATTTATTACAGGTGAAGTGGCTCTAATGAAGAAGATTTTGCTGTACTGCGTTAATTTGGCAGCATTTATTACCCTGATGGGCTGTGACAATCATAACCAGAGTCCGCGTGATGCCGCGCTGGTGCTGGAAGGACGCACAATGGGAACATTCTGGAGGGTCAGCCTCGCCGGCGTGGCGCCAGAACGTAAGGAAAGTCTGCAAAACGCGATCCAGACGCAGCTTGATGCAGATGATAAAGAGCTGTCCACCTGGAAATCCGATTCGGTACTCTCCCGCTTCAATCAGTATCAGGGAACGGAGCCGCAGCCGATTAGCGACAATATGGCCGATATCGTCACTCTGTCGCTGCGCATCGCCAGAAAGACCGACGGTGCAATGGATATCACCGTCGGCCCGCTGGTCAACCTGTGGGGATTTGGCCCCAACAGGCAGCCGGTAAAAACCCCCACTCAGGGCGAGATTGATGCCGCCAAAGCGCTGACCGGCTATCGTCATCTCTGGGTGACGGAACGGGGAGAGCGCGCCTGGATGCAAAAAGATTTGCCCAGTCTCTACGTTGACCTCTCGACCATGGGAGAAGGGTTTGCCACCGATCATCTGGCGAGGCTGATGGAAAAAGAGGGCATCAAAAGTTATCTGGTCTCCGTTGGCGGCGCCGTGCTGACGCGCGGGCAAAACGCCAGTGGACAGCCCTGGAAGGTGGCTATTCAGAAGCCCACAGACAAGGAAAACGCGGTGCAGGCGGTGGTCGATCTTCAGGGACACGGAATCAGCACTTCCGGCAGCTATCGCAACTATTATGAACTTGACGGCAAGCGCATCTCTCACGTTATCGATCCGGCAACCGGACGGCCGATTCAGCACCGGCTGGTCTCCGCCACGGTGATTGCCACCACGGCGCTGGAAGCGGACGGCTGGGATACCGGACTGATGGTGCTGGGCGAAGAAAAAGCCAAAGCGCTGGCGCTGCGTGAAAAGCTGGCGGTCTATCTCATAATGAAAGAGAACGACGGTTTTACCAGCTGGATGTCACCACAGTTTAAAGCTTTTATTCAACAGCAATAGGGCAGGGTACTGCCTTCAGGAGCCATTATGCTCGATCTGTTTAGTGAAGAAGCCCCCTGGTCAGAACCGCTGGCAGAAGGTGCGGTGATCCTGCGTCGTCGTGTAAGGGACGAGGCGGATGAATTAATGACGCTGGTGGAAGCGATTGCGTCGCAGAATCCGTTTTATCACCGTATTACGCCCGGTGGTCACCGTATGTCCGTTGCCATGACCAACTGCGGCGATTTCGGCTGGTCCACGGATGCCAGAGGCTACCAGTATAGCGGGCGGGACAGCGTGACCGGCAGACGCTGGCCGCCGATGCCTGACCGTTTCCGGTCGCTGGCCGTGGCCTGTGCGCAGGAAGCGGGTTTTACCGGTTTTCATCCGGACGCCTGCCTGATTAACCGCTATGAGCCAGGTGCGAAACTGTCTCTTCATCAGGATAAGGATGAAGAAGATTTTAATCAGCCGATCGTCTCTGTTTCGCTGGGTCTGCCCGCTGTGTTCCAGTTTGGCGGTTTTGAGCGCGGTGAAGCGACCCAGCGCGTACTGCTTGAACATGGTGACGTGGTGGTATGGGGCGGGCCTTCGCGGCTGCGCTACCATGGCATTCTGCCGCTGAAGCCCGGTATCCATCCGCGCACCGGCGGCTTTCGCTTTAATCTGACCTTCCGGCGCGCCTTTCGCTGACGGATTGAACGTTAAATGGGAATTATTATTGATATCGCCCGCTGTCTCATTACACTGCTTGCTGCATTGATACAACCAGGGTGGTTTCATGGAGTTGCTTCGCGTCGTATACCGTCAGTACCGCTGGCCGTTTGTGCTGGTAATTTTACTCAGCCTGCTCAGCGCTGCCTTAGGCATTGGGCTGATTGCCTTCATCAATCAGAAGCTTATCGTTACCCTTAACGCCTCACTGAGCGTGTTGCCGCAGTTTCTGGGATTATTACTGCTGCTGATGGCGATCACGCTCGCCTCGCAGCTGGCGCTGACCCAACTGGGCCATCATTTTGTTTACCGCCTGCGCGGCGAATTTATTAAGCGGATACTGGATACCCGGGTTGAGCGCATTGAGCAGATTGGCAGCGCTCAGCTGTTAGCGGGATTGACCAGCGACGTGCGCAGCATTACTATCGCCTTTGTCCGGCTGCCTGAGCTGATTCAGGGCATTATTCTCACCCTCGGATCGGCAGCTTATCTTGCCTGGCTCTCGCCGGAAATGCTGCTGATCACCGCCGCCTGGGTCGCGATCACCATCATTGGCGGCTGGCTGCTGGTGTCAAAAGTCTATCGTCATATGGCCGTACTGCGCGAAACGGAAGACCGGCTCTACAGTGACTACCAGACCATTATCGACGGACGGAAAGAGTTGGCGCTTAATCGTCAGCGCGCCCAGCTGATTTTTGAAACCGTCTATGAGGAAGATGCCCGTACTTACCGCCACCATATCGTACGGGCGGATACCTTTCATCTCAGCGCCGTCAACTGGTCGAATATTATGATGCTGGGCGCGATAGGCCTGGTCTTTTTTATGGCTAACAGCCTTGGCTGGGCAGATACCGCCGTCGCGGCAACCTACTCGCTGACCTTATTATTCCTGCGTACGCCGCTGCTTTCTGCCGTTGGCGCCTTGCCGACGCTGCTGAGCGCCCAGGTTGCGTATAACAAGCTCAATACTTTTAAGCTTGCAGACTATCAGCCAGCCTTCAGCGTGCCCGTTGCCGTCCGTCACTGGCAGACGCTGGAGCTACGCGATCTTGTTTTCCACTACGGTGATAACGGTTTCGAAGTGGGCCCCATCAATATGACCCTCAGGCGCGGTGAGCTCGTGTTCCTGATTGGCGGCAACGGCAGTGGGAAATCGACGCTGGCGATGCTGCTGACCGGGCTCTACCAGCCAGTTTCGGGTCAAATCCTGCTTGATGGTAAGGCGGTGAATGCCGATAGCATGGAGCAGTACCGTTCCCTGTTTTCTGCCGTGTTCACCGATGTGCACCTGTTTGACCGGCTGATTGACCAGCGCGGAGAGCCTGCCGATCCGGCCGCGGTACAGACGTGGCTCGAAAAGCTGAAAATGCAGGATAAAATCAAACTTGAAGGCAACAAGGTCCTGAATCTGAAACTCTCCAAAGGGCAGACCAAGCGCCTGGCGCTGCTGCTGGCGACCGCGGAACAGCGCGATATTCTGCTGCTGGATGAGTGGGCCGCCGATCAGGATCCGCATTTCCGTCGAATCTTCTACCGTGAGCTGCTGCCCTGGCTGCAGGGAATGGGGAAAACGATCCTGGCGATCAGTCACGACGATCACTACTTTCTCCACGCCGATCGCCTGCTGGAGATGCGTGAAGGGAAGCTGAGTGAACTGACCGGCGAAGAGCGTGAACAGGCGACGCTGGATGCGGTGAAACGTACCGACGTGCTGGCCTGATTATAGGGCGACGGCCCGGCACGCTGTCGGGCCGTTTACAGCGGAACCACCACCCAGCTGAGCAGCTCGTGTGGGCTGTGCCTGCAACCTCCTGTAAATTCCCGTCCCGCCCTGAAATTCGCGGAAAAGTCCCGGTTCAGCCGCAGTACCAGCTGTTCAGCCTCAGGCGCGCAGTGAACAATTCCGGCATCCGCAAAATCCATAAACTGCCCCAGTTGAGGAAACAGCGCCTTGTAAAGGCTCTCTTTCACTGAGAATGCCGCCGTCAGGCCCGTGGCAAACGGCAGGCCGCTTTGCTGTAATGCCCGGCGTTCCTCTTTATCAATAATATGGCTTTGCAGATCTTCTGCCCGCCGATTTTTGAGAACCTTGTTCAGATGCAGGGGAGGGGGGATAGCCATAGCATCAAACAGCGCTTCGCTGTAATAATCCGCGTTATAACTGGCACGAAAAAGAAAAACATCGGGATGTTCAGGAAGCGGGCAGGCGTCTATTTCGCTCAGAAAATGGTGCGCTGGTACGGAAGGGAATAAGGGATCTGACGATCCTGAGGAAGCAAGTGCTACGCGCGCTGTTATATCAATATTTCACCCAATCTGCGTGCCTGTTGGCGGGCGATTTAAGCAGGTTGGGTGAAAAATCGCAAAGGTTCTGCGTTAACTACTCATTGGAAGGAACAGAAAAACCTTTAAGCGAAACAATAAAATGATCGCTGCCGCGGGAGATTTTAGCGCCGCGATCGCACCAGTGGCTGGCCAGCCTGAAGAAATCATCACTGCCGATATCATAGGCCAGCTCGACCTTACTGATGCCGGAATGCAGCATCTCATCTGCATCCTTAAAATTTTTTGCTTTAATCGTCGCCATTTTTTAACCCTGATGATGTGTGGTTATGCGCCAAAAGTGTAGCGACAGAGTATGTTAGCTATATGACGTTTTTGTTACAGCGCTCAGGATTGAGATTTTCGCCACTTTTAGCAAGGCCAGCCATTAATCAATGGCGGTAGTATTAATTCACCCTGTAATACTATGTAGCGAGGAAAAGCGGGAATAGTGCACTGGCTTTCAGTGGCTTAACGATGGCAGATCGGCCAGGCACGTTAACGGCGGCGTCAATGCCTGCCTCAGGGGAGACTGTTACGCCATAATCATAAAAGCGATTAACAGTTTTTTAGCGCAATGAATAAAGTAATAATAGTCAACATCACTGTTAGTTAGCCTCTGCGAACCGGTCAACTATTTTCAGTGAATACGATGGTATTCCGCTTCTCAGTATAAACAGTGCAGTTATCGGGAATGTTTTTATTGATAAATGACATTGCGCCAATCGTGACATTATTGCCAATAATAAGATCGTTGCCGATAATACATGAGCTTGCCCCCACCGTGACATTATCCCCTATCACGATTGTGGTCCAATCGCCTCTGGATTTTGTGGGATTTCCTGGAATACCAATAGTGGTGTTCTGCCTTATTTTAAAATTCTCGCCAATGCGGGTACTGCCGTTAATAACGATACCGTAATGGTGTGAAATGGTCATCCCTGCGCCAATACGCGCCCCTAACTGGATTTCCGTGCCATACTTCAGGGTGATTTTACGGTTAATGCGCTTTGCTAACTTACGGGAATACGGCCTTCCGGTCTGGTAGAGATAAGCGGCAATACGCCACCAGAAAAGATAACGTCGCTCAGGACATTTAACCGCCTTATGCAGCACCTTCCGCCATGAAAAAGGACGGTCTGACATCATCACTTCACGCCTGAGGCACGCTTTCAGATGTTCCAGTAAATCAGCCTGATGCATTCTCACGATCCTTATCCGCTTATCCTCAGTAAACTGACGGAATCTTAACAGATAGGGGGATGAATAAACACGGGCTGTTATGGCGTAGAGCGAACAACGCTATCAGGTGTCGGGCTTTATATGAATTAAAACTCGTCTTGCTGCCTGAAGCGCAGAGGAAGACAATTATAACAACCGTTATTTTGACAAATGTCGTGGTAATCACGGCAGGCGAAGGGCAATTATCCCGGCCATGGGCGCTGCTGACTATACAGGTGCCCATTTTCTGACAATAAGGTTTAAAAATGAAAAAGATAACGATGTTAGCAATTGTTCTTATTTCCGGATGTTCCACCCAGGCTTCACATATGGCCGATTGTGAGGCTCAGGGGGTTAGTCGGGATGCCTGCTATATCTCTGAGCAAAACAGGCAATCGACAATCCGCGCCGCTGCTGAAAAGCAGGCACTGGAAAATGCCCAGACGCAATTTGCCCAAGCAGTGAAAGAAAAAGCCCACACGTGGAAAGGGTATGACGTGGAAGTTAAGCGCGACAGCTTAGGTATAGTGACGCTCGACGGTAAACCCGCCGTTCAGAGCGAAGTCACAGACAAAGCGACAGCCTACCAGCAGGGATTGTTCACCGTCATTTTCTATAAAACCGGCAAAGTTGCATTAATGAAGGAAGGTCAGTTTGTCGGTTATTTGAAATAAAATTTATACCTATCAGTGTGATACCTCACCCCCTGGCCTCGGGCGAGCCTGCTTTAGGCTAGGGAGTGCCTCAACTCAAAAACCACAAAAAATAAATCTGCATTAACATATCCAATATGTGATTAAGATCACTTTAATTTAACAAAAATAAACATTCGTTTAGGCGTCATTGAGATTGATTTGAATCAATATTGCCAAATAGGGGAAGCGTATAAATACGGCGACTTAATTTGGATTGGAAATTAACATGAAGCTCAAGATGAGCCTTGTGGTTGTGCTGCTGTAGCGTTAAAGCAGAAAAGGAGCACGACATAATGACAGTTCCTCCCGCTGCCAGACCGTCTGCCTCTTTTACGCCTGCTTTAACTCCCTCCGCTGCAAGCACTGCCTGGCCCATAGGGTTTCTTCACTGAGAAATAAATAATGAAAATTTCGATGATAGCCTTATCAGTGTGCGCGTTAACCTCGTTATCTGCTACCGCAGATGAATCATTCGGCATCATGAATGACCGGTTAGGCTCAGCGATTCAGGACAATGCAAACAATAATAATGACGGTACACATCAGCTCGTTAATGACGCCTATGACGCTGCAAAACTTTCCCGTCCCAACGGTAAACACAGCGCCTACTGCGACACAAGACGTTTCTGGCCAGGCCGTGCCTTCGCATACTGTGCCATCACAGACAGCGCAGCTGACGCCGCAGATCGCCCCGGCCAAACAGGCCGTGCCTTCTCACACCGTGCCTTCTCACACCGTGCCTTCACAGACAGCGCAGCTGACGCCGCAGATTGCCCCGGCCAAACAGGCTGTGCCTTCTCACACTGTGCCTTCACAGACAGCGCAGCTGACACCGCAGATCGCCCCGGCCAAACAGGCTGTGCCTTCTCACACAGCCCAGCTGACGCCGCAGCTGACGACGGTTAAGCAGGCAGTACCTGCTGCGATCCCTGCGCGGCCACAGTTGACGCCGCAGCGCACGCCGCAGCTGACGCCGGTTAAACAGGCAGTACCTGCTGCGATCCCTGCGCGGCCACAGTTGACGCCACAGCGCACGCCGCAGCTGACGCCGGTTAAACAGGCAATGCCTGCTGCCATCCCTGCGCAGTTACAATTGACGCCACAGCGCACACCGCAACTGACGCCAGCTAAACAGGCAGTACCTGCTGCCATCCCTGCGCGGCCACAGTTGACGCCGCAGCGCACGCCGCAGCTGACGCCGACTAAACAGGCAGTACCTGCTGCGATCCCTGCACAGCTACAATTGACGCCACAGCGCACGCCGCAGCTGACGCCGGCTAAACAGGCAGTACCTGCTGCGATCCCAGCGCGGGCACAGCTTACGCCACAGCGCACGCCGCAGTTGACGCCGGCTAAACAGGCAGTACCTGCTGCGATCCCAGCGCGGCCACAGTTGACGCCGCAGCGCACGCCGCAGCTGACGCCGGTTAAACAGGCAGTGCCTGCTGCGATCCCTGCGAGGCCACAGTTGACGCCACAGCGCACACCGCAGCTGACGCCACAAATTACGGGTGCTTCTTATCGTGCTCAGGTAACCCAACTGCAGGCAGCAGCGAACAAGCAAGCTGTTACTACAGCGGCTTCAGCTAAACAGCCTCAGATTACAGGCGCTTCTTATCGCGCTCATGTAACGCAACTTCAGGCAGCAGCGAACAAGCAGGCTGTAACTACAGCGGCCCCGGCTAAACAGCCTCAGATTACAGGCGCTTCTTATCGCGCTCATGTAACACAACTGCAGGCAGCAGCGAAGAAGCAGGCTGTAACTACGGCGGCACCGGCTAAACAGCCTCAAATTACAGGCGCTTCTTATCGGGCACAGATAACGCAACTGCAGGCAGCAGCGAAGAAGCAGGCTGTTACCACAGCGGCACCGGCTAAACAGGCTCAGTTCACGGCTACTTCTTATAGTACTTATACGACTCAACTTCAGTCGAACTCGACTATCAACGTAGCCGCGGGAAGCCTGAAACCTTCTACACAGGTGCATGTAACAGAGAATGGTGTTACCAAAACCACCACGGCTGGTGCAATCGCTGCGGTTAATCCAACACTACAGATTGCCGTTGCGCATACTCCCGCATTCCAGCGTAATCACACTGGCAACAGCGGCGGTCGTAGCCATGGCGGATCTGTGCATGGGTCAATCGATAACAATGGTAACCAAAACGAACACGACCACGCTATGGGACGTGCTAACGGCGTGGGCGGGCATTCCGAGTTCAGATAATGCCGTTCTGGATGTTGTTCTCTGTGGGATCGCCAGTGCTGCTGCTCTGCCTGGCGATACTGATACTGTTCTTTATGCTGGGATAGTTTTGAAACGAGCATCAAAGTGAAGGGTAAACCCGTAGACATTCTGTGCTGATGTGTATGGCCTGCTTTAGTTGTTGAAGCTTTTGATTATCGTTGCCAGCGTGAAGCCAGCCTCTGGGCTGGCTTACTTTTATCAGTCAGACAGCGATGCCTCATGGAGAATCATTTGCCGTCTATGGGAAACTGACAACCCCATCAGGGAAGGCGTTATGCCGCTTAAGATTAACGCAGCCTTTTACCGGAGTCGCAGTCGCCTTGTGAAAATTTTGGTAGAGCCAGCGATGCGACCGGATGATTCACTTTAATAATTACTTTTCGGGAGATTCAGAATGAAAAAAATGCATGTAACCGGCATCGTATTAGGTGCCTGCCTGGTGATTAGCGGTGCGGTTCCTGCAACTGCTCACACCACGGCTGAACATCATAAAGGCCAGGATGCTACGGTAACGGCAGGCAAGAAAGCACCCAAGCAGTGGAAAGGTTACGGTGTGACGGTCAAACGGGATAGTTTGGGACTCATTACCGTCGATGGAAAACCGGCGGCGCAGGAGGAAGTGACGGAAAAAGCGACAGCCTATCAGCAGGGACTGTTCACCGTCATCTTCTATAAATCAGGCAAAGTTGCGCTGATGAATCAGGGGCAGTTCGTTGGCTATCTGAAATAAGCAGGCATGAATAATATCATCAGCCATTTGGCGGGCTTGCTAATTTGCCAGTCTGGAAAAATCTCATATTGATGTACTACGTGGTGTACATATTGAATTCTGCCTTTAACGGCAGCGTGAGAAACGGGTGTAAACAGACACTTTCAGAGGTAGTTGGCGCATAAATAAAGGGGCTAATCTTTCGATCAGCCCCTTTATTTATCGGAGTAGTTTGGTCGGCACGAGAGGATTTGAACCTCCGACCCCTGACACCCCATGACAGTGCGCTACCAGGCTGCGCTACGTGCCGACATATGGGAGCTTATACTACGCATTTTCACTTGCATTGCAAGCGGCTAAGGCATTGACTGCTCTGAATTTATACAATCGGCTTCAGTTCGCGATAAAGCGCTTCTCTTCCGTCAGCACCTCAAGCAGGAGTGCCAGCTGAGGCTTATGTTCTTTCAGCTCACTCCCTTTACTGTCCCAGACCTGATAGCTGCCGCTGTTATCGAGCGCCAGCGTAACGTCCGGCGTGGTGATAATCAGCTGGCGATCGTGCACGCTGGCCACCCAGTTATGGCGGCGTTTGGCGGCGAACAGGTCTTCGCCTTGCGAATAATCCGCCGGCGCGGTACTGACGTGGAGCAGGCGCTGCATCAGAGTCGTCATAACGTCCTGATGATTTGTCAGCTTATTCACCTGCTGAGCAGGCGTGTCAGGCCAGTGCACCACCAAAGGCACCTGAAGGTTGGCGCGGTTGCCCATGCTGTTATTGTTATCCAGCGCGATACCGTGGCGGGCGGTCACGACCACCACCGTATTGTCGAGCAGGCCCCGCTCCTGCAGGGTCGTCAGGATACGCGAAATTTGCATATCAATATCAGAAGCGTTGCGCGCGTAGCGGCGTGAGGTTTCGCCGGGCTTATCCGTGTTCATACCGGAAAGCGAAAGCCAGGAGAACCACGGCGCCTGATTATTTTTCTGGCTTTCAAGCCAGCGCTGCCACTGCTGCGTGGTCTGCCCGTTGGGCTGATTATGGGGAACCGGCAGTGAGAAATCAGCCAGTAGCGCCTGACGATAGAGTGATGAACTGAAGCCATCAGACGCAAAAAGCCCAAACTGATAACCCTGTTTACCCAGGGCATTAATCAGCGTGGAAGGGATACGTGAAGAGAGCACGCCATCCATATAGCTGGGGGAGATGCCGTAAAACAGGCCAAACAGGCCATCTTCACTGCCGCTGCCTGCGCTGAAATGCTGGGTAAAGTTCACGTTTTCCCCGGCAAATTGTTGCAGCGTTGGCAGGGATTTTGCCATGGAGGCGGCATTCAGACCGTCGACGGTGACAATCAGCAGATTGTTACGCGTACCCGCATCACGGAAGGTAATGTCATTGAGAGGGTAGGCGACCGATACGGCTTCGGGATTTCCACGCTCTGTCAGCTGGCGTTGATAAGCCTGAGCGTCCAGCAGGCCATATTTCTCTAAGAAGCGTCGCGCCGTCATCGGATAGGAGAGCGGCAGGTTAGCGCGCTGCATGGTCACTGGACGGTAGAAGTTAGCATCCGCCCAGATATACATAATATGGCTGGTGAGGAAGGCAAAGATAAAAAAGAGCGCCAGCGGCTTACCGAAGCTGCGTCGGTTCAGGCTGCGCAGCTTCTGCCAGCTCCAGGTAGCAAACAGCATCTCTACCAGGAAAATCGCCGGCACGCTGATAAACATCAGCTGCCAGTCACGCGCCATCTCGCTCTGGTCGGGGTTAACCACCAGCTCCCATACCACCGGGTTAAGGTGCAGGTGGAAACGGTTAAACACCGCGCTGTCGACCAGCAGCAGCGTCAGCCCCGCCGTGGCGACAATCGCTGAGAGGAAGCGCAGCAGCCTCTGGGACATGACCACAAAGGTGAGCGGGAAGATAATCAGCAGATAGGCCGCAAATACCAGGAAGCTGAAATGGCCGATCCAGCTGGTAAAGGCGTAGATACGCCCGGCCAGCGAAGCCGGCCAGTCGGAAACAAACAGGTAACGGCTACCCAGAATAAAAGCGAGGATGATATTAAAGAGGGCGAACCAGTGCCCCCAGCCAATCATCTGGGAGACTTTTTCACGGTAGCGCTGCCGGTTTGTTACCATAACAGAGTCAATTTCATCTCATTAATGCGCTTTATCATCGCGCACAGAGGCCTGAAGCGCCTCGGCGAACGAACGCGCCAGCGTATGACGCTGTGCGGGTGAAACGCTGGTGTTAATCAAATTGGTCACCATATTTCCCAACACCATCAGGGAAAGATCGGTGGGGGCCTTGTCTTTTTCAAGCACGTTGACCATTTCGGCGAGGAGTTTCTCCACGCGGTCGTCGCTGTAGCGGGATGATTGCGGCATAAGAGTCGAATTTATTCACTATTAAAGGGCGATAGCTTACCGTAAAAGCGCGGTTTTTTCTGCACTTTTATCTTCCGTCCGGCGTTAATGTTACTGCCTGTTGATCGCAGCGGCGCTCGGTGATTGAATACGCGCCTACGTTAAAAGGAGAGTCTACCATGAGTCTGGATATTGACCAGATTGCCCTGCATCAGATGATCAAGCGTGACGAACAGACGCTGGAACTGGTGCTGCGTGAATCGCTGCTGCCCGCCAACGCCCCGGTAACGGCGATGATGGAAGAGCTTCACCGCGTTTACAGCGCTAAAAACAAGGCGTACGGCCTGTTTAACGAAGAGAGCGAACTGGCTGAAGCGCTGCGCAACTGCCGTAAAGGCGAGGATGATTTTCTGGCCTTCAGTCGCGCCGCCACCGGTCGCCTGCGCGACGAGCTGGCAAAATATTCTTTTGCCGAAGGGGGGATTGTCCTGTTCGGCCACTACCGTTATCTGGCGGTAGAGTATTTATTGATTGCGGTGCTGAACAGCCAGAACAGTATGCGCGTGAATGAAGAGTTGGATATCAGCAGTACGCACTATCTGGATATCAACCATGCAGATATTGTGGCCCGTATCGATCTGACCGAATGGGAAACCAATCCCGAGTCCACACGCTATCTCACCTTCCTGAAAGGGCGGGTAGGCCGGAAGGTTGCGGACTTCTTTATGGATTTTCTCGGCGCAAGCGTCGGGCTGGACACCAAAGCGCAAAACCGCGGTCTGCTTCAGGCGGTTGACGACTACTGTCAGGAAGCCAGCCTGGATAAAAACGAGCGGCAGAACTACCGCAAGCAGGTCTACAGCTACTGCAACGAACAGCTTCAGGCGGGCGAAGAGATTGAGTTGAAAAGCTTGTCTGAAGAGCTGGCGCCGCTGGGGGAAAAAACCTTTGAGGCTTTTACTCAGGAGCAGGGTTATGAGCTGGAAGATCGCTTTCCCGCCGATCGCAGCACGCTACGCCAGCTGACGAAATTTGCTGGTAGCGGCGGCGGAGTGACCCTTAATTTTGATGCGATGCTGCTGGGTGAGCGGATCTTCTGGGACCCGGCAACCGACACGCTGACCATCAAAGGTACGCCGCCCAATCTGCGCGATCAGCTTCAGCGCCACAGCGGCGGTAAATAATAGGGGCTTGCCCGCCCGCAGTACGCCAAAAAAAACGCCGCATAAGCGGCGTTTTTTACATCATCTCGTTAGTGCGATTAAGCGCGAACGAAGTCGATGTGGTGCAGTTTAGGCTTGAACGGGTGACGCTGAACAGCCTGCACTTTTACTTTGATTTCTTTGCCATCAACAACCAGGGTCAGAACATCGGTGTAGAACCCAGGCTTACCCTGTGTGTTCATCACAGAATCGTGATCCAGTTCGATAGCTACAGCTGCTTCTTTACCGCCATAAATGATGGCCGGGAATTTGTTAGCTGCACGCAGGCGGCGGCTCGCACCCTTACCCTGCTCTTTACGTTCTTCTGCATTGATAGTGAACATTGTTCAGTCTCTTTTATTTGATTATCCTGCTACAGGCGACCCAGCAGCAGGTTGGGGTGTTCAGCTTTTACGACTGTAAAAGCGGGGCGCATTATAGCCCAGGTTTCGCTGTGCGGGCAACGTATTAAACCGCAGGTGGCTAACGAAGCGTATTGGCGCGGCGAAAACGCCCCTGATAATCGAAAACTTTCTCGCGGATCTGCCAGAAATGGCGCTGTTTCCTCGCCACCACAAAATCCGGATGGCGCAGCAGCGGCTGAAGCGCCACCACATCGGCGGCGGTTTGCCAGCCCAGCGGCACGCCGGGGGCGCGCTGATGCGGACGCAGAAAAATCTGCTCGAAGGCAGTGCGCTGAGCAGGCGTTGACAGCCTGAAGCGTTCGCTCACCTCCGTTGCCTCTTCGTCATAATAACGAATTTTCAGCCACTCACCTTTTTCGTCCCGGCCATTTTCCAGCACCATTGCCGCACAGCGCAGCACCAGCGCATCCTTTAATTTCAGCGCCGCTTTCAGCATATCATCGGGATCGACCAGAACAGCATCGCACTGATGGCAGCGGCGGGCGGCAATATCATTCTCCGCATTGCAGTGCGGGCAGCTCTTGAAGCGGAAACGGAAATCGCACTGCTCGCGTTCGCCATCATCATCTTCCAGCACGCCCTGGCAGCGGCGGCCAAAGTGTTCGATCAGCGTACCGTCGGCGGTCGTTTTCCCCCAGAATGTGTTCGCAAAACCGCAGGCAGGACAAAAGACCTGCACCGGCTTATTGTCGCTTTTCCCTTTGGGAGCACCGACCTCCGGCGTATAGATATCATGGGGATTACCGGCATAGTCCAGGATAAGGCAGTCAGTTTTTCCCGGACAGAGCCGCAGACCGCGTCCCACAATCTGCTGATAAAGGCTGACCGATTCGGTTGGCCTTAAAATAGCAATCAGATCCACATGTGGTGCGTCAAAGCCGGTGGTCAGCACCGCGACGTTGACCATGTAGCGCAGCTGACGGGCTTTAAAGGCGGCGATTAGCGCGTCGCGCTCGGCGGCGGGCGTACCGGCGGTAATCAGCGCCTTGCCGTCGGGTAACAGCCCCAGCACCTCTTTGGCATGCTCAACGGTCGCGGCAAAGATCATCACGCCCTGACGCTCCTGAGCAAACTCAACGATCTGCTGGATAATATGCGGCGTAATACGCTGCTGCTGCTTTAACTCGCGGTTAAGGTCCGCCTCGCTGAAGAGGCCGTTTTCATTCGCGGTCAGGCGGCTGAAATCATACTGAACGACCGGCATGTCCAGCCTTTCGGGCGGAACCAGAAAGCCATGTTTAATCATATAGCGCAGCGGCAGTTCATAAATACAGTCACGAAACAGCGCACGCTCATCGCCTCTGACCATACCGTGATAATGGAACTGATAAATCCAGCCTTTGCCCAGGCGGTAAGGCGTGGCGGTCAGCCCCAGCAGGCGGATACTGGGGTTGCTTTGGCGAAGGTGGCTGAGGATTTGCTGATACTGGCTGTCGTCGGCATCGCTGATGCGGTGGCATTCATCGACAATCAGCAAGGTAAATTCGCCATCAAATTGCGCGAGGTTGCGGGCAACCGACTGTACGCTACCGAAGACTACCTTGCTGCGGCTCTCCTTCCGCTGCAGACCGGCGGCAAAGATATCGGCTTCCAGGCCGTAAGCCTGATACTTGCTGTGGTTCTGTGCGACCAGCTCCTTGACATGGGCCAGTACCAGCACACGTCCACGAGCCAGCCGGGCCAGTTCGGCAATCACCAGGCTTTTACCCGCGCCGGTGGGTAACACGATTACGGCTGGCTGGTGGGAGCGGCGAAAGTAGCTGAGCGTGGCATCAACCGCTTCCTGCTGATAGGGACGCAGAGTAAATGACATGAATTCTCAGAAAATCGGGAAGCAAAGCCGCATTATGCCATGAAAGCGACGTTTACGCGTCCCCGCTACTGTGCCTGAGCGCTGACTCTCTATATACTAAGTGTTGTGTTTCATCGGGGCGCCTGTGCGTCCGGACAGAAAACAGCGCTTGATTCCATTCGTGATTCTCTTCAAACGTTCCGGCGTCGGAACGTCGGTTTTTCAACTAAACGGGCAGTACAGATTTAATGCGACTTGATAAATTTTTGTCTCAGCAACTGGAAGTCAGCCGGGCGATCGCGGCACGTGAACTACGGGCGCGCAAAGTCACCGTTGATGGTGAAGTCGTGCGGGAAGGCTCTTTTAAACTCAGCCCGGAAAACCAGGTTGAGTACGACGGCAATCCGTTGCAGCAGCAGTTCGGGCCGCGCTATTTTATGTTGAACAAGCCTCAGGGCTACGTCTGTTCAACGGACGATCCCGATCATCCAACGGTGCTCTATTTTCTGGAAGAACCAACCGCCTATAAACTGCATGCGGCAGGCCGGCTGGATATCGACACCACGGGACTGGTGTTGATGACGGATGACGGGCAGTGGTCACACCGGATCACCTCTCCGCGACATCACTGTGAAAAAACCTATCTGGTCACGCTGGAATCACCGCTTTCCAGCGACACCGCGGCACAATTCTCGGCGGGCGTTCAGCTTCATAATGAAAAAGATCTGACCAAACCGGCCAGGCTTGAGGCGATCAGCGAGTATCAGGTGCGGTTAACCATCAGTGAAGGGCGCTACCATCAGGTGAAGCGGATGTTTGCTGCTGTGGGAAACCATGTGGTTGAACTGCACCGCGAGCGTATTGGCGCTATCGTTCTTGATGAGGATCTGGCACCGGGCGAATATCGTGCCCTGACGGAAGATGAGATCGCCAGCGTGGGCTTACCTAAGCAGAAAAAATAAAACCTACATTTCAGGACAGCGAGGAGCAATAAAGGGTGCGTAAGGAAAAGAATTCATCGGCAGGGCTGGTGGTTATTCTCGGTCTGCTGGCGATGTTGATGCCACTATCAATCGATATGTATTTACCTGCGCTACCGCAAATTGCCCGCGAATTTGGCGTGTCGGCGGGCAGCGTTCAGATGACGCTGAACCTGTATATTCTCGGCTTTGCGCTCGGCCAGCTGATCTACGGCCCGCTGGCGGATAGCTTTGGCCGCAAACCGGTGATTGCGGTCGGTACGCTGGTCTTCGCCGTGGCGGCCGCCGCCTGTGCACTGTCGCAGACCATCGAACAGCTGATCTTTATGCGGCTGCTGCACGGCCTCTCTGCTGCTGCCGGAAGCGTGGTCATCAGTGCGCTGATGCGCGACAGCTACTCGAAGGAAGAGTTTTCACGCATGATGTCCTTTGTGATGCTGGTGACCACTATCGCACCGCTGCTGGCACCGATCCTCGGCGGCTGGATGCTGATTTTGTGGAGCTGGCATGCGATTTTCTGGGCGATCTCGCTGGCGGCCGTGGTGACCACGGTGCTGGTGGTCACTCAAATAAGAGAAACGCTGCCGGTGGAGAAACGTCAGAAATTCAATCTGCGCACAACGCTGCGGAATTTCCTATCGCTGTTTCGCCACAAACGCGTGTTCAGCTATATGCTGGCCAGCGGTTTCTCTTTTGCCGGTATGTTCTCTTTTCTGAATGCGGGTCCGTTTGTTTATATTGAACTTAACCATATCAGCCCGCAGAACTTCGGCTATTACTTCGCCCTCAACGTAGTGTTCCTCTTTTTTATCACCCTGCTTAACAGCCGCTGCGTACGCCGGTTCGGCCCGCTGGCCATGTTCCGGTTAGGTCTGCTGATCCAGTTTGCCATGGGCGTCTGGCTGATGATCGTCAGTGCGCTGAACCTGGGCTTTCTGCCGATGGTGTTTGGCGTGGCGATGTTTATCGGCTGTGTGGCGATGGTTTCTTCCAACGCGATGGCGGTGATCCTCGATGAGTTCCCGCATATGGCGGGCACGGCTTCATCGCTGGCCGGCACGCTGCGGTTTGGCGTCGGCGCGGTGATTGGCGCACTGCTTTCCACGATGCCGTTTAACAGCGCCTGGCCGATGGTGGGGTCGATCTTTCTCTGCGCGACCGTTTCGATTCTGCTGTTTATTTACGCCACCCGCCCGCGGAAAGGCGTAACAGCCTGACATGACAGCCTTTTCAGCCCATCAGAGGAGTCGGCGGGCTGAGCGGATGGCTTTTATGTTAGTCAGATGTAAACATTAAATATAAAAAAAGTTACTTAAGTGAAGCAATAATGATTGTCTTCCCGACACTAACGCGGTAAATATAGGTTCAAAATGAGAGGTTCCTCTCAAAAATAACCTTATTACGTAAAGCGTTGCCCGTTGATCCCGTTTTTGATGCGCCTTATCAAACAACGGAGTGATGAGCGCCCTTACACGGGCCGGGGAGTGGGGATGGATTCGTTACAACATTCAGTAGTACATCGGTTGCCGCAGAGCTATCGCCGGCTGCACGCCTTACCCGGCGGCAGCAAGCTGCAACAGGTGCCGGATTATGCCAGCGACGACCTTATCGGTCTCTGCCTGCTCAGCCACCAGGGCGAACAGGCCTGGCGCGTGATGCAGCAAATCCAGGAAGCGCTGGCTGAGATTCAGCTCAGCTGTAGCGTGGTGGAGTGGGAAGGGGAACCCTGCCTGTTCGTCGCCCGCGAGGATGAGCTCACCACGACCTGCCGGCTGAAAAACTTTGGCGTGAGCATCGCGGAAGCCTTCAGCCAGCCCTCCGCCTGAGCCATTCAGGCCAGCGACAGCAGCTGGCGGGTGTAAGCCTGTTCAGGCGCGGCAAAAACGGCTTCGCATTCGCCCTGTTCCACCACTTCTCCCCGCCGTAAAACCACCACCTGATGGCATAACGATCTGACTACCTGTAAATCGTGGCTGATAAAGATGTAAGCCAGCCGGTGTTGCTGCTGCAATTTTTTCAACAGGGCCAGGATCTGCTTCTGTACCGAGCGATCGAGCGATGAGGTCGGTTCATCCAGAATAATCAGCCGGGGCTGAAGGATCAGCGCCCTGGCGATCGCAATACGCTGACGCTGACCGCCTGAGAACTCTGCCGGATAGCGATGGCGCGTCGCTGCATCCAGCCCAACTTCCTCCATCGCCGCTATCACCCGGGTTTCTCGCTGCATTGCGTTGAGATCGGGATGATGAACCTGAAGGCCTTCCTCAATGATCTGCTGGATGGTAAGTCGTGGGTTCAGGGCTGAGTTTGGATCCTGAAAAACCACCTGAATCTGCCGGCGTACCGGCAGCATCTGTCGCCGATCCCACTGATGAAGAGGCTGGCCATCAAACCAGATCTCGCCGCCGGAAGCGATAAGCCGCAGCAGCGCCAGACCGGTGGTGCTTTTGCCGGAGCCAGATTCGCCAACCAGCCCCAGACTCTCACCCGGGCGCAGCTGGAAACTGAGCGACCGTAATGCATGATGATAGCCTGTCACGCGGCGCAACAGCCCTCGTTTGATCGGGAAAGCCACCTGAAGTTTTTCCACGTTGAGCAGAGGTTGCACCTCATCATCGATCGGATCGGGACGCCCGTCCGGCTCGGCGTCCAGCAGTTTTTGCGTATAGGGATGCTGAGGGCGGCTGAACAACTCCCGGGTGCTGTTACTCTCCACCCCCTGGCCGTTGCACATTACCGTGACGTTATCTGCTAACCGACTGACAATATTCAGATTATGGGTGATAAACAGCAGCCCCATATTCATCTCCTGCTTCAGCTCCTTCAGCAGGCTGAGGATTTGCGCCTGTACAGTCACATCCAGCGCGGTCGTCGGTTCATCCGCAATCAGTAGCTCGGGCTGCGTCAGCAGCGCCATCGCAATCATCACACGCTGGCGTTCTCCGCCCGACAGCTGGTGGGGGAAATCATTCAGGCGACGCGTGGCTTCACGTATTCCGACACGATCAAGACAGGTCAGCATCTCTGCACGAGCGGCCTCTTTACGCATGCCGCGATGCAGCGAGAGCACTTCGTATAGCTGTTTTTCGATGGTGTGCAGAGGATTAAGCGACACCATTGGCTCCTGGAAAATCATCGCCATACGGTTGCCGCGCAGCGAGCGCAGCAGCCGTTCATCGGCTTTCAGCACATCCTGGCCGCTGAACAGGATTTCTCCCTGCGGATAGATGACCGGCGGGGTGGGCAGCAAGCGCATCAGCGACAGCGCGGTGACGCTTTTACCGGAACCCGATTCGCCGACCAGCGCCCGCGTTTCGCCAGCCTCCACGGTAAAAGAGAGATTATCCACCACCTGACGATCCTGACCGGCCTGGCGAAAAGCGATGCTTAAGTCTTTAACGATTAGCAGGGACATAATCAGTACACCTTACTGGGATCGAAGGCGTCGCGGACAGCCTCGCCGATAAAAATAAGTAGTGAAAGCAAAATAGCCAGCGAGAAAAACGCCGTGATGCCGAGCCACGGCGCCTGCAGATTATTTTTCCCCTGAAGCAGTAGCTCGCCCAGGGAGGGCGAGCCGAGCGGCAGGCCAAACCCCAGAAAATCGAGCGAGGTGAGGGTGGTGATCGAACCGCAAAGGATAAACGGCAGCCAGGTCAGCGTGGCGACCATCGCGTTTGGCAACATATGACGGGACATAATGCGACGATCGCTGACGCCCATCGCCTGCGCCGCACGAATGTAGTCAAAATTACGCGCGCGCAGGAATTCGGCACGCACCACGCCTACCAGCTGCATCCAGCCGAACAGCACGGTAATCGCCAGCAGCCACCAGAAGCCGGGCTGGATCACGCTTGACAGCAGGATAATCAGAAACAGCGTCGGCATCCCCGACCAGACTTCAATAAAGCGCTGGCCCCAGAGATCGACCCTGCCGCCGTAATAGCCCTGAGCAGCGCCGACGGCAATGCCTATCACGCTGGAAACCAGCGTCAGCATCAGCCCGAAGAGCAGCGAAATACGCATGCCATACAGAATGCGCGCCAGCACATCGCCGCCGTTCGCGTCGGTGCCAAGCCAGTTTTGCGCCGAAGGGGGAGAAGGGAAGGGAACATCCGTGGCAAAGTTAATGGTGTTATCACCGAAGCGGATCGGCGCCCAGATGGCCCAGCCATCCTGTGCGATACGTTTTTTTAGCCAGGGATCCTGATAATCTGCCGCCGTGGCAAGCGGGCCGCCAAAATCACTCTCGCTGTAGTTCACCAGCAGAGGAAACCAGGTCCTATCCTGGTAGCGTATCAGCAGCGGTTTATCGTTAGCCAGCAACTCGGCGCCAAGGCAGAGCACGAACAGCACGATAAAAATCCACAGCGACCAGTAGCCGCGACGGTTCTGGCGGAATCGCGCCCAGCGCGCCTGGTTAGCAGGACTTAAACGGCTCATTATCGTCCCTCGAAATCGATACGCGGATCGACCAGCGTATAGGTAATATCACTCAAAATATTCAGCAACAGGCCGATCAGCGTAAAGATAAACAGCGTACCGAACATCACCGGGTAGTCGCGCTGAATAGTGGCATCGTAGCCAAGCAGGCCCAGCCCGTTAAGTGAAAACATCACTTCGATCAGCAGCGATCCGGTGAAAAACATACTGATAAAGGTGGCGGGAAAGCCCGCGATAACCAGCAGCATGGCGTTACGGAAAACATGGCGATAGAGAATCTTTTTCTCATCCAGGCCCTTCGCCCGCGCGGTCACCACATACTGCTTGCGGATCTCATCCAGAAAAGCGTTTTTAGTCAGCATCGTCAGGGTGGCAAAACCGCCGATAACCGTGGCGATAACGGGCAGCGTAATATGCCAGAGATAATCGGTGATTTTGCTGTACCAGGGCAGCGTATCAAACTGGGGCGAAACCAGCCCACGAAGCGGGAACCAGTCGAGATAGCTGCCGCCAGCAAACAAAACAATCAGTAAAATAGCGAACAGAAAAGAGGGAATGGCATAGCCGATAATAATCAGCGTGCTGCTCCAGATATCGAAGGCGCTGCCGTTGCGTACCGCTTTTTTAATGCCGAGCGGGATCGAGACCAGGTAAATGATCAGCGTACTCCACAGGCCGAGCGTGATCGAAACGGGAAGGCTGTCTTTGATTAAGGTCGTTACCGAACTGCTGCGAAACAGGCTGTCGCCAAAATCGAAGCGGACATAGTTCCACAGCATATCCAGATAGCGCTGATAAAGCGGCTTGTCGAAGCCGTAGCGGCGGGTGATTTCCGCCACCACTTCCGGATCAAGTCCGCGAGAACCGCGATACTGACTGTCGCCAGGGTTTACGCTGAGCGAACCACGTGCCTGCGTTTCCGCGCCGCCCGTGCCAGGTAATCCCGTCGTCTGTCCAAATTCAATATTAGCCAGCGCCTGATCAACCGGTCCGCCGGGCGCGATCTGCACGATAAAAAAGTTAATGGTGATAATTGCCCACAGTGTGGGAACGATCAACAGCAGTCTGCGTAGCAGGTAAGCACCCAAACTTCACTCCTTAACGACGTTGATCCGGCAACTGCGCGGCTTTGTTGACATCATACCACCAGCTGTCAAAGCCCAGCGAGTAGGTGGGGCGCGTGGCCGGCATCGAAAATTTATTCCAGTAAGCGTAGCGATCGCTGGCGTTGTACCACATCGGGATCATGTAATGACTCCACAGCAGAACGCGATCCAGCGCCCGGCCAAGCGGCAGGAGCGCCGCCTTGTCGCCCTGATGCTGGTTGATCTGCTCCACCAGCTGGTCGATGACCGGATTACTGACGTGCGGCCGGTTATAGCTGGAATCAATAAACGCTGTCGCCCAGTAAAACTGCAGGTTGCTGTCCGGGAAAGCCATGGCCGGGTAAGGGGAGGGCAGCATATCAAAATCACTTTTGCGGACGCGGGCCAGATACTGCGAACTGTCAACCTGGCGAATATTCAGCTGAATGCCAAGCCGGGTGAGCGTGTGCTGGAAGGGAAATACCCACTGGTCGTTGCCACCGCTGCGCAGCAGCAGTTCAAAACGGAAGGGTTGCCCGGTTTTCACATTAACCAGTGTCTGGTTTCTCAGCTCCCAGCCAGCCTGCTTTAACAGCGAGAGCGCTTTCAACAGGTTTGCGCGGTCGTAGCCGCTACCGTCAGATTCCGCTGGCTGATAAATCGCTGTAAAGACCTCTTCAGGCAGCTCGCCCTTCAGGGCATTGAGGATTTTCAGCTCGTCGGCATCAGGAAGCTGGCGCGCGGCATATTCCGTGTTCTGAAAATAGCTGTTGGTGCGCTGATAGGCATTGTAAAACAGCGCTTTATTCATCCAGTTAAAATCAAAGACGAGGGAAAGCGCCTGCCGTACGCGTCGATCGCTGAACTGCGGGCGGGTAACGTTGAAGGCCAGCCAGGTGGTATTGGTGGCAACGTGATTAGGCTCCTCATCTTTGATAATAAAATGGTTATCAAACTGCGTGCCGCGATATTGCGTCGCCCATTTTTTCGCGGAGCCTTCTGCCCGGAAATCAAACGCGCCGGCCTTAAAGGCCTCAAAAGCCACGTTATCATCCATATAGTAGTCATAGCGAATACGGTCGAAGTTAAAGCGCCCTTTGTTGACCGGCAGATCCGCTGCCCAGTAATCTTTAACCCGGGCATAGGTGATGTACTGGCCCACTCTGTATGCACTCACCCGGTAGGGACCACTGCCCGGAGGCGGATAGGCCAGCGGTTCCGACAGCTTATGATTCTGCCAGAATTTTTCGGGGAAAACCGGCGTGGAGAGCATAGAGAGCAGCTTGTCGCGATCGGATGTTGGCAGGTCAAAGCGGACTACCTGCGGAGAGACCTCGCGGGCGGTGACGCCTTTATAAAAAACCCGGTATTGCGGCACGCCTTCCGTCATAAATTTGTTAAAGGTAAAGACCACGTCGCGGGCGGTGATGGGCGAACCATCCTGGAAGCGTGCCCGGGGATTAAGAGTGATTTCAACCCAGCGGTAGCTGTCAGGATAGCGGGCAAACTCGGCAATCAGCGGATAGTAGCTGCCAGGCTCATCTTCCGAAGGGGTAAAAAGGGAATCATAAAGAGTATCTGTTCCCTGGCCCGGGTTACCTCTGGAGGCGAAACGGTTAAAGTTGTCGTAAGTGCCAATGGCGGAAAGCGTGATGCTGCCGCCTTTCGGTGCCTCAGGCGCGGCATAATCGTAATGAGTGAAGCCGTGAGCGTATTTGGGCTCGCCCAGCTGCGCGAATGCATAGCTTTGGGTAATGGTCTCCGCCTGCGCCAGCGAGGTCACTAAGCTGAGTAAAAGAAAAAGATACCCGCGCATTTTCATGATGTTGTTACGCTCCCCGGCGAACAGATCTGGTCCGGCGACAAGCCTACCAGCAGGCAGAAGAAGAAATCAACGTAGCGAAACACGTCGTTACGCTTCCTGACGCCTGGCGGAAAAATCACGCTGGCCGGCGGTGCGTGCGGCGCTGGCGAAATAATCAATCAGCTGCGGCACCCTGAGTGGCGGGCTGTAAAGATAGCCCTGAAGATGAGTGACGCCGCGCTTAATCAGCCACCGGGCCTGTTTTTCATCTTCCACGCCTTCGGCGATAGTTTTCAGCTTCAGCTTTTTCGCCAGGGTAATTACCGCATCCAGCACCGGTGAGGTGACGGTTTCACGGCCGATACTCTGCACAAATCCCCGATCAATCTTAAGGTAGTCGAATTTGAATTTCTCCAGATAAATCAGGGCGCTGTGTCCGGTACCGAAATCGTCGATGGCGATGCCTATGCCCTGCTCATGCAGCCATTCGAAAATCGCCCCGGCGTTACGGTCGCTGACCATGGCACTTTCTGTGATTTCGAACACGTAACAAAAATGATCCTGTGGCATGGCGGAGAGCCAGCGGCGGACATCCTCACAAAATTCACCGTCAGTCAGGTGGAGCGGCGAAAGATTCAGCCCGATGCGGATGCCCTCAGGCAGCGTATCGCGCAGCTGATGCGCATCACGGGCGACCAGCTCAAACAGATGCCGCGTCAGGGGAGCGATCAGGTTCTGTCCTTCGGCATAGCGGATAAACGCCTCCGGCGAAACGGTGCCCACGGTGGGATGCGTCCAGCGTAGCAGCGCTTCCACGCCATAGGGCTGACCCGTAGTGGATTCAATAAGGGGCTGGTATTCCACATAAAAATCACCGCGCCGGATGCCCAGCAGGATCTCCTTTCCGGGACGCCGTCGGTGCGTCAGGAGCAGAAAACAGCCGCAGCCGCTGAGCAGCGCTAACAGTGATCCAAGCAGCAGGGTAATCAGCAAGTCACTCAGGGATAAGAGAGTGCCATACAGCAGGATGCTGACAGGATAGCCGGGAACCGTCAGGGTGCGCAGCGGATGAGTGGGCAGCAAGCTGGCCTTCGTTAACCGTTCATCCGTTAACCTTAGTGCCTGGTCTCCGGCAACAATCGCCATATCGGTGACCGCTTTCTGTCTGGCGATCAGCAGCAGATAAGGGCTCAGATTAATGTTCATCAGCGCCAGAACACCCCGCTCTTGATGGTGTGGGTTCTGCCGCCAGAAAATCAGGGCGGGACGATCGGCCACTTTTGGCGTGCTGGCAACGAGCTGGATATCCACGGCCTTATGAAGATCGGAATGAGGAGAGAACTGGCGAATATCTTTATGCACGAAGCCTGTTGCTGAAGAGCAGAAGGCTATACGGTTTTCCACCAACATGATCGTACGAACGTTACCGGCAAATGCGGCCCGCTGCGTCAGATCGGCTTTTGCGGCGGCACAATCATCTGGCGTGAGGGCTTGTAAGGGTGAGAGCTTTTGCGTCAGGATCGTAAAGGCATTCAGCATATAAGCCTGGGTATCGCTGGCCAGCCGGTCATGTTGTTCATGTCGCCGCTGGCAGACCAGCAGTAGCGTAATGACAATAAACAGAACAGAAACAGTCAGACCGGTTGCTACGCTGGCGCAGATAATCCGGCGCGGCAGAGAGAGATGTCGTCTGAATGTGGTGGAAAGTGGCATTGGGTTGTCTTCCGTAAGTGCCTGTTAATGCATTTTATACCTGCGGGGATGGCCGGAATAACGGCGTGGCAGGATCACTATTGCCTGTCTCTGTTATGAAATCATCCTGTTTTAAGGCTTCACAGTTGCCGGTAGGGAGGCCAGGCGTCAGGTAAAAAAAACGCTGCCGGAGCAGCGTGTTTTTTTCGTTTCGCGGACTTCAGGGAAGCTAAATCAGCTTTGTTTGTTTCCCAGCACCCGACGGGCTTCACGGTAGCGCGGTTTCCAGTAGCTGTCGTTAAGGCTGGAAATCATGACGCCGCTGCTGGTCGAAGCGTGAACGAAATTATCATTGCCGAGATAAATGCCCACGTGGCGTCCTCTCGGACCCGTGCGGAACAGGATAATATCCCCCGCGCGAAGTTTGCCACGCGTAATACTTTTCCCCACATCTTCCTGTCCATAGGTAGAACGGGGCAGATCGAGACCAAACTGTTCACGGAAGGTGGTCTGAACAAAGGCTGAACAATCAATGCCGCGTTTACTGGTACCGCCGAAGCGATAACGTACGCCCTTCCAGTCCGCATATTGATCCATCAGGCGGGATTTAATATCCACGTTCTGGACCAACTGTTCGAATTCATCCTGAGACGCTTGCAGTAAAAAACCGTTGTTCTTAACTGCATGAGTATCAGTTTGTGCATTGTTGTGGCTATTTGTACTACTACAGGCTGACAGTAACGTCGCTAATGCGACCGCGGGAAGCACCCGCCAGATATATCTCAGTATCGGTTGAGATGTGACCATTATGTTTGTGATCCCTTGAAGTCCTTAACGACGATGTCGTCAAATAATTGCGAAGCGAAACGAGAATAATAAGCGCGACCCGGGTAAGACAATTCCTGAATTGTAAAAACGTGTCAGGGAACACAGTTTAAAGTGTAACTCGTGGAAATAGTTTACAACCTGGGACCGAACGAAAATGAGGTTACCCGATTACAAGCCCCATGGCGAGGGGTTTTACTGACTTTTTAATGCTTTTTTTGATGTCAAACAGCATTGCTTTCAGTGGGGCGTTTTATCGGCAAGTATGGAGAAAACTTGAGGAAAAAAATCACTCTTTCTGGTCCGGAGTTTAGCAATTTGTGAAAAATCAGATTAGACCCGCTGGACAATGGGTGAGACAGGTGATGCTGGCATGGGAGGGGATTTAATAATCGTAAGGGCAGTGCCTTTATTAGGAGGCTAATAATACCATTTGGTGAATTTACCTGTCGTCGCCCCGAACTGACGTCCGGGGAGACTATTTCACTTAGCGGACAGGCTTATTTTTACCCGGCATAAAGCGATTCAGGAAATTAACAAGGTAATCACTGGCCGGGGTCATTAACCACCAGCTCATTCCCACCAGCACCACGGAGAGCGAACCTACAACGACATCGGTAAGCCAGTGCGCGCCGATCATAATCCTCGGTGTTGCAAAGACCAGCACAATCGCCACCGCAATAAGAAAAGCCCGGCGGGTGAAATAACGCAGCATGAAGGAGGCAAATATCATCAGCATCATGCCATGATCGCCTGGAAAACTATTGGCGGACGCATCCTTCGTAGGAAAACCTGTCAGCTGGCCTACGTGGTTAACGTTGGGAAAAAATTTGGTTGGGCTGGGATGTGAAACGGGGATAAAGCGGCACAGCTGATTCAGAATGACGGCGCTGATCAGCATGGTTATGCCAATCGCCAGCATACGGCGACGGCCTTCCGGCGTTTCACGACGCCATAAAGAGAGATAAAGTGCCCCCATCGCCAGCAGCGCAACGCCGTCGAAGGCACGGAAGTTGGTAATAGCAAGCATCCATAACAGCGCTTTGTTGGTTACCAGGCGATCGTTGAACCAATAGAACAGGTTTTTATCAACCCCGAACCAAAAACCGTGGTTAGCCGGCAGATACCAGGAGAGAAACAGCGCAAAACCCAGCGCGTTCAGCACCAGGATTTTCAGTAAACGGTTAATTGTCATTTCGGTCCAGAGTTAATAAAGGCATTTTAGCTGCGCAGATTATGGCACAGAGATTAAACGAAGCTTCAACAATGCGCTCTGTAACGTGTTCCAGTCCGCGTCATCCTCATGAATGATTTCAATACGGCTGTCCGGCGGCGCGAGCTGGCGCGTCTCAAAATGAAAATCTTCGCCCTGACGGTTCACGCTCAGCAGGCCTTCCTGAATACGCATCACGCCTTTAATCCGCGTTACCGGCGCCAGACGCACCCACTCCAGCAGGCCGATAGTGTCAAAAACGGTATCGGCATCAAAAACCCAGCCGCAGGCGTGATAGCCCTGTCCCTGATTCAGCGAGCGGCGCCAGCGCGCATTGGGCGTCAGCGAAAGCGCCGCCAGGCCAGATTCAGCCCGGCCGTGATGGTGGTGTGCCGTGGGTAACTCGCGCAAGTTGCGGCGAGGATGAGCCAGCAGCGCCGGATCGATCTCACCAAAACGGGCGGAAACCACTAACCGCCCCTCACCCTTCCGGGCCTGCCAGACCAGCAATGCCTCGCGGTCAGCATCTGCCCAGCGATCTTCTTTATTGGCGACGATGATGTCGGCCGCGGCTAGCTGATCGCGAAAGTTTTCATTTTCCACGATGCGGGTTTCACTGAGCTGGCGAGGGTCCAGCACGCAGAGTGAGGCATCCAGCGTCAGCCAGGGGCGATAAATCTCGGCCGACAGCATATCCAGAATCTGTTTAGGATGGCCGAGCCCGGTGGGTTCAATCAGCAGGCGATCGGGCCTGGCCTGTTTGAGCAGCATATTCAGCCCTACCTGCATTGGCAGGCCGTTGACACAGCACATACAGCCGCCCGGAATTTCCTTCAGCACCGCCCCGGTTTTTGCCAGCAGTGCACCGTCAATACCCACTTCACCAAATTCGTTGACCAGAACCGCCCAGTTCTCTCCTTCAGGCTTATGGGCCAGCAAATGCTGGAGTGTGGTGGTCTTTCCGCAGCCGAGGAATCCGGTGATGAGGTTAACGCGTGTCATTACTCTCTCCTTCAGGAATATCAGAGGGTTATTTACATTGGGTTAAAGGTTAAAAGCGCTGCTAATGACTATCCTTAGCGGGCAAAGCGTGAATTAATGAGGTAAGTATGAACGGCATTAAAGTGATTATTGCTGGACTGTTAACCTCATGGATGAGCAGCGCAATGGCAGCGGAGACTGCGATTCAAAACGGTTCTGGAACGATGCGATTTCAGGGCGCGGTGACAGAGACATCCTGCGAAATGGATCAGCAGCGTAATCAGGTCAACGCTACCTGTTACCGCAACGGGAAGAGGCAGACGGCGTCGCTCCCGCTCGATTCCCGCCAGGCTCTGCCCGCGAATGTTGGCAGCACTGAAGTTCGCTGGCTGAATGAGGCCCATACGATGGGCGAATTGATCGTTAGCTATAAGTGAGTGTTATAACATAACAAAAGCGGCAGCGCACCTGCTGCCTGCCGCTTATAAATCAACTAGTCCGCGCGGCTCATATAGCGGCGTTCGGCGATATGAATACGAATTTTATCACCGCTGCTAAGATATTCCGGCACCTGGACAACCAGACCGGTGCTCATCGTGGCCGGCTTGGTTCTGGCGCTGGCAGAAGCGCCTTTAATGCCGGGCGTGGTTTCGGTTATCACCATATCCAGGGTTTGTGGCAGTTCCAGCGCCAGCACCTGTCCATCCATGGTCAAAACCTGGATCCCCGGAATGCCGCCTTCCGGAATAAACAGCAGCTCTTCTTCAATCTGTTCTTTTTTGAAGACGTAAGGCGTGTAGTCTTCATCATCCATAAAGACGTATTCATCGCCATCAATATAGGAAAAGGTCACCTGGCGGCGGCTCAGGGAGATGGCGTCAATAATATCATCGCCCTTAAAACGCTCTTCTACTTTCAGTCCGGTACGGATATCGGTAAAACGCATTTTATAGAGGGTGGAAGCGCCACGGGCGCTCGGGCTTTGCACGTCAATATCTTTAACTAACAGCAACTTGCCGTTAAAGCTGACCGCCATACCTTTTTTTATCTCATTTGCTCTTGGCATTACATTCTCTCGACAGAAGGGGCCGGTGAAATTTCTCGCGTCAACTTACTCTTGCCGGCGGTTTCAGGCAAGTAGTCACCGGACGCCGGACGCGTAAAACCTGCGTAAAAAAGGACTCACTAAAGGATAGTATTCCCGCAGGCTGCCTGCTATTGTCGCGCTTTCATTGAGGAGGGACGTTATGGAGTGCCGTACTGCCTGCGGGGCCTGCTGTACCGCGCCCTCAATCTCATCGCCTATTCCCGGTATGCCGGACGGCAAGCCTGCCAACACGCGCTGCGTTCAGCTTGATGAGGATATGCGCTGCCGGATATTCTTGTCGCCGCTGCGGCCTGCCGTTTGTGCCGGACTGAAACCCGCTTTTGAGATGTGCCGGACCAGCCGCGCAGAAGCGATGACCTGGCTGCTCGACCTGGAGCAGCAAACCGCGCCAGGCTGATGGAAGGCGCAGTACCGCTCCCTTACTGTTCCGTGCCAGATGATGAGGCCGCCGGAACGTTGCCAGCCGGAGAAACCGCCGCCTTTTGATCCGTCTCTTTTACCTCTTTCAGACCCCATATACAGCCCGTTGCCAGGACCATCATCGCCACGGCGCACCAGAAAACCGTCGCGTAGCCCCAGATTTCTGCCACCGTGCCCGCCAGCGAGCCGCCAATGATCCAGCCCATGCGCGTGGTGTTAGCAAACAGCGTGGTGGCCGCCCCGGCCTGACCCGGCATCAGATCCTGAAAATAGATCATGCCAATCCCCGCCAGAATGCCAATGAAAATGGCATTAAACAGCTGAATAATCAGCAGCGGCAGGGCGGCGCTGAAACAGAGCGTGGCGGCATAAAAGAGTAAACCCGCCAGCGACGCCAGCCGCATCATATTACGTTTACCAACCCGTCTGGCGTAATAACCCGCCAGCAGCATAACCGGAATTTCCAGCCCGGCGGCCAGGCCCATCAGTACACCGGCCAGCTTCTCCGGGAGCAGCAGCGTATTGACCACATAGAGCGGCATAGCGATCAGATAGAGTCCGTTGCAGGCCCACATCAGCGTACAGCCGGTAAAAAGCATCAGCGTATCGCGGCGATTCTGGCGCGGCGTCTGTAATTTCCCGCCCGTCACAACCCGCGTTTTCTGCATCCTGGGCAGATAGCGCCAGACGATAAGCGCGCTGACAATAAAGGCCGCCGCGGCGCAGCAGTACATGGTGCGAAATCCGAAGCCCAGCGCCAGCGCGAAGGCCAGCGGCGGCCCCAGTACCCAGGCCAGAGAGACCTGGGTGCGCATAACGGAGGTGAACATCACGCTGCTGCGTCCGCTCAGATCCCTGTATTCACGTGCGAGCGCAAACAATTGAGGCGTCGCCGTGGAGCCGAACGTTGAAAGTACCACGCCCGGCAGTAGCAGGATCAGATAGTTGCGGTTCCAGGCATAAAGCAGCGAGGCGAGCGCACCGACCAGGCAGCAGATCAGGATTAGCGTTCTCCTGTCGCCCCGGCTGTCGGAGTAGCGTGCCAGAAGCTGGCTCACCAGGATGCCAATCAGCGCACTACCGGTGAAAAACAGACCCACCATAAAAGGCCGGACCTTAACCTCCGTGGTCAGGAACAGGCTCAGCGTTGGCGTTTGTAGCGCCGCGGTCAGGCCGGTGACAAAAGTGACCAGAAGAAACGCCAGCGACTGGCGATCGGGTAGAGAACGTAAAAGAGCAGGCGTTTGCATAAGTGAGAGCCAGGTCGGTGAAAACGGGCAGATTCTACGCTTCGTGGCCGGGTTTAAGAAGTGAATTTACGGCTTATGCACGCCTGAACTGTGCAGGGTTATCACGCCGTTTGTTCGTGTGTCTGTGTTTGCTGAACGAGAACCTGCAGTCCCACCTGCTTGTCAGCATGCCTTCAGCAACGGCGCCGGTTTTTAGCGGTCAGCCTCAGCAAAGTGTGCGTGGCTTCAAATATCTGTAAAACGCCTGACGGTAAAACTTGCATAGCTTACCGTGGACAGACGACACTAATTGAAACGTTTCAGCGTTATCGCCCGGCCCACTGGCATCACCGATAACGCTTTTTTTCTCACAGTAGCTGAAACGATTCAAATTCAGCAGCGAGGAGGCCTATGTTCCAGCTAGATCTGTCCGCTATTCATCCCGGCGCCTCAGCCGGTGATAAAGAGGAAGCCATCCGTCAGGTGGCAGCCGCACTGACCCGTGCGGGCAATGTGGGTGAGGGCTATGTCAACGGCATGCTTGCCCGCGAGCAGCAGACCTCAACTTACCTGGGTAATGGCATTGCTATTCCACATGGCACGACGGATACCCGCGACCTGGTCTTACAGACCGGCGTGCAGGTTTACCAATATCCGCAGGGCATTGCGTGGGGTGACGATCAGACGGCTTATGTGGTGATCGGAATTGCAGCAAAATCGGATGAACACCTCGCGCTGCTGCGTCAGTTGACCCATGTGCTGAGCGATGACAGCGTGGCAGAAGCGCTGAAGACGACAGATTCAGCTGAAATGCTGCGCAGCCTGCTGATGGGCGAAAAACAGGGCACGGAATTTAAGTTCGACGTCTCGCTGATTGCGACCGAGGTGGCCGCCAGCGATCTGATCACGCTACAGGCACTGAACGCCGGACGTCTGCAGCAGGCGGGCGCGGTGGATGCCGCTTTCGTCAGTAGTGTTATCTCCGCCCGCCCGCTCAACCTTGGGCAGGGCATCTGGCTGAGCGACAGCACTGAAGGCAATCTCGGCAGCGCGGTGGCCGTGAGCCGCAGCGCCGCACCTTTTGAGGTGGAAGGCGAAAAGGCAGCGCTGTTGATTACCGTGGCGGTTACCGATGAACAACCGCTGAAGGTGCTGAACTACCTGAGCGATCTGCTGAACAATCAGAAAGCCGGACGCCTGCTGACCGCTGACGCTGCAGGTATTCTGGCGCTGCTGACCAGTGAGGTTTCAGAACAGGCTGAAGTCCTGACTGAAGAGTTTACCATCCGTAATGAACACGGCCTGCATGCCCGTCCGGGTACTGCGCTGGTCAGCGTAATCAAACAGTTTAACTGCGACGTCACCGTCACCAATCTGGATGGCAGCGGCAAACCGGCCAACGGACGCAGCCTGATGAAAGTGGTTGCGCTGGGCGTGAAAAAAGGCCACCGCCTGCGCTTTAGCGCCAGCGGCGAAGACGCCCGTGCGGCGCTGGATGCCATTGGTGAAGCTATCGCTTCTGGTCTGGGCGAGGGCGCAGCATGAGCAGACGCGTAGCCACTATCACCCTCAATCCCGCCTACGATCTGGTGGGCTATACGCCTGAGATTGAGCGGGGAGAAGTCAATCTGGTTAAAACCACCGGCCTGCACGCCGCCGGAAAAGGTATTAACGTTGCCAAAGTACTGAAAGATTTAGGTATTGACGTAACGGTAGGCGGTTTTCTCGGAAAAGAGAATCAGGATGGCTTTCAGCATCTCTTCAGCGACTTAGGTATTGCGAACCGCTTCCAGGTGGTGGAAGGCCGTACCCGCATCAACGTTAAGCTGACCGAAAAGGATGGCGACGTTACCGATCTTAACTTTTCCGGTTTTGAGGTCACGGCACAGGACTGGGAGCGTTTCACCGCCGATTCACTGACCTGGCTTGGCCAGTTCGATATGGTCTGCGTCAGCGGCAGCTTGCCGGCCGGCGTCAATCCGGAGGCCTTTACCGAATGGATGAGCGCGCTGCGCAGCCAGTGCCCGTGCATTATCTTCGACAGTAGCCGCGAGGCGCTGGTTGCCGGACTGAAAGCGGCGCCCTGGCTGGTTAAGCCCAACCGGCGCGAACTGGAAATCTGGGCGGGTCGCAAGCTTCCCACCTTACAGGATGTGATTGAGGCCGCGCACGCGCTGCGCGAGCAGGGCATCGCTCACGTGGTGATTTCGCTCGGCGCGGAAGGCGCGCTGTGGGTGAATGCATCAGGCGAATGGATTGCCAAACCGCCCGCGTGTGAAGTGGTAAGCACGGTAGGGGCAGGGGATTCAATGGTTGGCGGGCTGATCTACGGCCTGCTGATGCGGGAGTCCAGCGAGCATACCCTGCGGCTTGCCACGGCTGTTGCGGCGCTGGCCGTCAGTCAGAGCAATGTTGGCGTTACCGATCGTACCCAGTTGGCCGCAATGATGGCGCGCGTCGACCTGGCACCTTTTAACTGACAGCAGGAGAGGCATAATGAAAACGCTGCTGATAATGGATCCTTCGCTGGGGCTGGCAACGGGCTATCTGGCAAAAAACAACCTGGCCGCGGCGGCAGGTAAACTGGGACTGACCCTGACCGATAACCTGGCCGAAGCGGACCGGATTATTGTGGCGGGCAAAACGGTGCCTGCTGGCGCCGGGCTGGACGGCAAGTCCGTCTATCTGGCGGATATTGAACAGCTTCTGCGCCAGCCGGAAACGGTACTCCAGGCTGCCCAGACCGAAGCCAAAGCCTGGCATGCGCCAGCGGAAGCGGCGCAAAGCACGCCGACTGCCGTATCGGCTGAGCAAAGACCTAAGCGCATCGTGGCGGTCACAGCCTGCCCGACCGGCGTGGCCCATACTTTTATGGCGGCGGAAGCGATAGATACCGAAGCCAAAAAGCGCGGCTGGTGGGTCAAGGTGGAAACCCGTGGTTCAGTCGGTGCCGGTAACGCGATCACGCCGGAAGAAGTGGCCGCCGCCGATCTGGTGATTGTGGCGGCGGATATTGAAGTTGACCTGGCGAAGTTTGCCGGTAAGCCGATGTACCGTACCTCAACCGGGCTGGCGCTGAAAAAAACCGCGCAGGAGCTGGATAAAGCTGTCGCGGAAGCCAGGCCTTATAAGCCTGAAGGTGGGCAGGCCACAGCTGAAGAAGGTAAGAAAGAGCGGGCGGGCGCTTACCGGCATCTGCTGACCGGCGTCTCCTATATGCTGCCGATGGTGGTGGCGGGTGGCCTGAGCATTGCGCTCTCCTTCGCCTTTGGTATTACCGCGTTTAAAGAAGAAGGCACGCTGGCCGCTGCGCTGATGCAGATTGGCGGCGGCAGCGCCTTTGCGCTGATGGTGCCGGTGCTGGCAGGCTTTATCGCTTTCTCCATCGCCGACCGTCCGGGCCTGACGCCTGGCCTGATTGGCGGCATGATCGCCACCAGCATCAACGCAGGCTTTCTTGGCGGCATTATCGCCGGTTTCATTGCCGGTTATGCAGCGAAGTTCCTGAGCTCGAAGGTGAAGCTGCCGCAAAGTATGGAAGCGCTCAAGCCTATTCTGATTATCCCGCTGGTCGCCAGCCTGATCACCGGCTTGCTGATGATTTACGTGGTCGGTACGCCGGTGGCGAAAATCATGGAAGGCCTGACGCACTGGCTGGCTAACATGGGTACCGCAAACGCCGTTCTGCTTGGGGCAATCCTGGGCGGCATGATGTGTACCGATATGGGCGGTCCGGTCAACAAAGTGGCCTATGCGTTTGGTGTGGGGCTTCTGAGTTCGCAAACCTACGCGCCGATGGCAGCCATTATGGCGGCAGGTATGGTGCCGCCGCTGGCGATGGGCTTGGCGACGCTGGTGGCCCGCCGGAAGTTTAATAAAGGCCAGCAGGAAGGTGGCAAAGCGGCACTGGTGCTGGGGCTCTGCTTTATCTCGGAAGGGGCAATTCCGTTTGCCGCCCGCGACCCGATGCGCGTACTGCCTTGCTGCATCGCTGGCGGCGCGCTGACTGGCGCTATCTCCATGTGGGTCGGCGCGAAACTGATGGCACCGCACGGTGGCCTGTTCGTGCTGCTGATTCCTGGTGCCATTACACCGGTTATCGGCTACCTGGTAGCGATTATTGCCGGAACGGCGGTGGCAGGTCTCGCTTATGCGTTGCTGAAGCGTCCTGAAGCGGAACTGGTGAAAGCCTGAGAATAGCGCAGTCACCACTGTGCGCTGAAACAAAAATCCCCCGTACTGCACGGGGGATTTTTTTTGCTTATTTACTCAGCGCAGGCGCCGCATACGGATCTGATTCTGAAGAGATAAAAAGTCTCCTGCCTGATAGTCCGGCCTCTGCTTTATGGCACCCGACTTTGTTCTTCTCTTTTCACGTTTCCCTGACTAACCAGCGGCGGGCAGCATGAAATAAAGCGCCCGCCTCGGGGGCTGGGGAAAGAGAGCAGGGCGCGTGGGCTTTCAGCACCGGAAGCGTCGCCGGCTCCCCGTTAACGCTGTTCTGACTTCAGCCAGGCGATTTCATCTTTCCAGATCGCAGGCTGTATCGTCTCCAGAATCAGAGGGATACCGTCGAAGCGGCTGTCCTTCATCAGCCAGCTGAACAGGGTTCTACCAATATTGCCTTCGCCCAGGCTGTGATGACGATCGACGCGGCTGGCGAACTGGCTTTTGGCATCATTCAGGTGCATACCGCGCAGGTAGCGGAAACCGACCACACGTTCAAATTCGTTGAAGGTTTTGACGCAATCCTCTTCCGTACGCAGATCGTATCCACCCGCGAAGGCGTGGCAGGTGTCGATGCAAACGCCGATGCGGGTTTTATCTTCCACACCGTCAATAATTTCAGCCAGATGCTCAAAGCGGAAGCCGAGATTGCTGCCCTGACCGGCGGTATTCTCAATCACCGCCGTCACGCCTTCCGTTTTATCCAGCACGATATTGATCGATTCGGCAATGCGCTTGAGACAGGCCGTTTCATCAATCTGATTCAGATGGCTGCCGGGATGGAAATTGAGCAGCGTGAGGCCCAGCTGCTGGCAGCGGACAATCTCATCCAGAAATGCCGTGCGCGACTTTGCCAGCGCCTCTTCTTCCGGATGTCCCAGGTTTATCAGAAAACTGTCGTGCGGCAGGATCTGGGCAGAGGTGTAGTGATATTTTTCGCAGGCGGCGCGAAAAGCGCTAATCACTGCCTCACTGAGCGGCGCGGCCCGCCACTGGCGTTGATTCTTGGTGAAGAGGGCAAACGCCGTGGCGTCCAGTTCATGTGCGCGAAGGACCGCCTGGTCCACGCCGCCGGCGGCGCTGACGTGGGCACCGATATATTTCATGCCGTTTCTCCTGTTAAGTTTCTGCATCCGGAGATGCGGGCGCGTCATGATAACCGCAAACCGCAGGAAGTTATGACAACAAATGCTGGACGATCAGATTGATTGCGCCGCCGCCGACGATCAGCCAGATAAACAGGATCAGACCCATCATCAGGGGTTTTATCCCGGCGCGCTTCACGGCGCTGGCGTGTGTCGTCAGACCCAGCGCAGCCATCGCCATCGCCAGCAGCAGGGTATCCAGCTGGTTAATGGTGTTGACCAGCGATGGCGGCAGCAGATGCAGCGAATTAAACAGTGCCACGCCGATAAAGATCAGGGCAAACCAGGGAAAAGTCATTTTTCCCGAGGTGCTGCCGTTTACGCTGGCGGTTGCTCTGATCCGGGCGCTGAGCAGCAGCAGGAAGGGGGCCAGCATCATGACGCGCAGCATTTTCGCAATCACCGCCGCGTTTTCCGTTTCCGGGCTGACGGCATGGCCTGCCGCCACAACTTGCGCCACTTCATGCATGGTGGAGCCGGTAAATACTCCCCATTCCGTCAGTGAAAGCGAGGGCCAGATAGCGCTGGCAAGCGGATAGAGCATGGGGTAGATAAAAATCGCCAGCGTACCGAAGATCACCACGGTCGAAATGGCTACCGCGACTTTTGACGGTTCCGCTTTGATCACCGGTTCCGTCGCCAGAATCGCTGCCGCGCCGCAGATGCTGCTACCGGCACCAATCAGCCAGACGGTATCCCGGTCCAGCCCAAAGAGACGTCGGCCCAGCCAGCAAGCGAGCAAAAATGTGGAGCTGAGCGTCAGCACATCGATCAGCACGCCGCTGATGCCAACATCAGCAATTTGCTGAACGGTGAGACGGAAACCGTACAGGATAATCCCTAACCGCAGCAGATATTGCTTGGCGAACAGCACACCAGCATCACAATGAGTGGCTAAGTGCGAATAAAAGGTGTTACCTATTACCATCCCAAACAGAATAGCCAGCGTCAGCGCACCGAGCCCCAGCGCGGCGATTTGCGGCAGACTGCCCAGCCAGAGTGCGGCGGCGGCGATGGCCAGCGCCAGCAGCAGACCAGGCAGGGGAGCGAGCGGTCCTGAAGCGTGGCGAGAGAGAGTGATTTCAGCCATAGCGTGTCTCCTTATGTAATAGCGGCAGTATGGGGAGAAATGGCTTAAAAGAGAAATTGATTATATATTTATAACTAACCACTATAAGTGATATGGAGTCCGGCATGTTCTGGCGATTGCGCAGATGGGTCAGCCTGTTTAAAAAAGATGTGCTTACGCTCTGGTACGCCTGCCGCGATCCCCGCACGCCGGGATGGATGCCGCTACTGGCGGGCGGACTGGGCGTGTATGCCTTCAGCCCGATCGATCTGATACCGGACCTGATTCCCCTGCTCGGCCTGGCGGACGATGCCATCATCGTTCCGCTGGGTATTCGCCTGCTGTTAAGGCTGCTGCCGGCGGGGGTCAGGTCGGCCAGCCAGCAGCAGGCCGAGCGGCAGCGGGCCAGGGGAAAAACCGCGATCAGCCGGTTTGCGATCCTGTGCGTAGTGCTGCTCTGGGGCGGCGTAATTGTCTATGTTATTCAGCATTATCTGGCATAAGGGACAGCGATGCACATTACCTTAAGGCAGCTGACAGTGTTCTGTGAGGTGCTGAAAAGCGGCTCGACCACGCAGGCGTCGCTGGGACTGGCGCTCTCGCAGTCGGCGGTCAGTGCAGCACTGGCCGATTTGGAAGGACAGCTTGGTGTTCAGCTGTTTGACCGCGTGGGAAAAAGGCTGGTAGTCAATGAGCATGGCCGGCTACTTTATCCGCGGGCGGTTGCGCTACTGGAACAGGCATCGGAAATAGAGATGCTCTTTCGTGAGGATAACGGTGCGTTGCGCGTTTACGCCAGCAGCACCATCGGTAACTACCTGCTGCCGGGCATGATGGCAGGCTGGCGACGAGATTATCCGGATCTGCCGCTTGAACTGAGCGTCGGCAACACGCTGGACGTGATCAATGCCGTAGCGGATTTCCGCGTCGATATCGGCCTGATCGAAGGTCCCTGTCATATGACGGATTTGATCAGCGAACCCTGGCTGGAGGATGAGCTGGTGGTCTTCGCCGCCCCCGGTTCGGCGATCTTTACTCAGCCGGTTACGCTGGCGTCACTGGCCAGCGCGCCCTGGATCCTGCGTGAGCATGGTTCCGGCACGCGGGAGATCGTTGACTATCAGCTGATGTCACATCTGCCGCAGTTCAGGCTGGCGATGGAGCTGGGGAATTCCGAGGCGATCAAACACGCCGTGCGTCACGGTATGGGTATCAGCTGCCTCTCTCGTCGGGTTGTTGAGGAGCAACTCACGCTCGGATCGCTGAAAGAGGTTGCCATACCGCTTCCAAAACTCACCCGTACGCTTTACCGCATCCATCACCGTCAGAAACACCTTTCCCGCTCACTGACGCGCTTTCTGAGCTACTGCACGGAATAAGCGGTTAAGGCCGGATGCGGACAATATCAGGCTGGCGCTTATAATCCGGCAGGGATCATGAAGCTATCTTATAACAGGCCTGAAATTCTGGTCCGTTGGGCGGAGTTTGTTACAATCGCGCATTATTTTTTCCAGGACGCAGCATTTCAAGATGGTTCAGGACACAAAAACAACACAACAACCTGCGCTAAGGCGTGAATTAAAGGCGCGTCATCTGACGATGATCGCCATTGGCGGTTCGATTGGCACCGGCTTATTTGTTGCCTCGGGCGCGACTATTTCTCAGGCGGGACCGGGCGGCGCGCTGCTCTCCTACGCGTTAATCGGCCTGATGGTCTATTTCCTGATGACCAGCCTCGGCGAACTGGCCGCATTTATGCCGGTCTCCGGCTCGTTTTCGACCTACGGCGCCAACTACGTTGAGGAAGGCTTCGGCTTCGCGCTGGGCTGGAACTACTGGTACAACTGGGCAGTTACCATCGCCGTTGACCTCGTCGCCTCGCAGCTGGTGATGACTTACTGGTTCCCCGACACGCCGGGCTGGATCTGGAGCGCACTGTTCCTTTGCCTGATCTTCCTGCTTAACTATATTTCGGTAAAAGGCTTTGGCGAAGCGGAATACTGGTTCTCGCTAATCAAAGTGGTCACCGTCATTATCTTTATCGCCGTCGGCGTGCTGATGATCACCGGTATCCTGCGCGGCGCAGAGACCGCGGGCTGGCAGAACTGGCAAATTGGTGATGCGCCTTTCTCAGGCGGTTTCTCAGCGATGATTGGCGTGGCGATGATAGTGGGTTTCTCTTTCCAGGGCACCGAACTGATCGGCATTGCCGCCGGTGAGTCTGAAGAGCCGGCCAAAAATATTCCGCGCGCGGTGCGGCAGGTGTTCTGGCGTATTCTGCTGTTTTATGTGTTCGCCATTCTGGTGATCAGCCTGATCATTCCTTATACCGATCCCAGCCTGCTGCGTAACGACGTGAAAGATATCAGCGTCAGTCCATTTACCCTGGTGTTCCAGCATGCCGGCCTGCTCTCGGCGGCGGCGGTCATGAATGCGGTGATCCTGACGGCGGTGCTTTCCGCCGGGAACTCCGGCATGTATGCCTCAACGCGAATGCTGTTTACCCTGGCGCGCGAAGGCAAAGCGCCACGCATTTTCGGCAAATTGTCTGAAGGCGGCGTGCCGCGCAATGCGCTTTACGCCACCACGGTAGTGGCGGGACTCTGCTTCCTGACCTCCATGTTTGGTAATCAGACCGTTTATCTCTGGCTGCTGAATACCTCCGGCATGACAGGGTTTATCGCCTGGCTTGGCATTGCCATCAGCCACTACCGTTTCCGACGCGGTTATGTCGCTCAGGGGCACGATCTGGCCGACCTGCCGTACCGCTCCGGTTTCTTCCCGCTTGGGCCAATTTTCGCCTTTGTGCTCTGCCTGATCATCACGCTCGGTCAGAACTATCAGGCTTTTCTGGCCGATCGCATTGACTGGTATGCGGTAGCGGCTACCTATATTGGTATTCCGCTGTTTCTGATCATCTGGTTTGGCTACAAGCTGACCCGGAAATCCCGCTTCGTGAAATACAGCGACATGACGTTTCCGACATTTACCAAATAATGTTATCGCTTCAGCTAAGGCGCGGATTCCGCGCCTTTTTTTTGCCTTTTACGGTATCGTCTTGCAGACGGAAAATCTGTCATAATGTGTGACAGATTTGATTGATAATGATTATCGTTTGCTTTATTGTTACTGCCGTAACTTTTCCGCCGCCGCCTCATCCCCGGGGCGTTCGCTGGGGTATTTCGGATTAACAGGTATTCACATGAGCGTAAGTCACGACACGACCCACTGCGCGGGTCAGCCACCTTTGCAGGGCACAATGGGGCGCTACCATCAGCTGCTGCGTTATCGCTTTATCATCATGGGCGTACTGCTGCTGGCCATCATCGCCTCACTGGTGCTCGATTTCACGCTTGGCCCGGCTGGACTTTCACTGGACGTTTTGTGGCAGGCGCTGCTGTCGCCAGAGCAGGTTGATGCGGGAACGCGGGTCATCGTCTGGGATATCCGTTTGCCTTATGCACTGATGGCGATCGTGGTCGGCCTGGCGCTGGGCCTTGCCGGCGCTGAAATGCAGACCATTCTGAATAACCCTCTTGCCAGCCCCTTTACCCTCGGTGTTTCTTCGGCTGCGGCGTTCGGCGCTGCGCTGGCTATCGTGCTGGGCATTGGCATTCCTGGCATACCCGGTCAGTGGTTTATTTCCGCCAACGCCTTTATTTTTGCGCTTTTTGCCGCCCTGATGCTCGACGGCATTACCCGCTGGACGCGCGTCGCCACCTCGGGCGTGGTGCTGTTTGGCATTGCGCTGGTGTTTACCTTTAACGCGCTGGTTTCGATGATGCAGTTTATCGCCAACGAAGATACGCTGCAGGGGCTGGTATTCTGGACGATGGGCAGCCTTGCCCGCGCCTCGTGGGAAAAGCTGGGCGTGCTGACGCTGGCGCTGGTCATCCTCGTGCCGTTTTCCATGATGAACTGCTGGAAGCTGACCGCGCTGCGTCTGGGTGAAGATCGCGCGGTGAGTTTCGGTATTGATGTGCGCCGTCTGCGGCTGGGAACGCTGCTGCGCATCAGCATGCTTTCCGCGCTGGCGGTCGCTTTTGTTGGCCCCATTGGCTTTATCGGCCTGGTAGCCCCGCACATCGCCCGGATGATTTTCGGCGAAGATCACCGTTTCTATCTGCCCGCAAGCGCGCTGACCGGCGCGCTTATTCTGTCGATGGCGTCAGTGGTGTCGAAAAACCTGATCCCGGGCGTCATTATTCCCGTCGGCATCGTTACGTCGCTGGTGGGCGTGCCGTTCTTTTTGAGTATCATTCTGCGTCACCGGGGGACTGTCTGATGAATGGGGTAGAAATCAGAGGCTTTCATACCGGTTATCCGAAACGCACTATTATCAACAACCTCAACGTGCCTCTGCTACCACGCGGCAAGATCACCGTGCTGCTGGGACCGAACGGCTGCGGCAAATCAACGTTGATGCGCGCGCTGGCGGGGCTGAATCGCGCTCAGGGCGAGCTGTGGCTGAACGGTGAAGATCTGATGGCGCTGCCGTTTGCTCGCCGCGCCGAACGGGTGGTCTATCTGCCGCAATCGCTGCCGGCAGGCGTGCACCTGCACGTGCTGGAGTCGATTATCGTTGCCCAGCGTGCTTCCGGTGGGCGCAGCAACGCGGCAAGTGAAGCGGAAGTGATGGCGCTGCTGGAACAGCTGGGCATTGCGCATCTGGCGCTAAGCTATCTCGATCAGCTTTCCGGCGGGCAGAAGCAACTGGTCGGCCTGGCGCAGTCCCTTATTCGTCGTCCGGATCTGTTATTACTGGATGAACCCCTGAGCGCGCTCGATTTAAATTATCAGTTTCACGTAATGGATTTAGTCCGGCGGGAAACCCAGCTGCGTAATATGGTTACCGTCGTCGTGGTGCACGATATTAATATTGCGCTTCGCCACGCCGAACATGTATTGATGCTGCAAAATGGCGAGTTAATTGCCGATGGATTACCGGAAGAGGTCATCACGCCCGCAAGTCTGGCGCGGGTCTATGGCGTGAGAGGCCGCATAGAGCGCTGCTCTCAGGGGACGCCGCAGGTGCTGATAGATGGTCTGGTCAGCGAACCCGCCATCTGAGCCAGTAAGTAAATAACGGAAGGTGTTAAGCCTTCCGTTAATATAAAAATAAATAACCGGAAACAATACCGGAAATAATGAGCGGAGATCACTCCGCCGTTTTCATGTGAGCAAAATAAATTATTCACGTTTGATTAAAGATATTGCGCCTCAAGGAGATCTAAATGTTCAGGTTGAATCCCATTGTCCGCTGTGGGCTCTGCGCGTCCGCGCTCGCCGTTACTTTTTCGGTTGCTGCAGCGGAGGGTCAGGCAGATGAAGATACGCTGGTTGTAACCGCCTCCGCCGTCGAAGTGAATCTGAAAGACGCCCCCGCCAGCATCAGCGTTATTACCGCTGAAGATATAAAGCGAAAGCCAGTACAGAATCTGCGGGACGTCCTGCGTGATGTGCCCGGCGTGCAGCTCACTAACGAGGGCGACAACCGCAAAGGCGTGAGCCTGCGCGGGCTGGACAGCAGCTATACGCTGATCCTGATAGACGGAAAGCGCGTCAATTCGCGCAACGCGGTATTCCGCCATAACGACTTCGACCTGAACTGGATCCCTGCCGACGCCATTGAGCGTATCGAAGTGGTGCGCGGCCCGATGTCTTCACTGTATGGCTCCGACGCCTTGGGCGGCGTGGTCAATATCATCACGCGTAAGGTAGGCAAAGCCTGGCACGGCATCCTGAGTGCGGATACGACGGTGCAGGAGCACCGCGATCGCGGCGACAGCTATAACGGTAACTTTTTTACCAGCGGCCCGATTATTGATGGCCTACTGGGCGTGAAGATGTACGGCAGCCTGGGCAAGCGCGAGAAGGATAGTCAGCAGGCTTCCTCCACCAGCGACAGCGGCCTGTCGCCACGCATTGAAGGCTATACCGCCCGCGACGGCAACGTTGAGTTTGCCCTGACGCCAACCGAAGATCAGGATATGACTTTCGGCTACGGTTTCGATCGTCAGGATCGTGATTCCGACTCACTGGATAAAAATCGCCTTGAGCGACAAAACTATTCCGTGGGCCATAACGGACGCTGGGGCTGGGGCAATACCGAGCTGCGCTTTTACGGCGACCGCGTGGATAATTACACCGGCGGTGACAATATCGTCGCCAAAAACAACTCGCTTGACGGTAAGCTGATTCTGCCGCTGGGTGATATTAACCAGTTGCTGACCTTTGGTGGTGAAGCCCGCCACGATAAACTGGAAGATCCGGTTAATTTGCAGGGTAGCGGTAGCACGTCGGCCAGCCAGTACGCGCTGTTTGTCGAAGATGAATGGCGGATATTCGACTCGCTGGCACTGACCACCGGCGTCCGTATGGACGATCACCAGACCTATGGCGATCACTGGAGCCCCCGTGCTTATCTGGTGTATAACGCCACCGATACGCTGACGGTGAAAGGCGGCTGGGCAAACGCCTTTAAAGCGCCGTCGCTTCTGCAACTGAGTCCTGACTGGCAGACGAACTCCTGCCGTGGCTCCTGTGCGGTGGTCGGCAGCAAAGATCTGAAACCTGAAACCAGCGAAAGCTTCGAGCTGGGCCTCTATTACGCGGGCGACGAGGGGTTACTGGATGGCGTTACCGGCAGCGTGACCGCATTCCAGAATAATATTGATGACATGATCAATATCGCGCGTACACCAAATGCGGCGCTTGCGCCGACCTACCCGAACTTTGTTGGCTTTGACGAAGATGGTAAAGCGATATTCCGCTATTACAACGTCAATAAGGCGCGCATCAACGGTGTGGAAACCGAGCTGAAAATCCCGTTCTCAGAAGCCTGGAAACTGACGCTCAATTACACCTATACCGACGGGCGTGACTTAAGCGATGGCGGCAACAAACCGCTGCAGGAGCTGCCGTTACATACCGCAAACGGTACGCTGGACTGGTCACCGCTTCAGGACTGGTCTTTCTATCTTCAGGCCAACTATAGCGGTCAGCGTCGTACGCTGAATAATGATGGCGTCACGCCGGGTGGCTATACGATCTGGAATACGGGAGCCAGCTGGCAGGTCAATAAAGCCGTTAAGATCAGGGCAGGGGTGCTTAATCTGGCGGATAAGGATCTGAACAGGGACGACTACAGCTATAACGAAGATGGTCGCCGTTACTTTGCGGCCGTTGACTATACGTTCTGATCAAAAAGCTGGCTGTCTGGCCTGAGGCGCGGGAGAGTGGGGCAGAAAGTTAAGCGGGCCACGCCATGGACGGTGTACCCCGGATTGCCAGGGAGGATGCCTTTTGTCTCTTTTCAATCTGCCCAGGTACCCATGTCTGCACCTTCCGGGTGCCTTTCCAGCCTTTCGCCTGTCCGTAAAACCCCCAGCCTGGCTGGGGGTTTTTACAGCTGTCAGCGTTTAGTTAGCTATCAGGATTTCAGTCGGTTACGCCAGCAGATAGCGGGCGTGAAAGCGCAGATGATCTTCCACAAAGCTGGAGATAAAGAAGTAGCTGTGATCGTAACCGGGCTGGATGCGCACATTTAGCGGAAATGCTTTTTCCTGGGCGATAGCTTCCAGCCGTTCCGGATGGAGCTGATCGGCCAGGAACTGATCGCTGTCACCCTGATCGATCAGCACCGGCAGCTGGTGCGTAGTCTGACGCATCAGCCAGCAGCTGTCATACTCGCACCACGCCTGCTCGTCGTCGCCAAGGTAGGCGCTGAAGGCTTTCTGTCCCCAGGGCACTTCCGCCGGATTGACGATAGGGGCAAACGCCGAGGCCGAGGCATATTTATCCGGATTGCGCAGCGCCAGCATGATAGCGCCATGGCCGCCCATCGAGTGACCCATAATCGCCTGACGATCGCTGATGTGAAAGTTATCCGCAATCAGCGCGGGTAGCTCATCACTGATGTAATCATACATGCGAAAATGCGTGTTCCAGGGTGCCTGAGTCGCATTCAGATAAAATCCGGCGCCCTGACCGAGATCGTAGCTTTCATCATCCGCTACCGCGTCGCCACGCGGGCTGGTATCCGGCATCACCAGAACCAGTCCCAGCTCCGCCGCGATGCGCTGCGCGCCCGACTTGGTCGCGAAATTTTCGTCGCTACAGGTCAGGCCGGCGAGGCACCAGACCACCGGCGGCGGCGTTTCCTGCCTGGGATGCGGCAGGAAAATGCTGAAGGTCATCTCGCAGTTCAGCGCGACCGAGCGGTGCCGGTAGCGCTGCTGCCAGCCGCCAAACTGGCGATGTTCCTCTAAAAGCTCCAGTGTCGATGCCATTTATCCTCCTGATTATTTGCGGAAATGCACCACGGAACGGATCGATTTGCCTTCATGCATCAGATCAAAGGCGTCATTAATCTCTTCCAGCGGCATGGTATGCGTAATGAAATCGTTCAGCTGGAACTCGCCATCCATATAGCGCTGAACGATGCCCGGCAGCTCGCTACGGCCCTTAACGCCGCCAAACGCCGAGCCGCGCCAGACGCGTCCGGTGACCAGTTGGAAAGGTCGGGTGGCGATCTCTTCACCAGCCCCTGCCACGCCAATAATGACCGATTCGCCCCAGCCTTTATGGCAGCACTCCAGCGCTGAACGCATCACATCCACGTTACCAATACATTCGAAGGAGAAGTCCACGCCGCCGTCGGTCATCTCGACAATCACGTCCTGAATCGGCTTATCAAAATCCTTTGGATTGACCAGATCGGTTGCTCCCAGCTTGGTCGCGAGATCGTATTTGCTGGTATTGATATCAACGCCGATGATACGGCCCGCTTTGGCCATTTTGGCCCCGATGATTGCGGAAAGCCCGATGCCGCCGAGGCCGAAGATCGCCACGGTATCGCCTTCTTTCACTTTGGCAGTATTCATCACGGCGCCCATGCCGGTGGTCACGCCGCAACCAAGCAGGCAGACTTCTTCCAGCGGCGCTTCTTTACCGATCACCGCCAGGGAAATTTCCGGGATAACGGTGTATTCAGAGAAGGTTGAAGTGCCCATATAGTGAAAAATAGGCTTGCCGTCTTTATAGAAACGGGTGGTGCCATCTGGCATCAGTCCCTTGCCCTGCGTAGTGCGGATCGCCTGACAGAGGTTGGTTTTACCTGAGAGACAGAACTTACATTTGCCACATTCTGGCGTATATAACGGGATCACATGGTCGCCAACGGCAACGCTGGTAACGCCTTCGCCTACTGCCTCAACGATACCGCCCCCTTCATGGCCGAGGATCGCTGGAAAAACGCCCTCAGGGTCTTTACCCGACAGCGTATAGGCGTCGGTATGGCAGACGCCGGTTGCCACGATGCGCACCAGCACTTCGCCTTTCTGTGGCGGCATCAAATCCACTTCTTCAATTTTTAAGGGTTCACCGGCGGCCCAGGCAACAGCGGCGCGAGTTTTGATCATCTGCATAACAATTCTCTTTTGTTGTAAAGTGGTCCGGCAACGTTTAACGATAACGCCCGGCTAGGGTGATTTGTGATGTCTGGTCGTAAAAGATGACGGCAGGTCATCATGCTCTGACGCCGCATCGGTCTGTTCAATAATAAGATATTTCAGCGCTTCCACGTTGGGCGTAAACCCATCGCGACGCCAGACCAGCCAGGTGGCCGCGTCGGCAATGGATTCCGGCAGGGCGTGGCGAAGAATGCTGCTGGCGGGCAGCTGGTTCAGTACCGATTCCGGCATCAGCGCCACGCCTGCGCCGCTGGCCACACAGGCCAGCATGGCGTGATAGGACTGAATTTCCATAAAGGGGCCAGGCTGCGCGCCGCCGCTGCGAAACCAGCTTTCCAGACGCTGCCGCCAGGCGCAGCCCGATCTGAAGGTAAACAGCGTATCACCAGCCGCATCGGCGGGTTCAGCGATTGGCAAATGGTCGCGGCTTGAAATCAGGATCAGTTTCTCGCGAAAGGCGACGCAGCTGTTCAGCTCATCCGCGGTCGCCGGTCCGTCGGCCAGTGCCGCGGCAAGTTTTCCCTCGCGGACATCCTTTATGATCTCCGTCGAGGTGCCGGTTACCAGCGACAGCGCGACGTCGGGATAGCGCTGATGGTAGGCGGCAAGCAGCCCGGGAAGGTGCGTCGCAGCGGTGCTCTCCATCGAGCCCAGCGCAAAGTTGCCGCCAGGCTCGCCGCTTTGGGCCATGCGCATCGCTTCGTCACTCAGCGCAAGAATACGCTGGGCATAGCAGAGAAAATTATGGCCCATCGGCGACAGGCGCAGGCGCTGCTTTTCGCGGATAAACAGATCGGTTCCAAGCTCATGCTCAAGCTGCCGCAGGCGTGTCGTCAGGTTAGACGGCACACGATGCAGCACTTCCGCGGCACGCACCAGTGAACCGGTTTCGGCCACCAGGCAGAACATTTTCAGCTGGGTTAAATCCATCTGTTCTCTTTTTGTAAGTAAGTTGATCAGGATTATTCACTTTTCGTAAGTGTAGCCATCCGGCATGATAGTCGCAACCATTTATCAAAATGAATCGCTGATAGGGAAGAAAGGGGTGAACAAAATATGGCTTTTCGCGTCGCGCTGAGTGCATTTTTAACGCTGGTTGTGGCGATGGGGATTGGCCGTTTCGCCTTTACCCCGCAGGTGCCGCTGATGATTGCTGAAGATCAGCTTACGCTGACCAGCGCGGGCGTCGTGGCCGCCTTTAACTACCTGGGCTATCTCTGCGGCTCTTTTAATGCCATGCGGGCCACCCGTCACGTTGAGTGGCGGCTTCAGGCGGGACTGTGGGGGGCGGTGGTGCTCACGCTACTTTCTGCCTGCCTGACCGGCCCCTGGCTGCACGGCGTGCTGCGGTTCTTTATTGGCTGGGCCAGCGGCTGGGCCATGGTACTGGTCGCCGCCTGGAGCAACGACCAGCTGCACCGGCTGGGGCGGGCAGGGCTGAGCGCGGCGGTCTTTGCCGGACCCGGCACCGGCATTTTCATCAGTGGCATGCTGGCGGTGCTGTTACACAGCCAGCAAATCACGGCCGCCTGGGCGTGGATCGCCTATGGCCTGCTGGCCCTTGTGCTGGTTCTGCCGGTGGCCCGTAATCTGCCGCGCCGGGGAGAACTGCATCGTCCCGAAACAGCGCCCGAGCCGCTGATGCTGACGCCCGGCCTGAAAAAGCTGGTCTGGAGCTACAGCCTGGCTGGGTTCGGTTATATTTTGCCGGCCACTTTTCTTTCACAAATGGCCGCAGCCCGCTTCCCGGACAGCCCGTTTGCCCAGTTTGTCTGGCCTGTATTTGGCGGCGCGGCGGTGATTGGCATCGGCCTGGGGATTCTGATGCGCCGTCGGGGCAGCGCCAACGTTCGCCTGGCGATTACCCTGTGGGCGCAGGCTGCTGGCGTCTTCTGTGCGGATGCCATCCCCGGCCTGAGCGGGCTGGTGCTGGGTGCCGTTCTGGTGGGCGGAGGGTTTCTGAGCGTGGTGCAGCTTTCACTGCAATATGGCCGCGAACTGGCACCGCGTCACACCCGCTATCTGGCCGGTCTGCTGACCACTGGTTATGCGGTGGGCCAGCTGGTGGGGCCACTGCTCTCCGCGCTTTCCACCTCGCTGACCCACAGGCTGGAGCCTGCGCTCTACGTGGCAGGCGTGGGACTGCTGATCGCGGGGGCGCTGGTCTGGCGGCGTGACCCGGCGGCGGAATGAAACTGTTTCACCGGCGTTTAAATTGATTCGCTGGATTAACGGGGCATTGTGTACCAGAATAGCGCCTCAGAAATAAGGCCGGTTCCACAGGGATCGGTAAGTCACCTGCTGGAGAAGAAATCACCATGGCTACGTTAAGTCAGGAAGCCGCACTGGTTCACGAAGCGCTGCTTGCCCGTGGATTGGAAACCCCATTACGCGCCCCGGCGCGGGAAATGGATGACGAAACGCGTAAGCGTCTGATCGCGGAGCATATGACCGAAATTATGCAGCTGCTGAATCTCGATCTGACCGACGACAGCCTGGTGGAAACGCCGCACCGCATCGCCAAAATGTACGTTGACGAGGTTTTTTCGGGGCTGGATTACGCCAATTTCCCCAAAATCACCGTGATCGAAAATAAGATGAAGGTAGATGAAATGGTGACGGTGCGTGAAATCACGCTGACCAGCACCTGCGAACACCATTTCGTGATAATCGATGGTAAAGCGACGGTTGCCTATATCCCGAAAGATAAAGTCATTGGCCTGTCGAAAATTAACCGCATCGTGCAGTTCTTTTCCTCTCGTCCGCAGGTGCAGGAACGGCTTACTCAGCAAATCCTGGTGGCGCTGCAAACGCTTCTGGGCACCAATAATGTGGCTGTCTCCATCGATGCGGTGCACTATTGCGTGAAGGCGCGCGGTATCCGTGACGCGACCAGCGCCACCACGACCACCTCGCTGGGCGGCCTGTTCAAGTCCAGCCAGAATACCCGCCAGGAGTTTCTGCGCTCGGTACGCCACAGCTGATTAACCGGCAGGATCGCCCCCTGCCGCCGTGAAGTAAAACGTCGCCGCCAGAGCGGAAAGATTGACTGGACATGGGAAAGCGTCATGCCGCGCATTCACACGCTGGATTTCATTCGTGGATTGGCCATTCTGGGGATCCTGCTGCTGAATATTGTGGCGTTCGCGCTGCCCAGCGCGGCTTACCTTAATCCTGCGTGGCAGGGAAGGGTGTCCTCAAGTGATGCCTGGACCTGGGCGCTGCTCGATCTCTTTGCCCAGGTTAAATTTCTCACCCTCTTTTCGCTGCTGTTTGGCGCCGGTCTTCAGATGCTGCTGCCAAGAGGTAAGCGCTGGCTCCAGGCGCGCCTGACCTGGCTGGTTCTGTTCGGTTTCTGCCACACTGTTTTTTTCTGGAGTGGCGACATTCTTTTTGACTACGGTCTGCTCGGCCTGGTGGCCTGGCGGATGATCCGTGATGTGCCTTCCAGTAAACAGCTTTTCAATACCGGCGTGCTGCTCTATCTCGTCGGTAGCGGTGTGCTCATCGTGCTGGGAATGGCTTCCGGCAATCAGTCCAACAGCGCCTGGCTGCCGGGACCCGCCCTGGTGCAGTATGAAACCTTGTGGAAAACCGGCGGCGGATGGCTTGCGGTGCAAAACCGGCTGGATCTGTTTTCTTCCGGACTGCTGACGCTGGCCGCCCAATATGGCTGGCAGCTTGCCGGTCTGATGATGATTGGCGCCGCCCTGATGCGCAGCGGCTGGCTTAAAGGCAGCTACAGCCTGCAGCACTATCGCCGCAGCGCGCTGATCCTCATCTCCGTTGCCTGGCTTATCCAGATCCCCGGCATCTGGCTGCAATGGTGGTCCGGCTGGGATTTCCGCTGGGCTGGCTTCTTTCTTCAGGTCCCGCGGGAAATCGGCGCGCCGCTCCAGGCCATCGGCTACGCGGCGCTCTGTTTTGGCTACTGGCCCACGCTATCACGTCTGAAAGTGACGCGCGCCATCAGCCTTACCGGACGGATGGCCCTCAGTAACTACCTGCTGCAAACCCTGATCTGCACCACGCTGTTTGAACACTTTGGCTGGTTCAATAAACTGGATCGCAGCCAGTTGCTGGCGCTCGTTCCTCTTATCTGGCTGGCCAATCTGCTTTTCTCGCTGCTCTGGCTGCGTTACTTCCCGCAGGGGCCGGCTGAGTGGCTGTGGCGTAAACTGACGCTGCTTGGCGGCGGCCCGCCGCTTGACGGCACCCCAGTTAAGAATGATTTGCGTCACAAAGGTTAAATAATTGTATGTAACCGTTTTCATCGCTGTGACCTGTTTCACGTAGTCCCGCCTTAACCCCTGCCAGAATAGCCGCCAGGCACACTGCGTCTGGAAGAGTTATGCAAATTTTATCAAGAGTGAGCGATCATGATTACCATCCGTGATGTGGCGCGGGAGGCTGGTGTCTCCGTGGCGACCGTGTCACGCGTGCTGAATCAGAGCGCTGCGGTCACGCCCGAAACGCGCGATATGGTGCTACATATTGTCGATGCGCTCGGATACCGGCCCAACGCGAACGCACAGGCGCTGGTCACCCAGGTCAGCGACACCATTGGCGTGGTGGTGATGGACGTTTCCGATCCATTTTTTGGTGCGCTGGTTAAAGCCGTGGATACGGTGGCGCAGCGTATGAATAAGCACGTCCTGATCAATAACTCCTACCATCAGGCTGAAAAAGAACGCCATGCCATTGAAGTTCTTATCCGCCAGCGGTGCAATGCGCTGGTCGTGCACGCAAAAGCGCTGGATGACGCCGAACTCGCCGCGCTGATGGAGCAGGTGCCCGGTATGGTGTTAATCAACCGTACCCTGCCGGGCTACGCTCATCGCTGCGTCTGTCTGGATAACGTCAGCGGCGCGCTGATGGCGACACGCATGCTCCAGCAGCAGGGCCATCAGCGTATTGGCTATCTCGCGTCAAGCCATCCAATCGAAGATGTGGAGCAGCGCCGCCAGGGCTGGATCCAGGCGCTGGCTGAGCAACAGCTGGTGGCACAGGAAAGCTGGACGGCGAGCGCGGAGCCCGATCTGCAGGGCGGGGAAGCGGCCATGGTGGAGTTATTAGGGCGGAATCAGCATCTGACGGCGGTCTTTGCCTATAACGACAGCATGGCCGCCGGCGCGCTGGCCGCGCTGAAGGATAATGGCATCGCCATACCGCAGCAGATTTCGGTGATCGGTTTCGATGATATCCCCATTTCCCGCTACACCGATCCTCAGCTAACCACGGTACGCTATCCTATTGTTTCCATGGCTAAAACGGCGACAGAACTCGCACTGAAAGGGGCGGCTGGCCTGCTTGATGAGAACGCCACGCACTGTTTTATGCCGACGCTGGTTCGCCGGCATTCCGTCGCGGCCCGGCAAAATGTGGTGCCCGTCACTAACTCAAGCGATAGCGCCGTGTAACCGTTTTCAAATTGTGAGTAAATTCACAGTTAATTAACATCGCCTTCTCTATGATGGCAGCGACTCAACGGGTGTGAAACATTATGTAACGCGGTTCAAGCCCCCCGGACCGCCAGTTTACCGCCCGCTGAAACCCTTTTTTACACAGCTTTCTGGAAGCGTTGCCGTACAGGGAAGTCGGGTTTGGTTTTAACAAATAATCGGCTTTGCGACACGTTACCCCAACATTTCGCCTCGCCGTAACCATTGCGCCGCCACGCTCACTGATAACGAGCCGGGCGCTGAGAACGACCCTACAAAAACCGGAGATACCATGAATAAGAAGGCTTTCACGCTCACAGCCCTGGTTGCCAGCATGATGTTTGGCGCAACGGCTCACGCCGCCGACACCCGTATCGGCGTGACTATCTACAAATATGACGACAACTTTATGTCCGTTGTGCGTAAAAATATTGAGAAAGAAGCGGATAAAACCGATGGCATTCAGCTGCTGATGAATGACTCTCAGAACAGCCAGTCAACGCAGAACGATCAGGTTGACGTTCTGGTGGCGAAGGGCGTGAAAGCGCTGGCGATTAACCTGGTTGACCCGGCTGCGGCCGCGGTGATTATCAGCAAAGCCAAATCAAACGATATTCCGGTGGTTTTCTTCAATAAAGAGCCAACCGCCAAAGCGCTGGCCAGCTACGACAAAGCTTACTATGTCGGTACCGATTCGAAAGAGTCTGGCGTCAAGCAGGGCGAACTGATTGCGAAACACTGGAAAGCGAGTCCGGCCTGGGATCTGAATAAAGATGGCGTGATCCAGTTTGTGCTGCTGAAAGGCGAGCCAGGCCATCCGGATGCAGAAGCACGTACGAAATATGTTATTGATACGCTGAACACCGGCGGCGTGAAAACGCAGCAGCTGCACCTTGATACCGCGATGTGGGATACGGCGCAGGCGAAAGACAAAGTGGATGCCTGGCTCTCTGGTCCGAACGGCAACAAAATTGAAGTGGTTATCGCCAATAACGATGCGATGGCGATGGGTGCGGTAGAAGCGCTGAAGGCCCACAATAAGTCTGCGGTTCCGGTCTTTGGCGTGGATGCGCTGCCGGAAGCGCTGGCGATGGTCAAATCGGGCGCCCTGGCGGGCACCGTGCTTAACGATGCTGAAAACCAGGCAAGAGCAACCTTTATGATGGCGAAAAACCTCTCTGAAGGTAAAGCCGCCACCGAAGGCACCGATTACAAACTGGATGGCAAAGTCGTGCGCGTCGCTTACGTGCCGGTTGATAAAGAGAATCTCTCTCAGTTCACGAAATAACCGTTCCGCAACCGGGCGCAGTTCGCTGCGCCCATTTCCGGGCTCGCAGTCGGGTCAGCCCGATGGTGCGCCACATTCAGCCAGGTAGAATTATGGGCAGTGATAAAGTTCAGCCAGAGCGCGAATATCTGCTGGAAATGACCGACGTCAGTAAGTCATTTCCCGGCGTGAAAGCGCTGGATAACGTGAATTTAAAAGTTCGCCCGCACTCTATTCACGCTCTGATGGGTGAAAATGGCGCGGGGAAATCCACGTTATTGAAATGTCTCTTCGGCATTTACAGTAAAGATTCAGGCAGCATTCTGTTTCAGGGGAAAGAGATTAATTTTAATAGCGCAAAAGAAGCGCTGGAAAATGGCGTCTCAATGGTGCATCAGGAACTGAACCTGGTTTTACAACGCTCGGTCATGGATAACATGTGGCTGGGACGATATCCCCGAAAAGGGGTATTTGTTGACCAGGATAAAATGTACCGCGATACCAAAGCGATCTTTGAAGAGCTGGATATTGATATCGATCCGCGTGACAAAGTGGTGACGCTCTCTGTTTCGCAGATGCAGATGGTGGAAATCGCCAAGGCGTTCTCCTATAACGCAAAAATCGTTATTATGGATGAGCCAACGTCATCGCTGACGGAAAAAGAAGTTAACCACCTCTTTACGATTATTCGTAAACTCAAAGAGCGTGGCTGCGGTATTGTGTATATCTCGCATAAAATGGAAGAGATATTCCAGCTCTGCGATGAGATCACTATCCTTCGTGATGGACAGTGGATTGCGACCCAGCCGCTGGAAGGGCTGGATATGGACAAAATCATCGCTATGATGGTCGGGCGTTCGCTTAATCAACGCTTTCCTGACAAGTCCAATGTTCCGGGTGAAACCATCCTGGAAGTGCGTAACCTGACCTCGCTGCGCCAGCCCTCTATCCGGGATATCTCGTTTGATCTCCGCAAAGGGGAGATATTGGGCATCGCGGGACTGGTTGGCGCAAAACGCACCGACATTGTGGAAACCCTTTTTGGTATCCGCGAAAAATCTGGCGGGACGATTAAGCTGCACGGCAAAAAAATTAATAACCACAGCGCGAATGAAGCTATCAACCACGGCTTTGCCCTGGTGACTGAAGAACGACGCGCGACGGGGATTTATGCTTTCCTGGATATCGGCTTTAACTCGCTGATTTCAAATATCCGTAAATATAAAAATAGTTTTGGCCTGCTGGATAACAGCCGCATGAAGAGTGATACCCAGTGGGTGATTGACTCGATGCGGGTGAAAACGCCGGGGCACCGGACATCCATTGGCTCGCTCTCCGGCGGGAATCAGCAAAAGGTGATTATTGGCCGCTGGCTGTTAACCTCGCCGGAAATACTGATGCTGGATGAACCGACGCGCGGTATCGACGTGGGTGCCAAATTTGAAATTTATCAGTTGATCTCCGAGCTGGCGAAGAAAGATAAAGGCATCATTATTATCTCTTCCGAAATGCCGGAGCTTTTAGGGATTACCGACAGGATTCTGGTAATGAGTAACGGCATGGTCGCGGGTATCGTTGAAACAAAATCGACAACGCAAAACGAAATATTACGTTTGGCATCGTTGCACCTTTAATAGGGTAAGGGCTGTTACCATGAATGCAGTAAATAAAAAAAACGCGCTCAACTGGTTTAAAGAGGGTGGGATATATGTGGTGTTGCTGGTGCTTCTGGCGATTATTATTTTCCAGGACCCGACCTTCTTAAGTCTGATGAACTTAAGTAATATTCTGACTCAGTCCTCCGTGCGTATTATTATCGCGCTCGGCGTGGCTGGTCTGATTGTGACTCAGGGAACCGATCTCTCCGCCGGACGTCAGGTTGGTCTGGCGGCCGTTGTGGCGGCAACGCTGCTACAGGCGATGGATAACGTCAATAAGGTGTTTCCACAGCTGGAAACGTTACCGATCGCGGTGGTCATCCTGATTGTCTGCGTTATCGGTGGCCTGATTGGCCTGGTGAACGGCCTGATTATCGCCTATCTGAAGGTGACGCCGTTTATCACCACCCTGGGCACCATGATTATCGTGTATGGCATTAACTCGCTCTATTACGATTACGTGGGCGCTTCCCCTATTGCAGGCTTTGACGAAGGGTTTTCGACCTTTGCGCAGGGTTTTATCCGCATGGGGGATTTCAAACTCTCTTATATAACTTTCTATGCCGCCATCGCGATCTTCTTTGTCTGGGTCCTGTGGAATAAAACGCGCTTTGGTAAAAACATTTTTGCCATCGGCGGCAACCCTGAAGCCGCCCGCGTTTCCGGCGTGAACGTCAATTTCAACCTGATCCTGATTTATGCCCTGTCGGGTGTGTTCTACGCTTTTGCCGGGATGCTGGAGGCGGGCCGTATCGGCTCGGCAACCAACAACCTCGGCTTTATGTACGAGCTGGATGCGATTGCTGCCTGTGTGGTGGGCGGGGTTTCCTTCGCGGGCGGTGTGGGTACGGTAGCAGGCGTGGTGACTGGTGTGCTGATCTTCACCGTGATCAACTACGGGCTGACCTATATCGGCGTTAACCCTTACTGGCAGTACATTATTAAAGGCGGCATCATCATTTTCGCCGTGGCGCTGGATTCACTGAAGTACGCCCGGAAAAAATAACCGGGGCCGTACGGCGCTAAAAGCGTCAGCAGTGCAGGCAAAAACGCATCCCTCAACGGATGCGTTTTTTTATTTCTTCGCTTTTTTTTCCTGCTGCTGCTCCAGCTCCAGTAGCTGCTCCGGCGTAACGGCCGGGTAGCTTTGCGCATCTTCCGGGATTTCGTATCGGGCAGGGATCGGCACCAGCGGCCCAAGGAAACGCGGTTCCCGTTTCATCAGAAACAGATCGGCCAGCGCACCGAGACGGGCGCCCACTTCACGTACGCGGATATTGAGCATGTTTTTCGGTGAAGGCACCGCATAGCACTGCGCCTGAATGCCCATATGTAATGCGATAAACAGCGCACGCTCGCAGTGAAAGCGCTGCGTGATGATAATGAAGTCGTTAGTATCAAACACTTTACGGGTACGCACGATGGAATCCAGGGTGCGGAAGCCTGCGTAGTCCAGCACGATATCCGATGCGGGAACGCCTGCGGCGATCAGATCGCGGCGCATCGTCATAGGTTCGTTATAACTTTGCAGCGCATTATCTCCGCTGAGCAGCAGATAATTTACCTTGCCGCTGTTATAGGCGTTAATCGCTCCCTGAATGCGATAGCGGTAATACTGGTTAATGCCGCCCGTACGGTAGTATTTCGCGGTGCCCAGCACCACACCGACCTGGCGGTAAGGCAGCGTTTTGAGATCGTCATAGACGTAGGGAGCCGTTTTGATGCTTATCCAGCGATCGAGACCGAGCGCGGTCATTACTATCAGTGTTGCTATGATAATAAGACCAAAAATCAAGCGTTTTATCATGCCGGATGTTGCTCAGACTTGCGGGGAAAAGGTGGATTAAGGCTACTTTACCCGGCCTGGCGAAGCAAGCCGGGGTTCGCCGTATGACGGGTTTTCGCACAATTTTCGCGCGTGACAGTTGCGGCCGGTAAATAAAAGGTGCGCGAATGCGTTATTTCTTAACATCCTTCTAACTTCCCGCGGGGAAACAGGCCGGGTAAAGGAATACCCGGCACTCGTCGTCAGATGGAGGTTCGGCGGTAATTACGGTACTGCGGCAGCCAGAAGTTAGCGGCAATGGCGCGTGAAAGCACATCTTCGGACGTGACCACGGCGACGCCCGCCAGCTGTGCCGCCTTGCCAACGGCCATGGCGATCAGCTTCGATACGCCCTGAATATCCTTCACTTCCGGCAGTACCGGGCCGAAACCGTCGTTGACCAGCGGCGAGCAGTCTGCCAGCGCGCGGCTGGCCGCCATCAGCATGCTGTCGGTGACGCGGGTGGCGCCAGAGGCGATCACGCCAAGCCCGATGCCGGGGAAAATATAGGAGTTATTGCACTGGGCGATCGGGAAAACCTTCTCCTTCCACATGGCCGGTGCAAACGGGCTGCCGGTGGCCACCAGCGCTGCGCCTTCGGTCCAGGCAATAATATCCTGTGGCGTGGCTTCAACACGTGACGTTGGGTTAGAGAGCGGCATCACAATCGGACGAGCACAGTGCTTATGCATCTCGCGTATAATTTCTTCGCTGAACAGGCCCGGCTGGCCGGAAACGCCAATCAGGATATCCGGACGGGCATTGCGCACCACATCCAGCAGCGAGAGCGCGTCAGAGGTGACGTCCCAGCCCGCCAGCGCGTCGCTTTTCTGTACCAGCTTGCTCTGGAAGTTCAGCAGGTTTGGCAGCTTGTCGGTTAACAGGCCGAAGCGGTCCACCATAAATACCCGCGCCCGCGCTTCTTCATCGCTCAGTCCTTCCGATTTCATCTGGGCAATAATCTGTTCGGCAATACCACAACCGGCAGATCCCGCACCGAGGAATACCACTTTCTGCTCGCTCATTTTGCTGCCCGCCGCGCGGCTGGCGGCGATTAGCGTGCCCAGCGTGACCGCCGCGGTGCCTTGAATATCATCATTGAAGCAGCAGACTTCATCACGGTAGCGCTCCAGCAGCGGCATGGCGTTCTTCTGGGCAAAATCTTCAAACTGCAACAGCACGTTCGGCCAGCGGCTTTTTACCGCCTGGATAAACTCGTTGACGAAGTTGTCATACTCTTCGCCCGTGATACGCGGGTGACGCCAGCCCATATAGAGCGGATCGTTGAGTAGCTGAGTATTATTGGTTCCCACGTCCAGCACTACCGGCAGCGTATAAGCGGGGCTGATACCACCGCACGCGGTATAAAGTGACAGCTTACCGATCGGGATACCCATGCCGCCGATGCCCTGATCCCCCAGGCCAAGAATGCGCTCGCCGTCGGTGACGACAATCACTTTCACGTTTTGCTTGGTGGCGTTTTGCAGCATATCTTCGATGTTGCCGCGATTGGGGTAGGAAATGAATACGCCGCGCGCGCGACGATAGATTTCTGAGAAGTGCTCGCAGGCGGCGCCCACCGTTGGGGTATAAATGATGGGCATCATCTCTTCCAGATGATTGTCCAGCAGGCGGTAGAACAGTGTTTCGTTAGTGTCCTGAATATTACGCAGGTAAACGTGCTTATCGTTATCGTTTTTAAAATCCTGAAACTGGCGCCAGGCGCGCTGGGCCTGCTCTTCAATGGTTTCCACCGTTTCAGGCAGCAGGCCGCGAAGATTGAACTCATTACGCTCCTCGACGGAGAAAGCGCTGCCTTTGTTCAGCAGGGGAAATTCCAGCAAAATAGGGCCAGCATAAGGGATATAAAGCGGACGTTTACTTTCGTACTCGAGTTCCATGCAATCTACTCATCAATTCAGGATGTGCGGCAATCCTAAAATAATTCATCTGAAAGTACAGCTTTTGTTACCTGCTGATAACAAAAGCTGTGACTTGTATGCGGTGAAGCCGCAGGAAAGGGTCAGTTCAGCGGAACGGTCGTGACATTGGCGCAGCCAAGCGCCTGCAGGGTAGCCAGTGTCGCCTGGCGCTGAATCACGCTGGCGTCGGGGGCTTCAGCCAGTACCGCCCGCTGGATCTTCAGCACATCACGGCCAGAGAGACTCAGCAGATTCAGGGCGGCCTGCAGCGGCGGCAGGCTCGGGTTAAAGGCGGCGTTTTCGGCATAACTTCCGGCGAAAATCGCGCCGTCCTCGCTTTGCAACGCCACGCCGCTCCAGGCCTGCGTATAGGGCGCATGGCTGCGGTTAGCGGCCTGAAGCGCCGCCTGGCTGAGCGGATCGCCTTTCAGGGTGAAACCGTGATCGACTTTATCCAGTAGCAGGGTTTTGATATCCAGATCGCGGGGACCAAAGGCGTCCGGCAGGTAGTCGCCCAGCGTAGCGGGCTCCCGGCCCGGCAGAGAAATCTGCAGCGCGGTGCCGCTGTTAAGTTCATTCATAAACTGGCGGCAGTGGCCGCAGGGCGTGTAGTTCACGGTGATCGCCTCAAGTGAGGGTTCACCGCGTAGCCAGGCGTGCGTGACGGCGCTCTGCTCGGCGTGGACCGTCTGCTGCATGGTACTGCCGGCAAACTCCATATTGGCCCCAAAATAGAGGTGACCGCTGCTGCCGCGTGCCAGCGCACCTACGCTGAAGTGGGAAAGCGGAACGACGGCGCAGGCGGCGGCCAGCGGCAGCAGGGCAAAAGCCAGCTCGCTGTCATTCATCCCTGTCTGGCTTTTAACCCTGTCGATCTGTTCCGGCGTTAAAAAAGCGGCAAAGTCATCAGCGGCAAGAACTGGGTGCAGGGCGCTTTGCAGCGGCGCAGGCAGCGTGGCAAAAGCAGTCTGGAAACGTGGGTGCATATCGGGCCTCTCAGGGTGGTCGGCCGCTTATTCTGTCGGGCCGTCCGGGCGTTGTATGTGATTTTTATCACATTTAGAATGTAACCTGTGAAATTCATTTCTTAAATGCGGGACTTATCGCAACTTTTATCCCCAGAGTGCCATCAGCAGTGGATAGATAAAAGGTGCCAGCAGCGAGGTGATGATGCCGCAAATCACCAGCGCCAGCGAACTCCATGCCCCTTCCTGATAGTCCAGCTCGACGCAGCGTGCGGTGCCCAACGCATGGGAGGCATTGCCTATCGCCAGCCCACGCGCTGGTTTGCTTTTTATCTTAAAGAGGTTAAGCAGCATATGACCGAATACGGCACCCAGCACGCCGGCGATAAGTACGCAGATGGCGCTGATAGCCGGGATACCGCCGAGCGTGCCAGAGATCGCCATAGCGATTGGAGTGGTCACGGATTTGGGCAGAATAGTGGCGGCAATCTCCGGCGTAGCCCCCATCCAGAGCGCGATGGCCGTGCCGGAGATCATGGCAGTCAGGCTGCCAATAAAGCAGATGCTGATAATCGATTTCCAGCGCGCACGAATTTGATGCAGCTGTTCATAAAGCGGCAGCGCCAGCGCGACGACGGCAGGCTGCAGAAGCTGGTTCAGCACGCTGCTTCCCTGAAAATAACGGGCGTAAGGCATCTGCAGCAGCAGCAGCAGGGGAATAATCACCGCCATGGAGATCAGGAGCGGATTCAGCAGCGAGATTTTTACCTTCGCCGCCACCTTACGGGCGAGAAAGAAGACCACAAGGGTCAGCGGCAGCGACCACCAGATATCACTCATCGCCTGCTCCTTTCTTCGCCGGGACCCGGCTGTGCACCTGGTGTGAGGTCAGCCCAACGGTCAGCAGCACAATAAAGGTGCTGGCGACGCAGGAGACCACAATCGGACCAAACTGCGCGGTCAGCACGTCCATATAGCTCATCACGCCGACGCTTATCGGCACGAACAGCAGCGCCATATAGCGGATCAGCAGAAGGCTGCCTGGCTTCACCCAGTTAACGGGGACAAGGCGGGAAACCAGCAGGAAAAAGAGAATAAGCATGCCCAGAATGCTGCCCGGGATGGTCACAGGAAGCAGGGCAGCCAGCCCGATGCCGGCATAAAGACAGAGATAAATGATGATAAAGGCGCGAAGATAACGCCAGATAACGGACAGCGCGCTGCGCATGATAAGCTCCCGGTATTCAGAACGTTAATCATACGTCGAAATAATAAAACGTGCTATGAGTCACGCTCTGAGGATAAAAAAAGGGGCGAATCAGATCGCCCCTTACCGTTTCTGCGGTGAAGGTCGTTACTTCACCTGCATGCCGGGTTGAGCGCCGCTGTCGGGACTCAGCAGGAAAATATCCTCGCCGCCAGGGCCCGCCGCCATCACCATGCCTTCGGAGACACCGAAGCGCATCTTACGCGGCGCCAGATTGGCAACCATCACCGTCAGACGCCCCACCAGCAGAGCAGGGTCAGGGTAAGCCTGACGGATGCCGGAGAAGACCTGGCGGGTTTCGCCGCCCAGATCCAGCGTCAGGCGCAGCAGCTTGTCCGACTTCTCTACCAGTTCGGCATTCTGAATAAGCGCGATGCGCATATCGACCTTCGCAAACTCATCAAAGCTGATGGTTTCCTGAATCGGGTCGTCAGCCAGCGGACCGGTCAGCGTAGGCTTGCTGGCCGCGACGGCATCTTCCTTTGACGCCTCAATCAGCGCGTTGACTTTGTCCATCTCCACACGGTTGTAGAGCGCCTTAAAGCTGGCGACGGAATGGTTAAGCAGCGGCTGCTGAATGCCTTCCCAGCTCAGTTCCTGATTGAGGAAGGCTTCGGCGCGCTCGCTCAGCGAAGGCAGCACCGGCTTAAGCCAGGTCATCAGCACGCGGAACATATTGATGCCCATTGAACAGATGGCCTGCAGCTCGGCGTCGCGGCCTTCCTGCTTCGCCACTACCCACGGCGCCTGCTCATCCACATAGCGGTTGGCGACGTCGGCCAGCGCCATAATTTCACGCACGGCACGGCCAAACTCGCGGCTGCTCCAGGCCTCACCGATGCTGGTTGACGCATCGGTAAAAGTTTTATAGAGCGCCGGATCGGCCAGTTCAGCGGAGAGCTTGCCGTCAAAACGCTTATTGATGAAGCCCGCGTTACGTGAGGCGAGGTTCACCACTTTGTTAACGATATCGGCATTGACGCGCTGAACAAAATCTTCGAGATTCAGGTCAATATCGTCAATGCGCGAGGAGAGCTTGGCCGCGTAATAGTAGCGCAGGCTGTCGGCATCAAGATGCTGCAGCCAGGTGCTGGCTTTGATAAAGGTACCGCGTGATTTGGACATCTTCGCGCCGTTCACCGTCACGTAGCCGTGCACAAACAGGTTGGTCGGCTTGCGGAAGTTGCTGCCTTCCAGCATCGCTGGCCAGAAAAGGCTGTGGAAGTAGACGATATCTTTACCGATGAAGTGATAGAGATCGGCATCGGAATCTTTCTGCCAGAAAGCGTCGAAGTCGATATCGCCGCGCTTGTCGCACAGGTTTTTGAACGACCCCATGTAGCCGATAGGCGCATCCAGCCAGACGTAAAAATATTTGCCTGGCGCATCCGGGATTTCGAAGCCAAAGTAGGGCGCATCACGCGAGATATCCCACTGATGCAGGCCGGATTCAAACCACTCCTGCATTTTGTTCGCGACCTGCTCCTGCAACGCACCGGAGCGTGTCCACGCCTGCAGCATCTCGCTGAACTCCGGCAGATCGAAGAAGAAGTGTTCGGAATCACGCAGTACCGGCGTGGCACCGGAGACCACGGACTTCGGATCGATCAGCTCGGTCGGGCTGTAGGTGGCGCTGCACACTTCGCAGTTATCGCCATACTGATCGGGCGATTTACATTTCGGGCAGGTGCCCTTCACAAAACGATCTGGCAGGAACATGCCTTTTTCGGGATCGTAGAGCTGCGAAATAGTGCGGTTTTTGATAAAGCCGTTCTCTTTCAGCCGGGTATAAATCAGCGCGGAGAGTTCGCGGTTCTCATCACTGTGCGTAGAGTGATAGTTATCGTAGCTGATATTAAAGCCGGCAAAATCGGTCTGATGTTCCTGACTCATCTCGGCAATCATCTGTTCAGGCGCGATGCCCAACTGCTGCGCTTTCAGCATAATGGGCGTCCCGTGCGCGTCGTCTGCACAGATGAAGTAAACCTGATTGCCGCGCATTCGCTGGTAACGAACCCAAATATCTGCCTGGATATGCTCGAGCATGTGGCCGAGATGGATGGAGCCGTTAGCGTACGGCAGTGCGCACGTTACCAATATTTTTTTCGCGACTTGAGTCATAGTGGGACTTGTTATACCTGATTAACTAGGGGGCTTAGATGGTAACTGAGTGTCGTCGCTGCGTAAACATTCCCGCGATCCCCACGTCGTTTTTGCTTTCCCTGCGCCTCATCTGCGGCCACTTCTGATATGCTTAACGCACGAAAACCAATATGAAAACAAGGAGCCCGGATGCGTTCTCAATCCCAGGGGCAACACTCACCGGAGGCGCTGCGCGCGATGGTGATGGGCGTATTAACGGCGTTTGAACACCCCACGCTGACCCACAATCTGACCCGACTGAAAGCGCTGCATCACTGTACGCTGCTGGACAATACGCTGCACGTCGATCTGGTGATGCCGTTCGTCTGGAACAGCGGGTTTGAGGCGCTGCAGGAGCAAACCAGCGCCGAACTGCTGCGCCTGACCGGTGCTGAGGCGATCAGCTGGCGGCTGAAGCATGAGGTCGCCACCATGAAGCGGGTCAAAAATCAGGCTGGTGTTAAAGGCGTAAAAAATATTATTGCCGTCAGTTCCGGTAAGGGCGGCGTCGGCAAGTCCAGCACTGCAGTGAATCTGGCGCTGGCGCTGGCGGCTGAAGGGGCGAAAGTGGGCCTGCTTGATGCGGATATTTACGGCCCGTCGATTCCTGACATGCTGGGAACACGCGACGAGCGACCCACCTCGCCGGATGGCACCCATATGGCCCCGATTATGGCGCACGGCCTGGCCACTAACTCGATCGGCTATCTGGTGACTGAAGATAATGCGATGGTGTGGCGCGGCCCGATGGCGAGTAAAGCGCTGATGCAGCTGCTTAACGAAACGCTGTGGCCCGACCTGGATTATCTGGTGCTGGATATGCCGCCAGGCACCGGTGATATCCAGCTGACGCTGGCGCAAAACGTCCCGGTGACCGGTGCGCTGGTGGTGACCACACCACAGGATATCGCGCTGGTTGATGCCCGCAAAGGCATCGTGATGTTCGAAAAAGTGGATGTGCCGGTGCTGGGCGTGGTGGAGAATATGAGCATGCATATCTGCAGCCAGTGTGGTCATCACGAGGCGATCTTCGGCAGCGGCGGCGCGCTGAAACTGGCGGAACAGTATCAGACGCGCCTGCTGAGTCAGCTGCCGCTGCATATCACGCTCAGGGAAGATCTGGATGACGGCCAGCCAACCGTGGTTCGCCGGCCAGACAGCGAGTTTACCCAGATCTATCGCCAGCTGGCGGGCAACGTCGCCGCACAGCTCTACTGGCAGGGCGAGGTGATCCCTGACGATATCGCTTTTCGCGTTATCTGAGGCCTTCTCCCGGCGGTGCTGCCGGGAGAGAATCGATTAACGCAGTACGGCTTACCTGTCACAAAACATAGTGCATCAACCAGTATTCGCCGTGCTCGCTCTCCCCATCGCTTATCACCTGCCAGCCATGTTTCTGATAAAATTTCACCGCAGCGGTATTCGCTTTCATGCACTTAAGCGCCCCGGATGAGGTGAAATTTTGCTGGACGGCGTCGAGCAGCGCCGTGCCAACGCCACGGCCCTGCCAGGCGGGATCGACAAAAAGGCTGTGCAGGAAATTGTCGTTAGGCAGCACGGCGGCAAAGCCGGTACGGTGCCCATCCGCTTCCGCAACCAGAATACGTTCTCCCAATGTCACTTCATCGAAATCTTCCAGCTGCCATTCGCTGCCGTCCAGCCAGTGCCAGTTGGCCCGGCGGGAGGCCAGGAACAGCGTGCGTAAAAAAGGGCGGTCAGCTTCGGTAAAGGGGCGGATATTCATGGCCAGAGATCTCTCGTTAAAATGATGCGCGACGCCGCCCTGTATGGGCTGTTATACACGACGTTTAAGGCTACGTTTCAGCGTACAAGCTTGACATGTCTTTCGCCGTCAAGACCGCTACCGCGATAATCATAGTCAACCTTTCCGGCATCAAACAGCTGATTGAGCAGGGTGAAGTTATCTGGCGGCGTTACGTTACAACGGTGATTCAGCACCCTATCCTGGATAGAAAACGCTGGATCGCCGCGTGAGATGCGTTCCAGATAATTGAGCATCTGCAGCGCCGCCACGCTGATACCGTACTGTTCGTTAAGGGGTCTGATCATGTTGTCTCCCGTCGTCTGCCGCTCTCTGACCGGGCGGTTGTCGAAAAATTGCTGGCCGGACTTTAGCAAAAAGCGGAAGCAGAGGGGAGAGCCGTCAGACTTATGGCGCATAAAATGAGTGGTGAGCAGGTCAATGCTGATGGATATTCTTGCTACGATGACAAGAAAGCAGGCAGTAAGCGTCAGGCGCAGCAAGAATCGTGGAACCACAACTGTCAGCGAAACCTGAAAAAGTGTTAACCATTGCTGATGCGTAGGCCATGTACAAAGATGAAAAGGGGCTCAACTGGACGAAACCGATCTCAATGGCGAGTGCTCGTTACATGGAAGTGTTGTTAACGGTCTTGGGAGGGGAAACTGATGTCACGGCGATCACAAAGCAGGACATTAAACAGGTGATGGAAGTTGTTGAAAATCTCTCTAAGCGCGTTGTTCAGCCTTACCGCTCAATGACCATCCAGCAACTGATTGAATGTGATGATGTTCCACCGGATCAACTGGTAGGCGTTGAGGCCATCCATAAGCATCTCAAGCAGTATAAATCACTCTTCAAAACCTTCCTCACAGAAAGCAAAGACATTTTATCTAAGGCGCCAACTGATGGCGTAGTGGCTGCACCTTCAAAAGCGAGATTTGGCGCTTAGAGCACAGCAGAGATGAAAAAATTTGTAGGATGGGCGCTCAAGCAGCCAGATAACTGGCAAAAATGGATCACGTTGTTGGCATACACTGGAGTCAGAAGAAGTGAGATAGGCAAGCTGGAAAAGTCACAGATCAAATTCGATGAGGACAGCCAGCGTTACTACTTCCTGATTGCCGAAGGAGGGCAAGGGAAGACGGAGAATGCTACAAGACAGGTAGTTATTCATCCTAAGCTGATCGAATGGGGATTCATGGAATATGTTGATCGCCAGTGGAAAGAGCGGATTTTTTCAGAAGTGGCAGGTACGAACATGACGAAGATCGGTAGAGTGTTTGCTGATGTTCGAGATCAGTTGGGTATTCCTTATCTGGACGATTATGGACAACGGCGGTTACTGCATTCTATCCGTCATAGTGTTTGCTCTTCGGCAATGGCTGGTTAGGTGAAAAACATTCTGCACTTACAGCAGACCGTGGGCCACGAGAAAAGCGGAGGGATCACAAAACGCTATTTACATACGTTTCCTTTGTCCTCAGTTTCTTATGTGATTGATGGGATTCATTGGAAGTGAATAAAATAGCCAAGCGTAAAACTTGGCTATTTATTTTATTGTCGTTAAATGAATGATGGTAAATAGAAAACTGCTAGCATCATGAATAGAAAAATAATACCAACGATGGAAAGTCGCACTTTTATACGTAACCAATCGGTGTGCTGATTAGGAAGTTCTTTAATGAAGCGTATTTGTTCATTATTCATCCCTCGCGTATGGAATGAGTTTTCTTTAAAGTATAATGCTTTGATAAAGAACGCATCACGCATAAACGAGAAAAAGAAACCCCCACCTTGATAAATTAAAACTTCTGCTGGTCTTGCGCCAAATTTATTTACGAATAGTGAGCAAAGCGTAAGGAATTTTTCTTTGGATAATTTGTCGTGTATTATGCTGAAAGCGTATGTTATTATTCCGAGAATCATAAAGATTCCAGAAATCTCAATTCGATGCATGGTCAGAAAATTAATTGCCGTAGACATCATACAGCTGCTCCCCGCTTAATTCCCCAACAGCACTCCCTACTGTGCTACCTGCATAGCCTAAACCAATACCGGCAATGACAGTACAAACAAGCCCACCAACACCTGCACTACCAACGCCAATTGCTACACATAATGGTATAGCGTTGCCACCAGCGTAAATACCACCGACTGTACCCAAAGCAAAGCTACCAATCTCAGTATACTTTTTCTTAGTACATTCAGCTTCGCGACCAACAGAACACGCTTCATGAATTTCGTTAAGAGAATGGAGTCCGCTAAAACCAATGCCTAAATAACCAGTGTAACGCATTGCTTTTACGTATTTAGCTGCCCGTTCGATGTGGGTAGCATAGCCTTCAATGTCACTGATCCCCGTTTCATTCCATTTGTGGGTAATAGAACTGCTGGAAAGGCCGAGTGCATTTTTTATTTTTATATACTCACCGAACTTCATAGCCTTATTAAGGAAACTGACTTTGAGTATGGATTCAAGTTCTTTAAACAACTGGCTACGTCTGACATAAAATTGTTCTCCAATCAATGAGCCTCTTGTTATGTAGGTATTCTTATACGTTTCTTGAATCTCTTTGAGTATTTTTTCGATACTCTCAAAGTATTTTCCAACAGGATCAGCAGCAAGGCCAATTCCGGTATCAGCGTAGCTGGTGAAATTAGCTATGGTAGCGTAATGTTTATGAAGGAAGTTAGCCTCTTCATGCGTCAGCGGTTCTAACGCAGCATCGACTCGCGCTTTCGCGGCTTTCATGTGGGCGATCTGTTCGTCGTCCTGCTTCTCAGGATCAACCAGAAGCATAATCGAACCAGCTTTGTATCTTTCATCCGGGCCGTTCAGCGTAGCGAATAGTTCCTTTGCTCCCGCTGGTGGGGTTTCGGTGAATAGCAGACGTTGCCAGGCTTCTGTAGTGCCGCCGTAGGGGAGAACGGCAAAACCTGCGTCGATACCTGTTTTCTTTTGCGCTACCTGGGCGTGCTGATCTGGTCCTGGCTCAATCGGGCCAGGCAGAACAGGAAACTCTACCTCGTGATAATTGTCTGTGGTTATTGTTGACTGGCTCTCAAGTTCATAATCATCAACGAAGTTTGAAGGAACGAATTTCGATTTGCATGGGCAGGAGCTATAGCTGTGCAGTGTTCCAGCTATTCTTTTTCCATGTATGTCGTCGTTATTAAGACCGCCGCAAATACGATAATATCCTGGATGTTTGCCACAGGTTACTTTATGGCCTTCACAGGCCATGTCTTTATCAAAAAACTGGTGATCGGTACATCCTTCAAGAATTCTGCCACCGCAAACAGTCTTATCACCCCTGAATAGATAATTACCCCTGGCTCCCATTAGTGCTTACTCCCTGGCATGGTTAGGAATCCATTCGGGAGAGTGTCACCTTCACGGAATACCAGTCTATTGCTGGATTGTGGCGTTGAGATTATTTCATCTCCATTATCAAGCATACTTCCAACCAGTGCAGAGGATACCCCCTGCATTACTCGTGCTGCACCAGCACCGGAAATGATAGTGGCTTCACTGCCGTCTGCGTCTACAACCTTATCTCCTACTCGTGCAACCTGAAATCCCCCGGCAGTGCTCTTACCTGATGCTTTTTGATGAACGCTACCGTTACAGGTAAGACTCCCGATCGTTGCTATCCTGAACATTAGCTTTACAGGGCAGGTGGCTAATCGTGTAATCAGGTTTAGGACTTCTTGCTGCGTGCTTTCGTCAAATGTGGTGATCTCTTCAGCTGCGAATGGTGGTTGAGCACATAATTTTTTAATTTCGGTGGTTAGTTCGCTGGTGTATTGATGCATAAGTCCCTCTACTTGTTATGGAAATAATCACGATGGTCATTTTACAATCAATGGCTACATGCGCAACCAGTATTAAACCTAAGTTAAACTTCGTTTCTTAACAGAAGGTTATCCGATTAAATTGTGGGGGGTGGTCTTCGATAAATTTTAGTTAGGGGATGTTATGACCGGTGTATTGGCAAGCACGGCGGCTGCGGTAGGGATTCTTGATAAAGCGGTGAGCATCACCCAGAAACTGCGAATAACAGTGATGAACTGGACAAGGCCACGCTCAAACTTGAGTTGGCTAATCTGATGGTTGAACTTGCTAACGCCAAGATAGAAGCCGTGACAATGCAAACACTTTTGTTCGATGCCGAGCAAAAGATCAAAGATCTTGAGGGGAGTTTAAATGAATCGCCACGGATAACCTAGACACTTCCGAGCCGTTGATAATATTGGTTTTCATATTCTGCCGGTGAAATCTGATTGCTCGAACCATGCCGACGCTTACTGTTATAAAACATTTCGATGTAATCAAAAATATCGCTGCGGACTTCCTCCCGCGTTCCGTAGATCTTTTTCTTTATCCGCTCGCGTTTCAGTAACTGGAAAAAGCTTTCTGCAACCGCGTTATCGTGACAGTTACCGCGACGGCTCATACTCCCCTCTAGGCCGCGTGATTTCAGGAACGACTACCACTCATGGCTTGTGTACTGACTGCCCTGACCGAGTGAACCAGCACCGCCATACAGCCATCAGCAGTGCGTTCAGGACAATGTCCTTTGTCATCCGGGATTGCATTGACCAGCCGATAACCTTACGTGAGAACAGGTCAACAACCGCGGCCAGATACAGCCAGCCTTCGTGGGTTCGGATGTAGGTTATGTACGTTACCCAACGCTCATCCGGAGCATCCGGATTGAACTGTCGCTGGAGCCTGTTGGGCGACACGATACTGGCCTCGCCTTTGCGTGCCCGCAGACTCCGGTACCCGACCTGAACCTTTATCCCGACACGCTTCATCAGTCGCCAGACTCTGTTCACTCCGCATTGTTGCCCGGTATCCCGCAGATCGAGATAGATCTTGCGATAGCCATAAACGCAGCCCGATTCCAGCCAGAACTGCTTGATATGCCCCGTCAGCTTCAGGTCAGCATGATACCGTCGTGAATGTGGCTGCTTAAGCCAGGCGTAAAACCCACTCGGATGCACATCCAGCACCTGGCAGAGCAGGCGGACAGGCCAGCAACGATTGTTGTCACGGATAAAGGCGTACCTCAGTCGGACAGCTTTGCGAAGTACGCCGCGGCTTTTTTTAATATGTCCCGTTCGTCAGTAATCCGCTTCAGCTCCTTCTGGAGTCGGCGGATCTCGGCCTGAGCATCTGACTGTCCTTTATTAGCTGATGAGTCCGGACCGTACTTCTTTATCCAGGCGTAAAGGCTGTGGGTGGTGATATCGAGACGTGTTGCAACGCTGGAAACAGAATGACCGCGATCAGCAACCTGTTTTACTGCTTCAATTTTTAAACTCTTCGGGATAACGCTTACCGCTCAGGGGCACCTCTCTTCAGGTCATTTTAAATGATTCTGAGGTGTCTGTTAAACCTGTGGCGATTCATTTTGCTTCCCTATGGGGTACAAAACGGGGCACAAGGTGAGGTACAATGCTCAATAGTGAAGCTCGTAAAAACAAGCTTATATAAGCATGTGATTTTATGTAACTCATTAATTAATAAATAAATGCAATCTATATGACTCGGGGTGCCCGTAAGGGCTGAGAAATACCCGTTGAACCTGAACTGGATAATGCCAGCGTAGGGAAGTCAGATGCCTGACCGCATCAGCCTTCTTGATCGCCGGTTGGGAGCTTTACCATGATCCAACCTCAACGCTTTACGGCGGCCGCCGCCTCGCTCACGCTTTTTCATCAAAAAAAACCGCTTATCCACTGCCTCACCAATGATGTTGTGCAGACGTTCACCGCCAATGTTCTGCTCGCGCTGGACGCCTCGCCCGCCATGGTCATCGATCCGGAGGAAGCCGGACAATTTGCCGCGCTGGCTGATGCGCTACTGATTAATGTCGGAACGCTCACGCAGGCCAGTCGCGAAGCGATGCTGGCAGCGGTAGAGGCTGCCGCTGCGGCAGAGAAACCCTGGACGCTCGATCCCGTCGCGGTAGGGGCGCTGAGTTTTCGCAGCGAATTTTGCCAGCAGCTGCTTGCTTATCGTCCCGCCGCCATACGCGGCAACGCCTCGGAAATTCTGGCGCTGGCGCGTCAGCCCGTCTCCGGACGCGGTGTGGACAGCCTGCACGCCTCCAGCGCTGCCCTGGAAGCCGCTCACCAGCTGGCGCTCGACTGCGGTGCCATCGTGGCGGTGACCGGCGAAGACGATTTTGTGACCGACGGGCAACGCTGCCTGCAAATCCCCGGCGGATCGCCGCTGATGACGCGGGTTGTTGGCACGGGCTGTGCGCTTTCAGCCGTGGTGGCCGGGTTCACCGCGCTGCCGGGCGATCGTCTCTGTCATATCGCCAGCGCCTGCCGGATCATGAGCCTGGCCGGGGAGCGTGCTGCTGCACTTGCAGGCGGGCCGGGCAGCTTCGTTGCTGCCTTTCTCGATACGCTTTACGGCCTGAAGGGAGAGACGATCCAATGAAACGCATCAATGCACTGACAATCGCCGGCACCGATCCCAGCGGCGGCGCGGGTATCCAGGCCGATCTGAAAACCTTCTCCGCGCTTGGCGCTTACGGCACCAGCGTGATCACTGCGCTGGTGGCGCAAAACACCTGCGGCGTCCAGTCGCTTTACCGTATTGAACCTGACTTTGTCGCCGCGCAGCTGACGTCGGTGCTGAGCGATGTACGTATCGACAGCGTCAAAATCGGCATGCTGGCAGAGAGCGATATCATTGAGGCGGTGGCGGAAGGTTTACAGGCGGCGCCGGTTCCCTGGATCGTACTGGACACGGTAATGCTGGCGAAAAGTGGCGATGCTTTACTCACGCCCGGCGCGGTGGCAACGCTACGTCAGCGGCTGCTGCCACAGGTGTCGCTAATCACGCCGAACCTGCCCGAGGCTGCCGCACTGCTTGAATGTTCTGTCGCCACCAGCGAGCAGGAGATGCGTCAGCAGGGCAGAGCGCTGCTGGGATCAGGCTGCCGGGCTGTACTGATGAAAGGCGGCCATCTCAGCGATACGGAAAGCCCGGACTGGCTGATCACGCCCGATAGGGAGCTGCGCTTCACCGCGCCGCGCGTACCGACCCGGCACACGCATGGTACGGGCTGTACACTGTCTGCGGCCCTGGCCGCGCTCCGGCCCCGGCATCAGGAATGGGCGACGACCGTGCAGGAGGCGAAGCGCTGGCTGCAGGGCGCGCTTGAACAGGCCGATACGCTGGAGGTAGGCAAAGGCATCGGCCCGGTTCATCATTTCTGGCGCTGGTGGTAGCGGTGAAAATTTCCGTGGGATGGTTCTGAAAAATGGCGTCAGCCATTTGCGTTAGCCGGTGCAACGGGTCCAGGCTGTCTGGGTTCAGGAATCACTAATTCCCTTCAATCAGGAGCTAACATGACGGACATCGTAAAGTTACTGGGCAATGAAGCTGACGCACTGCTGCAACACCGTTGTATGACTATCCCTGCCGCAAACCTTTATCTGCCTGGTGCGGATTATGTTGATCGGGTCATGATCGACAATAACCGTTCACCCACGGTCCTGCGTAATATGCAGACGCTCTACAATACAGGCCGTCTGGCGGGAACGGGTTACCTCTCTATCCTGCCCGTTGATCAGGGCGTGGAGCATTCGGCAGGGGCGTCGTTTGCCGCCAATCCGCTTTACTTTGATCCGCGCAACATTGTCGAGCTGGCGATTGAGTCAGGCTGTAACTGCGTCGCCTCGACCTTCGGCGTGCTCGCTTCTGTTTCGCGCCGTTATGCGCACCGCATTCCGTTTATGGTCAAACTGAACCATAACGAAACGCTGAGCTACCCGACCCAGTATGACCAGACGCTTTATGCCAGCGTAGAGCAGGCTTTTAACCTTGGTGCGGTTGCCGTTGGGGCCACTATTTACTTTGGATCGGAGCAATCCCGCCGTCAGCTGGAAGAGATCGCCGTGGCGTTTGAGCGGGCGCACGAACTTGGTATGGTTACCGTACTGTGGGCTTACCTGCGTAACAATGCCTTTAAAAAAGAGGGTGTTGACTATCACGCCAGCGCCGATCTTACCGGGCAGGCAAACCATCTGGCTGCGACCATCGGCGCGGATATCGTGAAGCAGAAAATGGCGGAGAACAACGGCGGCTATAACGCCGTGAAGTTCGGCTCTACCGATGAGCGGGTTTATACCCATCTGACCAGCGACAACCCGATTGATCTGGTGCGATATCAGCTGGCCAACTGCTTTATGGGGCGGGCCGGGCTGATCAATTCCGGCGGCGCCTCGGCGGGCGAAACGGATATGGCCGAGTCGGTACGTACGGCGGTGATTAACAAACGAGCGGGTGGCATGGGGTTAATTCTGGGACGTAAGGCGTTTAAAAAGTCGATGAAAGAAGGCGTGGCGCTGATCAATGCGGTGCAGGATGTCTATCTGGCTAAGGATGTGACCATCGCCTGATGGGAACTGACGGGCAGGCTTGTTCCTTAGCGGCAGGCCTGCCTGAGCGTCAGGGTTGCTCGAACCACTCGCTGTTCTGTTCCGCGATTGGCGTTATCGAAAAAATCATCTCCTGAAGATGACGACGCAGCGCGGCTTCCGCGCCCTCAACGTCCTTTGCCACCAGTGCCTGATAAATTTCATTATGCTGCGCGATCAGGATTTCCGGCGGGGAAACTTTACTTAAGGTCAGAAAGCGCACCCGATCCATGGCGGCTTTGATATTCTCGATAGTCTCCCAGGCCAGTTCGCACTGGATACTCTGCGCGATAATCAGATGGAATTCATCGTCCAGCAGCAGAAAGGCCTGGCTGTCATGGCGCGCGGCGGCCATTTTCTGTAGCTGAAGATTCTGTTCCAGTCGTGACAGGGAGGCGGCCGAGGCCTCCAGCGCGGCGCGGCGCACCACGGCAACCTCCACCGCTTCGCGAATAAAACGGCCATCGGCAACGCGCTGCGCGGAAATTTTGCGCACAAAGGTGCCGCGCTGGGGAAGCACCTGTACAAGATCGGCTTCGGCCAGCTTAATAAAAGCTTCACGCACCGGCTGGCGCGAGACGGAGAAGCGGGCTGACACCTCTTTTTCTGACAGCAGCGAGCCCGGCGGGATGGCGCAGGTGACAATATCCTGGCGTAAAAAGCGATAAATCTGCTGATTAACGGGTTCGCTGGCGGTGATGGTATAAGCAATAGACATTCGGCACGATTCGTTATGGGTAAAGCCTCACTGAGGCTGGCGCAGGAACATTCAGTCTAATCAGCCTGATGCACCAGCGCCAGCCCTTTCGCCGTGAAACGATCAGTAAGCCGCAACGACCTGTCTGACTGCCTCTTTTGCACCCACTTTTAGCAGCAGCGCATAGTAGTGAATGACTTTTTCGCAGAACGCTGAGCTGTCCGGCAGATCCTCACCGAATACTGATTTCAGCGAGAGCAGGGCAGCGACGCGCGGCTCGCCTTGCTCGCTGGTGGCGACCAGCTGCGCCAGGGTTTCATGCATTGGATCGTTGATAATAATCGGCTGACCCTGTTCATCAACGCCGCCCACGAAGCGGATCCAGCCCGCCACGCCCAGCGCCAGCAGATCGAAACGGCTGCCGTTATTCAGGTGCCAGCGAATGCTGTCGAGCCAGCGCTGCGGCAGCTTCTGCGTGCCGTCGGTAGCGATCTGATAGGTGCGGTGACGAATGGCGCGGTTCTTATAACGGGCAATCAACGAATCCGCATAGGCGACCAGATCCACATTTTCAGTCCGTAATGTCGGAGCCTGCTCGTCTAACATCAGCTTACGCGCTGCCTGTAAAAAGGCTTCATCGCCCATACAGTCGCTGATGTGCTCGTAGCCCGCCAGATAGCCGAGATAGGCCAGCAGCGAGTGGCTGCCGTTGAGCATACGCAGCTTCATCTCTTCAAACGGCAGGACGTCCGCCACCAGTTCGGCTCCCGCTTTTTCCCACTCAGGGCGGCCATTGACGAAGTTATCTTCAATCACCCACTGAAAGAAGGGCTCGCACTGTACGCCGGCCGGATCGGCGCAGCCCAGCTTCTCTTTTAGCGCATCGAAGGCCTGTTCGGTCATCGCGGGCACAATGCGATCGACCATCGTCGAAGGGAAGGTGATATGGGTGCGGATATAGTCTGCCAGTGCCGGGTCGGTTTGCTCCGCAAGTTGGGTGACGACGTTGCGGGTGACGTGTCCGTTTTCCGGCATATTGTCGCAGGACATGACGCTGAAAGGCGGCAAACCTGCATCGCGGCGGCGGCGAATGGCGGCAAGGATAACGCCTGGCACCGATTCCGGTTCCTCAGGGTGCGCGAGATCGTGCACGATGGCCGGATGATCAACGATAAGCTGGCCGGTAGCGGGCTGATAGCAATACCCTTTCTCGGTGACGGTAATAGAAACAATCGCCACCTCAGGCTGACACAGGGCGGCAATCACGGCGTCGATGCCGTCGCCGTTGCGGTAGAGCGCCTGCCTGACCACGCCCACGACCCGGGTGTTCAGTCCGCTGTCGGCCATCTCGGTCACGCTGTAGAGCATATCCTGCTGGCGCAGCGCGTTGATCAGCTCACCCTGGTTAAAAGTGCTGGTTTCACACTCACAATACCCCCAGTCGCTGTTATGTTCAGCCGCCAGTCTGTCTGCACAGACGGCCTGGTGTGAGCGATGAAACGCCCCGAAGCCAATATGCACGATGCGCGCGCGCAGCCGGTTACGATCGTAGCGGGGAATGAGGGTGCCTTCAGGCAGTTGCTCAAGGGATAGCATAATTAATCCTTAATGTAATCGCGGGCGCGCCCTTGCGCGCCCAGTTAAACTCAGACAGATACCGCTTTGGCGGCAGGCCCTTTTGGACTTCTGATCACAAACAGCACCAGCATCGCGCCCAGTGCGGCAACACCGCCCGCCAGGACGAAGGCGCTGTCGAATTTGCCGGTTTGCTGAACGATAACCCCGGTCACGTAAGGGCCAATGATACCGGAGAGGCTGCCGACCAGATGGATGAAGCCGCTGATACCGCCCACGCGGCTCTTATGCACCACATCCTGCACAATCGCCCAGTAGATAGCGCCGGTGATATAGAGGAAGAAGATAGAAACTGACATCAGAATCACCGCCGGATAGACGCCCTTCACGGAGCCAGCGAGCGCCACGCAAATCGCCGCAGCAAGCAGGGAAACCACCAGGACGATTTTACGTGAAAGCAGGAGGCGACCCGTAATGTTGAAGATTTTATCGGAGATCCAGCCACCCAGCGCCAGCCCCACGAAACCGACAATCCAGGGGATCATGGTGGTATAGCTCATCGATTTGATGTCGAGGTTATGCGCCTGCACCAGATAGGCAGGAAACCAGCTGAGAAAGAAAAAGAGAATGTAGTTGTAACAAAAGAAAGCGAAGGCCGTGACCAGGATAACAGGCTGACGCAGATAGTGGCCCAGCCCGTAAGAGGACTGAGTCGCTTCTGACTCTTCAGACGCGGCCTGCTCCTCTTTCATCTGCAGAATCAGCGCACGTTCCGCTTCACTGACGCGGCGGCTTTTCAGCGGGTTATCAGCGGAGAGGAAGAACCAGAACACCATCCAGACCAGGCCGATGGAGCAGATGATCATAAAGGCCGGACGCCAGCCAAAGGCGAGTGCCAGATAGCCGATAATCGGGCCGGCAACCGCGCCACCGAGCGGCGAACCGGCGCTCAAAAAGCCCATGGCGGTGGCGGCCTGTTTTTTGGGGAACCAGCCGTTAATCGCTTTGTTGGCCGAGGCGCAGATCGGTCCTTCGGCCATGCCAAACAGCACGCGCAGGATCAGCATCGACCAGAAGCCGGTCGCCAGCGCCGTAAAGCCGCAAAACAGCGACCAGAGCCCTACCGCGACGCCAAGCACCAGAGTTGGGCCATATTTGTCGGTGGCCAGGCCGCCAACGAAATTGAAGATCGCATAGCCGAAGAAAAAGCTACTGAAAATTAAACCGAACTCTTCGGCATTGAGCATCAGATCTTTTTCAATCAGCGGCAGCGTCAGCGAGAGCGCTACCCGATCGAGGTAGTTGATCATATAGACCATGAACAGTAGCAGTACAATAATCCAGCGTAGGTTCTTAAACATAATAATACCTTGATTATATTTATCTTTATTATCTGAGGGATTATCCCGTCGGTCTGTGAGCTCGATCCGGGCAGACGTTTTTCTGCCGCTGACTCAAAACCCCACCGACCGACAGGCCGATGTTCAGGCCAGGCTCAGTATGACCTTACAGCAGTGTCGGGGATCTTTTTCAAACAGCGTCATGGCCTGTTCAATATCCGCCAGCGGGAAATAGTGGGTCACCAGTTTTTCCGGCTGGATCAGGCCCTGCTTCATCCAGTCGATCACCTGCGGAAAGCGATGGCTGTTAAGCCGTGAGGTGAACAGGGAAAGCTCTTTGCTGGTCAGGCTTTGCTGAGTCAGCGTACAGGGCTCGCCGGAGAAGCCGAGCAGGCCAATACGGGCAGCCGGCGAGGCCAGCGCAACGGCTTCTGACAGGATGGCGGGATGGCAGGCGGCATCGATAATCAGCGTCGGCATTTCGCCCTGCAGCAGATCTGAAAGCGGCTGCTCGCTGTTATTCAGTACTACGTCCGCACCGCTCTCGCTGGCCATCGCCAGACGCTCAGGCAGCCGATCGGCGACAATAACTTTGCGCACGTTATAGACGCCTTTCAGCACCTGAATCGCCGTCAGGCCCATCGGACCAGAACCGTAAATCAGCGCCACATCATCCGGCTGAGGTTTCAGGAAGGCGGTGATATTGGCCGCAATGGTAAAAGGTTCAACCAGGCTCGCCAGCTTATCCGGGATACTTTCCGGCAGCGTATAGGCGTTTGCTGCTGGCGCGACGGCATACTCGCTGAAGCCACCGTCGCGGTGTACGCCAATCACCTTGAGTTCGCGACAGACGTTAGGACGTCCGACCGAGCAGGGATAGCAATGACCGCAGCTGACCACCGGATCAACCGCCACGCGTTCTCCAACGCGGGCCGCGTCAACGCCTTCGCCTACCGCCTCGATCAGGCCAAAAAATTCATGTCCGATAACGCGCGGATAGCGGGCGAACGGATTATGACCATGCCAGATATGCACATCGGAACCGCAGATGCTGGCATATTTTACGCTGACGCGGACTTCACCTTTTGCCGGTTCCGGCAGAGGACGATCCTGTAATACCAGCTCGCCCGGACGTTCTATCACTACACTTTTCATCATTTTCTCCTTACCAGTTCCTGAGCGTGCCGTCTTCATGACGGGCGGCTGACAAAAAGTCAGGTTCACAGGGATACTTTGCCGCCAGCTTCTCAACATTTCTGCCGGAGCAGTGAATAAACACTTCAGCCCTGACGATCATCATTTTTGCCTTTGATAGTCATACTGATGTCTGGACGTTAATCACTATCGTACTACCATACAAGGCGACAGGTGCAAATCAGCGATCGTGATCACAGAGTTTTTGAAGCGGGATGGCAAAGCAGACGTTATCTGACGGGCGTGAAAAGAGGATGAAAAAAACACCGGATGAGGACGATATTTGATGAGAAAAACTGAAAGGCGGGGCCTTTCAGTCAGATGAGCCCGGAAGAGATCAGGCTAAGAGTTCACAGTCGGGCGGCAGGCGGCACAGCAGGGCATCCGGCATCACCTCAATGTGAAAGTCGGTGCCGCTGAGCGGTTCGCCATCAAGGTTAAACGTCATCTCATTGGGTGAGGTGATCCTCAGCCACGGCAGCGTGGCGGAAACGATATTCGGATTCTGCTCATCGCTGGTTAATGAATGCAGAAGGGTGGATAACAGTTCCTGCGAGGTGAGGATGCTGACGTTTAACAGGCCATCGTTGATTAATGCCGATGGGCAGAGCCGCTGACCACCGCCCGCCTGGCGTCCGTTACCAATGCCAATCACCAGCGCATCGCCCTGCCAGTTGAAGTCCGGACCGCTGAGCTCGCAGCTGTCCGCTTTCAGCTCATCCATCCGCATCAGGCCATGAATAAAATAGGAAACCCCGCCCAGCGCCGATTTCAGTTTAGCTGGTGTCTCGGTAGTAATCCGGGTGCCGAAACCGCCGGTGGCCATATTGATAAAATAACGCTCATGGTTCACGCAGGCCAGATCGACAGGCGTCGCCTTACCAATAATGGCCAGGCGCAGCGCGTTATCCATTTCATCGGGAATGCCGGCGCTGGTGGCGAAATCGTTCGCCGTTCCCAGGGGAAGAATGCCTAAAACAGGGCGTTGCGCCGCGTCGATGGTCGCCAGCGCCGTGGCAATTTCATTCAGGGTGCCGTCGCCGCCGCCGGCCACGATAGTGGCTGCCCCGGCTGCCAGCGCTTCTTTGACGTAACGTTCACCGTCGCCATATTCCCAGGTTACGCGAACCTCTACCGGCAGGCCCTCTTCACGCAGGGCGAGGATGGCCTCACGCAGCGCCTCATTGCCCGCGCTTTTACCATTAAGGATCACGAAAGACAGCGAATGTTTGTCCATGGTTGAAATCTCGTCAGAACAGGCCGTCAGGCCGGAAGTGTCATTGTTATAGCATATTCAGGGAAGGGCGGAACGGGGCTACGTCTGAATTCACGGCAAAGAAAAGCCCGCCCGGGGGAGCCGGACGGGCGAATGAGGTGGTGCATGGTGAAGCCTGCTGTTTCGTCTTGCTCATTTTTAGCAGGCCTTATTCTATCCAGAAACCGCCAGGGGTTATGTGATCAAATTCTAATTAAGGTTACTTCAGGTAACTTTAACGTAGTTATTGTCAACTGACGCCGTGACTGGCGGGCTTGTTGCAAGATTCCGCATCAGCAGTGCATAGGAAAGATCGACCTCATCCGGCACCGGGATCCAGACAAAATGCCCGTTACCCGGTGCGACCTCCACCGGCTGCGCTTTACGGTTCTCCATCCGGGCAAGCGTAAAGGTCAGATTACCGGCGGGGGTCATCATTTCCAGGCTGTCGCCGAGGGCGAATTTATTTTTTACATCGACCAGTGCCAGCCCGTCGCGGCGCTCCCCGGTAAATTCGCCAACAAATTGCTGACTGTCCGAGGCGGAGTAGTTGCGATCGTAAGTCTGATAGCTGTCATGCGTATGGCGGCGCAGGAAACCTTCGGTATAGCCGCGGTGCGCCAGGCACTCCAGCGTTTCCAGCAGGGTGGGATCGAAGGGCTTACCGGCTGCCGCATCGTCAATCGCACGGCGGTAAACCTGAGCGGTACGCGCGCAGTAGTAGAAGGATTTGGTCCGCCCTTCGATTTTCAGCGAATGGACGCCCATCTGCGTCAGCCGCTCAACGTGCGCTACCGCACGCAGATCTTTGGAGTTCATAATGTAAGTGCCGTGCTCATCCTCAAAGGCGGTCATATATTCGCCAGGACGCGTCGCCTCTTCAATCATAAACACCTTATCGGTTGGCTGACCTTCGCCCAGTACCGGCTCCACGTTGCTGACCGGAATAGGCGCATGCTGATGAACAATGTTGCCAATTTCATCCTGCTTGCCTTCCTGTACCTTATATTCCCAGCGGCAGGCGTTAGTGCAGGTGCCCTGATTAGGGTCGCGCTTATTGATATAGCCAGAAAGCAGACAGCGACCCGAATAGGCCATACAGAGCGCACCGTGAACGAAAATCTCCAGCTCCATATCGGGTACCTGCTGGCGGATTTCAGCAATTTCTTCCAGCGACAGTTCGCGCGAAAGAATGACTCTGGTGAGCCCCATCTGCTGCCAGAACTTGACCGTGGCCCAGTTAACCGCGTTGGCCTGGACCGACAGATGAATATCCATCTGCGGGAAGGCTTCCCGGACCATCATGATCAGGCCAGGATCGGACATAATCAGCGCGTCCGGTCCCATCTCGACCACTGGCTGGAGGTCGCGGATAAAGGTTTTCAGCTTGGCGTTATGCGGTGCGATGTTAACCACGACATAAAATTTCTTTCCCTGCGCGTGGGCTTCATTAATGCCGATCGCCAGGTTTTCGTGGTTGAATTCGTTATTACGCACGCGAAGGCTGTAGCGAGGCTGACCGGCATAGACGGCATCAGCGCCATACGCAAAGGCGTAACGCATATTTTTCAGCGTACCGGCCGGGGAGAGCAGTTCCGGTTTGAACATAGGGGTTTCCTGATAGCAGATCGGCATGACTTGTTGTTGCCGCACTTAGGCGCCGCTGCCTCAATACGCCATTAAGCGCAGGTAAAGCGCGCCCTGAGACGCTGTGCGATATTCAACAGAAATTTCGTGTTTCGCCCTGTGCGCCAGCGCGAGCCGGAACAGAGCGGATAACGTCGGGCAGATAAGGCTGCTCTACGGGCAGCCTTACTGAATGTGCGGGGATTGTAGAAGCTGGCAAAACAAATGTAAATTGCGCTAGATCAAACGGCAGACATCTGCCTCCCAGCGGTAACCCATGCCATAGACCGCCCGGATAAACGGCTGGTCGGCGTCCAGTCCCTCCAGCTTGCGTCGCAGATTCTTAATATGACTGTCGATGGTGCGGTCCGTAACCACGCGATAGTCATCGTAGAGATGGTTAAGTAACTGTTCGCGCGAAAAAACCTTGCCCGGCTCCTGCGCCAGGGTTTTGAGCAGACGGAACTCTGCGGGCGTCAGATCCAGATTAGCGCCGTCCCAGCTTGCCTGGAAACGATCTTCGTTGACCAGCAGGCGCGACGCCTTCTCCGCTTCTTCCGGCGTACGCGAACAGCGCCGCAGAATCGTTTTCACGCGGGCGACCACCTCGCGTGGGCTGAAGGGCTTACAAATATAGTCATCTGCGCCGATTTCCAGGCCCAGTAAACGATCGATTTCCTCCGTTTTGGCGGTGATCATCATCACCGGCACGTCGGAGAAGCGGCGGATTTCACGACAAAGCGTCAGGCCATCCACGCCGGGTAGCATCAGGTCCAGCAAAATCATCTCCGGCGAGGCCTGTTTTACCCATTCAATCACTTCAGCGCCATGCAAAATATGGTGCGTGCGGTAGTTGGCAGCCTGCAGATAGTCAGTCAGTAACTGACCCAGTTTAGGTTCGTCTTCTACCACCAGAACCAGTGGGGCAAGCGTTTCTTGATTCATGAGATACCTGCTTAACGCATTAAAATCGCTCAATGATTTTTGTGCGGTAAGTGTACCGTAATTCGCACTCCTCCGGCATCAGAGTGATCCGCTTTAATGGTGCCATCATGCGCTTCCACAATATTCTGACAGATGGCAAGCCCCAACCCTGAACCGCCGCTGGCACGGTTACGCGAGTTTTCAGCCCGGTAAAAACGTTCGAATATCTGCTGGCACTGTTCATCAGTAATGCCGGGCGCGGAGTCGTCAAAGTAGATCCATTCTCCGTCAGGACGATTTTCAAGCGCGATCGTCAGCCCGCCGCCAGCGTCAGTGTAGCGCAGGCTGTTTTCCATAAGATTGGTAAAAAGCTGCATCAGACGATCGGGATCGCCGAACAGAGGCGCCTGTTCCGGCAGCCTCAGTGTCAGCCTCAGCGCACGGCTGCTGAAGCGACCGGCAAAATTGCTCGCCACCATTTCCAGCAGCGGCACCAGGTCGGTGTGGCGTTTCCGGTAGGCGAGCGCGCCCTCGTCTGAAAGCGAAAGCTGATGGACGTCGTCAACCAGCTTGGTCAGGGTACTCACTTCCCCCTGAAGAGAGACGATCGACTCCGGCGTCAGTTTGCGCACGCCATCCTGAATCGCCTCCAGTTCACCGCGCAGGATCGCCAGCGGCGTACGTAATTCATGCGAGATATCGGCCATAAAGGCGCGGCGCATCCGCTCATTTTTTTCCAGCGTGCTGGCCAGCCGGTTGAAATCCTGGGCCAGCCGGCCCAGCTCGTCACGGCTGCTGGCCTCGACGCGGCTGGTGAAATTGCCCGCCGCCAGATGCTGTGTTCCTTCGACTAAGCGTTTGACCGGCGCCAGCAGCCCACGGGACATCAGCCAGGTCACCAGCGCCGCCAGCAGCATGGTCAGCGCCACGATAATCCAGCTGGTACGCCTTTGCTGCTGATCGAAGTTGATATCCGCGCTGCGCGTCAGTCGCTCCGGCGGCGAGCCGATAACCCAGCCGACGATGCGGCCATCGCTGGTGGTAATGTTACGACGTGTGCCTTCAGGCGGAACCGGTCCGCGAGGGCCAATCATCACGTGAAAATGCTGATCGATGACCCAGAACGGGGTGCGCCAGCCGTGAGGCGGCAGGGTGCTGGTAGCGTCAGGATTCTGCTCCAGCGAGCGGAGGATCTGAAATATGAGTTTGTTATTGTGCCGCAAAAAATCCCAGTTGCCGTGCTGTTCGTACTGATCGGAGAGCGCATCGCTCAGCATAATAAGCCGCTGTTCGTTGCCCTTCTTGATGTAATCAATAAAGCCGTGCTCAAAGCTGAGCCGCACGCCCCAGTGCATGGTAATCAGCACCAGCATGCAGGTGGAAAAGATGGCGGCGAACAGCTTGGCGGTGATGCCAATGCGTATTTTCGCAAACATTAATGTGTTCTCCTGCGGCTGAGCTGTGCGTTTTTGCTGGCGTCAGGCGGCACGCGCCAGAAAATCAGCGCCGGCAGCGCAATCACCACAGCCACGCAAAGCCAGCTGTAAATAAAGGCCTGGTGTACCACTGCACTCCCCGCCAATGCCTGTTGACCGAAGGTGCCGAGCAGCAGTCCGGCGACGGTGACGCCGATACTCATCGACAGCTGCATCACCATCGAGAGCAGACTGTTACCGCTGCTGGCAAGATCGTCCGGCAGCGCCTTCAGCGTCAGCGTGTTCATGGCTGAGAAACGGATACCGTTGACCATCCCCTGAAAAAAGAGCACTACGGGCAGCAGATAATTCCATTCAAGCAGCGCAACCGCGGCAAACAGTAGCACCACCGCCGCCAGACCGAGTGTCGATCCCACCAGCACATTACGGTAACCGAAGCGGTTAACGATCTGTACCACGATGCGTTTTATCCCCATGCTGCCCAGTACCATCGGGATCATCATCAGTCCGGCATGAAACGGTGAAAACCCCATCCCGACCTGAAGAAATATCGGCGTCATAAATGGCAGCATTCCGCTGCCAATACGGCCTGTCAGGCTGCCCAGCAGACCCAGCGAAAAGAGACGGTTATCGAACAGCTTCAGGCTGAAAAGCGCGTTAGCGTTGCCGCGTGCATGCAGTAAATAGCCGAGCAGGGAAAAGAAGCCCAGCAGGATTGCCGCGCCGGTCATCAGAGGTAAAGCGCCCAGGCTGCGCTGCCCATCCAGCGCCAGGGTCAGCGTGGCCATGCCGACAGCCAGCAGCAGGAAACCTGCAAAATCAAAGCGGCGGGGCGGCATTCGCAGATTCGGCATCAGCATCAGCGTCGCCGCGGCACCGATCAGCCCTACCGGCAGATTGATCAGGAAGATCCAGTGCCAGCTGGCGTACTCCACCAGCACGCCGCCCAGCGCCGGACCCAGCAGCGGGCCGATCTGGCCGGGCAGCGTGACGAAGGTCATCGCCGCCATATACTGCTCACGCGGCACCAGCTTCATCACCGTCAGCCGCCCGACCGGCACCATCATTGCCCCACCGATCCCCTGCAGCACGCGGGCTGCGATCAGCTGATCGAGCGTGGAGGAGAGCGCGCAACATAGCGAGCCAAGGCTGAACAGCACGATGGCGCTGAAAAAGATATTCCGCACCCCACAGCGATCGGCCAGCCAGCCGCTGACCGGCAACATAACGGCGACGGTCAGGAGATAGGAGACGATGACCGAATGCATATGCAGCGGATCCTGCCCCAGGCTGACCGCCATTGAGGGCAGGGCGGTATTGACGATGGTGGTATCCAGCGTCTGCATAAAAAACCCGAAGGCAACGATCCAGAGCTGCCAGCGTACATTCTGGGGAAGCGTATTCATCGCCTGACGGACTCCTCCTTCACGCCGCGCCGGTTATGAAAGGGCACCGAGGCGTTCTGTCGTTTTCTTACGCCGCAGTTTATCCATATAGAGATAGACCACCGGCGTGGTGTAAAGCGTCAGTAGCTGACTCATTACCAGACCGCCAACGATGGTAATTCCCAGCGGCTGGCGCAGTTCAGCGCCGTCGCCGGAGGTCAGGACCAGCGGCAGCGCGCCGAACAGCGCGGCCAGGGTGGTCATCATAATGGGCCGGAAGCGCAGCAGGCTCGCCTGGAATATTGCCTCACGGGCGCTCAGATTGCCGCTACGCTGCGCATCAAGCGCAAAGTCCACCATCATAATGGCGTTCTTCTTCACGATACCGATAAGCAGCAGAATGCCGATAAGGGCAATCAGGCTGAAAGGCGCGCCAAACAGCTCCAGCGCCAGCAGCGCACCCACCCCGGCAGAAGGCAGCGTGGAGAGGATCGTCAGCGGATGCACGTAGCTTTCATAGAGCATTCCCAGCACGATATAAACGGTGGCAATCGCCGCCAGAATCAGCCAGAGCTGACTGTTTTGCGACTCTTCAAATACCTGAGCCGTACCGGCGAAGCTCCCGCGCACGCTGGAGGGGACACCCAGGGAAGTCATGCTGCGTTCAATCGCTTCTGACGCCTGAGACAGGGAAACGCCCTCCGGCAGGTTAAACGAGATAGTGGAGGCCGCAGAAAGGCCTTCATGGTTGACCGACAGCGGTGAATTGGCAGGCTGCCAGCTGGCGAACCAGGCAAGCGGGATCGCCTTGCCCTCGCTGTTAATTACGTACATTTTATCCAGCGCGCTGATATCCTGGGTATAGCGCGGATCGACCTGCATAACGACCTTGTACTGATTCAGAGGCTGGTAAATGGTAGAGATCTGCCGCTGACCAAAGGCGTTATTCAGCAAGGTATTCGCCTCTGAAACATCAATCCCCAGCCTGGCCATGCTTTCACGATCGTAGAGTAAGGCCATCTCCGACCCTTTATCCTGCTGATCGGAGTTGACGTCCGCCAGCTGCGGCAGGGCGGCAAAGGCCCGGCGGATTTTGGGTTCCCACTCACGCAGCTCGTCCAGGTCATCCGACAGCAGAGAATACTGGTAGCTGGCGTTTGACTCACGTCCGCCTACGCGCAGATCCTGCACCGCCATCAGAAAGAGGCTCGCGCCCGGCTCTTTCGCCAGTTTCCCTCTCAAACGAGCAATCACTGCCTGAGCGCTCTCGCTACGCTGATCCAGCGGCTTAAGCGAGATAAACATGGAACCACTGTTGGTACGCGAGCCGCCGGTAAAGCCCACCACGTTATCGACAGCCGGATCGTCATGAACGATCTTCATAAAATCTTCCAGCTTGCCGCGCATCGACTGGAAAGAGATGCTCTGGTCGGCCTGAATAAAGCCCATCAGCCTGCCGGTATCCTGTTCCGGCATAAAAGTTTTGGGGATCACCACGTACAGATACATGGTCAGTCCGATGGTGGCGAGAAAAACCAGCAGCGTCCAGCGTGAGTGATTAAGCACCCAGTTAAGCGAACGGCCATAGCCCTGCTGAAGTCGCAGAAACAGCTTGCCCGCTCCCCGGAGGCGGGACTGCTCGCGCGGGCGATGAGGGCGCAGCAGACGGGCGCACATCATTGGTGTCAGCGTCACTGAGATCAGGAGCGAAATGGCAATCGATACCGAAAGCGTGACGGCAAACTCGGTAAAAAATCGTCCGATCAGCCCCCCCAGCATCAGCAGCGGCAGGAAAACCGCGATCAGCGAAAGGCTCATCGACAGCACGGTAAAACCCACTTCCCGCACGCCCTGTAACGCCGCCTGGACCGGTTTCATGCCCGCCTCAACGTGGCGGGAGATGTTTTCCAGTACCACAATGGCGTCATCGACCACGAAGCCTGTCGCCACCGTCAGCGCCATCAGCGACAGATTATTCAGGCTGAAGCCGCAGAGATACATGGCGGCGAAGGTGCCAATCAGCGACACCGGCACGGCGACGGCGGGAATAAGGGTGGCGCGGCCGGAGCGCAGAAAAACAAAGACCACCAGGATGACCAGCCCCACCGAAATCACCAGTGAATGCTCCACTTCCTCCAGCGAGGCGCGAATAGTGGGAGAACGATCCTGCGCAATCTCAAGATGGATGGAGGCTGGAATAATGTTTCTCAGCTCGGGCGCTTCTGCACGGATGCGATCGACAGTATCGATAATGTTGGCTTCGGGCAGTTTGCGTACCAGCACCAGAATGGCCGGTTTGCCGTTGGCCATCCCGGCGTTGCGCGTATCCTCTACCGAGTCGGTAACGTTGGCCACATCTGCCAGACGCACGGCGCTGCCGTTACTGTAGTGCACCACCAGAGAGCGGTATTCGGCGGCGCTTTGCAGCTCGTCATTAGTTTTTAACTGCCAGCGGTGCAGCTTCTCCTCAATGGCACCCTGCGGCCTGCGCTGGTTAGCGCTGGCAATTGACTCCCGCACCGCGTCCAGCGAGACACCCTGGTTAAACAGCGCCTGTGGGTTAAGGTCAACGCGCACGGCAGGCAGCGAACTACCGCCGATGGTCACGTCGCCGACACCCTCAATTTGCGCCAGTTTCTGTGCCAGCTGAGTGGAGGCGAAGTCATAAAGCTGGCCGGGCGAATAGGTCTCTGACGTCAGCGACAGGATCATAATCGGCGCGTCAGAGGGGTTAATTTTACGGTAGGTCGGGCGGCTCGGCATACCGCTCGGCAGCAGGCTTTGCGCCGCGTTAATCGCTCCCTGGACGTCGCGCGCGGCGCCGTTAATATCACGATCGTAATCAAATACCAGTATCACCCGCGTGCTGCCAAGTGAACTGGTTGAGCTCATTTCGCTGACGCCCGCAATGCGGCCAAGCGCCCGCTCCAGCGGCGTGGCGACCGAGGAAGCCATCGTCTCTGGCGACGCGCCCGGCAGCGAGGCGGAGACCAGAATGACCGGAAAATCCACCTGTGGCAGCGGGGCCACGGGCAGCAGACGGAAGCCGAGAATACCCGCCAGCGCGATGGCGATGGTCAGCAGAATGGTGGCAACCGGCCGGTGGATAAAGAGCGCAAAAAATTTCACTCTGCCTCCTCACGCACCAGACGACGGCGGGTCGCCTGTGCCAGGCGGTCGAACAACAAATAGATCACCGGCGTGGTAAACAGGGTCAGCACCTGGCTGACAATCAGTCCGCCAACCATCGCCACGCCGAGCGGCCGCCGCAGCTCGGCACCGACCCCCTGGCTCAGCATCAGCGGCAGGGCGCCGAGCAGGGCGGCCAGGGTGGTCATCAGAATGGGCCGGAAGCGCAGCAGGCAGGCCTGATAAATGGCCTCATAAGGCTTCATGCCCTGCTCACGCTCGGCGGCCAGCGCAAAGTCGATCATCATGATGGCGTTCTTCTTCACGATTCCGATCAGCAGAATAATCCCGATGATGGCGATCACATCCAGCTCGTTACCGCTCAGCATCAGCGCCAGTAACGCCCCGACGCCTGCGGTAGGCAGCGTGGAGAGGATCGTGACCGGATGAATAAAGCTCTCATAGAGCACGCCGAGTACGATATACATCGCCACAATAGCGGCGACAATCAGCCACACGGTGCTGGAGAGCGCCGCCTGGAAAGCCAGGGTACTGCCCTGGAACTGGGTCATGATCTCCGCTGGCATCGCCAGATCCTGCTCAGCCTGGGTGATGGCATTCACCGCCTGTTCCAGAGAGTACCCGTCGCTGACGTTAAACGAGAAGGTGGTGGAGGGGAACTGATCCAGATGATTGATGGTCAGTGCGCCGTGACGCTGCTCCACTTTGGCGATCGCGCTGAGCGGCACCATGCCGCCATCGCTGCTGGTCAGGCGGATCTCATTCAGCGCCGCGAGGCCCGGTGTGCTGGCAATATCCTGTTCAAGCACCACGCGGTACTGGCTGGCCTGCGTATAGATGGTGGATATCAGGCGCTGGCCGAAGGCGTTATAAAGCGCATTATCGACGTCCGCCATACTGATGCCAAGGCGGCTGGCGCTGTCGCGATCGACGCGGATAAAGGCTTCCAGCCCCTGATCCTGCCAGTCGCTGCTGACATCTTTCAGCTGCGGCAGCGTTCCCAGCGTTGCCAGCAGCTTCGGCACCCACAGGCTCAGCGAGTCGAGCGATCCGGTCTGCAGCGTAAACTGATACTGGGTACGGCTTACCTGGGTATCGATGGTCAGATCCTGCACCGGTTGCAGGTAAAGCTGAATGCCCGGCACCCGGTCTACTTCAGCCTGGAGACGGTCGATAATGGCCGGAATCCGGTCATCGCGCTCGTCGAGCGGCTTAAGGTTAATCTGCAAACGCCCGCTGTTGAGCGCCGGGTTGGTTCCGTCAACGCCCACAAAGGAGGTCAGGCTCTGGACGGCCGGATCTTTCATAATCAGTGAAGCGACCTGCTGCTGGCGTTCTGCCATATTGGCATAGGAGACCGACTGAGGCGCCTGCAACGTTCCCTGAATAATGCCGTTGTCCTGAAGGGGAAAAAATCCTTTCGGAATCGCCACCCAGAGCAGCACGGTAATGGCCAGTGCGCCCAGCGCCACGCTCAGGGTGATCCAGGGATGGTTAAGCACGCGACGCAGCATCTGGCCGTAGCGGGCGATGATACGTTCAAACATCGCCTCGCTGGCGCGCGAAAAGCGATTCTGTTTACGCAGGGATTCCGCGCTGAGCATACGGGCGCACATCATCGGCGTCAGCGTCAGCGATACCAGGGCGGAAATCAGGATGGCAACGGCCAGCGTGACCGCAAATTCCCGGAAAAGCCTGCCGACGATATCCCCCATAAAGAGCAGCGGGATCAGAACGGCAATCAGCGAGAAAGTCAGGGAAATAATGGTAAAAACGATTTCGCCGGTGCCTTTCAGCGCCGCGGCCATCGGCTTCTCGCCTTTTTCGATATAGCGCGAAATATTCTCAATCACCACGATGGCATCATCCACCACAAAGCCGGTGGCGATAGTCAGCGCCATCAGCGTCAGGTTATTGACCGAGAAGCCAAGGAAATAGATTACCGCGAAGGTGCCCACCAGCGAGAGCGGCACGGCGACGGCGGGAATAATGGTAGCCGGCACATTTCGCAGAAACAGATAGATAATCATCACCACCAGCGCCAGCGCCAGCATCAGCTCAAACTGCACATCATGTACCGAGGCGCGGATGTTGGTGGTGCGATCGCTTAGCACCTTAACCTCGACCGACTTCGGCAGTGAGGCGGTCAGGCCCGGCAGCATCCGGCGAATGCTGTCGGCGGTAGTAATGATGTTCGCGCCGGGCTGGCGCTGTACGTTCAGCACGATAGCAGGCTGACGGTTAGCCCAGGCGCCAAGCCAGCGGTTTTCCGCGCCGGTCTCGACTGTGGCCACATCCCGCAGACGAACCGGCGATCCATTCTGGTAGGCCACGATCAGCTGGCGGTAGTCCTCGGCGGACTTCATCTGGTCATTGGCGGAGAGGGTGATAGAGCGCTCTGGCCCGTCCAGGCTGCCCTTCGCCGAATTGACGTTGGCGCTGGTGATGGCGGTGCGGATCGTCTCGCTGTCAAGGCCCAGCGCCGCCAGCGCCTGAGCGTTCAGACGCACGCGAACCGCCGGACGCTGGCCGCCGGAAAGCGTGACCAGCCCCACGCCTGAAACCTGGGAAATCTTCTGCGCGATGCGCGTTTCAACCATATCCTCGACCTGGGTCATCGGCATACTGGTTGTGGTCACGGCGAGCGTCATGATGGGCGGATCTGCCGGGTTAACCTTGCTGTAGACCGGAGGATTAGGCAGGTCAGACGGCAGCAGATTGGTGGCTGCATTAATGGCGGCCTGCACCTCCTGCTCTGCCACGTCCAGCGGCAGCGTTAGCTGAAACTGGAGCGTGACCACCGACGCGCCGCCGGAGCTTTGGGACGACATCTGCTTGAGGCCGGACATCTGACCAAACTGGCGTTCGAGCGGTGCGGTAATTGAGGAAGTGACCACATCCGGGCTGGCACCAGGATAGAGAGTGACGACCTGAATAGTGGGATAGTCCACTTCCGGCAGCGCGGAGACGGGCAGGGCGCGGTAGCCCAGTATCCCGGCCAGCAGGATCGCCACCATCAGCAGCGTTGTGGCGACTGGCCGCAGGATAAAGTGGCGGGATGGCCCGCCGCTGGCGCTTGGAGGCATCACCTGCATCAGTCGCTGGCTCCCTTCGCTGGCTGAACGCTTTTCGCGGAGGTCAGGGGGGTTGACTGTGCGGCAACGACTTCCACTGCAGCGCCTTCGGTCAGACGGTCGATGCCGTCAGTAACTACCCGCTCGCCAGCTTCCAGACCAGCCTCAATCACCACTCTGGTACTCTCCTGCAGGCCGGCTTTGACGCTCTTCTTGCTCACCTTGTTGTCACTGTTCACGACCCAGACAAAATTGCCTTCGTTACTCATCTGCAGCGCAGCCGCCGGAATGACAATGGCATTCTGTAGCGTGTTGACCTTCAGCCGGGCATTCACAAACTGGTTAGGGAAAAGTTCATCACCCTCGTTGGTAAAGCGGGCTTTCAGCTTCACCGTCCCGGTGGTGGCATCGATCTGATTATCCATGCTCAGCAAGGTGCCGGTGGTCAGCAGCGTGCTGTTGCTTCTGTCCCAGGCTTCAACCGGAATCGGCTCACCGCTTTTCTGCGCGGTCAGGATCGTGCTGATAGTGTTTTCCGGCAGGCTGAACACCACGTCGATAGGGTGAGTCTGGGTAATGACCACAATGCCATTGGTATCGCCGCTGGTAATATAATTGCCAATATCCACCTGTTTTAAGCCAACGCGTCCTGACACCGGCGCGGTGATGCGGCTGTAGGTCAGGTTAAGCTGTGCGCTGGCGACGCTGCCCTCATCGGCTTTCAGGGTGCCGAGCGTTTCGCTGACCAGCGAGCGCTGGGTGTCGATCTCCTGCTGAGAGACGAGATTGGTCTTGGCCAGCTTTTCGTAGCGCGCCAGGTCGCGCCGGGCATTTGCAAGCGTAGCCTGATCCTTCGCCAGCTGTCCCTGAGCCTGCATCAGTGCCACCTCATAGGGACGCGGATCGATCTCCGCCAGCAGTTGGCCCGCTTCAACCTCTTCACCTTCTTTAAAATGCAGCGCGATAAGGTTGCCCTCCACGCGGCTGCGCAGCGTCACGGTATTGACGGAGGTCACCGTTCCCAGGCCGGAGAGATACAGCGGTACGCTCTCACGCGTGGCGGCGGACGCCTGCACCGGCGAAAGCGGACCACGGCCTTTGCTGCCCGGCCCGCGGGGATCGCCCGTACCGCGGGCGGTTTCTGGCGATGATGCATGATGACTTTGCCACCAGTAGTAGCCGCCTGCCGCAGCGGCCAGAACGATCAGGATAAGGACGAGCGAAGGAAAACGGCGTTTGGCGTTCATGCTGTGGTGAGCTCTCCGGTAGCAAATTACAAAGTCAGGGCCAAAGTAAGTCCCATAATGGCGCTAGTGTAGCGAGTTTGCAGGACAAAAAATTGAAGGAATTAAGGATAACTTGCGCAGGAGGTGTAACTATTCATGTCCTTACATACTTTTACGTTAAGATGACCAGGCAGTACAAAGGCCGGGAATAGTTTAAGCTTACCTGCGCTCAAAACTCAAAGGGCAAAGCCCACACTGACTGCCTGGCACAGGCGCGGCGGATCGGCGGGTGAAGGCTACCGCCCTGGCGGCGGCAACCCTGAGAACGAATCAGCAAAAGCTGGCTTTAGCGGAACATCACCTGCGCCCAGCGCGCCAGACCGGCGGTGACGGAGCCGAAATCATCGCCGCTGGTAAGCGGGATGCCCGGCAGCATTTGGTTGATTGCCTCGCGCAGCACCGGCGATTTCGCGCTGCCGCCGGTCAGAAACACCACATCCGGACGTACGCTGCTGCCGTCCAGCGCCAGCTTCACCTGCTCCCTGATGCGCTCAAGCGGCTGGGCGACGGCGGCCTCCAGCGTGTCGGTGGTCAGGGTTGTTTCCAGCGCCTGCTCAATAAAATGCAGCGTACTGGTGACTGCCTGACGATCGGAGAGGGCGATTTTACTCTCTTCAGCGGCCCGCACCAGCCGGTAGCTGAGACGCTGCTGCCAGACTTTCAGCAGGCGCTTCACTTTTTCCGGCTCAGCGGCGTCGCGTATCAGCTCCTGAAGCTGCTTGCGGCTGGCCGTGGCGTAAAAATCACTCTGCGCGGGAACGTCATTAATGGCGACCGCGTTCCACCACGGCAGCGCGGGCAGGGCAATGCCTTTTTCCGTCGCTCCACCCAGCCCAAGCAGCGGCATTAACTCTTTAAACGCCAGCATAATATCCAGATCGTTTCCGCCGACGCGGCAGCCGCTGTGGCCCAGCAGGCTGCTGCTGCGCTCTGCTTTATCGTGCCATTCCGGCCCCATCAGTAGCATGGAGCAGTCGGTGGTGCCACCGCCGATATCCACCACCAGCACCCGGGTTTCTTTATCCAGCGTCGCTTCGAAATCGAGTCCTGCCGCCACAGGTTCAAACTGAAACTCGACGTCTTTAAAGCCGGCACGGCTTGCAGCGCGCGCCAGAATGCCCTGCGCCTGGCGGTTTGCCTCATCGCCGCCCAGCCCCTGGAAATTCACCGGGCGACCTATTACCGCCTGGGTCACCTGCGCATTCAGCTGCTGCTCCGCCGTCTGGCGAATGTGCAGCATCATGGCGCAAACCAGATCCTCGAAAAAGGCGACCTGTTGCGGCTTAAGGCCGCCTGCGCCCAGAAAGGATTTGGGCGATTTTACAAACCAGACGTCTTCCGGATCGGCCATATAGTGCGCCAGCGAAGCGAGGCCAAACTGGACGCTGCCGGGCAGCACGTCGATATCTTCTTCGCGATTCAGCGTCAGCGCCCGGCGCAGGATCGCCTGATTCTCCGCCGCCGGGGTGGGAACCTGATGATGGCGGAACAGCCATTCGCTGACCGCATCGCGTGTGGGGGCGCAAAGCATAGAAGGCAGTAGCGTGGAGCCCTGCTCAAGGGGCAGCAGCTGCGGGCTACCCTCATTCATAATAGCGACCGAGCAGTTTGCCGTGCCGTAATCAAAGCCGATGAACATTCGTCCCCTCCGCTGGCAGTGAAAAAAGGGGGCGACTTTAGCCCAGCGATGACGGCAGAGCAAGAACCGGCGCGTATTTTGTCTTAGATCGGGAGGCCCTGTTCACCATGTGACGCAGAGGAATCGCGCAGAGAGGATCGGCACCGCCTCCGCAGGATCAGTTTTCCGGGCGGGACGCCGTCAGCGGCGTTGGTGGCGGCGCTTCGTAAACGGCAAGCTGCCCACGGCCGCTACGCTTGGCGCGATAGCAGGCCATATCGGCCTGAGCCATCGCCTCGCTGGCGCTGTTACCGGCGAGGATGGCAGTAAGTCCGGCACTGGCGCCAATACGATGCAGGAGATTTTCCCAGACGAAAGGATACCCAAGTACGGCGCTGATAATCTGCTCCACCCGCTCACGGCCATTCTCCAGTGGGCAATCCTGCAGAAGGAGACCAAACTCATCGCCGCCCAGGCGGGCAAGCACGTCGCTGTGGCGGAGATGGCTTTTCATCACCACGGCGATTTCACGTAACAGCGCATCGCCTGCCGCATGTCCCGCCGTATCGTTCACCGCTTTGAAATGATCGAGATCGAGGAAAACCAGTACGTGCTGACGCCCCTGTTCAGCGGCGGAGTGCAGCATTGTCATCAGCTGATGTTCAAAACTGACCCGGTTTGGCAGACGCGTCAGCATATCATGGGAGGCGCTGTAGCTCAGATGACGCAGCATGGCACGCGATTCACTGACGTCCTGCATCACCATCACGCTGCCGATATTCTCTCCCTGCTGGGTTTTTAGCGGGGTGATACTGTAATGGATATCAAACCGCTCGCCGTCGCTGTTATGCAGCACCAAATCCCGATCGAGATCGGGAACGGATTTTTTGGTTGGCAGTTTACAGAGCAGGAGGTTCTCAACTTCCGGCCCGTCATTCCCCTCGGTGATGCGCAGGATTTCACTGATGGGCCTGGCGACGGCCTCTTCCTGGCGCCAGCCGCTCATCTCTTCCGCCACCGGGTTCATAAAGATAACCCGCATCTCCTCATCCGTCGTGATAACGGCTTCACCGATAGCGTCCAGCGTAATATGCATCCGCTCTTTTTCCTGATAAAGCGCATCGGTTAACTGGTGCATGGTGGTGACATCCTGATTGATGCCCAGCATTTTCTCCACTTCGCCCTGTTCATCCAGCATTATCCGTGCCTGGCTGCGGATATAGCGGGTGCCATGATCGGTTGCAATACGGAACTGGATATCGATAGGCGAGGCGGTTTTAATGCTCAGATTAAAGGCGTCTATCGCACCCTGTCTGTCAGCAGGGTGCATGCAGTTGACCCAGGTCAGATAGGTCGCTTCGCCTTCCGTTTGCAGATCGTAAATCTGCAACATCCGCTTGTCCCAGTGCATTATGCCGGTTTTCAAATTCCAGTCCCAGACGCCGATACCTCCCGCTTCATTTGCCAGCGTGATGCGCTGCATCAGCCGCTTATTCACCTCTTCGGTATGCCGGAGCCCGGTAATATCCTCGATCTGAGAGATAAAATAGAGCGGCAGCTGCTCACTGTCTCTGACCAGCGAAACCGTCAGTAAGGCGCGGACAAGTTCGCCATCTTTGCGTAAATAGCGTTTTTCCATGCTGTAGGTTTCAATATCGCCGAGCAATAACGCGTGAAGCTGACGAAGGTCGGCATCCAGATCGTCAGGATGCGTGATCTGCTGGAAGGTCATCGCACTCAACGCTTTTTCGTCATAACCCAATAGCTGGCAGAGTGACTTATTGACCTGCAGCCACTGACCCTGAGGCGAAACAAGCGCCATACCGATCGCCGAATATTCCATCGCGTGGCGGAACCGGGTTTCACTTTCGGTAATGTGCTTTTTCTCTTTGCGAAAGGAGTGCATCACCAGCGCCATCATATGGCTGGGGATAATCGCCATCAGAAAGGGCAACCAGGGGACGCTGCTGAATATACCCGTATCCGCCTTAACATTGAGCCTGTTCAGCGCAAGGACCAGCGTCATCAGGGTCAGCGTTGCCAGGAAGACCATAAAGGCTTCAAAGCGAGGCAGCCGCACGGCGCTGTAAAAGAGCACCACTATTACAAAGGTAAAGGGCCAGGGAAGATAACGCAGGGATAACCAGGTCAGCGTCAGCGTGATCGCCAGCGTCAGTAGCGTTTCATAAAGTACGGCGGGATTGAAATTGGTGCGAAAGTAATCGCCCCGCCAGAGCAGACAGACCGGACCCAGCGAGAGCATGCCGATCGCCTCGGAAACTATCCAGGTGGAGAAGAGCTGCGGACTGGCGCGATCGAACAGCGTCATCAGCCAGCTTACCATCAGCGCGCCCGCCAGCGGCGTCAGAACGCCGGTTGTTATGACCATCTTGCTCCAGCTGAGCAGCGATCCGAGCGGGGATTTCCGATCCAGCAGCCGTCGCAGCAGCGCACCGCCCATCATGGCCTGGAAAAGGTTGATCAGCGGAAACAGAATATGCGGAAATCCGGGCCCGGAAATTGCAGCGATGGCGGCGGCGTTGCCGGCGGTGCAGGCAAGCGCAATCAGCGGCAGCGAGGCGACGGGCTGGCGAAAGATCAGGACCGTCAGCAGCGCGGTGCTGAACCACAGTGGAGAAACCGCGCCGCTGACTTCAATCAGCGTCATGCAAAAAAAACTTAACGCAAAGGTGATGGCGCCAAACGTCAGGGCGGCGCGCCACGGCAAACAGGTGCGGTTTAGGCTAAATAAAGTCTCAGTCGTCATCACTAATCCAGCAGGGTGCCAGACGCTCCTGTCCGCGCATTTATCTGTACATTAGTTATGCTAACATATCGTTTTCTTCCTGCCTGCCGCTAATTCAAAACACCCCTCTGTTCGGACGATTGACCCGGTATTTTGCCGGAAAAGTGGTGCTACTGACGAAATTTAAACAGATCACTGCGTGTCCAGGGGTGATCGATACCGGCGATCTCAACCGACAGACGCTGCAGAAACTGCTGCGTGGTGGCGATGCGGCCATGGCTCAGCAGCAGCAAAGGCAATAAAAGCGCGATGCAGAGCTGACCGGCGGAGAAGGTTTTCAGCTGCGATCCGCGCTGGCTGACCAGAAAAGCGGTACTGAGCGTGAAGCCGAGCAGCAGGCCGGTGACGACTTCGCTGTGGGAGTGATAGCTCAGTATCAGCCGTGACACGCCAACCATCAGGGGGATCAGATAGCCGATACCGACGGCAACGCCGCGCCAGAATCCTTTCAGACGACCGCTGAGCAGCCAGAGCATAACCGGCCAGAGCGTGGCGGCCATCGCACTGTGGCCGCTGAACCCGGTAAAATTGTAGCGTGCGCTGCCGATGCCAAAGCCAAGGAAGGCGATTTTTGACAGGCTGACGATGGCGCCCGTGGCGCAAAAGGCGAGGATCCAGTACCAGACCGCACGACGGTTACTGTTTTTCCAGGCAATCAGAATGGCCATAATGGCGGCGGTCGGGATCAGCAGCCAGCTGTCGCCAAAGTAGGTCAACGTATGAATAATTTGCCAGTACACCATCTTTCCTTTTTGCTGTGTTAAGGAGCCAGACACGCGGCGAACCAGGTTAATGCTGGGATTAACCTGCGCGGGTAAGGGCGGTTCGCTGGCTCAAAATGTGAAGCGGATCGCAATAAAAACAGTTTACCGGTGAACACAAACCGCGCCTAACGGGAAAGTCTGAAAAGCATTCCGGCGCTTTTCACTGGCATCAACCCCGCGAAATCCCTATAATTACGCGCGAATTCTCCTCTCCATTGTCTCTGACAACCAGTAACCAGGTCTTTAATTTATGACTGACAAGTCGCATCAGTGCGTCATCGTAGGTATCGCCGGCGCATCTGCCTCGGGAAAAAGTCTTATCGCCAGTACCCTTTATCGCGAAGTGCGCGAGCGGGTGGGTGATGAAAATATTGGTGTGATCCCTGAGGACGCGTATTACAAAGACCAGAGCCATCTGACGATGGATGAGCGGGTTAAAACTAACTACGACCACCCCAGCGCGATGGATCACAGCCTGCTGCTCCAGCATTTGCAGATGCTGAAGACGGGTAACGCTATCGATCTGCCGGTCTACAGCTATGTTGAACATACCCGTACTGAACAGACCCTGCTGCTTAAGCCGAAAAAGGTGATTATCCTTGAGGGTATATTACTGCTGACCGACGCGCGCCTGCGCCAGGAGATGAATTTTTCCATCTTCGTAGATACGCCGCTGGATATCTGCCTGATGCGCCGTATGAAGCGCGACGTCAACGAACGCGGCCGCTCTATGGATTCCGTTATGGCGCAGTATCAGAAAACCGTCCGGCCGATGTTTCTGCAGTTTATCGAACCTTCCAAGCAGTATGCCGACATTATCGTGCCACGCGGCGGTAAAAACCGCATCGCGATCGATATTCTGAAGGCGAAAATAAATCAATTCTTCGAATAGTCGCGACGGTAGCCTGTCCGGCTTCAGGCCCGACGGGCTATCCGACATGCAGGAAGCGTTGCAGCCAGCTTCCTGATAGAGTTCAGGCACTTTTGACCCATGTGGAGTTTCCGTCATGAGATTATGCGATCGCGATATTGAAGCCTGGCTGGACAGCGGCCAGCTTGATATTTCCCCCCGTCCTCCGGTAGAGCGTATTAATGGCGCTACGGTTGATGTGCGTCTGGGTAACCAGTTCCGGACCTTTCGCGGGCACACTGCCGCGTTTATCGATCTGAGCGGCCCCAAAGCGGAAGTCAGCGAAGCGCTGGATCGCGTGATGAGCGATGAGATTGTGCTGCCGGAAGGAGAAGCTTTCTTTTTACATCCCGGTGAGCTGGCGCTGGCGGTCACGTTTGAGTCAGTCACCCTGCCAGACAATCTGGTCGGCTGGCTGGATGGCCGTTCGTCGCTGGCGCGTCTGGGGCTGATGGTGCACGTCACCGCACATCGTATCGATCCTGGCTGGCAGGGCCGCATCGTGCTTGAATTCTACAATTCAGGTAAGCTGCCTCTGGCGCTGCGTCCCGGTATGCTGATTGGCGCGCTCAGTTTCGAACCGCTTTCCGGTCCGGCGGCGCGTCCCTATAACCGCCGGCAGGATGCGAAATACAAGGGGCAGCAGGGCGCTGACGCCAGCCGGATAGATAAAGATTAATACACAGCGTTGCCGGTTTGCCCGCCAGGCATTACCTCCTGTTCTCCGTCTGTACCCATAAAGAGCAGGTCAGCCCATGCAGCAGCGAACCGACAGGGATAAGGGGAAGGAATGAGAAGATTCATTACCACGCTGGCTATTTTGCTGGTGGTGATCGTAGCGGGCATGACCGCGCTGGTTCTGTTGGTTAATCCCAATGACTTTCGCGATTATATGGCGCAGCAGGTTGAACAGCGCAGCGGCTACCGTCTTGCGCTGGATGGCGATCTGCGCTGGCATGTCTGGCCCCAGCTCAGCATTTTGTCCGGCAAGATGACCCTGACCGCGCCCGGCGCGACGCAGCCGGTGGTCAGTGCTGACAATATGCGGCTCGACGTGAATCTTCTTCCTTTACTTTCCCATCAGCTGGCGGTTAAGCAGGTGATGCTGAAAGGCGCGGTGATCCGCCTGACGCCTGACAGCGAAGCGCGCCGTCCGGCTGATGCGCCGGTTGGGCCGCGGGATGCGACTCCACCAGTCAGCACTCAGGGCTGGAAGTTTGATATTGCAGACCTCAGAGTGGCGGACAGCCTGCTAATCTGGCAGCAGGCAAGCGGCGAACAGCTGAACGTACGCGACCTGAATCTGCAGATGTCGCAAAATCAGCGCCGCCAGGCGCACCTTGAGCTGAGCAGCCGTATCAGTCGCGATCAGCGCGAACTTCAGGTCACTCTTAACGCGGATATGGACGTCAGTCGTTATCCGCAGCACCTTTCCGCGATGATCAACCAGCTCGACTATCAGCTAACCGGAGCCAGCCTGCCTGCGCAGGGCGTGGCGGGGCAGGCGAAAATGCAGGCGGAATGGACGGAGAAAAGTCACGCCTTTAGCCTGAAAGATCTCGCGATGAGCGTTAACGAAAGCCAGCTTTCCGGCAGCATCAGCGGTGAACTGGCCGCGCGGCCAACGCTCAGGATCGATCTCCATTCACCGATGCTCGACATCGATTCACTGATGGGGCTGGCGTCTGGTGAAACTGACAATGATGAACGCGTAGCTTCGCCGCGTTCCGCGCCCGGACCGGTTATCGCCCGCACCGTTGAGGAAGAGCATGCCGGTGAGATCCTGAATGCGGTGGATGGTGAAGTGGCGCTTGCGATCGATAAGCTGCGCTGGCGGGGAATGGATTTGCAGCAGGTTGCGCTCAATGCCACAGGCGAGCAGGGTGTACTCAGCCTGAACACGCTGAAAGGGAAAGCCGGAAACGGTGAATTCTCTCTGCCCGGCAGTGTTGACGTGCGCCAGAGTAAAACCGCCGTCAGCCTGCAGCCCGCGCTGAGCAATATCGCCGTGGCGCCGCTGCTGAAGGCCTTTGATATGCCCGCCTCGCTCAGTGGCGATCTGTCGCTGACGGGACGCTTTACCGGCACGGGACTGTCGATCGCTGCCTTTAAGCGCGACTGGCAGGGCAAGGCTCAGGTCCGTCTGAGCGATGCTCAGATGGCCGGGCTTAACTTTCAGCAAATGATCCAGCGGGCGGTTGAGCGCAGCAGCGACCGCGTGCAGGGTCCGGATGAAGCCACGACCAGCAGCGCGCTTCAGCAGATCGAAGGCGGAGCCACGCTGAATAACGGTGCACTGGACTTTATCACGCTGAATGGCAGCAGCAGCATGCTTAATTATCAGGGCAAAGGCAGCGTAGACCTGATCAAACGCCTGGCAGATCTCCACTTTGGCATCACCGTGACGCAGGGCTGGCAGGGAGACGGCGAACTCGTCAGACGGCTGCAGCAGACCCCGGTGCCGTTGCGGATTTACGGTCCCTGGGCCGGACTGCATTATTCACTGCAGGTTGACCAGGTGCTGCGTCAGCAACTTCGCGACGAGGCGGAAAAAAGGCTTAAAAACTGGGCGGAACGGAATCAGAACGGGGAGACCAGGAGCCCGGTACAGAAGCTGATTAATAAGCTTTAAACCGGTAACGCCGCCTGCGGGCGGCGTTTATACTTCGTAATCCTGTTCGCTGTTTTCTAACGGTATAATCTCTACTTTCTGCACCCGATGGCTTTCAATCTGCAGGATGCGGAACAGGTAATCGCCAATCTGAATTTCTTCCCCTTCCTGCGGAATACGCTGCATATGTTCCATCAGCAGCCCGGCCAGCGTGTGATATTCACGTTTTTCACTCATCGGCAGCGCCACATACATCACCAGATCGTCAAGCGGCATATGGCCGTTAGCGATCCAGTGTCCCTCAGGAAGCTGCTGAATATCATAACGGGGATCGAGACGCTCATCTTCGTGAGGGAGATTGCCTGCGATCGTCTCCATCACGTCACTCAGCGTTACCACACCTTCCACTGAGCCAAACTCATCCACCACAAAGGCAAAATGCGTTCTGGCTGCCCGGAACTGCTCCAGCGCCGCCAGCAGCGTAAGCTGCTCCGGGAAAACCAGCGGCTGACGGACAAGCGAGCGGATATCCAGGTCACTGCTGTGCAGAGACTGATGGAGCAGGTCGATCACATGCACCACGCCAAGCGGATCGTCGCTATTGTCGGTAACCACCAGTCTCGTATGGTGATTATTGTCCAGCACTGCCATTATTTTGTCGGGTGATTCACTGAGATCCAGATGCGTGACGTCATGACGCGACGTCATAATGCTGCTGACGGATCGCTGCGCCATTCCCAGCACGCTGGCGATCATCATCCGTTCCTGCTTGTTGAATACCGGCTGACGCTCACCGTTGTCCGCGACCATCAGGGAGGTTTCCGTATCCAGCGTGACCGGTTCATGACTGCCGCGCAGCAGGCGTAACACCGCTTCCGCCGTGCGCTGACGTAGCGGCGATTTTGCCGTCAGGAAGCGGCGGCGGTTAAACTGCGCGAGTTGATTCAGCCCTTCGATAACAATTGAAAAGCCAATGGCGGCATAGAGATAGCCTTTCGGCACCGGATAGCCAAACCCGTCGGCGACCAGGCTGAAGCCAATCATCAACAGGAAGCTCAGACAGAGAATAACGATGGTAGGGTGGGCGTTAACGAAGCGGGTTAGCGGCTTACTGGCAAGCAGCATCAGACTGATGGCAATGATTACCGCCGCCATCATCACCGCAAGATGATCGACCATACCGACTGCGGTGATCACCGAATCCAGCGAGAAGACCGCATCCAGGACCACTATTTGCGCGACAACGGGCCAGAATTTAGCGCCGCGCTTTTGTAGATTTTCCGTCTCATCCTTCCCTTCAAGCCGTTCATTAAGTTCGACGGTGGCTTTAAACAGCAGAAAGAGGCCGCCGATCAGCATAATCAGATCGCGGGCGCTGAACGCATGTCCGTTCAGGGTGAAGAGGGAATGGGTTAAAGAAGAGAGCCAGGAAATTGATGCCAGCAGCAGCAGACGCATCACCAGCGCAAGGAGCAGTCCGGTAACGCGTGCTTTGTCACGCTGAGCAGGAGGCAGTTTTTCCGCCAGAATCGCAATAAAAACCAGGTTATCAATGCCCAGCACCAGCTCTAAAACGACCAGCGTGACAAGGCCAGCCCAGATTGACGGATCGACGATCCACTCAAACATCACATTCTCACCAGAAGAGGTTTCAGGAGCAATCATGATGCTAGCGATGCTGGCGCAATTCAACAAATAATCCCAACGCGAGGTCAGGGAACAGATTATCGCCACAATTTAAGCGGGGATGTCGGACTAATAGCGTTGAAAAAAGGCGGAAATATCTGCGCTTTTTTTCAAGAATATTCGCATAGGTTGATTAAGCGAACTGGGGGATACTTATCCGGCAATGAGAAAGCGTTAAGGATTATTCTTATTTTCAGATCGAATTAGTCTGAATTTTAACTGACGGGGGAAAGAAGAAATGCAAGGTACTGAGTGGAACGGAAGGTAGTCTTAATCCTAAAAGGGAGTACGGACGGGGACGAACTCTTGTAAACAGGCCATTTATAACTAGTATAGCAACGTGTTAGTAAATGTCTGAGTTAATCAAAAATTAACGCGGTAACGGTGTCTGATTGGCATTTTATGCGTACAGCAGCGCATAAAGTGACGAACGCGCCAGCCTGCCGGTCAGAGAGGACAGGATAAAACCAACAAAGCGTCGACCGGTACAGTGCATTGGTAGCTACAAGCCAGGGGCGGTAGCGTGCCTGACGGGACGAGTTCCTGACGGAAATATGTACCAGTAACTGGCGTTGTTGTTGATTTTACATGTCAATTCTCTACGGCATCGCTTGTTACAATGACCTTTTATACACAACTCCCAAAATACGTTTCCTGTGTAATAAATGATGTGAGTAAAACCACGCAATTATTTCCAGAGATGGAAATTAATAAATCACAGGCTTCCGGAAAAGAAATTAAGAGTTAATTATGCGCGATATTGAATACACCTTTAAAGGGCTACTAATAAAACTGTCATTGGCACTCTCCGATCTCATTTGTTTCAATGCCTCTTTATTTATTGCCATCTTATTTATTAAGGCTTTACCAGGGGATTTGCTAAATGATATTTCTTCCTCGACGTTACAATTAAAGATTGTAACGCATATTGCCCTGTCCGTTCTCTGCGTTGGCTGGTTCTGGGTACGCCTGAGGCATTATACTTACCGCAAGCCTTTCTGGTTTGAGTTAAAAGAAATATTCAAAATCGTCCTGATTTTCTCAGTCATCGATCTGTCGATTACTGCCCTGTCAAAATGGGAAATGTCCCGCTGGATCTGGGTATTCACCTGGCTGCTGGCGATGGCGTTAATTCCACTGGGACGGGCAATCGTCAAACGCATTCTTAACCATTACGGCCTGTGGAAAAAACAGTCGATTATTATCGGCAGCGGCAAAAATGCGGAAGAAGCCTGGCTGGCGCTGCAGAGCGAAGAAGTGATGGGCTTTGACGTTGTCGCCTTCTATGACGTTGATAACACCACGCCGGCACACGCTCTCTTTGGCGTACCGGTAATCCGCGAAGAAGGCGAGCTGTGGCAGCTGGTTAACAGCGAAACACAGTTCATCGTGGCGGTCGAGTATGAGCAGAGCCAGTACCGCGATCTCTGGCTGAAAAATCTGGCGAAGCATAACTGCCGCTCCGTATCCGTTATCCCTTCACTGCGTGGCGTACCGCTTTATGGTACCGATATGGCCTACATCTTCAGCCATGAAGTGATGATACTGCGCGTGAGCAACAACCTGGCGAAGCGCACGTCACGCATTCTGAAACGCACCTTTGATATCGTTGGCGCGCTGGGGATTATCACCATGCTGATGCCAGCGCTGGCGGTGCTGATCTTTATGGTTGCCCGTGACGGTGGCAATCCTATCTACGGCCATGAGCGTGTGGGTATGAATGGCCGTAAGTTCAAATGCCTCAAGTTCCGCTCAATGGTCATTAACTCTAAAGAAGTGCTGGAAGAGGTGCTGCGTACCGACCCCGTTGCGCGTGCTGAATGGGATAAAGACTTCAAACTGAAAAACGATCCCCGCATCACGCGTATTGGTCATTTCATCCGTAAAACCAGCCTGGACGAGCTTCCTCAGCTGTGGAACGTGGTTCGTGGCGAGATGAGCCTTGTCGGCCCGCGTCCGGTTATTGAAGATGAGCTGGAGCGTTATGCAGGCGATGTTGATTACTACTTCATGGCGAAACCGGGCATGACCGGACTGTGGCAGGTAAGCGGCCGCAACGATGTGGATTACGAAACGCGTGTCTATTTCGATTCCTGGTATGTCAAAAACTGGTCGCTCTGGAACGATATCGCCATTTTGTTTAAAACCATCGGCGTGGTATTGAAACGCGATGGCGCTTATTAACGGTCTGTTTTATCAAAAAAGAAGTGGGTTAATTGTCAGCGCAATTCTACCCGCTTCGGTTGACTGTTTGTCATTAGTTTGCGAACTAAACATTTTTTTTGAATCTGGTGTTGAGCGTCACATATCGCGCCGGCAAGCCATTAAAGGATAGGGAGTTAAATTAAATGACCGACAATAACCGGGCCTGAGCAACGGACTCACCTGAATACTTTTGCATGACGCTACACAGCGGCGATTTCGCCACTATCATTCAAATTACTGATAGCGATGATATAGATGATTAAAATCAAAACCAAATTGATACCTCTGTTGGTATCGGCAGCCATTCTGTCCGGTTGTACTGTTTCACCGGGCACAAAACTTTCCACCAGCGGAAAAGATGTCATTAAGCAGCAGGACAGCAATTTCGATATCGATCAGTACGTCAACGTCTTCCCAATGACGCCTGCACTGGTCGAGCAGATGCGTCCGGAACCTGTCGTGGCGCGGCAGAATCCGGAGCTGCAAAATGAACTGCAAAATTACGAATACCGTATCGGCGTTGGCGACGTCCTGACGGTTATCGTCTGGGATCACCCTGAGCTGACCACGCCTGCCGGTCAGTACCGCAGCGCCAGCGACACCGGCAACTGGGTTCACTCCGACGGCACGATTTTCTATCCCTATATCGGCAAAGTACGCGTTGCTGGCCGCTCCGTTCAGGAAGTCCGCGGCGATATCGCTCGACGTCTTGCGCAGTACATCGAGAGTCCGCAGGTTGATGTCAGCGTCGCTTCCTTTAAATCACAGAAAGCCTACGTAACAGGTGAAGTGACCAATTCTGGTCAGCAGCCGATCACCAACGTGCCGCTGACTATTCTTGATGCGGTCAACGCCGCCGGTGGTCTGACCCAGGACGCCGACTGGCGTAACGTGGTACTGACCCATAACGGCAGGGACATGCCTATCTCCCTGCAGGCGCTGATGCAAAACGGCGACCTCAAGCAGAACCATCTGCTTTATCCGGGCGACATTCTTTATGTACCACGCAATGACGATCTGAAAGTGTTTGTGATGGGCGAAGTCCGGCAGCAGACCACCCTGAAAATGGACCGCAGCGGTATGACGCTGGCTGAAGCGCTGGGAAGCTCGCAGGGCATGGATCAGACTGCAGCAGATGCCACCGGCGTGTTCGTTATTCGTCAAATTCCGGGCAAAAACCGCAAGAAGATTGCCAATATCTATCAGCTGAATACCAAAGATGCTTCAGCGATGGTGATGGGATCGGAGTTCCGGCTGCAGCCTTACGACATCGTCTACGTGACCTCGACGCCGCTGACGCGCTGGAACCGTGTGATTTCGCAGCTGGTACCAACTATCAGCGGCCTCTACGATGCAACGCGCAACGTACAGACGATTCATAACTGGTAAGTACTGGAAGATATGATGATTAACTCAATCTTGGTGGTGTGCGTCGGAAATATCTGCCGCTCGCCAACGGCAGAACGGCTGCTCAAGTCGTCGCTGCCGGAAAAAAAGATTGCATCTGCGGGACTGAGCGCGATGACCGGCCACGCGGCGGATGAAACTGCCGCAGGCGTGGCCAGTGAGCACGGGGTTTCACTGGAGGGGCATGTCGCCCAACAGCTGACCTCAGACATGTGCCGGGATTATGATCTGATCCTGGTGATGGAAAAAAGACATGTCGAGTTGGTCAATCGCATCAACCCTTCCGTACGCGGCAAGACCATGTTGTTTGGTCACTGGCTCAACCAGCAGGATATAGCGGATCCTTACAAGAAAAGCCGCGAAGCCTTTGAAGCCGTGTACGGATTACTCGAAAACGCTGCCCAGAAATGGGTCAACGCATTAAGCCGATAGTTGGGATTATCCATGAATATAAAAAGTAAGGTATCGCCATCGCCGAAAGAGGGCGCCAATGGCTGGGATTTGGCGCATCTTGTGGGACAACTTATCGATCACCGCTGGATCATTATAGCTGTTACCGCCTTCTTCTTACTGATAGGCACGTTATACAGCCTGCTGGCGACGCCAATCTACAGCGCCGATGCGCTGGTGCAGGTTGAGCAGAAAAGTCCTAACACCGTACTGAATCAGCTGGGCGATATGCCACCTGCACCGGCTTCAGCGACTGAAATACAAATCCTGCAGTCCCGCATGGTCATCGGCAAAACGGTTGAAGATCTCGGTTTAGATATTCTGGTTGAGCAGAACTTCCTGCCGGTTATCGGCCAGGGCCTGTCACGCCTGATGGGTAACAAGCCTGCGGAAATTGCTGTTTCCCGCCTGACGCTGCCTGATGCCTGGGGTGAAAACACCCTGGAAATCGAGGTTGATGGCCCGGACAGCTATATCGTCTCTAAAGATGGCGATGAACTGTTTAAAGGCAAAATCAACCAGCTCGAAAACCATAATGGCGTCACGATGCTGGTTAGCGGCATTGATGCTGAACCCGGCACCAGCTTTACCATCACCAAGCTGTCCGAACTCTCTGCAATCAAAATGGTGGTCGGTAACCTGGCCATTGCGGATAAAGGGGCGGATACCGGCGTGCTGGGGCTGACCTATACGGGTGAAGACCCTGAACAGATCAGCAAGGTTCTGAACCAGATTATCAACAACTATCTGGTACAGAATATCCAGCGTAAATCAGCGGAAGCGCAGAACAGCCTGGAGTTCCTCGAACATCAGATGCCGCTGGTGCGCACTAAGCTGGACGAAGCCGAAGACAAGCTCAACACTTACCGTCGTAACAACGAATCAGTTGATATGTCGCTGGAAGCCAAGTCTGCGCTCGACTCTTCGGTCAGCGTCCAGACGCAGCTGAACGAGCTGACGTTCCGTGAAGCGGAAGTGTCCCAGCTGTTTAAGAAAGATCACCCGACCTACCGCGCACTGTTAGAAAAACGTAAAACGCTGGAAGACGAGCAGAAAAAGCTGAACCAGAAAATTGGTCAGATGCCGCAAACCCAGCAGGAAATTTTACGACTGACCCGAGACGTGCAGGCAGGCCAGGAAATTTACATGCAGCTGCTGAACCGTCAGCAGGAACTGCGTATCAGCAAGGCCAGTACGGTTGGCGATGTGCGTATTATCGACCACGCGGCCACCGGCGCGAAACCTGTCGCACCGAAGAAAGCCATGATTATGCTGGTCAGCCTGATCCTTGGCCTGCTGGTTTCCGTCGGGCTCGTGCTGCTGAAGGCGCTGTTCCATCACGGTATCTCCAGCCCTGACCAGCTTGAAGAGCACGGCATGAACGTCTATGCCAGCGTGCCGCTCTCTGAATGGCAGCGCAAGAAGGATGCTGAAGCCTTACTGAAGCGTGGCGTCAGCAATAAGCAGGACCCACATAACACGCTGCTGGCGTTGGGCAACCCGACTGACCTTTCTATCGAAGCGATTCGTAGCCTGCGTACCAGCCTGCACTTCGCCATGATGGAAGCCAAAAACAACGTACTGATGATCACCGGTGCCAGCCCGGGTATTGGTAAAACCTTTATCTGCGCCAACCTGGCGACGCTGGTGGCGAAAGCGGGCCAGAAAGTGCTGTTTATCGATGGCGATATGCGTCGTGGTTATACCCACGAACTGTTAGGTGCCAGCAGCAAAGTCGGCCTGTCCGATATTCTGTCCGGCAGAAAACCGTTCACGCCTGAGCTTATTCAGCATGGTGATTATGGTTTCGATTTTATCGCCCGCGGTCAGGTGCCGCCTAACCCTTCTGAGCTACTGATGCATTCACGTATGAATGAGCTGCTGGAGTGGGCGAACAAGAACTACGATCTGGTGCTGATCGATACGCCACCTGTGCTGGCCGTTACCGATGCGACCATTATCGGCAAGCTTGCCGGCACCTCGCTGATGGTGGCGCGTTTCGAAACCAATACGCTGAAAGAAGTAGACTTCAGCTACAAGCGCTTTGCACAAAATGGCATTGATATTAAGGGCGTTATCCTTAATGCCGTGGTGCGCCGTGCCGCAAATGCGTATGGCTACGGTTATGATTATTACGATTACAGCTATAAAGGTGATAGCAAAAGTAAAGCGTAAGGAGAGGCGCCTTTCAGCCAGTGGCTGGAGGGCGCTCTTTACCGGAAATCATCTCTAATTAAGCCGTTTCTTCGTAACGTTAAAAGGTGCCTGGCAATGAAGGATATTTTCTTTTCCATCGTCATTCCTGCATATAATGCATCAGAATCAATTATCACGACGCTTGACTGCGTTAAGGCGCAAAGTTATCAGAACTTTGAAGTGATTATCGTTGACGATAAATCCGCCGATGCCGCAAAGCTGGCCGACGTGGTTAACGGCGAGCGCTACAGCGAACTGAAGAAAACGCTGCTGCTGTCTGAGGTGAAACTCAACGGCGCAGGAGCCAGAAACAAAGGTATCGATCTGGCAACGGGCGATTATGTCTGCTTCCTGGATGCTGACGATGAGTGGCATCAGGATAAGCTGCTGGAAACCGCCAAAAGAATTGAAGAGCTGACCGCACAGGGCAAAGATCGCGTGGTGATCTTCAGCCAGGTCAATATTATTCAGGATGGGGCATTCCTTAAAGTTATGCCGCTGAACCTGCCCGCCAGTGACGAAAGCATCGCGGAATATCTCTTCGGCTGCTACGGTTTTATTCAGACCAGTACCATTGTGCTGAAACGTGAACACGCTGCCGAAATTAAATTCGACGAACGTTTTATCCGTCATCAGGATTACGACTTCTGCATCCGGGCGGATAAAAGTGGTTTCGAATTCAATATGATTGCCAAACCGCTGGCCAATTATCATATGGTGACCTCGTTTAACTCGAGTCATAAAGGCGAGTCTGTGAAGTATTCCAGCTTCTGGCTGGAAAGTATGAGCCCGTACCTGAGTAAGCGGGATGTTTACACCTATAAAGCCTATAAGCTTCCAATTCGCTACAAAATGGATGGCAAAGTCCTCCATGCCAGCCTCAGCTTCGCGCAATATTTCTTCCTGACAAATAAAGGTAATCGCAATTATTTTATCGGTCGTATAAAACAGAAGTTTTCTGAACGCTTGTCGAAAAAATAGCACCGATTAGAATAATACGGCGGAAAATTAGCATGGCAATTTATTGGATTATCAGTTACAGCATTATGGCATGCTGTATTTTTGAGTTGGCAGCAATAAACCAACTGAATGACACCAGGATTAAACGCTTTGTTACTTACCTGGCTTTTATCTGCACCATGGCACTGATCATCTTTGGCGGGATTCGTGGTGCAAATTCAGGGATGGACGATCATCAGTACCTGGATTTCTTTCATAACTTCTTTTATCAGTTACAGATAACGGATTATGAGGCAATCACCGATACTTACCGATATGAAAAACTGTTCATGCTGCTGGCCTGGTTTTTCTCTTTGTTTACCCGGGAAAGCTACTACTTTCTTTTCTTTATCTGTGCGATTGCAGTTACCACTAACGCCTACTGCTATAGAAAATATGCACCGCTGATGCTCTGCTCGCTTTGCTTATATTCAGCTCACCTGTTTATAAACAAGGATATGAACCAGATTCGCTTTGGCCTTTCCAGTGCTTTTGCTGTTGCGTTTGTCTGCTCACTCGCCACGAGAAAATATATTCTGGCGGCCTGCTTCTTTGTGCTGAGTACCCAGTCACACGCGACAGGCTATACCATTATTCTGGTTTTACCCTTTATTTTTCTGCGGGAAAGAAAGTATCTGCCTCTTTTCCTGATTATGTGCGCCATCCCGTTAGGGATTATTGGTGGCAGGAAACTGTTCCTCGACTCGCTGGGGATCATTCCGGGGCTGGGTGAAAGGGCGGTAAGTTATACCGGCACCAACTTTGATGCCTCAGCGCCGGTGTTTGGACTGGCTAACCTGAAAAATATCGCCTTTGTGTTTATGTTCACGATCTATTACTTCCGTAATGGCATCATGAAAGGAGATCGCTTTGTTTATCTGTTACTCATCACTTACAGCTTAGGTGCGGCTATCCGTATTACCTTCTCTGACTTTACCATATTCGGCGGCAGGGTCGGCAATCTGTTCCTGCATACTGAGCCGCTGCTGTTTGCCTTCCTGATGATGCGGATAAGAAATATCTTAATAAACTTTGGGATACTTTTTGCTATTACGTCCTATTATCTTGCCTACAATACGATTCTTTCCGCGCAGTCTATTCTCGGTTATAGCGTGGCGCCCCTGTTCAGGCTGTTTGGGTAAGCTCTCCAGCATCTGAATTTTTCAGCGTCGCTGAATATCATTACGCAGTACACAGAAGTTACTGGCGACAGTAACTTCTGTTTTTTAAGCATGCCCTGTTCGCTGGCGAAGCCAGCCAGTGATTTTATCGGGGGAGTATTTCCCCAGATAGCTTGGATCGATTTTATAAATGGGATGATTTGAATGTACAAATTGCTGATTCTTATCGACAGAATTTCCAACAGTGGCGGCACCGACCGCGTGGCCAGTACGCTGTCAAGTTTACTGTGCAAGGACAATTATGATGTCACGCTGTTTTCGCTGGAAGAGGGCGAGCCTTTTTATCCGATCGCGCCTGAAGTCAAAATTCGCTATGCCCGCTCTGCCAATCGCCAGATGAAACTCCTGGAGTTTATCCGCTTCGCCCGCGGCGAGCACCCCGACGGAATTATGATTATTTCGATGGGTAAGCTCTCCGTTCAGTCGATCCTCGCGCTGAAGCTGTTCCGGATTAAAGCTAAGATTATCTGCTGCGATCACGTCTCAATTGAAACCTTCAAGCCCGCCATTCGTAAGCTGAAAGTGTTCTGTTATTCGCTCGCCGATAAGATCGCCGTATTAACCAACCACGACAAGCACTACCTTGAGACCAAATACAAGGTGAAAAACGTCCATGTGGTGAGGAACATTTCGCCTTTTGCCGGTGAGCGTGAGGCGGTTAGCTTCGACACGCTGTACGCCCAGAAACAAAATAAAGTCCTGGCGGTGGGGCGGCTCACCTACCAGAAAAATTTTGGCCGTATGCTGGATGTCTGGAAAAAGGTGAATAAGCAGGGATGGCAGCTGCAAATTGTTGGTAAAGGCGAAGAGCAGGAGGAGCTGCTGCAAAAGATTAAAGCCAGCGGCCTCGAAGAGAGTACGGAAATCGTCACGCCCAATAAGCAAATCAATGAATTCTACCGTTCAGCTGGCATGATTATTATGACTTCGCGCTATGAAGGCCTGCCGATGGTACTGATTGAGGCGAAAGATTTTGCGCTACCGGCCATTGCCTTCGACTGTAAAACCGGTCCGGCGGAAATCATTAAAGATGATGGCTACGTCGTGGAATATGACAATGACGATCTTTTTGTTCGCCATCTGAATGAACTGATCGCTGATAACGAAAAGAGAAAAGCGTTAGCACAGGCGGCCTGGCGTAATTCCGAAAATTACGGACCGACGCTGATCTTAAAGAAATGGAACGACATCCTGAATTAATAAGAAGGTAATATGTTTTCAGTACTTATTTCACTCTATAACCGGGAAAAGGCCGACAATCTCGAACAGTGCCTGCAAAGTTTACATCAGCAGACGCTGCAGGCGGATGAAATTGTCCTGGTCTATGACGGTCTGGTCGGCGACACGCTGAAGGCCGTGGTGGAGAAGTGGATGGGGTTACTCCCGATAATCATCTTACCGCTGGAGAAGAATGTCGGGCTGGGCAAAGCGTTAAACGCAGGCCTCGATCGCTGTACGCACAATATCGTGGCGCGTATGGATACCGACGATATCTGCCTGCCTGAACGTTTTGCCATGCAGATCCCTTATATGGAAGCGCATCCCGATGTGGCGTTGCTGGGCGCTGCCGTCATTGAGTTTGATGAGCATGGCAAAGAGCGTCTGAAACGCCTGCCGCTCAGCAATGAAGAGATCCGCCAGTTCGCGCGAATGAAAAACCCGTTCAACCATATGTGCGTGGTGTTCCGTAAAGATAAAGTGATTGCAGCAGGCAGCTATCAGCATCACCTGTTTATGGAAGATTACAACCTGTGGCTGCGGATGATGGCGCAGGGTTATCAGGTCGCCAATCAGCATGAGGTGCTGATGAAGGTCAGGGCTGGCAGCGAGATGGTGAGCAAGCGTCGCGGCATGACCTATATCAAAAGTGAAATGCAGCTTTATGCGCTCAAGATGAAGCTGAAACAGACCAACCTGATAAACGGCACGCTCTACTTTTTGATCCGCACTTCCACGCGTGTGATGCCTGCCAGCGTGATGCAGTTTCTCTATGAGAAAGATCGCAAAGGCTGAGCCAGTCACGCCATGTTTATCTCAGTAATAGCCCCTTGAAGAGGGCTAATACGCAAGCCGGCAGGACCCGCTGCCGCTTTTAGCGGCAGTCGCGGCCCAGGAAGCAAAATACAAATAACAGCCCGGCGCAAAAATACTCTGGATAAATACCCGCAATTCATTAATTAACCACGGAATTTTCTATGAAACGCAGAGATTTAATCCGGACAGCATTCTCTTCGGTTGTGGCTACCGCGGCATTAGGCGCGCTGCCAGCCCAGGCGCGTGGCGATGAGTGGGGGCCGGTAAAACTTAAAAAAGTCCCTAAAGAAGCCATTCCCAAAAGCGACGTGCCTATTTTCTCCCCTGACGATGTCTTTACCATGCCGGACCGCTTCTGGCAGGATTTCAGGGGTAAGCTTTATATAGGGAAAGCGGGTCAGGACCCGACCCAGCCGCAGAACCTCGCCGACGTCTTCTTTAAGAATGCCCGGGGTGAGGTCGCTCTGCTGCAGCAGCCCATTATGCTGACCAGCGACACGTTGAAGAAATTTGTGGCTGAAAAAGGCGCGCTCTGGTCAGACAGCGAATACTCAATGGCGCTCTATAACGATCGCGATGAGCAGCTGTTCTACGTTCCGGATGTGAAAAACAGCGGCGTGTCTGAATTCAGCCGCCGCCTCGCTCAGCCCTCGGGCTATCAGCTTATCGGAGAGATCGCCTCCTGGGCCGATCTTCAGCAGACGCGCCCGCTCTTTGCCGGTGCGAAAGTACGCCTTCAGGGCTGGCATACGGGATCAAACGTGGGCGGCGGCGCGTTTGTCGGTGAACTTACGCAGGCGGAAGATGACGGCGGCTATATTGCTTCAGCGGGCAAAGATTATCACTGGCGTCGTGTAGCTGACGATCTCAACCGGATGACGCTGTTTGACTTCGGCGCGATCGCGGACGGCGAAACGGATTGCCGCCCTGCCGTGATGGCGATGTATCGCTGGGCGCAGAATAAAAACCAGCGATTGTCGATCCAGTTTCCCGCCGGGCGTTTCTTTCTCTCTTCATTTGATATTGCAGATAACTATCTGCCTTTTTTCAGGCTATCAGGCGCGACGGTTAATTTCGGCTATTTTCCGTCCACCACGCTGCTTTCAGATGGCAATGCCGACTTCCTGTTTAAGGTAAATGCCCGCTGGGTTGAAATCAGCAATATCAGTTTCGACGGCCAGACCAATAAAAGCGCAAATACGCAGGGCATTTTCCATAACAGTTGCCCGGCCGGACAATATTTCCGGGGTTCCTGTTTGCGTTTCGTTAATGTCGGGGGCGTCTCGCTCAGCCTGATCGATACGCTCGACTGTAAAGTTGATCAATGGTATGCAAAGCGCTGCACCGGCGATGTGATTAAAGCCACCTGGTCTATGACCAAAAAAGGCAACTGGGATCACAGCACGGCGATCGAACTCTCCAATTTCAACGTGCAATATTGCACCAAAGGCAAAGTGCTTAATCTGCCTCGTTGTACACAGTCCCTCATCCATAACGGCTGGATCGAACATAGCGAGTTTCCCGGCGATATTTCCAACGGACAGTGGATTGTCGATGCGTTGAGTCTTGAGGATTGTGATAATCCGCTGAATGCCCACTTCTCGCGGCTTAATATGCGCCAGACCAATCTGCAGTCCGGTAGCTGGATTGATAACTCGCAGAGCGGAGATGAATGGCTCAGCGCCTTCGAGCGTGGCTCCACCCGCGTGGAATCCTGGGGGATCGCGGTTGATGGCAGCATGAAGTACAACTATCTGACTTCCCGCTTTCGCCTTGAAAACCACAGCAATCAGGAAAAATGGTTTCTGCTTGGTAACATCCATACGCCGGACGTGGGCGACAGCTGGGAAATCGAAATACTGGGTCAGTCGCAGTTCAGTAACGGTACAGACAGCAAGCCGCTCAAAAATGTTGTTGTTGATCGTAACACGGGCGGCAGGGCGCTAATCAGTTTACACCGGAAGGTGAAAGGCTTTGAAGCCAGCTGGCATGCTGAAGGCAGCAGTCCCATCGTCGATGTGATCTATACCACCAGGCAAGATGCGGATACCAGAGTCTATGTAAAGCTGACGGGTTGGGTCGGTTCAGCAGGCGTGTTAATGAAAACCACGGCGAAGGATCGGTTCAGCACCGGTCAGTGTGCTCGCTTTGACAGCAAGATGAGTGCAGAAAATCCGCCTCAAGGGGATAAAGCGCACCGTGCGGTGCGTCGTTTTTCACTGCACAACGGAAAAGCGGGCATCGGTGCTAATGAGCAGGGCGATCTGTTAATGCAGTCGCGGCGCCTCAAAGAAGAGGAGGTCGAGACTTCACAGCCGGGCGGCTATATCTCGGTGGTGGTGAATGGTCAGCAGGTTGCCGTACCTTGGTTTGCCTTAAAAAAATAAGCGATTTGCCGGGTTTTTGCCCGGTGCAGAGCAGTAACCTGCCAGTGAATGTCACGTTACGTCACCTCCTTCTGTAAAGCTTCAGACGGAGTACTCTGTTGATTTTTAGGATAATTACTCTTAATTATTTAGCCGGCATGGTTAATAATATATTGTAAAATTACAAAAAAACTTGTGGGGTTCTATGAAGATTTTGTTGGTTGGCAATCACACCTGTGGAAATCGTGGTGATGGCGCTATTTTACGTGGGATTATTGATTCGCTTAACCTCGCAAGAAACGACCTGGAAATAGATGTCATCAGTCGCTATCCCACCAGCTCAGGATATCTTCTGCAGCGGGAGATCATGCCGGATGAACTCTACCTGGAAACGAAAAAGAAGAGCCGGCTGATCGATAAGGTAAAACGCCGACTGATGCCAAAAATTATGATGGCGCATATCAGCGGGCGCGGGATATTTAAGTCTTTCGCCGTTCCTAAATATTTGCAGGATTTCACCAATAAGCTTCAGCAGTATGATGCTGTTATTCAGGTGGGGGGATCATTCTTTGTTGATCTTTATGGCCCATTACAGTTTGAGCACTCGCTTTGTGCGCTGCTGGCGAAAAAACCTGTCTATATGATTGGGCACAGCGTCGGACCTTTCCAGAAAGAAAGATTCAACGAAATTGCCAATTTTGTCTTCGCCCGGGTGAACAGCCTTGTACTGCGCGAAAGCGTCAGCCTGGAAATGATGAAGAAAAGTAACATTACCACAGAGAAAGTGGTGCAGGGCGCGGACACTGCCTTCCTGGTCCGGGCGCGCAATGTGGAATCACCTGCTTATAACCTGGTTCACTGGCAGCAGCAGATTGCTGCGAAAAAAACAATTGCCATCACGGTCCGTGAACTGGCGCCGTTTGATAAACGTCTGGGCATCACGCAGCAGGAATATGAGGCCGCTTACGGCAAAGTAATTAATGCCATGATTGCCCGTGGCTACCAGGTCGTGGCGATGTCTACCTGTACCGGCATCGACAGTTATCATAAAGATGACCGTATGGTCGCCATGACGCTGCGCGATCAGGTGGTTGAGAAAGAGAATTACCACGTCATTATGGATGAATTCAACGATCTGGAGCTGGGTATTTTGCTGGCCGGATGTCATCTGACCATCGGGACCCGCCTGCACTCCGCGATAATCTCCATGAACTTTGGGACACCTGCCGTGGCGATTAACTATGAGCACAAATCGCTGGGCGTAATGAATCAGCTGGGCCTGCCGGATATGGCGACCGATGTGAAAAGTTTAATGGATGGCAGCATCATCACTAAAGTCAATGGCATCCTGGATAACTACGAGGCGGTGAAGCAGCAGGTCGATCTCGCAGTTGAACAGGAAAGGATCCTCGGAAATAAAATTACTGAAGACGTCGTCAGGATTTTAGGGTGAATCGATGAAACTTACCTTCTTCACTATGCGGTTTCCGGTCTCGTCAGAGACCTTCGTGCTTAATCAGGTCATCCATTTTATTGACAACGGCTATGACGTTGACATCATTTCGGTTTTTCCCGGCGATCTGGTTAACCGGCATGGTGCTTTCGACCAATATAACCTGGCCGATAAGATTCATTACCTTCTTCCTGAAGATAAAGATACCGGTAAGGAAAAGCTGAAGCAGCGTCTGCAAATTGTCCTGCCAAAAATCTTTAAGCCAGCGACGTTCAAATCGCTGAACGTGGGCCGCTATGGGGCACAGTCTATCAAACTGCTGCTGCCGGCGATTGTCGCCCACGCCAAAGAGACCATCACGGCGGACGTTTTTCTGGTGCACTTCGGTTATGCGGGCGCGCTGGCAAATAAATTGCGTGAGCTTAATGTGCTGCGCGGTAAACAGGTAACCGTTTTTCACGGTGCCGATATTTCCCGCCGGCATATTCTCGAAGAACATAAACAGGATTACCAGCACCTTTTCCGCCAGAGCGAACTGCTGCTGCCGATCAGTAATCTGTGGAAAAACAAGCTGATTACCATGGGCTGTCCGCCCGAAAAAATTCAGGTTACCCGGATGGGGATTGAGCCTGAGAAATTCAATTTTAAGGCGCGCGAATCGCTTCACTCGCCGCTGCGCATCCTCTCCGTTGCCCGTCTGACCGAGAAAAAAGGCCTTAACGTCGCCGTTGAAGCCTGCAAATACCTGAGAGATCAGGGCGCCAACTTTGAATACACCATCATCGGCAATGGCGACCTTGAGGAAGCACTTCAGGCAGACATCCGTAAATGGAATCTGGAAGAGAACGTGAAAATGGTGGGTTTTAAGCCGCAGGAGGAGATTAAGCGTTATCTCGATGAAGCGGACATTTTCCTGTTACCGTCTCTCACCGCCGCCGATGGCGATATGGAAGGGATCCCTGTTGCACTGATGGAAGCGATGGCGGTAGGACTGCCGGTTGTTTCCACCGATCACAGCGGCATTCCTGAGCTTATTGAAAACAACGTTTCCGGCTGGCTGGCGCCAGAAGGGGATGCGAAAGCACTGGGTGAAATCCTGCTCAGATTGGCGAAGAGTGAAGTTGACGTCGCGCCCGTAGTGCATGCCGCGAGAGAAAAAGTGGAAACGGAATTTAATCAGCATATCGCCTACCGTGATCTGGCGAAAATTCTGGAGCAACTGGCGTGAGTGGTTTAAAAAACCAGGCCGCATGGCTTTTTGGCGGCACCTGCTTTGCCGCCGCGCTTCAGGTGATGCAGCTTGGCGTGCTCGCCCGCAAGCTTGAAACGAGTGAACTGGGTATCCTGGCGATTATCAATGCGATCCTGGCGGTGGCGATGGTCCTTCAGGATATGGGGATGAGCAGCTATATTGTGCATCGCCAGAACATTACCCGTAAAGAACAGAGTACTATCTACTGGGTGAACGTGCTGCTCAGCCTGCTGACCGGCCTGCTGCTGATTGCGATCGCGTGGCCGATCGCGCATTTTTACCATATTCCGCAGCTGACCGGGCTGATTATGCTCACAAGTCTTAACTTCCTGGTGCTGGGTTCGCTGTCGCAATATCAGGCGCATTTTATTAAAACCAAACGCATGGTGCTGCTGGCGAAAATAGAAATGGTCACGAAACTGCTGGCCTTTCTGTTCACCGTGGGTCTGCTTTATTACACGCCGCTGAATGTCTCTGCCGTTATTCTTGGCTTATTTGCAAATGCCGTTATGCGTATTATGTGCATGATCTGGTTTGGCGAAAAGTCCTGGCGCCCCACTTTTGAATTTGATAAGACGACCTTTTTCAGCTCCATTAAGTATGGCATTTACCAGCTGGGTTCCCAGACCATTAACCAGCTTCGCACCCAGGCCGACTCGCTGATTGTGGGCAAAGTTATGGGCGCAGAAATGTTGGGCATTTACTCGCTGGCGAAGGAGCTGGTGCTTCAGCCGCTCAAGCTGGTTACGCCGGTGATTAACCGTCTTGCGCTGCCGCGCTTTGCTGAGAAGCAGCATGAGCCGGCGCAGTTGCAGAAGCTGTTCCTGAAGGGCACGCTGGTCATTATGTTGTTCAGCAGCCTGCTCTATCTGGGCATCGGCATTCTCTCGCCAGTGATTGTCCGGGTACTTTATGGACCGGCGCATGAAACGGTAGGGCACCTTATCCCACTGATGCTGCTGTTTGGTATGCTGAGACCTATGGGCGGGCTGACCGGGGCCATTTCGCAGGCAAACGGCCGTACCAACTCCGAGTTCTACTGGAACGTGGTGGCAAGTATCATCGTGGTAATGGTGCTGGCAACGACCTGGTTCTACCCGAACGTTTGGTACGTGGCGCTGACGCTCTCACTCTCCCAGGTACTGATTTCAGCCTTCGCCCATCCGTTCTTTATCAAACCTGTCATTGGTATTGGCTTTATCCCCTATGCCCGACAGTGGGTAGCCGTCTCGGTGGCTTTCGTGGGTATTATGGGGCTTGTCAGCTACTATAATCTCTATATCCGGCCTGAGTGGTTTAGCGGTTGGTTCTGACGTTAAATTTCATGTTAAACAAAAGGTAACCGTGCAGACGGTTGCCTTTTTTTATTTTAGTCGGCTTAATATTACGCGGGATAAAATGGTGTGAAATTATACCCATCGCCTGATAGTTATTTCCGCTTAATAATCATGCCGCCTCTTAAGGCAAATCCACGGGTTACTTTTGCCTGATAGTGGGTTAATTAAGGCCTTCAGCGATACCATTTTCAGATTAAGATTATACTTGCTAATCATTTCTTTAATGCATAATCGATGAACGCTTTTTACCTCATTTATATGGAAAAATTATGACCAAGCTTAAAGCAGTTATCCCCGTTGCGGGTCTGGGTATGCACATGCTCCCTGCTACAAAAGCCATTCCTAAAGAGATGCTGCCCGTCGTGGATAAGCCGATGATTCAGTACATCATCGACGAATGCGTGGCGGCAGGTATCAAGGAAATTGTCCTGGTCACTCACGCCTCGAAAAATGCCGTTGAAAACCATTTTGACACCTCCTATGAGCTGGAAGCGCTGCTGGAAGCGCGCGTCAAGCGTTCACTGCTGAGTGAAGTGCAGTCAATTTGTCCTCCGGGCGTTACTATCATGAACGTACGTCAGCCTCAGCCGCTGGGCCTGGCGAACTCAATCCTTTGCGCACGTCCTATGTTGCATGACGAAGCCTTTGTGGTTATCCTGCCGGATGTGCTGCTGGACGACTCTACCGCCGATCCGCTGCGCTATAACCTGGCGGCGATGGTTGCCCGCTTTGAAGAAACTGGCCGCAGCCAGGTACTGGCTCACCACATGCCGGAAGCCGATCTGAGCGAATACTCGGTAATCAAAACCCGTGACGTGATGGATAACCCAGGGCAGATCAGCGAGATCGTCGACTTCGTTGAAAAACCTGAAAATCCACAGACGCTTGATTCTGACCTGGCTGCTGTGGGACGCTATGTGCTCTCTGCGGATATCTGGGCTGAGCTGGAAAATCTGGAGCCGGGCGCCTGGGGCCGTTATCAGCTCACCGACGCCATCGCCAGCCTGGCGAAAAAGCAGCCGGTTGATGCGCACCAGCTATCCGGTACAAGTTTTGACTGTGGCCGTAAGCTGGGTTATATGAAAGCGTTCGTCTCCTGGGGACTGCGTAACAATGCGCAGGGCCGGGAATTCCGCGATGCTATCCAGACCATTCTGGCAAAGTAATCCGTCATTCGATCATGGCCGCGCCGCTGCGCGGGCTGACAAGGAGTTAACATGGCTATTTTAGTTACGGGCGGAGCGGGCTACATCGGTTCTCACACGGTGCTGACGCTGCTTGAGCGTGGCGACGACGTGGTGGTGCTGGATAACCTGAGTAACGCCTCACGGGAATCCCTGAGCCGGGTCGAGAAACTGACAGGCAAAAAGGCGGCCTTCTGCGAAGGTGACATTCTGGATCGCGCCTGCCTGCGCGATCTTTTTACTCAGCATGATATCTCTGCGGTCATCCACTTTGCCGGCCTGAAGGCGGTAGGGGAGTCAACCCGTATTCCGCTGGCCTATTATCAGAACAACGTCACCGGGACGCTGGTTCTGCTGGAAGAGATGCGCGCTGCTGGCGTCAATCAGTTTATCTTCAGTTCATCCGCGACGGTGTATGGTGCTGATGCGCCTGTCCCCTATGTGGAAACCACAACGATTGGCGGCACGACCAGCCCTTACGGCACCTCGAAGCTGATGGTTGAGATGATTCTGCGTGACTATGCCAAAGCCAACCCGGAGTTTAAAGCCATCGCGCTGCGCTACTTCAACCCGGTTGGCGCGCATGAGTCTGGTGAGATTGGCGAAGATCCGAACGGCATTCCTAACAACCTGCTGCCATACATCGCCCAGGTTGCGATTGGCCGTCTGGAGAAGCTGGGCATTTTTGGTGGTGACTACCCAACCAAAGATGGCACCGGCGAGCGTGACTATATTCACGTCATGGATCTGGCGGAAGGGCATCTGAAAGCGCTGGATCACATCGATGCGGTCACCGGTTATAAAGCCTATAACCTGGGCGCGGGCGTTGGTTACTCGGTGCTGGAAATGGTGAAGGCGTTTGAGAAAGCGGCAGGTAAGGAGATCCCTTACGACATCAAACCGCGCCGCGATGGCGATCTGCCTGCCTTCTGGGCCGATGCCTCACTGGCGGACAAAGAGCTGGACTGGCGCGTCTCACGCGGCATTGATGAGATGATGCGTGATACCTGGAACTGGCAAAGTAAGAATCCGAACGGTTACAGATAATGTTGAAAAGCTCATAAGAACGCTCCCCTTTATTGTATTGAAAGGGGAGCATTTTTTTTGTGAAGCCATGTAAATCAATACCCTGACGGAGTACATTATTCAGATAATGGGTAAAAATGGCCCCGATTGCGTGTGAAATAACCACTTAAACGTACAAAATGCAATTATCCTTGGGCTTAATGTAAAATTTGCCTAATCTTAGCTTGTTTATGACAAAGGGAAGTACGAAAATCGGCGTTCCTTTTGGCAACAGGCTCGTGATAAGTACAGCAGAAAGACCTAAAGTTGTTTTAGGATAATTCTGGATTTAGAGGCGTACCGTGCGCGTATCCTGTTGCTTAGTACACATAGCTGACGTTGATGCAGCAACTGGTTGCTGGGAGCCAGGGGCGGTAGCGTGGTTTTGTTATTTCACAAGATTTTTCATTTGTATGACTTTCCAATAGAAAACATCGTTAACGATAAAACTGGAAATTAATTGGCTGCTTAGAAGGTGGAAAATTACATGACGCTCGATATTTTGATTTCTACTTTTGGTAAGCGACTGCCCGCAATAGAGAACATCATCTTACCTAAAAATGACGCAGTACATTACTATATATGTCATCAAAATCCATCCCTTATAGATAATAAATTGGATTTTTTGAACCGTGAAGACGTCACTTATATTGCTTCAGAAACAATAGGGGTAACAAAAAGCCGTAATATACTCATTAAAAGAGCTACGGCGGATATTGTTTATTTTTGTGATGATGATGTTCTTTTACGTGATGATATTTACAATTTATTAGTAAGTCAGCACCAAAAATTTAGCGACGATGTTATTTTGTTCAGTATTAAAGATGAATATGGTCGCTTTCGAAAAAAATACCCCAACGGGGTCACGAAAAAAAATAAAATGAGTATTCTGTCAGTTGGGACCATTGAAATATCTATGAAAAATAGAAGAGTTCCTGAATTCCCTGAGGATATGGGAGCAGGAAGTACTTATCCAATTGGCGATGAAGCTGTTTTTTTAGCCAAAGTTTTAGCAGCGAAAGGTACAATTGTTTTTGTTCCGGAGACGATAGCCTTTCACCCGATGGATTCGACTGGCATGGTTCCTGATGCCAAAAGTATAATTGCACGTGGCATCACATTGAAACGCGTCTATGGTAATTTGGCCCCCTTTTTAGCAATTATATTTTTTATCAGAAGACGGAATTTATTTAAGATTCCCCAAGGCTATATTGAAAGCATGAAACTTCTTATTAAAGGCGTCGTGCAGGGGTAACTTCTTCTTTTTAAAATTATCCGGTGTATCATATATAATGAATAGTGCTAAAATTTCCATAATAACTGCGACTTATAATTCTTTGCCTTACATTCGTGAAACCTATGATTCTATTGTGCAGCAGACCTATAAAAACTGGGAATGGGTAGTAACTGATGATTGCTCTAATGACGGGACATATGAATACCTATTGGAATTAGCCGCCAGCAACGAAAAGATTAAAATTTCCCGCAACGAGCACAATAGTGGAGCTGCGGTTTCTCGTAATAAATCTCTGAGCGCTGCATCTGGCGATTTTATTGCCTTCATAGATAGTGATGATCTATGGACGACGAATAAGCTGGAATTGCAATTATCTGTTATGTTGAACAAAAAACACGATTTCACTTTCACTGCTTATGAATTAATTAATGATAAAAGTCAATCTTTGAATAAAGTTGTTGATTCAAAACAAATTAATGCGGTTGATTATCAGGATATGCTCAAGAAGCAAGCTACTTTGGGTTGTTCAACAGTAATGTTACGTAAAGCAGCGTTTTCTGACTTGTCAATGCCTTTACTGCTTACAGGGCAGGATTATGCTCTGTGGCTCAAGCTATTAAAAATGGGCTGCTGTGCTTATCCAATAAATGAAGTGTTGATGAAATATCGTGTGCTTCCCAATTCAATATCTAGAAATAAATATAAAAAAGCAAAAAGGCAATGGCAAATTTATCGGGAGCTTGAAAAACTCTCTTTACTAAAGTGCTGCGTATGTTTTGGTTTCTATGCATGGCGAGCTGTTTTCAGAAAATAAACATATTTGTATGCCAGTTTTGCAAAATCCTTATTGCGAAAAACACTTGAATTACCAGCCAAAATGGTATCTAAGAAGTATATATTCATACCGAGTTGTTTAATTATTATGCTTTAGCTGAAGCAAATCTATCACATCAATTGCTTCTCCTTTACAACGACCTAAGTTAACATTATCAGTAAGGTCGGTATCAATTATCGATAGCTAATCTATCAGACAGGAGTATATAATGTCCAAGCAACAGATCGGCGTTGTAGGTATGGCGGTTATGGGCCGTAATTTGGCTCTGAATATTGAAAGCCGCGGCTATACTGTATCTATATTTAACCGCTCACGTGAAAAAACTGACGAAGTTGTCGCCGAAAATCCGGGCAAGAAGCTGGCTCCTTTCTATACGATAAAAGAGTTTGTAGACTCTTTGGAAAAACCACGCCGAATTCTGCTAATGGTCCAGGCTGGTGAGGCAACGGATAAAACTATCGCCTCACTGACTCCACACCTGGACAAAGGCGATATCCTGATTGACGGAGGTAACACCTTCTATAAAGATACGATTCGCCGTAACAAAGAACTTTCTGAACAGGGCTTTAACTTTATTGGTACGGGTGTATCCGGTGGCGAAGAAGGCGCACTGAAAGGTCCATCAATCATGCCTGGCGGTCAGAAAGAAGCATACGAACTGGTCGCGCCTATCCTGGATAAAATTGCAGCACGTGCAGAAGGTGAAGCTTGCGTAGCCTATATGGGCCCAGATGGTGCAGGTCACTATGTGAAGATGGTACATAATGGTATTGAGTATGGCGATATGCAACTGATTGCTGAAGCTTACTCTCTGCTGAAAAATGCCCTGAATCTGAGTAATGACGATCTGGCTAAGACCTTTAGTGAATGGAATAAAGGCGAACTGAGCAGCTACCTGATCGACATCACTAAAGACATCTTTACCAAGAAAGATGAAGAAGGCAACTACCTGGTTGATGTGATCCTGGACGAGGCTGCGAATAAAGGTACCGGTAAGTGGACCAGCCAGAGCTCGCTGGATCTTGGGGAGCCGCTTTCACTGATCACTGAATCAGTATTTGCCCGCTACCTCTCCTCGCTGAAATCCCAGCGCGTTGCAGCGTCTAAAGTGCTGAGCGGCCCAGCGGTCAACACCATTCCAGATGATAAATCTGAATTTGTTGAGAAAGTGCGTCGTGCACTCTATCTCGGTAAAATCGTCTCTTATGCCCAAGGGTTCTCTCAGCTGAAAGCAGCATCGGAAGAGAATAACTGGAACTTGCACTATGGTGAAATTGCGAAAATCTTCCGTGCTGGCTGCATCATTCGCGCGCAGTTCCTGCAGAAAATTACGGATGCTTACGCTAATGATGCTGACATCGCAAACCTGCTGCTGGCACCTTACTTCAAAAACATTGCAGATGAATATCAGCAGGCGCTGCGCGATGTAGTAGCTTATGCTGTCCAGAATGGTATCCCAGCACCGACGTTCTCCGCAGCTATTGCCTACTATGATAGCTACCGTTCAGCGGTACTGCCTGCAAATCTAATTCAGGCTCAGCGTGACTACTTTGGCGCGCACACTTATAAACGTATTGATAAAGAAGGCGTTTTTCATACCGAGTGGCTTGATTAAAGAAAACGTTGGACTTCCGCCTCGGCGGAAGTTTCTGCTTGTCAGTAGAGTTTTGCAAAAAAAATAAAGATGTTTCTTTCCCCCCGTATATTTAACATATTCCAATGTTATTGTGATATTTAATTTATGGTTAATTTATTTGACGGCGAATCGCTATATAAAATTTACTGATTCGGTGATAGGGAAAAGTAAAAATCGGCTATCAGAACTAAAATTTATTATCAGGGATAATCTTTTAAAAATTACCTCCTCAGTCAACTTAATAACATCGCAATAATACTAAATATAATTAAAACAGAGATTAACTGATATTAGCTATTGATAAGTTTAATTATTAATATCAGTTAGTGTCTTTGGAATTCAATATGGTCGTTGTTTTTTAAACATGAACAATGATCAATGGTTTAAATAATATTAATCAGGATATATATGACTAAAGTAGCTCTCATCACCGGAGTAACCGGACAAGACGGCTCCTATCTGGCAGAATTTCTGCTTGAAAAAGGTTACGAGGTACATGGTATTAAGCGTCGTGCGTCCTCGTTTAATACTGAACGCATCGATCATATTTGTCAGGAGTCTTATTCAAATCATCCAAAATTTCACTTACATTATGGTGATCTAACTGACAGTTCCAATCTGACCCGTATTTTATCTGAAGTTCAGCCGGATGAAGTATACAACTTAGGTGCAATGAGCCACGTTGCAGTATCTTTTGAGTCGCCTGAATACACTGCTGATGTTGATGCTATGGGAACACTGCGACTACTTGAGGCTATTCGTTGTTTAAAACTGGAAAAAAAGACGCGTTTTTATCAAGCCTCGACCTCTGAATTGTATGGGTTAGTGCAGGAAATTCCTCAAAAGGAAACGACGCCTTTTTACCCACGTTCGCCATATGCAGTTGCTAAGCTTTATGCATATTGGATTACAGTTAATTACCGGGAGTCTTACGGAATTTATGCCTGTAATGGTATTCTGTTTAACCATGAATCTCCACGCCGTGGTGAAACCTTTGTGACACGCAAAATCACACGCGGTATTTCCAATATTGCGCAAGGGTTGCAGCCATGTCTTTATTTAGGCAACATGGACTCCTTGCGTGACTGGGGTCATGCAAAAGATTTTGTAAAAATGCAGTGGATGATGTTGCAACAGGAGCAACCAGAAGATTTCGTTATTGCCACTGGTGTGCAGTATTCAGTACGCCAGTTTGTTGAAATGGCGGCAGAAGAACTGGGTATTACACTGCGTTTTGAAGGGGAAGGTATAGAAGAGAAGGGCATTGTGACTACAGTTACTGGTAATAATGCCCCGGGTGTAAAACCGGGTGATGTGATTGTTTCTGTGGATCCACGTTATTTTCGTCCTGCTGAGGTGGAAACATTACTGGGTGATCCAAGTAAAGCTTATAAAAAACTTAACTGGAAACCAGAGACTACCCTTAAGGAAATGATCGCTGAAATGATTGCTAAAGACCTAGAAGCAGCTAAAAAGCATGTATTGATGAAGTCTCATGGTTATGATGTTCATATTCCTTTGGAATAAGTGTATTTAAGTATGTTCTTCGATAAATTTTATTGTTGATTTAAGCTACGTCTTCCGGACGTGGCTATCAACATGTTTTAGGTGAGATATGCGTTTATAGTTTAATTTCTAATCAGTCAGGTGATATCCACTATAAGAATTTTGCTCTGTCTCTTCTAAAGTATATGTGATTTCATCTTAGTGGAAATTAATATTCAATTATAAAAACAAACACTTTTAAAATTAATTTTTTCCACATTTATATTTTATTAAATATAAAAATGATAAGAAAAATATTTATAAAAGTCATCCAGCTTCACCGTAACTATTTGTGGGAATAGGGTGTGGTTTTTAACTATGAAACGCGTAAAGACTGAATTCTACACCTTGTGAGGGGAAGAGTAGGTCAAGGAGTTAGCATGTTTATAAGCAATGATGACTTCGCTACTATTGTACGAAGTACACCGCTAATTTCAATTGATTTAGTCGTTGAAAACCCGGCGGGACAATGTCTGCTAGGTTTGCGCACTAATCGCCCGGCTCAGGGATACTGGTTCGTACCCGGGGGTAGGGTACGAAAAGAAGAAACCCTCCATGATGCTTTTAGAAGAATAACTAAGATGGAGCTAGGGATAACATTTGATTTAGAAAAAGGAAAATTTAATGGCGTATGGCAACATTTTTACAAAGACAATTTTTCAGGGGAAGATTTCTCGACACATTATATTGTACTCTGCTTTATGTTGCGCGTGCACCAATCGCGACTACCGTTAACTACGGAACAGCATAGCGCTTATTTGTGGCTAGAGCCGGAAGAAATTTTAAAGCGTGATAATGTGCACGATAACAGCCTTGTTTACTTCAAATCACGCAGTCAAATTGCCGACGTGATTGGTCTGAATATAAATGGAAAAAATGATGAATAATTCACCACTCCTTCCAGTTGTTATGGCTGGAGGTACAGGTAGTCGACTCTGGCCTCTTTCCAGGGAATTATATCCTAAACAATTTTTAGTTTTAGATGGTGAGTTATCAATGCTTCAGGCCACAATTATGCGCCTGGAAGGATTAAACTGTTCCTCTCCAGTCGTCATATGTAATGAGCAGCACCGTTTTGTAGTGGCTGAACAATTACGAAATATTAGTAAATTAGCACACAATATTCTTCTCGAACCTGTTGGTCGCAATACTGCGCCAGCAGTTGCTGTAGCAGCATTATCATCATTGCGAAACAACGCTGAAGATGATCCTTTGCTACTAGTCTTAGCCGCCGACCATACCATTAAAAATGAAAGCAAATTTAGAGACGCGGTGAATGCTGCCATTCCTCTGGCTGTGTCAGGAAAGTTTGTTACCTTCGGAATTGTTCCTACGCATGCAGAGACGGGCTATGGTTATATTCATGCTGGAAGTGAAGTAAATTCACCCAATGCAAGCGATAGATCCTTTGCATTCAATGTTAATGAATTTGTTGAAAAACCTGATAAAGAAAAAGCAACTGAATATCTGAAGAGAGAAAATTATTACTGGAATAGCGGCATGTTTTTATTTAAGGCAAGTCGGTATATCGAAGAACTTAGGAAGTTCAGACCAGATATTTTGAATGCTTGTCAGATCGCCATCGAAAAATCTAAAGCTGATTTAGACTTTGTTCGTATAGATATTGATAGTTTTACTGATTGTCCTTCAGAGTCAATAGATTATGCAGTAATGGAAAAAATTGATGATGCGGTTGTAGTCCCTCTTGATGCAGGCTGGAGTGACGTAGGATCCTGGTTATCGCTTTGGGATATAAGCGACAAAGATAACGAGGGAAATGTTCATCAGGGAGACGTTATTAGTCATAACAGTCAGGAGAATTTGGTATTCGCTGAATCAGCATTAGTGGCTACTATTGGTGTTAAAGATCTTGTCATAGTACAGACTAAAGATGCTTTGTTAATTTCTGCCAAACAAAATGTGCAGGATGTAAAAAAAATCGTTGAGAATATTAAATCTGCTGGGCGAAAAGAGTATCGCACTCATCAGGCAGTTTACACTCCCTGGGGTAAATATGATGCAATTGAACAAGGTGATCGCTACAAAGTTAAAAAGATTACTGTGAAGCCGGGGGAAGGATTATCTCTTCGCATGCATCATCATCGTTCAGAACATTGGGTGGTTGTTTCAGGAACTGCCTTGGTGACTTTGGGTGAAGAAAAACGACTTATGGTTTCTAATGAATCTATATATATCCCACTGGGAGCTACTTATAGTCTTGAGAATCCCGGATTAATACCACTTCATCTCATTGAGGTGAGTTCAGGGGATTATCTTGAAGAAGATGATATTGTGCGATTCAAAGAGCGCTATGATGCATTCTAAAGAATGAATATAATTAAGTAAGATTACACATATGAAAAAATTAACCTGTTTTAAGGCGTATGATATTCGTGGTCGTCTGGGTGATGAACTCAATGAAGATATTGCCGTCCTTATTGGCCGCGCCTATGGTGAATATTTGAAGCCAAAAACTGTAGTGTTAGGAGGAGATGTTCGGCTAACCAGTGAATCCCTGAAGCAAGCACTGGCTCGAGGGCTTCAGGATGCCGGAGTAAACGTGCTTGATATTGGTCTGTCGGGCACAGAAGAGATCTATTTCGCTACCTGGCATCTGGGTGTGGATGGAGGCATTGAGGTGACCGCCAGTCATAATCCAATAGATTATAATGGCATGAAGCTGGTTCGGGCAGGCGCTCGTCCTCTAAGTGGCGATACAGGCCTACGGGACATACAGCGTCTCGCTGAAGAGAATAATTTTCCTCAGGTCAGTGTAAATGAACGTGGGAGCTACCATAAGGTTTCTGTTCTGGATGCTTATCTCGATCATTTGTTTACCTATGTCGATTTTACGGCCTTTAAGCCGCTTAAGCTGGTCATAAACTCAGGTAATGGCGCTGCTGGTCCGATTATAGATGCAATAGAAGCGCGTTTCACAAAACTTAATGTCCCTGTTACTTTCGTTAAAGTGCATAATAATCCTGATGGACACTTCCCTAACGGTATTCCTAATCCATTGCTTAAGGAATGTAGGAAAGATACCCGTGATAGTGTTATCGAACAAAGCGCAGATATGGGAATTGCCTTTGATGGCGATTTTGATCGGTGCTTTCTGTTTGATGAGAAAGGGCAGTTTATTGAAGGTTATTATATAGTAGGCTTGCTTGCTACTGCATTCCTCGAAAAAAATCCTGGGGAAAAAATTATCCACGATCCACGTTTAATCTGGAATACTGTTGATTTAGTCTCGAAAGCTGGAGGTAAACCGATCATGTCAAAAACAGGTCATGCTTTTATCAAAGAGCGTATGAGAGAAGAAGGTGCCATTTATGGTGGAGAAATGAGTGCCCATCATTATTTTCGGGACTTTGCTTATTGCGACAGTGGGATGATTCCCTGGTTATTGGTGAGTGAACTTTTATGTGTGACAGGGAAAACGCTCAGTGAATTCACGCAAGACTGCATGGTTTCCTGGCCAGCGAGTGGTGAGATTAACTGTAAGCTGGAAATGCCAGAGGAAGCAATCGAGCGTGTAAAGCAATATTATGCGGCTCAGGCTAGTGATATTGATTATACTGACGGGGTCAGTATGTCCTTTTGTAACTGGCGTTTCAATTTACGTTGTTCTAATACCGAACCTGTTGTGCGTCTAAACGTCGAATCGAGAGGCGATGCAGAGTTAATGCATACTAAAACGCAGGAAGTTATGAAGCTTTTAAATGCATAATAGTGGGTATCCAATGTAGGTTATCTCTTTTTAATTTTACTTATAATAGCCGGAATTGAATGATATTCATATGCCAGCTGATATAACTTGCCAGAATATGACGTTGTACAGTGATGTGAAGAAAATGAAGAAACTGATAGTTGCATTTTCACGCTTATATGAGGTTATGCTTGCCTTTTTTTTACTAAAAATTGTTTCGGATTACCTGATACCGAGCGAATATGCTAAGCTAAATCTATTTATTGCTATAACGCAAGGTGTTGTTCTTTTCTTTATCTCACCGCTGCAGAATTGGATTTTGGTAAATAACATTAAATCGAGTGAAGAAAATTGGCTTGGTTCCTTACTTGTATTTGAATTTATTTATTCCATGATAATATCATTAATAACGTTAATGGTGGTATTTTTTATTGACCCACCCTGGTTTTCACTAAATGTTTTATTCTGTATTGTTTTAATTTTTTCAATTGTTACACCAATTCTGGTCCAAACCGTGGTGCCAATTTTTAATATACACCATTATTCAAATATTTTTGTTATCCTCTCCATAACAGGTGCAACGTTTTCCTTCGTATTTCCCGTTTTTTTTGCAAAGGTTGTTGCCAAAAAATACGAGTTATGGTTACTGGGTGTTTATCTCGCTCAGGCGGCTCTGTGTATTTTTGCAATCAGAATGCTGATTGTAAAAAATATTATTAATATGAATAGTGCATTGTCGAAGTTGACCACCCTACCTTATAAGCAAATACTAAGGTTTTCATTACCATTAAGCGTGGCGGTAGGATTTCAATGGTACAATTCGCAAGGATTCAGACTACAACTAGAAAACGCCATTTCCCTTGCCGCATTGGGAGCATTTATTATGGGATTTGGTTTTGGCGGAAAATTTTTAAACGCCATAGAAAAAGTGTTTACAACAGTTTTGATGCCAGCCCTTTATAATCGAAATGAGAATGTCTCAATAAAAAAAGCATGGATGACATATTTTTTTAAAATGTCAGCTATATATATATTATCTACAATTGCCCTTTATTTTTTGGCTAGTAATTTATATAAGATATTAATATCTGAAGAGTATCAATCAGGAGTAAAATTTATTGCTGCCGGTATGATGTTTGATATGTTCAGATGTATTTTGAATAGCGTATATCAGTATAATATGATTACATCCAAAAATGGATTGCAATTCATTGTCAATGCTATAGTAACGTTGATGATCTCTGCTGTTATTTATATTGTATTCATGTATAAGTTAAATTTTGACATATTTGTTTATGCTATGCCATCTATAATGGCAGTCGTGACATTTATATGTTTTATCATCAACTATTTGGATGCTAAGAAAATTGAAAATTGTTAATCTTTATGGCGGATTAGGTAATGTTCTTTTTCAGGTAAGTCTGGCTCTTCATTTGCAAAGTTTAGGTCATATAGTGAAAATCGACACATTAGGTCTGGAGAATACGTTCAGAGACAAAGTTATGTATTTTCTCTCTAAGTGTTCTATTAATTTGGAAGAGTGCACTGTAGGAGAACGCTTCAAAAATTGCCGAGCTATATCTACAAAAAGAATTAAAGCTAAAGAGTTAAAATTATTAAAAACTTTATTCCCTAGAAGTATATATGTAGAAAAGGAATGGGGTGAGATTCCTGATGATAGTTATAATTATTTTTTTGGTTACTTCCAAAATATTAATTTGGCGAAAAAATATAGCTCTATATTTTATGATGCATTAAACTTAATTGCCAGAGAAAACAATTTTGTACAATCTGAATCTGAGTACTGTTTCATTCATGTCAGAAGAGGAGATTATTGCACTCCTCAAGCTATGGCTGTGCATGGGATAATGACTGAAGAGTATTACAATAGCGCAATTGAAGTATTCGATAAAAAAATCAGATTTGATGTTTATAGCAATGATTTAGCATGGGTTAGAGAAAATTTGTTGATATCAAATATGCATGTTATGGATAATGTGCTATTTCAATATCCTGATATAGTCGATCTTTACCGAATGTCGACTTATCAAAATGGAATTATAGCAAACAGTACGTTTAGCTTCTGGGCAGCATTAATTGGGTCGGAAAGAACACAAAAAAATATTGTTTGTCCTGAGCAGTGGTTTGCCGACCCGCATTTGCAGAAGTTATCCTATAAGTTAAAAAATTCCAAATGGATTTATAAATGAAAAAAGTATCTGTGCTAATTGCATGCTTTAATGCTGAACAATACATCGAGCAATGTTTAAGGTCTTTGTTTGTTCAAACTTTAGATGACTATGAAATTATAATTGTTGATGATGGTTCTACAGACTCAACAGTCAACATTATTCATTCCTTGATTCAAGGAATGAATAATGTGATTTTTATTCCAAGAAAAAACAATTTAGGCACTATTAAAACAAGAAATGAGTTGCTCAACCTGGCTGAAAATCGAAGCGAATATATTGCCTGGTGTGATGCTGACGACATATATCATAAAGATAAATTAATAACTCAGTACAATTTTCTTAAAAAACATCCGGACTACCTGGGATGTGGAACCTGGTATAAAAAATTTGATTCAGTTAATAAAAAAGTATTTAAATTCCTCAATGCGAAAGCTAACACGCTATTTACATGTTTTGGTTCACCTGTCGGGTTTCCAACGTTTATGCAAAAAAATAATATCGGAATTTTATTTGATGAGACTCTGGATTCTGGCGAAGATTACGCCTATATCAGTGAGTTAGCTAAGTCAGGCAGTATTACTAATATAAAAAGATTCCTGACATATTATCGGGTACATGCTAAGCAGGAATCTACACTGAATTATCAACGACAGAAAAAAGTTCATGACAAAGTTTCACGGGAAACATGTAATTTTCATTTAAAAGACAAAGAGAATCTTTATCAATACATTACCAACCCAGTCATTTCAGATAGTTGCTGTTTAAGCAAATTCGTTAAGCAGATAAACCATCTTAATTACAATAAAGACGATGCTATTTTAGCCTCAATATTCGATTATCGATTTTTGTCTTATAATAAAAGAAATATAAAATTTGTAATGAGATATTTTCTTCACCGCAATGTTAGAATGTTGAGCATCATAGGGTTGTATATTAGATAAAAGATTGCTGCAAAAAGTAACTTTCTTATTTCCCTAAATGCTACTTAATATTTTTTTAGTTGGTAAAAGTGATGATTTTTTAATGTGAAATACTCAAAAAGTAAATTTTACAGTTTGATATTCTCAAATTAAATGCAGTTTTAAACCGAGAGCGAAGAATTCAAACATGCTAAAAGTACAGGACGGTTTTCTAATATTTATAGTTTTACTCCTAACTAGTAAGTATATGATCTTCTCAGTGACTGAAAGTAGTACTATGCTGGTATTGCTAGCGTGCGTTATATTACTGGTTTTATTTTCGCGTAAGGCTTTTATTCTTCGCAAAGGATCTGTCAGTGAACAAGCTGGCCTTATTTTTTTTATTATGGCATTTTTGCTATTTAATGTTTCGAAATTTTTTGGTGAGCTGACATTCGTAAATGCAATCATCCCGACCGGTATAATTCTTTTACTCATGGTCCTGGTGCCTTTTTTTGTCGATCGAAAAAGCTTAAAGGATGCATTGCTTCTCTATTGCAAGTTTAATAGTTTTTTGCTTACAGCAGGTCTTGCTGTGTTTTTCTTATCATTAACAGGCTTTATACACAGTGATGTTCTGGTTCATGCCAGCGATCATGCTAATCCTGAAGGGTATGTTTCCCTCTACGGACTGGCTTATTACCCCGCATGGTTCAAAATAAGTTTATCCGGACTGACATATTATCGCTTTTCCGGTGCTTTTTGGGAGCCCGGCACTCTGGGTTTATATTTGGTTGTATTGATAACAATTGAGCTCTCGCTCTTTTATTATAATGACTCTGGTTCGCGATTCCGTATTGCCATTTTCCTTGCAGCCGGCTTTGCATCGTTATCAATGCTATTTATAGGTGCTATGTCAATTTTATTGTTTATGGGTGCTTTCCTGAAAATAAGTAATAAGAAGTTTTTATCGTTTTTTATTATTTTCATGATTTCACTATTAATTATTTTCATCAACTATTATGATGAGCTTTACAGGTTAGTATTGTACAGGCTAGATTTTGACCCTCAAAGAGGCTTTGTTGGAAACAATCGAAGTGGCGTTTTGTCTACTTTTCTTTTCCAGTTTTCAAATATCCCTATTTTTCAGCAATTGATTGGCGCGGGGCCGTACGTTGACTTTGAAGGAGATCCTACCTCTTTTATTATAAAAATAATGCAACGTGGCCTGGTAGGATTTTCTCTTTTGGTGATTTCATTTTTCCTTTTTTGTATTGGGAAGAAATATAAATTTTTAGTACCTGTCTGGCTTTTTTCTCTGGCTATTTTATGCCAGTTTGAAGGGGCAATTTTCTTGTTAATACTATCTACTCTTATTCTTAATGAAAAGAAGAAGTCTGTCCATGCTTTAAGGGCGAATTATTAGACTCTGTGATTTGCTATAATAATAGTTAAGAATTTATTTAATATTAATCGATAAATTAAACTTCAAAGTACCGTAATTAAAAGGTGATATTTTGAAAATTCTACTTACTGGCGCCCGGGGCATGGTTGGGAGAAATATTCTTGAGCATCCTGAGTCCAAAAATTTTGAGTTCCTTTCTCCTGCACGAGCAGAATTAAACCTGCTTGATGCCCTTGAGGTTGATAATTATTTAAAAAAACATAACCCTGAGTTTATTATTCATGCGGCTGGTGTTGTAGGTGGAATACAAGCTAATATTAAAAACCCTGTAAATTTTCTTGTTGATAATATGTTGATGGGAATTAACCTCATCACGGCTGCGCGTAATAATAATATTAAGAACTTGCTGAACTTAGGAAGTTCATGTATGTACCCACGGGGCATTGATAGTGCATTACATGAACAACTAATCCTTAAAGGTGAACTTGAGCCTACGAATGAAGGCTATGCGCTTGCTAAAGTCGCAGCGGCACGCCTTTGTGAGTACATTGTTCGGGAAGACCCTGATTTTTTATATAAAACAGCTATTCCGTGTAATCTGTACGGAAAATATGACAAGTTTGATGCGCAAAATTCACATATGATTCCGGCAGTAATTACAAAGATAGCTGAAGCGGTCGCTCAAGGGCAGGAAAATATTAATATATGGGGAGATGGTGAAGCAAGACGTGAGTTTATGTATGCCGAAGACCTCGCAGAATTTATATTTTATGCTATCGATAATTTTTCCCGTATGCCGCAAAATTTGAATGTCGGTTTAGGCTATGATTATTCAATAAATGACTATTATAAAGTTATCGCTGAAGTCGTGGGTTATGCTGGCACATTTAAGCATGATTTAACAAAACCCGTAGGCATGCGCAGGAAATTAATTGATAGCACGCTATTGGCTCAGTTCGGTTGGAAGAGTAAAACTGATTTAAATACGGGCATCACTAAAACGTATCAATATTTTTTAAATGAGGTTGTAAAATGATTAAATTTCCTCTTGCGAGCAGTACTTGGGATGAAAAAGAGCTGAATGCTATCCAGGGTGTCATTGATAGTAACATGTATACGATGGGTAGCTCTGTAAAGCAATATGAGAAGGACTTTGCCGAGTTTTTCGGATCTAAATATGCTGTTATGGTAAGCTCTGGATCAACTGCTAACCTTTTGATGATTGCCGCACTGTTCTTCACTAAGGCTGCAAGACTTAAACGTGGCGATGAAGTGATTGTGCCTGCCGTATCCTGGTCGACTACCTATTTTCCTCTTCAGCAATATGGGCTAAAAGTTAAGTTTGTTGATATTGATAAAAAAACGCTTAACCTGGATCTCAAGAAACTCGAAACAGCCATTACGGATAATACTAAAGCCATTCTTACCGTAAATTTGTTAGGGAACCCAAACGATTTTGAAGCTATTAATTCACTTATAAAGGATAAGAATATTATCCTCTTAGAAGATAACTGTGAATCTATGGGAGCAACGTTTGGCGGAAAACAAGCAGGCACACACGGTTTGATGGGGACTTTTAGCTCATTTTTTTCTCATCATATTGCTACGATGGAAGGTGGTTGTGTTATTACTGATGATGAGGAGCTTTATCACGTTCTTCTGTGTATGAGAGCTCACGGTTGGACGCGAAACTTACCTGAATTTAATAAAGTTACTGGTCAGAAAAGTAGCGAACCTTTTGAAGAATCTTTTAAATTTGTATTGCCTGGATACAATGTACGGCCACTGGAAATGAGTGGTGCAATTGGCATTGAACAGCTTAAAAAATTACCGGGATTCATTGATATGAGACGGAAAAACGCCGAGCTTTTCATCAAGCTTTTTTCTGAACATGAATATATAGATATCCAACGCGAAACAGGTAAAAGTAGCTGGTTTGGATTTGCGTTAATCCTTAAAGAAAATGCAAAAATTTCCCGTGAACAACTAGTAAAAAAACTTTTTGAGGCTGGGGTTGAATGTCGGCCAATAGTAACCGGGAATTTTCTTAAAAACACCGAAGTTCTCAAATATTTTGACTATTGTGTGGCTGGTGATGTTACTAACGCTGAATACATAGACAAACATGGACTTTTTGTAGGTAATCATCAAGTTGACCTTAGTAATGAGATAAACTATCTTCATGAAATTCTGAGTTGAAGAAAATATAATTGATTGAACGAGTTAGCAGAGGTCTGCAACTTTGTACGTCTCTGCTTTCAAATTCATTTTTAAAAATTCTATTAACATGGGATTTTTTGTCTAAACTCCACTGTGCAAATAATCAGTTTGAATTTTCTGACTGCTTCAGATATTTTTATTATATGCATTGAAGAATTCATTCAGATATGTAATTAACCACTTTGATTTTCGTTGAGTGATGTTTCAAGGAAATTATGAGCGATAACAATAAGCCCGATGTAACCGAGCAGTCTCTCCTGCGTCAGACCTTCTACAACAAGAATGATGAACTCGACCTCATTGATGTTGTAATTCAACTTTGGCGTGGAAAAATTACCATTATTGCAACAGTCATTTGCATGATGCTGTTTGGAATCATTTACGTTTATACTGCTAAAGAGAAATGGACTTCTGAGGCCATTATCACCCAACCTAGTGCCGGGCAAGTTGCTAATTATAACGCAGCATTAAACGTTCTTTATGCGCAATTCCCGCAGGACAAGATGCCAATTAGCGATCTTCAGCATCAGCTGTTTGTACGTTTTAGCGCTTCTATTTCTGCTCTTTCTCGTTCACTACAAAACCTTGAAAATCCAGAGGATTTGAAAGCAGAACCCGTTGTAAAAGGGCAAGCCTATCCATTGAGTATTACCTTTTCTGCCCATACGGCTAAAGAAGCGCAACAACGACTTACCAAATATATACAAACCGTTAACGATGAAGTTGTTGACGATTTTGGAGGTGATATAAAGCTGAATCTGGCTGTTAAAGAGCGTGAACTAGTTGAATCACTGAATTCTCAGAGCCAGATCGCAAAAGAAAAGAAAGATCAGCGTATCGAAGTGCTTAAACAGGCACTCAAAATCGCAGAGGCCTCAAATGTGCAGGCTCTACAGCTAAGTCAGGCTGAGTACCTCTCAGATGATACGCTATATTTGCTTGGAACATCTTCACTCCAGGCAATGATCGCTAATGAAAATACAAAACCGCTGACATTTGATAATGTTTATTATGAGACGCAGCGTGCTTTATTAGCACTCAAAAACTTAAAAATCCAGGCCGACAATCTACAGTCATACCGTTTTATTATGAAACCGGATTTGCCTCTTCGTCGCAACAGTCCAAAAAGGACGCTGATAATGTTGTTGTCTGTCATGCTTGGCGGCATTATCGGTTCAGCGATTGTGCTGGGCAGGAATATGGCACGTCGGTATCGCGGAACGCATTAAGTAATCCACCTTTAAAAACCCGGCATTCGTCGGGTTTTTTTTCGTCTGTTGTATGGCTGTTGCCAACCTCCTGGTTACGTTGTTCTCACCAACCGATGAACCGGCCTCATCACACATCCTAATTTTGCAGCAGCGTTACGATAGTTAGCCTGGAGGCTTATAACTTCAGGGTGGACATTCCCCGCAGCCGTCAACGCTGCCTCAATGGCGTTTCCTATCCTTTAGACATGCTTAGAGAGCTGTGCGGTTACCTAAGTTTTTCAACGTGGCGTACCGACATCCCGTACGAAGCGGCAAGCAGATGATAGCCGGCTCGGGTTTGACAAGGGGCAGGCGGGCCTGCTTATGAAACTGCCATGCGCTGTTCAGCACACTCCCTATACCCGCTATTCAGAGCGCTGCGGAAAAATTGATGAACGTATGGAACTTTTTTTTAATCCAAATATCATGGACAATACCTTGCTTTTGTTCACCCCGACGTAAAGAAGGAAACTCACCGCCAGTCCAATCAGCGTTATCGTCGCAACATAGCTTAGCGGCCAGGCTTTTCCGAGCCAGGAGTCGGCGTACCAGGATAAGAAGATCACCACGGGATAATGCATGATATAGACCACCAGCGCTGAATCCACCACCAGCTTCACTGCCTTACTTTCCTTAATGGCCATTTTTTCGAAGAAAAACACCAGCCAGAAAGAGAACAATACGGAGAAGACGCTGGCAATCAATGTAGGGATATACTTCACTACCCCTTCAATCTGTCGATCAAGAATAAAGTAAAATGACAGATAGGTCATCAGTCCGAAGGGCAGCAGCAGCCAGGATTTCAGTATAAAGCTGGTTTTTATCTGCGGGATCTGGTCTCTGTTTACATATAGCGCGTAACCCGCCACATAGTAGATAAAGAAGCGTGCTGTTACTGGCAGTAGCGCCACCAGTTCACCCCAGTCTTTGACCAGGAATTTCACAACAAAGAAGAAGTTACAGGCAATGATAACGAGGGCTGCGATTACCGGCAGAGGAAGCGCACGAAACCATAACGAAATCTTCTCACACCAGCTAACCGGGATAATCAGTGACATGATCGACAGCGACACCAGGAACCAGAGATGATGCAGGTATCCCCAGGAATGCAACAGACCATTATTCGTAATGGTTTCACCATCGATAAAGGCGGTAATTAAATACATCACAGGGGGAATAAAGGCGAAGGCACCCACCAGCGGAAGCAGAACCCGTTTTTTCCGGTTATCTATAAAGAACGCCTTGCCTTTACGCAGAATAACCATGGCGGAGAACATTCCGGAGAGGAAAAAAAAGGCCTCCATCCGGAAGGTATGCACAAATTCGATCAGCGCAGAAAAACCAACCGATTCATTTTTATCAGCGATATAGTACCATTTATTATTATCACCCGGCAGGCTTCTGGCGGCATGATAAAGTACCCCTTCAAGGATAAGTATGGCCCGTAAAAAATCGAGACCGATATTTCTTTTGGCTAAAAAAGGTGAGGTTTCCATAGTGTTGCCTTCAATAAGGAAAAACTGATAGTTGTTAATTATTATCTCTTTAAACGCTGTCATTACTGCGAACATCACCCCCAGGGCAGTGATTTTGTAAATCCTGCTAATTCCGTACAGCGCAAAAGATCATATCACCCTTGTCAGTGAAAATTTACAATCAAAAAAGAAATTCGGACAATCCCCCACACAGTTCATTAACTATCTAAAAAAAATTACAGTTGGTTTTCTAATGCCTGGTTTAGTGAAATAGCCTTTCGTCCGAATTTTTACATTTTACTATTTCAAAATATTAATAAGAGTGCCGGACGCATTTTTTCTAATATTGGTATTTGAAACATGTATTTACGCACAGCATCCTGAATTGTCTGTAAAAAGTTACGTGAAACAGGTCAGTTTTACGGATAGCTGCCGGGCAAATAAGATGTAATGTTAACCTAATGTTATCTTTGTGTTTCATGATTTTCTTTTGCGTATTTTCGGTTTATTCTTAACTATTTGGCAACTCTACTTTCGACCGCCGGATTGCGTTGTTTCTGATGGGAATGCAAGAAATATCAGCTATTCCAGGATTTTGATTATACGGCTGGTTTTTGACCTGTGTTACTGTTTTATTTGAAGCGTGTCGGTCTGCCTGCTGAGTTTGTTTAAATTTAAACGTTATTTTTGAATTAAGGTTCTGTATGTTTGTATACATTATGCTTTCTTTACTCGCGCTGTCGTCTTTTATGGCACAGGCGAAAAATGTTGATGACAAAGTCATTATCGAAGCGTATGGCGGGTCGAGCACAGCCGGCGTTGTTGCAGTCAGAAAGCCTGATGGCCGGCTGACGAATGTCATCTCCAGACATAACGAGATAGGCTTTCTCCGCGATGCGCTACAGAAGAAATATGGCGAGAATATAGACGTCATCAATAAAGGGAAGCCCTCCGCCCAGGCAATTGAACTTCTCTACGGCACCTATAAATATAAAGATAATGAAAGGTGGGCGGATGAGATGAAAAAATCCAGGGCAAAAATCATTATCCTTAACTTCGCCACCAATGATGCACGGCACTACCGTTTCAAGGATGCCAAACCCAGCTATGTGCTAAGCCCGGTGCAGTATCAGGAGGTGATGACCCGGCTCGTTAACATCGCGCGTGAAAACGGCAAAGAAGTGGTCTTGCAGGAGCCGCATCCGCTATGTGGAAAAGCAGAGGGGTGGAATGTCTCTCCGTTTAACGCCCGGCTGGATACCCTGTCGAAAACGCTCTCCGTTCCACTGGTAAGGCAGTATGAACGTATTCAGTCAATGACTGACTGGCAATCGATGATGTCGCCAGACTGTATTCATCCCTCTGAAGCGCTTTATAAAATCAAAGCTGAAGAGACCTACAAAGTCATTGATAAGGATTTCGCTTCGCTGCTGGCAAAAAGGTAAGCGGGGAAGGGCGCTACTCAGGTCGGGCAGGCAAAGCCTGAGATGATCGATAAACCAGATTAGCCGATTGGGTCTGGTTGTCTGATCAAAAAAAGGCCGGTTTCCCGGCCTGTTTGCGTCTGGCCTGTTACTTATGCCGCTGGCGCAGATTATTGATGATGCGGCTTAAATCGAGATCCTGATCCTGCAGCAGCACCAGCAGATGGTAAAGCAGATCGGAGGCTTCGTTGGTTAGCTCTTCGCGGTCGTTGACCGTTGCCGCTAACGCCGTTTCAACCCCTTCCTCTCCCACTTTCTGCGCAATACGCTTCGTCCCGCTGGCATAGAGGCTGGCAGTATAGGAGCTTTTCGGATCGGCATGTTTACGCTCCGCCAGCAGTTGCTCAAGCTGATAAAGGAACGTCCAGTCAGGTGCCGCCGGAGAAAAACAGCTTGAGGTACCCAGATGACAGGTCGGCCCGACAGGGTTTGCCAGAATCAGCAGCGTATCGTTATCACAATCCGGCGTGATGCTGACGACGTTCAGGTAGTTCTCTGAGGTTTCGCCTTTCGTCCAGAGCCGCTGTTTAGTGCGGGACCAGAAGGTCACTTTGCCGCTAGCCAGCGTTTTCTCCAGCGCTTCCTGGTTCATATAGCCATGCATCAGTACTTCACCCGAAACGGCATGCTGTACGATCGCCGGCATCATGCCGTCCGTTTTTTCCCAGTCGAGCCGGGTCAGCTGTTGTTCTGTTAACACGCGCGAATCTCCACACCTTTTTCGATCAGGAACCTTTTCAGCTCGCCGATATTGATAATCTGCTTATGAAAGACGGAAGCAGCCAGCGCACCATCGACGTCCGCATCCCGGAAAGCCTGATGAAAGTGCTCCATAGTGCCAGCCCCGCCGGACGCGATAAGCGGTACGTGGCACACTTCACGGACTTTTTGCAGCTGAACGAGATCGTAGCCGTTGCGCACGCCATCCTGATTCATCATGTTCAGGACAATCTCGCCCGCGCCGCGCTGCTGGACTTCCCTGACCCACTCCAGCGTCTCCCAGGTTGTGACTTTAGTGCGGCTTTCGTCACCCGTGTACTGATTAACGTGATACTTGCCGCTTTCGCTGTCAAACCAGGTATCAATGCCGACCACGATGCACTGTACGCCAAATCTGTCGGCCAGACGGGTAATCAGTGTCGGATCGGCCAGAGCCGGAGAGTTGATGGAGATTTTATCGGCACCAAAGGAGAGGATTTGCGCCGCATCTTCTGCGGATTTGATGCCTCCGGCGACGCAGAAGGGGATATCAATCACTTCCGCCACGCGGGACACCCAGCTTTTATCCACGACCCGGCCGTCAGAAGAGGCGGTGATATCATAAAAAACCAGCTCATCCGCGCCTTCCTCAGCATAGCGCTGCGCCAGCGGCACAATATCACCGATGATTTCGTGATTGCGGAACTGTACGCCTTTGACCACCTGGCCGTCACGCACGTCCAGACAGGGGATTATCCGTTTTGCCAGCATGAAATTGCCTCCTTGACGGTAAATTTGCCTTCCAGCAGCGCGCGACCCACGATCACGCCTTTAGCGCCGCTGCCGCGAAGGGCCGCAATGTCATCCAGCGATCCGATGCCGCCCGAGGACTGGAAAGCGACAGCCGGATAGCGCGCCGCCACTTCGCGATAAAGCGCGACGTTGGAGCCACTGAGCGTACCGTCGCGGGAGATATCGGTGCAGAGAACGTGTTTCAGGCCCCAGGGGCTGAATTGTTCAATGACTTCTTCTAGCGTCACGCCAGCCGCTTCCTGCCAGCCGCTGATCGCCACTTCCTTGCGGCCTTCTGCAATGCGCACATCCAGCGCCAGAACGATCGCCTCAGCGCCATACTCGCTGAACCAGCGCTGCACTTCCTCCGGATGTGTCACGGCGGTAGAACCAACCACAACCCGGCTGGCACCAGCTTCCAGCAGCGCAGCCACGTCGTCACGATGACGGATGCCACCGCCAACCTGGACCGGGACGCTGACGCCTGCCAGCAACGTTTTCAGCAACGGGATCTGGCGGGCAGCCGGATTTTTCGCGCCGGTCAGATCGACCAGATGCAGCACGCTGGCGCCCTGAGCTTCGTAATCCTGCAGGCGGGGAAGCGGATCGCTGCCGTAATCGCGCTGCTGGCCGTAATCGCCCTGATGAAGGCGTACCACCTTGCCATCAATCAAATCTAGTGCGGGAATAATCATGCCCGTTACATCTCCAGGAAATTTTTCAGCAGCTGGGCGCCGGCGGCACCGGAACGTTCCGGATGGAACTGCACGCCGAAGAAGTTATCTTTTTCCACCGCGGCGGTGAAGGCTTCGCCATAGCTGCACTGCGCGATGGTGTACTCATTGACCGGCATGGCGTAGCCGTGAACAAAGTAAAAATACGCCCCATCAGGAATACCGCGAAACAGATGGTTACCCGCCTGGGAAGTGATCTGGTTCCAGCCCATATGCGGCAGTGGCAGGCCGTGATCGGTCATGCGTGAGACCGGCTTATCGATAATGCCGAGCGTTTTTACGCCGCCGCTCTCATCGCTTTCCGCCCCAAGTAGCTGCATGCCGAGGCAGATACCCAGTACGGGCTGGGTACAGGCTTTAATCAGGTCGATCAGATCGCGTTCCGCCAGCTGATCCATCGCCGCGCGCGCGGTACCGACGCCTGGCAGGAACAATTTATCCGCCTGCAGCACGACCTCTGACTCGCGGCTGACGACGGGCTCGTAACCCAGGCGCTGTACCGCCCACTTTACCGAAGAGAGGTTGGCACAGCCGGTATCAAGAATAACCACGTCCATCACAACACTCCTTTCGAGCTGGGCAGCGTGTTGCCTTCAACGCGGATTGCCTGTCGTAGCGTGCGGCCAAAGGCTTTGAACAGGCTCTCGACGCGGTGATGGTCATTTTTGCCTTTGGTTTTCAGATGCAGGGTGCTGGCCATCGTGTAGGAGAGCGAGCGGAAGAAGTGCTCGACCATCTCGGTGCTCAGATCGCCCACGCGCTGGTAGGTAAATTCCGCTTTGTACTCAAGGTGCGGACGGCCGGAAATATCCAGCGCGCAGCGCGCCAGGCACTCATCCATCGGCAGCACAAAGCCGAAACGCCCGATGCCGCGCTTATCGCCAAGCGCCTTGAGCAGCGCTTCGCCCAGCGCGAGGCCGGTATCCTCGACAGTGTGGTGATCGTCGATATGGAGGTCGCCTTTTACTTCAATGTTCATGCGGAAGCCGCCATGCGTGGCAATCTGATCCAGCATATGGTCAAAAAAGCCGACGCCGGTGTTAAAGCGACTTTCACCTTCGCGATCCAGCCATACCTCAACCTTAATCTGGGTCTCTTTGGTATTACGGTTGACCAGCGCATGACGATCGCGCTGCGTCAGCTGCTGCCGGATTGCCTGCCAGTTAAGCTCATTCTGCGAGTATTGCAGCGCGCCGATGCCCATATTGTTCGCCAGCTGGACATCGGTCTGGCGATCGCCAATCACATAGCTGTTCGCCTTATCCAGCGCGCCTTCCGCCAGCCAGCTTTCCACCAGCCTGGTGCCGGGCTTACGGCAGAGACAGTTATCCTCCGGCAGATGCGGGCAAATCAGCACCTCATCAAAGGTAATGCCCTGCGAGCTCAGCACCTGCATCATCAGGTTATGCGGGGCATCGAAGTCTGCCTGCGGGAAGCTGCTGCTGCCCAGGCCATCCTGGTTGGTGATCATGATCAGCCGGTAGCCTGCGGCCTGCAGCGCCAGCAGGGCAGGGATCACATCCGGCTCAAAGGCCAGCTTGTTCAGGCTGTCCACCTGAAAATCTTCCGGCGGCTCGGAGATGATCGTGCCGTCACGATCGATAAAAAGAACTTTCTGGCTCATGCTTGCTCCATGGAAACGGACGTGCCGGGTAAGGTTTTCAGCGCAGCGATCAGGCGTTCGCTCTCTTCACGGGTACCCACTGAAATGCGCAGGCAGCCGGAAAGCCCCTGCTGCTTGTTCTGGTCACGCAGAATAATGCCCCGATCCCACAAGGATTTAAAGACCTCACTGGCGGCGGTGAAGCGGACAAGAAGGTAGTTGGTCTGGCTGGGGAACACGGTTTCCACGCAGGCACACTGACGCAGCGCGTCAACCAGCCATTCGCGGGTGGCGATAATCTCGCTGACGTGCTGTTTCATCAGCGTCAGGCCCTGCTCGCTCAGCGCCTGAGTGGCGATATCGGCCACCGGCGTGGAAAGCGGATAGGGGGCGATAACTTTCATCAGCAGGGCAATTACCTCGGCGCTGGCCAGCGTAAAGCCGCAGCGCAGGCCAGCCAGCGCAAAGGCTTTCGAAAGCGTGCGCAGCACTACAAGATGGGGATACTCCGCCAGCCAGCCGGTGAGAGTAGCGTCAGGACAGAACTCAATGTAAGCCTCATCTGCCACCACCAGCGCTTTATCGCGGGTCATCTCCAGCAGCTGGCGGAGATCGTCACGACTCACCAGATTTCCGGTCGGATTATTCGGGCTGCAGACGTAAATCACTTTCACACCATCAAGCTTTTCTGCAATCGCGTCCAGGTTCAGCTGCCAGTTTTCACGTGCGTTGACCGTGCGGTATTCCACGCCGAAGGTTTCGGCGCTGACGCTGTACATCCCGTAGGTGGGCGGGCAGAACAGGACGGCATCTTTGCCCGGTTCACAAAACGCGCGAATCAACAGCTCGATGCCTTCATCGGCACCACGGCTGACCAGCACCTGCTCTGTGGACAGGCCGGCGTAGGCCGCATAGCGGGCAATCAGCGCTTTCGGCTGGCACTCTGGATAACGGTTCAGCGTCTGCTGGCTGAGGTCGAACGGCACCGCCAGCGGATATTCATTGGCGTTCAGCCAGACGTCGCCGTTACCGCCAAGGCGACGGGCGGACTGATAGGGCGTTAGCGCACGAACGTTGGCGCGGGCCAGCGCTTCAATGTTGCTCATGATTCCTCCCGGAGCGCGTCAACGCGCAGCGTAACGGCGTTTTTATGCGCGGTCAGTTGCTCCGCTGCAGCCAGTAATTCAATGGTAGGCGCCAGCCCCATAAAGCCCTGCTTTGTGAGTTCCTGAACGGTCATGCGTTTCTGAAAATCGGCCAGGCCCAGGCTTGAACAGGTAGAGGTATAGCCATAGGTCGGCAGCACATGATTGGTGCCGGAAGCATAATCTCCTGCCGATTCAGGCGACCAGTCGCCCAGAAAGACCGAACCGGCGTTGGTGATGCTGTCGATCAGGTCACGGGCGTTACGGGTCTGAATAATAAGATGCTCAGGCCCGTAGCGGTTACTGATCTCCACACACTGGGCGATATCCCGGGTGACGATCAGGCGGCTGCTCTCCAGCGCCTGACGGGCCGTTGCCGCCCGCGGCAGCGCGGCAAGCTGCTTCTCAACCGCCCCGGCGACGGCGCTGGCCATCTCTGCCGACGGGGTCAGCAGGATAACCTGTGAGTCGGGGCCGTGCTCGGCCTGAGAAAGCAGATCGGAAGCCACAAAATCGGGCGTCGCACCGGCATCGGCAATTACCAGCACCTCGGAAGGGCCTGCCGGCATATCAATCGCGGCCCCGTCCAGACGCTGGCTGACCTGGCGTTTGGCTTCGGTGACGTAAGCGTTACCCGGACCAAAAATTTTATCGACCTTTGGCACCGATTCGGTACCCAGCGCGAGTGCTGCAATAGCCTGCGCGCCGCCAACCTGGAAAACCTCCGACACGCCACACAGCTTCGCCGCATAGAGGATCTCGTCGGCAACCGGCGGCGGCGAGCAGAGCACCACGCGGCGGCAACCGGCGATCCGTGCTGGCGTGGCGAGCATCAGCACCGTTGAGAACAGCGGCGCCGAGCCGCCGGGAATATAGAGGCCGACAGCATCAACCGGACGGGTGATCTGCTGACAGCGCACGCCAGGCTGCGTTTCGATATCAACCTCAGGCAGTTTCTGCGCGAGGTGAAAGGTTTCAATGTTGCTGACGGCGACAGCCATCGCCTGCTTCAGCTCATCGCTCAGGCGGGCGGAGGCGGCCTCAATCTGTGCCTCGCTGACCTTAAGTGCACCTACCTTCGTCTTATCAAAGGTCGCGCTGTAGTGACGCAGTGCAGCGTCGCCTTCCGCCTTAACCCGCTCCAGAATATCGCGTACGGTAACGGTGATCGTTTCTGAGGCAGAGATGGCCGGACGCGTCAGTAAGCTCTGCTGCGCCTCTGCACTGCAAGTCTGCCAGTCGATGGGGGTCGCAAAATTTGCCATTGATCGTTACTCCATCATCTTCTCAATAGGCAGGACGAGAATGGAACTGGCACCCAGCGCCTTCAGTTTTTCCATCGTTTCCCAGAAGAGGGTTTCGCTGCTGACCATGTGCATCGCCACGCGGCTCTTGTCGCCCGCCAGCGGCAGGACGGTAGGACGTTCGGCGCCAGGTAACAATGCCACAATCTCTTCCAGGCGTTCGCTTGGGGCGTGCAGCATAATGTATTTGGATTCACGTGCCTGAATAACGCCCTGAATACGGGTCATCAGCTTATCGATCAGCTCCTGCTTGGCACCCGGCATTTCGCCATCACGCTGGATAAGGCAGGCTTTAGAGCGGTAAATCACATCCACTTCGCGCAGGCCGTTGGCCTCAAGCGTCGCGCCAGTTGATACCAGATCGCAGATGGCATCCGCCAGACCCGCACGCGGTGCCACTTCCACCGAGCCGTTCAGCAGGCAGGATTTAAAAGCGATGCCCTGTTTGTCGAGATACTGTTTCAGCAGGTGAGGGTAAGAGGTGGCGATACGGGCATTTTGCAGGCACTGCGGGCCGGTATATTCATCATCCACCGGCATCGCCAGCGACAGGCGGCAGCCGCCGAAATCGAGACGACGCAGCGTGAGATAACGCGGGTCTTCCCCCTGGGCGCGACGGGTAAGCAGCTCTTCTTCCAGCACGTTCTCACCGATAATGCCCAGATCCACCACGCCGTCCATTACCAGACCGGGGATATCGTCATCGCGAACGCGCAGAATATCGATCGGCATATTTTCAGCGAACGCGATCAGCCGCTGCTGCTGCAGGTTGATTTTGATACCGCAGCGTGCGAGCAATTCGCGTGATTCATCGCTTAAACGGCCTGATTTCTGCATAGCTATGCGTAAACGGGTATTATCTAACATCAGTTCTTATCCTCTTTTCCTGTCTGCTTCAACGTCTGTTTATCCGCATTCACTCTCAACCGGGCCGGGCTTGCGCCCAAAAAAAAGCCCCCGGAAGACGATCTTCCGGGGGCTATCTTGCGTTCTGCACCACTGGAAGATCCTGAATGTCTTCCAGCACACATCGCCTGAAAGACTAGTCAGGGTGATGGTGATGATGGTGGTTAAACTGAACGCGTGTCATAAAATTCTCATTGATGAATGTATATTCATTTCGTGTCCATTAACCTAACCGGGATAAGAAACACGCGCAACCCTTTTTTTGCCAGCGAAGCAAGATAAACCGTGCGGGTAGATTGTCACTGAGCAAACCCTGACGTAGCTTAGGGGAAGTTAATATGGATAAACAGAGGATGGACGGCATGAAAAAAGTGGCAATTGTGGGGTTGGGCTGGCTTGGCATGCCTCTGGGTCTGGCTTTAAAGGCGCGGGGATGGCAGGTCACGGGCAGTAAAACCACGGAGGATGGCGTGGAGGCTGCGAGGATGTGCGGCATTGAAAGCTACCTGCTGACGCTGACCCCTGAGCTGGAATGTGATGCTGACGACCTGGAAGCGTTAATGACCGCCGATGCCCTGGTGGTGACGCTTCCTGCCAGCCGCACGGCTGAGGGCGGGGAAAATTACCTGCTGGCCGTACAACAAATTGTGAACAGTGCGCTCTCCTTTAACATTCCGCGGATCGTGTTTACCAGCTCCACTTCGGTCTATGGCAGCGGTTCGGGCGTGATGACCGAAGAGAGCCCGCTTGAGCCGGTGACCGTTGCCGGTAAAACCCTGAAAGAGCTGGAAGGGTGGCTGCATCAGCTTCCCGGCACCGCCGTGGATATTCTCCGGCTCTCCGGGCTGGTGGGGCCGGAGCGCCATCCTGGCCGTTTCCTCGCGGGCAAGCGCGAGCTCACTAATGGTTCGCATGGGGTAAACCTGGTGCATCTGGAAGATGTGACTGAGGCAATTTTACTGCTGCTTGAAACCTCTGAGGGGGGACATATTTATAACCTCAGCGCAACTGAACATCCCGCCCGCAGCGACTATTATCCTGCGGTGGCGCGCCAGCTTGGTCTGAATCCACCAACCTTTCAGCCAGAAGATGATGGGGATAAAGGAAAACTCATCGACGGCAGTAAAATCTGCCGTGAGCTGGGGTTCGCCTACCGTCACGCCGATCCGGCGCGGATGCCTCTACTGTAAAAACGTCATGCCGTTTCTTTTGATGCCGGGGCAGACGGCTAGACGCCGAGCCTGTCCCGCAGTGAATACCAGGCGGCGCCGATCGCCGTCAAGGGAGCGCTGAGACGGCGGCCGCCGGGGAAGGGCAGGTGCGGCAGTCTGGCAAAGGCATCGAAGCGCGCGGGCTGGCCGCCAATCGCCTCCGACACCAACTTGCCGGCCAGATGGGTGAAGGTCACGCCATGCCCGCTGTCGCCCTGAACATAGTAAACGCCATTTTCCAGTCTGCCGATTTGCGGCATGCGGGAAAGGGTTAGCAGAAAATTGCCGCTCCAGGCGTAATCAAAGCTAATGTCGGCCAGCTGCGGAAAGGTTTTCAGCAGTTTTGGCCGGATGAGCGCGGCGATGTCGTCCGGCTCTTTCGCCCCATAGATCACGCCGCCGCCGTAAAGAAGCCGGTTATCGGCCGTCAGCCGGAAGTAGTCCAGCAGATAGTTACAGTCTTCCACGCAGTAGTTATTGGGCAGCAGCGTCAGCGCTTTATCGGCTGACAGCGGTTCACTGGTGACGATCTGCGAACCGCAGGGAATGCTCAGGCGGGTAAGCCTCGGTTCAAGATGCGGCGCAAGGTAAGCGTTACCGGCGAAAATGACATATTTTGCCGCCACGTGGCCCTGCGTCGTCTGGATTTGATGCGGAGCGCCATAGATGACGGCTGTCACCGGCGATTTTTCATAGATCCGTCCGCCATGGCGTCGGATCGCTTCTGCCTCACCGAGCGCCAGATTGAGCGGGTGCAGATGGCCGCCGCGATGATCCAGCAGGCCACCCACGTAGCGTTCGCTGCCAATTTCCCGGCGAATGCCCACCTCGCCGAGCAGTTCCATTTCATGATTGCCATAAGCCTGCCAGCGCTTATGCTGCGCTTTCAGCTGCTGAAACTGACGCTTGTTGAGCGCGGCGAAGATCCCGCCCGGATGGTAGTCACAATCGATGGTATAGCGGTCAATGCGGTCACGGATAACGCCCGCGCCTTCGAACATCATGCTGCCAAGCAGTTGGGCGATTTCTTTGCCGTAGCGCTGCTCAATAACGTCGACATCGCGGCTGTAAGAATTGACCACCTGGCCGCCGTTGCGGCCGCTGGCGCCATAACCAATGTGGGCGGCTTCCAGCAGCACCACGTCATAGCCCGCTTCGGTCAGATAGAGCGCAGAAGAAAGCCCGGTAAATCCGCCGCCAATCACGCAAACGTCACACTGGATGCTGTCGTTAAGCTGCGGCCAGGGCGTATGAGGATTGGCCGTGGCGGTATAGTAATTGTTCACATAATCCATCACTTCCTCCTGAATCAGGCACGTCCCTGCGGCTGGGGCCGGTTACGGGCTAAAAGGTTGCCGGCGTGTGTGCACTGATAATGCGACACGGCTGCGTTGACGCGTTCGTAAAGCTATGGGGAAGGCCGGTATTGATGACGTAACTTTGTCCGGCGTGCAGCTGGTAACGCTCACCGTTAATGGTCAGCGTAATTTCCCCTTCCAGCAGGGTGCCGGTCTCTTCCCCAGGATGACGGATTTTATCGCCAGTCGTCGCGCCGGGTTCGTAGGTTTCCAGCAGCATGGCCAGCGTCCGTTCAGGATTGCCATTATGGATCAGACGCAGAGAGACGCCCTGACCGCCAATATCAATCAGCGCCTCTTCATCCACGACCACCTGAGGAGCTTCGACCCGCGCCGGCTCTGAAAAAAATTCCGAGAGCGACAATCCGTACACCTTCAGCAGCTTCTGCAGCGTGCTGACCGCAGGACTAACCTTATCCTGCTCAATGGTGCTGATGGCGCTGTGCGTCAGGCCGGAAAGCTCTGCCACGCGCCGCTGCGACAGGCCCATCTGCTGGCGAATTGACGATAACCGCCGGCCAGGTGCCAGTGTGGTATCACTCATAACCCTGTTTCCTTTCGTTGCCTTTGGCAGGCGTTGATAAATCCTGTGAAGAGCTGACGGGAGAGCGGATCCTGCCCGCTTTGCCATTCAGGATGCCACTGCACCGCCAGCGCAAAAGGATGATCCCGCAGGCTGACGGCTTCAGGCAGACCATCATCTGCAAGCGCTTCGATGCGCAGCCGGTCGCCCAGCGAGCGGATCCCCTGTTGATGCAGTGAATTAACCCGGAACCGTTCGTCACCCTCTGCCAGTTGCGCCAGCAGCCCTCCCGGCTGGATATGAATGTCATGAACGGGGGCGTAGCGCGCAGTCAGCGCCAGGTTCTGGTCTTCACGATGATCCTGGCAACCTGGCACACGCTGAAGCTGCCGGTGAAGGCTGCCGCCCGTGGCGACAACCAGCTCCTGCAAACCACGGCAGATCCCCAACAGCGGTAGCTGCCGGTCTGTCGCAGCCTCAATCAGCGCAAATGCCAGTTTATCGCGCCCCGGATCGGCATACTCTTCCATGGCGGCATCACCATAGTGATGAGGCTCGATATTACTGGGGCTACCCGTCAGTAACAGACCGTGCAGCGCGCCCAGCACCTCATCAGGAAGAGGAGGCGTTGAAGCGAGATGATGGGGGAGCGCAAGAGGAATGCCTCCCGCCAGCACGACCGCTTCCAGGTATTTGTTCTGCACCATCTGTACCGGATGACCATCTTTCTCAATCTGGCACATCACCACGCCAATTAACGGCTTGTTCAAAATAGTGGCCATGGTTGTCCTTGAAGGCTGTCAATTATTTTTACCGCAGATGGCGCAAAGGGTGTTGTTTTGTACAATATATTTACAACTTAGCAACCACATGGTCAATATTCAAACGGATTTGCCGCCAGCGAAAGTGCGGTGTGGCATTTGATTAAGCCAAATGTTGGCGCTATGTTAGAAATGTGGCTGTTATTTTGAGCAACGCTCAGTGACTGAACGAAGGCGGGTGGTATGATGACCAATCTTGTCGAAGTGAAAGACTTCACGCGGCACAGTGAAGAGAAACGAACCAGCGCGTTCCAGCAAGAAGTCAGCGCTTATCTGGAACGCCATCCTCAGACTCAGTTTGTCGATATTCTGCTAAACGATCTCAACGGCGTCTTTCGTGGAAAACGCATCCCCGTCACTAACCTCATTAAGCTCGAAAAAGGCTGCTATTTTCCCGCCTCGGTATTTGCGATGGATATTCTCGGTAATACGGTAGAAGCGGCCGGACTGGGACAGGCTCTTGGTGAACCCGATAATATCTGCGTCCCGGTTGAAGGCTCGCTTATTCCTTCGGCGGCCGATCCGGAACATCTGGCGCAAATCCTGCTGACCATGCGCAATCAAGATGGTACTCCCTTTGACGTTGAACCACGGAATGTCCTTAATCACCTCTGGCAGCAGCTGCGTAACAGAGGGTTATTTCCGGTGGTAGCGGTAGAGCTGGAGTTCTATCTGGTGGATAAAAAACGTGACGCCGGAGGCTTTATCCAGCCTCCCTGCGCGCCGGGCAGCGATGAACGCAACCGGCAAAGTCAGGTTTACTCCGTGGATAATCTCAATCACTTTGCTGATGTGCTGCGCGATATCGACGAGCTGGCCCGGTTGCAGGGCATCCCGGCCGATGGGGCGCTCGCTGAGGCCTCGCCTGGCCAGTTTGAAATCAACCTGCATCATACCCGGAATGTGCTTAACGCCTGCGATCACGCGGTACAGTTAAAACGGCTTGTGCGGCAGGTAGCGGAAAATCACGGGATGAACGCCACCTTTATGGCCAAACCCTATGAAGAATATGCGGGCAGCGGCATGCATATTCATATCAGCATGCTGGATGCGGCCGATCACAATGCTTTCGCCGGTGATGATGGCAGTGACTCCCCGCTGCTGAAACGTGCGCTGGCCGGTATGATCGACCTGATGCCTGCTTCAATGGCGCTGCTGGCGCCCAACGTCAATGCCTATCGTCGTTTTCTGCCCGAGGCCTTTGTTCCGCTACAGGCTTCCTGGGGACATAATAACCGTACCGTTGCGCTACGTATTCCCTGTGGCGATCGCGAAAACCACCGCATTGAGTATCGCGTTGCGGGCGCTGATGCTAACCCTTATCTGGTTGTGGCGGCTGTGCTTGCCGGGATCCTGCATGGCCTTGATAACGCGCTACCGCTGCCGCCAGCGGTGACCGGAAACGGGCATCAGGCAGAGGGAAATCCATTGCCCATCCGCCAGAGCGATGCGCTGTGCGAATTCGAAGAAAACGCAGCCCTGCAACTGCTTCTGGGCGATCGTTTCGCTTCTGTCTGGCACAGCTGTAAACATCACGAGATGATGCACTTTGAGCGTCTGATTACCGCCACTGAAATCGACTGGATGCTGAAAAACGCCTGAAGAGCGTAAGATGAGCCAGCGGGATAAAGCAGCGCGGATAAAGCGGGGAGGGTTGCAGAGCGGCAACCCGCTGAACGCCTGTGCGTGGCTATTTTGTGTCTTAATGAACAGGGGAAGCGAAACAGACAACAGGCGGTAAAAGCCGGTTCATTTTTATCTTCCCTTTACCGTCCGCAAAGAAATTGTGACGTAAGGCCCGAAACGCTTGTTTTCTTGCCTTCGTGTGGTGCAAAATACGCGCCCTGCAAATGATGCTATCAACCGACGCTTTCCGCGCCGGTTATTTTTTTGCAGAAACCTAATCGCATTCAAGAGGCCGGTCTAAAACCGGATAGATACACACACTTTAAACACGCACGAACGTGTCATGTTGAGGAATAAGAACAATGGGGCAGCACTTATTTACTCCGGCTCGCGCCGGCACCCGCCAGCGCGATGACTACGGCGCCATGTCAGGCTTTGCATTCACTCCCGCCTGTCAGTCCGTTACCCCCCTCAAGAAAAACTATCGCATGACGCGAAGTTTCCCTGTGGTTCAACCCAGAAAGGTTGACGCTATGGGGAGGCTGAACCATGTCGCTTGATCATCAGACCTCTGCGGGCCACTCCCGCCCACACCTGAAAAAATCGCTCACCCTGCTGCCAGTGGTGATGATGGGTCTTGCCTATATGCAGCCGATGACCCTGTTCGATACCTTTGGGATCGTTTCCGGGCTGACCGACGGTCACGTTGCCACAGCTTATGCCTTTGCGCTGGTAGCAATCTTATTTACCGCGCTGAGCTACGGTAAGCTGGTTCGCCGCTTCCCTTCAGCCGGTTCTGCCTACACCTATGCACAGAAGGCCATCAGCCCGCATGTTGGGTTTATGGTGGGCTGGTCATCGCTGCTGGACTATCTGTTCATGCCGATGATCAACATCCTGCTGGCGAAGATCTATTTTGAAGCGCTGGTGCCGGGAATTCCCTCGTGGATCTTCGTTTTCATGCTGGTTGGCTTTATGACCCTTTCTAACCTGAAAGGCATCAAAACCGTGGCCAACTTTAACAGCGTTATCGTGGTACTTCAGGTGGCGGTGATGGTCGTCATTATGGGTATGGTCGTGTATGGCGTCGCGCATGGCGAAGGTGCCGGAACGCTGGTAAGCAGCCGGCCTTTCTGGTCTGAGGATGCCCACGTGGTCCCGATGATTACCGGAGCGACTATCCTCTGCTTCTCGTTTCTGGGTTTTGATGGCATCAGTTCGCTGTCGGAAGAGACAAAAGATGCAGGCCGCGTGATCCCAAAAGCGATCTTCCTGACTGCCCTGTTTGGCGGCGTGATCTTTATTGTGGTCTCTTATTTCCTGCAGCTGTACTTCCCGGATATTTCCCGCTTCAAGGATCCGGACGCGTCTCAGCCGGAAATCATGCTGTATGTGGCGGGCAAAGCCTTCCAGTTCGGTATTCTGATTTTCTCCTGTGTGACCGTTCTGGCTTCCGGTATGGCGGCGCATGCTGGCGTTTCCCGCCTGATGTATGTGATGGGCCGTGATGGCGTATTCCCGGAACGTTTCTTCGGCTACATTCATCCGAAGTGGCGGACCCCGGCGCTGAACGTGCTGCTGGTGGGTGCGATTGCTCTTTCGTCCATCACCTTCGATCTGGTGACCGCGACGGCGCTGATTAATTTTGGTGCGCTGGTGGCGTTCAGCTTTGTGAACCTGTCAGTGATCTCGCAGTTCTGGGTACGTGAAAAACGCAACAAGACGCTGAAAGACAACATCAACTTTCTGCTGTTGCCGCTGTGCGGTGCGCTGACGGTGGGCGCGTTGTGGATCAACCTGGAAGAAAGCTCAATGATTCTGGGTCTGGTCTGGGGCACGATTGGCCTGATTTATCTGGCGTTCGTGACCCGCAGCTTCCGTAATCCGGTGCCGCAGTGCAACGAAGAGCTGATCTGAGAAGATCGCTAAAGGAAAAGGGCGCTACGGCGCCCTTTTTGCTGGCCGTTTCACGGCGGCGTGAACGGCTTTTATCGGTTTAGCATCGTATCCGGTTAAGACACGAGCTCCCGCGCGTAATCGAACAGCGCCTTAAGCTGGTTCATTTTGGCCTGATCCCCTTCATACTGCGCAAACAGGCTTTCCAGCTCCTGCACATAGGCCTGGACACGTTCAGGATTCAAGGCTTCGCGACGATGCTGCAACCAGCGGTTCTGCTCGGCTTCGTCCAGCGTGCCGGGAAAATTACGCGCCCGGTAGCGGAACAGCAGCTTTTCAATACGTGAATCATTGAAGGTGAGATCGAGCGCCGGCAGATTCTCCGGTGCCGTTTGCAGAATAATTTTCATTGCTGCCCGATCGGCATCGCTGAAAAAGCCGTCGTAAAGCTGGGCGTCAACGTCCTGGGAAGGAGTGAAAGGTTCTGCCTCGGCAAACAGAGTGACGACTTTTTCCCGGATCTCCGGATGCTGACGCAGCAGCGCAAGGTTATCCAGACAGCGCTGGCGATCAATACCCAGACGCGCCGCATCTTCAGGCCGCAGGGTGTTGGCTGGGGCCACCACCGGACATTTATTGATATGGACCAGCTTCACCGGTACCGCGGCATCCTCACCTAAATCTTCCCGCCGTGTATAGAGCCGTTCACGTAGCCGATCCGCATCAAGGGTCAGAAGCGGCGTGATATCGCCCGCTAAATCGCAGGCAATCAGCGCATTTTTATTCACCGGGTGCCAGGCAAGCGGGGCGATCCAGCTGGTATTACCGCGAAAAGCGCCAAACATGCCGGAAATATGTACCAGCGGCTTCATCTGCGGAATATCTACCAGCGTGGCGATCTTCTGTTTGCTCCGGTGACTGAAGAGAAAATCATACAGTCGCGGCTGTTTCTCTTTCACCAGCTTTGCCATGGCGATAGTGGCGTAGACGTCAGACATCGCATCGTGAGCATTTTCGTGCGCCACGCCGTTGGCTTTTGTGAGATGTTCCAGGCGGAAGCTGGGGAAGCCATCGTCGTTTTCCGGCCACTCAATCCCTTTCGGGCGCAGCGCGTAGCAGGCGCGCATCACGTCCAGCAGGTCCCAGCGGCTGTTCCCATTCTGCCAGCTCCAGCCGTAAGGATCGTAAAAGTTGCGGTAGAGGAGATTGCGCGTCACCTCATCATCGAAGCGAACATTGTTATAACCGACGATACAGGTATTAGGTTCGCTGAAAAGCTGATGAATGCGCTGGGTGAAAGCAGCTTCGCTCAGCCCTTTTGCCTGCGCCAGCTGAGGCGTTATGCCGGTGATCATGACCGCTTCCGGCTGCGGGAGATAGTCATCGGCGGGGCGGCAGTAGAACACTTCCGGTTCACCGATAATATTAAAATCCATATCCGTGCGCACCCCGGCAAACTGCGCAGGTCTGTCCAGCGACGGGCTTTTGCCGAAGGTTTCGTAATCATGAAAAAGGAACGTAGGCTGTGCTGGCTTATCTTTCACTGTTTTTCTCTGTTCATTTCTGTTCGTTAGTTTCCTGAAAACGCAGTGCTCAACGTGTTGCTTACGGCTCCATACGTTCACTTGTGTTCACTTGCGCTTGTTAGTGTTCTCTTTCATCGGCGCGAGTTCGCCGACTCAGTGGGGACAGAATCCAATATTATTATGGCTCTCAGCGATATCAGGCATCGTTCCTTACATGGTAAACCATAATGGGGTAGCTCAGAAGTGTCAGGTGTTGATGGCTTTAGTCCCGGTAAAGACGAAATGGGACACCTCAGTAGCTTGGGCTTGGTCGTTGTACGACCATAACCATTAAGGTTGCCAGATCTGTTACTGCACATTCGCTCATAAATATGGCAGTAGAAAAGGCTAACGCTTTTAATTTGGAAAGCGTTAGTCGATAAAAGCATGAATATTGCTGTTTATTTGGATAACTGGTATGAGGGTAACATTGAGGTTGCTTTGAGCTTTAAGGCTAAAAATCTGTATGAATCAACCCGTCCCAAAAAAATATACATTGCGCATTTACCGATCAACCGATCTTGAATCTTACGGCAAATCAGTGGATGGATCTTTCAGCGAAACGGATAAAGGAGAGTCCGAAGCGTATTTTATAGATTGCCATGGCGTTTGGATGTGAAATGACCTTCATGGCCACTAAAAAAATTAAATCACCTCTTTAACTTAAGTGAGGTGTAAGGTTTTTTTTAAATAGAAATCTTAACGAAACTTCGTAGATATAAACTGCCAGAAGGGGGAGGGTTAGTCCAGATAATACATATATAGGCCAAGTGTTTATATTTTTGTAGTGTGAGTACGTTGCTGATGTTGTTATATCGTACTTACCAATAAGATAAAATACCAAATCGACAATGAAGAATGATAAGATGTGGTAAGTCATAATGCTTTTTGTATTTTTTGAAATAAAAAGAATAATCGCGTAATGGCCTCTTATATTTGCCAGTGAATAGCATAAAACAAAAATAACATATATGCCAGAGAGGGAGGTTAATATACTCAAGAGAATGCCAGAGGGATATTCTGACCAGGCAATATTTAACCCTTGAAGAAGGCCTTGATTTTTCATTACTAACATTATGAAAAACAATCCAACCATAATATCCACTCTGAGTATTCTAAACCAGTGCTTTCTTAACAAGTAACCAGTAAGGATAAATCCTGATGCAGTACATATCTGTGATAACAAGTTGGCTATATAGTGACTTCTATCCACATGTAGAGAAGGAAGGTAAAGCATGCCAAAGTAAAAAAATATCAAAATAAAAATAAATATAAAGGTGTTTTTAAATTTTGTTTTATCTATCGCTGCCACTAATAAAATGCAAGCTAAGCTGGATAGCATATAAGCTAATAAGAACCAACCAACAACAAAAAGGCTATTATTGCCAAAGTTACTTTTAACTATTAATTCTATTGTGCTAATTATACTGTCAGCAAAAGGCTTTCTCTTCTCGACTCCAAAATATGAAACCAGAAAAATGGAGATGACACCTGTGATAGTGTAACCTTTAATAAGGTACCAGCCATGCTTAGTTATTGTTTTTTTTAATTTCAATGCAAGTCCGTTATTTATGGATAAAAGCAATCCTCCCAAAAAGAAGAATAATGGCATGTGAAAAACGTAAGGTTGCATCACGTCGAAAGGTTGAAAGTAAAAATGCCCGATAACTACGGCCATAATTCCAGTAGCTTGAGCAAAAGATATAGTTTTTGATTCGATATCATTTAGCATAATTGTTTTGCCGGTTCGGTTGATTGTAGTGGTGTCACTATTAAATTCACACTATCATTTTAATTACTTTTGCAAGAAAAGGTTATATCTAAGTAACGATTTTATCAAGACAAAAGAAGATTTTTTATGTTTACAAAAAAAAGATGGTGAAAATTTATTGCGGTTATAATTGTGCATATGAAACTGGAGTCTATTAGAATCCTCTAGTCATTACAGCTTAAAATGCTTTTGCTTTAGGCGAGTCTGCAAAATTTTCTTTTCGTCTTGACTGGGGGTCTTAAATACTCATATTGCTGTATATAAAATCAGTAAACTATAAATTTATGGGATGCAGATAAAACAGTGCATCAGAATCCAGGGCAAACATCAGTTAAAGGCGAGGCGCAAAACATCACGACGGATCACATGCACAACCTGTCACTATAGGGACATGAGTGAAGCATGGCAGAGGCGATCGCTAAGTAGAGCACTACGAGTCAATGTTCAAAGGCATATTCACGAGGCCGGGCGAGCGCCATACGTTACATCTGTTCGACCGGAACAACGCGGGTGGTACGTCAGCGTCCCAATATCAATTGCAGATCATATTAAGATGAGGCCTGTTTTCCCCCACCTTCTTACTCACCTCCCTGCGCGATAACACCCTGCGGCCCATCACCAGCTTTTTTCAACTACCCTGTATCAGGTAAGTCAGCTAACAGATGACAGCAGGATCCCGGCATTACGGTTCGGCATTTCCCAGTCAGCGCTAACGCCATTTTTACAGGCGCTATCGTGAAACCATTGCCGTTTGAAGTTCTATCCTGACGACCAGTACCTTAATTTTTAACCCTTTTTCTCATTCAGGAGTATGCAGATGAATATCGAATTAGTGCAGCGCGAAGCCAGTCACGTCGCCGGCTTCCATCTCATCGGCCCATTTGAAGAGACCGCGCCGCAGGGTTTTGACAAACTCGCCGCCTGGACGGATAAGCACCAGCTCGTCGGACCCTGGATGAGCGTTTACCACGGTAATCCCCGTGAGGTGCCAGCGGAACAGCTCGAAATTGATACGGCGATCGGCGTGCCGTCCGATTTCGAACTGCCTGAAGGGAGTGAGGGAGTGACCGTTACAGAACTGCCTGCTGGATACTACGCGATGGCGCGTGTCCACGTCACTGATGACGATTTTACCGGGCCGTGGTATCAGTTCTTCGATGACTGGTTACCCAACAGCGGTTATGTGATGGCGGAAGGGCCCTGTTTCGACCACTATCTGAATGACGGGTCGGAAAGCGGTGAGTGGGATATTGAACTCTTTATACCAGTGAACAAACCAGAGTAAGGCGAGCCTGCATTTTCCCTCTCCCTGGCGGAGAGGGAAATTGTTCAGCAAACTTACTTACCCATTTCCTCTTTCAGATCGGCGACGTCACTGGCGCTGACCGGCGGCGCGGCGTTGCCCCAGCTGTTGCGGATATAGGTGATGGCATCGGCCATCTCTTCATCGCTTAGCGTGCCATCAAAAGAAGGCATGGCCGGTGCCGTAGGCCGGGCGTCGGTATCCACGCCGCGGCTGCCTGCGGTGACAACATGTATCAGTGAGGTCGCCTGCGGCGCATTGATCAGCGGGTTGCCCGCCAGCCGTGGGAAAATCCCCTCAACGCCTTCGCCCTTCGGCGCATGGCACGCCGAGCACTTAGTTTCATAAATCAGTGCACCGGTTTTCATGCGTGCGTCACTGGCGGCCAGTGCGGCGGGTTTATCATCCTTGCGCGCTGGTACAGCCTTAAGATAAGTGGCAACCGCCTTAAGATCTTCATCGCGCCAGTATTGCGTGGAGTGTTTTACCGCATCGGCCATCGGTCCGGAGGCAATGTCATAACGGTTCATACCGGTACGCAGATAGGTAACTATGTCTTCCTGCGTCCACTTGCCCAGCCCGGTATGGTCGTTGCTGGTCAGATCTGGCGCCCACCAGCCTTCCACTACCGCACCAGAGACAAACTGGCTGTTCTTGTCGCCACCCAGCAGATTTTTTGGCGTATGACAGGTACCACAGTGCCCCAGTCCTTCCACCAGATAGGCGCCCCGGTTCCACTCTGCGGATTTGCTCATGTCCGGCTTGAATTCCCCTTTGTCGAAGTTGATCCAGTTCCAGGCGATAAGGCTGGTCCGGACGTTAAAGGGGAAGGGCAGCAGGTTCGTTTCCACTTGCTGGTGAACAGGCTGGAGGGTCTGTAGCCAGGCCCATAAATCTTCATTATCTTTGCGGGTCACTTTGGTGTAGGCAGTGAACGGCATTGCGCCATAGAGCCGCTTGCCGCCGTGGCCGACGCCTTCAGACATGGCGCGCTGGAAATCGTCAAAGCTCCAGTTGCCGATGCCGGTTTCAGGATCCGGCGTGATATTTGCCCCAACCAGCGCGCCAAACGGCGTATTGAGCTTAACGCCACCGGCGAAAGGTTTCTCAGGATCGGCAGTATGGCAGGCCGTACAGTCGCCCAGCGTGGCGATGTAGCGACCCCGTGCCACCTGGTCATATTCCGGCTGCGCCAGCGCCTGGGAAACCGTCAGGGCCGAGAGGGAAATCGCAGCAAGTGCGAAAAACGTACGCTTTTTCATGCGGTGATCATCTCCCCTGGGCGTTTGAGGTAATACTTACGAATGTCATGGGCTGCCTTGTAGGCGAGCGCGCCGACGGTGCCGGTGGGGTTATAGCCGGGGTTCTGCGGGAAAGCGGAAGCGCCGACCACAAACAGGTTCGGCACATCCCAGACCTGCAGATGTTTGTTTACCGAACTTGTACCCGGATCGGCACCCATCACAAAACCGCCGCAGACGTGCGAAGACTGATAAGGGACGCTGCTCCAGTGGCCGGTGGTCGGTTTCGCCACCAGCTCCCGCGGGTTCATTGATTTGGCGATTTCAGCTACCTTACCGGTGCAGTATTGCGCCATGCGCAGATCGTTTTCCGGGAAGTCAAAAGTGATGCGCAGCAGTGGCCGGCCTCGCGGATCCTTGTAATTAGGATCGAGCGAGAGATAGTTGGTGGGCGTGGTATAGCTGCTCGCCTCACAGCCGATGCTCATGGTGCTCAGGTAATTTTTGACCACCGCCTGCTTCCACTGTTTGCCCCACTTCGGCGTACCGGGCGGTACAGGGCGGCTGTTAATTGGCGCGGCGCCGATAGGCGTTACGCGGATGCTGCCCCCGCCAAAGAAACCCAGCCCGCTGTGATCGAAATTATCATTATTGAATTCATCGATGCCCATTCCGACCGCACCGGCGCCGATAAACGGATTGAAGTTTTTGTCGTCGAAATAGAGCGTTACGCCATTCGCTGTCTGGTAGGCATAGTTACGTCCGGTCGTGCCGCTGTTGGTGACAGGATCGTAAGGCTTACCGATATTGGACAACAGCATCAGGCGGACATTTTCAAAGGTGTAAGCCGCGACAATCACCAGGTCTGCTGGCTGTTCCCACTCATCGCCGCTGGAGTCCACAAAAATGATGCCGGTGGCTTTTTTGCCGCTCGAGTCGGTCAGCACTTCTAACACTTCACAATGGGTGTGGGCGGTGAAATTGGGTTTGCGCATCAGCGCAGGCAGAATGGTGGTGATGGCGCTGGCTTTCGAATAGTTGGCACAGCCAAAGTTGGTGCAAAATCCGCAGAAGGTGCAGGGACCCATCGTCACGCCAAGCGGGTTGGTATAAGCTTCAGAAACCAGCGAGGAGGGCACGGCAAACGGCTTATAGCCCATATTGCGCGCCGCTTCGGCAAACAGCGTTGGCCCGTACGGCTGCTTAAGCGGTGGGGTAGGGTATTCACCGGAACGTGAACCTTCAAACGGATTTCCGCCTTCCTGTTTAACGCCATTAAGCACGCCCGCTTTTCCTGAGGTGCCGGCCACGCGTTCGAACTGCATATAGTGTTTTTCGATTTCATCCCACTCCATGCCCCAGTCCTGCAGCGACAGATCGGATGAAATGGCCCCGGCGCCGTAGCGTTCGGTCAGATGGCTGCGCAGGCGAAACTCTTCCGGCTGAAAGCGAAAAGTGATCCCGGCCCAGTGGTTCCCCGCGCCGCCGGTGCCGTTGCCGGGGTGAAAAGAGCCCCAGCTGCGCATTGGCAGCGCCGTTTGTGAAGGATTGTTGCGCATGGTGCAGGTGTTCTGCCGGGTGCGCAGCATCAGCTCCTGGCGCTGGACGTAGCGGAGTTCATCGGTGACGGTCGCTACGTTAAAGTCCCGTGCGGTATCCCGCCATGGGCCGCGCTCAAAACCCATCACGCTCAGGCCCTCATCGGCCAGTTCATTGGCGATGATAGAACCGGCCCAGCCCAGGCCAATCACGACCGCGTCAGTCCGTGGTAATTTCTTTGCCATATCAGGCTCCTTTTTGGGTATTCGACAGGTCGTTGATGCTCACGGGCTGCAGCTGTAAGTCCTGATTGTGCCGTTCAATTAAATCCCGGTAATCGTACCGGGCGCCGGGAAAACCGATCATTTTCCAGGAAACCATATCCTTGTTGCCGCCATAGATGGGATCGGCAAAGAAGCCTTCCATAGTGTTGATCAGGATCTGCGCAAAAAAGGCGGCGCTGTCATAACCATCCAGCGCAATCTTGCCACTCTCCAGATTGTGCAGAATGTCATCCTGTTGCTCAGCGTTTAGCTCCCGGAACGCTTTTTGATGTGTCGCCTGCGTATAGTTATTAAGGGCGGCGAGGCCTTTACGATAGCGTTCGCGGGGCACCAGCGGTGACTGGTCGCCCTGCTCAGCCGTGCCTTCGGTAAAGGGACCTTCCATATAAAGGCGTTCAAAGGTGCCGTAAAAGCCGTGCAGCTGACGGTCGATAAAAATGGCGCAGCCGGCTTCTTTACCGCCAATGCTTAATTCATCCGCTGGGATAAGCCGGTCGACGATAGCCTCGACCGTGGCGGCTTCTTCAGCAGTAAAAAAAAGCCAGCCGGCCTTGTCGAAGGTCTCAGGGGGATTATCAGAGAATGGCGTCCAGCCGGGGGCGCCGGTCAGCGTGACCGCTTTCGCCATGCCTGACGCGGTCGCCGCAAGAGCGCCTGTTGACCAGGTCAGAACCTGACGTCGGGTGACACCCGGTGCGGTGGGGGTCGGTTTACGCATTGCATTTCCTTGTGACGGGCAGAATGTAAAGTTATACCCGGTTAGTGTAAATAGAACGTGGGCTGGTCAATCTTATGTATAACAGTTGTTTCTGTATTGTTAATTTGTGTTATTCCCTTTTTTCCTCAGGGTTTTGCGTGCGTAAAATGGCAAAACAGCCCCTTACGCTGGCCGTTTGTTCGGGTATGATGCCTGGCGAACATCTGACGTCAGGAGAATTCTGTGCGCCCGGACAAGCCAATATCGGCGATTGAATACACCCTCTACCGGAATTACCGGACCGTTCACGGCATCCGCATTGCGCTGGCATTTGTTCTGACTTTCTTGCTGGTGCGGCTGCTGCATATTCCTGAAGGCAGCTGGCCGCTGATCACCCTGGTGGTGGTGATGGGGCCGGTTTCCTCATGGGGAAATGTTTTCCCCCGGGCGATCCAGCGTATCGGTGGCACTATTTTTGGTGCCGTCTCCGGGCTGATTGCGCTAAAGCTTGAGCTTATGTCACTGCCGGTGATGCTGGTCTGGTGCATGATTGTGATGTTTATTTGCGGGTTCCTGACGCTGGGTAAACATCCTTATATGGCGCTGCTGATTGGCATCACGCTCGCCGTCATCAGCGGCGCACCGCCGGGCGATATGACTCTGGCGTTGTGGCGGGCCGGAGACGTGATTCTGGGGTCGCTGCTGGCGCTGCTGTTCACCAGCATCTGGCCGCAAAGAGCCTACATTCACTGGCGCTTACAGCTGTCAGACTCGCTGCTGGAAACCGCAAAAATTTATCATGCCGGTTTCTCACCGAACCTGGTCGATAAGCCACGGCTGACGCGACCGCTCCAGCGCCTGCTGACCGGCGTGGTGAAGATGCGCGCGCTGATTGAACCTGCCAGCAAAGAAACCCGAATCCCGCGCTCCGTCTTTGAAGGTATTCAGACGCTGAACCGCAATATGGTCTGTACGCTGGAGCTGCAGCTAAACGCCTGGTGGACCTCACGCGAGAGTCACCTGATCATGCTTAATGCTCCCACGCTGCGCCGTACCCAACAGATGACGGAACAGACGCTACGCTCGCTGTCGGCGGCGATAGTGGAGGGCAACGCCGATAAGATTGCGGCGAACAGCGCCGGTCTGGCGGATATCGCCCGTGAGCTGCGGCAGCTGATTAACGAATCAGACAGCGCCGAACGGGTGGAAACGCCCATCCATGGCTACGTCTGGCTCTGTCTGGAAATGGCATCTCAGCTCGAAAGAATGTCTGATCTTACGCGGCTGGTGCTGCGTAAATAGGCGATTTGCAACAACTTACTGCGGGCGTCCGCACTTCGCGGTAAGATAAGCGCAGTCCGATTCCACAATTTGAGAATTGCTTTCGGCTGAGGCCAGCCGCTAAGCTGAAAGCTACGATAATGACGCCTGTGTGAGCAGGCCTAAATGAAAGGTGTCTTCATGGAAAATGCAAAGCAATCATTTCAGAACGTGCTTGAATTTGTACGGATGTTCCGCCGCAAAAATAAACTGCAGCGTGAAATTCACGATAACGAAAAGAAAATCCGTGATAACCAGAAGCGCGTTCTGCTGCTCGACAACCTGAGCGAATATATCAAACCGGGAATGAGCGTGGAGGCGATCCAGGAAATCATCTCCAGCATGCGCAGCGACTATGAAGATCGCGTGGATGATTACATCATCAAAAATGCCGATCTCTCGAAAGAGCGTCGCGACCTGTCGAAAAAACTGAAATCGATGGGCGAGCCTAAGCCGCAGTAATTTCTTCTGAGGGCGATCGTCAGATCGCCCTTTGTTTATCTGCATCGGGCAATGCCGTATGCACGCGCTCCTTCACGCTGCGCGAATCTCACCAGCGTCCCGGTACGGCACTCACCGCCTGCCCTGAGCGTTAAGCCCCAGACTGACATCATTTGCTATCAAAAAAACTTTGCATATTTGTCAGGCTTTTACCATCATCATTCAGGCCCTCTTCCTCTTTTCAAGCTGGTATTCACTTGCAAAACTTCAGAGTTTCACTGCTGGAGGCGATGACGCGTTCGGCGTGGTATAAAAAAAGGCGTTCCAACCGGGTTTTATTCTGGCGTGAAATCACTCCGCTGGCGGTCCCGATTTTTTTTGAGAACCTCTGCGTACTGCTGATGGGCGTGCTGAGCACCTTCCTCGTCAGCTGGCTGGGGAAAGAGGCGATGGCGGGCGTGGGCCTGGCCGACAGCTTCAATATGGTGGTCATCTCTTTTTTTGCCGCCATCGATCTGGGGACGACCGTGGTGGTGGCCTTCAGCCTGGGCAAGCTTAAGCGGGAACGGGCCCAGGCGGCAGCTCGTCAGTCGCTGGTGCTGATGACCATTTTTGCCGTACTGCTGGCGATCCTGATCGAGTTCTTTGGTGAGGCGATTATCGATATGATCGCCGGGAGCGCGGAGCCGGCGGTCAAAGCGATGGCGCTCAGCTACCTGACGATCACTGCCTGGAGCTATCCCGCTGCGGCCATCGCCCTGATTGGCTGTGGTGCATTGCGCGGCGCGGGCAATACCAAAATCCCGATGCTGATCAACGGCGGCATGAATATCCTGAACATCATTTTCAGTTCGGTGCTGATTTACGGCTGTTTCTCCTGGGACGGCCTCGGTTTTATCGGCGCAGGGCTGGGGCTGACCATTTCGCGCTACGTTGGCGCGGCGGCGGTTATCTACGTGCTGATGATCGGCTTTAACCCCCAGCTTAAGATTACGCTGAAGAGCTATTTCACCCGGCTTGATCTCAGCATCCTGAAAGAGGTGCTGGGGATTGGTATTCCTGCAAGTATCGAGTCCGTATTGTTTAACGGCGGCAAACTGCTGACGCAGGTTTTTGTGGCCGGAATGGGGACCGACGTCATTGCCGGTAACTTTATCGCCTTCTCCATTGTTTCGATGATTAACCTGCCGGGCAACGCGCTGGGAGCCGCCTCAACGATTATCGTCGGAACGCGCCTGGGCAAAGGGCAGCTCAGGCAGCCGGAGCGCCAGCTTAAATATATTTTCTGGCTCTCCACCTTCGGACTCTGCGTGCTGGCAGCGCTGACGGTGCCTTTTGCCGGGATACTGGCTTCATTCTATACCCGCGAAGCTGACGTCATTGAGGTGGTCAAAATACTGGTCTGGCTGAATGCCGCCTTTATGCCGTTCTGGGGTGCGTCGTGGGTGTTGCCCGCCGGCCTGAAGGGGGCGAGAGATGCGAGATTCACCATGTGGGTCTCAATGCTCGGCATGTGGGGAGGCCGTATCCTGGTCGGTTATACGCTTGGCGTGCTGCTCGGGTTTGGCGTGGTAGGCATCTGGCTCGGTATGTTCCTCGACTGGATTGTGCGCGGGCTGTTTTTTTACCGCAGGATGGTCACCGGCCGCTGGTTGTGGAAATATGCCAGACCGGCGGACCCGCCCTGATCCGCCAGGGGCTACCCGCAATTTTTGCTAACTTTCATCAGGAACAGTCATGCCTTTCTCTTCCCCCGTGGCGGCCGATTCGCTGTTTCAGCATCGCGCCTTTGTCGCCTTCTGGCTGGCGCGCACCTGCTCCAGCTTCGGATTTCAGATGTTATCGATTGCGGTCGGCTGGCAGATTTATGCCGTCACCGGCAGGGCACTCGACCTGGGGCTGATCGGCCTGGCGCAATTTCTCCCTGCCGTGGTGCTGGCGCTGCCCGCCGGACACATTGCTGACCAGTTCGATCGCCGCCGCGTGGTGCTACTGGGGCAGATAACCGAGTGGGTCGCCATTGTCCTGCTGGCCACACTGGCACTGCTCCATAAAACGGATGAGCTTACTATCCTTGGGCTGATCTTTGTTATCTCCATCGCCAAAACCATCGAAGCCCCTTCGCTACAGTCGATGCTGCCCGCGCTGGTGCCGCCCGCCATCCTGGCGCGTGCCACCGCAGCCAATGCGGCCTCAATGCAGACCGCCGCAATGCTCGGCCCGGCAATTGGCGGCTTCCTCTATGTGGCGGGGCCGGGCGTGGTCTACGCCACGACCGGCGTGCTCTATTTTATTTCTATTGTGATGGTCAGCCGCCTGCGCTACGAACATGCGCCACCGCCGCGCACACCAGCCACCTTCGCCAGCGTCTTTGCGGGGGTGAAATTCATCCGTAACCGGCCCGATGTTTTAGGGGTAATTTCCCTGGACCTTTTTGCGGTACTGCTGGGCGGCGCCACGGCGCTGCTACCCATATTTGCGAAGGATATTCTGCATACGGGGCCCTGGGGGCTGGGGCTGCTGCGAAGCGCGCCGGCGGTAGGCGGATTGCTGGTGGGATTCTGGCTGAGCCGCCGTAGCCTGGACCGCAACGTGGGCATGATTATGTTCGCCTCGGTGGCAGGGTTTGGTGTGGCAACGCTGGTTTTCGCACTTTCCCGTGAACTGTGGCTGTCGCTGCTCGCGCTGTTTATGCTGGGCGGTTTCGATATGGTCAGCATGGTGATTCGCGGTTCGCTGGTGCAGCTGGATACGCCGGATGAGATGCGGGGCCGCGTCAGCGCGGTGAATTCGATCTTTATCAATACCTCCAATCAGCTCGGTGAGTTTGAATCCGGCCTGCTGGCCGCCTGGCTCGGCGCGGTGCCTGCGGCCGCGGTGGGCGGTATCGGTACGCTGATTGTGGTGGGTCTGTGGATGGTCTGGTTTCCCGGCCTGCGGCGACGCCAGCGGCTTCATCATGGCGAGTAATTCGCTGCGCCCCGGCCACGTAATTGTTTCACCGGCGGTGGCTGACAACCTGGTGCCCGCTGGCTGTGCCACAGGATTTGATTTAAGCTTTCGGCACTCAGTAAAGCGGACATAATCAGGATGAACAGCATGAAAGAACGGTTTCCTCAGGGCTTTATGTGGGGCGGCGCGACGGCCGCGAATCAGGTTGAAGGCGCGTGGGATGAAGATGGCAAAGGGCCTTCGATCGTCGACGCTATTCCCGGCGGCAAGGCGCGCTTAAGCATTGTTGCCTCACCTGAGTTTGATTTTACGATCGACAGCGACCGCTATACCTATCCGAATCACAAAGGCATCGACCACTATCATCGCTTTCGCGAAGATATTGCGCTGTTTGCTGAGATGGGGTTCAAATGCTATCGCTTTTCCATTGCCTGGACGCGTATCTATCCGACCGGCGTGGAGTCTGAGCCGAATGAAGCGGGCCTCGCGCACTATGATGAGGTGATTGATACCTGCATCGCGCATGGCATAGCGCCGGTTATTACGCTCTCACACTACGAAATGCCACTCCATCTGGCGACAGCGTTTGGCGGCTGGAAGAACCGCGACGTCATCGGACATTTCGAGCGCTATGCCCGCACGGTGCTGACACGCTATGGTCACAAAGTGAAGTACTGGATGACCTTTAATGAGATCAACAGCGCGGCGCATTTCCCGATGATGAGCCAGAGCCTGACGGTGAAAACGGGCGCACTGGATCCCCAGGCAAAATATCAGGCCTGGCATAATCAGTTTGTCGCCAGTAGCCTGGCAGTCAAGATTGCGCATGAAACCGATCCGCAGATCCAGATGGGCTGCATGATCCTTTTTGCCACCACCTATGCCTATGACTGCCATCCGGTGAATCAGTTAGCCACGCTGAAAGAGACACAGGCGTTCAACTTCTACTGCGCAGATGTTCAGGTGGGGGGTAAATATCCCTACTATGCCCGGCGTTTATGGCAGTCGCTTGGCGTGACGCTGGATATTCAGCCTGGTGACATGGAGCTAATAGCCGCGCATAGGGTCGATTACATCGGCTTCAGCTATTACATGTCCACCACGCTGAACAAAACCGATCCAAAAGCGGACGCCGCCCAGGGCAACCTGCTCGGCGGCACGCGTAACCCTTTCCTGGAGGCGAGCGACTGGGGCTGGGAAATCGATCCTACAGGGCTGCGCATTGCCCTGAATCAGCTCTACGATCGTTATCAGAAGCCGCTGTTTATCGTGGAAAATGGCCTGGGAGCTGTAGACAAGCCGGACGAAAATTTCACGATTAATGATGATTACCGTATCAACTACCTGCGCCAGCATATCGAAGCCATGGCTGATGCGCTGGAAGATGGTGTTGAGTTGATGGGCTACACGCCGTGGGGCTGTATCGATCTGGTCAGTATGTCCACCGGCGAAATGAGCAAGCGCTACGGCTTTATTTACGTCGATCTGGATGACACTATCTCCGGCACCGGTAACCGCTATAAGAAAAAATCGTTCAGCTGGTATCAGAAAGTGATTGCCAGCAACGGCAGCGATCTTCGCTAGCGGAAACGGCCCGTCACGTTATCCGGGCCCTGAAATGTAACAGCAAAAAGACCGCCTGAATGGCGGTCTTTTAGATTAGCTGCTTTATTTGCTCAGTTGAGCTGATACGTAAGCGTGATTGTCCACGCGGGCACCGGTGATTTTATAGCTTGTGCCGGACGCTTTCGCCTGCGAGGCGATTTTCGCTTCCGCCCCGGCCAGGGTGGGCGCGGTAACGGTGACGGTCTGTGCGAAGCTGGCAAAAGCGATGAGCGAGAGCGCACTTGCTGCAACAAAATTCTTGATTAATTTCATGTTCGTTTCCCCAGAGTGTTTTGTTTTGAGTGAGGCTTGCTGCCTCAATAAAATCAATAATAGAGGTCTGAAAGAAGAGTTGATAGCGAGTACATTTGCTGACTAAATTCAAAAAAAATGAATAAGATTTAATCGCCATGGTGGGCTGTAACGCGGCAGCAACCATCAGGATATTTTACTTTGGCTGACTTAAGCGGCCCTGCAGCCGCTACGCTGATACTGGCGCCGATAAGTTTCGATAATCTTTTTCTCCCACGAGACAGGGATTTTCAGGTACTGGAAGAGGGGATAAAACCCCCGATATTCTTGCACAAGCGGCTTATTACGCATTGTTCCGGCAGATTTTCCTGTCGGGCAGGGCAAAATTATTCACCGCCCAACCTCAAATGTTTTTGCAGAATGCCGATAGTAACCCTAATCCTCAGTCACTTCGGTAAACCTTCATGAAAATTTCCACCCGCCTTACCACAGGGTTTGGCTTTATGGTCCTGCTTCTGGTGATCTGTGCCGGAGTGGCTATTAACGCCCTGAATCATGCCCGGGATGGTATGGACGATGTCGTTAACGACAAAATGCAGAAGTATCAGCTGGCGCTGGATATGCGATCCAGCGTGAGCAGCATGACGATCGCAGTACGAAACCTGGCGCTGCTGACCTCGCCGCAAGAGATGCAGCCAGAATGGGAACGCATTGAAACGCAGAAGCAGCTATTTATCAAAAACCGGGAAGCGCTGGCCCGGTTAATGAAGCTTGAATCGGATCCGGCTGACCGGGAAGCCTTCCAGCTTATCCTTGAGCGAGAAGGGCCTGCGCTGAGCGGCTTCGAAAAAGCGGGACAGCTGGGGTTGCAGAATCGTCAGCAGGAGACACTCGATTATCTGCTTAACGTTTCCCGCCCGACGCAGCGCGCGCTGCAGGATGCACTGAATGCCATGACGCATATCCAGATGCAGAATGCGCAGAAAGCGGTAAGCAGCACCAGTGATGAAAGTCGCGAGGCAGGCTTTTTACTGGGCCTGATTGTGATCGCCTCAGCCCTGCTGGCTGCCGCTATCGGCTTTATGACGGTCAGAGTGCTGATGCGTCAGCTGGGCGGCGAACCGGCACAGGCACAGGCGCTGGCGGCAGCAATTGCCGCAGGCGATCTGACCTCGCCAATGCGGTTACGCGCCGGAGACAGCACAAGCCTGCTGGCTTCACTGGCCCGGATGCAGACCGGACTGGCTGAAATGGTGACGCAGATAAAAGACGCTTCTGCCTCCGTTGCGCTCGCCTCTGATGAAATCGCCCGTGGCAACACTGAGCTTTCTGCCCGCACGGAGCAGCAGGCCGCTGCGCTGCAGGAAACCGCCGCCAGCATGGAGCAGCTGACTGCCACGGTGAAAAGCAATACGACAAGCGCCAGCCAGACGGCGACCTCGGCGCGTGAAACCGCTACTCTGGTGCGCGATGGTGAGGAAAACGTCCGTAAGATGACGAAAACCATGGCGGATATCTCGCTCAGCGCGGCGAAGGTGGGAGACATTACCGGGACCATTGAGAGCATCGCGTTTCAGACCAACATCCTGGCGCTGAACGCCGCTGTCGAAGCCGCCCGCGCCGGTGAGCAGGGCCGTGGTTTTGCCGTTGTGGCGAGTGAAGTGCGCTCGCTGGCACAGCGCAGCGCGACTGCCGCCCGCGATATCAAGGGGCTGATTGAGGCCGCCGCGGCGCTGGTCGGTGAGGGTGTTGCGGTGGCTGACAGCACCGCAGCCAACATTATGAGCGTGGTTGGCATGGTCAGTGAGCTGGCCGGCGCGATGGATGAAATTGCGCTGGCCTCCGGTGAGCAGATGCAGGGAATTTCCCAGATCACTGTCGCCGTGAGCCAGATGGACGGCGTGACGCAGAGCAACGCCGCGCTGGTGGAGGAATCATCCACGGCGTCGCAGTCGCTGGCGGAGCAGGTGCATGGACTGCGCGGCATGGTAAATACTTTCCAGATCTGAAAGTAAAAACGTTAGTTTCTCTTTCCTGCCAGCTCATCCTCACCGGGGGAGAGCAGGGAAGAGAGGCGCGTCAACCCTGCCGGACGCTTCAGCATTAAGGGAATCAGGAAGCGCGTACGGCAATTCACGAGTTGCCTTGTGACACCCCGATTCATAAATTATGCTTTGGTATTAAAGTGAACAGGATAGCTGGCTCTTGAACAAATATGCAGGCAACACCACTCCCACACGACTGATGCGTACCAGCCTTGGCAGAAGCATGACGGCCTTCCTGCTCACAACAGTCCTGGCGGTCCTGAGCATTAACAGCTGGGCACTCTGGCACGCCTGGCGGCTTGAGCTGGCTGAGCGGGAGGACGATGCCCGCAATCTTTCCGTATCGCTGGCAAAACAGGCTGAAGATGCCTTTCTTCAGGTCGATATCACGCTGGCTGATGCGGTACGACAGCTTGAGCAGAACGGGCTTGATTATGCGGCCACGCCAGCATTTAGCCGCCAGTTAAAACAGCAGCATGGCAAGCTGCCCCAGCTCCACGGCCTGTTTATCTATGATGCTCAGGGGCACTGGGTTGCCACGTCCGGCGGCTACTCGCCAGCGAAGGCCAGCAATGCCGATCGCCCCTATTTTATCTGGCACCGTCAGCACCCGGATGCTGGCGTACGTGTCAGCCGCGTGATTCGCAGCCGTTCGACGGGAGATTTGGTTATTCCTGTCTCCGTACGCCTGAACGACGCGGCAGGTCAATTTGCTGGCGTCGCACTGGCCACGGTTAAGATTGACTATTTCAGGCAGTTTTACAGTTACTACACGCTGGGAAAACGGGATGTGCTGGGGCTTATTCTGGCGGATTCTTCCGTGCTCTATATTCGTCCTCTGCCGGAAACGGCGATTAACCGTAGTCTTTCGGCCAGTCCGCTGTTTCAAACCGTCCTGAAGTCCTCGGCCAGCGGCAGTGCAACATGGCATTCGGCCCTTGACGGTATTGAGCGTATCTATGGTTACGCTCGTCTTCAGCAATATCCCCTGATTGTCGCCGCCGGATATGACCGCGAAGCGGTGTGGCAAAGCTGGCTGGCGGCCAATATGACCGATGCGTTACTGAACCTGATTTTGCTGGCCATCATGATTGGCATGGGAGTATTCATTCTGCGTCAGGTCAGGGCCAACCTGAAAAATCAGCTGGAGCTGATCCAGACCCGTGATGAGCTGACCACCCTTAATCACACCTTAACTTCGCTGGCGCTTTTAGACGGTCTGACCGGGCTTGCTAACCGCAGACAGTTTGATATTCAGCTGGAGCAGGGGCTGGAGCGTTCGCAAAAAACCGGTGAGCCGCTGACGCTGATTATGGTCGATATCGATTACTTCAAACTTTACAATGAGGCTTACGGTCAGGTCGCCGGGGATCGCTGTCTGAAAACGGTTGCCGCACTGCTCAGACGATTTATGCAGCGCAGCGGCGACGTGGTGGCCCGCTACGGAAGCGCGCAATTCGCCATTCTTCTTCCTTTTACCAGCGCGCCGGATGCCAAAACGCTGGCTGACCGGGCGGTGATGGCAGTGGTGGGCGCGGATATTGTACATAAAGCGACGCTGCTTCCAGAAGGTGTGATCACCATCAGCGCCGGATGCTGCACGGTGATCGCCAGCGGGCAGCAGGGCGAAGCGGAGCGGCTAAAAGCCCGGGTGGACGGGGCGCTGCTTGAGGCAAAACGCAACGGGCGAAACCGCGTACATTACGGGTGATCTTAAGGATCACCGGCAGTTCCATTCCTGTCTGGTGATTTCCCAGAGTTCCGACTCCATCTCCCCGCCGACATAGGCTGCTTTACCGGTCTTGATAAGACGCATGCCCATAGTGGTCGATAACTTTTTCGAGGCAAGATTGGGGCTCGCTTTGGGGGCGCGTAAGCGTTCCCGGCCAAGTGTGTTGAACCAGAAGTCCGTGACGGCTGTGCTGGCTTCAGTCATATAGCCTTTGCGCTGCCATTCCGGCACAAGCCAGAATCCCCGGTTGTTGTCCGGCTCGTCAGAAAGGCAAATCAGTCCTGTGATGGTGTGCGGATCTTCTTTGCGCCGGAGGGTCCAGAACCAGGCTGTGCCATTCTCTGAAGTGGGCAGGGCAACGTTATTCACATAATGGAACGCACCCGCTTCCGGGAAGGGCCAGGGGACGCTGGCTGTCAGATAACGCACAATCTCCCAGCGTGGAAAAATGTGCTGGATCTGGATGGCATCTTCCGCAGAGAGTGGTCGCAGAAAGAGGCGGGGAGTTTCAAGTTCCGGGGTTTTCATCGTTCCTCCTTACCTTGCTCGCATTCACGTGTCTTCTTTACTATCTCCTTTTCCCGCAGGCGTTTCCAGAGAGGAAATAGACAGCGGGTGAAACTCAGCGCACCAGCAGTCATCTCTCACCGTTTTTAACCGCGTCAGGAAGTTCCCGTCAGCAACATTCTTTTACATCAATAACTAAAATGATTATACTTCTCATTCGCTTTACTGGTGTAGTGGGAAAAATCCGCTAAATCAATGGGTTTAAGACCAAAGTCAGCGTGAAGGTTTCCTGTGGCCCCGTGCAAAACAGGAACTGAACCGTCCAGGCTTATGAAAATTAAAAAATTTTTTGAGGGTTAACAATGTCTGTTTCTTTGCCTCATCTCAGGGAAAACCGCGCACGCCAGAGCGCGTCTCTTCACCGTACGTTGCCATCGGTTTCACTGCTGGCGCTCTTTATTGCCACGGCTTTGCAGATGCCTTATGCCGCAGCGGAAGAAAACACGCTGGTCGTTAGCGCAGCCCCTGAAAGTCCGGAGACTACGCAAAGCAGCGATTACAACGTGCCCGTCACCCGCGCCGGCACCAAAATGGCGCTAACCGCGCGTGACACGCCGCAGTCCGTCAGCGTTATCAGCGAGCAGCGGATGGACGATCAGCAGCTTCAGTCTCTGGACGAGGTACTGAAAAATACCACCGGCATTTCTGAATCCAATTCCGGCACCAGCCGCAGTAACTTCTACTCGCGCGGCTTTATGATCGATAACTATATGGTGGATGGCATTTCCACCTCGTTTGAACCGCAGTGGAATATGGGCGATGCCCTTGCCGACACCGCTGTCTACGAGCGTATCGAAGTCGTGCGCGGCGCCACCGGTTTAATGACCGGCGCGGGCAGTCCGGCAGCCTCGATCAATATGGTGCGTAAACATGCCGACAGCCGCGAATTCGTTGGGGATGTCACCGCCACTTACGGGAGTTGGGATAAGCAGCGTTATGTGGCCGATCTCTCGGCGCCACTGACCGAATCGGGTGACGTCCGTGGCCGCATCATCGCCGGCTATCAGGATCAGGACAGCTGGCTTGACCGCTACAGCACCACTAAAAAGTTTCTCTACGGCGTGCTGGATGCGGACCTGACTGATGCCACTACCGTTTCTGTCGGCTATAACTATCAGGAAAATAACACCGATGGTGCGACCTGGAGCGGACTGCCGGTCTTCTATGCCGACGGCAGCAAAACCAACTATGACCGCAGCACCAGTACCGCGCCGGACTGGGCCTATAATGACAAAACGTCAAAACAGGTCTTTGCCAGCATCAAGCACAACTTTGACAATGGCTGGAATTTTACCGCTAACGGTACGCACACCGAGCAGGACTTTGACGGCAAGATGCTGTATATCGACGGCTTCTTTGATAAGAATACCGGCATCGGCGTCAGCCCTTATGCTGGCTCGCCGAATGTAGGCGGCACCGGCTGGAACCGCGGCACCCGCAAGCTGGATTCCGTCGACGCCTTCGCCAGCGGTCCCTTTGAGCTGCTGGGCCGGCAGCATGAGCTGATGGCGGGCGTCAGCTACAGCCGCCAGCATAACCAGTACTTCAGCACCTGGAAGAACATCTCCTCCCAGGAAGTGGGCAATTTCAACAACTGGGACGGCAGCTTCCCGGAAAGTGACTGGGACGATTTCAGCGAAGCGCAAAACGATACCGTGCATCAGAAATCGATCTACGCCGCAACCCGCATCTCGCTGGCTGATCCTCTGCACCTGATTATCGGCGCCCGTTACACTAACTGGACCACCGACACCCTGACCCAGAATATGGAGAAAAATAACACCTCTCCCTATGCCGGTCTGATATATGACATCAACGACACCTACTCGGCCTACGCCAGCTACACCACCATCTTTAAGCCGCAGGCTTATCGTGATGGGAGTGGCGCGTACCTGACGCCAATCACCGGCAAAAACTACGAAACCGGTCTGAAAGGTGACTGGATGAACAGCCGCCTGACCGCGTCTGTCGCAGTGTTTCGCATTGAACAGGATCATGTCGGGCAGACTGACTACAGTGTGATCCCTGGCACCAATGAATATGCCTATACGGAAACTAACGGTACCGTCTCGAAGGGCGTTGAGTTTGAGGTCAATGGCGCCATCACCGATAACTTGCAGATGACTTTCGGCGCGACGCGCTACGTTGCCCAGGATGGCGAAGGGGAAGATTTCAATCCTAATCTGCCGCGCACCACCGTTAAACTGTTCACCAGCTATCGCCTGCCAATGCTTCAGGACCTCACTCTGGGTGGCGGCGTGAACTGGCAAACCCATACCTGGGATCGCGTCAGCGGCCCTGGCGGCAATGGCAGCCTGTATGCTGAACAGGGTAGCTACGCGCTGGTGGATCTCTTTGGCCGGTATAACGTTACCAAACAGCTTTCACTGCAGGCGAACGTCAATAACCTGTTCGACAAATCTTACAATGTCGATGCAGGCAAAAGCCTGGTCTACGGCGCACCGCGCAACTTCTCTGTCTCAGCTAACTACCGCTTCTGATTTGTATCAAAGCCTGTCCCCGCAGCGGGGGCAGGCTTTATCGTCCCTCGCTTCTCGTTAATTCATCAGCGCGCCGCCTTCGATAGCGATCACCGTACCGGTGAGGAAGTGGGGCAGCGATGAACAAACAGCTATTATCCAGATCATTCGTGCGGGCATATCTTCTGGTTCATGTCTCTATTTTAGTTAATATATTGCAAATGCCGTACTGCTTTGCCGTAAGCGTACGGCTCACTCAGCAGCACCGGCCTGAGCCATTTCCCGGCACGCGTCGGAAAACCACCAATCCCTTACATCACTTTCACTGAAATCGCCGGATGCGTCTTCAGTTTTCTCACGACGACGCATGCGCCTTTCCTCCCACCCCTGTAAGGTGATTTTATAGCTTTACATCTATATAGCGCTTAACCTATATTATCAGGAGGGCCCGTGTGGACGATTAAAACAACGGATACGTTTGATCACTGGTTTACCTCGCTCAACGATAGCGATCGGGCCAGTGTGCTTGCAGCGCTGATGGTTCTGCGGGAGAAAGGGCCAGGTTTACCCAGACCTTATGCCGATACGCTTAAAGGCTCGCGCTTTAGCAATATGAAAGAGCTGCGTATTCAGAGTCGGGGGGAACCGATACGGGCGTTTTTCGCTTTTGACCCTGTCCGTACCGGCATTGTGCTTTGCGCCGGAAATAAAGGTGGTAACAAACGTTTTTACGATGAGATGCTTCCGGTTGCTGACCGGGAATATACAAACTGGCTGAACACCACTAAAAAGGAGTAACGCGATGGGCAGAACGCTGGAACAGCTTATTGCGGATGAGAAACCAGAAGTCGTGGCCGACGCCCAGGCGATGGCGACGGAGATCCTGCTCAATATTCACCTTGCTGAGCTGCGTGAGAAAGTGCAGAAAACACAGGTCGAAATGGCACAGGCGCTGGGTATCAGACAACCTACCGTGGCAGTAATGGAAAAACCGGGCCGCGACCTGAAACTTTCCACGCTCAAACGCTACGTGGAGGCGACAGGCGGCAAACTACGTCTGGATATTGAGCTGCCGGATGGTTCCCACTACGGATTTGTGCTGTAAACGCTGTCGCTTTCTACACCGGGCGTCAGACCGGCTGCGGGGACACCTTCACGTTCTGAGGCGGAGAAGCTATTCACATTTTCCACTGAAGGGCTGACACAGCATGTCGGAACCTATACCAGCAAAAAGACCGCTCAGGTCCCCTGTGCGGACTTTTTGAACTTAGCTTTACTGACTAAGGGCATGTTTGTAACGGGCTGATAAATAAGCTAACTCTGGATTCTTTTTCAGGCATTACCACCAGAATAACCACTCATGTTACCTGAAACGGGTTTGAGCGTGGTGAGCATTCTGTTGCCCCACTCAACGGGCGTTGAGGCTGCTTCCGTCGTGGAATGTATCAAGAAGACCCGACAGTCTGTTAGTGCCAGGACTGAGGTGGCAAACAATATTGTGTAATCTGTGCCTGTTCTACTCAAAAAAACCGTTTTTTCTGAATAACTGACAGAACCACATGTAAGCCGCACGCCATAAAGTAGGTCCCTGCCTCTGGGCCTGAACGTTAACCCCCTGCAATAGCATCAAATCCTCGCTGAGCGACAAAACCGAATTACCGCACAAAATAGCCATATCAAAACCTTTCGCAACGCAGCCGGAACGCTTATGATTTATCTAGTGTACTAGATAATCAAGTGGCAGGTTTTCAGACAATGAAATTTAAAGGAAATATGGAAATCGGTAAGCAGCTTTCGTTTGCCCTTTACGGCGCGGCAAACCGCATGAACCGGCTTCATAAGCCATTTCTCGACCCGCTGGGCCTGACATTTCCGCAGTATCTGGTGATGCTTGAGCTGTTCTGTGGCACACCACGGGCAGTGGGGGAGTTAGGCAGTAAGCTGGATATGGATACGGGCACCATCACGCCGCTGCTGAAGCGTCTGGAAGCTTCCGGCAGGGTAAAGCGTACACGTGACCCTGATGATGAGCGCCGGGTACTGATCACTCTGACCGAAGCCGGAGATGCGTTACGCGAACCACTTTGGTGTATCACCGACAAAATCAAAACTGCCTGTCAGTTAAGCGAAGAAGGTCTGGCTCAGCTCCGCGATACGCTGAATGCCCTGTCTCATCCCGCCTCTGACCAGGTGTCGTAGCAATCCCCCTCTAAGCAAGGAGTTGATTATGAAGATTGGCATCATTGGCGCAGGAAATATCGGTGCAACTCTGGCCCGCAAACTCGCCGCTGGCGGTCATAAGATAAAGCTCGCCAACGCCAGAGGGCCGGACAGCATCCGCGAACTTGCGCGTGAAGTGGGCGCCGCCGCCGTTACGCGTGAAGATGCAGTAAAGGATGTTGACGCGATTATCCTTGCCATTCCGTTTGAAAAACATCGTGGCCTGGCCGATCTGTTCAGCCAGGTGGCGGAGAGTGTAGTGGTCATTGATACCGCTAACTACTATCCATTTCGCGATAACGCCATTGCCGGCGTTGATAACGGCAAACCGGAATCCGTATGGGCGAGTGAGCAAACCGGACGGCCACTGATCAAAGCCTGGAATGCTGCATTAGCCGCCACGCTGGCTGATAAAGGTCTGCCTACGGCCACGCCAGGCCGCATTGCGCTGCCCGTCGCCGGAGACGATGCCTGGACGAAAGCCGTTGTGCTTAAGCTGGTTAGCGAAACCGGGTTTGACGCCCTGGATGCTGGTTCCCTCAGTGAATCCTGGCGTCAGCAGCCCGGCACGCCTGCCTACTGCACTGAGCTGGAAACTGAGGCGCTTAAAGCCGCACTGTTATCGGCAGATGCCGTCCGTGCGCCGAAAAACCGCGATGCGCTGCTGAAGGTATTTATGACGCCCGGAGCCAGCTTTACTCATGAAGAAATTGTCGCACGTAACCGGGCGATGACAGCTTAACGCCATCCCGCCCGGACCTGTCAACATTGACAGGTCCGGGCGCAGCGTCTTCCGGGGCTAAATTGCCGGATTTCCATTTCAGAGATGTCACGGTCAGATGAACTTCCTCTCTCTGAAAGCAAACCCCCATTCAGGAGAAAAAGATGAATCAGCAATCCCCTCTCAGCATCGGTATCCTTGGCACAGGCCATATAGGTAAAACCCTGGCCCGCAAGCTGGCTGCCGCAGGACATAGCGTAAAGGTTGCTAACTCACGTGGTCCGGAAACGATTGATGCCGACACCCTCGAAACAGGGGCCGTGCCGGTTAAGGCTGAACAAGCCGTCAGTGACGTTGATATCGTCATACTTTCAGTACCGCTTATACGGATCCCTGAGATTGCGCCGCTTATCCTCAGACTGCCCCCTGAAGTCATCGTGGCTGATACCTCTAATTACTATCCGCACCGGGATCGGAAAATTGACGCTATAGAAGGCGGTCAGGTGGAAAGCCAGTGGGTTGAAGAGCAGTTGGGCCGACCGGTTATTAAGGCATGGAATGCGATTGGTTCCGGATCTTTTGCCGCTAAAGGCAAACCCGCAGGCGCAGAGAGCCGTATCGCCATTCCGGTGGCTGGTGATAACAGCGCGCATCGCGAGCTGATTATGAAGCTGGTCAGTGATACCGGTTTTGATGCTTATGATGCCGGTAGCCTGGCAGACTCCTGGCGGCAGCAGCCGGGGTCACCGGTCTACTGCACCGATCTGCATTATAACGAGATAGCCGCCGCTCTGGCATCCGCTGAAGCATCCCGTCTGGCCACCCGAAGGGATCTTGCCGCCGCCATATTCCACGAACGGGCCGGTGACAGCACGACCAATCCGGATGCGGATTTTGGTGTGAAAGTATCACGTTTACTCTTTATGTGATTATTTACCGGGCGCTGCTGGAGCGCTTAACACGCCCATCGGTCAGTAAGGCGTTCGTGGGATTACGGCGAACGCCTGGATTGCTGCCGGATGACCTTCCCCCCATATGTCGGTAAAAACATCATCTAACTACCATTACCAAAATTCATACCAGCAAATAGGTATGGGTTCGATTGGCATCGGGCGGTTTTTAGTAAACGAGGGTGAAGCTGAAGAAGGGGAGAACCAGCTGGCACAAACAACAAAAAGCCCGCTTAAGTTGCCTTAAGCGGGCTTTTCTGAATTTGGCTCCTCTGACTGGACTCGAACCAGTGACATACGGATTAACAGTCCGCCGTTCTACCGACTGAACTACAGAGGAATCGTTGGAACGGGGCGCATGATATCCAGCGTGGTACTGGATGTCAAAGCCTGTTTTCGGCTTTTTATCTGACTGCTGAATAAATCAGCGTTTCAGCGGAGGTAAGGGCTATTTTACCCGCTTCGCTACGGAACGAGAGAGAAGTTAAGCGCCGTTCGGGAGAAAGAAATACGTTTTTACGGCCAGCGAAAAGGATCGCAGGACGGCCCGGTTAGCGCATTGCGCAAAAGCCCATTCCATCATTCAGGGAATGGGCCAGTGAAGGCCGGACCGTATAAGTCAGGTCCGGCAACAATTCCGCTTAACGGAACGGCGGCTCGTTAAACGTCCGCAGCTTGCGCGAATGCAGGCGTTCACCTTCCTCACGCAGCAAATCGATGGCGCAGATGCCGATCTGCAGGTGTTCCGATATCGCCCCTTCATAGAAGCGGTTGGCTTGTCCAGGTAACTTAATTTCGCCGTGCAGCGGCTTGTCTGAAACGCAAAGCAGCGTGCCATAAGGAACGCGGAAGCGGTAACCCTGTGCGGCGATGGTCGCGCTTTCCATATCCACCGCCACCGCGCGGCTTAGGTTGAAGCGCAGTGCGGAGGCAGAGTAGCGCAGCTCCCAGTTACGGTCGTCGGTGGTGACGACGGTGCCGGTGCGCAGCCGCTGTTTAACCCGTTCTCCCGGCATACCGCTGACGAGGCGGGTAGCGTCATAGAGGGCGCGCTGTACTTCGGCAATACTTGGCACGGGAATATCGGGTGGCAGCACCGCATCCAGCACGTGATCGTCGCGCAGATAGGCGTGTGCCAGCACATAATCGCCGATGGACTGGCTTTCACGCAGCCCGCCGCAGTGGCCAATCATCAGCCAGGTGTGCGGACGCAGTACGGCCAGATGGTCGCAGATAGTCTTGGCATTAGACGGCCCGACGCCGATATTGATCAGCGTGATACCCTGACCATCTTTGGCAATAAGGTGCCAGGCGGGCATCTGATGGTTTTTCCACGCCATGCCGGAGATGGTTTCCTGCGGATTTTCCGTTTCAGCGGTCACCAGTACGCTGCCTGCGCAGGAGAGCGCCTGATAGGGAGAGGCGGGATCGGCAATCTGTTCGCAGCCCCAGCGGACAAACTCATCCACGTAGCGGGTATAGTTGGTGAACAGCACATAGCCCTGAAAATGTTCAACCGGCGTGCCGGTATAGTGACGCAGGCGGGCCAGCGAGAAATCAGTTCGCAGCGCATCAAAGTGAGAGAGTGGGAAACGTTCGCCGGGCTGGTAGAGGCCATCAGCGTTCTCATCGCCGATCCGCGCCAGTTCGGTGGTGGGAAAGTGAGCGGCCAGGCCGGCGCTCATGGTGCGATCGAGGGCCAGGCTTGAACCGTCTATCACGTAGGGGAAAGGGATCTCCTGGCTGGAAGGGCGGACCTCAAGCCTGACCGGATATTCTGCCGCCAGCATCTCCAGCTGTTCAGTCAGATAGTGGCGGAAGAGCGCGGGGCGGGTGACCGTTGTCGCATAGCTGCCCGGATGGGTAAAACGCGCAAACGCCCTGGAGGTACTCTGTCCGCTGCTGTCGCCCAGCCAGCTGACGCGCAGCTCTGGATAAACAAATAGCCCCTTCGTCCGCGCCTCCGGGTCCGGCAGCGTACCCTGACTGATAAAGTGCGTGATTGCGTCCCGCAGCGCGGCGACCGCCTGTTCGTACAGAGAATCCAGTTTATCCAGCGCCTCTTCAACAGTGAGGCCCTGGGGGGCTGAAGGCTGATTCATGCGATCTCCTTTGGCATTTTTATTGATTTCAATACAGCATGTTAGCTGAATTAGCCGTCCCGCGCGCGCTGACTGCGCTATCATTCACGCCGGTATGCCTCTTCGCATCATTTATCCAGGCATGTACTGAACAATTAAGCGCACGTGAGGACTGGATAGTTTCTGGAACAGGCATTTCTTGATGTCACAGGTGCAGCATGCCTGAGTAAAGCATGCTGAAGCGAGCAGCTTTGCTGAAAGCATGCTAACCATGCCAGTCCCCGTATGCTTCTCACCGTCAGGTTAATCAGTCCACCGGATGTGATACGGACAATTCTATCGATCGATTATGACGATCAATATTTAGTTATTGATCTGCATAAACATTTATACACAGAGTGATTACCGGGATATTATCAGGCGGCATTATTAACAAAGCCACACCAGGTTCGTTTCAACCCTCTCCGGAGGGTTTTTTTTGCTAAAATTTTGCACGCCTGATGATAGGCCGCTTAGCGAATCACGGTCTGAGAAAGTAATATTCTTTCAGGAAGTTGTGCCGACTGAACAGGATCTCCCGTCGTGCCAGAGAGAGACGACACCAGCCAGAACAAAGGAGCGGATATGGAGAATGCGTGTGGAATAATTATTGTCGCGGCTGGTCAGGGGCTGCGCTTTACGCAGGCGGGCGGCGAAGGAAATAAGCTGCTGGCTACCTTTGCGGATCGGCAGGGGAAAGTTCGTCCACTCTTTGCTCATACGCTGCTGGCCGCGCAAAAAAGCCAGCTGCCGCTGTGCGTGGTGACCCGCCCAGAGCGTTCGGAGATACGTCACTACTGCCAGCAGGCGGCTATCCCGCTGGTGCTGGTGGACAATAAACGGCTGGGCGAGTCGATAGCGGCAGGCGTGCGGCGCATGTGTCACTGGCAGGGCTGGATTGTACACCTGGCCGATATGCCGTTTGTGACGGAGACGCTGTTTCAGCAGGTTGCTGAAAGGATGATAGCAGAAGGCATCGTCAGGCCGGTCTGGCGGGGCAAGCCGGGGCATCCGGTGGGCTTTGGGTGCGATACTTTCACCGCGCTAAGCGCTCTGACCGCAGAAGAGGGCGCGCGGGGCTTGCTGAAACAGTTCCCGGTCAGGACCTTTGAGGTGGATGATGAAGCGGTGGTGCGGGATATTGATCTGCCCTCTCATCTCCCGCATGAGTGATGAGAGGGCAGCGTTCAGGGCAGGTTAAAGAAGTTTCTCCTGGGTGATCGGCAAATCACGTATGCGCTTGCCGGTGGCATGAAACACCGCGTTAGAAATGGCGGCGGCAACGCCCACGATACCCAACTCGCCAACCGCCTTACCGCCGAGCGCGGTGGCGAGGAAATCGGGTTCGCCGACGTTAATGGTTTCCAGCGCCGGTATATCCGCGTTCACCGGCACCAGATAGTCGGCCAGATTGGCGTTGATGATCCGGCCGTCGCGCGAATCGATCATGCCTTCTTCCAGCAGCGCCTGGCCGATGCCCATGACCATCCCGCCAATCCACTGGCTCTCGGTCAGCTTAGGATTGTAGACGCGGCCTGAATCAAAGGCGCCGACCATTCTGCGCACCCGTACCGTGCCAAAATCTTCATCCACCACCACTTCGACAAAAATCGCGCTCCAGCTGTGGGCGGATACGCCACCTGCGGTCGGCGGGATCATCATCGACGAGGTGCTGGCGGCGGCGTCGCGATCTTTTTCTCCGGCCTCTTTATCGAAGGTATCCTGATGCGCCACCAGTTCCCCGTTGCCGCTGAGCTTCAGCAGTTCGGCCAGGCCAATCCGCTTGTCGTGCTGTTCATCCAGCCAGAGTGCGCCTTCCGCAAGCCTGATTTTATCGGGAGAGACCTGCCAGAGGGGCGAACCGGGCGTGCCAACCGCCAGCGTGATTAACGCATCGCGCAGCGCCAGCGCCGTTTTATGCACCGCGCCGGTCAGCACATTCGCCAGTTGCGAACCGCCTGCCACGGGCGCCCGCGCCAGGCGCGTATCCCCCAGCGTCACCCTGATGCTGTCGGAGGGAACGTGCAGGACATCCGCAGCGGTCTGCGCCAGAATGGTATAGGTGCCGGTACCGATATCCGCGCCGCTGCTCTGCACTTCAATACTTCCGTCGCCATGCAGCACGATCTGCGCTTCGCCGGGCGTGCGTCTGACCGGATAAGTACCCGAAGCCATGCCCCAGCCAATCAGCTGCCGCCCTTCACGCATTGAGCGCGGCTCCGCGGGACGCTGATCCCAGCCGAACGCCTCAGCGCCCGCCTGATAGGCTTCTTTCAGACGGCGTGAACTCCAGGCCACGCCCGCCTGCGGGTCCTGCTCTGCGTAATTCTTCAGTCGCAGCGCAATCGGGTCCATCTTCAGTTCGCAGGCCAGTTCATCCATAGCCACTTCAATCGCGAAGGAGCTGGGATTCTCGCCCGGCGCGCGCATCCAGCCAGGATTGACCGTATTGAGATGAATCAGCTTATGGTGGGAAAGAAAATGGGGTGAGGCGTACATCAGCGGCGTCACCGAGTTACAGGGTTCGGTATGCACATCCTCCAGCGCCGTTTCGTTCCAGCTCTCATGGACGATGGAAACCAGTTGCCCCTCCCGCGTCGCGCCCAGCGCAAGCTGCTGATGCGTGCGTGGCCGGCCGCCGAAAGCGGTAAAGGTTTGCGGGCGGGTCAGGGCGAGCTTCACCGGACGACCAAGCTCGCGGGATGCCGCGCAGGCCAGCGCGCTGTGGGGCTGAATGCCGCCCTTACAGCCGAATCCGCCACCCACATAAGGAGAAAGCACGCGGACGTTTTCACTGTCGATGGCCATCCACTCCGACACAACCTGACGGGCGCCGCCGACCCACTGGCTCGGTTCCCAGAGCGTCAGTTCACCGTTCTGCCAGTGAGCGATACAGCCGTGCGGCTCAATCGGGCAGTTGTACTCTCTGGGCGTGGTGTAAACGCCACCGACCTGAACCTCAGCCTCTGCGAGGCGGGGCAGTGCGTCGCCCCAGCTGACCGTCATCGCCTCCGATGATTCCGGCTTTGCCAGCGGATCGTCAGGATGAATCGCGGCCTCTTCCCCGCTGTATTCGGTGGTGATCAGCGCCGCCGCTTCGGTGGCCTGTTCCAGCGTTTCTGCCACCACCAGCGCAATATGCTGACCGTTCCACAAAACTTTGTCGCTCTGCAACGGCAGAAAAGCCTGCGCCGCCGCGCCACCGCTGGAGAAGGTTTTGGCCGGATGGATTTTCAGTCCACTCAGGTGGTTATAGACCGTCAGCACGCCGGGAGCCTGACGGGCGCGGTCAATATCCATATGCGCGATCTTACCGTGAGGGATAGTTGACTGTACCACCACGGCATGGGCCAGATTCTCCAGCGAGTGCTCAACGGCGTAAGGGGCAATCCCCTGAATTTTCAGCTTGCCGTCAGCACGATCGCGCCGGCTTCCCAGCGCCTGGTAGCGCTCGTCAGTTTGCGCTTCCGGACGGGTTTCGGTTGTACTCATGCCAGACCTCCCACGGACATCAGCGCCCGGGCGATAACGCGGGGCGTGAGGGTGATTTTGTGGCTGTTATGCTGGTGGGCGATGGCGCCCTCGGTTGCCAGTTCCGCGGCCTCGCGTAGCACTTTCTCGTCCAGCGGCTGGCCTTTCAGCGCCTGCTCAACCTGGCGGACGCGCCATGGCCGCGTGGCGACGCCGCCAAGGGCGATGCGTACATCACGGATAGTGCGGCCATCGCTCTCCAGCTCCAGTCCCACGGCGGCGCTGGCGGCGGCAAACTCATAGGAGCTGCGATCGCGTACCTTGAGATAGTGCGAGTTAGCCAGTGCCGGGCTGAGTGGCAGCGTGATGCGGACAATCACTTCGCCTGCCGCCAGTTGCGTTTCCTGGTCCGGACGGGAGCCGGGCAGAAGGAAGAAATCATCGATCGCCACACGGCGCTGCTGACCGTTGGTCCCCTGAATATCCAGCACCGCATCAAACGCCGTCAGCGCAACGGCAAAATCGCCGGGATAGAGCGCAATGCAGCTTTCGCTGATGCCCAGCACGGCGTGGTTATCATTCAGTCCCTCTTTGGCGGCGCAGCCCGAGCCGGGCTGGCGTTTATTGCACTCTGGCCAGGCGTGGGGATCGCGAAAATAGGCGCAGCGCGTACGCTGCAGAATATTGCCACCCAGCGTCGCCATATTTCTGAGCTGTGCCGATGCGGCGAGCAGTAAGCTTTCCGCCACGGCTGGTGCAGCAGAGAGCACCTCCGGACTGTCGGCGGCCTGGCTCATTTTCACCAGCGCGCCAAGTTCCAGCGAAGCGGCCTTCAGAGAGATATCGCGCAGATTGTCGAGATGGGAGATATCGATCAGCCGTGCGGGACGAAATACGTCGCATTTCATCAGATCGAGTTGCGTGGTGCCGCCGGCAAGAATATGGGTGTCAGGCTGGGCGCTTTGCTGCGTGGCGCTGGCGAGATCGGCGGCGCGATAATACTCAAATTCCCGCATCGTATGCCTCCGTGTTCAGCCGCGCAGCGGCCTCTTTGACCGCCTTAACGATATTGGTGTAGGCACCACAGCGGCAGAGGTTGCCGCTCATAAATTCCCGGATCTCGTCGTCGCTGCGCGCATGGCCTTCATCAATACAGGCCACCGCAGACATGATTTGCCCCGGCGTGCAGTAGCCGCACTGGAAGGCGTCGTGCTCAAGGAAAGCGGCCTGAACGGCGTGGAGAGTGCCATTCTGCGCGAGGCCTTCGATCGTCTTCACCTCGCGGCCCTCAGCCTGTGCCGCCAGCGTCAGGCAGCTCAGCACGCGCTGGCCATCAACGTGTACGGTACAGGCGCCACATTGTCCCTGGTCGCAGCCTTTTTTGGAACCGGTCAGGCCGGCATGTTCACGCAGCGCATCCAGCAGTGTGGTGCGGGAATCGACGCTAAGCTGCCGGGGCGTGCCGTTAATCGTTAGCGTTATGGATCGTGGTTGTGCCATCGTACTCTCCAGTTCTGGGAGGTCTCAGACAGCGTGGGGCGGCGCGATGGGAATTTGGTGGCGGCCCGGCACACTGCCACAGTGCTTCAGTAATGAAAGCTTCAGGCAGGCCTGAAAAAATGTTGCCGTAACCAACGCCACGGCGTGATGGGCTGTTCTGTTGTCGAAAGTCCCCACAAACAGCATAGACGAGAAATTGTGGCGCGCCGGACGGCGGAGGTCTGGTGAGCAGTCCGGTAGCGTCGGGGGAGGGTTGATACGCGATAGCAGATAATTGTTTCGCCAGGCCTTTCAGAAGGGCGGATCTGACTACAAAGTGAGGGGGCCGGTTCGCCTGTTTACAGGTGCTGGTGCGGCTAAACCGCCGGGTCTCTGGCGCTATTTTTTCGGTACTGGAGCGGCGTTTTACCAATGCCTTTTTTGAACGAAGTAATAAAGTAGGTCGCGTCGGCAAAGCCAACTTTGCTGCCGATTTCATGAATGCTTAAATCGCTTCGCAGCAGCAACTCACAGGCCTTTCGCAATCGGTAGGTGGTGACATAGTCAATGATCTTCTCTCCCGTCTCAGCATGAAAACGGCGTGAAAGGTAGCTCATCGATTTCTGTAAATCTGCCGAGAGCGTCTCCAGGCTCACTTTGTGCATATAATTTTCCTCCACCCATAACATCACCTGACGGGAGAGCCGGTATTCATCCTCACGGATGCTTCTCTCCTGCGCCGGGATCATGCTGAACAGGGAGAGTAGTAACGTGGCGGCGTTCTCCTGATCCAGCTCATGCCCTTCGGCCAGCGCGCTGTAATGCGTGAACAGGGTGTTAATCCAAAGATGTAAATCCGTCAGATCGGCAACAAAGGCTTCGCTACCGCGAGCGGAGAGTTGCAGAAGCTTCTGTTTCTGGTGGGGGAAGGCGTCAAGCGTCTTAAGGATCGCATTCTGATCAACATGAATGATGGTGCGACGATAGATAGTGGCTGCACGCTCCTCCACCATAATTTTATGCAGAGTGAAGGGAGGGAAAACGAAAATGCGCCCTGGCCGCATGGTGTAATGGCGGTTGTCAGCAATCACTACGCCATAGCCTTCCTCCACGTACAGCACTTCCAGGCACTGATGCCAGTGATGATAGCGCACCGGGTTCGCATTCAGCCGGCTGAACGAAATAATGCTGTCCCGCAGCGAAATAAGCTCAAGTTTATCGGCAAGGGAAGTCGGATGCATGGTGCAAAATTTTTAATTTTTGGGAGAGATTAACCATTAATAAAACGTTTTTTTAAATTTTCAAGACCGCTGTACCAGGCGCATGCCGCGTCTGTGACTCCGCTAACGTTTTACGCCATGCCGCCTCCTTATTCTCTGCGCATCAGCCTGTTATGCCCGTTAACCCGATCGCTTATTTTCTGATGACGCAGTGACTGCGATCAGATGCCAGAGGTAAGAACATGCATCGCGAGACTATAAAATCAAATCCCTTGTCCTCCCGGCAGGAAGTTATTCAGTTCCTGCATGCGCTTCTGGAACCGCTGGATAACCAGTTTTCAGCAGGAGAGGCTGGCTTTTCACTCGGTGATACCTGCGCGCATTACGGGCCTGAGATTGCCCGCATGGAGGGATTATCCCGCGCCCTGTGGGGAATCTTCCCGCTGATGGCTTCCGGCGATAAAGAACACTTCAGTGACCGTTATCTTCAGGCCGTAAAAGCTGGCACCGACCCGCAGTCACCCGCTTACTGGGGAGAAGCCGGTCCCTACGATCAACGCTTTGTTGAGATGGCGGTTTATGGTCTGGGGCTGGCGCTGTTGCAGCACAACCTGACGGATAAGTTCAGCGAAAAAGAGCTTGCTAACCTCTGCCGCTGGCTTGATCAGATCTCCACCGCCGTTATGCCGGACAGTAACTGGAACTACTTCGCCATTATGGTCCAGCTCGGTTTTAAACGGGCTGGCTTACCCTGGGATGAGGCGGTGATCCACCAGCGATTTACCATGATGGAAGCCTATTATCTCGGCGGAGGCTGGTATTCCGATGGTGAAGGGCGACCCCGCGATTACTATATTTCCATGGCGTTCCACTTTTATGGATTGATCTACGCGACGCTGAATAACGACGACGACCCGGAGCGCGCCGGAGAACTGCGTGACCGGGCCAGACGTTTCGCCGGTGATTTTGTTTATATGTCTGATGAAGAGGGCGCCTCCATCCCATTTGGCCGTAGCCTGACCTACCGGTTTGCCACGGTCGCCTTCTGGAGCGCAGTGGCCTGGTCCGGACTGGATGTTTTCACGCCAGGCCAGATCAAGGGCCTTATCCTGCGTAATTTACGCTGGTGGCGGGATAAACCGCTCCTGGATCGGGACGGCATTATGACGCTGGGTTACAGCTATCCGAACCTGATCTTCTGCGAAGATTACAACTCTCCCGGCTCGCCTTACTGGGCGCTGAAAACCTTTCTTATTGTTGCCCTTCCTGAGACGGATGCGTTTTGGTCAGCGACGGAGCAACCGCTGCCTGAACGGCAGACTAAACATGTAATTCCCCAGGCCGCGCAGATTATTCTGCATCCGCCTGGTGGCGGGCAGGTTTATATGCTGACGTCCGGCCAGCTGGAGCTGAATAATTACGTCAATACCGCCGCGAAATATACCAAATTTGCCTATTCGAGCCGCTTCGGTTTTACCCTGGAACGGGGACGCTACGGTATTAAACATGCGGCCAGCGACTCCATGCTGCTGCTGTGTGAAAACGATAATTACTGGCGTGGCAGGCGGGAGTGTGAGCAGGTTTTGGTAACGGAGGACTACATCTGGTCGCGCTGGTCTCCCTGGCAGGATGTGCATATTGAAACCTGGCTCATTCCCTGTCACGAATGGCATGTCCGCGTCCACCGCATCGACAGTGCGCGCCATCTGCAAACGGCAGAAGGCGGATTCGCCGTGATAAACGGCCCGGAGATCCACGCTGCACCGGATGGCTGTGAAAGCCTGCTTTGTGCCAGCAACGGCACCAGCGCGATTCGTGATCTTTCTCCCGTAGTTTCCCGGGTGCCGGATTATGTCGTCACGCCTCCCAATAGCAGCATCACCTTTGCGGAATGCGCCGCCATTCCTCTGCTGACAGGGCCGGTTGCGCCAGGCATAAGCTGGCTGGTCAGCGCCGTGGTCGCGACCGGCGAGCGCAATAAAGGCTACAGCTGCAAACCTCAGTTCCGGATGAATGAAAACTCTTTCTCTGTCAGCGATGACGGCACGGAAACTGACGTCTTTGTCAGGCTCTGAACCGGCAGGAAATGACTGACTCTTATCGAGGCGTTTATGAAAAATATCACTTCTGAAAATCGCGCGGAATATTACAAAATTAGCGCATTTATTTTTATGTATTTTTTTACCTGGTCTGCCAGCATCGGCCTGCTGGCGATCTGGCTCGGTCAGAAAACGAACCTGAGCGGCACCGTTATCGGGACGGTTTTTGCGGTTAACGGGATTTTCTCCGTTATTCTGAAACCGGTTTACGGCTATATCCTCGATAAACTGGGGATGAATAAATACCTGCTCTATTTCGTGGTCGGCATGTCTGCCCTGATGGCCCCTTTCTTTATTTACGTCTATCAACCTCTGCTGTTATCCAGCACGCTGGTGGGCATTATTGTCGGGGCGATTTACCTCAGCTTTGCCTGGTATGCTGGCGTGGCGGCCTGTGAATCTTATGCGGATCGCTACAGCCGCCTTAACGGCATGGAGTTCGGGCAGATCCGCATGTGGGGCTCGCTGGGCTGGGCGGTGGCCTCCTCGTTTTCCGGGATCCTGTTCAATTTATCCCCGGCGTACAACTTCATTCTCGGCAGCCTGACTTCGGTAGTAATGCTGTTCGTTCTTTTTAGCCTGAAGGTGAACACCCATACCGTTCACGCCAGTGAAGTCCTTTCCAAAGAAAAAATCGTACCGGCGGATGTCTCGGCACTGCTGAAAAGCAGTAAGTTCTGGGCGTTCTGTCTCTATATCGCGGGCGTCGCCTGGATGATGTTTATCGCTGAGCAGCAGTTCTCTCGCTATTTTGTGACCTTCTTTGATGATGTACATCAGGGAAATGCGGTATTTGGCTATCTGGGCACGGTGCAGTCCGGAATGGAATTTATCATGTATATGATTATTCCTGCCTTTGTGAATTACGTGGGCGCCAAAAAAGGGCTATTGATTGTCGGTTTAGTGGTGGGTGCGCGTCTGATTATTTCGGGACTGTGCGATTCCCATTTATTAATTTCCGTGCTTAAACCGCTTTACGGTCTGGAAATCTGCCTGCTGCTGGTCTCGGTATTTAAATATATCGCTGAGCACTTTGATAAACGCGTCAACGCGACCATGTATCTGCTCGGCTATCAGGCCATGCTCTACGTCGGCAATGTGGTGGTATCGTCACCCGCCGGTCTGCTTTATGACCGCATCGGCTTTGAAAAGACCTACATCATTATGGGCTGCATTGCGCTTCTCTTTACGCTGATCTCTTCGCTGACGCTCTCTGCCTGCAGAAATAAAAGGGGAGGTGTGCTCAGTACGCCAAATAAAAATGCCCCGGAAGAGATTCGTCAATAAATCTACCGCCAGCTAACAGGCAATCCGGCCGTCACAGGAGTCGAACTATGTTGAAAAATTGCACCAAAGAACCGTTGCGTCTGGAAATAGACGATAGTCAGGAAGCGAGCCAGTTTTACGATCTGTTAAGCCAGACGCGCGATGATGTGCTGAAAAAAATCGCACGTAACTTAGCCGATTTTGGCGAGCGTTTTCCCGCAGAGACCTGCCGTGACGGCTATTATCCACTGACGGAGAACGTGGAATGGACGACCAGCTTCTGGACCGGTCAGCTCTGGCTTGCCTGGGAGATGAGCGGGGACGAACGTTTCCGTGAGATGGCTGAGAAACATGTCCGGTCGTTCGGGTTGCGTATCGCTGGCCGCCATGACACGAATACGCATGATCTCGGCTTTCTCTATACGCTCTCCTGTGTGGCGGCCTGGCGGCTGACCGGTAATCAGGAAGCGCGCGGCTTCTCGCTGCTGGCGGCAGAAGCACTACTGGAGCGTTTTCATCATAAAGCCCGCATCATTCAGGCCTGGGGCGATCTGGCCGATCCGGCGCAGGCGGGAAGAATGATTATTGACTGTAATATGAATCTTCCGCTGCTCTACTGGGCCAGCGAACAGACAGGCGATCCACGCTTCGCACGGGCGGCTTATGAACATGTGCAGCAGGCTGCCCGTTATCTGATCCGTGAGGATGCGTCCACCTATCACACCTACTATATGGATGTCCTGACCGGCGAGCCTCGCTACGGTGACACGCAGCAGGGATACGCAGATGATTCCTGCTGGTCGCGGGGGCAAGCCTGGGGAATATACGGTTTCACGCTCAGTTTTCTCTACACGGGTAACCGGGAGCTGCTGGAGCTGGCCAAAAAAGTGGCCAACTATTTTCTCAACCGCCTACCGGAAGATGGTGTCTGTCACTGGGATCTGGCGTTACTGGGGACGGACGCGCTGCGCGATTCCTCGTCGGCGGCGATTGCCGTCTGCGGTCTACTCGAGCTGTGCAAACACCTGCCGGTTACCGATCCCGAAAGGGAAACTTACCTGCGGGCCGCCAGATGGATAATGTCATCCCTGACGCAGCATTACCTTGCCGGCCCTGAAGAGCCCTGTAACGGACTGCTGAAACATTCTGTCTATCACCTCGCCAGCAATAAAGGCGTGGATGAATGTGCCAGTTGGGGAGATTATTTTTACGTGGAAGCGTTAGTCAGAATGACGCAAAGCTGGAAGATGTACTGGTAGAAAGCAAAAAAGCAGACATCCGGGGATGTCTGCTTTTTCTAATCTGGCCCCTCTGACTGAGATTGTCTTAGCCATTAATGAGCTGATTAAAAAAGCTAAACGAATCGTCACGGATAACCCAGACACTTCCGGGTCGTTGATAATATTGATTTTCGTATTCAGAAGGTGGCATCTTAGTACTCGAACCATGCCGGCGCCTACCGTTATAAAACATTTCGATATAATCAAAAATATCGCTGTGGGCTTCTCTCCGCGTTCCATAGATCTTTCTCTTTATTCGTTCACGTTTCCGGAAGCTACGCCGCATTTCGTTTATCTGCCTCGTCATAATCCTTTGAACCGCAAAAACAGTTTTCTATTATCGGCCTTCTTATCGCGAACCAAGCTCCCGCCTGGACGAAATGCGTCATGACCTGAAAGAAGCGACTGATGTATCAGGATGGTCGCCGTTTTATTGGCACTGCCGCCTTTGAAAACGACCGGATTTATCCTTCGATAGATTAAGGCTTTCTTCACGCTTTCTGACGCTAAGGAAATGACAATGAATCTGATGAATAATTGTGCATCGCCTGCCATGGGTGTTATATTAAAATATAATATCCGGAGGTGCTCTATGTATACAACTCGTCTGAAAAAGGTCGGCGGATCCATCATGCTGGCGGTTCCTCCCGCCGTGCTGAAAACGCTGGCGCTGTCGACAGATAGCGAAGTGGGTATGACCATTGATAATGGCTGCCTGATTATTGAACCCCAGAAACGGCCCCGTTATTCGCTTGAGGAACTGCTGGCGCGGTGCGATCCGCACGCCGAAATGAGCGAGGGAGATAGGAAATGGATTGATTCGCCTGCCGTGGGCAAGGAGATCCTGTAAATGGACAGAGGGGAAATCTGGCTCGTTTCATTGGATCCGATTGCCGGTCATGAGCAAAGTGGAAAACGTCCGGTGCTTATCGTATCGAAGGCATCGTTTAACAAGCTGACCCGGCTACCCGTAGTTGTTCCTGTCACCAGCGGAGGAAACTTCGCCCGTACAGCCGGTTTTACCGTTTCACTGGAGGAAGCGGGAACAAAAACAACGGGCGTTATTCGCTGTGACCAGCCCAGAACCCTTGATATGGTAGCCCGACACGGCAAACGCCTGGAACGTATACCTGACGCTATTGTAAATGAGGTGCTGGCGAGGCTGGACGCTATTCTGAGCTAAGCTCAACGGACACAAATGCAAAAAGCCTGCTTTAAAAGCAGGCTTTTTAGAATCTGGCTCCTCTGACTGGACTCGAACCAGTGACATACGGATTAACAGTCCGCCGTTCTACCGACTGAACTACAGAGGAATTGTTTCAACGGGGCGCATAGTATCGACGGTGCCGGTGAATGTCAAAGCCCGAAAGTTAAAATTCTGTTCAAGCGCGCGCAAAATCAGCAATTCGCTGTTTTTCCGATCCTTCGTGGGCAATTTCTCTACCGGATGAAGAGCAGGCACCAGCTAATCGGCAGAGTATGCCGCCGGGTTATTTAACTGAGCAGGGTTGTTATGCGGGGTGCCTCAGCGTCCGGGCAGGAAGCGGGGATCGAAGAAAAATGGTTCAGACGTCACAGTCTTCAGCGCTGCATTAGCAGCGGGATGCGCAGGATTAAGCAGGGCATTCCATTCACCGGTCAGGGTACTCGGCACTTTCAGCACCATCCCGTCGGCGTCACTTTTCAGCCAGTCATCACCAATATATTTTGTAGAGAGCGGGGCAGGATCGGCTTGCCAGTCTTCAGGCAGGATCTGCATATCGAGCTGGCGGATTAGCGCGGTAGGGATCTCTACGGAAAGCATCACATAGTGGTTTGCCAGGTCGTCCAGCGTCAGATGCACCAGCGCTTCCAGTACGCATAATGCCTTGCTGGAGCCGAGATAAACGCAGGCCCGGCCCGCCGAATTCCACCTCCCACCATAGAGCCTCGCGCCCTCACCATCGAAGGCGCGGTCAACCCAGGCTTTTTTCACCAGCCGGTAAAAGGTGACCGAGGGCATCAGGTGATTACGCCATGCTCAATCTGGCCGATCAGCGTAATGACCGCCTCTGCGCCGGCGGGTGTTGAGATGATATCGGCCGGTTTTTTGCCCCCCAGTCCTTTTGCGGGGCGTTCAAGCCACTGCGCCACACGGCCCATGTCACCATCAAACAGCCGGCTGGCAGCGGAAATCACGCGGATCAGCATATAGACCCGGCCACTCTGCTCAGCCGAAAAGGTCTGGCTTGCGCTGCTTAACCGGCGGCTGTAGGTATTACGATCGATGCCAGCCATGCGGCAGAGCAGCGCCTCTTCAAGGCTGGAAAGGGAGGCGATGCGCCGCAGCAGGGTGGCGCTCAGGCCGTGCGCGATACGATCATGCGCCTCGGTCAGCGTTTCGGGAAGATCCAGTGAAAGCAGCAGTGAACTGTGCGGCGGACGTTGATGCGGCGTATAGAGAGAAAAGGCCATGATAACCTCCACGAGTTCATTTGCGCTTAATTTTAGCTCAATTGAACAGAGCAGGCAAGGCGCGAGGGCGCGAGAGGCCTTAACCGGCGGGGAAGTTGCACATCGCGGCAGCAACGTCTGCACCATTCTGGTGCTTTATCATGAGCGCTGACAGCAGCCTCGCTATTATGGATGCTAATTAACCCTTAAGAGGTAATCAGATTTTCTTATTTTACCGTCGGTTAGCTGACAGATGAGAGGTGAGGCGTTTTAACAGCATTTTCTGGCACGTCGCTTGCAACTCGCCTTCAGCACAAGGGGAAAATCTCTTTAAAGTAATTTGGTATTCAGCGACCTATGACGGAGGCAACATGAACTTAAGACGACTGAAATATTTTGTGAAAATCGTCGATATCGGCAGCCTGACCCAGGCAGCAGAAGTGCTGCATATTGCGCAGCCTGCACTCAGTCAGCAAGTGGCCACGCTGGAAAATGAACTGGATCAGCAGCTGTTAATTCGTACCAAGCGGGGCGTGACGCCCACCGATGCCGGTAAAATTCTGTACGATCATGCCCGTACCATTTTACGGCAGTGTGAACAGGCGCAGGCTGCGGTCATCAACGCCGGACAGACGCTGAACGGCCAGGTGACGGTTGGGCTTGCGCCGGGCGCAGCTGCCTCTTCGCTGACGATGCCGCTGTTACAAACCGTACGCGATCGGTTTCCCGATGTGCGGATCTATCTGCATGAAAACAGCGGCCTCTTACTGAATGAGAAAGTGATGAGTGGTCAGCTAGATATGGCAGTACTCTACGACCATTCGCCAACGGCTGGCATTACCAGCCAGATGCTGATGAAAGAGGAGCTTTATCTGGTTGGCGCCACAACCTGTCCGGGAGCGAGCGTGGAACTGAGCCAGGTCGCACAGATGAACCTCTTTTTACCGCGCGACTACAGCGCCGTACGCAAACGGATAGACGAAGCCTTTACGCTACGCCGGCTCAGCGCGCGGATTATCGGTGAAATTGAATCTGTGGCCACGCTGGCCGCGGCCATCGCCAGTGAAACGGGTGTCACCGTGCTGCCGGAGTCTGCCGCCCGCACGCTGGTCAGTTCGACCAATGCCTGGATGGCGCGTATCAACAGCCCGGCGCTGAGCCTGCCGCTTTCGTTAAATATTTCCTCCCGCACGCCGCTCTCTGCATCCGCTCAGGCGGTGAAGGATATTCTGCTGTCGCTTTTGAACAAACCGCTCGTTGAAAATCGCGAGCTGTTACTGGTGAGCTGAGCCTGGCTCTCACTCTTCGTCTCTTCGCCTGTCCTGCATACCGTCGCGAAGCAGCGTCTCTCCGGACGCTGCTTCCGCCCCGCAAGCCTGAAGAATTCATCGATAAAACAGGGATTAGCTGGCATGCTACTGGCAGCAGCCAGAGAGCACACCCTCGTGCGGAACAGGCTGCGGTTATGAGGTAGAGAGCAACATGCCTGCACCAATTCGATATGTACAGGACAGCCGGTTCTTTCCCGGTTCGGCGGATGTCGTGGTGATCGGCGCCGGCATTGCCGGCACGGCCGCGGCCTATGAACTGGCGAAACAGGGGATCAGCGTGGTGCTGATTGAGAAAGGACTGGTCGGCGGCGAGCAGTCAAGCCGCAACTGGGGCTGGTGCCGCCAGCAAAACCGCGACGAGCGCGAGCTGCCGCTGATTATCTATGCGCTACAGCGCTGGGAAGCGCTCGGCCCTGAAACGGGTGAGGAGCTGGGCTTCCGCCGCTCAGGACTGGTCTATGCCACCGGCAACCGGCTGGATATCGAGGCCTGGGAAACCTGGGGGAAAATGGCGAAAGCCTACGGTATCCGCAGCGACATCCTGACTGCCGACCAGGCGAAAGCGATGACGCCGGGCAGTACCAGCCGCTGGCTGGGCGGGGTCTCTTCTCCCACCGACGGGCATGCGGAGCCGTCGCTGGCCACTGCCGGGCTGGCCATTGCTGCTCAGCGCCTTGGCGCAGGCGTATTTCAGCAGTGCGCCGTGCGCGGGCTTGATATTTCCGCCGGGAGGGTCAGCGGCGTCATTACCGAGCGGGGAACGATCAAAACCAGCCGGGTAATCTGCGCTGGCGGCGCGTGGACCTCAATGTTCTGCCGCCGGCACGGCATCGATTTACCTCTGGGGAACGTAATCGGCACGGCATTTCGTACCGCGCCGGTTACGCAGGCGATCGGTATGCCGCTTTATACACCTTCATTTGCCTGCCGCCCTCAGCTGGACGGGAGCTATACCGTCTCTGTCTCCGGACGTGGCCGCCTGACGCCCGGCGCACAAGGGCTGCGCTATGCGCGCCAGTTTTTCCCCACCTGGCGAGCCCGCCGCAAAAACCTGGTTATCGATCTGGGGATTGACGCCTTTTTCAGCGGGCCGGAATCGTTTGCCCGCTGGCAGTTTGACCAGATTTCACCCTTTGAGAAGGTGCGTATTCTCGATCCGGCCGCCGACAGCGCCGTGGTGCGGGAGGGGCTGGCCGCGATGATTAAAGAGTATCCTGCGCTGGAGAACCTTCGGGTGGAGCAGGCCTGGGGCGGCATGATTGACAGCACGCCGGATGCCATCCCGGTGATCTCAACCGTCGCGACGCTGCCCGGTCTGGTGATTTCTGCCGGATACAGCGCGCATGGCTTTGGCATCGGTCCCGGCGCAGGACGCCTTGCTGCCGATCTTGCCACCGGGGCGACGCCCATTGTCGATCCTGCCCCGTTCCGCTATTCACGGTTATTTGACGGGGCTGGTCTTGATTCACCGGGAATGCTTTAAAGGAGGAGCAAAAGTGGTTGAGCTAAAGACGATGAATGAGACGCACCTCGCTGAGGCCTGTGAGCTGACCCGCCGCCTGAACTGGCCGCATCGCTATACGGACTGGCAGCAGGCGCTGTGGCTGGGTGAGGGCGTGGTTGCGGAGGAAAACGGCAAACTGCTGGGCACGACCCTGTTCTGGCGCTGGGGCAGGGATTATGCCTCGCTGGGGCTGGTGATCGTCGCTGACGAAGCGCAGGGTAAAGGCACAGGAAAAGCGCTGGTGCAGGCGGCCCTGACAGCGCTTGAAGGAAGTCACGTCAGGCTTCACGCCACGGAAGCAGGTAAAGGCCTCTATGAGAAGCTGGGATTTGTGGCCACCGGCCAGGTTTCACAGCACCAGTGCCTGCAACTGACTGCGTTTTCTTCGGTTCTGCCAGTAGCGGGGAGCATCCTGCGTCCGGCTCGTCCAGAAGATAGTGCCGTACTGACGACGCTCGATACCCAGGCCCATGGCCAGGTCCGTCCCAGACTTATCGCCATGCTGCAAAAAAATGCGGCCCGTATGCTGGTTCTCGAAGAACAGGGCAGCGTAAGCGGCTTTGCCTGCCTGCGCCGCTTCGGGCGGGGGTATGTTGCCGGACCGGTAATCTGTCGCGATCTCTGCCAGGCAAAGGCGTTAGTCAGTGAGCTGCTGAGCGGTCTGGAAGGCCAGTTTGTCCGTATGGATACCCACACGACCTCGGGACTGGGCAGCTGGCTGAGCCACCTCGGCTTGCATGAGGTGGACAGACCGACCGCGATGATCCGCGGTACGCCCTGGCAGCCAGCAGGCATGCTGGCGTTTGGGCTGATGAGTCAGGCGATGGGCTGAATCCGCTGCTCTTTTCCCTTATTTGCGCGGCCTGCCCGGAAATCCTGAGGATTGCCCGCGCTTTGCGCCGCTTCAACTATCATTAACTGCTCATGTATCAAAAAGGATGGGGCTGATAATGAGCAGCAAGACCAGTGATTTTTTTGTTGAGCGTCTTAAAGCCTGGGGCGTGACGCGTATTTACGGCTATCCCGGCGATGGCATCAACGGCGTGCTTGGTGCCCTTCAGCGGGCGGAAAAGCGCGGCGAGGGCATTGAGTTTATTCAGGTGCGCCATGAAGAGATGGCCGCGTTTATGGCCGTCGGCCACGCCAAATTCACCGGCGAAATGGGCGTATGCCTTTCTACCGGCGGGCCGGGCGCCACGCATCTGCTGACCGGTCTGTATGATGCGAAAATGGATCATGCGCCGGTGCTGGCCATTGCCGGTCAGGCTGAAACCACCGCGCGCGGCGCCAGCTACCAGCAGGAAATGAACCTTGATCGGGTATTTGCCGACGTGGCAAATTTCGTGCAGGAAACGGCCACGCCCGCTCAGCTGCGTCACCTTGTCGATCGTGGCGTGCGCCTCGCCAAAGCACAGAACGGCGTCGCCGTACTGATCATTCCTAAAGACGTTCAGGATGAGCCGTGGGAAGCCCCGGCGCACGCGCACGGCTTTACCCATTCTGCCGTAGGCTACCAGCGGCCTAAAGTTATCCCTTATCAGGAAGACCTCCAGCGTGCTGCCGATGTACTGAACAGCGGGAAGAAGGTCGCTATTCTGATTGGTTCCGGCGCCCGGGGCGCTGCGGTTGAAGTGGTGCAGGCCGCAAACGTGCTGGGAGCAGGCGTGGCGAAAGCGCTACTGGGCAAAGATGTGTTGCCTGACGACGCGCCTTTTGTGACCGGATCTGTTGGCCTGCTGGGCACCAAACCCTCCGCCGATATGATGAAATCCTGCGATACGCTGCTGATGATCGGCTCTGGTTTCCCCTGGACGGAATTTCTGCCGGAAGAAGGGCAGGCGCGGGGCGTTCAGATCGATATCGACCCGGCGATGCTCGGTCTGCGTTATCCCTGCGAGGTAAACCTGCACGGCGATGCCGCCGAAACGCTGCGGGCGCTGCTGCCGTTGCTTAAGCAGAAGGAAGACCGCTCATGGCAGGAAGAGATTGCCGTTGGCGTTCAGGAGTGGTGGAAGGTGATGGAAGAGCGGGCCATGGCTTCAGCTAATCCGGTCAATCCTCAGCGCGTGGTATGGGAAATGTCGCCGCTGCTGCCGGATAACGCCATCGTCACTTCTGATTCCGGCTCCTGCGCTAACTGGTTTGCCCGTGATTATCGGGTTAAGCAGGGGCAGCGTGCTTCTCTTTCAGGCGGACTTGCCTGTATGGGCGCAGCCGTTCCCTACGCGATAGCGGCTAAATTCGCTGAGCCGGAGAAGCCGGTCGTTGCGCTGGTGGGGGATGGCGCGATGCAGATGAATAATATGGCGGAGCTGATCACTATCCAGAAATACTGGCAGCAGTGGGCAACGCCACAGCTGATCGTCTGCGTCTTCAATAATCAGGATCTGAATCAGGTGACCTGGGAACAGCGGGTTATGGAAGGCAACCCACGCTTTGTCTCCTCACAGGCGGTGCCTGATGTGCGCTATGCACAGTTTGCTGAATCGCTGGGGCTGAAGGGGATTTACGTCGACGATCCCGAAAAGCTCAGCGCCGCATGGGCTGAAGCGCTGAGCGCCGACCGTCCGGTGGTGCTGGAAGTGAAAACCGACCCGGAAGTGGCGCCGCTGCCGCCGCACATTACCTTCAAACAGGCGAAGGCGTTTATGGCCTCGATGGTAAAAGGCGATCGCGGGGCGGGTCAGGTGCTGGCCAATACCGCCAGCCAGTTGCTGAATGAAGTACTGCCTGGCAAGAAATAACGGTATGCCAGGCGCGTCAGGTAGATTAATGCCTGACGCGCCGTCAGTATAAGCCTAAGCCAGTGCCTGAGTGAGCAACGGCAGGCGAGACTCAGGTTTTTAGTGAATGCCTTATTCTTTCTCCGCTTATTGTGCCTGAGAAAAAGCTACGGCACGCCTAAGGCAACCTTATGCCATCGTTCAGCCACTGCCCATGTTGAGCCTGTCATGAACGATCGCTCAATCCCCTTACTGATTTTTATCGCGTGACGTTATTGTCGCCGGACTTTTAACGTCAGCGTTATGCCGCCGATCCGGCACCTTACCTGGTCAAAGGGTCCGCATCGCGCTCAGTCCGCAACGGGATTCATCCTGCCGACATTCAGCATTCACCCGACTGTCATCTTTCTCCGTCACCCTTAACGCAAATCCTTAGCGGGTTGGGGCCGCTTGTGGGCTGCCACTGCATTTCATCACTACCGGAGATTTCCTGTGCTCAACTTATCTCGCTGTCCGACCGCGGCTTATCAGGCCATCGCTGCTCAGCTGGAGCAGGAGCTCTGCAATAACTATCGTTGCGGAGAGTATCTTCCCTCGGAAAAACAGCTGGCGGAACGCTATGCGGTAAACCGCCACACGCTGCGTCGCGCGGTAGATGCGCTGGTGGAAAAAGGGCTGGTGCAGCGCCGCCAGGGCGTGGGGATTCTGGTGCTGATGCGGCCCTACAGCTACCCGCTCGCTTCGCAGGCCCGCTTCAGTCAGAATCTGATGGAGCAGGGCAGCCATCCCACCAGCGAGCGGCTGCTGGCAGTATTACGCCCCTGCAATGCGGAAATTGCCGCCGCGCTGGCCCGTCAGGAAGGCGAACATGTGATTCACTTGCGGACGCTGCGCCGGGTTAACGGCGTGCCGATCTGCATTATCAATCACTACTTTGCCGATTTACGCTGGTGGCCCGCGTTACAGCAGTTTGACAGTGGCTCGCTGCATGACTTTATTCAGCGGGAGCTGGCGGTGAATTTAGTGCGTAAGCAGACCCGTATCACGGCCTGCCGCGCCCAGGCAAAGGAGAGCCGGCTGCTGGAAGCGGCGCTGCATTCGCCGCTGATTTGCGTACGTACGCTGAACCACTGCGCGGAAAAGGGCCAGTTGGCGGAGTACTCCGTCAGCCTCACCCGCGCAGATATGATCGAACTGACGCTGGAGCATTAAGGCGCTTCCTGCTCGCTTCCGGCATCGCCTGCCAGGCAACGGGCAGGGATATCGCCGGGTGCAAAAGGAAGAGCAAAAGCACCGCAATTCGTCGCAGCAACTATTTTTCTCAGGAGAGAGTGTATGACCTTACTTGCAAGCCTTACCCATCCGGTCGCCGAGGTTCAGCATGCCTTCCGGCGGATCCTGAAAGCGATGAGCGAGCCAGGCGTGCTGGTTACCCTGCCGACACTGACAGGCTGGGGTAGCGCTTCGCCCGCCGCGACGGCTGTGCTGATGGCGCTGGCGGATCGTGAAACGCCGGTCTATATCGATAAGGCGCTGAGAAATGAGGCTCTGCTGACCCAGTTACGTTTTCATACCGGCGCGCCGGAGGCCACACCTGAGGCCGCCTCGTTCGCGCTGCTGCATGCCAGTCCAGACTCTGAGATCGCTGCTTTTACGCCGCAAGAAGAGGGAAGCGAAGGCCGAACAACTACGGTGATTATTGAGGTGACGGCCCTGAGCGGCGGTCTGACGCTGCGCCTGAGCGGAGCGGGTCTGCAGGAGCGGCGGGCAATTGCGCCACAGCTGCCGGAAAGCGTCCTGCGTTATTTGCGCACACGTCCGCGTTATCCTCAGGGAATCGATCTGATTTTTACCTGCGGTGAGAAGATGATGGCACTGCCGCGCACGACTGATGTGGTGGTCTGCTAAATAAGAAGGAATCCGGAGAGCCGCTCTCCATGGCGGGGCGAGCGGCGGCGTTAACGGTTAACCGGCGACATCCCACCAACGTTTATTCAGCGTGAAGTAGCGATCATTTTTATCCAGCGGCTTATCCCAGGGTTTATCGATAATATAATGAATGTTCTTCACTTCTGACAGATCCCACATCGCCGGATGCTGGTGCGGCAATGTTTTCAGCGCGTTATAGATATAAGGCAGCGGCTGCCAGCGCTGATGATAATAATCGTTGAGAAAATCCTGCTCGGCGAACAGGTAGCGGGAGAGATCCTCCAGCGCCGCCAGTTGCGCCAGCATATCCTGATAGACTGCCTCATCCGGTTTCAGCACCAGAAAGCCGCCGTTCAGGTAGTTGTCCACCTCTTCCGGCTCCTCAGTATGCTCAAGGCCCTGACAGTAGCTGTAAAAACAGTTCTCAGGCCGCCAGCTTTTAGGGTAGCTGGGGATTTTGTTCGGATTACAGCGGCAGGCGTGGCAGGCGGCAATCTCATCTTCATTGAGCGCCAGATCGAACAACTCATCCATATTCTGAATAACCAGCATGTCGGCATCCAGAAACACCAGCCGCTCAAATTCGGTCAGCTGCCAGGCAGCCAGCTTGGTCCAGACTTCCGAGAAGCGGGCGTTGGCGTAGCTGGATTTCAGGCTGCTTTCCGGGCCGACAGGCTGAACGTTGCGCAACAGGCATCCCTGCTGCTCAAGCGATTGCCGGGTGGTGGCATCGATATTCTCGGTGACCATCACCACCAGCGGCCAGGCGCTCTCTACGTTCTGCAGTGATTTATGCAGCGCCCTGACGCCCACCGCATAGCCCGGCTGGGTCAATAGGGTAATCCATGCCTTCATTCCTCTTCTCCCGGTGTTAACTGAACAGTTCTGCGGTAAACGCGTTGCTGAATTTATGCTGGGGATCCAGCGTGTCCCGTACTGCCTTAAAGGCTGCCCATTGAGGATAAAGCGCTGCCCAGTCATAAAGGGAGGCGTCAAAATATTTTCCCCAGTGCGGCCTGCCCCCTTCTTCCGCCAGCAGTTTTTCCACCGCGATTAAAAAGTTGACGCCTTCCTCAGAGAGCGATCCATCTTCCGCGTAGTAGACGACGAAGCCGAAGAAACAGGTATCGGCGCCAGCGGACGGGCTAAGCCAGGAGGTGGAAGGGCCCGTACAGCGCAGAATAATCGGGTAATGCATATGCGGCTGCGTTTCGCGGTGCCAGTGTTTGATTTTCTCAATCACCTTTGCCGCGCGCGCCAGCGGGATCCCGATCTCAACATTAATCTGCGGTGTGGCAATGCCGCGGCAGAATACCTGATAGATATCGCCGGTTACGTCAGAGAAATCCTTAAAACGGGTGACGGTACGAAAAGGTTTGCCGTTTTCGTCAAGGATCTGCGTATCGCTGCGCATATGTTCCAGCGTCTGATCGATGGTTTCATTCATCGCATCGCTGGTGTTTTCAAAGGCGATCAGCTCGTCACCATTCGCGTGATAGCGGGCTGTCTCTTCCTCGTTGGCCTCGCGCGCTGACCAGACGTGAACCTGATTCTCATTGGGAAACCACCAGGCTTTACTCAGCGCAAAATTCTGGTTCCAGTCGGTTAAATCCTCTCCGAGGCTGTCCGCGCTAACCGCATTTTTAAAGCAGGTGTAAATCCGCGACGGCTGCGTGCGCAGCGTTACCTGAGTGACCACGCCCAGCGTCCCGAGTCCCAGCTGGACGGCGTTGAACGAGGGGTGATCGCGGTCAAACTCCGCGACGCTACCATCGGCCAGCACCATACGTATCCGCAGCGCTTCATCGGCGATGGTACTTTGCGCCAGCCCCTGCCCGTGGGTGCCGGTCGCCAGCGCGCCCGCCAGTGTCTGTGAGGCAATCACGCCGGGTGAGGAGGGCAGCATTCTGCCCACGGCAGAGAGAACTTCATAGACCTCGTGCAACGGGGTGCCCGCTGCGAAAGTGGCACTGTCGTCGTCAATGGCGATCAGGCCTGCGAGTTGGCTGAGATCGAGGAGAACGTCGCCAGGCGCCATCAGTTTGAGCATCCGGCCAGAGGACATTTTACTGCCCATAACGCGGATTTTCCCGGAAGTACGGGCGACGATGGCCTGAAGTTCCGCTTCTGAAGCGGGCGCGGTGACCGCTGCCCGCTGTCCGATGGTTTCATTTTGCGCCCAGTTCCACAGCAGGGATTCATCCCCGGCCAGCTGGGTTTTACGACGGGGATAGCCGGTATCATCGCGCGTCATCGACAACTCCTTTTTAAAAGACAATAGAATTTTTTCTGTAGCGTCAGGTACCGGCGCGTACGTCAGTCCGTGATTATACTCTGCCTAAGGGTAGCTGAAGCGTCAGGCTTCAGACAGCATAAAATTGTACATAAATTTTTTGTTTGTACAAATTCAGGGTGAGGCGGGACGCAAATAGCTGAGGGTCGCCTCCACCACCAGACGACGGTTACGCTCGATATTTTGTTGCTCGCTTTCACCATCGCCAAACAGCGTGTTAAAGGTGTAGCGGTTCGCGACGTTATGGGTACAGATACTGCTAATCAGGCGGTGAACATCAACCGCTTCCACAGCAGGATTAAATACGCCGTCCGCTTTTCCCCTGACGAGAATGTCCTCCAGAATAGCCAGCGCGCTCTGATTCACCGCTTTGATCCGGGTGGACTGGCTGATATAGCGCCCCCGCATCAGGTTCTCACTACAGACCAGCCGCAAAAAGTCGGGATGGGAAAGGTGATAATCGAAGCTGGCTTCCGCCAGGCACGCCATGGCCATCTCAGGGGGCAAATCAGCCAGATCCAGGCTGGCTTCATGGGCGCGGATCGCCTGATATACGGCTTCCAGCACCTGCATATAGAGGTTCTCTTTATTGCTGAAGTGATACACCACCATGCGTTTGGTGGTTTCGGCGCGTTCAGCAATCTGCTCCAGGCGCGCGCCCTGCAGGCCGAACTCGGCAAAGGTCGGCAGGGCGCCGGCAAGGATGCGTTTTTTCAGCCCTTCAGGGTCATTTTTTCGTTTTGCAGAAGCGGGAACGGGCATAGCAGGTCTGTTAATCCATAGTCTGACGAAAAGAAGTGGTTAGCGGAGGGGATCATAGCATATCGCCCCATGAAGGGTGTGGCGTTGTGAATGCGCCACGGGGGAAATGAGGTCTGAGGTCGGGGGGCCAGGAAGGCTGGCAGAAATCAGTGGCGTCCAGGCGCTTAACGCAGATCCCTGCCGCTTAGCTTATTGCAGAATGGATGCGGGCAGCGGCCCGCCGTTTCTGGCTGTGGGCGTACCGGCACTGTTTTTTAGCTTTCAGCTTTTAGCGATCGCGGGCGTGCCGGCTTCAGAAGCCGGGATGAGTCCCTTCAATCACGCTGTCGTAATGGCTTTTGATTTTTGCGCTCAGGCGCGCCTTATCCGGCAGCGCATGACCGCGCAGCACCGCTTCGGTGGCGAAGCAAAAAATCAGTATCGCCCGGCTGCAGAGGTTTGCGGCCTCCACATAACTTTCCAGCGATCGAAACCAGGCGTCGCTACTGAGCGTTTTTTCGCTACTTTCCTGCACCAGCGGGCGGAGCATGCGATATATTTCCGTGGCTTCGCCCAGCAGCGGCAGCTTGCCGAGAGAGAAAAGAAGAATTTTTTCTATCCGGATAAAGATGAGCTTACGGCTGCTCAACGCAAACAGCTCTTCCAGCGTTTCAAGCCAGAGCGCGAAGGTGGTGGTAAACAGATCGTTTTGGACCATTTGCGGCGAGGCGTGCTGCCAGTCGAAATGGGTGCTGAGCTGGAAAAAGGCGGCCTGATAGGCGAGAAACGCCTGTTCATCCTGGCCGTCAAACTGCGAAAGCGCATTGCTGATCATCTCAAAGCGCTCAATTTCTTCACGTATGCCGGCATCCTGCCAGTTAATTAACCGGGTTTTACGCTGCTGAAGCGTTTTAAGCCCTTCCAGCGTGTGAAACGTTGCCATTGCGATCTCACTCGCCATCAACGCTTTATTAATCAACTTGATATCGTCAGATGACTCCACCACGGAGCGTTCCGCGAGCAGGTCGTTGCGGCGGTTCAGGTAAGCGGCGGCAGGAGTCAGGAAGTTGCTCATAGGCAATCTCGTCATTGTCATTGTCAGGCGGGAACAGCGCACCAACACCATGTTCAGGAAAGGCTCATTATGGCATATGTGGCCGGGAAGAAAATTATGCCCCTTTGCTTTTCAGGAGAATGCGCAAAACGAGATGCCCATTTTCTACTTTTAACTGGCATAAAAATTTCTTTCTGGTCGCGAAATGATATCTCGTCAGGAGGTTCTGCTGAGGAGGGTCCTGAGCACTCTTACTGCTTGTATCGCCAAAGTTGGAAGGAGACTCACGGGCAGGCTTTCTGGCATGAATATCAGTTTATTATATGTCATGTTGCAACTGAGAGACCGGACAGCAAAAAGCCCGCTTAAGTTTCCTTAAGCGGGCTTTTAAAATATGGCTCCTCTGACTGGACTCGAACCAGTGACATACGGATTAACAGTCCGCCGTTCTACCGACTGAACTACAGAGGAATCGGTTTCGATGGAGCGCATAGTAGCGATGCGCTGCGGGGCTGTCAACAGCAAAAAACACGCAGGCTTTCAACTGGCTACGATTAAATCAACCCGATGGCTTAGTGTACAGTTTCATCTGCCAGCGGCCCGTCAGTGCCGTTACTGAGCCGCAGGCCTGGGTCCTGACGATAGAACTGCGTGAAGCGGCGGTAAAGCGAAGGGAAGCGGTCGTTAAGCAATTCGGGCGCGCTGAAAAAATATTCTGACAGCACGGCAAAGCATTCCGCTGGATCGCTGGCGGCATAGGGATCAATGCTGGCCGCATTCTCGCCGACCAGGTCGATCTCGTCCTGAATTTCGGTCATTGCCGCGTGCAGATCCTGTTCCCATCCCGCTACATCACGCAGTGGAATTGCAGGTACGCCATTAGCATAACCGCTGCCGCGCGCATCCAGTTTGTGGGCGACTTCATGGACAATCAGGTTATAGCCGGAAAGATCAAACGAATCGAGTACGTCCATCCAGTTCAGCACCACCGGGCCCTGCTGCCAGCTCTGGCCGGAATGCACCATGCGCTCACTGTGCACCAGGCCAAACTCATCCTCCCACTCATCGTCCACGGTGAAAGGTGAAGGATAGACCAGAACTTCGTGAAAACCATCCAGCCACTCATAGCCCAGATTAAGGACCGGCAGACAGAACAACAGCGCCAGACGTGCGCGCATGATCTCGCTCAGCGCAAGACCCTGTAAGGGCACAACGCGCTTTTGCTGTAAAAAGCGGCCGGCAAGCGCGATCAGCGTGCGGCGTGAGGTTTCATCAAGCGAAGCCAGCACTGGAATGGCGATCGCCTCATCCCAGAGAAGGGCGTCTGAAGCTCCCTCGTGCGTCTTCCACGGCCATTTGATCATCATGCAACCTGCTGAGGAGATAGTGACTATGCCATAGCGCAAACGGCGCCGCTTCTGATACCTCGGGCAGCAGAAAAAGCGGGTGATAAAGAAGGGGATGCGCTCGGGCGTAATGCCAGATATTCAAACAGTTATTGACGCGCTTGTCTGTGACTGAGCGCATAAAGCGTAGTGAAAAGCGTCGTTGAGAAGGCCCGACGGCAAGGTGCCGTCGGGCAGTCGGGCAGCTAAATACGAGTGAAATCAATCACCCAGACCCAGGGGTTCACTTCCCAACTGGTGCCGCCATACTGTAACGCCCACTGTTTACGATAAGCATCTTTTGAGGAAACGGCTTCGCTGTGCATAGTGAAAAAATTATTAAGGAAATGAGAGTCGGTCTGCACGCCCTCTGCAATCACATCGTCGTCGCTGATATCCTGAATTTTTTCTGCACGAATGCCGGTAATAAGCAGATCGATGCGGCTGGCCCAGCGCGGCATATGGATGCCGGCCTGCCAGCCAAAGGGCTCATCTTCTTCTTCCGCCGTCGCGAACTGACTGGTATCAGCGCGATACTGGCAGTAACGGGCGTGTTTGAAATCAGCTGGAGAACGTTCGTAAGCCGCCATCTCCTCAGGAGCAATAACCGGACCTCGCCAGGTTTCCCTGACCCAGAGCCGATCGCCGGGCTGCCCAAAGGGACAATGGTAACTGACGTTTTCCATGCCCATCACGCGATTCCCCTGCAGATTATTGCTCAGTACATCAATACCATAGCAACCCTCATGATTATCCTGCCCAGGCCCAAAGGGCTGGGATTTCATGATGCGCCGGGTCTGGCTCTGCTGACCAGAGAGCAGCGCTCGCACCCGTTGATCGCTGAATAAAATCGGGCGTTCTTTCATGGTTTGGCCTCTGTTGCTTTTGTGTGGAAATGTCGTTCACCGCCGCCTGAAAAAGACAATACGGATAAATACGGACATAAATTAACTCTGAAACGTTATCGTCATTGTTATGGTGAAACATTAGCTGTGCTTTCTAATTTTTTGCTGAAGAGCGCGCCGGGTTGCTCCCTCAGGAGACCTGGTATGACCTCCTTGTCAGACGCCTCAATATAACCTGGAACCCCTCAAAGTCACAAATTTGACATATCCCCTGATTACAATCTGTTAGAGGATATGAAGACAAACTGTCACTTTTCAACCGGGTCAGGCGACGGGCAGGGATCGCGGCGCGATAACGGACAAGTTTATCCAGGTTTCAGCAAAAATACAGGAAGCCGATCAATTTGAGTTCATTATCTCCGTTAAACGATTAGCTTAAAAACTAATCAACCTTCTGGCCCTGGGAATAACCTTAAAATCCTTAAAAAGCGCAAATGTGTTGTTAAGTTGTTAACGCTCAGGCTATAAACATGATCAAGATCTCATTTTTGCCTGCAGGTTTTACTCACCTGCCTGTTTATTGACCGGTTTGTTACGCCCCGGCGGTTCCGGCAAGTCGCCCGTAAGGAGAAGTCTATGTCACTGAGTCACTGGCAATTACGCTTTGAGCGCTGGCTTGATGAAACCTGGCCACAGGATGATAAGGCGCATGACGTGGCGCACCTGCGCCGCGTATGGCATACCGCACAGCGTATTATGAAAGGAAGCGGGGCCGATGAGCTTGTCGTGCTGACCGGCTGTTATTTCCATGACGTCGTAAACCTGCCAAAGAATCACCCGGAACGGCATCTCGCCTCGGCAAAGGCGGCGGTAGAAACCCGCCGCGTTTTGCTGGAGGTTTTTCCCGACTTTCCTCTGGAGAAGCATGACGCCGTTTCCCATGCCGTTCACGCACACAGCTTCAGTGCCGGCGTACCTGCTGAAACCCTTGAAGCGAAAATTGTTCAGGATGCGGATCGACTGGAGTCGCTTGGGGCTATCGGACTGGCGAGAGTATTTTACGTCTCCGGTGCGCTTGGACGCTCCCTGTTTGACAGCATCGATCCTCTCGGACGCGACAGGCCGTTGAATGATACCGAGTGGGCGCTGGATCATTTCCAGAAAAAGCTCCTGAAGCTGCCAGAAACCATGCAAACGGCAGAGGGCAGACGTCTGGCAGAGCATAACGCTAATTTTCTTGTGACCTATATGGCCAAGCTCTGCGCCGAACTGAAAGGCGATTTTTGCACCCTGGATGAAGAGGTCCTGCGGGAATTTACCCCGGCCCTGGAGAAATATTAAATTTTTGTGACAGTATAGTTAACGGGTTAATTTCAGGCTAGGGTGTCGTGGCCTACACACAAGGAGAACCAGGTATGACCGATACTGTTAGCTTAACGCTTAAGATTGATCCTGCTTTAAAAGAAACGCTTAAAGCGCTCGCCCAGGAAAACCAGATTTCACTCAGTCAGGAAGTGGCCCAGCGTCTGCAAAGTAGTCTTTCAACGCACGCCCATCCTTCCGTGGATAGCACAAGTACCACAGAAGAGGTTGATCCCCAACTGTCTTCTGTCGAGATAAAACAGATCCGCGCCTTACTGAAAAAATCGAGAAAGAAAAAGTAACTACAAGCCCCTGATATTCAGCTCAGGGGCAAGATTGCCTCCTTCTCCTCAAAGTACAAATTGCCTGACGCTTTCCGCCAGACGCTGAGCATGAGATACCAGCTGTTCTGAGGCGTTTGCGCTACGCGTCGTCAGCGCTTCACTCTCCCGTACCCGATCGCTAAGCTGCGTGATTTCTCCGGCGACATTATTCACCCGCTTACTTTGCGCACTGGCGTTCTGATGCAGTTCTTTCAAAAGCGTTACCACGCCGGTGACTGACTGGGCGATTTCCCTGTAGAGCGTTTCCAGTGACTGAACTTTAGCAAATCCGCTGTCGATATGATGATGGGTGCTGTTAATCAGGTTATCGATGTTGCGGGTGGAAGCGCCGCTTTTTTCAGAGAGCATACCGATCTCTTTTGCCACTACCGCAAAGCTGCGGCCATACGTACCGGCGTGAGCGGACTCGATGGCCGCATTCAGCGCCAGTAATTTGGTCTGCACGGACAAGCTCTCCAGCAATGTGACGATGCCGGCGATTTCACCTGAAGCGTCAACAATTTTCCGCATCTGTGCCTCCACATCATTTACCATCACGCCACAGCGCAGGGAGAGACTGTCCGCTGCCTGGATCTGCTGGGTGGCATGGTGAGTGAAGGTCACGCTCTGGCCGACCTCCTCTGCCACGCGGTTGAGCCGTTGGCTGATATGGGCAAAAGCGGCGCTCTGTTGACTGTTCTGCGCGCTGAACGCTTCACTCTGCTCCGCCATCTGATCGGCGCTAATCATCACGGCCTGTGAAACGGCGTTAATTTCCGTCACGATATGCTGAAGCCCTTCCTGCATCTCCGTAATAGTGTCGGTCAGCTGACGCATTTCCATCGTCTGCCAGCCCGTGACGCTAAGACGGCAGGATATATCCCCGATCGCCACGCGTGAAAGATGCGCCGAGGCGCGGTTGAGCGGTAAAATCACGCCTCGTAACAGCATTATCCCACCGGCGAGCAGCAGCGCTAACAGTAGCGCGGCGATCATCAGTGAGGTGGTACGGCTGTCAGTGAGCGCCGACAGCGTTGTCTGATTAACGCGGGCCAACCTGGCGTTAGACTCTGCAATAGTCTGGTAGTAAGCGGTATTGAACTGCTGCTGAAAGGCCTGCATCGGCACCATAAAAAAAGCGTCGATGTCACGAGCGTTCAGTCCGTCAAGCTGTTCACTGAGCCCGTCGGCCAGCATCCCGAAACTCGCTTTTAGCGGATCGTCTCCGGCGACAGGATACTGCGCGAAGAGATCTCTGGCGTTGGCAAGCGACTGACGGGCGCTCTCGGCGAGACTTTGCCAGCTGTCTACCGAACCGGTTTGCTGATCCTGCATCAGGTAAATGCCCGCGCCGTGACTGTTATCACTTGCGGTCAGCAGTTCCATACGCGCTTTATCCAGTAGCGACTGCCGTTCAGCAAGCTGGTGTGAAACCGTGACATTATGTTGCGCGTTATTCACCTGCCGGGACAGTAACAGGGCGCTTGCGCACTGCAGCAGGAAAAATAGCAGTAAAAACAAGACGAATGCGACTCGCAGGCTGTGTAACCGGACGGGTAACCTAATCTTAAAGCGGCGTAACTGACTGAGGCGAAGGGGCAAAGTGGTCAGCAGGGACATAAAGGGGCTCCAGAAATAAAAGGGAGTATTCGCCGCATTTATGTCAGTAGTGTTACAGCGCCAGCCTGATGTGGTGAAAAAGAGTTAGATCCGCTGATAACGCAAATTGGTTCTGATATCTCGCCATTTTTGACCCGGTGAAAAGTCACAGCTAGCGAAAATCGTTCAGCAGTTAAGCAGGTCACGATTAATCAGGGATTTGGCCTGGCAGCGCGATGGTGAAGTGATAAACTGGCGGCCGTTGATTCCTGGTAATGAGTGACTATGAGCGAGATCGAGCGCGAGGCGGTGAAAGCAGCCGGAGAAGAGAGCCTACGAGAGCAGCATAACCTTCTGTATGAGCAGCAGCTGGTTCGGCAGGTACTGGATATCTACGATCGGGAAACCGTGGCGGCAAGGCTGCGCACGGTCACTCCCCATGGCTGGACGCGCGATGCCCTTAAGCGCTGGCTCATTGCCGGAGACCAGGCCCGGCGGTTAAGCGAAGCCGAGATCGGCGAGCTGCAAAAAATGTTGCCTGAACCGCCCGCCCATCATCCCCATTATGCGTTCCGCTTTATCGATCTGTTTGCGGGCATAGGCGGTATCCGCAGCGGTTTTGAAGCAGCAGGCGGTCAGTGCGTCTTTACCAGCGAATGGAATAAATTTTCTGTACGTACTTATAAAGCCAACTGGTATTGCGACCCGGCTGAACACCGTTTCAATCAGGATATTCGCGATATCACGCTCAGTGCCAATCCGGCGGTAAGCGAGCAGGCGGCGTATCAGCATATCGATCAACAGGTCCCCGATCATGACGTCCTGCTGGCCGGTTTTCCCTGCCAGCCCTTTTCACTGGCTGGCGTCTCCAAGAAGAACGCGCTCGGACGCGCGCACGGCTTTGAGTGTGAAGCGCAGGGCACGCTTTTCTTTGACGTGGCGCGGATTATCACCGCCAAAAAGCCCGCTATTTTTGTGCTGGAAAACGTCAAAAATCTCAAGAGCCATGACAAGGGCAAGACCTTCCGGATTATTATGGATACGCTTGATGAGCTGGGCTATGACGTGGCGGATGCTGACGCCAGTGGAGCGGGCGATCCAAAAATTATCGACGGCAAGCATTTTCTGCCTCAGCATCGTGAGCGCATCGTGCTGGTCGGTTTTCGCCGCGATCTGAAGCTGCCCCGTTTCAGCCTGAGCGCGCTTGCGACCTGCTATCCGGCCCGCAGAACGCCGCTGCGGGATCTGCTGGAGCCGGCGGTCGAGGCAAAATATATTCTTACGCCGACGCTGTGGAAATACCTTTATCAGTACGCGAAAAAACATCAGGCGAAAGGCAACGGCTTCGGTTACGGGCTGGTCGATCCGGCGAAAGAAGAGGGTGTGGTACGCACGTTGTCCGCACGCTACTACAAGGACGGCTCAGAAATATTGATCGATCGCGGCTGGGATCGCGCGCTGGGAGAAACCGATTTCGCAGATCCGCAGAATCAGCAGAGGCGTCCCCGCCGGTTGACGCCACGGGAATGTGCGCGTCTGATGGGGTTTGAGGCGCCGGGCGGCTATGCGTTTCGTATTCCCGTTTCTGACACTCAGGCCTATCGCCAGTTTGGCAACTCCGTGGTGGTGCCAGCCTTTGCCGCTGTGGCGCAACTGCTTCTGCCATGGATCAAGCAGGCTGTAAAGCAGCGGTAAGCGTTCTGCACAAGGGGCCGGGAGGATGCTGACCCCTGAGACGCATCAGCGTCTATACTTAGCCAAAGCATAAGGATGATAACGATGGCTGACGTTCACTCCTCTGAAATCCGCAGTAAAAACATGCGTGCAATCCGCACGCGGGATACCTCCATTGAAAACAGGCTGGCCGAGCTGCTGGCCGGGTTAGGCCTGAGCTACCGCGTGCAGGATAAGAGCCTGCCTGGTCGTCCCGATTTTGTGTTGGGTCAGTACAAGACCATTATCTTTGTTCATGGCTGCTTCTGGCATCGCCATCACTGCCATCTCTTCAAGGTTCCGGCAACCCGTACCGCTTTCTGGCTGGGAAAAATCGACAGTAATGTGGTCCGCGATCGACGCTATATAGCTGAACTGAGCGCAGCAGGCTGGAAAGTGCTGGTGGTGTGGGAGTGCGCGCTTCGCGGCAAAACGAAGCTCGAAGAGGCCGCGATTCAAGCGCGGCTGGAAGAGTGGATCTGCGCCGGCAGCGGCAATGGCGAGATAGATGCGCTTGGGATTCACCAGATGCTCTCCTGAGGCGGTACTCGCCCGTGTTTCAAAGCGGGCGATAAGTATCTTAGCCATTGCCGCTTATCAGTAAGCGGCCTGCTGCCTTTACGGACAGCGTTCAATACGCGGCCTGGGCGGGAAAAGATATTTACCCAGCGTGACCAGAATGACGGCCAGCACAATCACCGCCAGCGCCAGCCATTCGCGTGAGCTCATGGTTTCGCCACCGAAGCTGATCCCCAGCAGCACCGCGACAACTGGATTGACGTAGGCATAGCTGGTGGCGATAGCGGGCGTCACGCTACGGATAAGAAACATATAGGCGCTGATTGCGATAATTGAGCCAAACAGCGTCAGGTAGCCCAGCGCCAGAAACCCCTGAAGCGTGGGGCGCGCCGAAAGCTGCTCCCCGGCCAGGCTGCTGGCGACCAGCAGTACCACGCCTGCGGTCAGCATCTCAATGGCACCCGCCATCATGCCCTGCGGCAGGGCGACTCGCGATCCCCAGACGGAGCCAAAAGCCCAACTGAGCGATCCCACCAGAATCATCACGGCACCCCAGGGATTTCCACCCAGATGGCCGCCGCTGTTCAGAAGAATAATGCCTACCAGCCCCGTGGCGATGCCAACCCATTCGATCCAGCGCGTTTCAATGCCAAAAAGCCGGCTGAAGCACATCGCGAACAGCGGCACCGTAGCCACCATTACGGCGGCAATGCCGGATGGCACATCCTGGTGTTCGGCGACCGTGACGGCGCCGTTACCGATGGCTAGCAGTAAGATGCCGACCAGGGCCGCATTGCCCGCAGCACGTAGCGAGGGAAGCCGCTCGCCTTTTAACAGCAACCAGGCCATCAGTATCGCGCCCGCCATCAAAAAACGCAGGCCCGCCATCATCATTGGTGGCCAGCTGGCCACGCCCAGACGAATCACAAAATAGGTGGAACCCCAGATAAAGTAGAGCGCAAAGAGCGCGGCGATCAGCGGAAGCAGGGCGGGGGGACGGCGAAGCATGTTAAGTCTCACTGAGGGTTAAAAGGGGATTAACTTAACGCTATAAGGGGGATTCAACCAGATGAATTCGCAATTTTTTTTGCCGTCAGGCCGGATAAGCGTCACAACATTTGCATCCCTCGGCCATAATTGCTTAGATCACACTCTTTTCAAATCTTTCGTAACGGTAAACCATGGCCAGTATCAAACTGACGGTCAGACGCCTGTATCAGATCAGCGATGAGCGAATGGTGGCAACCCGGGCTCAGGCGCGGATCTATGTGGGCGATAAGCTGGTCGCAACGGAAGAAATTACGGGCATGACGGAAAGCCCGGTCAGCAAGTATCTGCACCATCAGGAAACGGCAGGAGAGCCGTTACGGGTGGAGTGGGATTGTGAAGGGATCGCCGATATGGCGGTAGTAGAAATGCAGGTTTGCCCCTGTTGTCAGCATGATGATGAATAAGGAACACTATTGTGGCAGGAACGAGCTTACTGACGTTGTTGGATGATATTGCCACCTTACTGGACGATATTTCAGTGATGGGCAAGCTGGCAGCAAAAAAAACGGCGGGTGTACTGGGAGACGATCTGTCGCTGAATGCGCAGCAAGTTTCGGGCGTGAAGGCTAATCGCGAGCTGCCGGTGGTATGGGGAGTGGCAAAAGGCTCGTTTCTCAACAAGCTGATCCTGGTACCGCTGGCGCTGGCCATCAGCGCGTTAGCGCCCTGGGCCATTACGCCGCTGTTAATGATTGGCGGGGCTTATCTCTGCTATGAAGGCGTGGAGAAAGTGGTCCACAGTTTTCACAAGGGGAAAGAGGAAAAGACGCCGGAAGCGCGAGCGGAGCGGCTGAAAAGCCTGAGCCAGGAGAACGCGGCCGATTTTGAGAAGAAGAAGATCAAAGGTGCTGTTCGCACCGATTTTATTCTTTCAGCGGAAATCGTAGCCATCACGCTTGGCATCGTATCCGAAGCTCCCCTGATAAATCAGGTGCTGGTCCTCTCAGGGATTGCGATCCTCGTCACCGTAGGTGTTTACGGTATCGTGGCCGGCATCGTTAAAATTGACGATCTTGGCATGTGGCTGCAAAAGCGCTCGTCTGCGGTTGCGCACGCCATCGGCGGCGCGCTGCTGGCAATGGCGCCATGGATGATGAAAATTCTTTCCGTGGTGGGCACGCTGGCGATGTTCCTGGTCGGTGGCGGTATCATTGTCCACGGCCTGCCCGCGCTTCATCATCTGATTGCGCATGCGGTTGAAGGATATAACGGCATTATCGGATCGCTGACCACCAATCTTGCCAACCTGATCATTGGTCTGATTGTGGGTTCTGTTGTGCTGTTAGTGGTAAATCTGATTGCCAGACTACGGGGTAAATCCGTATAAAGGCAGCTTGTTAGCCTGTTACGTTTTATGGAGTGATGATGAAAGACGATATTTTTGAATTTGATATTGATGCCCAGCTGGAAGAAGCTGAAGCCAATGCGCAGAAAAAGGCCAGCGAAGTGCCCACTGACCTGAGTGATGAAGCGGATTGCGAAGGCTGTAAAATCTGATCTCACATCGATCTCTGAAAAGCGGGTAAGGTAACTTACCCGCTTTTTTTATCGGTCGCATTTATAACTGCCCCTGTGTTTCTACCGGAAATTTTACGCTGCCTTTACGGAAGATATCCTTAATGCCTGCTATACATTAATTTCCCCGTCAGAATGAAATAACATCGTTCAGGAGAGAGGCATGTTGATGATCGGTCAGGAAGTGCAGCTTAAAGAAGGTGGTCCGGCACTGATTGTGACAGGTTACGCCAGCGGTATGGTCGAATGTCGCTGGTATGATGGTCACTGCGTCAGAAAAGAGGCCTTCAGAGAAGAGGAGCTGATGCCGGTCAACACAGAGCGTCAGCTGGTCAGCTAGCGCTTGGGGCAGATGGGGCAATCGCGCGTTGTCCTTTCCATTTTTTCCGGGTTTGATCTCCCGCATGGCACGACGCTGCCCCTCAGGCTAAACTCAGCGCATTGGCTTTCAGCCCTATCGCTTGGGAGTTCGTCAGCGTGACTTTCAGTCGGGAAATCGTGCTTTCCCGCCCCCGGATTGTTATCCATCTCTGCTTTTCACTGGTTTTTCTTTTTTCCACCACGCTCACTTGGCGTGAAATGCTGCTGCTGAAAGAAACCTATGAGATCAGCCAGCGGGCGCAGCTTAACAGCATGGCAAACGCCCTGGAACGGGAGTGGCAGCGCAGCGAGGATGAACTCTATTTCTTTCGCAGTATGCTGCAACATGCGATTCTGTCGCCGGTGGAAAATGAGAGTATTCGTGGTCAGCTCACGGCGTTCAACCGCCTGCGGCATCAGCCGGTCTGGTACTTAAGAAACAGTACGGCCCGCAGTATCCCGATAAACGGCATATCAGACGCGGCGCTGACGGCATGGCCGTTGCTCAACCGGGATGATGGCGAGCGGCTTCGCAATGAGCTGACCGCGGCGCTGGAGATGAGTTTCATTCTGCAACTCAGCGACCCAAATAAGAATTTCCATTCCCGCCTGTGGTATATCTCCCGCGCCGGTTTTTATCTTTCCTCCACGCCGCCGAAAAACGACAGCGAAACGCTGACCAGCTTCCGCACGATGATGGCGCGCAGTTACTTCACCGAAATGGCGCCGGAACGCAATCCGCAGAGAAAACTGTTCCGGAGCGGCATCTATCGTTCCCGTCAGGATGAAGGCAACTTTATCACCAACACTATTCCGGTTGATGTGGCGGGCTACTGGTACGGTGTTCTGGCGGTAGAATTTTCGGCAGAACGCATCGCCATGCACCTGCGCGAGGCCTTGCCTGAGGCGGAGAAAGGCAACGTCATGCTTTACGACCGCGAGCTGAAGCTGGTGGCCCAGACGGATACGGCTGAGTCACCAGACGAGCCGCTGAATGCAGAAACGCTCAGCCAGCTCAGACACAAAATGGCGCACCAGCAGCAGGGCGTTATGCGAAGCGGTACACACTTCATTACCTGGATAAAGTATGCCCCTTCACGCGGCGTGCTGGTGAAGAGTGAAACCCTGCGTGAAGGCGTGAAGGGCGAAATCGGGCGCGTCGCACTGGTTCTGACCGGCATGTGGTTGCTCTTCAGTCTGGTGCTCTTTTTTACTCATCAGGCCATTATCCGGCTGGTCAGCAAAATGCTGGAGCTGCATAACAGACTGCTCTGGCGCGCTAACTATGACAGCCTGACCCGACTCTTAAACCGGGGAGCCCTGTTTGATATTGCCGAACGGCAGGCGAACGAATGTCAGCAAGCGAGTAAGCCCTTTGCGGTCATTCAGCTCGATCTCGATCGCTTTAAGCAGGTTAACGATAACTGGGGACATCAGGCTGGTGATCGGGTTCTCAGCTATGCGGCTGCAGTGCTGGAGGAAACGGTGCGTAGCCGTGATTGCCTGGGACGGGTCGGCGGTGAAGAGTTCTGTATCGGGCTTCCTGACACCCGCAAAGCAGAAGCGGTGGACGTGGCTGAACGCATCAGAGCCAGACTGGCGAAGAAACAAGTTATGCTCTCTGGTGGGCAAATCCTGAACGTGACCGCCTCGCTGGGTGTGGCCTCCAGCGAGGAAGTGGGCGATTACCAGTTCGAGAGCCTGCAATCGCTTGCGGATCGCAGGCTGTATCTTGCCAAACGGACAGGGCGTAATCGCGTACAAGCGGAAAACTAACCTAGACCTTTCCGGCGTTATCCTCCTCCACCGCCTGATAAATCCGCTGAAGGATATCCGGGAAAGCTGACTGCACGCGGCTCCAGCTGGGGATAAAGGGTTTTTCGTTAGGGCGTTCAATAAAGGCCTGACCCGCGTCCAGAATCGACTGGGTAAACATTTCCACCGCGGCCTCTTCGGCATGCTGATCGAAATGCAGACCATTCATGGTGGCCTCATGATGATAGGTTTCCATCATATCCAGCGCGTTGCGGTAGTAGGTGGCCTTCAGCACCCGGAAGGAGTCACTGGTGAGATGAACGCCCATCGTGGCCATTTTACGCATCAGCGACTGCACAATATCGTTACTCATGCGACGAAGCCCGCCGGTGCCATCCTCTTCGGAAAGCGGCTGATGCTTATGGTCGTAATTATCTGCAATTTCCACCTGGCAACTCTGCCGCGTGGTGTAGTTGCGATAAATTTCCGACAGAACGCCGATCTCCAGCCCCCAGTCGCCGGGGATTTTGATGTTATTCAGCACATGCGTGCGCATCGCAAACTCTCCGGAGAGCGGATAGCGAAAGCTCGCCAGATAGTCCAGATACTCGGAGTGGCCGTACACTTTTTGCAGCGAGCGTAGCAGCGGCCCTACCAGCAGACGACCCACGCGGCCATTCAGTTTATTATCCGCCACGCGGGCGTAGAACCCTTTGCAGAACTCATACTGGAAAGAAGGGTTCGCCAGTGGATAGAGCAGGCGCGCCAGCATTCCCCGCTCGTAGGTGACAATATCGCAATCATGCAGCGCCACGCAGGCGGAACGCTCGGAGGCCAGCGTAAAGCCGGTACAGTACCAGACGTTACGGCCTTTTCCCGGCTGGGAAGGTGAGAGGCCTTCTTTATCCAGCTCCGCATCAATCGCTTTCAGACGGGGACCGTCGTTCCATAAAATCCGGTGACGCTGCGGCAGGCGGGAAAAAAATTCCCGTGCATGCATAAACTGATCGCGATCGGCCTTATCCAGACCGATAACGATCTCTTCCAGGTAGGGCACTTTGGCCAGCTCATCCACGATGTGGCTCAGCGCCGGCCCTTCCAGTTCGGAAAAAAGTGAAGGCAGAATCAGCCCCATTTTTCGCCGGTGGGAGAAGCCCACCAGCTCCTGTTCAAGATCCTCGACGGGGCGACCGGTCAGATTGTGAAAATTCGTAATTACGCCATTCTGGAAAAAATCACTCATCTACTTCCCCTTAAAACGGTCTCTACCGCGCAGGACATTTTCATTTATTCCTGCGACACAAAATGCGCCAGCCCCTCGCTCCAGCCTTCGGGACCGTAAAGCGTGGTTGTATAGATATTCTGGTTATCTGTTCTGGAAAGCGTTACCGGCTCTTTACTGTAACCTTTAATAATCACCGCATAATCGACGCTGTCGAGCATCACGGCATCGTTAGGGCCATCGCCCAGCCCGATGGTGATGGGCGGCTGACCCGTACGGGTGGGAATATTTTTTAGCAACCACCGCAGCGCAGAACCTTTATCATTGCCCTCGCTGGTCACTGTCCAGAAGCGACCGCCCTGGATCAGCGTCAGCTTCTCATCTTGCAGCGCCTGCTGGAAACGGGCAAAGTTCTCCGGCGTATCGCGCCAGATAATGCTTTCCGATCCCTCACGCTGCATGGCGAGTTCCGCATCCGCTGGCGTCAGACCGGTCCATTCCGCAACTTCCTTTTCCGTGACGTCGTTAAAGCCGGTAAATTTAAAACCAAAATCTTCCCTGAACTGCGAAAGCGTCTGGCAGATAGCGGCATAATCTTTTGCTTCCGGGACCCGCATGGCGGGCAGGTCGCTCAGATCACCACCGCTGACGATTGCGCCGTTTTCACTGATAAACGGGGCGCCAGCAATACCCAGCGCCCGTTGCAGGGGCAAAATCTCCGCAGCCGTTTTGCTTGTGCAGAGCACCAGCGGAATATCCGCCCCGGTGAGGCGGTCCAGCCAGTACTGAGCAGGCTGCCAGCTGTAGGTATGATGGTCGAGCAGCGAACCATCTAAATCCGTTACGATCATCAGCGGATCTTGAAGCGTCAGCATTGCCGTTTCTCCCTCGGTGGCGGACATGGCAAAAAAGGTAGAGTAATCATGGAGTATAGTTCGCGCATTAACAGGCGATAGTGACCACACCGCAAAAGCCTGGAGCAGGCCTGGATATTAAGAATCGTCTTAAATTAAAGTGGGTGAAAACGCTAAAAAGTGGCGGGTGTGGTTACGTTTACAACCCGCGCCACAACTGGATTTCTAAAAAATCTTCCTGTACAGAAAAAACTGGTCTGTACAGCTTTCAGGTAAACCTTAAGACTTGTCTTAGAGTGCGGCTGCGTTACTATCCTGAGGTCAAAGAATTTCCTGTGTGACGAATTTCATTTCAATGAATTTTCATTCCCGGCCTCAGGCCGGGATTTTTTTAGCGGTTAACTTCAGTCACCGTGAAATCCCGGATATCCAGCTCAAACGCCTCGGCCAGTTCGGTGTAAGAACGGTATTCCCGCCCGTCGACCTGCACATGATGCTGTTCCATAAACTCTTTCACATCGCCGCCCGAGCGTGACTCAATGGTTTCCAGCAGCGCCTCGACATCGATGTTGATTTCATGCTGAACGCTGTCGCTATACTCTTTTGCCGTCGTCATGATTTATACCCTCAGTCCCGTTCAGAAGAGTATAGATGGCACCGCAGGTTGCAACAGATGACACAAACAAAAAAGCCCGCGCAGGGCGGGCAAAATTCTTGTGACTTTTTATTACTGCTTTTGGGGGGCAGTGAGCAAAGTATAAACACCTTGACCGACAGAAATCTCGCAGCAAACGGTCAGGAAAAGGTAAAGATTCTGCCAGGCACAATCATTACGTTGTTTTACACTGCTTAGCGGCAGAATGGGATAAGAACGACTATAGTTATCAAGCGATTATAAGATAATGATTAACCTGTGCTATGGAGGCGACATGGATTTACTTCGAATTATTATTGCTATCATTCTTCCCCCCGTTGGTGTGTTTATGCAGGTGGGCTTTGGTGGCGCTTTCTGGCTCAACATTCTGCTTACTCTCTGTGGCTACATCCCCGGTATCGTGCATGCGGTCTGGGTCATTGCCCGCCGTTAATGAAGCGCTTTCTCTCCGGCGAAACCGCCCGTTTTACGATAAACTTAGTGGTTTCAGCCGGGGAGGAAGGTAATGAAAGTTAACGATAAGGTGACGGTAAAAACCGATGGTGGGCCTCGCCGGCCCGGGACAGTGCTCGCTGTAGAGGATTTTAGCGAGGGCACCATGTTTCTGGTGGCGCTGGAGGAGTACCCGATGGGGATTTGGTTTTTCAATGAGGCTGGCCATGAAGATGGGATCTTCGTTGAACCGCACCCCTGACCGCAGATAATTTTGTCATTTTCCGGCTATGCCCGCCGTGGCATTTGAGTCAGGCCGGAGCCGCTAATTTAAGCCAGTCTCAGCTAAAAAACCAGCAGGTCAATTCAGACCTGCTGGTTACTTCCCTCAGAATTTTTCCCAGTGATCGCCTTCAGCCAGCGCGGGCCGTGCCGGTAGTGCCAGCGCTTCCGTTCGCGGCGCTTTTAGCGTGGCTGGCGACGGTGTACGCTCGCTGTTTTCAGTAAGGTGAAAAGCGGCAACGGCCTGCGTCAGCCGGGCGGCCTGCTCTTCAAGCGAGGCGGCGGCAGCGGACGCCTCTTCCACCAGTGAGGCGTTTTGCTGCGTCACGTTGTCCATCTCAGTGACGGCCAGGCTGACTTGCTGAATGCCCCGGCTCTGCTCATCTGAGGCGGCGGCGATTTCCGCCATGATATCGGTGACGCGGTGAACCGCGCCCACGATCTCCGTCATCGTTTCACCCGCATGGCCCACCTGTGAAGAACCCTGGCCAATTAAGCTGACCGATTCGGCTATCAGCCCCTCGATCTCTTTGGCCGCGCCCGCGCTGCGCTGGGCCAGGTTGCGTACTTCGCTGGCGACCACGGCAAAACCGCGCCCCTGTTCGCCTGCTCTGGCCGCTTCCACTGCCGCATTCAATGCCAGAATATTGGTCTGGAACGCGATGCTGTTAATGACGGTAGTAATTTCCGCAATCTTTTTCGAGCTGCTGGAAATATTGTTCATGGTTTTTATCACGCCGGAGACAATGTCACCGCCCTGGCGCGCTTTCCCCGAAGCATCGGCGGCAAGCTGGCTGGCATGATGGGCGTTATCGGCGTTCTGCTTAACGGTTGCGGTCAGCTCTTCCATACTGGCTGCGGTCTGCTCCAGCGCCGCTGCCTGCTGCTCGGTCCGGGAAGAAAGATCGGTATTACCGGCGGAAATTTCACCGGAACCCTGAAAGATCGCTACTGCACCTTCACGTACAGTACCCACGGTGTTAACCAGTGACTGCTGCATAATTTGCAGATTACTGCCGAGCGTGCCAATTTCACTGCGTCCCCAGGTTTGCGGCGGCGCGGTCAGATCGCCTCTTGAGATCTGCTCAATGCGGTCCACCGCCTGGCGCAGCGGCGTGATTACTACCCGGCGGAGGAAGATGAACGTCGCCAGCGTTAACAGCAGGGCGGCAATGAAGGCGCAGGCCATCATAATAAAGCCAAGATGCGTATTCTGCTCTGCTTCAACGTTCATCATTGCGGCCCGTTCGGTACGGATCTTAATGGCGTCGAGCAAAATACCGTTGTAGGCATCGTCCAGCTGACGGGTTTTATCCGTTTCATGCGCGATGACGCCCTCAAAACTGCCATCTTTGGCGCTTTGTACCATCGGCATCAGGCCGCCAGTGATATAAGCTTCAAAACGGTCAGATAAACCGGCATCCAGCGCGATATCCTGCGGCGTCTTCACCCGACGTTCCTGATAAGCCTTGAAGCTGGTTCTGGCCTGCTCTATACGTTTTTGCGCTTTCGCCAGATTCGCCTCAAACTCTTCCATTTCGCCAATTCGCGCCGCGGCACCGGCATGAATGATATTCAGCCTTGCTGTCCGGAGGTGGTTAGAACTGTTAGAGATTGCCATGCGAACCTGAATCTCCTGAGTGACATCTTTTAATGACTGGTTACTTTGGATCAGGAAATAACTGGCGAGGCCAATACAGAGGGCGAATAACAAAAGTATCCCGCTCAGAATAGCGGCGAAGAGGGGAACGAGACGGAGATGTTGCCAAAAACTAATCCTGCTGGGTTCAGCACTGAGGTGTGATGATTTCATATCCTTTGCTCTCTTTGAGGGGTAAGCGAAGCTGCGCTTCGACATCTCAGAAGAACATCGGCAGCGCGTCAAAAAGCGTGAGCGCAGAAATGGGATCGACTTAACAAATTTGAAAATCAGGCAGCAAAAAGCCGGCTTTCGCCGGCGTCGTTGCAGCACTATCTCACATTGACATAAATACCGCTGGTCACGTTATCCGTCAGGCGGACGACATGATAAATAACTTGCTTGTTGTGTGTTTTAATTTTTCTTTTAATGTTTCCTTTATGTGAGGAAACTGTTTTGGCCTTAATTTGCATTTTATCCGATATCTGAATCGTATCGTGGCCAGACATCCACATCTTCAACATATTTGACTCGGTCTGACTCAGGGTCAGTGGATGTACATCGTAGCCCGCAGAATAGCGGGGTGACACATTGAGTTTCTTTTGAAAATAAGGCACCAACAGATTGTCCAGCGTGGCTGGTTTTATCGATTTTGATGTAATAATCAGGTTCTTACGAACGTAGAGGTATTCCTCAAAATGGATATTGGAGATAGCCATAAATATAAAGAAGATGGTGTCAGGGTTCTGCATAATAATATCTTTTATGCGCTGACTCGCATCTGCTTCATAGATAAAACAGTCCTCGTTAATAAATACCACGCCGGGTTGGCATTGCTGGCATTTCGTCTGTAATTGATCAATGTCATTGACGGAGGTGATGTTTTTCTTTTTAACACCTTTCACTGACATATAATCCATAAGCCCAAGCCGTGTGTAGCTGCATGAATCCATAATAATCGTTGGCATACTAGCGACCCTCACCAAATTGTTATCCGTTTAAATCAACGATGAATTACGCGTTTGTGTAGTTACGAAAGTAAAATGTTACTTAATAGAGTTTTATTATTTTTGAAACCAACATCAGATCTTGCCGGGGAATAGCCGTAGAAGGCAGACCTGTGCAAGCCTGATTTTATAATTGAGTTATGGCGACACATAGCCCTGGCAGCGGTCTGCGAAACGCGGGTTCACAGAGACACCGTCGGGCAATTTGTGTTGGTACCGCACAGTCACATCTCCACCTACCTCGTCACTATCACGCAGTATGCGGAAAAATCTGATAGGACGATTCCTAAAAAACATTCATTTCACGAATGTGTGTCCGAAAACGAGCGAAGACAATGCCGCAAAACACGATTTGATACAAGATAAAACGTGAAAAATAAAATAACTAGCAAAAACATGAGCTTGTATATTTTATGAACGTTAACGATATCTTAACAACTCACTCATTTCGGTAAACAAAATACGCTAATTGGAATTTAATAAGAATAATTTTCATTGAGACGCGAGGTTTATCAGAATTTCCTTAAGGAAATTCTGGTAAACATGGTTTGAAAATTGCGCAGAAACATCGCGAGGGCTAATCAATGATCAATAAACGATCGGGCGATACTTAAGGATTGCTGTCGGGTAATTCACTCAGGAACACGGCCAGTAAATCGAAGACTTCACTGAACAAATGCTCACAGAAAGGAGCAAGAAGCGGCATCATCAGGCTGATAAATACAATACCCAAGGATAAGGTAACCGGGAAGCCAATAGCGAAAACCGAGAGCTGAGGTGAAACACGGTTTAACAAACCCAGGGCCAGGTTAACAATGAGGAGCAAAGTTATCAGCGGTAGCGCTAATCGCATACCGTTAAGGAAAATCAGTCCCGCTGCTTTAGTGAGCGCGAGGAACGCATTACCATTTAGCGGCTCGCCGCCGATGGGTAATGTATGAAAACTGTCCGACACCATTGAGATTAACCAGAGATGGCCGTTAAACGTCAGAAACAATAACATCGCCAGTAAATCGAGGAAGCGTGCCAGTACCGGCATATTCAACCGGCTGGACGGGTCAAAAAAGGTGGCAAAAGAGAGTCCCATCTGTAATCCAATCACCTCGCCAGCCGTTCTTACCGCAGCGAACGCGAATTGCATCGTAAAACCTATAGCCGCGCCTATGAGAATTTGCTGAATCAGCAGCCAGAAACCGCCAACTGAGAACAGTGTCACATTGGTGGGCGGTAAAGAGGGGATGAGTGTCCAGGTAATCATCAGCCCGAGGCCAATTTTGACCTTTCGGGAGATCGACTTCTCGCTGAGCACCGGCGCGGTCATGATAAGCGCCAGTACTCTGGCGAGTGGCCAGAAAAGCTGGCCTATCCAAAGCAGCAGCTGGCTGCTGTCAAAGTTAATCATCAGCCGATCATATAAGGAAGGTTGGAAAACAGCGTGCGCATATAGTCGAGCACCAGGCTGAGCATCCAGGGACCAGCGATAACGATCGTTGCCACAACCGCCAGAATTTTAGGAATAAAGGAGAGCGTTTGTTCGTTGATCTGGGTCGCCGCCTGCAGCAGGCTGATAAACAGCCCGGTGGTCAGCGCCGCGAGCAGCAGCGGGGCGGCCAGCGCCAGCGCCACTTTCAGCGCTTCATGCCCAATAACCATTACCGATTCAGGTGTCATAGTGACTCCGTAGAAAACTTTCTGAGCGGGCGAACCGTCCGCCGTTTGCGTCGCTGGTCAGGGCAACCCTGCCAGCCATCGTTATGAGTAGAAGCTTTGCGCCAGCGATCCCACCAGCAGTTGCCAGCCATCAACCAGCACGAACAGCATCAGCTTGAAGGGCAGTGAGATGGTCGCCGGCGGCACCATCATCATCCCCAGCGCCATCAGCACGCTGGCGACCACCAGGTCAATAATCAGAAACGGAATAAAAACGGTAAAGCCAATCTGGAACGCGGTTTTCAGTTCGCTGGTGACATAAGCCGGAAGCAGGATACGCATCGGCACAGCTTCCGGACCCTGTAACGGCGGCGTGTTTGCCAGACGGGCGAAGAGGGCCAGATCGGCCTCGCGCGTCTGTCGCAGCATAAACTCGCGCAGCGGCTGCGCGCCTTTTTCAATCGCCACTTCCATGGTGATCTTGTCCTGGCTGAACGGCAGGTAGGCATCCTGATAAATTTTATCGAACACCGGACCCATAATAAAAAAGGTCAGAAACAGGGAAAGGCCAATCAGAACCTGGTTTGGCGGCGCGGAGGGCGTACCCAGCGCATTTCGCAGCAGGCCAAATACGATGATGATGCGCGTAAAGCTGGTCATCATCAGCAAAATCGCGGGCAGGAAAGTCAGCGAGGTGATAAACACCAGCGTCTGAACCGGCAGCGACCAGCTCTGCCCGCCGTTCGCCGTCGGCTGGCTAATCAGTCCCGGCAGCTGGGCGTGAACGTCAGGCGTCAGCAGCAGAAGCAGTGGCAGCAGGGAAAAAATACGTTTCATTGAGGCTTTCCGGGGCGTTTGATTAGCGTCTGTAGAAGCTGGCGGAAATCTGCCGCCGCAGCCGGCGGTTCCGGCGTGTCCTGCTTAGGTGCGGGCGGCAGCGTATGCAGATGAGTAATCTGCTGCGCGGTCACGCCCAATACCAGTCGTGCATCTTCCACATCGATAATCACGACGCGCTCGCGCTGGCCAACCTGACGCGTGGCGCTGATGTTCAGGCTGGTCTGGCCGCGAAGTCCGTGCTTAGGCGCAAAGCCCAGGCGTTTCGCCAGCCAGGCACAGGCCAGGATGAGCAGAATAATCACCGCCAGCACGCTGCTGACCTGCGTCAGCATCGAACCGGTAGAAATGGCCGGCTGCCCTGCTGGCTGAAGTTGTACCTGGGTGGTCTGTGGATTCATTTAGCGGCTCAGACGACGCATACGTTCGGATGGGGTGATAATGTCAGTGATGCGCACGCCATATTTATCGGCCACGACAACCACTTCGCCCTGGGCAATCAGGTAGCCGTTAATCAGGATATCCAGCGGCTCACCGGCAAGGCCTTCCAGCGCCACTACCGATCCCTGAGAGAGACGCAGCAGCTCTTTGATGGTCATTTTGGTGCGGCCCAGCTCAACGGTCAGCTTGACCGGAATATCCATGATCAGGTCGATATCCTGCAGGGAACCGGCCACATCATTGCTTTCCAGCGTTTTAAATACCCCTTCAGAAGAGGCGCTGCTGGACTGTTCGTTCAGCGCGTCAGCCCACAGGTCGTCCGCAGAGATCTCCTCTTCGGAGGGCTTATTTGTGTCACTCATCGGGCTGTTCCTCACTCATCGAATTCAAAATCGGGTTAATCAGATGTTCCACACGCAGCGCGTACTGCCCGTTCAGGGTGCCGTACTGGCTGGTGAGTACCGGCACGCCATCGACGTGAGCGATAATGCGGTCCGGTTTTTCAATCGGTAATACGTCGCCGGGTTTCAGGGCCAGCAGGCGCGAAATACGCATTGATACTTCGGCAAAGCTGGCAATCAACTCCAGTTCGGAATGCTGAACCTGCTTCACCAGCGTTTCCCGCCAGCTGTGATCTTCCTGCCGCGAGTTTTCCAGCGGTGGGTTAACCAGCGTTTCGCGCAGCGGTTCAATCATGCTGAACGGAATACAGATATTAAATTCGCCCACCAGGTTGCCGATTTCCACCTGGAACGGCGTGGTAATCACGATATCGTTCGGCGAGGTGGTGATGTTGGTGAACTTCACCTGCATTTCCGAGCGAACGTATTCCACTTCCAGCGGATAAATCGGTTTCCACGCCTCGCTGTAGCCTTCCAGCGCCAGCTTCAGCATTCTGCGAATAACGCGCTGCTCGGTGGCGGTAAATTCACGGCCTTCCACCTTGGTCGGGAAGCGACCATCGCCCCCGAACAGGTTATCGACGGCAATAAACACCAGGCTCGGTGAAAACACCACCAGCGCCGTGCCGCGCAGCGGCTTAAGATGAATCAGGTTCAGGTTCGTCGGCACCGGCAGGTTGCGGGCAAATTCGTGATAAGGCTGAATTTTAATCGCACCTACCGTGATGTCCGGGCTGCGGCGAAGCAGGTTAAACAGCGCCATACGATAGGAGCGTGCAAAACGTTCGTTAATGATCTCCAGCGCCTGCAGACGCTCGCGAACCATGCGGCGCTGGGTATTGGGATCGTAGGGGCGAACGTCGCTTTCGCCCGCTTTGCTCACATTTTCTTCGACGGCACTTTCGCTGTCGCCGTTGAGCAGCGCGTCGATTTCTGCCTGAGAAAGAATGCTGTCGCCCATGCCTTTACCTCAAGATGAAGGCGGTGAACAGAACATCGCTCACGACCTGCTGAGGTTGATCCCGTACCAGCGGCGGCGCCAGCACGGCCTTAATCTCTTTAATCAGTTCCTGCTTACCCTGCTCGTTGGTGAGTCCGGCGGCATTCTGACGGGAGAGCAGCAGCAGCAGGCGGCTGCGGACTTCCGGCAAATAGTCGTTCATACGGCTGCGTGTCGCTTCATCAGGCAGACGCAATGTGAAGCCGACGTAAAGCACACGGTCAGGATCGTTGTCCGGATTGACCAGGTTGACCGTAAAGGTATCCAGGGCGAAAAAGACCGGCGCGGGCGCTGGCTCAGGCTTGGCAGCATGTGCCGCGTCGGCGGGAGCCTTCATCATGCGCCAGACCGTATAGCCCGCGACGCTACAAGCGACCAGCGTTACCAGTAGTAACAACGGTATCAACAACTTACGTTTGCCGCTTTTGGCTTTTTTATCAGACATATGAACGATTACTTCCTGTGATGATTTTCGGGGGGCGGTACAACTTTATTCGCTGGCCCACGGCGATATGGGCAGATTATCCCGCGTCCTGTGCTAAACAATGGGTAGAAAAGACGCGGGTTTTGCCACTAGCTTGTGCGTTTGTTGCCGTCAGGCGAAAATATCCACGGCGTTGGTACCGTCGGCGCGGGCCTGCAATGAGGCTGGAACGGCCACTGGCGTGACCTCGCTGTCATTTTCTCCCGCCAGGCTGAAGGTGTTGCCGCGGCTGTTGCGCTGCTGCTCCTGCTGACCGTTAAAGTTCTGGCCCTGCTGGAACGCATCGCTGCTCACGTTGCTCTGACCAAGGTTGATACCGCTTTCAGCCAGCGCGGCACGCAGGTGGGGCAGCGCGGCTTCTGCTGCCGCACGTACCTGGCTGTGGTTAGAAATCATACTCAGCTGAGCCTGATCGTTATCCAGCTTGAGGCTGATCTGAATACTGCCCAAATCCTGGGGATGCAGATGCAGCTCTGCCGTATGCTGTCCATTCCGGCTGAACATCAGGATCTGCTGACCCAGCGCCTGTTGCCACTCCGGGCTGCCCAACTGGGCATTCAGCTGGGGCGTCGCTGGCGCGGTTACCATAGTGGTGGTGGTGGGCGTAAGCGCAGCAGAAGCGCTGCTGACAACATGATGCGTTAACGTCGGGTTAGTCAGAGAACTTGAATTCTCTTTTTCACCCTCTTTGCCCGCCTGGCTGGCTATTTGCTGGAAGGCGCCGTTCAGCACGGGCGCGTCAGCCGGGGTTTTCGGTGAAGAAGTTCCGGAAACCAGGCCATGCAGGCCACCAGCGCCCGCTTTTTCATTGCCTTCGCCTTTTTTATTCCCTTCAGCATTTACGCTGCCGGAGGCCAGCAGCGAGGCGAGAGAGGCCTGTTTCGCGCCTTTCTCGCTGGACAGGCCTGATGCATCGCTCACTCTGGCCGGTGCGGCAGCTGGGGTATTTACCGCAGGCGGCAGCATGGCAAACAGCGCCTGAAGCGTCTGCATATCACTGTCGCTGAGCGATGAAACCGGATCTTTATCATCGGCAGTGACAATGCCGGCTTTATCGCTGGCTTTACCTTCAGGCTGTAGCAGTGCAGTCAGCGCTTCAGGATTTTCCAGCGCGGCCAGCATGGCGTTGAGTTTGGATGGCGTGGCGGGCTTAAACTCAGCCACACCGGCTTGCGGCGTCGCAGCCTGACCGGACGCTTCGTGCTGAACGAGCGTTAGTAATTTATTACCCAGCAGGCTCACAAACCCCTGTGTGCCGCCGGTATCAGTCCCTTCTGCGGAAACTCCCGCTTCTGCCGTCAGGCCGGTATCTGCTGCGGAAGCCGCGGCGGTAGTGCTGGTTTTTGTCCCGGAAATGACAGCGGGCAACGTAATCATTCGCCTTTCCTCAGTGATGCCCGTTGGGCAAATTCATCCATCCGTTTCTGATCGAGACGGTTTTCAATTGATAATGCGTCCGCGGCCGCACGGGCCTGAAGCGTTTCATAAGCGTGTACACGCTGCTGCTTGTCGCGCCAGAAGCGCAGGGCGCCCTCAAGGCGGCTGTTCCAGTGCGACAATTGCTGACGGTGCTGCTCAATGGCTTTTTCCAGCGTTTCAATAAACTGGTGGTAGTTATACCAGCGGGTGCTGGTAATCCCTTCGGACATATTGTTATTCAGTGACTTACGATATTCATCCTGATAGTTCATCAGCATGGAGAGCTGTTCATCAGCCTGTTTCTGTCCGCGCCGTACGTCGCCCAGCTGAATGGCGGCCTTTTCCAGGTCTTTCTGTGCCAGATCGCACAGGGTATCGATAGGTGATGCCTGTTTTGCCATAACCCCCCCGGGAAAAGCGTGCCGTTAACCAAATATCGCCTGGAGATGTAAGCAGGCGTCATCAAAGGTGCTGCGTTCAAACATGCCCTGCTGCAGAAACAGCTCCAGCTCGGGATAAAGTTTGATCGCTTTATCCAGTGTCGGATCGCTGCCGGCGGCATAGGCGCCCACGCTGACCAGATCGCGGTTACGCTGATAGCTGGAAAGCAGTTGCTTAAACTGGCGGACGCGCGCGTAGTGCGGTTCATCAATCAGGTGCGCCATCACGCGGCTGATTGAGGCTTCGATATCGATGGCCGGATAGTGTCCGGATTCCGCCAGGCGACGGGAGAGCACAATGTGGCCGTCCAGAATTGCACGGGCAGAGTCCGCGATAGGGTCCTGCTGATCGTCGCCTTCAGTGAGTACGGTATAAAAGGCGGTGATAGAGCCGCCGCCGTCGATGCCGTTACCCGCGCGCTCGACCAGCGCCGGAAGTTTGGCGAAGACGGAAGGCGGATAGCCTTTGGTCGCCGGTGGTTCACCGATCGCCAGCGCAATCTCACGCTGCGCCATGGCGTAGCGGGTCAGGGAATCCATAATCAGCAGGACGTGCTGCCCGCGGTCGCGGAAGTCTTCAGCGATGCGCGTGGCGTAAGAGGCGCCCTGCATACGCAGCAGCGGAGAAACATCCGCCGGCGCGGCGATCACCACAGCCCTGGCGCGTCCCTCGGTGCCGAGAATATTTTCTATGAAGTCTTTAACTTCACGTCCACGCTCGCCAATCAGCCCCACGACAATCACGTCCGCTTTGGTGTAGCGTGCCATCATGCCCAGCAGAACGCTCTTGCCGACGCCGGACCCGGCGAACAGGCCCATACGCTGCCCGCGACCCACGGTCAGCAGGGCGTTAATGGCACGGACGCCGGTGTCCAGCACGTCGGTAATCGGCGTACGCTGAAGCGGGTTAAAGGGGGGAGTAATCAGCGGCGCACGGTAGCCGGTTTCCGGCGCGGGCAGGCCATCCAGCGGGCGGCCGCTGCCATCCAGCACGCGTCCCAGCAGTTCCGGACCGAGCATCAGCTGTTTGCCGCTGTGCTGGTTGTCGCCGCTGACGCGTGCATAGACGCGGGCGCCGGGCAGGATCCCTTCGACTTCTTCCAGCGGCATCAGAAAGAGGCGTTGACCGTTGAAGCCAACCACTTCACTTTCCACTTCCGAAATGGTCTTGCCGTCGCTGCGTTCAATGACACAGGTGGCACCCAGCGGAAGCTGCAGGCCGGTGGCTTCCAGCACGAGGCCGGTGGCACGAGTCAGACGACCATAGCGGCGAACGTCCGGCACCTGGGCCAGACGTTGTTCAAAGGAGTCAAGCGTGCCAAGCCAGCGTGAAAGGCGAGTGGTCATTACAGTTCTCCCGGCGCGGCCAGACGGCACAGTTCATGCCAGCGGGTGGCGATGCTGGCGTCCAGATCGCCATCTTCCGCGCTGACTTTACAGCCGCCAGGATGAATGGTGCTGTCCGCCATCAGGCGCCAGCCGTGCAGGCTGAGCGTGGCGCCCAGCGTCTGGTCAATGCGCTGTAAGTCATCAGGATGGACGCGCAGGGTCGGTTTGCCGCTGAACATCGGTTCCTGCTGGATCATACCCTGAATCTGACGAAGCAGGGCGGTACCATCCACATGCGGAGCCTGGCCAATAACCTGACGGGCCGCTTCCAGCGCCAGCTGCATCAGACGGGCAGCGATGACGCTGTCCAGTGCTTCCAGCGTATGGTGGAATTCGGAAACAAGCTGCTGCATACGCGCCTGAAGCGGCGCCTGCTGCTGCTGTGCTTCTGCCAGACCTTGCTGAAAACCGGCGTCGTAACCGGCTTTCTGCCCTTCAGCAAAGCCCTGCTGCTGACCTTCCGCATAGCCAAGGCCCTGCGCTTCGTTGCGCACCTGGCTTTGCATCTGCTCAAGCTCATCCTGCTGCAGCGCGAAGGGATCCTCCGGTAGCGCTTCAGGAAGCTCGAAGGCTTCGATCACCGGCTTATTAAGCTGCCCAAGATCGTTGGGCTGCCACCGCTGCCAGGGCAGGGACGATTGATCAGACATACTGTTCCTCGCCGCCGCCGATTACCATATCGCCACTCTCTGCCAGACGACGGACAATCAGCAGGATAGCTTTCTGTTCGTTCTCTACCGCAGACATACGCATCGGGCCGCGGTTGGCAAGATCGTCGCGCAGAATATCGGCCGCACGCTGCGACATGTTGCGCAGGAATTTCTCGCGAAGCGGCTGTTCGGACCCTTTCAGGGCGATCAGCAGCGACTCGGATTCCACTTCCTGAAGCAGGCGCTGGATGCTGCGGTCGTCCACTTCCACCAGGTTTTCGAACAGGAACATCTCGTCGATGATTTTCTGTGCCAGCTCGCCGTCGAATTCGCGAACGGCTTCGATAACCGCTTCTTCCTGCTGGGTTTTCATCAGGTTGATGATCTCCGCCGCGGTTCTCACGCCGCCCATCTTCGCCCGCTTGAGGTTCTGACCATCAAGCAGCCCGTTAAGCACTTCGGTAAGCTCGGCCAGCGCGGCAGGCTGGACGCCGCCAAAGGTGGCGATACGCAGCATCACATCGTGACGCAGGCGTTCGTCGAACTGCGCCACGATGTCGGCGGCCTGAGAACGCTTCAGGTGGACCAAGATGGTGGCGATAATCTGCGGATGCTCGTCGCGGATCAGATCGGCAGCAGCCTGAGGCTCCATAAAGTTAAGCGTTTCCATACCGCTTGTGGTGTCGCGGGTTTCGAGAATATCTTCCAGCAGGGTGGAAGCACGCTCTTCGCCCATCGCTTTAATCAGTACAGAGCGCAGGTACTCATTCGAGTTGAGGCTGAGCGCAGCGAACTGCTCTGCATCGGTTTCAAACTCGCGCAGCACGTCGGTCAGCTGCTTATGTGACACCTGACGCATATTGGCCATTGCGGTGCTCAGGTGTTGTACCTCGCGGGAGTCGAGGTGTTTGAACACCTCGGCTGCACGATCTTCGCCAATCGTCATCATCAGAATGGCGCTTTTTTCTGTACCGGTGAGACTCATAGTTCTTCCTTCATCCACTGGCGAATGACCAGAGCCACCACGCGGGGATCGTTCTCGGACATATCGCGAATACGCTGGCTCATTACCTCAGCACTCATGCGGTGCTGAGATTTACGTTCCTGGTCAATCTCGTCTCTGGAGAGCGTGACCGACACGGCGTCATCTTCGTTAGCTGGCGCGGTAGCCAGCACGGCGGCTTCGGCAGCGATCTTCTCCTGTTCGGCCTTACGGCGCAGCTGAGGACGGACCAGCTTACGGTAGAGGATCCAGGCGACAATCAGCACCAGCAACCAGCGTCCCGCTTCCATCATCTGATTAATGAAGGAGGTCTGCTGCCAGAATGGCAGTTCACCACCGGTCACATCCGTCTCGTTAAACGGCGAGTTCACGACGTTCAGGCTGTCACCGCGCTGTTCCGAGTAGCCCATCGCTTCACGGGTCAGGTTTTCAATCTGCTTCAGCTGGTCTTCGGAAAGCGCAACCGGCTTACCCTGAGCATCCGTTTTAAAGTTAACCACTACCGCCACAGAGAGACGTTTCACTTCGCCCACATTCATCTTGGTGTGGAGAATGGTGCGGTCTACTTCGTAGTTAGTGGTTTCGTCAGTCCGGGTGTTCGACGGACCGGCGTTAGCGGTGCTGGTCGTGGTTCCTTCATTCGCCTGCGCGTTGTTAGCCGCGTTAGCGCCATTGTTCTGGCCGTTAGCATTGTTCGGCGGCGTGGTGACCGGCGCGGTATTGGCCGGGGCTGGCTGATTAGAGAGCGCGCCCGGTACGCCGCCCGGATACTGACCACCCAGCTGCTGACTGTTGCTGCTCTGGCGTGAACGCATCGCCTGATTAGCCGGGTTGCTGTTAGGCTGATATTTTTCATCCGTCTGCTCACGGGCGTTGAAGTCGATCTGCGCCGTCACCTGAGCGTGCACATTACCGTTGCCGAGGATAGGGTTCAGGATCGCCTCAATGCGCTGCTGGAAACGGCCTTCAACATCGGTGGCATATTTCAGCTGGGCATCATTCAGATTACGGCCGGCGTTGTCGGACTGGGTCAGTAAGTGACCGGCCTGATCGACAACCGTGACGTTACCCGGCGGCAGGCCCGCCACGCTGCTGGAAACCATATGCACGATAGCGCTGATCTGGCCCTGGTCCAGGGCACGGCCAGGCTGCAGCGTCAGGGTCACCGACGCGGAAGGAGCTTTCTGCTCGCGCACAAACAGCGAAGGCTTGGGCATCGCCAGGTGAACGCGGACGTTCTTGACGGGGCCAAGCGTTTCGATAGTGCGGGAGAGTTCACCTTCCAGCGCGCGCTGATAGTTAACCTGCTCGCTGAACTGGCTGATGCCGAACTTCTCTTTATCCAGAAGTTCGAAGCCGACGGCTCCGCCTTTCGGCAGGCCCTGCTGGGCGAGGCGCAGGCGCAGCTCGTGCACCTTGTCCGCCGGAACCATCAGCGCGCCACCCGCCTCATCAAACTGATAGGGGATGTTCATCTGGGTCAGCTGAGTGACGATGGCGCCGCCATCTTCATTACTCAGATTGTTATAAAGCACGCGGTACTCTGGCTGTTTTGCCCAGAGCACCATGGCGACAACGATGGCAATCGCCGCCGCAGCGGCAATAAGAATAGGAATACGAGGATTAGCGCGTAGGCGAGCGAAAAGGTCGTTCAGCCCCTTCTTCTCTGGATTATCCTGCGTAACGGTTGCATTCATAACTCTTTCCTGCCTGACAGTTGACCGGACTGTTTCGTGTTATGCATTAACAAAAATGACTCCCTGATGCGGCTTGCAATAACATTCCCACTTCTAATGGCTGCCATTATTTTCTTAAACGGAATTTTCGATGGGTGGATAAGGTGTGTTTTATGGGCTCATTTAGCGGCTTTGTCTCATTGACATTGTGCTAAGTTTTGCCACAGAAAATTTTTACCGTAACCATGACCGGAGCAAATAATGGCAATTCAGGGTATTGAGAGCGTTGTCCAGCAGCTGCAAACCGCCGCTATTCAGGCGGGCGGCAGGCAGACAGACGCGTCGAACCATGCGGATTTCGCAGGTGAGCTTAAATCCGCGCTGGATAAAATCAGCGGCATTCAGACAGCGGCGCGCACGCAGGCGCAGGATTTTCAGTTAGGCAAGCCGGGCGTCAATCTTAACGACGTCATGATCGATCTGCAGAAATCGTCAGTTTCGATGCAGATGGGCATCCAGGTGCGTAACAAACTGGTCAGCGCCTACACCGATATTATGAATATGCAGGTGTAGAAGTTTTACATCCTGCCGATAACGAGTGTCATAACGATTCATTAACGGTGAGGTAACACGTGGATAATTTCCAGAAAGAGGTTGATGAGAGAGCGAATCTCGCATTATCCAACAAGTTTGAGCTTTTACTGTTCCGTCTGGGCTCCGATTTGGCCGGCGGTAAGTCAGAGCTGTACGGCATTAATGTGTTCAAGCTCCGCGAAATTGTCCCGATGCCTGCCGTGACCAAAGCTGCTGGTATGAAATCTCCGCTGCTCGGCATGGCGAATATCCGCGGGCAGCTGATCCCGGTGATCGATCTGCCAGCCGTTGCCGGTTGTACGCCCGCCACCGGCCTGAACCTGCTGCTGGTGACGGAATATGCCCGCAGTACCCAGGCGTTTGCCGTGGAATCCGTGGAAGATATCGTGCGCCTGAACTGGAGCCAGGTTCACACCGCTGAGTCGGGCGTGGCGAACCGCAACATCACCAGTATCGCCCTGCTGGAGGGTGAACAGCACGCCAATGAGATGGCGCTGGTGCTGGATGTTGAGCAAATCCTGCATGATGTAGTGCCGTCGGTGCGCGATGTTAAAGAAGGCGATATCACCCTGAAGAATTTTGCGATGAAGCCGGGTGCCGTCTGCATTGTGGCGGAAGATTCGAAAGTCGCCCGTTCCATGCTGGAGCAGGGCCTGAAAGTGATGGGGATCCCGGCGCTGATGCACAACACGGGGTTGGAAGCCTGGAATAAAATCAAACAAATGGCGCTGGAAGCGCAGGCGGAAGGCTGTCCGATCACCGATAAAATCGGGTTGGTGCTGACCGATCTGGAAATGCCGGAGATGGATGGTTTTACCCTGACGCGCAATATCAAAGGTGAACAGCAGCTACGCTCGATTCCGGTTGTTATCCACTCCTCGCTCTCCGGCAGCGCCAACGAAGACCACGTTCATAAAGTGGGCGCGAATGGCTATGTGGCGAAATTTGAGATCAATCAGCTCTCGGCGGTTATTCATAAGGTGCTGGAAGAAGCGGCGGGCTGATGGCACTGATTATATAAGGTAATTCGTCCGAAAAGGCCGATAACTTGGACAATCAGGGGAAGGGAGTGGTAAGATGTCTGCTCCCTACGATAAAAAAAGAAGGTTTCTATTACACCTGTAAAATTTAAATGCCCCGCCTGTCAGGGCTGTCAGTACCGTTTTTCTCTCTTCAACGTTTCGTCTAAAAATCCCCACGGGGCGAACTGTATTTTCTGTAAATCTTCCATGACCGTCAGCTATCACTTCCAGGTTTGTTAGTGCTCAGCGGTAGCGTTATTCCGCCACCGGATAGCCGACCTGACTCCATGAGTATGCTCATGGAGCCATTGCAGGCCATTGTGCCGGTGTTGTAACGCAAATCGTTCATTCATTTATCCTTCACTACCGCCACGCCCGGGTTTTCTAATCAGGAAGCGTTGTTTTTACGGCAGCTACAGTCAGCACTGCACTCACTGCCAAAACAACCGCCACTGTCAGCACTGCCGCCACCGTCAGAACAACTGCCACCCTCAAAACACCTTTCACGATCGGTTACTTGTCTCTGTCTGTAATAGCACTCGCTGGTACAGAAGCAGACAGACCTCACAAAACTCCCTCTTGATATGCCCTCACGCCGTGTCCGCGCACGCCGCAAAAAAAATTGTTCTTATTTTCAGCAGGCTCACAAAAGTGCTGCGGAAAACGGTTGATCGCGGCCTTCAAAGAAAATACTGTATATCCAACCAGTCTTTATCAGAGGAGGTACCCTATGATCACTCTTGCAACGCTTTCCAGACCCGTGCATTACAGCCTGAAAGGGCAACCGCAATCGCTTTCTTCAGCCGTTTATCCTGGTTTTCACTGGCCAGTTTTTCCCGGCGTCGGGCTTTATAACGACTCTTGCATGTGCCCCCAGGCTGACATTTTTTCCAGATAATCTGTGTCATAACTACCTCAATTTCCAGAGTGGGAAGGGGAAATGACCGCATCAGGCGATCTGTTAACGGTCGGAATGTATCCTTATCAAAAACAATAGCTATAGTTATTATTAATATCAATGGCTATTGGTGAAATAACTTTAGTTATTGGTGTATGTGGTTGATTTAATTGGATTTGGCTAAATATTTTCGCTTTTTTTACCCGATGTGATGGCGATTTCATGAAAATCTTTACTAATCTATTCAGTTGAATCAATGCGCCAAAAGCCCTCTGCGGCTTATGCATTCCAGAGGGCGGGTTTTCGTGAGGATAAACTGATGATATCTGTGCTGCACAGAGTGTCCGGGGGGCACTATAAGGAGACTATCCTCCAGGAGGAGGAGGTAAGCGCTTACCGCCTCAAGTCACGGATCAGGAAGATAGCGACGCCAACTAACGCCGAATCGTCCGAAAGCTCTACGGCGGGCAGTCGGGGGTCGTCAACGGTTAAAAAACCACTGGAGGGGCCTTCAAGATAGCGATACACAGAGACCCTCGAATTGACCTGGGCGATAACTAAATCTCCAGATTCGGGTGGTACTTCTGTGTCGACAATGACTATACTCCCTGCGGTGGCTTCAGCACAGCCGCTGTTGCGGTCAAGAATGTAGGCGCGCCAGGTCTTTTTCGCCTTTACACCGTTAGGGGCTGAGACCAGATCGCCTGTCTTACCTTCCGGCCCCCACACGGCTATAGTAGTACCGCTTTTGACTTTGTCCGCAGCACTCAGCGCGTGGGTTCCCCGCATCTCTCCTTCGCCGCTGGCTAACCACTGGACGTTAACGTCAAGCGCCCGGGCAATATCGACCAGCTTACGGGATCCTTCGGCCTCTCCTTTCGTCAGACGCCAGATCGTGGGTTGTGAAACGCCCGATGCTTTTGCTAAAGCACCTTGTGTTATTCCCATCATGGACATGACCATGTTCAGCCGGTAGGCCAGTGTATTCGGTTTCATATACCAGAATTTATAGCGACGCGTATTTTTCGTCAAACACGCTTTGCTATTGGCAAGATTAATACTCTATGCTATTAATTAAGTAATGCGATACTTTAACGGATGATAGGCCGATATGGCAAGTTATCGTCCACTGCTCTTTGACAACCTGGCCGTCCAGCCTAATCGCTGGCACACCTTCAACGGTGATCTCACCTGGCGGACACCTGTCTGCCGATGAACGTGCACTGTTCAGAACTCATGCTGAACCGCACAGATTCTCCCGCCTGGCCAGAAACAGTCTGGCCAGGCGATATCTCACTCGAAGGAGGTTGTAATGCGAGACATCAAAAAGTTACTTGAGATGTGGGGAGGCTGGGCGGCCACGGAAAAGAGCGGCATCAACTATCCGCACATTGCAGCAGGATTTCGCGGACTGATTACCGCCGCGCCGTCCAACAGGCCAGTATGCAGCGACAACGACGGTATGATCCTTGATAGCTGTATCAGCCGCCTGATGAAAACGCACCCTGATGAACATGCGCTGCTGGTTGCCCATTATCTCTACCGGATATCCCTTCGCTCTATTGCCCGTCGCCGACGTTGCGCTGATGGCACCATTCGTAAACAACTCCAGACGGCAGAAGGATTTATTGAAGGCGTACTCTGTACGCTGGAAGTGACGCTGGAATGTGAAAGTGAATTTTTTTAAAAAAAAGTGGTTGCGTACGCAATTTCAACACTACTGTGTTAGAAACGCATTTAATAATCCATCAGGGCGCTAATATAAATTAACCCTGCGATGAACTTACCTTGTTTATTTATATTTATCCTGTGGCAGAGAGTTCCATGCCTGAGGGTTTGGTTAGTGAATTCACCAGGGAATTTACCTTTGTTTTTTTTCGGGGCGTATATTCCAATTGTGAGGTGAGCTATGAGTAAAATAATCCAGATACTGGCTTATGAAGAGGGCTATAAAGATAAGCCCTATATTGATACTGAAGGTTATCCCACTGTGGCTTGTGGGATAGTTATTGGACCGAAAAATGCGTCACTGAATAATTATCAGTTTAGCGTTCCCCGCAGCGTTGGGGATATCTGGATGCAGAAAATACTCGACGAGAAAATACGCGAAATGATTATGCGGCCCACGCTTGTTGCGGCATTACGGCAGTGTAATCCGGCCAGAGCTGACGTCTTATACAGCATGGCTTACCAGATGGGGGTGGAAGGTTTAGCCGCTTTTAAAAACACGCTGATACTGATCTCCAATGGTAATTTTGATGGCGCGGCCGAAGGCATGTTAGCCAGCCGTTGGGCGAAGCAGACGCCCGCACGCGCCAGGCGTCATGCTGAAATGATGCGTAGTGGAAATTATGATGCCTATCGGGGGGTTATATGAAATTCATCCTGTTTATCCTGATGGTGCTGGCGGTAATTGTTATCGTCTGGTGGGTGAAGAAACACGGCAAAATCGAATTTGTCTCTCACGCCCGGTTATTATTTAAAACCTGGTCGGTATGGCTGGCCACCGGCGGTTCCGCTATCGGTGCCTGGGTGCAGACATTCCCGGATTCCGCGATGAATGCCTGGAATGGGTTACCGGTCGATGTGAAATCTTTTATTCCGCAGCACTATCTGGGATTAATTGCCTCATTTATGGTGGCAATGGCGGTTATTGCCCAGTTTATCCGTCAGAAAGGACTCAAAGCGCAAAACGAAAGGCAGAAGGAGAATCATGTATGAATACGCTTATGGCTCTTTTTTCCGGCAGCTGGCACCTGCTTGCTGGCATCGGCGTCGTGATTGCGGCGGTTGTGGCGAGCTGGTTTGGCGGCAAGAAAATTGGCAAGGTGCAGGAGAAGTCCCGTGCGGATGTCGATGCGGCAAAAAATGAAACGGCCCGCGTTTCCGCTGTCGCCAATAAACAGGATGAGAATATTAAGGAGGCAAAAAATGTTCAGGCCATTAATCATTCTCTCAATGACGATGATGCTCGCGACAAGCTGCGTAGGTCGTCACACCACAACGACCAGTAGTCCACAATTACTCACTGATTCATCCTGTACATTATTTTCACCTATTTATACCTACGGTAATGACTGGCAGGTTATAGATATCCGCACGGTGAAGCAAATTAATGTACACAATGAGTTATGGGATAAAATTTGCGCCGATAAAATTAACTGAGCGCAAAAGAAACTGCTACCGGATAAGGCAGTGAATAAATAACAGGGCGTTATATCACTTCAATGAACGACTTATATCACTTAAATAACACAGGCGATTAGCTACGGCATTCGCTCCTGGAGGCTATTATGATCGAAGTAAACTCTTTTGCTGAACTGAGAACAACGAAACCGCCAAAGTCGGGTGAAATTGCAATGCTACGTCGTTATTACGATAAAGACGCGAGTTTTAAAGGCGGCGGGGATTTTGTAGGTTTTGTCCAGTCAACGTCGCTGCCTAAGGATGATGGCGGGACCTTTGCTGTGGGCAACGGCTTTTTCTGGAAACGCATTATCAACAATCCGGAAGAGGTGAACATCCTGCACTTTGGCGCTAAAGGCGATGGGGTAACCGACGATACAGAGCCCTTTAAAGCGATGATGGTTTGGGCTCAGAGCTTCAATAACAGTGCGAAAAGTCTGGGGGTACGCTTCCCTGTGGGCAAGTTCCTGATTAAGCCTATCGACTATTCCGCTACCGAAATGCCTGTCTTTTATCTGTATGGTGACGATAATCCCCACGGTGCGATGCCCAGAACGACCATTGTCTCCGACAAATCGAACTTGCCGGTCTTTAAGGTGAAAGCAAGGCGGACCGCCATTAAAGGGATCGCCTGGAACGGTCAGGCCACAGCGGATATCAAAACCCTTACCGGGCCGGTTCAGCCATCCCAATGTACTAACCAGCAGCCGTTTTTTGAAAATACCATTGTGGCCGGTCAGTCGGTGGTCATTTCGCGATTTCGGGCACAGAATAATGGCGGTACGGTGATCAAACTTCAGGACACCCTCGACACCAAGTTTGATCAAATTTATACCGTGACCACCTATGGCCGTATCTTTGAGGTAGGCTGGTCTGGCACCGCTACCGGCGTATGGGATCACGCAACGGCGATTGAGCTCACCAATGCAAACTTCCAGACAGGTTACGGTGACGGCACGCTGGTCATGCCGCGCGTAACTCAGGGTGTACTCAATAACGTCTGGATTGAGCATACCCGTAACCCCGGCGATCTCTCGGAAGGACAGTGGCTGATTGATGCGCTGAGTCTTGAAAACTGCGTACAACCTCTGGATCTGAGTAATGGTCGCGTGCAGTTACGCCAGCTCAATCTTCAGGGCGGTTCTAAGGTTAAGCTTGAAAGTAACCTTGAGAACCGCTGGCTTTCCAACTATGAGTATGGCTGGCGCCGCGATGAGAACTACGGTACAGAGTTTACCGGTTCGATGAGGGCTGGATGGTACAGCGGCTATAAGGTGTCTAACACATCTTCAACCGACAAATGGTTCAAGCTTGGCAAAGTTCATATGCCGAAGGATAACCAGCAGTGGGTTTTTGAGATGGTCAGCAAAGCCACCAATGATGTCCCTGGCGCGCTGTCCGGAAACCCGGTAACCACCATTGCCTCCTGTATTACCTGGCTGAATGTGGCTCGCTGTGCCACAGCGGTTTATGCGGATATCCAACATAAAGGCGCACCGGCAGTTGTGGATGTGAAGCTGAACCGGATCGGGCTGAGCTATGCGGAAGTCTGGGTGAAACTGAAAGCCCGCTCTGGCGATATGGTATTCAACCTCACGACAACCGGGCCGACTCGCTTTGAGACCGGGGTAACTTCCCTGTTTATGCCTGATTTGTCAGAGGTTACCGATCTCAGTACCATCGGGACCACATCGCCTAACGCGCGAATGAGCTTCCATAATGGACTGGCGGGAATTGGGGCAAATGAAAAAGGAATACTGACGTTAGCTACCGCAACGGCAGTAGCACCAACCGCCACTAAAGCCACGGGCTATATTACGGTAAACATCAACGGAACGGACCGTAAAGTGCCTTACTACTGATAAATAGCCCACACCTGGCCGCCCTTAACGGGCGGCTTTTTTTTGCGTCTGCGGGGCGGATTTGAAGTTAAATGAACTTCTGCGGATCGGCAGAGTCGGAATTTAGGCGTACATTTCAACTTAATGAGGAGAACGAGATGAGTGATAACACAGAACACAAATCGCCCACAGACCATTTACGGGACGTGACCTCGCAGCTGAAAGAGATGCGGCACTATGCGCAAACCAATACGGAAACCCTCTCAACCCACTGGCTGGCGTTTGATCAGGGGGAGTATTCGCATAAAGAGTATGCTGAGCGTATTAACGATCTTCTGACCAGACAGGGTGGTCTGCTCGATGAGCTCGACAGCACCATTCAGGATATCGAAATCGAGATTAACCGCGTCGAAAACGAAGCCTGACGCTGAACCCTGCACACCCCGCTACGGCGGGGTTTTTTTATAACGTAAACCGGGGGCTGACCTGGTTACGTCCGCTGCTTTTGGCCAGATAGAGCTGGCGGTCGGCGCTGTTTATCGAATCGTCAAGGCTGCCGGAATCGGAAATATTCAGCGTGCTGATACCGATACTGACCGTCACGCTGAGATCGTTCTCGTTCAGCACAATCTTATTCTCTTCCACTGCCCGCCTCAGCCTGTCCGCCAGCAGAAATGCCCGCGGCTGCGAAATGCCCTCGATCAGCACTAAAAACTCCTCTCCGCCCATCCGGCTGATAATCGCCCCAGATTGCAGCGTCTGTCTCAGGCACTCAGCGGTTTTCGCCAGCACATGATCCCCCGCCGCATGGCCGAAAGTATCATTAATATTTTTGAAGCGATCGATATCAATCACAAAAGTGGCGCCGTAAAAGCCGACCTGTTTATTTCTGCGGGAAAGCAGGGCATCGACTCTGGATGAAAGGCCGCTGCGCGTTAGCGCCCCGGTCAGAAAGTCGTAATCCGCACGCTGGGTAATCCGGGCGACCAGCTTGCGGTTGGAGGTGGTGCTCAGCGCCACAATCAGCGGGCTGATGGTCATTGCTGCCACGCCCAGGCGAGAGGAGGCGAGGCTGTCGATGCGGAAAAAGTCATCGCTGCCCTGGATATTCAGTACGTTGTTTGCCACCAGAATGATCTCGGCGATGCCGGTCACTAAGGTCAGCAGGCAGGTGATAAAAATAGGGTAGCTGATGGCGCACCACATCAGCGCGGGCAGGGGGAAGATCAGGCTGCCGCCGCCGCCGACGTAGATGCCGGTTATGGTTGAAACGATAAGGGAGATAACTGGCAGCAGCGAACTCTCTTTCAGTTCGCCGAAGATCTGCTTCAGCTCATCCCGCCGCGGCAGGGTGATCGCCACCGGCAGCAGCAGAATCGAGGTGGAAACCTGCTCGCAAAACCAGGAGATCCAGCCCTTAAGCAGGACATCATGAAAATAGTGCTGGCTGGCAAAGGTGCCGGCCAGCGCGCAGGCGGCGGCGGCGACGATGGAGGCGGGAAACACCCTCAGCAGCGCCTGAAGCCGTCGCGGATAGGAGCGTGACAGTATAGGAGAAAGCAAAACCATTCTGCCGACGATGATAAACAGCATATTTGCCGCGTTTAATCCAAGCGCAATACTGAAGGGCGTGCCATAAAAAGTATCCGCCAGCACCATCGCGCTATATATCACCGGCAGACTCAGAACATTATCAAAGGCCGGAAAGCGGATCATCAGCCCCAGTAATAGCGCGTTACAGGGCCAGAAAAGAGAAAGCGCCTGCAAGCTCCGGCACTGAATACCAAATGCGGTTAAGCCCAGCGCGAGCAAAAAAAGAAACAGGCTGTGATCAAGCTTATATTTGTTCGGTGACATTCTTCTGACTCGAAATCTTACAGGCCCGTGATATGGCGGGGAGATGCGCGCACCGGCTTGTCAGGCTGGTTGAGGCTGGCGGCAGGCTTAACGTGCGGCTTTTGCGATAAAAACCAGCGCGCACAACATACGTGAGCCACTGGCAGAACGCAACCGCTTACGCATGCTGCTTTTTCAGACAGATGCATTATTCTGCGGGAGCCGCCAAACAATTTTTCCGCCAGGCGGATAGCGGCTCACCAATAAAGATACGATCGCCTTATTTAACCCGCTTGCGTTTGCGTCGGCGCGTAAAGTTTGCCTTTTGAAATGATAATCTGCTGCGCTTAAGATTACGCTTAATATGCCGCCGGGGTCAGCAAAGGATAAACATATTGCAGTAACAGGCGTCAGCAATAGAAATGTGAAAGGTTTTTTGCGGCCGCCAGGGCCGCAGGGGATTACAGTTCGTTCTTAATACAGAATTCTTCCCAGCTCATGCCCAGCGCGGCAGCGTGATCGCGCAGATAGGTTTCAATCGCCTGCGCGGCAACGGCCTTATCCGGCTCCGCAAGCTGAATGGCAAAGAGCATGCCGTCGAGCTTTTTCTCACGCGTGTAGGCGGCCCAGGCGCGATCGGTTTGCAGTGACTGGAGCTGAGGCAGGGTCATGCCCAGCGCGCGGGCATCTTCTTCCGTCAGTGCGGCAATACCGCTTTTAATCTCCGGCCAGGCTTCAAGAAAGATCGCTTTAGCCGTAACGTAATACTCTTCAATGGTCTTCATAATCGGTCCTGCATCACAATTTGCGCTAGTGTACACGCGGGCCGCCTGAGGTGGAATGGTGGCAGGCGCAAAGCGGCACAATCCTCTACGTCCGGACCAGGTCGGTGCTGCTGCACGGGGGAGGAAAGGAAGAGTCGCTTGCGGTCATAATGGAGAAATTATAACGTAGCGCCATTCGACGAGTCAGGAACTGAAAATGAAAAAGTGGATTGTAATGACCGCCGCAGCCGTTGCGCTGTCGGGCTGCGCCCAGATACCTAACTATCAGAGTGCGGTAAAGACGCCGCCGCCGGCACAACTGGTCGGTAACTGGCAGACGATGGGGCCGCAGTCGGGTCTGGTCAGCCCTGAAGCGATAGCCAGCCTGATTATCACGGAGCAGGGCGATACGCTGGACTGCCGCCAGTGGCAACGCGTTATCGCCAAGCCGGGCAAAGTCACTCGTCTGAACGATAGCTGGATAAACGTCAATAATCAGCAGCGGGTGATGCCGCTGGAGCTGGAAGGAACGGCGCTGCACTATGACGATCTGGTCCTGCAAAAGGTCAGTCAGCCGACCCTGGCGTGTCAACAGGCGCTGGAGGCGCAGCACAAGACGCCAGAAGTGGAAGAGAAACCGGCGGATGAGAACAGCGAGAGCTATCCCGGCCAGGAAAGTGAAGAGCCGATGTTCTGACGGATCCTAACAGATAAGCCTGTAAATTCAGCCCCGCGCTCAGCCGTATGGGGCTGAGTGGTCACGCTGGCAGGGTCAGGCCTGGGCGCATCACCCGTTATCAGCCGCGGGGATCTGAGTGAGGCACACGCCATTAACCGCTTTTTAATCTCTTTTTCAATCACGGCTCTTAACACCTTCCCGATGTTCAGTTACGTCACCGCTTTAAAATCCTTACCGCTATTCCTTATCCCGCACAGGAATCATCATTAATATTTCCTGCTTAAGCCGCTGAACTGCCCGCAAACGTACGCACCCCGTCAGAGAGGTCGCTGCCTGATGACTGTCAGAAAGTGCCGGGATGCGTGTGGCTGCGTCGCAAGCTTTACGCTCTGGCGGGGGTTAAGAGGCGCCAGTTCCCTGCGCCCTGTACGGACTGAACGTGAAAAAAGAAGTGGGCAAAGAGAGCGCGGGTCAGAATACAAAACAATGTTGTCTGCTGACCCGCGGGCTGGAGGGAAGATTAGTCATAATATTAGCAACGGTTTTCAGGCAGATCCGTTCGGGAACAGCACCACGCCTGACATATTACCATAGGCAGAATTGACCGATTTCTGACGGGAATTCTGACCGATAAGCTGCGACAGCTCACCCATACGATCCTGAAGCAGACGCTTAACTTCCGCTTCATTGTCGAGGATATGGCGCAGCACCGGACGCAGCTGCTCCTGCGTCCGCGCGGGAACGCTTATCTCACGCGTGGTTTCCGCCAGCTTCTCAACGGTGCTGACGTAATCCACTTCACGTTCAATCAGCTCATCCCATTTTCCTTCTGACGCCAGACGGGTCATGGACTGACTGATGTGCAGCAGCTGCTGATAAATTCCGAACATATGTGGGGCGATATTCATTTAGAGAGCGTCCTGAACCAGAGCGGGAGAACCTGAAACCTCTTTCCAGGCGTCAGCGATATTACGTAGTAGTGCTTCGACCTCTTCAATACCTGCTACGTCGTTATCAAGATTGGCACGCAGCAGACGATGCACCATATAACGGTACAAACTTAACAAATTACGTGTTAATTCATCTTCGCTCGCTTCATCCAGCCCGACCTTCAGGCCGTTATCAATGATATTAATGGCCTTGGAAAGAGATTCACCCTTTCTGACGATATTACCTTCCTGCAAAAACAGCCGTGCCCGGACCAGCGCGCTCAGCGCGCCGTCGAACAGCAGGGTGATCAGCTGGTCTGAGCTGGCGCTCATCACCGCGCTTTCTACGCTGACTTTTGCATAGGCCTGGGTACCGCTTGCGCTATACATTATGACTCCTTATTTCTTGGAACTTGAGGTTAAAGCGTCGAACTGCGATGTGAGATAGCTGCTGGTGCTGTTCAGCTTGCTCACCATTAAATCTAACGCGGTAAATTGTTTTTTATAACGGGCAATGGTCGCGTCAATCCGCTCGCTGGCCGCGTTATAGCTCTCCGTCAGATTATTCAGGGTTTTGCTGACACCAGCGGTTGCAGCCTGCAAAATACCTGAACTTGAGAGCCAGCCGGTCATGCTGTTACCCATTTGAGTGGTAATGCCGGTAGTCTTGCCGTCGCCAACGATCATTTCTTTCACGCCATCCGGATCTTTCGCCAGCGCGGCATCAAGTTTGGTCTGATCCAGTTCAAGCTTACCTGTCGATGGATTGCTGGTAACGCCAATCTGCGCTAGCGTTTTATAAGCGGAAGTGCTGCCGTTGTTGTTCAGTAGCCCTTTCAGCTGAGTCTGGATGGTACGCAGCGTGCTATCACCCAATAGGGCTCCGTTGCTGCTGTCCTGCGTTTCCGTACCTGCATCAACCGCCGTATATTTTGTCAGGCTACTGAAAGTGTCCTGCAGCTTATTGTAGGCATCTACCCAGGCACTGACGGCGCTTGACGCTTTGGATGTGTCCTGGCTAACGGTCAACGACTGATTACCGCTGGTGATGTCGCTCAGATTCAGCGTAATCCCTTCCAGCGCATCGCTGATGTTGTTGCTGCTGCTCTCGATCGCGACATTATTTACCGTCAGTTTCGCATTCTGTGCCGGAACGCTTTCGGTCAGGTTGCCGCCGCTGCTGGCTAAATAACTTTCCAGCGCGCTGTCGCCGCTAACGCTGACGGTCATCGCATTATCTTCACCGGTTTTGGTGGAGGTCATCGAGAGACGGTAAGCGCCTTCGCCGGTTTTGATAATGCTGGCGGTAACGCCCGCGTCGGCTTTGTTGATCGCATCGCGGATGCCGGTCAGCGAAGAATCACCTGCCGCGAGTGTAATGGTGACAGGTTTGGCATCGGCACCCGCCGGCTGGAAAGTGATAGTGCTGTCTGCGCTGGCGATCGCCGTTTTATTATCGCTCTGTACGCCCGCGGTCAGCGTTTGTGCAGAGGCCAGCTGAGTCACATTGATAGAATATTTCCCGGCAACGGCACCTGCTGAGGTGGTGGCGCTGAAAGCGGTCGAGGTAGTGGTCGCTTTCGAGGCGGCGAACAGGTCGGCTTTACTGAGCGCGGTGTTCGCTGTCTGGAAGGTGGTCAGGGCGCTTTTTAGCGTGCCATAGGCGCTCAGCTTAGCGGTATAGGCTGACTGCTGCGCCGAGATCGGTTTCAGAGACGTCTTTTCGGCTGCAGTAAGGCTGTCCAGAATACTGCTCAATTCAAGGCCTGAACCGATACCTAGTGAAGAGATACTTGCCATGATGTTTCCTTATCTGTTCAACACGGGGAGTGATTAGCGTGGTTATCGGCCAGTGATAAGGAAAGTTTACGACGAATTAAAAGCGGGTAATGGAATGAATAGCGGTAATAGAGAAGGGTAATTCGGCGATTAGGGCTGAGCGAAAAAAAATGCGCCTCTTGCTAAAAAAATTCTAAAGGTTGGGGTAAGGCAGACGATAACAACTTTGACGGCGATGAAGCCGGGGGGCAACAAGCCCAACACCTTAAACCCGATTCGATTTAACAGGAAACTTTATCATGGCACAAGTCATTAATACCAACAGCCTCTCGCTGATCACTCAGAACAACATCAACAAGAACCAGTCTGCTCTCTCTACCTCTATGGAGCGTCTGTCTTCTGGTCTGCGTATCAACAGCGCGAAAGATGACGCTGCTGGTCAGGCAATCGCCAACCGTTTTACTTCTAACATCAAGGGTCTGACTCAGGCTGCACGTAACGCTAACGACGGTATCTCTGTAGCGCAGACCACTGAAGGCGCACTGTCTGAAATCAACAACAACTTACAACGTGTTCGTGAGCTGACAGTACAGGCTTCTACCGGCACTAACTCTGATTCTGACCTGTCTTCAATCCAGGACGAAATCAAATCACGTCTGTCTGAAATTGACCGTGTCTCTCAGCAGACTCAGTTCAACGGCGTGAACGTACTGGCTAAAGACGGCAAAATGTCTATCCAGGTTGGCGCGAACGATGGCGAAACCATCGATATCGACCTGAAAAAAATCGATTCAAAGACTCTGGGTCTGGACAGCTTCAACGTTAACGGTCCGAAAGGCACCCTGACTGAATTGACAGGTGCAGCAGCCTTTAAAACCTATTACGGCGAAACCACTCAGGTTGCAGCAGCGGAAGTATCTGAAAAAACCGCTGGTGCTCTGGCGACTCGTCTGGGTGTTGCAGCAGGTAGCGTTTCTCTTGAAGGTGCTAAAGTATTCGCAGATGAAAACGGCAACGTCTTTGCTAAAGTAACCGTGACACCAGCTGATGCTGCTGAAGTAAACAATCTGAAAAATAACGGTATTACAAGTACTGCAACTGAAGCACAGGAATTCACTATCGCATTGGATCCTCAGGCGGCAGATGTTACTGACCCGACTAAGGCTGTATTTACTATCAATACCGATAACATGGATCCATCTTCACTGACTAAGGGTTCTTCTACCGATCCGCTGGCTAAGCTTGACGACGCAATTGCTTCTGTAGATAAGTTCCGTTCTTCACTGGGTGCGATTCAGAACCGTCTGGGTTCTGCAGTTACTAACCTGAACAACACGACGACTAACCTGTCAGAAGCACAGTCTCGTATTCAGGATGCTGACTACGCGGTTGAAGTTTCTAACATGTCTAAAGCACAGATCGTTCAGCAGGCAGGTAACTCTGTACTGTCTAAAGCTAACCAGGTTCCACAGCAGGTTATGTCTCTGCTGCAGGGCTAATAACCTTAGCTTTCAGCTCAATCTCCTAAAACCCCGCTCCGGCGGGGTTTTTTATGCGCCAGTTTAGACCACTTTTTATCCGTTGTTCCTGCAATTAATTCCCCATCGCTGATCTACTCTTTGATAAAGAAATTTCATATTTTTATTACGAGTGTAAACAGGTAAAGAATGAAAAATATTACTGTCATTGAGCCGCAGTTTGTCAGTGTCTTTCAGTGTATTGGCAGTGAATGTCGGGATCACTGCTGCAAAGGCTGGGACATTACCCTCGATAAGCCAACGGTAAATCGCTACTTAAAGTCCTCCCGGATTGAAATAAAAACCCTTGCTGCAGAAAATATCGTCACAACCCGACGCAGCTATGAAAACTGGGGGAAAATGAAGCTCAATACGGCCGGAAACTGTGCCTTTTTGGATGAAGCACGGCTGTGCAAAGTGCATTCCGAATTAGGTGCATCGGCACTAAGTCCTACCTGCGCTACTTATCCAAGGGGGGCGAAGATTTTTAAATATGAAAAGCAGAAGAGCTTAGCGCTCTCTTGCCCGGAAGCGGCACGCCAGTTATTGTCTTCGCCCGATGCCATGCTGTTCGAACAGACGAATTACCTGCAGCCGGAAGCGAATAAGGCACAAGAGCTCGATCAAGAGAAAAAGCTGCTGAATTTAATGTGCCTCAATATTGTCAAATATAGCGGTGAACACATTGATGAGGCATTTTACGCCCTGGCCAGTTTTTTACTCTATACAGGGAAAGTGAATGACGCTGACGATCGCGTGGCAAAGCTGGAGGATTACTTTGCTCAGACCATTAGCAGCCTGACCCAGGGCGGGATCAGACAGCAGCTTGATCAGGTAAAGCCGGATTACAATTTGCAGTGGTCACTGCTGTTGCGCATGCAGACCTATTTTGGGGGGATAACTAAATTGCGCGGCTTGCCGATGTTAGATCATTATATCAACAAGCTTATTTATATACAGACTGAAGGTGCAAAAAATAATGATATCAACCAGTCGATGGTAAGGCTGGAGAACGCCTGGCAGAGTAAAATGATGCCCTGGTTTGCAGAACGTCCCTGGGTAATGAATAATTATATTCAATACCGTATTTATGATAGCTTCTTCCCCGGTGATGACAGCCTCACGCCACTAATGAAATTATATTTGTTGACGGCTGACTGGTTCCTGTTGAAATCACTGATCGCCGCCAGCGTCGAGATGGTAGGCCAGGTTGATGAGGATGATATTATTAATATTATCTACAGTTACCATTCGGTTACCAAACACACTGCGAAGTCGGCGTTGGCTTTTGTGGCGGAAATTAATAAAACCAAAGTCAATGATGATTTGTCGCTTATCTATCTGTTAAAATAAACGGATGCTATGAAGTAACGGCCTTGTTTTGGCGGTTACTTGTCACTAGAAGGCAGCAGTCATGCGCTTAACATATTGTTCACCTTTCCGGTGCGTAGAGGTGAACAATTCAGATAGGCAGAAATATCTTTATTTCTCAACTATTGCCTACATTACAGTTATTCTTCAACCTGCCGATAACACTTTTCAGAGCCCCTTATAACTTTTAATCATTTCTCTGGAGTGTTGCTATGCGCTTCAACGTTGACCTGCAACCCGGCGATCTGCTGAGCTTTGACGACATCGCTCAACGCTATGCGCTGAAATTCCCCGAAGAGAAAGCGCTGACCGCCAGAGCGCTGCTCAGTCCTTCCACCAGCTATCGCCATCTGATTATTCGTGCGATTTTCGCCAACAATGAAACCAACAGTCCGCTTGAGGATCTTTTGTTCATTACTAACGATAACGAACGAAAAAGCTATCTGCGGCGGCTGGAGTATTACCTCAAGCAGCAGTTGCCTTTCTACTATTTCCGCCGTACCGACGCCGCGAAGCAGGAGAACCGCTGGAAGGTGATGGGGGAGAGCCGCGTTTACGCCATGCTCGATCCTGCCTCCGCCGCGGCGCAACAGCTGATTGCCAGCCGGGGCTACACGCTTTCGCTGATGCGTCACGAAGGCGATGAGGCGTACTGGCAGCTTTTTGATGCTGGCGCGCATCCCTGCTTCAGCGTGTCCCGCCGGATTCAGTTTATGGCGGTGATTTCCAGTCCGCTACAGCCGGTGCCGCCCGGCGTAATGCCCGGTACGCTGGTGGGCAGAAAGGTGAAGGCGCAGGTCTGGCAGCAGGCAAGCCAGGCGGAGTTTGCCGCCGCCGTCAGGACACGCTACCGCGCCTGCATCATCACCGGTACGCCGCTGCCGGAGAACGCAACCCATCCCTGGGTGGAAGCCTGCCATATTCTGACGGAAGAGAATGAAGAGGGCTTTCTCAGCGATAACGGCGTGGACAACGGCCTGTTTCTGCGCAGCGATCTTATGCGGCTGTTTATTAACCGCCTGCTGACCATTGATGCCGTTACCGGCTGCGTCCATCTGCGCGGTATCAGCCCGCTTAGTGAAGATTTACGTCAGGCTTATCAGGCGATTAACGGCCAGGTCTGCGCACTCTGGCATCAGGTTCCTGAAGCCACGCGCGCAAAACTCCGGCAGTACGGCTGATTTTTCCGAAGCGGCTGCGTCATGCGCCGCTTTTTTACACAAAAGTGAAATTACCCGCCTTTAGTACCGCTATTCCGCCAATCAATCCGCACTACAGAAATAGATAATCATGCCGATAACTTAACTAACGCAGGGTAGTCAGGGTGAATGATTTCTATACCGCCGATGGGGTGATGGATAAAAACTCGCTGTGGCAGCGATATGTGCCGCTGGTGAGACATGAAGCGCTGCGTCTGCAGGTCAGACTGCCGGCCAGCGTGGAGCTCGACGATCTGCTGCAGGCAGGAGGAATAGGGCTGCTGAACGCCGTGGAGCGCTATGACGCGTTGCAGGGCACCGCCTTTACCACCTACGCCGTGCAGCGCATCCGTGGCGCCATGCTCGATGAGCTGCGCAGTCGCGACTGGGCGCCACGCAGCGTCCGGCGTAACGCGCGCGAAGTGGCAGGCGCGATGCATCGGGTTGAACAGACGCTGGGCCGTTCCGCAACCGAACAGGAAGTGGCGGCGCAGCTGGAGGTCTCGCTGGAGGAATACCGCCAGATCCTGCTGGATACCAATAATAGTCAGCTGTTCTCTTACGACGAGTTTCGTGAGGAGCACGGTGACAGCGCGGAACTGGTGACGGACGGCCATGAAGAGGCCAATCCGCTGCACCAGCTGATGGAAGGAAATTTGCGTGAACGCGTCATTGAAGCGATCGAGGCGCTGCCGGATCGCGAAAAAATGGTGCTGACACTTTACTACCAGGAAGAGCTGAATCTTAAAGAGATTGGCGCAGTGTTGGAGGTCGGGGAATCCCGGGTCAGCCAGCTGCACAGTCAGGCGATCAAACGCCTGCGCGCCCGGTTAACGGGAGCGCGCTGACAGAGTCAGCTTCGCACTCTCAACACCAACCGGGGACTCAAGATGGGATCCAACGTAAAAATGAGGCCGTTAAGCCGTTATTTAAAAGACTATAAACACAGCCAGAGTAACTGTTCACATTGTGGCAAAGTTCTGGACCGTATGGCGCTGGTGTTTCGTGGTCAGATAATAAATAAAGAGGCGATTGCCCGGATGGATCAGCTGATCGACGATCAGGTCTGGTTAAAACTGCAGAATGAGCTGACGGCGCTTTGCCGCTTTTGCAGCGATATTTTCTGTAATACGCATCCAACCTATTTTGACATTATGGCGTTTAAGCAATACCTGTTTGAACAGACAGAAATGAGCCACAGTACGATTCGCGAATATGTTGTTCGCCTGCGTCGCCTTGACGATATGCTGTCCAAACGCAATTTCCCGGCGGAAAAGTTGCGCGGTAACAGCTGGCACGAATGCCTTGAAAACGATCTGCCTGATGCCGGCAATAATAATTACCGTATTGCCCTGCGCAAATACGATCAGTTCCTGGGCTGGCAGCGTAATTAGGCTGCCGGTGGCACCCGCTTTTTTCGTTACCTTTTGGCAAACTTCTGTAAAACTGTAAGGATAACTTTTTGCGCGCTCTCAGGAGGCCACGTTGTCCTTACATCTTTTAAATGCCTTTCCCCGGCTGGAGCTGCTTGGTGCTCCGACGCCACTGGAACACCTGCCCCGTTTCTCCGACTATCTTGGTCGGGATATCTTCATCAAACGTGACGATGTCACGCCGGTAGCACTGGGCGGTAATAAGCTCAGAAAGCTGGAATTTCTTGCCGCCGACGCGCTGCGTCAGGGCGCCGATGTGCTGCTGACCGCGGGTGCTATTCAGTCTAACCATGTTCGCCAGACTGCGGCCGTTGCGGCGAAGCTCGGCCTGAAATGCGTAGCGCTGCTGGAGAACCCGATTCACACCACGGCGGAAAACTACCTCAGCAACGGCAACCGCCTGTTACTCGATCTGATGGAGGCGGAAGTGATCATGGTGGACGCGCTGCACGATCCTGACGCTCAGCTTGAAGAGCAGGCGACACGGCTGGAAGCGCAGGGTTTCCGTCCCTATATCGTGCCGGTCGGCGGTTCTAACGCGCTGGGCGCGCTCGGCTACGTTGAGTGTGCCCAGGAAATCGCACATCAGAGCGAAGGCGTGGTCGATTTCGCCGCCGTGGTGGTTGCCTCCGGCAGCGCGGGTACGCACGCCGGTCTTGCGGTAGGGCTGGAGCAGCTGCTACCCGACACTGAGCTGATTGGCGTTACCGTTTCCCGTATAGCGGACGAGCAGCGCCCTAAAGTGCTCGCTATTCGTGACGCGCTGGCGGCATCGCTTGAGCTGAATGCCAGCGCGCCGGTCAATTTGTGGGATGATTATTTCAGCCCGCAGTACGGTATGCCGAACGAAGAGGGCATGGAAGCGATCAAATTGCTGGCCCGGCTCGAAGGGATCTTTCTCGATCCGGTCTATACTGGCAAGGCAATGGCGGGGCTGATTGACGGCATCACGCAAAAGCGCTTCCGTCGCGAAGGGCCCATCGCTTTTATCCATACCGGCGGCTCGCCCGCATTATTCGCTTATCATCATTTCGTCTGAAAAGAGAAGAATAATTTCCCCGGCGGCTGGTATAAACGCGCCGGGTCGAATAGATTCTTGGTGTCAGAAAATGCCAGAACGCCTGGCAACACTGCCAAAGCGGTCATTATAAAGAGAAGCGGGAGCTCGCCTCCCAACGCTATCCACTAACCTAACGGAGTCCTTATGAATTTTTCTCTGGTGCCTCGCCAACTGATGATGGGCGTCATGTCGCTTGCTCTGGTCGCCGGTTTTTCCGCCAGCACCCAGGCCGCGGAAGGCAATTTACTCAGCAAAGTGAAAGATCGCGGCTCGCTGCTGGTCGGCCTGGAGGGCACCTATCCGCCGTTCAGCTTCCAGGATGAAAACGGCAAGCTTACCGGATTTGAAGTGGAATTTGCCCAGGCGCTGGCTGCGCATCTGGGCGTTAAGGCAAACCTGAAACCGACCAAATGGGATGGCATGCTGGCCTCGCTGGACTCTGGCCGCATTGATGTGGCGATTAACCAGGTGACCATCTCTCCGGAGCGTCAAAAGAAATATGATTTCTCCACGCCATACACCGTGTCCGGCGTGCAGGCGTTGACCAAAAAAGAGAAGGCAGCCAGTATCAGCAAACCGGAAGATTTGAGTGGTAAGAAAGTGGGCGTGGGCCTCGGCTCCAACTACGAGCAGTGGCTGCGTGAGAACGTGAAAGATGTTGATATCCGCACCTATGATGATGACCCGACTAAATATCAGGATCTGCGCGTTGGCCGTATTGATGCCATCCTGGTTGATCGTCTGGCCGCGCTGGATCTGGTGAAGAAAACCGGCAATACGCTGGCGGTCTCCGGCCCGGCGTTCTCACGTCTGGAAGCGGGCGTCGCACTGCGTAAAGGCAACCCTGAAATGCTGAAAGCGATCGATGAGGCCGTTGCTGAAATGCAGAAAGACGGCACGCTGAAGACGCTGTCTGACAAATGGTTTGGCGCGGACGTGACGAAATAATGCAGGAAAGTATTCAACTGGTGCTGGATTCAGCACCTTTTTTACTTAAAGGGGCGCTTTTCACCCTCGAACTCAGCATTGGCGGGATGTTTTTCGGCCTGTTGCTGGGCTTCCTGCTGGCGATGATGCGCCTTTCGCCCTTCTGGCCGTTTGCCTGGCTCTCGCGCATTTACGTATCGATATTTCGCGGCACGCCGCTGATTGCCCAGCTCTTTATGATCTATTACGGTCTGCCGCAGTTCGGTATTGAACTCGATCCCATTCCCTCGGCGATGATAGGTCTTTCGCTGAATACCGCGGCCTATACCTCTGAATCCCTGCGCGGGGCGATTTCTGCCATCGAGCGCGGGCAGTGGGAGGCGGCGGCCAGTATCGGCATGACCCGCTGGCAGACGCTGCGCCGGGTTGTCCTGCCGCAGGCAGCCAGAACCGCGCTGCCGCCGCTGGGGAACAGTTTTATCAGTCTGGTTAAGGATACCTCTCTTGCCGCCACTATCCAGGTGCCGGAGCTGTTCCGCCAGGCACAGCTGATCACCTCGCGCACGCTGGAAGTTTTCACTATGTATCTGGCCGCTTCGCTGATCTACTGGGTGATGGCGACGCTGCTGTCCATGCTGCAAAGCCGTCTGGAAGATCACGTTAACCGTCAGGATCGGGAGCCAAAATGAGTGCCATCGAAGTCAGTAAACTGGTCAAACGGTTTAACGGTCAGACGGTGCTGCACGGCATCGATCTGGAGGTGAAATCGGGCGAAGTAGTCGCGATTATCGGGCCGAGTGGATCGGGGAAAACCACGCTGTTGCGCAGCATCAACCTGCTGGAGGTGCCGGATGAAGGCACGATTAAAGTGGGGGAGATCCTGATCGACGCCGCTCAGGGAATGAACCGGCAGAAGGAGCGGGTGCGGCAGTTACGCCAGCAGGTGGGGTTTGTCTTCCAGAGCTTTAATCTGTTTCCGCACCGCTCGGTGCTGGAAAATATCATTGAAGGTCCAACCATCGTCAAGCGTGAACCCCGTCAGGAAGCCATTGCGCGGGCGCGACAGCTCCTGGAAAAGGTGGGGCTTCAGGGGAAAGAAGAGAGCTATCCGCGACGGCTCTCCGGCGGTCAGCAGCAGCGCGTGGCGATTGCCCGTGCGCTGGCGATGCGGCCTGAAGTGATCCTGTTTGACGAACCGACCTCGGCGCTGGATCCTGAACTGGTGGGCGAAGTATTAAACACCATTCGCGCCCTGGCGGAGGAGAAACGTACGCTGGTGATTGTGACCCATGAAATGAGCTTTGCCCGGGATGTGGCGGACAGGGCGATTTTTATGGATCAGGGGCGGATTGTCGAGCAGGGTGATGCGAAATCCCTGTTCAGCCATCCTCAGCAGCCGCGCACTCAGCAGTTCCTCGAAAAATTCCTCACAGCCTGATCTTCACGGGCCTCTTCGCCAGCGGGGAGGCTTATTTATTCCGCTTTTCTTTGAGGAAAATCTTAAATAACCCATTTTCCCTTCTGGCTATATGTTTGAGAATTATCCGTTGTTGTTTAATTTTATCTTTCATATGCCATGCCATATTGCCATTTAAGAGTAACCTCATAGTGTTTTTGCCAGCATAAGTAAATAATTCGTTATGTTATTGTGTCTTGCTGGAATATAAAATGGCCACTGCTGGAAAAAATGAAGTTCTGTGGATAAACACGCTTAAGGGCGGTTGTATATTGCTGGTGGTGTTGCATCACACGATTATCACGACCTTTGCACCTTCTCTGCACTATCTTACGGCAGGCCTGCTACCAGCCCAGCTTTGGGTGGCGTTTAATCAGTATCTCTCTCCGCTGCGAATGCCAGCGTTTTTCTTTGTCTCCGGTCTGCTGGCGGTGAACGCCATCAGCAAAAAATCCTGGTCAGAAGTCTTTACTAAAAAGTTTAGTAATATCATCTACCTCTACCTGCTCTGGGGGGTGATCCAGTGGACGTCTATTTATAATATTTCCACGCATTTGATAGGCCAGAAGCTCTCATCCGCCACGAATGCAGCCTATGCCGACTCACCGCTGGAGTTTGTTAAGCTGCTGGTGCTGTCGATGACCAGCCTCTGGTATCTCTATGCCCTGGCGGGCTATTTTGTGGTTGCTAAGCTTTTTCATCGCCAGAAGTATGCGCTGTTTCTGGCGGCGCTGCTGGTGAACTACGCCACGCAGTTTAGTCTGGTGCCGGGTTGGGGGCCTGCCAGTGTCGCACAGAACTTTATCTACTTTCTGCTTGGCGCTTTCTTCAGTCACCATCTTGTGCAGCTCAGTTTTATGAACCGCAGGAACGTTCTGATTGTAGGTGTCTTTATCGTTCTCGGCCTTGGGCATCATGCCATGGGACTTTATAAAAATCCTTTTTACTGTCTGCTGTCGATTGTTTTCGGCATCGTCTTTTGCCGTGCGTTGAATAACCGTTTCAATATGGGCTGGCTGAACTGGATTGGCCGTAACACGCTGCAAATTTACGTTCTGCATCGTATATTTATTGAGCTGCTGGGGCTGACTTTGCTGACGCTGGCGGTCAGTTATCATCTGTTCAGCAACCCCCTGTTTTCCCTTGTCTGGGCGGTCTCGCTTCCTCTTGTCGCCGTCAGCCTTTGTACTGCCGTTTCCCTGCTGGTCTGGTCGCTGCTTAATCGGGGACCTGGCCGTGCGCTGTTTCTTTATCCCCGCCTGATGAAGAAGCCGGAAAAACGTCCCGAAGCAGCCAGTAATGGCTGAACACTTTCGCCAGGGCCGATAATATCGGCCCTGATTTTTATCACCACCGAAAAAATTGCACCCGATAATAATAAATAAAGCGAAGGAATCATCCTCGTCTAACGCCTTTTTATAAAAATGAGTACACCAGCTGGAGTAAAATAATGAATTCTCCTCATAAGAAAGAAATCGTCTGGGTTAACAGCCTGAAGGGCGCCTGCATTTTGTTAGTGGTTTTGTATCACGTGGTTCTGCCAGGTTATGCTGAAATGGTTCCTCAGCTGACTGCCGGATTTATACCGGCAAAATTTTGGGTGGCCTTCAATCACTATCTCTCGCCGCTACGGATGCCGGCCTTCTTTTTTGTCTCCGGTTTGCTGGCGGCAAACGCCATTCTCAACCGGCCCTGGAAGCAGGTCTTCACCAGCCGCGTTACCAATCTGTTCTATCTCTATTTTCTGTGGGGACTGATTCAGTGGCTGATGATCAATGGTGTTTCCGGCGGCATTATGGGCGATCAGCTCTCCAGTAATCTGAATGCCGCCTGGGCTTCATCGCCCTATGAGTTTATCAAGCTGATGTTGCTTGCTATGAGCTCCTCCTGGTATCTCTACGCACTGGGACTCTTCTTTGTGGCCGCCAAGCTGTTCCGTGAGCAAAAGCTGGCAATCATGCTGATGGCGCTGGTGCTTAACTATGCTGCGGTTATCAACGTTATTCCAGGCTGGGGACCGGAAAGCCTCTCGCAATATTTTATTTTCTTTCTGTTCGGCACCTTCTTCAGCTCTGTCATGGTGCGCTGGAGCGAATGGCACCGCAGCAATCTGCTGCCCTGGGGCGTGCTGGCGGTACTCGCGGTAGCCCATACGCTGCTGGGCATGCCGGAGAACCTTTTCCTCTGCGTGCTTGCCATTCTGCTGTGCATCGCTGCCTGCCGGTCGCTGAATAACCTGTTCGATATGGCCTGGCTGAACTGGATGGGGAAAAATACGTTACAGATTTACGTCCTGCACCGCATTTTTATCGAGTTTTTCGGCATGTCAGCGATTCTGTTCTCGCAGAAACACGATCTTTTCGCCAGCAAGGCTTTCTCGCTGATCTGGGCCGTCGGCTTCCCGCCGGTTATGACGGCGATTTGCGCTGCCTGCTCCGTCGGGGTCTGGACGCTGCTGAACCGTGGCGTGGGCAAAAATTTGTTTATCTATCCGAAGCTGCTGCGGATGAAGTTTGATACCTGATGGCATAAAAAAGGGCTTACGCGAAGGTAAGCCCGGTGAGTGTTGTGCTGTCTGCGGGAACAGGCCTGCCCGCAAAGTCGCAAAAAGCCTTGTTCCTGAAAAGGAAATTACGTGAGGGTAAGCCCGGGGGAAGTTGACGCCGTTCCTGCCTGAGATGCTTTACTTCCCGTCCCTGTTTTCTCGCTTTACGTTTGTTATTAACCTGAAAACCTAGGTGATAACTATAAGCTTTCAGGGTTAAGCGAGTTATGCACCCCAGTAATGTGGATCATCCGCCCGCGTCGGAAAAGTAAACGTTCCGCGCGGGCGTCTGCTGAATGCCCGGCACTAAGGCCAGGCATAACGCGGAACGCTGTGCGCCTTAGCCGATGGTCATCAGGCTGGCATTACCGCCCGCCGCAGCGGTATTGACGCTCAGCGAACGCTCAATCAGCAGGCGCTCCAGCAGAAGATTAGTCTCTCCCCGCGCAAAGCCCTGTACGGAGACAATCGCTCCTTCACGTTCCGCCACCGTTTCACAGACTACCCGTAGCTGATCGGCATCGCCGTGATAGATCACCGCATCAAAGTTGGTCTGTTGTCCCAGCGGCTGGTCAGTAAAGTCGATCCGCTTCTGCACTTCCTGTGGCAGTGAACGGAGCAGCGTACGATGCAGTTCATCCTCTGGCCAGAGCGCCCGGCTGCCTACCGCAGTGATGGCAGCCAGCTGGGTCAGCGTATCTTCCTCATTGTCTGCCAGGCAAAGCACCCGCTCGCGCGGCAGCAGGGCGAAGGTATTACGTTCGCCTGTTGGTCCCGGCAGTAAACGTACCGTTCCGCCCTGGCCCAACTCAGCGTAGTGCATGCAGAGCGCGGCCAGCGCCGGCTTCTCTTTTGCCCAGCCGGTCAGCGCCTGATGCGGCGTCAACAGAGTCTGGCGCAGCGAGGCGTCTACCGGACGTTCACTGTCCTGACGGTCAAGCGTCTGACGTAACGCGCCATCCGGACGGTGAGAGAGCAGGCGATAGAGATAGAGAGGCCCACCCGCTTTCGGTCCGGTACCGGAGAGGCCTTCACCGCCAAACGGCTGCACGCCGACCACGGCACCGACCATATTGCGGTTAACGTACAGATTACCTACATGGGCGCTGTTGGTGACCTGGGTGATGGTTTCGTCAATGCGGGTATGTACGCCCAGCGTCAGTCCGTAGCCGGTGGCGTTAATCTGCTCAACGATCTGCGGCAGCGTGTTACGCGTGAAACGCACCACATGCAGCACCGGTCCAAATATTTCTTTATCCAGATCGGCCACGTTGTTCAGTTCAATCAGCGTTGGCTGCACAAAAGTGCCGCTCTGCCACTCCTTGCTGTCCTGCTGGTTTTGCACCACGGCCTGATAGACGTTCAGCCCTTTGCTGCGCATCGCCTGGATATGTCGCTCAATATTCTCCTTCGCTTCCGCATCGATAACCGGGCCGATATCCGTGGAGAGCCGCTCCGGATTACCCATACGACATTCGGCCATCGCGCCACGCAGCATCTGCAGCGTGTGATCGGCCACGTCCGCCTGGACGCACAGCAGACGCAAGGCAGAGCAGCGCTGGCCCGCACTGTCAAACGCGGACGCGACGATATCCATCACCACCTGCTCGGTCAGCGCGGAGGAGTCGACGATCATGGCGTTCATCCCGCCCGTTTCCGCAATCAGCGGCGTTGGACGCCCCTGAGGATCGAGGCGGCCCGCCAGGTTACGCTGCAGCAGGGTGGCCACCGCCGTTGAGCCGGTAAACATCACGCCGCGAACGCGGGGATCGCCAGTAAGCTGCGCGCCCACGGTTTCACCCAGACCTGGCAGCAGCTGCAGCGCACCGGCCGGTACGCCCGCTTCATGCAGTAGCGCCACGGCTTCAGCCGCGATAAGCGGGGTCTGCTCGGCGGGCTTCGCCAGTACGCTGTTGCCCGCCGCCAGCGCGGCGGCAATCTGACCGGTGAAAATCGCCAGCGGGAAGTTCCACGGGCTGATGCAGACCACCGGCCCCAGCGGACGGTGAGTCTCGTTATCGAAGTCGTCGCGCACCTGGCCCGCGTAGTAGTAGAGGAAGTCGACCGCTTCGCGGACTTCGGCGATGGCGTTGCTGAACGTTTTACCGGCCTCGCGCACCAGAATGCCGATCAGGCGCTGAAGCTGACCGTCCATCATCACGGCGGCGCGTTCCAGGATCGCGGCGCGCTCTTCCGGCGGCGTGGCGAACCAGATCGGACCGGCGCTCTCAGCCGCATCCAGCGCGGTGGAGACATCACGCTCGCTTGCGTACTGCACGTAGCCGACGATATCGCCTGGATCGGCAGGGTTAATGACCGGCAGCCGTTCACCATCTTCCAGGCGACCGTCAATCATTGGCAGCGCCAGCCAGGGCTGGGCTGCGCTGTTGAGCAGCGCGCTGGAAAGCGAGGCGAGACGATGTTCGTTCGCCAGGTCCAGACCTGATGAGTTCACGCGTTTGCTGCCATAAAGGTCGTGCGGCAGCGGGATTTTAGGATGCGGCAGGCCGATCGCGCCTTCTTTAGCCGCCAGTTTTTCCACTTCTTCTACCGGATCGGCCACCAGTTCATCAATCGGCAGCGTCTGGTCAGCGATACGGTTCACGAACGACGTGTTGGCGCCGTTTTCCAGCAGGCGACGAACCAGGTAAGCCAGCAGCGTTTCATGCGTGCCGACTGGTGCGTAGATCCGGCATGGGCGGTTCAGCTTGCCGTCGGCCACTTTGCCCACCACCTGCTCATAAAGCGGTTCGCCCATGCCGTGCAGGCACTGGAACTCATACTGTCCCGGATAGTAGTTATTACCCGCCAGCTGATAAATGGCCGCCAGGGAGTGGGCGTTATGGGTGGCAAACTGCGGATAGATCAGGTTTGGCACCGCCAGCAGTTTACGGGCGCAGGCGAGATAAGAAATATCGGTGTAGACCTTGCGGGTATAGACCGGATAGCCCTCCAGCCCCTCCATCTGGGCGCGTTTGATTTCACTGTCCCAGTAGGCGCCTTTCACCAGCCGGATCATCAGGCGGCGACGGCTGCGCTGGGCCAGATCGATCAGGCCATCGATCACAAACGGGCAGCGTTTCTGATAGGCCTGAATGACGAAGCCGATGCCGTTCCAGCCTTCCAGCTCCGGCTCAAAGCAGAGTTTTTCCAGCAGGTCGAGAGAGATCTCCAGCCGGTCCGCCTCTTCGGCATCGATATTGATACCGATATCGTAGGAGCGCGCCAGCAGCGTCAGGGATTTGAGAACAGGGTAGAGCTCGCTCATAACGCGATCGTATTGCGCCCGGCTGTAGCGCGGATGCAGGGCGGAAAGCTTAATTGAGATCCCCGGACCTTCATAAATGCCGCGTCCGTTGGAGGCTTTACCGATGGCGTGAATCGCCTGCTGATAGGAGACCAGGTAAGCTTTGGCATCTTCGGCAGTCAGTGCCGCTTCTCCCAGCATATCGTAAGAGTAGCGGAAGCCTTTCTCTTCCAGCTTGCGGGCGTTGGCCAGCGCTTCGGCGATGGTTTCGCCCGTCACAAACTGCTCGCCCATCAGGCGCATCGCCATATCCACGCCTTTGCGGATCAGCGGCTCGCCGCTTTTACCGATAATGCGGTTAAGCGAGCGGGAGAGGTTCGCTTCGTTATGGGTGGCGACCAGGCGACCGGTGAAGAGCAGGCCCCAGGTGGCGGCGTTCACAAACATCGACGAACTGCGCCCCAAATGCGACTGCCAGTTACCGTTGCTGATTTTATCGCGGATCAGGGCGTCGCGGGTTGGCTTATCAGGAATGCGCAGCAAGGCTTCTGCCAGGCACATCAGGGCGACGCCTTCCTGTGAAGAGAGTGAAAACTCCTGAAGCAGACTTTGCACCATACCGGCGCGTCCGGTTGCCCCTTTCTGGTGCCTCAGCTTCTCAGCCAGCTGATGTGCAAGACGGTAAGTGTGCTGTGCGAGCGGGGCAGGCAGGCGGGCCTGCTCAAGGATCATCGGCACCGCTTCGGTTTCAGGCCGGCGCCAGGCTGAAGTAATGGCTGCGCGGGTAACCGACTGCGGCAGGATCTGCTCCGCAAAATCCAGGAAAGGCTGTCGGGACTCTTCTTCCGGGCGCTCCTCGCCCTCCGATGAGACGGACTGAACGGGGAATTCAGGCAGGGTGGTGCCTTTTTCCAGCTGCTCAAGGTAGTTGAAAATCGCCTGCTTGATTAGCCAGTGTGGGGTACGGTCAATCTGACCAGCGGCCAGCTTGATGCGCTCACGCGTCGCATCATCCAGCTTCACGCCCATAGTAGTTGTGGCCATGCCTGAAAACTCCTTCATCGAAATCGTCGTTGTTAGCGAGCAATATCACTTAAGTTGCAACTTTGTGCAACCGTGTTAAATGTGACCGCCCACGCAGAGTTATTATCCGACGCACCTAAAGCGGCACGCTTATTGCTGCAATCTCCTTGCCAGGTGATGCAGACCCTTATTCTTCGCGGCTGGAAGCGATTTCTGCATCAGGTGCAACCCTGCAAATGTGATCCAGTACAACCTGTTGAGAAATGTCCTGTGACGAAGGGTGAATTTGCTGTAACTGATGTGTTAAATGATTTGTGCGAGTAGTTGCTTTACGGCAGGATACTCCGCCTCGGGAGCCAGGAAGTCGCACCGTTACGTTCCGGCGATGCGATACAAGCCCGACGCGATAGCGCGTTTACAACAATAAGTGGAGAAACTGGATGACAGTAAGTACACCCATGATGGTGACCTTTTGCGTTTATATCCTCGGCATGGTGCTGATTGGTTTTATTGCATACCGGTCTACAAAAAACTTCGACGATTACATTCTTGGCGGCCGCAGCCTGGGCAGTGTGGTCACCGCACTCTCTGCTGGCGCATCCGATATGAGCGGCTGGCTGCTGATGGGCCTGCCTGGTGCGATTTTCCTCTCGGGCATCTCAGAAAGCTGGATTGCCATCGGTCTGGCGCTGGGCGCTTACCTTAACTGGAAATTTGTGGCGGGCCGGCTGCGCGTGCAGACTGAACATCACGATAACGCCCTGACGCTGCCGGACTTCTTCTCCAGCCGCTTCGAGGATAAAAGCCGGATGCTGCGCGTTATCTCGGCGCTGGTGATTCTGGTCTTTTTCACCATTTACTGCGCCTCAGGCATCGTTGCGGGCGCGCGGCTGTTCGAAAGCACCTTCGGCATGAGTTATGAAACCGCGCTCTGGGCCGGGGCTGCGGCGACCATCCTTTATACCTTCCTTGGCGGATTCCTGGCGGTAAGCTGGACCGATACCATCCAGGCCGGATTGATGTTTTTTGCGCTGATCCTGACACCGGTCTTTGTGATCCTGGCGGTGGGCGGCCTCAGCGATTCGCTGGCGGTGATTGAGGCGAAGAGCGTTGAAAACCTCGATATGCTGAAAAATCTTAACTTTATTGCGGTGATCTCTCTGCTGGGCTGGGGGCTTGGTTATTTCGGTCAGCCCCATATTCTGGCGCGCTTTATGGCGGCGGATTCGCATCGCTCCATTCGCAGCGCTCGCCGTATCGGCATGACGTGGATGATCCTTTGCCTGATCGGCGCTGTGGCCGTGGGTTTCTTCGGCATCGCCTACTTCCAGAACAACCCAGGCCAGGCCGCTGGCGTTTCGGAAAACGGTGAGCGTATCTTTATCGAGCTGGCCCGTATTCTGTTTAATCCCTGGATCGCCGGCATTCTTCTCTCCGCTATTCTTGCTGCGGTGATGTCGACGCTGAGCTGCCAGCTGCTGGTCTGCTCCAGCGCGCTGACGGAAGATCTCTACAAAAACTTCCTGCGTAAAAATGCCTCACAGCGCGAGCTGGTATGGGTAGGGCGCCTGATGGTGTTGGTGGTTGCACTGGTGGCGATTGCGCTGGCGGCGGATCCTGACAACCGCGTCCTGGGCCTGGTCAGCTACGCCTGGGCTGGTTTCGGCGCGGCGTTCGGACCTGTGGTACTCTTCTCCCTGATCTGGAAGCGGATGACACGCAACGGTGCACTGGCGGGGATGATTATCGGCGCGGCGACCGTGCTGATCTGGAAACAGTACGCCTGGCTGGACCTCTATGAGATCATTCCGGGCTTCCTGTTTGCCAGCATCGCTATCGTGGTGGTCAGCCTGATGGGACGTGAACCTTCGACGGCAGCGCAGCAGCGTTTTGACGCGGCGGAAGCGGAATTTAAAGCTCACTAATCCTGCCTGACAATGCCGGGCATTATTGCGATGTCCGGCATCACTCATCCTCAAGCTTCATATCCACAGCGCAGCGAGTCCGGGACTATCACCCTGATAGTTGCTGTCCCCCTTTGTTCATTTTCCGAGCCATGGCGATCTGTCGCTGCGAACCTTCGCAAACACCAACGATACGGTGACCTATGCTCCGTGCGATATTTTTAAACATTCGCCAGGTTTGCTCAGTATACGCTGGATGCGTGAAGGTTTTATTTCCGAACATGCCGCGCGCCGCAGAGGAAAGGAGAGGCCGATCAACTCAGCCTGCCGGATTGACAGACGGGGGGGGTATATCAAGCCAGCCGGCGGCCGTTATTTCTTTGTCCTGCCGGGCGCCAGCGATAATAAACATTATCCCGGCCAGGCTTTACTGGAGGCCTGAACTATTAACCCTCGGACCTCCCGTCACGCGGGAGGTTATTTTTTAAGCAAATTAAAACGCCGCTTTTTCATCGCCTCCGCGACGAGTATTTCTTATCAAAACGCGTACGCACTTTATAGTTATCATGTTGATTTAAAACTTAATACTATTTATTTTCGCGGATTGTTCCGCATTATAAATTGCCGTTGTTTATTATCAGGTAAAATAGATGTTGCATTCCTGTCGGGATCTGTTGCAATTTAAACACGACGGCAGATAAACGCATTAACTGAAGCCTCAGGGAGATCGCGAATGGTAAAGTCCTTCCACGGACAACAGCGTCAGAACATGATCACCCGCGCCTTGATTTGTGAGGCCGCTCTGGCTCCGCCGTCTCTTTTCTCTCTTGTTGTTATCCACATTCAGCACGCATTATTCAGCATTCCGGTGTCTGAACAGGCTCGTGCTTTGCCAGACACTTTTACCCACGGCCAGACAAGGCTTACAAGGAAGCCACCACAAAACCTCTAAAGCGTTCACGTAATCGCATCTGCGTCAGATGCGGGAGATGAAACCAACTGTAAGGTGCCACTATGGGAAGACAGAAAGCAGTGATCAAAGCTCGTCGTGAAGCAAAACGTGTGCTTCGTAGCGATTCACGCAGTCATCGTCAGCGTGAAGAAGAATCGGTCACCTCGCTGGTGCAGATGGGCGGACTTGACTCAATTGGCATGGCGCGGGATTCCCGCGATCATTCGCCGATCGAAGCCCGTAATGACGCTCAGGCGCACTATCTTAAAGCCATAGAAAGCAAAAAACTGATTTTCGCCACCGGCGAAGCAGGTTGTGGTAAAACCTGGATAAGCGCTGCGAAAGCAGCCGAGGCCCTGATCCATAAGGATATTGACAGGATTATCGTTACGCGACCGGTACTACAGGCGGATGAAGATCTGGGATTCCTGCCAGGAGACATCTCCGAAAAATTCGCCCCTTATTTCCGTCCGGTCTATGACGTTCTGGTTAAACGTCTGGGTTCTTCCTTTATGCAATATTGTCTGCGTCCCGAGATTGGCAAGGTGGAAATCGCGCCCTTTGCTTATATGCGCGGACGTACCTTCGAAAATGCGGTAGTGATCCTTGATGAGGCGCAAAATGTCACCGCCGCTCAGATGAAGATGTTTCTGACGCGCCTTGGGGAAAACGTGACGGTCATCGTCAACGGCGATATCACCCAGTGTGATTTGCCGGCCCACGTTCAGTCCGGCCTCGGCGACGCGCTCTCCCGCTTTGAGGAGGACGACATGATTGGCGTGGTGCGTTTTGAGCGGGAGGATTGTGTGCGCTCAGAACTCTGTCAGCGCACGCTGATGGCCTACAGCTAACCCGAAGCAACGCAGACAGAGCCCGGATATCACGTCCGGGCTTTTTTTATGCCCGGCAATCCGCTCACGGGCGGCTAAACGGCTTTCTGGTTTCCCTTTTAGCCAGCGGGGCCATCCATGGCAACGTGGGTCAGGGAAGCTGAGGATAAACGCCAGGGCCAATCGGTAACCCCAGCATATACCAGGCGAGCAGCAGCGCGATCCAGCTGATAAAAAAGATCAGCGGATAGGGGAAGATCAGCACGTAATAGGTGCCAAGCTTCGCCTCTTTCATATAGCGTTGCAGAAAGGCCAGAAACAGGGGCAGGAAAGGGGACATCGGCGCCAGCGGCAGCACGGCGGAATCGGCGATACGGAAAATCATCTGCGCAAAGGCGGGATGGAAGCCGAGCAGCATAAACATCGGCACAAACACCGGCGCGAGAATCGACCAGATTGCCGATCCGCTGGCGATAAACATACAGAGAAAGGCGGAGAGAAATATCAGGCCGAGAAACGCAGGTACGCCGCTGATTTCTGCACTCTCAAGCAGGTCGGTCAGGCCAATCGCCATAAACTTGCCCATGTTGCTCCAGTTAAAGAACGCCACGAACTGCGAAAGCGGAAAGACCATGACAATAAAACCGGCCATATTTTTCATCGGATCGATCAGCAGCTGCGGAATATCATCCGGACGCCGGACCTGCCGGGTGACCACGCCATAGGCAATCGCCACCACAAAGAAAAACAGGATGATAACAGGGACGATGCCCTTAATAAAAGGCGAAGGAATGACCGAGCCGGTGGCAGGATCACGCAATGGCGCGTTCTCCGGTATTACCAGGAGCGCAATTAATGCAATAAACAGCAGGGCGGCAATGCCAGCCGCGCGGAGACCGCGGTTCTCCAGCGGCGTTAAGGCGGCAAGCCGTTCATCGCTGCCTTCGTTCCATTTTGGCAGGCGCGGTTCAATAAATTTGTCAGTCAGCAGCGCGCCGACAAGCGTCAGCAAAATCACTGACGCCGCCATAAAGTACCAGTTATCAATGACGCTGACCTGCACCGTATCGCTTACGGCTTTTGCCGCTTCGCTACTGATCCCCGAGAGCAGGACGTCCGTAGTGACAATCAGCAGATTGGCGGTAAACCCCGACCCCACACCAGCGATTGCCGCCAGTAAACCGGCCACCGGATGACGCCCGACGGCCAGAAAAATCAGCGCGCCAAGCGGCGGCATCACCACTAATGCGGCGTCCGACGAAATATGACTGAAAAAGGCGATGAACAGCACCATATAACTGGCGTAACGGCGGCTGACGTGTGACGCCATTTTCACCATCAGCGCCTGCAGCAGGCCCACTTTTTCGGCCAGGCCCGCGCCGATAACCAGCGCCAGGATCGATCCCAGCGGCGTAAAGCTACTGAAGTTATGAATGATGTTCGGCATAATCCACTGCAGGCCGGTGACGCTCAGCAAATTTTTCACGCGCACCAGCTCGCCGTTCGAAGGATTGACCACGGCCATATCCAGCGCATCAATGATGGCCGTTGCCACCATCAATATGCCAGTCAGGTAGACAAAGAGTAAAAAGGGATTGGGCACTTTATTGCCGATGCGCTCAATCCAGCTGAAAAGCTTTCCGGGGCTGCGATTTTCCGTTGCTGCTTCCATTCCTGTTTCCTCATCATGTGTTTGCAATCTGTTTTTTTTATGTCGGTACGCATCCGCAGACGCGTCCGGTGCTCAAACGGCGAGTTTTGAAGGGCTGATGCCTTCCGGGATGGGACATTGATAAGGCTGCGCCTGGCGAGCCTGGTCAAATTCGGCGCGGCAGCTTGCCAGCGCCTCAGGATTTTCCAGCAGCGTGAGTGTGGTCGCAGCCATCACTTTAGCGGCTAATAACATGCCCTTATGCGCGATGCTGGTGCGGCCCTGCGCGACCAACTGCCACGTGTGAAGCGGCGTACCGAAGGTGAAACAGGGCGCAAAGCACTGCGCCGTTGGCGTCATCCAGCTGACATCTCCGACATCCGTCGAGCCATACAGCAACGCCTGCGTGATCTGGTAGGGAGCGACCTCATCCATGAATAGTTTGTCGCACTGCTTTTCGATCCACGCCTGACCCGCTTCCCCGCCGGTACGTGCTGCGTTAAGTCGCGCATTGCGCAGATCGTCTTCGCTCAGCGTGGCACGGATCTCTGCGGCAAAGGCGCGCTCTGCATCGCTGTAATCGGGTAAACCAAACTGATGCAGAAAACCGACCATTACCGCTTCAAGCGCCCGGTTTGGCCGGTAGTTGGAGCAGGCCTTATCAAAGCGCACCGTTAATTGTGTGTCAGTCATCAGCGCCGCACCTCTGGCGATATTGATAACGCGCTGATAGATAGCCTGCGCCTGCGGCAGCTCAGGTGCGCGGATCAGGTAGAGCACTTCCGCGTCAGCCTGGACCACATTTGGCGAAACGCCGCCGCTGTTGGTTACGGCGTAATGCAGACGCGCCTCCTGCACGATGTGTTCACGCAGAAAGTTAGCGCCGGTATTCATCAGCGTCACCGCATCCAGCGCGCTTCGTCCCAGATGCGGCGAGTTAGCGGCATGCGCCGCCACGCCTTTAAACTGAAACGCCGCCTGAATATTGGCCAGCGTACTGAGGTTAAACATGCCGCTGAAGCCTTCCGGATGCCACGTAACGGCGGCCTCCACATCGTTGAACAGGCCTTCACGCACCATAAAAGTTTTGCCCGATCCGCCTTCTTCACCCGGACACCCGTAAAAGCGGACCGTTCCGCCAGTGCTGTTCGCCTGCATCCACGCCTTAACGGCAAAGGCGGCGGCCAGCCCGGCGGTGCCAAGCAGGTTATGACCACAGCCGTGACCGTTACCGTTTTCCACCAGCGCTTCAGGTTGGGCACAGGCGGCCTTCTGGCTGAGTCCGGCCAGCGCATCGAACTCCCCAAGGATGGCAATCACCGGCCTGCCGCTGCCGAAGCTGGCGATAAAAGCGGTGTCGAGACCGCCCACGCCGCGCGCCACCTCAAAGCCTTCTTCTGCCAGCGCATCCGCCAGCAGGGCGGAAGAGCGGGTTTCGTCAAACCGGGTTTCCGGTACGTCCCAGATGGCATCGCTGAGGGCGCTGAAACGCGCCTGATGCTGCGTGATGTAGTCGGCAATAAAGGGTGCAATCATCGGGTGCCTCCAAAATCTGTCTGGTTTAACGCCAGCGTGGAAAGAAGAGTGACGGCGGTTGCCATGACCTGCTCATCAAAATCGAATTTTGCGTTGTGATGACCGGCTGCCAGCTCACAACCGAAAATCACGTAAGAAGCTTGTCCGCCGTGCTGCTTAACGCGTTCCATCATGTAAGTGGCATCCTCCGATCCGGCGGCCTGCGGTTTACGATCCACAACCGACTGAAAGAGGCCAAGCGCGTCAGCCTGCTGGTGAATAAAATCAACCCAGGGCTGAGTGGGCGTACAGCTACGCGCCGCGCCCATCAGCTTCACCTCGTAATCGACGCCATACATCGCCGCAGCACCGGCAATAACCCGCAGCGCCTGCTGGTAGATATCATCGTTGACCTCATTACTGGCCCCGCGCGTTTCAACCTTCATCAGTGCGCAATCGGCGACCACATTGCGGCCCGTTCCTGCCTGTAATACGCCAACGTTGACGCGCGCCACGCCGCCGCTGTGCTGGGTCAGGCCATGCAGGGCGAGTGTCGCCTGTGCGGCGGCAAGCAACGCATTACGGCCTTCTTCTGGCCGGCCACCGGCATGGGCGCCCACGCCGGTAAAGCTGACATCCAGCTTGGTGGTGGCCAGAAAACTGTCGCTGCCGCAGACCAGCTCGCCTGCCGGTACCCCCGTTCCGAGATGGATGGCCGTAAACAGATCAACATCATCCACCACGCCCGCCCCGACCATCGCCTTCGCTCCCCGCACGCCTTCCTCTGCGGGCTGAAATATCAGTTTGAAGGTGCCGCTGAGCCGATCTTTCATCGCCATAAGCACGGATGCGACACCAAGACCTATCGTGGTGTGGCCATCATGACCACATGCATGCATCATGCCGGGATTGCAGGAGGCGAAGCCCTCCCGCTGCGGGGGATGATCTGCTGCCTGGCTTTCATTTAAATCCAGCGCATCCATATCCACGCGAAAACCCATCACCGGACCGGGACGACCGGTTTCGAGCGTCGCCACGATGCCGCAAAAACCGCCTGAAAAGTGGGACAGCCACTGGGGAAGCGCACCTTGTTCCAGCGCACGCGCCTCCTGCTGTTTTATCACGTCGGCTGAAGGCACTCCCATCCGCGCACCAGCATCAATAACCTCGCGGCCCAGCCGCAGCTGATAGCCCAGATTGTGCAGCACCTCAGCAACGTGAGTTGCCGTACGGAATTCCAGCCAGCCGGATTCAGCATAATGGTGGAAATCTCGCCGCCACCGTTGCATCTGTGGCATCAACGCGCTGACGTGGTCTGAAAGTGTTTTCATGAGTGATATCCTTAGTGATGGTTTTTTAGGCACACCCTGGAATCTACACAATGGAAAAGTGGCGCATAAGATGCGAATATCTTCTGCTTGATAAATAATGGTTATCACATAAACGATGCCTGCTAATTTCAAACTTCATCAGCTACGCGCCTTCGTCGATGTCGCCCGGCAGGGCAGCATTCGCGCTGCCAGCCGTTTTTCAGGCCTTTCGCAACCTGCGCTTACTAAAGCCATTCAGGAGCTGGAACGGGTGGTGGGTGCCAGACTATTCGTTCGTCATCAGCAGGGGGTGGTGTTAACGGATATTGGTGATAACTTTTTTCGCCATGCCAGCCTGGTGTTTGAAGAGTTGCGGGTTGCCCAGGAAGATATCCAGCAGCGACTGGGATTAAGCGGGGGGCAGGTCAATATTGGCGTTGGCGGCAGCATAGCGCGCACCATCATGCCGCAGGTGATCACGCAGTTTCATCGTGAATATCCATTGGTCAATGTGCGGATCGTTGAAGGGCAGCTGGTTTCTATGGTGACTGAACTGCGGCAGGGAGCGCTGGATTTCACTATCAATACTTACGATCAACATCATCTTGATCAGGAGTTAGTTTACGAGCGGATGATGGAGCGTGAATATAAAGTTGTGGTGAGGAAAGGACATCCGCTTGAACACGCACGTTCGCTGGCAGAGCTTCAGCAATGCAACTGGACAATGCCAACGCCGAAAGGCAGTTATTATCGTTTGCTTCACGATCTTTTTGGCGAGCGGGACATGGCGCTGAAAATTAAGGTGACGTGCGAGACGTTTATGGCCTGCATAAGCCTGGTGGCACAAAGTGATTTTGTCTCAATATTGTCGGTGGATGTGATAGACGACCCCATCCTGGGACGGCAGCTGGTGGCGCTTGATCTGGATGAGCCGCTGCCCAGGGCAACCTTTTATCTGATTCAGCGAAAGGATACCGCGCTGACGCCGATGAGCAGTTATATGGCGCAGCTTTTTCGCCGTTATTGTCAGTAGAATTGCTGCTCAGACGGTTTTATCCGCTGATGCGGGAGTCTGACAGCCGCTCAGTAAGCTGGTCTGATGGCCCGATAATTCAGCATATAAGGGCGGTGAACAGATAAACTGGGTTTCTGCAACAGGGATAGGCAGCGAAGCCTCTGAATAAAGTTTACGGCAACCTGGTGGTTTGTCTCTTACCGGCGCTGGATGATGCAGCTGCCTTAACCGTACGCAAAAAAAGCCTGAACTTTCGCTCGGGCTTTCTCTTTAAATATGGCGGTGAGGGAGGGATATCACGAGGCACATGTCCGTCTCGTCCATGTGCCTCGCCCTGCGGGCAGCGGAGCTGTGCAAAACGGCAGGGGTTGCCGTTTTGTCGAACCCTGTCGAGTGTTCTCACCCTCCCTCATGGGGAATAGGCATAAAAAAAAGCCTGAACTGTCGCTCAGGCTTTCTCTTTAAATATGGCGGTGAGGGAGGGATGTCACGAGGCACATGTCCGTCTCGTCCATGTGCCTCGCCCTGCGGGCAGCGGAGCTGTGCAAAACGGCAATCCCTGCCGTTTTGTCGAACCCTGTCGAGTGTTCTCACCCTCCCTCATGGGGAATAGGCATAAAAAAAAGCCTGAACTTTCGCTCAGGCTTTCTCTTTAAATATGGCGGTGAGGGAGGGATTCGAACCCTCGATACGTTGCCGTATACACACTTTCCAGGCGTGCTCCTTCAGCCACTCGGACACCTCACCATATTTTATACTGCTTCGCCCTCAGGGGCGACGGGGCGCTACTATAGGGAGTCGGACGGGTAGGGTCAAGCAGAATTTTTTCCTTTCGTTATATCTGGTTAAGGCGTGAGCGGATCTGTTTAGCGTCATCGAAATACAATTCAATATCGGCAACTTACAGGCTCTACCTTTGCGTATGACCGGAAGTGTGTGCTTTTTTAATTAGCTTGATGATATTGCTGAAGTTACGAATGCGTTATCTGAAAATGAAAAGCTAATGATAAGCCGGGTCGCTGCCGCAGGGAGGCGGCAGCGAAGCCTCCAGGGAAGGATTGACGGCGTCCCGGTGTTCTGGCTCTTGCCGGAGCCGGTCTCCGCTATCACAGAGAATACAACCAGACTACTCAGCAGCTCATTTACCGGAGCAGAACCACGGAACCGCCTTAACACAGGCATAAAAAAAAGCCTGAACTGTCGCTCAGGCTTTCTCTTTAAATATGGCGGTGAGGGAGGG
>NZ_JFGT01000001.1 GCF_000599885.1 Pantoea sp. IMH | reverse complement strand
CAGCTGATAGCGGAGATAGGGAGCCAGGCGGCAGATATTGCGAGGACGCAGGGCGAGCTGACTGCGATGAAAAAAGCCACGGAGAGCATGAAGGCGGTCACGCCGGCGCAGCGTGCGGCAGCGGAAAAGGAATGGAAAGAGGCCAACCCGGGCCTTGAGCCGGCGAAGATGGATATCACACAGCAGATGTACCAGACGCTGTATGACCAGGCGCTTAAAGATACAGGACTGGGCACCGGCGGTGCGTGGCAGCAGGGTATCAGCGCGGCGACGGCGGCGGTGCAGGGTCTGGCGGGCGGCAACGTGAAGGCGGCACTGGCAGGCGGTTCAGCGCCATATCTGGCGGAAGTTATACACCATCAGACCATGACCAGGGATGCGAAGGGTAAGGATGTGGTGAACGTTCAGGCCAACCTGATAGCGCATGCGGTACTGGGTGCGGTGGTGGCGCAGGCGTCAGGGAATAACGCGCTGTCGGGTGCGTCCGGCGCGGTGGCGGGCGAATATATCGCGCAGCAGCTGTATCCGGGCGTGAGCCGCGACAAGCTGACGGAAGCGCAGCGGCAGACGATAAGCGCGCTGGGTACGCTGGCGGCAGGTCTGGCGGGCGGACTTGCGGGTGACAGCACGGGCAGTGCGGTGGCAGGTGCGCAGGCCGGGAAGAATGCGGTTGAGAATAATTGGCTGAGCGTGCAGGAAGCCGACAGAAAGAAACAGCTGGAGACGAAGCGCGACTACCTGAAACAGGAACTGACACCGGCTGAAACGAAAGAACTGGCAGATATTAATCAGGCAGATAAAGCGCGTAATAAAGCAATAAAATCGATCTGTACTGATGGCAATAAAGGTGGAGCAGCCTGTGGTGCGCTGGTTGGCCCGGCTCAGGAAGCACTGAAGAAGTACGGTGAAAATGTCAGTTATTCGCTTATCTATAAGGATCTTTATCCGCAGGATGCGGCGAATCTGGAAAACGTTCTCAAGGGAGTGGATGCGGGAAGTATCAGCCGTGACCAGGCGATAACTGCAATAGCGGCGTCAACGCATCGTGACTGGAATGACGTTGCGAAAGATTATGACTCTGCAATGCAGACGCAGGCGATAGCAGTTGCACTTGCAGGTATGAAAGGGTTTAGCAGTGTAGAAAGCCAAGGGAAAAATGTTTCTCGTGAAGTTAAATCCTCGACTTCTTCTTCAACTAAGCCATCCTCAGAAACTTATTTTCGAGTTGAAGGCGGTGGTAGTGGAACACAAACGAGTCAGAATAGAATTAATGTAAATTCAGATGGAAGTGTAACTATTAATTCAGGATGTAGTGGGCAGTTATGTGTTAGTACTAATGGGCCAAACCATGCTGCGTATTATCTTACTAACAGAAGGCAGGATGGAACTGTAGTTGTTTTTGAAGTAGATGCAAAACTTCATAAACAAATAATGGATACGGCTGTCCCTCAAAGACCGATTCCCGGAGTACCTAAAGATCCTAATGCTCCTAAGATTGTTGATCCAACAAAAGGACAACCTAGCGTGTCTCTTGAGTTACCTAAAGTTTGGGACGAACTGATTGAGAAAAATTCATCAAATGCTCGCATACTAACCAAAGAGGGATTTCTGAATGAATTTGGAAAGTGATTATCAGAGATTACTTGGTAATATTCTAAATGGTGAAAAAGACATAGCTATTTTTGTGTTAGATGGAAAGCACTACTATGTTTTTGATAGTAAGGATAATTACTGTATCGACGTAAGGCCAGAGTATCAGGCTTATATTGATGAAGGATGGATGAAAGCCGAACTGTATGAGCAGGCTGTTAGTTCATTTAGAAATGGGATACCTGTTTTATCTAAGGATAACTTCAAGGAATATATTATAAAAAATAATGTATCTGTTTATTCTGTAGACTGGATGCGTGATTTTTTTATCTCGAACAGAGATAGCAGGAGTCTTACTTATTTTTACGGATATATCGAGAGATTTTTATCCACTCTCGTAGAGCCAGTATCTCCTGAATGGGATGGTTGGCGAATGCGTCTCCCTAAGTTTTATATTAATTTCGATAAGAAAATATATCGCCATACAGATTGGGACAGGCACCACGAAACTTCAGCGCCATCAGACTGGAGTGCACAGGCAAATAGTGATTTTGGGTTATTAGTACCTGATAAAGAACAGTATTGGATTATTAATGGTATGAATTTTTGGAAATTAAATATGTAAATAAGCCCCAGCCCCAAACCGGCTGGGATTTTTATTTTATTAGTTATCTAAAAGAGGCCGCCATTCAATCACCCCATCCGGGATCTTCCGTGGCCGCTTCTGCGGCGTGGCGATCGCCTGGATAAACTCGGCGATCTGCTGCTGCTTGCGGGCCGACAGCTTTTTGCAGGCCCGCTTCAGCATGGTCACCACTTCCGGTTCGGCGGGTAGCTCCGGCGCGGGTTCGCGCACGCTCAGCAGCAGATGTCCCGGCGTCACCCGCACGTCAACCGGCGTGTCGCTCTCAAAACCCGCCTCAGACAGCCAGTTACCCTTCAGAACGATGCTCGGGCACTGGCTGTAATAGGTCGTCATATCCCGGCTGTCCGCGTGGCGGATGCTGGTATAGCCCACCTTCAGCTGCCGTAATCCTTTGGAAATCCCCGCATCTGGCTTAATATCCTGTTCAGCCATGATCAACCCCTCGTTAGTTGCTTATGGTCATCCGGCGCGGCGAGGTGGCGGTACTGGACATATACAGCGCGGACTTCGGGCGACAGATACTGACCATCGTGCAGGGTAAATGGAAACAGGACAGGGTTATCCCGATCGGTGAACGGGCGCTGTGGTGGCTGGAGCGCTATATCCTGGATGTTCGTCCGGAGATACTGGTCAGCCCGGACTGTAAGGCGCTGTTCCTGGCAATGGACGGCGTGACGGGCCTGACGGCGCACGGTATCACCGGTGCGGTGGTGCCGTACCTGAGAGCAGCGGGCATCGACAAAGGGAGCTGCCACCTGTTCCGCCACGCGATGGCGACGCAGATGCTGGAGAACGGCGCAGATCTGCGCTGGATACAGGCGATCCTGGGTCACCGAAGCATGGAGAGCACGCAGATCTACACGCACGTGAGCATCCGTGCGCTTCAGGCGGTACATGCGAGTACGCATCCGGCGGAGCGGCAGGACAGACCAGAGGTTGATAACAAAGAGCAACCCTGAAATACTAACAGTTATTAACTGATAGTAATCCAGCCGGAGAAAGCATCATGCCAACCAGCGTAGCACTCAGTCCTTACTTCGAAGCGTTCATCCGTAAACAGATAGAAAGTGGACGCTATAACAATACCAGCGAGGTGATCCGTGCCGGTCTTCGCGCACTGGAAGAACGGGAGCAGCAGATGAAACTTGATGCCCTGCAAAAAGCGGTCGGCGCAGGAGTAAACAGCGGAGAAAGCAAAAGTGCGGAAGAGGTGTTCGGGCGCCTGTCGCAGAAATACCGGCGTATAGCTGAAGGCGGTAAAGCGTAATGAAGCTGGGGATATCGCCTCTGGCAGAGCAGGATATGGAAGCCATCGGTGACTATATCGCGCAGGACAACCCGGTACGGGCAGTGAGCTTCACGGAAGAGCTGTACCAGCAGTGCCTGCTGATAGCAGAGTCACCCGTTATATACAGAGAAAGGCCGGAGCTGGGACAAAGCGTCAGAAGCTGTGCTTACGGGCGCTATCTCATCGTGTTCAGGGTTCTTGATACCGAAGTACGTATAGAAAGGCTGCTGCATGGCTCGCGGGATATCATCACGCTGTTCACAGAGCCGGACGGAGCAGCGGAGCCGCCGGAAAGGCCGCAGAGTTAGCCGGTTCCCTGTGAGCTGAGCCGTTCCGTGCACGGCAGAGCGCGGCGTCCATGCCGCGATCTGCCTTCATCAGGTGCGGAGCAGCGCGGGGGTAAACGGCCGCCCGACCGGCGTTGAGTGACGGCGCACTCTGTGGTCAGGTTGCCGGCCGTTCGTCCGTTCAACATAACGCGGGAGATTATACGCACTCTCGCGGTCAGGTCGTCAGGCAGGCTTAACAGGGCGACGCGCTCGTATGCGTATAATCTGCGTTATGTCTTGCGCCCCGCGTTCGGCATCGGGTGTGCCGCCATCCCTGGCGGTTCGGCCACGGCGTCGTCTGCAAGACCCTGGCTCAGCAACATCACCGCCTTCAGCCAACAGCAATAATGTGGTCGGCCTGCGGCCTCCGCTGAAAGAAGTTAATGCCCGCCCGGCTGCGTCTGTCTGTGCCGGGTCGTGCCCCGCAAAAAGAAGCGGGTCACTCCTTGCCGTCACAGCCAGCTTCCGCTACCCGCCCCGGTTCGTGGTGGTCATGCAAAAGCATTGTCTCCTCAGGCTGTGGTGCTCCGGCGGCCAGGCAGGAAGCCGTCCGGCCACGACACGGTCATGCAAAGCCTCACATCCTTCAACCATCAGTGCCACAGAGCGCCGTTCCGCCGCTTGCGGGCCTCGCCAGCCCGCGCCCGGCAGACGCAGAGCCGGGCCACAGACAAGCTGCGTCCCGACTCTGCGCCGCGAGTGATAACCGGTAATGACAGCGGCAAAAGTGCTGTTAAAATGCGCGAACCGAAAACGCAGGGAAAGCGGGATGAAAAGGTTAAGGAAGGCGGCGCGGTGGCTGCTGTGCCTGGTGATGTTCACCAGTGCGGTAGCGTGCGCGGGCGAAAAAAGCGCGTCGGGGAAAATATATCCGGGCATCAAAACGCAGCAGGTAAAACCAGTCCTAACTCATGGAAAGGACAGGGAAAAAGTAAGTTCGGCATCAGGATCCGCAGCGGATAACGTTGTTGTTGTTGAGAATAATTTTCTGGGTATAACTTCTTCTGAGAAACTGGACAGCGCCATCGAAAAGATAAAGCAGGGAGATAAATCCCTGGCTAATGCGAACGAAGTGATTAAGCAGGAAAATGCGAATAAAATTAGCGATGTTCTTATGACCAAATTCCGCCGTGACCCATCGTCATTGTCGGAATCTGAAAAAATTGCATTGAATAGCTATGTCAGGGCTTATGCAGCTGAAATGCAGGCTGCTTATGGTGCGGATAAAGCCGAACAGATAGTGCACAATCTTTTTGCCTATCCAGGCTATGAACGCAATCCTGACAATGCGGTATTGAATCAGGCTCAGAGCATTGTAAATACCTGGGGCTACCATAAATCGAATGCCAGTATTGGAGATGCGCCGCTGATATTTAGCGGTAGCGTGCTAGGCCTTACTGTGAAAGGGATGGCAACGAATGCGGCAATCGGTGTTGGAGTTAATGCTGGCGTTCAGCTTGCAGGAAAAGATCCGTTCAGCTATGTGGATGCGATTATGGCAGGAGTCACAGCAGCAGCAACGACAGGAAAAGGCATTATAGCTTCAACTCCTGTCAATATGGGAGGAGCTGCGATCGGGAGCAGTATTAAAGGAGAGGATCCTACCAACGCTGTGATTGGGGCAGGATTTGGTAGTGTGGCTGGAGGCATTGCTGGGAAAATTGCTTCAGAAGTTACGAAGCCAGTAGTTAAAGAGACGACATCTGAGGTAAGTGAGGCTGTTGTAAGTTCCATTACATCTGAAGTATCTGGTAATAAATTTAAAGAGCAACTAGATCATGGTGGGAATGAATGATGAGATTCAAAAAGGTTGGTTTTCCGTTGTTTATTTTCCTCATCGTTTATTGGATGGTTGCGATTTTTTTAATAGTTTTTTTATTAAGCTTTGGGATTGCATTAATTTTTCACTTGAAAAATGGCAATGAGTTTTATTTTGATTTTTTTAAAGAATCAACTTATTCCTTAAGTAAAGCAATACCAGGTGGCGGTATCCTCGGAGGTGGCATATGGATAAAAGCCAAACTACAAGAGCGAAAAGATTCCATTAAATAAACCAGACAATCCCAGCCAACCGGCTGGGATTTTACTTTAAACCCGTCAGCTACTTCTCCCCGGCCAGCCGGATGATCAGCTGCCCCGGCCCGGCGAACACATCGATCTTCTGTCCCGTCTCAAACCCCAGCGCCGCCATCCAGCGGCCTTTAAGGGTAATGGACGTCGACGGCTCAAATTTGCGTTGATCCCGGATATAGCCCTCGGTGTAACGGCGGGTTGTGGGTGTGCCTGTCTCTGGCTTATAAAGCGCAGCGCCGCCAGCAGCAGGCGCAGCTGATAGCGGAGATAGGGAGCCAGGCGGCAGATATTGCGAGGACGCAGGGCGAGCTGACTGCGATGAAAAAAGCCA